>JBGSUC010000020.1:0-4812 GCA_041736275.1 Prolixibacteraceae bacterium
AGCGTTTTCAGCCATTCTGTTGGTAATTGCCGACTCTTTTGTATCATAGGTACTCAACCCGTTATTGATTGATACTCCGTCTGATCCGATAAATGCTTTGGATACATGATATTCAGAAACATTCTTTTCGGCGATTGAGCCGTAGCTGGCTTTCCTTTCCGCATCAATTTCACCTCCAATCATAACCGTTCTTATTTCGCGATTGTTCGATAATTTGTAAACAATTGGCAGAGAATTGGTAATTACGATTAGATTTTTTCGTTCTCCGAGGTATTGGTGCATATAGTAAAGTGTTGTGCCACAGTCAATAAAAATAACATCATTGTCTTTAACAAAACTGGCTGCAAGTTTCCCTAACCGTTCCTTTTTGTCCGAATCCTGTGCTAATTTCTTATCAAAATCAACTAAATTCAATTGTGGCTGAACCGGAACAGCGCCGCCATGTGTACGCGACAACAAACCTTTGTCTTCCATACCCTTAAGGTCTCGTCTGGCTGTATTTTCAGAAATATTGCAATGATCCATCAATTCTTTGACTTCAATCGCGCCATTTCTGGTGATGAGATCCAGTATTTTATGTTCCCTCGATTTCTTAAGCATTGTTCGTGAATTAAATTTATAAATTGATTTGTGTTGTTCCGATTGACCGGATAAAAATCTCATGACAAGCCTGATCTCCGAAGATTTTTCGGATGGGTAACAGATAGGTATCAAGCTGATTGCTTGGGATAAAAACCTGAATAGTACCGGCAAACCCACCTCCATGCACGCGCCACGCGCCTTCTTTTAAAAGCTGCGCCGTAACCGCCAAAGCTATACTAATTCCCTGCATTTCAACATGTTTCGATGAATAACAATTTTGACAGAGCATCCATGAACTTTCGCCCGATTCTTTAATCAGCTTTAAAAAATCGGCCATTCTATTGGTTTTTAAGGCTTCTACCTGTTTTACAACCCGTTGGTCGTCGTTGTAGAAATGCAAGGCGCGTAAAATAGCACGGTCGCTTACCTGGGTTCGCAATAGTTTCAGGTTTTCGATCACCTGAATATCAGTAAATTCGCGCATAACGCTTCCGCCAAGACTTCTCGCCACGCTTTTCATTTCGTTTTCCAACGCTTCGTAGTCGTCGTTTAAATCGGCATGATCGCCACCGGTATCGATAATCAGGATGGTGTAACCTTCTTGCGAAAAGTCGTAATTTATTTTCTCGATAACAGGTTTTGCGAAATCATTAAAATCAATAAATACCAATCCGCCATAGGCGCAGGTTGTTTGATCCATCAATCCGCAAGGCTTTCCAAAATATTCATTTTCAGCATACTGAGCAATTTGTGCGTTCAACGTATTGTCAATTACTCCTTTGTTGTAAAAGTCGTTGAGAATAGTGACCATCATCACCTCGAAAGCTGCAGAAGAACTTAAGCCTGAGCCTTTTGGAACCCGTCCGTCAATACTGGCGCGGAAACCGCCAATTTGATATCCCATTTCGTGCAGTCTGGCACATACCCCTCTGACAAGTGCTGCAGAAGTATATTTTTCTTCGTTTCTGGCTTTCAGTTCCAGAATATTGATGCAGATTTCGGGATAACCTTCAGAACGGATAATGATCAGATTATCAGCTGAGGGTCTTGCAACTGCCACGATATCAAGGTCAACTGCGGCAGCCAATACCCTTCCGGCGTTATGGTCGGTGTGATTTCCACCTACCTCGGTGCGCCCGGGTGTCGTAAAAAGCGATAAATTTTCGAAAGTAGAAAATTCATTGGTAAATCTTTGGATAAGGTTTTGGTAACGACTTATCTGGAAACTGATCGCTTCCAGCTTATTTCCGTATAACTTTTCAAAATATTTTTTTGCGCCTTCGGTCGATAGTTTTGAAACTAATTCATTTGCTTTCATCGTGTTCTTTCCGTTATGATTTGCTTAATTCAACAATACAATCAGCTAAATAGTCAATTGCCTGGTCTGTTAACCGGGGGTGAATCGGAAATGTCACAAAACGCTCCACAACATCTTCCATAACAGGACATTCGCCTACTTTATGCCCTTTGTTCAGGTAAGGTTGGGTAAGGTGGATTGGCATATAATGCGACCATGGTTTTATCCCTTTTTTCGTGTATAATTCCCACATAAAATCGCGCTTTGCCAATGGGAAACCAGCTGTAAGCTGGATCATATACAAATGCCACACATGTTTGCCGTCCGGATCTTCTTTTGGAAGTATAATTCCTTTCACATCTTTCAATTTCTCAGAAAGCCGGTTTGCCAATTCAATTCTTCGTTGGTTGTGGTATTCGAGTTTTTTCAGTTGCTCAATACCAACAGCAGCCTGGGCATCTGTCATTCTGAAATTGTAGCCAATGTCGTCGAACAGCAGTTTCCAGTATTCTTTGCCCATCGGGTATTTTTCTTCGTCAATCGATAAATATTTTGGACTTTCGCCATAAACGCGGCAACACAACGAACGGTAGCTGAGAATACTGTTAAATAATTTTTTATCGTTGGTAGTTACCATGCCACCTTCGCCTAAGGTTGACATATTTTTTTGCTGATGAAAACTGAAAACCCCCATCGAGGCCAGATTTCCGGAGCGTTTGCCCTTGTATTCACCACCCGGATTGTGTGCACAATCTTCGATTACGATCAAATTATGCTTGTTTGCTATTTCCATAATTTTATCCATCCGGCAACATCTTCCGAACAAGTGTACCGGTACAATTGCTTTGGTTTTGGGCGTAATAAGCGATTCTAGACAATCGGCATTCAAATTGAGCGTATCGGGTTCAACATCACAAAATACTATTTTTGCCCCAAGAACCGAAAATGCGCTGGCAGTGGCAATCCAGCTATTGGGTGTTGTAATTACTTCATCGCCAGGGTTTATGCCCGCAGCTATTCCGCACAAAGTTAATCCGGTGGTAGCTGATGTTACAGCCAAAGCATATTTTGTTCCGCAGAAATGAGCAAAAGCATCCTCAAATTCTTTCACCTTTTTACCGCACGACGGCGCACCGTCTTTTAAAACCTGCATCAGCACATTTGCTTCTTCTAAACCATAGATGGAGCCGTTTGCAACTTCTAATTCATACTTGATTACTGGATTTTTCATCGCTTAAATTTTCAAATTATTTCTATTCGTTTTACCGCGTTTACAATTGTTTCATTGAGTGTCAACATTTTGGTTGCAAGCACTTTGATGGCTTTTGACACATTGAGTATTCCGTTTTTATGCCGTGGCGCTTTCTCCTGAACTCCGTGATCTGGTTCTTTTGGGATGATCTTGTCAATCGGGAAACCCAATTGTTTGGCAAGCAGTTGGGTAAGTAAAAACCGGTTAACTTTTTCGAGGCAACCGAGGTGCAGCACACCCGCGAACGTATTCTGAGCCAATTCGATAATCACATTTGATAAGGTTTTTACATCAATAGGCGTTCGGATGATGTCGATTGGCACTTTGATTACATCGTTATTTTGCAGATTTTTTTTGAGTCCGGCGACAAAAGAATTGCCTTTATCGAGCGGAAAACCCAACACCAGTGAAATCCGGAGCACCACACTTCCGGGGGCTATTTTTAAGATTTGTGTTTCGGCTTCGGCTTTAGTCTGGCCATAATAGTTTAATGGATTAACCTCATCATCTTCCGAATAGTTGTCGCCTTTTCCATCAAAAACGGCATCGCTCGAAAAGAAGATGTATCTGATCTTCCGTGCAGCACAGGCTTTTGCAATATTTACTGCACCTGTGATATTCGTTTGGGAGGTAATTTCTTTCTCCCGTTCGGCAAAATCAATATCTGCAATTGCCGCGGTGTTCACAACAACATCGGGCATGATATTCCCGATATATTCATCAACACTTTCAAAATCAGTAATATTAATTGGATTCCAGGGTAAATTCTTCAGTATTTCGTTTTTGCCCGTGTCGGCAATAAATACATCCCATTTTTTTAGTGTTGCTGAGTAAGCGATGTTGCTCCCGACAAAACCGCTTCCGCCAAAAATTACAATTCGCATGTGCGTGTGTGTCTATAAAGTTCTGATTTGAACGACTACCTTCATTTTGCAAAACTTAAGCTGAATTTACCAGGTGTTTGGCTGTTTATGAAACACGTGCAAAAATAGAGAATAAAACTTGAAAAATCAACCACAATACATCAATATACGCCAAAATCAATCATTATTTTATCTGAGAGATGTAAATGATGCATTGCAACAAAAAGAAAAACATCTATTCCGCTAATTCTCATAGATTATAAACCTGTGCCAATCTGAGGAATCCGTGGTTGAACAATCCGAAAATGTTGTTTTGGATGAGAATCCAACCTTTTCGGAGCAGACTTATCCTTTATTTATCAAAACTTAGAACAATACATTCACCACCTTTTAATGCAGATTGGAGTGCTATAATTCCAAAGGCAGTGTAATTAATTTCTTCATAAATATTAATCATATGTAAACGATTCATAAGTTCCTTCTTGTTTTTAGAACTTGACTTAGTGGATCAGCCAGGCAAAGCTGCAATTAAGTTATTTTGTTTTAATGTTTTATACTTACTATCGAGATTTCACTCTGGATTCAAATTCTATTTTAACAATTATTTATTGGAAAACATTCAATCCATTTTTATTTCTATCGTGTTCCCTTTAGATTGTTTAATTTTGAATATCCCGCCTTTGTCGAGCGGTTGCCAAGACCACCCCTCGGATGAATTATTTTTCATTTCATTTATTGCTAATCCATTTACTTTAACTGACTTTGGTTTTACTATAAGCCTAAATGTTTCTTCAGAAAAGGAATCAAAAGTGGTGTAG
>JBGSUC010000039.1:0-144581 GCA_041736275.1 Prolixibacteraceae bacterium
CGCAGAGGTGGCCATAATTAAAGTAATTAACTGGTAATTAATACTTTAAAGATACAAATCTCTGCGGTTTTAATCTAATAAATAATCAGTTATTTTGCTGTAAATCAGATAAATAACTAAGTTTTGAACGAAGTATTGATATTGAAAATGAATTTATACTCATCACTAGCGCTTTTTACCTCGGGTGTTGTCTTTTTTTGGGGAGCATTCATTTTTTCAAAAGATATAAAAAATCAAGTCATTCAGTTATTCTTAGTTTACACAACTGTAACAGCAGGAATTGCATTTTTTGAATACCTCATACTCACCAGCCATACATTGGACGAAGCGGTTGACTGGCTTCATTTTGAACTTTTATACTGGCCAATACTTTATGTCGTTCAAATTCATTTCTTATATCGGTATGCCGGATTTTATTTCAAGCCACAGAAGCCGCTGTTCATTTTATTATATACCATTACCATTCTGATGGTAGCCTGGTTGTCGCTTCTTCATTTTTTCGCAAGCGTCACCTATACCGGAAACGAATGGATCCGGATTCCGGAAAACATTACAAGTATCCGGGAACTTGTATTTGCCGTTTACATGAGTACAATGACTATCGCAGTTTCGGTTATCGCCATCCTATTTCGCCGAAATGCATCAGAAAAAAAAGAAAAACTCAAAGCGGACTTTGTTCTTGCGGGAATATTAATTCCAACATGGATTCCGTTCCTGAAAAACGGTTTGCTACCTGGTGCTTTTAATATCTCGATAATTTTTCCCGATTTTCCATTCATTTTTATTGGCTGGAGCTGTTTGTTAATTGCTATTCTCTATTTCCGGATGTTTGACCTCACACCTAAAAATGTTGCTGACAAAATTCTTGAAACTATGAATGAAGCCCTTATTATGACAGATTTGAATAAAAATATTGTATGGGCTAACAGACGTTTTCATGAGTTATTCGAGCTTAATCCCAACAAGTTCGATTTTAATATTCCGGATTCACTTAGCAAGCTAAATATTAAAGAACTGGGAATTTTTGGTGAACAGCATGGAAAGGAAGAGTTTAAAAACAGGCTTTTCACAATTACAACGTTCAAAAACAACAAATTGTACCTGGGAGTCTCGAGTTCTTTTCTAAAAGACAATGCAAATGATGTAGTTGGTACAGTTACTATTATGAACGACATCACAGAATTAATTACCACCCAGGAAAAGCTAAAGGATCAACAAAAAGAAATGATGAAAATTGCTCATCAGGCAGGAATGTCGGAAGTGACTACAAGTGTGATGCACAACATTGGAAACATCCTGAATAGCGTCAATATTTCATCCGAGTTCATTAACATGCTTTTATCCAATTCAAAACTTCCGGGCTTAATAAAGGCCAATGAAATGATGCTGGTGCATAAAGATGAACTGGCGAATTTCATCACAAACGATCCAAAAGGAAAGCTCCTTCCCGAATATTATTCGAAACTTGGAATGGAACTTACCAGTGAACATGAAAAACTTAAATTGGAAGGGAAGAACTTGTATCAAAAAATCAAGCTTATTAAGGATGCTATCGATATTCAGCAAGACTATTCACTTGTGAGAAACCTGAATGAACCAATCGTTGTGAAAAATCTGATTGATGAAGCAATTACAATACTGGACGAATCATTCAAAAAGAACGATATTATCCTCCAAAGGGAATATGACTCCGATAAAGACGTAATAGTTATTGCCCCTGCGTCAAAACTAATTAATGTGGTATTGAATGTGGTGAAAAATGCGGCTGAATCAGTCAAATTAAATCATAAAACAGAAAGACTGATCAATATTAAAATTCTGGGGAATGATCCCGAATATGTTCAGATTATTATTGAAGATAACGGGATTGGTATTTCGGACGAGGTTATGCCTGACATTTTCAAATATGGTTTTACAACCAAAAATACCGGTCACGGATTCGGACTTCATTTTTGTGCCAATGTTATGGGCGAAATGAACGGATCGATTTCAGCATCGAGCAATGGATTGGAGAAAGGGGCCAGATTTTTAATAAGTATACCCAAAGAACCAGTCTAGAAACTTCATTTTAATTCAATTCATCAATTTTATTTTTCATAAAAAAGGCCATCCTTAAACGGATGGCCTTTCATTTTCATATCAGATACAGAAGTAATTTGCTTAACTTCTGTTCAATTACTTATGCAATATCAATTTTATAAGCAGCAAGATCTTCGACAACCGAACTGCGAACAAACTCAGCATGCCCTTTAACCAGCGACTTGGTCAGTTTAATGAATACTTTGGCCGATTTGGTGAATGATGCATCCCTGTTACTGTCAAGCACCAGAAGATAGCTCATAATGATAAATCCAGCCATTTCAACCAATCTACGGGCGTGAAAATCGATAAACTCATTGTCATTACTGTCAACGACTTTGTTAACCGCCTGCTCGTAGTCATCAGTAAGTATAATGAGCGTACGACGCATGAATTCCAATTCAGGAGTAATTTTCTGAGACTCGTATTCACGAATCTGGGCCAGATAACCGCCTGTAGTTACGCCACGGATGGCTGCAACAACCTGCAACTGAGTTGTACCTTCGTAAATAGAAGTAATACGGGCATCACGATAGATACGTTCAACCGGATAGTCCTTCATAAAACCGGAGCCTCCGTGAATCTGAACCGCATCGTAGGCCAGCTGATTACAGAATTCGCTGGCGATACCTTTGCCTAGCGGAGTAAATAAATCTGCCAGACGCTGATATTTCTTCATTTCAGCCTTCTCGTCTTTGTCTAAAGGACGTTCGTCTGCAATGTGTGAATACGTTTTATAAACGTCAACAAAACGGGCGGTTTCGTACAATAAAGTACGGGAAGCGTCGAGTTTTGCCTTCATCGTCGTGATCATTTCGTAAACGGCAGGGAAGCGAATAATTGCTTTACCAAACTGCATACGTTCCTTGGCATAGGCCAGGGCCTCGCGATAAGCTGATTCAGAAACACCCACTGACTGTGCATGAATACCCAGACGGGCACCATTCATCAAGGCCATTACATATTTAATCAATCCCAGTTTACGGTCGCCAACCAGTTCGCCCGGCGCATCTTTAAATACAAGTTCGCAGGTTGGAGAACCAATGATTCCCATTTTGTGTTCGATACGACGCACAGTGACACCGCCATTGCGTTTGTCGTAGATAAACATCGATAACCCGCGGCCATCTTTGGTTCCTGCTTCCGAACGTGCCAGAACCAGTGCAATATCGCCATCACCATTGGTAATAAAGCGTTTTACACCGTTCATTAACCAAACACCTTTCTTTTCGTCCCAGCTTGCTTTTAACTGAACTGCCTGCAAATCGGAACCTGCATCAGGCTCGGTTAAATCCATTGCCATGGTTTCGCCGGCACAAACACGTGGTAAATATTTTGCTTTTTGTTCTTCCGAAGCAAATTCATTAATGGTTTCAGCACAGTCCTGAAGGCCCCAGATGTTAACGAAACCTGCATCGGCACGGGAAACAATATCGGCAGCCATAATGTAAGGTACAATCGGGAAGTTCAAACCATCGTATTTACGGGGCAGCGACATACCCATTAAACCTGCTTTACGAAGAGCATCAATGTTTACTTCCGTACCACGGGCATATATTACATGACCATCAACTACACTCGGTCCTTCAGCATCAATACTTTCAGCATTGGGGGATACAATATCGCCACAGATTTCGCCTACCACTTCAAGCACTTTATCGTAGCTATCCTGGGCATCTTCGTAATCCATGGGTGCAAAATCGTAATTCTTCTTTTCTTCGAAATTCCGTTCTTTCAACCGAACAATTTTCTCCATCAGCGGATGGGTCAAATGGAATTTCAGGTCTTTATTATCGGTATAAAAATTAGCCATTTTATTTTATTTTTTCGGATGAAAGACTACTTGGTATTCGCTTTATAAAACTTAATCATCTTTGGAAGAATATCAGCCACATTACCAGTGATCACATAATCAGCAATTGAGTTAATCGGCGCTTCAGGATCGGTATTGATGGCAATAATCTGTGCAGATTCTTCCATTCCTGCACGATGCTGTATTTGTCCTGAAATACCACAGGCAATGTATAGTTTTGGGCGAACAGTGGTTCCGGTCTGACCAATCTGACGATCGTGACCCACGTATCCTGAATCGACAGCGGCACGCGATGCACCAACTTCTCCACCCAGCACTTCTGCCAGTTCGAAAAGCAGATTGAAATTTTCTTTGGAACCAACACCATATCCTCCGGCAACAATAATTCCGGCACCTTTAATGTTGATTTTACTCTTTTCCATGTGACGTTCGATCAGTTCAACCACAAAATCGAGGTCGCTGGTGTATTTGGAAACATCGAGTTTATTGATTGTTCCTTTGTATTTCGGATCAAGAATCTCTTTTTTCATCACACCCTCGCGAACTGTAGCCATCTGCGGACGGCAATCCGGATTAATAATGGTAGCAATGATATTACCACCAAAAGCAGGACGAATCTGATAAAGCAAATCGGTATACACTTTATCGAGTTTTTTATCTTCGTGATCGCCAATAACCAATGAGGTACAGTCGGCGGTTAATCCGCTATGCAAAGCAGACGAAACGCGCGGACCTAAATCGCGGCCTACCGAACTGGCACCCATCAGGGCAATTTGTGGTTTTTCTTCCTGAAAAAGCTTTACTACAATTGATGTATGTGGCAAAGTGGTATAAGGAGCGAGCCTTTTATCGTCGGCAATGTGCAAAACATCTACACCAAAAGGGAAAATTTCCTTTTCGATGCCATCGAGTTTATATCCGATGGCTAATGCTTCGAGTTTACATTTTAATTCTGTGGCCAGCGAACGACCTTTTGTCAGCAATTCCATGCTAACTTCGGCAACCTGACCGTCTTCTATTTCGCAATAAACAAAAACACTGTTCATAGTTGTATGATGTTTTATCAATTATCCGATTGTATGATTTTCAATTAACTCACGCATCAGCTGATCCATATCTTCGTCAGATGAAGTAATTACTTTTGCTCCTTTTGACTGAAGAACAACGTTTTCAACTTTCTTAACTTTGGTTGGAGAACCGGTTAATCCAAGTTCGTTCATATCAACGTCAATATCCTGAACGGTCCACTCCTTAATGTTAAGGTATGGGCGGTCGCTGTATAAATGCAAATAATCGTCGTTTGCATCCTGCATTTCCGAAATTGTCTTCGCATGTTTGTATTTCATGATTAGTCTTGCATTTCGTGCACGACAATCAGGAGCCGAACTATTCACTGTAATAACCAGAGGCATAGGACATTTTACAACCTCGACACCACGCTCGAGACGACGCTTTAGAGTAACCATTCCTTTACTGATTGACTGAATTTCCTCTACATAGGTAATTTGTGGCAAACCCAGTTTTTCGGCTACCTGCGGACCAACCTGTGCAGTATCTCCATCGATTGCCTGACGGCCGGCGATGATGATATCGTAATTGTCGTATTTTTTCAAGGTCTGACCAATAGCATACGAAGTAGCCAAAGTATCTGAACCGGCAAAAGCGCGATCAGTAAGCAGAATGCCGTCATCAGCTCCGCGGAACAATCCTTCACGGATGATTTCAGCTGCACGGCCGGGTCCCATGGTTAAAATGGTAATGGTTGTTCCGGGGAAATTATCTTTAATTCTCAGCGCCTGTTCCAGTGCATTCAAATCCTCCGGATTGAATATCGCCGGAAGAGCAGCTCTATTCACGGTGCCATCGGCTTTCATTGCATCTTTGCCAACATTCCGGGTATCAGGAACCTGTTTGGCAAGAACGATAATTTTGTAACCTTTCATTCCTAAATATTTGAGTTAATTATATTGTTGTCAGCTTAATGAATATGTTATCACATTCTTTTGTCAACCCGCCTTTTTTTCAGAAGACAAATTTTAAGGGTAGCAAATATAGAAATTCAACCCAAAGAAATCAAGCAAGCATGACAAGCCTCAATTCTGGACACCTGATTATTCGATGTCCGAAACATGCCAAAACATAAAATCGGGGCAAACCCGCTCTCTGAATAGCTATCAGACAAAGCAAATCAAACAATCAACCTTATTTTTCAAAAAATCCTTTTTGCATATTCTGGCCTTTTATTTAAAATGAATTTAAGTAAGAAATGCACGAAATCGATTATTTTAAAGGGCAAAAGCATCACCCCTATCCTGAAATTTCACTCTTTCTGAGTAATTCATAACATAAAGAAAAGCTGAAATATCCCAAAATGGCCGATACTTTGCAATCTGAAAATGAATTCGGCAGACTAAGCCCGGCTGTAGCGAATGAAATAAAAAAAAGGCCAACACCTTTTAAGTATTGACCCTTTCAAACCGGATTAAAATCGTGTTACGACTTTTTCCATTTAATGCCACAGCCAATGGCTTTTGTTGCTGCAATCTGCGGATCCTTCCCTTTCAGGAGCGAATGAACCGCATCTGAAACGTATTTTTTATCGGCTTTCGATGCATCATCCGCATTGTTATCGATGGCACCAATGTATTTCACCACCAGCTGGTTTCCTTCTTTGGCAAGCACATACACATGAGGCGTATTGGTTGCACCAAAACGTTTGGCAACATCCTGCGATTCGTCGTACAGATACGGAAAGGTGTATGCTTCTGCTTTTGCTCTTTTTTGCATTTCCACGAACGAATCACCCGGATTACTATGAACATCGTTGCTGCTTATTGCAATAACCGGAAATGCTTTGGAGCTGAAATCCTTGTCGAGCTGCTCAACACGACTTTCGTATTTCTTCGCAACCGGGCACGAATTACTGGTGAAGACTACAATAAATCCTTTGGCTGAAGAGTACTGTGCAAGAGACACATTTTTATTGTCCACGTTTTTAAGGCTGAAATCGTTCACCACATCGCCAACCTTATACTGAGCCTGAACTTCAGTAAAAACGAACAGGCTTAAAATGATTACTGAAATAATGCTTTTCATTTTTGTCGTTTTTAAGTTTATAATAGTGTTCGAATTGTTTTCTCCAGTTTGTTCTTATCCATGGGCTCCGAAATAAACTGATGCAGCTTGCGGTCCCTGTTAAAAAAGAGTGTCGCCGGAATGCCCCCCTGCCATCCGGGATCAACCTCGTCGATCCACGAATCGTAATCCGAATCGGTCATTAGCGCCACCCGAAAGGTGTAATTATTCTTTTTCAGGAAAGCGCTTAGTTTCTTATCCGCATCCGACGGGAAATCGAGACTGACAAAAAGAAAATCGACTTTGCTGGTATCCGACTCCTTAACCACTTGCTGAAAACCGGGTAACTCTTTTACGCATGGCGCGCACCAGGTAGCCCAGAAATTAACCACATGCAGCTTGTCCGAAGGATCATTCAAAATATGAACAAGTTCTGCTTTCGAAATTTTCCTGAATTGCTGCGCAAAACTGTTTCCTGCAGAAACCAGCAACAAGGCCGTGATGATTAAAACTAATTTCATACCTGCAACTCTTTTAATCAAAAACGTAGCGATTTTTCTTTTGTTTGGGTTTGTCGAATATTTAACAATCTCATTAACAATTAATAACATTTATTTACAATCGTCTCTCCCCTAACGTAACGCAACTGTAAACCGAAATAAATGGCTAGTTTGCAAGGCCGGGTGAAGTGCTTTTTGCTCCTGCTGATTGCAGGAATCCGGGAATCCGGGTTTTGGGGCCAAACAATCTGCAGGGGTCCAACCGAAGGCAATTTTTCTTCCCTGCAGTCTGCAGGACACCAACCGAAGTCGATTTTTTGTTCCTGCAGCCTGCAGGAGTTCAACCGAAGGCATTTTTTTGTTCCTGCAGGCTGTTTGGGATCAGCCGGGGGTTCGGTCAGTTTCCTGCAGTGAAGCATCAATAAATCCGGGCGGAAAATGTCTGTTTTAACTGAAATAAAATGGCATAATCCTTCGGCTACAACATCATTTAATTCGGTTTATTAACCATCAGATCCATACAACTAACTAGAGAGGTGTTATTTAGAATCAATTTAACATTCAAACATTATTATTATTTGAAAATAAAGTTATAAATTAGATCATAATCTTTTTCACCCAAATTTCAATCAATTATGAAACAAACTCTTCACCCGTTAAAAACATCGTCATTGACCAACATGGAAGCTGGTCAAATTATTCGTCGCCACCTGAGCGATCTGGGAACCATTACCCCCGATCTACTCACCGATGCACCATTTAATAATTACCTGGAGCAGTTAACCAATCTGGCACCTGTGTATGAAAATGCACTTGCACAAGTGCGTAAAAATGAAGAAACCGAAAAAATCGTGCTGGCCGACGGTGTCCGCGACAAGGCAGTGACTGCTTTTGGTACTGCGTTGAAATTGTATGCACTTTCTGACAACCAGGCTGAAGTGGAAGCCAGCCGCGGGTTGAATATTTTGTTCGGCACTTTTAAAAACCTTGCCCGCTTAAACTACGAAGCAGAAACCCTGGGCATCGACAAACTGACCAATGAGTTGAACAGTCCGGCTTACAGTGAAAAAGTTAATCAGCTTCGTATGGGTAAATATGTAACCAGACTAATCGAAAGCAATGCCGCATTTAAAAGCCTTTTTGGTGGACGAATGGTAACGACCGCCGGAACCGAAGCCTATGACCTGAAAACAATACGCATCGAAATGCTAAATAAAAACAGCGATTTTGCCAATTACGTGTTGTCGATGGCCAAAGCAACCGATAATCCGCTTTTCGTTTCAGCCCTGAATTTGCTGAACACTGCACGTAAATATTATTCCGACCTTATGGCGCGGCGCAACGCACCCAAAGCCGAAAAAGAAAACCCGGCGGTCTAAAAATCTTGTTTTGGTGGAATGAAGAAACCCGTCGGTCTGTTAGGTCAGATCGGCGGGTTTTATTTATAATGAATATCTTCTTCTTTCACAAAAAAAGCAAGTAGCTGATTTCTTCAGACTGGCCTTAGCCGGTGAGCCGAAAAACAAGTGAAGATGGCGTTAAAAAATCTTTTTTGTTTGAGCCGTTAGGCGAGTTTAAAAGATTTTAGCCGTCAAACGCAGGTTTTTCGTGCGAAGCGGGTGCAGCCTTGACTTTTTTTGATTACTTTTTTGTGTTAAGACAAAAAAGTAATTAGGGTTTGGGGCAAAGCCCCATTTAGCTGACTCGATTAGGCACATAAACGGATAAACATTAATTCATTGATACGCACGGGGTAATTTTCATACCAGCATGTTGCTGAAGTAATCCGTGTTTTCGCTATCAGCTGTTTATCGCATTAAACTCGTTTATAATAGCCTCGGCCCTGGACAGGTCAACTTCCTGAATAAATAAATCTGCCGCAGAAATAACTCCTCCGGAAAATCCAGCCGAAACGCCCGAATTAAAATCATTCCGGATAAGTGCACCTATTTCGAACTTTTCCAACTCGTCTTTAAGCAGGTTCACCGTTAGTTCTGTTCCGGTATAAACTCTGATCAACTGGTTATTTTCTTTCATCTTATCAAATATTAATTCGTCTGAGTATTTTGCGAAATACCGCACTACACAAAATTCATGAAAATTGATTAGGAACTTTATTTCGAAAATTCGCCGAAGTGCCAGAGAATTCCGGATGGGTCGTGCATAAAACATTCTCTTCCCCAATCGTATGTTCGAATCGGGCCTAACTTTACATTTTTATATTTAGTTGTCAGATCCAAGGCCAAAAGTTCGTTCCAATAGCGATCAACATCTTCAACTTCTAAAAAAATCATTGAATTATCTATCCAATCTTTAACGTAAGCATCCTGCAGATAAAATCCCAGTCCCTGCGTTTTGAAGTATGACATATTAGGAAACAAAATACTTTCCTGAAAACCCAAATCCCGGTAAAAGCTCCGCGACAGTTCAAAGTTTTCAGCGCCAATAAATGGCCGAATTGATATTGCTTTATTTTCCATGGTGTTAGTTTTTTTTTGTTGCTAACTTTTCATCCGTATTTTAATCAATCAACTTCTTGATATGACCTTGGGTCAATTTAGGGATATCCATTATTCTTTTTACCATTCCCCTAATATTTATATCCGACAAGGTTATATGCTGCAATTTCCCCATTCCGGTAAAACAATGGATCTAATATCTTGTATTTCTCATCAAGAAACAAATCGATATCAGCCACATATTGCTCAAATTCAAAAAGATTATCATTTTCGACACTGAACTCATACGACTTACCGGTAGCAAAATCATGATATTCCCACCGGCTATATATTTTTACATACAGATTAGTCCATGGTTTGGTGCCATAATAATACTGTGGATATTCTCTTTTGTCCCGAGGATGGAATATTGGTATTTGATATAGTTTTTTACTTTCAACATCGTAGCATCTTTTTTGTACCCTCAATTTAATCAGCAAAAGCAATCCGTCAACATTGTATTTTGCTTCCAATTCCTTTAAAATAGCTGTACTCGGACTTTTTACAAAATAGATTTCATCAACGATTTCTATTTCTGATTTTGCTTCAACATTCAATATTAATCCTTTCAAACAGTCATCAAAATAAGCCGTATCACTCGTTAGATTATAATTACTTGCTACCAGTATTCCTTTTGAATTTGAATTGGTTTGTAACCCAATATTTGGGCAGGCGTGTATCGGTTCGCTTAAATAGTGATTTGTTTTGCATGAAAACACAGTGAATAAAACGAATAGGTATAAAAATGCTCTCATGCAAAATCGAATAAACTGTTATCGTTATGCCAGTATAAAATATCCAAAGGAATCGGCCATCTGATATCTGTATGCAGTAAACAGGAAATTCCCGGGATGTTACGGGTGTTATATTGTTTTCAGATAATGATCAAACAGGTCTAAAACTTCGGGGAAATCCTTCCTTCCAAATCCTATTCGTATATATTTTCCAGGGAATTCAAACATTTCAGCCGGAACTGTCATGATTCCTGCTTCTTCCACTAATCGGTTACTGAAATCCAAAGGTGAATTTTCGATGTTTAATTTCACAAACGATATGGAACCGGCTTTAGGAGGAATAAAAGAGGATATTACATTGTGTTCCGCTGCAAATTTTTTAAATATCAATACATTCCTTTTTATCTTCTCAAGGTTCGGAAGAATAAATTTGTCCATATGGTTCAATGCAATGATTGATAATATTTCGGAGGGGGCGCTATTGCAAATACTCAGATAATCCTTAAACGAAACTACTTTCTGAAGAAAACCGGTGTCCTGAGAAACAAGCCATCCGATACGTAAACCGGCTAAACCAAATGATTTTGAAGTTCCCCAGAGGCTGATTCCTTTTTCGTAAATGTCACAGATCGGTGGTAACTCCGGAATATCATCAACAATAAGTTTATGATACATTTCGTCTGAAAAAATATAAATATCGTACTTTCTCGCAATGGCAACAATTTCATCCAGCTGTTTCCGCGTCAGATAGCTGCCTGTTGGATTATGCGGAAAATTTAAGATAATCAGTTTGGTATTGTCCTGAATAAGCTTTTCCAAATCGCCGGTATTAAATTCCCAGTTTTCCGAATCCGGCTCCCAATATGAAAGACCGCACTTGACAGACCTTACAACTTCGTACAAGGATTGATAGCATGGCGAAACCGTAATAACATGGTCAGCAGAATTCAAAAGGACATTCATGCTTATGAAATTCAGTTCTCCGGGAGATGCAACAACAACATTTTCAATTTTTTTTATCTTATAATTTTGCAGTATTGCCTCCCGTAATACTGGACTTCCCTCACTTTCGGTATACCCCAGCTTTATTCCCTGCCATAAATCAAGTTCCTGTTTTGATGCATTCGCTAAAAGATATTTTAATTCATAACCATCGCAGTCGGAACTCGAAAGCAAATATTTAGCGGTAAACTCATGTTTAGCAAAATATCGTTCCAATTTGAATTCATTTATCTTCATTAAGTCGTTTTTATTCGATAATCAGGTTTCTGTTTTTTGGAAATTTAACTGAATATTTCAATTCGAATTCCTTTTTGTCACCAGGATTTAATGTAAACTTCCACTTAATTTCACCAGATTCAGGATCATGTTTTGCCCCGGTAATATTTTGCACATTTACTTCTATGTCCTCAGCAGTTGAAACAGGAACCTGATCAAGAACAATCATATTAATTTCCTGATTTTTGTTGTTTTTTACCGTTGTTTTCCATGTTCGAGTTTCCTCTTTTTTATTACCAATGAACTGTTTCGTGGCAAAGTCTTTGATCTTTTCCCTGTTGACAGACACTTTTTTGTCCCGACCCAATGATATCTCTAAAGTATCCGAAGCATAACGAACATCCAAAAGAGTCTTACCTACATAGGTTTCCTCAAAGAAAACATTGGCTTCACCCTCCAGAAGACTGTATTTCTCCCAATCGACGATATTTGCAATTAAGAACGCATCTTTATCAATTTTAGGAACACAGTAGTATTGATAAATTGCAGGTAGATTATAAACTTCAATATCAACAGTATAGTTTTTGTTATCCGATTTAATTGTATAGGGAGTTTTAATTTCAAAATTCACGGTAGTCTGATTCTCTACCTGCTCTGTTGGTATTGCAAGACTGCTTGTTCCACGTATTCTTATATCCGAATTTTCAACTGATACACCGGGAACCTTTCCTCGGAGTGCATTTGAAAGAAGAGACCTTTTTTGAACACCGTAACCAACAGCTACAACTTCGTCCAAAGCCATAACACTTTCCTCCAATGAAACATTCATTACGCTGCCAGTAATAGGTAATGTTTGAGAATTAAAACCGATAAATGAATAATTTAACTGGCTTGCATTGTTTGGGATGGTAATTGAATAATTGCCTGCCATATCCGTTACCGTTCCGATGGTAGTACCCTGAACCACAATATTTGCGCCCGGCAATGGTGCTCCATTATTATCCATCACTTTACCGCTTACACTGTTTGTTGACAGACTATAAGCCGGAGGTAATGTGTTATAATTCAAAAAGTAAGTTTTTAATTCGGGTGCCACTCCTGAAACATTCGGATCGGAAGATGAAAACTTTAAATTGACATTATTCCAATCCTCTTTTGTGTCTTGTTTTACATTAGCCTTGTAAATCAACTGAACCGGCTCATTGATATTTTTCGCCCTGATATCATAAGTAGGAAACCATCCGGCATTAGCTACCACATAAGAAATCTCAATCGAAATAGTAACATTTTTCCGGGTATCTACTTTAACGATTATTTCTCCAGTCGGAAATTCCTTTTTGCTGGTTAATGTTTTAATCTGGTTTTGGATACTAATTTTTTGTTTATCCAAATCTTCAAGGGTTTTGTTCCTTTCAATTTCCTTTAATTTCAACGCTGTAAGTTTGTTACTGTAAAAATCTGAGACCTGTTGAAGATTTGAAACACTAATCTGCTCATTTTTGCCTCCTATATCTCTATTTTCCTGAAGAAATGCCAACTCTTCCTTAATGATAGACAGATAAGTGTTCTCTTGTTTAATTTTGGAATCAATTGCATCAAGAGATTCTTCCAAATCCTTAAGTTCTTTGGGTTTCTCAATCTTGTCCAAATAATTCTGCTGATGATTCACTGACAATACAGTTACTTCTCCTTCGACTTTTACCTGAACACTTTTAGAGTCAATGAAAGGCGATAGGTTTACAAATTTCAGTATCGATTTTCCTTGTGTCAGATCAACATTCTTTTTCCGAATAATCTGTGCACCCTCAATAAACACAGTTACTTCGCTTACTTCAGATTTGATTTCCTGTACTTTAATCTCTTGTGAAAATAGTATATTACTGAAAATCAGACTCAGGATTAAAATGCTTATAGTTCTCATATCTATTATTTTTTTAACGATGTAAACCTAAATTAATTCAAAAAACGGGATCCAACAAAATTTCTCACATCATTCCACCCTTTTTATGCAGAGTTGGATTTATCCAATAAACTTCCTGCAAAGTGCCACCTTTAAAATTATCACTTTCCTGCCAATGAAGCACCGGAACCCGACCTGATAGCTTGCTCTTAGCAATAGACGCTTATTATTCTATTTCCTTTCCACAATGTGGGCATTTTCTCAACTCTCTTTTGTTTTTTCCGATTTTCTCCATAAACCCAGCGCTAACAATACCAGTCGGCAGAGCAATTAATCCGATTCCAAGAACGGCAATCAGTGCACTTACAATTTTCCCAAGTCCAGTAATTGGGTATACATCTCCGTATCCAACGGTTGTCAATGTTGAAATAGCCCACCAAAAGCAAGCTATTATATTTGGAAACTTATCTGGTTGTGCTTCTCCCTCCACATAATACATTAAGAAAGATGCAAGTAGTAAAACAAATAAAGAAACAAATCCAGTAACTGCTAATTCTGCTCTTTTCTCTTTTATAACTGTCCAAATTAAATTAAGAGAACTATTGTATCGATTAATTTTGAGCAATCTAAAAAATCGCATTAACCGAAGAATTCTGAGGAATCTCAAATCTATCCTTATTAAAAATGGTACATAGAAAGGAATTATTGCTATAAAATCAATCAGTCCATAAAAGGAAAACATGAATTTAAAAACTGACTTAATTCTACTCGATGATGGATAAGTCAGGTCTGATATAAATATTCTCATCAAATATTCAATAGAGAAAATTACAACAGACATTATCTCAAAACTCCAGAGGAATTGTCCAATATCATTATTAATCTCCGGAATTGAATCAAGAATTACAACAATCACATTAAGAACAATCAATGTCATGATCGCAAAATCAAAAATCAAATTAGTTTTTGATCCATGAGCTCCTTTTTCTACTAAATGATATATTCTTTGTTTTATCATACGTTTCCAGATGCAATTAGGCTTTTTGTTCGTTTGATTTACGAGACATTAAATCTACCCATTTCTGGATTATTTACTATAATAAGACTAAAGAACATATAAAACATTTATGAACACACTGCCGCTTTGCGTTTCCACTACATTGGATGTTGTTTCCGGAAAGAGATGAATCTTCATACAAATAAAAAGGGTTCAAACCGAACCGATCTGAACCCTATAACAGGTCACTCAAAAAATATCATTTGGCCGTGTTTATGCCAGTTCGCCCGGAATGACCTGGACTCTGGTCTTCATATTGTTTCGCAATACGGCCAAATCGACCACTTTGCCAATCAGATTTTCGTCTAAAAGACGATGCAAATCGTCAACCGACCGAATTGGATTTTCGTTTAAACCAACAATAATGTCACTCTTGAATAAATCGGTATTGTAAACTCCCTCATAACGATCTTTTTCGGCCACATAAACACCGCTCTTTACGTCCAGCTTATTGTACGAGATAATCCTTTCGGACAGGTTGACCGTTTGACCGGCTATTCCGAGAAATGCTCTTTTAACCTTTCCTTCCAATATAAGTTTCCCGACAACATAGCGGGTAAGATTGGATGAAACGGCAAAACATAAACCCTGGGCCATGGCAATAATGGCGGTATTTACGCCAATCACTTCGCCCCTCGAGTTTACAAGTGGTCCTCCGGAATTCCCCGGATTCAAGGCAGCATCGGTTTGAATCACATTATCAATCATGCGGCCAGTCTCGGAACGAAGAGTACGTCCCAAAGCACTCACCACTCCGGCGGTAACTGTATAATTGAAACCGAAAGGATTTCCAACGGCTATGGCCATCTGTCCAACCTGCAGGTGATCCGAATTACCAAAGCTGAGTGCTTTTAGTCCATCGGCATCAATTTTCAACACAGCCAAATCGGTATACGGATCGAGACCAACCACAATGGGTTGGTACGATCGCCCATCCTGTAATGTGATTGTTATTTTCTCGCAATCTCCCGCTACGTGATTATTCGTAATTAACAAACCATCGCTCGATATAATAAATCCGGAGCCATTGGCTTCCATTGGTCGGTTATTTGGTCGCTGCTGTGCCTGCGGGTTTTTATCTGCATTTTTCACTACACTTACTTGTACGACCGAGCGGCTCACTTTTTTAGCAACATCAACAATTGTGCTTGAATAAGAATCAAGAATTTCATCCTCATTGTTGTTCAAATAGGTGGCATTTGTCCGGTCAGTATAATTCGATATCAGTTTCATACTTCCTATTTTTAGATGAATAATAATTTCGGACACTCAATTCTTATTCCACTCCTGATATCTGCCACGATGGCAGATATGAAAAATCCGGAGTAACAGAATCGGAATAATGAGTTTGAAAAATTTTCCCATAAAAAAAACGCCCTCCGTTTCCGAAGGGCGTTTCAACAAATCAATTAATATTCTTATTGCAGAAATGAAATCAGCACACCGGCTGCAACAGCCGAACCAATTACTCCTGAGATATTACTCGACATGCAATATTGCAAAACATGATTTGTGGGATCATATTTCAACGCAATATCATTCGCTACACGCGATGCCATCGGAACAGCACTCAGTCCGGTAGCACCAATCAATGGATTAATCTTCTTTTTGTTGAACAGGTTAGTTACTTTAACTGCCATTATACCACCAAAAATAGAAATGGCAAACGCAAGAAACCCTCCAACAATAATCATGATTGTTTTAAAATCCAGAAAAACCTGGGCAGTCATAGTTGCACCAACGGTTAATCCAAGAAAAATAGTTGCTGTATTAAGGATTGAACCCGTCGCTGCTTCACTTAATCGCGAAACACTTGTTCCAATTTCCTTGAGCAGGTTACCGAAAAGCAACATACCCAGAAGCGGAACCGATGAAGGAACAAAAATTGAAATTACAATTCCGAGTACTATTGGAAATGCGATTTTTACAGCCTTAAGGTTTTTAATTTTTAGTTTTGGTGGATATAGTTTATCCATCTCTTTCATATTAATTAAAAGTTCCTTTTTAGAACATGTATATTTAACTACCAGAGGGATAATTACCGGAACTAAAGCCATGTATGAATAAGCGGCAATTGCAATCGGCCCCAGCAAATGCGGAGCAAGTTTAATGGTTGTATAAATAGCCGTTGGACCATCGGCCCCTCCAATAATTCCAAGCGATGCAGCTTCCTTGGCTGTAAAACCAAGAGCAATCGCTGAAATCAATACAACGAATATTCCTAACTGTGCAGCTGCGCCAAAAAATGCAAGTTTCAGATTACGCAACATCGGACCAAAGTCGGTCAGAGCTCCAATACCCATGAAAATGATCGGTGGCAAAAACCCGGTTTTAATCAGTGAATAATACAAAAAATTCATGATCCCATATTCGTGAGCAATTTCAAGCAGATTTAAATTATGCCCGTCAGGTAAATTAATATGGTCTGCGGTAACTACTCCCATAGTTCCTCCGGGAAGATTAGCCAATATGACTCCAAATGCAATTGGAACCAGCAATAAAGGTTCGTATTTCTTATGAATTCCCAAATACAAAAGAAAAGCTCCAATCGCCAGCATTAATATATATCCAGGGTTGTTAATTACCTCCTGGAAGGCAGTCATTTTATATAGATTCTCTATAATACCCATGTTTTCCTTTTGGTTATTTTATTTTAACTAAAACATCATCTTCTTCAATATCTGATCCGGTCGCATAACAGATTTCAGTTACGGTTCCAGCGATATCCGAACGAATTGCATTGAAAGTCTTCATTGCTTCAACATAACCAATCAGATCACCAACTTTAATAGAGTCACCAATTTGAATCCCTTTTTCCGAACTTTCTTTTGTCAGATAAAATTTGCCTTCAAGTGGTGCAATTACATTTTTCACAGGCCCTTGAGGTGCAGCAACAGCTTCAGGTTTGGCTGCTGGTTTGGCATCTCCATTCGTTGATGGGGTCGCAGAAATATCACCATACTCAACAGATACTTTGAATTTTTCGCCATCCACATCAATAATCATAGTTGATGGTTTCAATTCAGCTACTGAACCAGTTGAAGCAGCAACTGCTGTTCCTGTGTTAATACCACCACCTTCAATTCGACGTTTTGCCAAATCTTCTTCGAATGCCTTTTTTGCAGCTCCTGATTTGTATGCACGATATTCCTGAGGATGCATTGCCAGTTCGAACAATTCTTCATTATCCTTACCGAAATCCCATCCTTTTTCATTCATTTCCTTACGGAAGGTATCCAAAGCATCAGGATATAAGTCCTGTGGACGACCGGTGAAGAATTCCTTTCCGGCTTCTTTTGCCAGTTTAATAATTTCCGGACTTAACTCGCCAGGAAGTCTGCCTCCTTTGCCAATCAACATATCCCAGATATTATCAGCAATCATACTCCAGCGAGCTTCTCCTTTTTCAATTTGCATTACATTCATTAATGCAAGATTCTTTACATACTGGCTGTATGGAGTTACCAGTGGAGGATAACCCAACATAGGCCAAATATATTCCACCTCGTTAAACAATTTAATAAGCAAATCGTCCTGAGTTAATTGTGGTTTATTTCTTTTAGCCATCCATTTATTGAGGCTGGCCAGGTTATTTTCGAGATCAGACATCAATGAACCCATCATTCCTCCAGGTAAACCGGGACCAATGAGCATAGAATTCATATAACGGTTCTTAGGATCAATATAGAATCCAAGGAAATCATCAATAAATTCCTGAGTCAGTGAGCGTACTTTCATGTAGGCTTCCATATTAATGGCTGGTACATCAAATCCGTCGTCTTCAAGCATCGCATGAACAGCAAGTAAATCGATGTGACCTGTTCCCCATGAAAGTGGTTCCATAGCAACATCAATGTAATCAACACCGGCACGACATACTTCCAGAATAGTTGCCATTGCAAAACCTGGACCTGAATGTGAATGGTATTCCAACGGAATATCAGGATGTAAAGCTTTAATTCCTTTTACAATCCGACCCAACCATGCAGGACGGGCAATACCTGCCATATCTTTCAAACAGATTTCATCTGCACCACCTTTAATCAGTTCGTCTGCCAGATTAATAAAGCTCTCAGCAGTATGAACTTTAGAATAAGTTAAGCTAAGTGTAGCCTGAGCAATCATTCCGCCTTCTTTGGCGTATTTCACTGAATCCAAAATGTTTCTCGGATCATTTAATCCACAGAAAGAACGGGCAATATCTGTTCCCTGTTTTTTCTTCACCTTGAACATCAGTTTCCTTACATCAGCAGGAACCGGGTTCATCCGAATTCCGTTCAGAGCGCGTTCCAGCATATGGGTCTGGATCCCAGCGTCGTTAAATGGTTTTGTCCATTCACGAACCGATTTATTAGGGTTTTCCCCAAAAAGCAAATTGATCTGCTCGAAGCCTCCACCATTGGTTTCAACACGTGCAAAACATCCCATGTCCACAATATGCGGAGCTACCTTCACCAATTGATCAACCCGTGGTACATACTTTCCGGATGATTGCCACATATCACGATAAACCAATGAAAATTTAATCTTTCTTCCACTCATAAGTCAATTTCTTTTAATCGTTGATTTTTTATTTGTTTTTTTAGTCAAAATGGTTAACTACTGGCTATATTTTCTCGATTTTATTCACTCGACCAGCTCCGTTGGTCACCAAATTAACTGCAGAAACAATTACTGCCATTTTTTTTGGTGAAATTTCTGAATTTGCGGCCGCACTAATTTTAGCCGATACTTTTTCAACTTCGGGTATAAACTGATTTACAAATCTGATTATTAAGTTGCCTAAAAGTACAACCAGTGATAAAATAATAAATACTGTTATCATCCCGACACCCAAAAGTTCGAGAGCTATTCCCATGTCACTCATGATTATTCTTATTTAGATTTGAACAAAAAAACATTTCGCATTATAAATATTCTATCGGTAATGTTACCATTTATATCGTCTACCTTTTATGCTGAATATTACTAACATTTAACAATTATCAATTAATTAACATTCCTTGTTTCGATTTAAAACAAAAAGCTTAAATGTTCTAATAATTTAAAACAAAAAGCGGGAGTGTTATATAACACTCCCGCTTTACTAATAACTGACTATAAGTACTTTATGCAGTTGGTGCAGGACCCCCAAATGCCATAGGTGGCAACAAAGGATCATGACCTCTGACGTTCTTAATTGAGCCGTTTATGCTCTCGTATTTCTGAATATTTTCCTGTAATGCCAATAGTAAACGTTTTGCATGTTCAGGTGTTAAAATAACTCTCGACTTCACATTCGCTTTAGGAATTCCAGGCATAACCCTAACGAAATCAAGAACAAATTCAGAACTTGAATGAGTAATTATTGCCAGATTGGAATATGTCCCCTGAGCTACCTCTTCAGTTAACTCAATCTGCAACTGATTGTTATTTTTTAAATCCTCCATTGTTAGTCTCTTGAGAAACGTTCAGAATCTTTCATTTCAACCATTCTGTCATATTCGTCACGTGAACCTACTACAAGATTTTTATATTCTTTAAGTCCGGTACCTGCTGGAATTAAATGACCACAGATTACATTTTCTTTCAATCCGTCAAGATAATCAACTTTACCATGAATTGCAGCTTCGTTTAATACCTTAGTTGTTTCCTGGAATGAAGCAGCAGACAACCAGCTACGTGTTTGAAGTGCAGCACGGGTAATTCCCTGTAGTATCTGACTTGAAGTAGCAGGAACAGCATCATTTGCTTCAACCAGTGTTTTATCACGACGACGTAAATTCGAATTTTCATCTCTTAAACGACGTGAAGTAATAATCATACCAGCTTTTAAGCTATCTGAATCACCAGCATCAACAACAACCTTTTTGTTATAAATCCAGTCATTTTCGTGCAGGAATTCATGTTTGTCAACAATCTGTTTCTCAAGGAATCTTGTATCGCCCGGATCAACAATTTCAACTTTACGCATCATTTGGCGAATAATCACTTCATAATGTTTATCGTTGATTTTCACCCCCTGCATGCGGTATACATCCTGAACTTCATTCAAAATGTATTCCTGAACAGCGGTTGGTCCTTTAATAGCAAGAATATCTGAAGGTGTAGTAGCTCCATCAGAAAGAGGAGTACCTGCTCTGATATAGTCATTTTCCTGAACCAGAATCTGGCGGGAAAGTGGTACCAAATAACGTTTGACTTCTCCAGTCTTGGAAGTAACAACAATCTCGCGGTTACCACGTTTGATTTTACCTAAAGAAATTTCACCATCAATTTCGGAAACAACGGCAGGATTAGATGGATTTCTGGCCTCAAATAACTCAGTTACACGAGGCAAACCACCAGTGATATCACCAGCTTTACCAGCTGCACGTGGAATTTTAACCAATACAGCTCCGGCTTCTACTATAGCTCCGTCTTCAACAGACATGTGACCACCTACAGGAAGGTTATAGGTACGTATTGTATCACCTTTTTCATCCAAAATCCTTAATCCCGGATTTTTGGTTTTATCTCTGGTTTCAATAATAACCTTTTCTTTATAACCGGTCTGTTCATCAGACTCTTCGCGGAAAGTTATACCATCGATAACTTGTTCGAATGCGATTTTTCCTTTGAACTCTGTAATGATTACACCATTATATGGATCCCATTCACAAACTAACATTCCTTTTTTAACTTCCTGTCCATTTTCGATGTACAGTTTAGATCCATAAGGAAGATTGTGAGTTGAAAGTTGGATTCGAGTATTTTTATCAATTATTCTTAATTCTGCAAGACGGCTAACAACGATATATGATTTTACCCCAGCCTCATTAACAAAATCAACAACACGTAATTCTTCAATTTCAGCAATACCATCGTATTTCGATTCGATTGTTGATTGTGTTGAGATGTTACCAGCGATACCCCCTACGTGGAATGTACGAAGAGTCAGCTGTGTTCCAGGCTCACCAATTGATTGAGCTGCAATAACACCAACAGCTTCACCACGTTGTACCATGGTACTACCGGCAAGATTTAAACCGTAACATTTGGCACAAACACCAACCTTTGATTCACAGGTCAATACTGAACGGATTTCGACTGTTTCAATAGGCGAATCTTCTATCTTTGCACCAATTTCATCAGTAATTATCTCACCAGATGCCACAATTAATTCTCCTGAAAGTGGATTAAAAATATCATGAACAGTTGAACGACCAATGATTCTTTCGAATAAAGACGCCACAACCTCTTCGTTATTTTTAATAGCTGTAGCAATCAAACCACGTAAAGTGCCACAATCTTCTTCATTAATAATTACATCCTGAGCCACGTCAACCAAACGACGTGTCAAATAACCAGCATCTGCAGTTTTAAGTGCAGTATCAGCCAAACCTTTACGAGCACCGTGAGTTGAAATAAAGTATTCCAGAACAGATAAACCTTCTTTAAAGTTAGCCAAAATTGGATTCTCAATAATCTGAGAACCAGTTGAGCCAGATTTTTGAGGTTTTGCCATCAAACCACGCATTCCACAAAGCTGACGAATCTGCTCTTTAGAACCACGGGCTCCAGAATCAAGCATCATATATACTGAATTGAATCCCTGACGGTCAGTGCTTAATGTTTTCATTACCGAATTGGTAAGTTTGGCATTGGCATGTGTCCAGATATCAATAACCTGATTGTAACGTTCATTATTGGTAATGAATCCCATATTGTAGTTCATCATTACTTCATCAACTTCAGCATAACCAGCGTCAACTATTTCCTTTTTATCGAAAGGTACAACCACATCACTCAGATTAAACGACAAACCACCACGGTATGCCATTGTGTATCCTAAGTCCTTAATTGCATCAAGGAATTGTACGGTTACAGCATTACCTGTCTTTTTGTAAATATCAGAGATGATTGTACGAAGCGACTTTTTAGTCAGCAACTGATTAATGTATCCAACTGCTTTAGGTACCGATTGGTTGAAAATAATTCTTCCAACAGTGGTTTCGATGATGTGTTTGAACATGTCTCCATTTTCATCAACATCTTCAACTTTCACTTTAATTATACCATGCAATTCAACAGCACCTTCGTTATAGGCAATGACAACCTCTTCCGTAGAATAAAAAGTCATGCCTTCACCGCGTGCTCCGGGACGAGGTTTGGTCATATAATACAACCCAAGAACCATGTCCTGAGAAGGAACAGTAATAGGTGCACCATTAGCCGGATTCAAAAGGTTATGCGATGCAAGCATCAACATCTGAGCTTCTAAAACCGCAGCATTACCTAGAGGCACGTGAACAGCCATCTGGTCACCGTCAAAGTCGGCATTAAATCCGGTACAAACCAATGGATGTAACTGAATAGCCTTTCCTTCTACCAAAACCGGCTGGAATGCCTGAATTGATAAACGGTGCAGCGTAGGTGCACGGTTCAGCATTACAGGATGTCCCTTTAATACGTTCTCAAGAATATCCCAAACTACAGGATCCTTGCGGTCAACAATCTTCTTGGCAGATTTCACTGTCTTAACAATACCACGTTCAATCAGTTTACGAATGATGAATGGTTTAAAAAGTTCAGCTGCCATATCTTTTGGAAGACCACACTCATGCAGTTTCAGTTTTGGCCCGATAACAATTACCGAACGTGCTGAATAATCCACACGTTTACCCAACAAGTTCTGACGGAAACGACCTTGTTTCCCTTTCAAACTGTCAGATAATGATTTTAATGCGCGGTTATTTTCAGTTTTAACTGCATTTGATTTTCTTGAGTTATCGAATAAAGAATCGACAGCTTCCTGAAGCATACGTTTTTCATTACGTAAGATTACTTCCGGAGCTTTAATTTCAATTAATCGTTTTAAGCGATTGTTACGGATAATCACCCTGCGGTATAAATCGTTTAGATCCGACGTTGCAAAACGGCCACCATCTAGAGGAACCAAAGGACGTAAATCAGGAGGAATAACGGGAACAACTTTTACAATCATCCATTCCGGACGATTGATATTTTTACTGGCTCTGAAAGCTTCAACCACATTTAGACGTTTCAAAGCTTCGTTTTTACGTTGCTGAGAAGTCTCGGTATTGGCTTTATGACGAAGATCGAATGACATCTCATCCAATTCGAGACGCTGCAACAATGTATACAACGCATCGGCACCCATTCGTGCAATGAATTTATTCGGATCCGAATCGTCAAGGTATTGGTTTTCTTTTGGTAATGAATCCAAAATATCCAGATACTCTTCTTCTGTCAGGAAATCAAGATATTTAACTCCATCCTGACCCTTTAAGCCAGCATTAATAACAACATATCTCTCGTAGTATATAATTGCATCAAGCTTTTTGGTAGGCAAACCTAAAAGATACCCAATTTTATTGGGAAGAGATTTAAAATACCAAATATGTGCAACAGGAACAACCAAAGAAATATGCCCCATACGCTCGCGACGTACTTTCTTTTCGGTTACTTCTACACCACAACGGTCGCATACAATACCCTTGTAGCGAATCCGTTTGTATTTACCGCAATGACACTCATAATCTTTTACTGGACCGAAGATTCGTTCGCAGAACAAACCATCACGCTCAGGTTTATAAGTCCGGTAATTTATCGTTTCAGGTTTCAATACTTCTCCATGCGAACGTTCAAGAATCTCCTCAGGTGAAGCCAGACTGATACCAATTTTGGCAAAGCTACTTTTAACTTTATTGTCTTTTCTGAATGCCATATATCGATCGTTATTTTAACAAGTTTATATCAGGGAAATCAATTGATTTACCGAAAATTAATCCAGGTTTACACTCAAACCAAGACCACGTAATTCGTGAAGCAATACATTCAATGATTCAGGAATACCAGCTGCAGGCATTGGTTCTCCCTTAACAATTGCTTCGTATGCTTTTGCTCTGCCTAATACGTCATCCGATTTCACCGTCAGAATTTCCTGAAGGATATTAGATGCACCGAAAGCTTCGAGCGCCCAAACTTCCATCTCTCCAAAACGCTGACCTCCAAACTGAGCTTTACCTCCGAGTGGCTGTTGTGTAATCAAAGAATATGGTCCGATTGAACGAGCATGCATTTTATCTTCAACCATGTGACCCAGTTTCAACATATAGATTATACCTACTGTTGCCGGTTGGTCAAAAGGCTCACCAGTACCACCATCACTTAAGTAGGTTTTACCATATCGTGGCACCCCAGCCTGATCAGTATATTCGCAAACCTGATCGAGAGTTGCTCCGTCAAAAATTGGAGTAGCAAACTTTAGTCCAAGTTCTTTACCAGCCCAGGCTAATACCGTCTCATAAATCTGTCCAAGGTTCATACGCGAAGGTACACCAAGAGGATTCAAAACAATATCAACAGGTGTTCCATCTTCAAGGAATGGCATATCTTCATCACGAACAATACGCGATACAATACCTTTATTACCGTGACGACCTGCCATTTTATCACCAATCTGAAGTTTACGTTTTTTAGCTACATAAACTTTCGCAAGCTGAATAATTCCTGCAGGAAGTTCATCTCCAATAGTAACATTGTAGCGTTTCCTTTTAGAGGAGGCCTCCAGTTCTTTATGCTTCATGATATAATTGTTGATAAGAGCGAAAATCATGTCGTTCTTATCTTTATCTGTCGTCCATTTTGCAGGATTAATAGTCAGATAATCAATTTCCTGAAGTTGTTTTAGAGTGAATTTGATTCCTTTGCCAATGATATCACCACCATAATAATCTTTTACTCCCTGGCTTGTTTTACCATTCACCAATGTGAATAATTTATCTTCCAGTTTTGCACGTAAAGCAGAAGCATGACGATCAAATTCTTCGTCAATTGAATCAAGTAAAGGCTTGGTAGCCATTTTACCCTTTTTATCTTTTACAACACGTGAGAATAATTTTTTATCGATAATAGTTCCATTGAGTGAAGGAGATGCTTTTAAAGACGCGTCCTTAACATCACCAGCCTTATCACCAAAGATTGCACGAAGCAATTTCTCTTCTGGAGAAGGATCCGATTCACCTTTAGGAGTAATTTTTCCAATAAGGATATCTCCTGGTTTTACAACAGCTCCAACACGAATCAATCCGTTTTCATCAAGATTTTTGGTAGCTTCTTCACTTACGTTTGGAATATCAGAAGTAAACTCTTCAACACCACGTTTTGTATCTCTAACTTCCAACGAATATTCATCAACATGGATAGAAGTGAAAACATCTTCCCGAACAACGCGTTCTGAAATTACGATAGCATCTTCATAGTTATAACCCTGCCAAGGCATAAAGGCAACTTTCAAGTTCCGACCTAAAGCCAGTTCACCACCTTGCGTAGCATAACCTTCAGTAAGTACCTGACCTTTAGTAATGCGATCGCCTTTAAACACAATAGGTTTTAAGTCGACAACAGTTCCCTGATTGGTTTTTTGAAATTTAGATATTTTATAGCGGACTACTTCTGGATCGAAACTAACAAAACGTTCTTCATCACTTTTGTCGTATCGTATCAGAATTTCATCTGCATCAACATATTCAACTACACCATTATCTTCAGCAACAACCAAAACACGTGAATCAAGTGCTGAACGAGCCTCAAGACCAGTTCCCACAATTGGGGCCTCCGGGCGTAAAAGCGGTACAGCCTGACGCATCATGTTTGATCCCATCAATGCACGGTTGGCATCATCATGTTCCAGGAAGGTAATCAGCGATGCAGCAACCGATGCAATCTGGTTTGGACCTACATCCATTAGATTTACTTCAGCCTTAGGCACAATCGGATAATCACCATCCAAACGCGATTTAACTCTTGCATTTATGAAATTTCCTTCGTCATCAATCGGTGCATTTGCCTGAGCAATTACTCGGTCTTCTTCTTCCTCAGCGGTCAAATATACAGCTCCTTCAACAGTCAGATCTACCTTCCCGTTTTCAACCTTACGGTACGGAGTCGAGATAAATCCAAGATCAGTAACTTTCGCAAAAACACAAAGTGATGAAATCAAACCAATGTTTGGTCCTTCAGGAGTTTCAATTGGACATAAACGACCATAATGTGTAAAGTGAACGTCACGTACCTCAAATCCGGCTCTTTCGCGGGAAAGACCACCAGGTCCCAGGGCAGACATACGACGTTTATGAGTCATTTCAGCCAATGGATTTGTTTGATCCATAAACTGAGATAAGGCATTTGTTCCAAAGAATGAATTAATTACAGATGACAATGTCTTGGAATTAATCAGATCTATAGGAGTAAACACTTCATTATCGCGTACATTCATACGTTCGCGAATTGTACGTGCCATACGTGCCAGACCAACACCAAACTGGTTATACATTTGCTCTCCAACAGTGCGAACACGACGGTTACTCAAATGGTCAATATCGTCAACATCTGTTTTTGAATTAACCAGCTTAATCAAATATTTAATAATCTCGATAATATCCTCTTTGGTTAAAACCTGGACACCCTTTTCAATATTGAGATTAAGTTTTTTGTTAATTCTGTAACGACCAACTTCACCAAGATCATATCTTTTTTCAGAGAAGAAAAGTTTATCAATCACATCTCTGGCAGTAGCATCATCAGGCGGTTCAGCATTACGTAACTGTCTGTAAATATGAAGCACTGCTTCCTTTTCAGAGTTACAAGGGTCTTTTTGAAGTGTGTTATATATAATTGCAAAATCCTGTAGATTCTGATCCTCTTTATGCAAGAGGATAGTTTTTGCTCCGGAATCTATGATTTCGTCAATATGATCATTTTCAATAAATGTTTCGCGGTCAATAACAACCTCGTTACGTTCGATTGATACAACTTCACCGGTATCTTCGTCAACGAAGTCTTCAACCCAGGTTTTTAGAACACGGGCAGCCAGTTTACGACCAACAACTTTCTTTAAACCAGATTTTGATACCTTTATTTCATCAGCAAGGTCGAAAATTTCAAGGATATCCTTGTCACTCTCAAAACCTATTGCACGAAGCAATGTAGTTACTGGCAATTTTTTCTTTCGATCGATATACGCAAACATCACACTATTGATGTCCGTGGCAAATTCGATCCATGATCCTTTAAAAGGAATAACCCTTGCTGAATAAAGTTTAGTTCCGTTAGCATGCATGCTCTGTCCGAAAAATACTCCGGGAGATCGATGCAACTGAGAAACGACAACACGTTCAGCTCCGTTAATAACAAAAGTACCACTAGGTGTCATATAAGGTACAGTACCTAAATACACATCCTGAACTACAGTATCGAAATCCTCATGTTCAGGATCAGTACAATATAGTTTCAATTTGGCTTTCAACGGAACACTAAAAGTCAGACCACGCTCAATACATTCATCGAGTGAATATCGTGGTGGGTCAACAGAATAGTCAACAAACTCAAGAACGAAGTTATTTCTGGTATCGGTAATCGGGAAATTTTCTTCAAACACCTTACTTAAACCTTCTGACTTACGCTGATCGGGTGTTGTACCCAACTGAAAAAATTCTATGAAGGACTTAATTTGTACTTCAAGAAAATCAGGGTAATCAAATACGGTTTTTGTCGAAGAAAAGCTAATCCTCTGGTTTTCAATTTTTACTGACATCTATGTATATTAATTAATTGAACTTATAAGATAAATATACAAAAAGGGATAGAACCCCACGTATGTGAGGTTCTAAACCATATCAACCTATAAATAAGGTCGTAAGACTTTTATTTAAGTTCAACTTCAGCTCCAGCTTCTTCTAATTGACTTTTTAATGATTCAGCCTCGTCTTTAGAAACTTTTTCTTTGATTGCTTTTGGAGCACTATCAACTACTTCTTTAGCCTCTTTTAATCCAAGACCTGTTAATTCTTTAACCAATTTCACAACAGCCAATTTTGACTGACCAGCTGCTTTCAGAATAACATCGAACTCAGTTTGAACAGCAGCTTCTGCATCTTCAGCAGGGCCGGCAGCAGCAGCAACAGCAACAGCTGCAGCAGCAGGTTCAATACCATATTCCGATTTTAGAATTCCGGCTAATTCATTTACTTCTTTTACAGTTAAGTTAACTAACTCTTCCGCAAGTGCCTTTAAATCTGCCATTTCGATAATAATTTTTAATATAATTTTATAACTAACTTATTTTATCTTTCTCCCAATGTCTTCAAAACACCATGAATGGTATTTGCTCCGGATTGTAATCCACCCAATACATTTTTAATTGGAGATTGCAATAATCCGATAACTTCACCAAGCAATTCATTTTTAGACTTAATTGAAACTAATACATCCAATTGATTTTCGCCAACATAAACTGACTCCTGAACATATGCACCTTTTAAAATAGGTTTTTTATGTTTTTTCTTAAAATCTTTAATCAGTTTTGCAGGAGCATTAGGATCCTCACAAAACATAACAGATGTATTTCCTTTCAGTACACTGTAAAGTTCTTCTGCTTCTTTATTTGAAGCTTCAATCGCTCTACGTAAGAGTTTATTCTTAACGACAACCAGTTTCACTGCCTGCTTGTTGCATAAACGCCGTAACTTACTTGTATCATCGGCATTCAGACTTTCAATATCGGTCAGATAAAAATGAGTTGAAGAATTAATCTGTTCCGTAAGACTATTGATAATTTCGCTTTTTTCTGATCTTTTCATATAGTTTACTTTTCAGAGACAGACTTTTGTTCAATTTGTATACCAGGACTCATAGTACTCGACAGATAGATACTTTTTACGTATGTACCTTTAGCTGCAGAAGGTTTAAGTTTAAGTAAGGTATTTACAAATTCAGTAGCATTTTCAACTAACTTCTCAGGAGCAAATGAAACTTTGCCTATTGAAGTGTGAACGATACCAAATTTATCAACTTTAAAGTCAATCTTACCAGCTTTTACCTCAGCAACAGCCTTTCCTATTTCCATTGTAACCGTGCCACTTTTAGGGTTAGGCATTAAACCACGAGGACCTAAAATACGTCCAAGAGCTCCAACTTTTCCCATAACAGGTGGCATAGTAATAATCACATCTATATCGGTCCAGCCTCCCTTGATTTTTTCAACAAATTCATCAAGACCAACATAATCAGCTCCAGCATCTTTGGCCTCCTGCTCTTTATCAGGAGTAACCAGGGCCAATACGCGTACATCTTTACCAGTACCATGAGGTAAAGTAACTACGCCCCTAACCATTTGATTTGCTTTTCTCGGATCTACTCCAAGGCGAACATCAATATCAACAGATGCATCAAACTTTGTAAAAGTAATCTCTTTTACCAGTTTTGAAGCTTCTTTCAGAGTATAGAATTTCCCCTTTTCAATTTTTTCCAGAGCAAGCTTTGTATTCTTTGTAATTCTGCCCATTTTAGTAATTTTAATTAGTTTGTCGATGGGCGTTCGCCTTCAACAGTGATACCCATACTTCTGGCAGTACCAGCCACCATGCTTATAGCCGCATCAAGAGTGAAACAATTAAGGTCTTCCATTTTGATTTCTGCAATTTCCCTTACTTGTTCCCAGTTAACAGAACCAACTTTGTTAACATGAGGTTCCGGAGAACCTTTTTTCACTTTTGCAGCCTCTATAAGTTGCACAGCTACTGGGGGTTGTTTAATTACAAAATCAAACGATTTATCTGCATAAACAGTTATAACAACTGGCAAAACTTTACCTGCTAGGTCCTGAGTTCTACCGTTGAATTGTTTACAAAACTGCATAATATTTACCCCTTTAGAACCTAATGCTGGGCCTATCGGAGGTGAAGGGTTAGCAGCACCCCCCTTTACTTGCAATTTAATGAATCCAGCAATTTCTTTAGCCATAATAAAATCGATAAATGATTTATTACTCCTTTTCTACTTGCATAAAGCTAAGCTCCAAAGGAGTTTTTCGTCCAAAAATTTTGACCATTACTTCGAGCTTTTTCTTTTCCTCATTGATTTTTTCAATGATTCCATTAAAGCCGTTAAATGGACCGTCAATAACTTTCACAGTTTCTCCAACTACAAAAGGAATATTCATTTCCTCGCTTGACTCAGCCATTTCATCAACCCGACCAAGAATCCGGTAAACTTCAGACTGACGCATAGGAACAGGATCACCACTCTTTGTATCCCCAAGGAAGCCGATGACGTTGGGAATATTCTTCAAAATATGTGGGATTTCACCTACCAAACATGCTTCAATAAGTACATAACCAGGAAAGAAATTTCTGTCTTTACTGATTTTTTTACCGTTGCGTATTTGATAAACCTTCTCCGTAGGAATTAAAACCTGCGAAACAAACTCCTGGAGACCAGCATTTGCAATCTCGTTTTCAATATATTCTTTGACTTTCTTTTCTTTTCCTCCAATTGCCCGAAGAACATACCATTTTTTTACGTTTTCGCTCATGATGTACCCCAAAAGGAATTAATAAAATAAACTGTACACAAAGCTCATAATGTTTTCAAAAGTAGAATCCATTACGAAAACTATTAGTGCTATAATAAAGGAAGCAACCATTACGATGAAAGCACTATTTTGCAATTCTTTACGTGTAGGCCAGGAAACTTTATGAACAAGCTCATTATAAGCTTCTTCGAAGTATAGTATAAGTTTCATTTTTGTTTTTAAATAGATTTTGTACGGATGGTAAGATTCGAACTTACTTTATGAAATAATAAAAATAAAACTCCCGACCGAGTTTCATCCGTAGAAAGTCCAGGATCTAAAGTCCTGAACTTTCTATCAGAATATTTTGGTAGGAATTAACTATACGATTTCAGTTACCTGACCAGCACCTACTGTACGACCACCTTCGCGGATTGCAAAGCGCAGACCCACACTTAGAGCTACTGGGTAAATCAGTTGTACTGTAATCGATACGTTATCACCTGGCATAACCATTTCGCGTCCTTCTGGCAGCATAATTTCACCAGTAACATCAAGAGTACGAATATAGAACTGAGGACGATATTTGTTGTGGAATGGAGTGTGACGTCCACCTTCTTCTTTCTTCAGGATATAAACCTCAGCTTTGAATGTTGTATGAGGAGTAACTGAACCCGGTTTTGCCAGAATCTGTCCACGTTTAATTTCCTTTTTGTCAACACCACGTAATAACAAACCTACGTTATCACCAGCCTGACCATCATCAAGAATTTTGCGGAACATTTCAACTCCAGTACAAACAGTCTTACGACCTTCTGCACCTAAACCAATCAACTGAAGCTCATCACCAGTATGAACAACTCCTGTTTCAATACGACCCGTAGCTACAGTACCACGACCAGTAATCGAGAATACGTCTTCAACAGGCATAAGGAATGGTTTATCAACATCACGCGGAGGAATTGGAATCCAAGTATCAACAGCTTCCATCAATTCAAGAACTTTTTCTTCCCATTGTGGTTCACCGTTTAATGCACCAAGAGCAGAACCCATGATAACAGGAGCATTATCTCCGTCAAATTTATAGAAGCTTAATAATTCACGAATTTCCATTTCAACAAGTTCAAGAATCTCAGGATCATCAACCATATCCACTTTATTCATGAAAACTACCAATCTTGGAACGTTTACCTGACGAGCCAAAAGGATGTGTTCACGAGTTTGAGGCATAGGACCATCAGTAGCAGCTACAACAATAATAGCACCATCCATCTGAGCAGCACCTGTAACCATGTTTTTCACGTAATCCGCGTGACCTGGACAGTCAACGTGAGCATAGTGACGAGTTGCAGTTTCATACTCAACGTGAGCAGTGTTAATCGTAATACCGCGCTCTTTTTCTTCAGGAGCACTGTCGATTGATTCAAACGACTTGATTTCACAATAACCTTTTTTTGCTAATACTGTAGTAATAGCAGCAGTCAAAGTAGTCTTGCCATGGTCAACGTGGCCAATAGTACCAATATTGACATGCTCCTTGTCCCTGTTAAATTTTGCTTTTGCCATAATCTGGATTTTTTTTTGTTATTTATTTTTTAAACTTTCATCTGAGCTGAGGGCGAGAATTGAACTCGCGACCTCTTCCTTACCAAGGAAGCGCTCTACCCCTGAGCTACATCAGCAACTACCTAATATTGAGCGGGAGACGAGATTCAAACTCGCGACCCTTAGCTTGGAAGGCTAATGCTCTATCAACTGAGCTACTCCCGCATTTCGAAGATCAGAATTCCAAATCTTGAATATCAGAATTACTCCAACATTCACCATCCTTCCATTCCAATATTCATTCTTGTGGGGAGAGCAGGATTCGAACCTACGAAGGCGTACGCCAGCAGAGTTACAGTCTGCCCCAGTTGGCCACTTTGGTATCTCCCCAATCAATAATTTAAAGAACTTAATTCTAAAATGAGCCGAATCTCAGATTCGAACTGAGGACCCCGAGATTACAAATCACGTGCTCTGGCCAACTGAGCTAATTCGGCAAAAATCTATACATCATGTCAAAACCCCTATAAACGATTTAAATACCCGTCTAAAGGGGATCAATTCTTACAAATTCTGACTAGTCAGACACTTGTCCGAAAAAGGTTTGCAAATGTATAAATATTTTGTTGGAATACACAATTAACAAAGATTTTTTTCAAGATTATTTATCCTTTAGCTTTTCCTTGAATTTAGTCAGCTGACGACGGATCGCTTCAATCGACAAATCAATAGCTTCTTCAAAAGTATCAGCTTGTTTTTCAGCAAAGAGATAATCAGTTCCGGGAATGGAAAGCTTAATTTCCGCTACTTTATTATTCGCAGTTTCAGGTTTGATGACTTTCATTATTACTTCAATACCAATAATACCTTCAAAATAGGTATCCAATTTCACTACTTTCTTATTCACAAAATCAACCAGTTTCTGATCGGGTGTGAAATGTACACTGTTAACCTGAATGTTCATAATTAATCCTCCTTTAATTTATGATCGTGGATGTGCTTGTCTGTAAACTTTTTGAATCTTAGCCAAAGAGGTATGCGTATATATTTGTGTCGCAGAAAGATTAGAGTGACCGAGCATTTCCTTCACTGCATTTAGATCGGCTCCCCGATTAAGCAAATGAGTAGCAAATGTATGTCGTAGCACATGTGGACTTTTTTGTTCTATTGTAGTAACCAAAGCTAAATTTTTATAAACAACCCGGTATATGAGTTTTTCATAAACAGGTTTTCCTTTCGATGTCAGCAACAAACACTCAACAGGACTTCCGAACAATTTAGTTCGTTCCGTCTTATATTGCACAATCAATGAATTTAAGCTTATGGGATAAGGAATAATTCTTTCTTTATTGCGCTTACCTAATACTTTGATCAGAAATTCAGTGAGATAAATATCTGCATCTTTTAGATGCATCAATTCGGCCAAACGAATTCCTGTACCATACAACAGACTTATAATTAATTTATCACGAAGTGCTTCAAAATCATTTCCAAAAAAACCATCATCAAGTAAATGATCAAGATTTTTTTCTTCGACAAAATGAGGTAATTTTTTATGAACTTTTGGCACAATCACATTAACCAAATTGTTCTCTTTAACGACCTCCAACCTCAATAAATATTTATAAAAAGACTTTAAGGCTGAAATTTTCTTATTTACCGTTCGGGACGAAATCCCGTTATCCATCAATTCAATAACCCACTTCCGGGCAATTTTATCATTTATTCCTTCAACATTAAAATCCCCGACCGTTTTGACAAAAAACTCTTCAAACTGATCGAGGTCTTTTTTATAGGCAACTGCAGTTAATTGCGAATACCTTTTTTCGTATTTCAGGTAATTAATAAATGATTCCTGATGGGACATTAGTAAATAATTTTCATCTTAAGCAGGAACCTTCCAGAAATCTCTAGTCGTCCTGACGCTGTAAATTCTCAATATAAATGGCCTTTTTAATCTCAGTCCTTCTAACAATCGAAGGTTTTGAAAACGCCTGTCTTTCGCGTAATTCTTTTACAACACCTGTTTTTTCAAACTTTCTTTTAAATCTCTTAAGCGCTCTTTCGATATTTTCGCCTTCTTTTACTGGAATAACGATCATGGAATTATATTTTTTCTAGTTAAAATTTGAGCCGCAAATTTATGAATTAAACATTACTAATCAAATTTATACCAAAAAATTTAATCGATAAAAGATTTAAGCACCTAATCCATACAAAATACTCAACGTTGAACTGCTGTTTTTGTTCTAAAAATAGGGCTTTAATCTGTCGTAATCGTCTATGTTTAAAATCATACTATCTCGAAGAATGCTCAAATCACCAATGCTTCCATACTTAGATCTAAACTTGACAATTTGTGTGGCGAGATTCTTTTTAAGGTAAGGATGTCTTGATAATTCATTTACATCGTCAAAGTTAAGGTTAAGTTTTCGAATTCCTGAGGCATCGACTGTCACTCTATGTTCAATTTGCTGAATGGTTTCTTTACTCAATCCGTAAACTTCCTGAAGTTGAGCAATTGAATTGAACCCACCCAATAAATCACGGTACTTCACAATACGCTTCGATAGTTTAGCTCCAATTCCCGGCAATTCTTGCATTTGAATTGAATCAGCTTTATTCAGATCGATCAAAGATTTACTGTCGGAAACCGGCATGTTTGTATTTAACCCAGCTATATTTTGGATTGATATATAACCAGCCAAAATTCTTTTTTGATTTTCACTAATGACCTTAATCTTAAAAAAATCTTCTTTGCTGCGAAATGTCCCAATTTTGTCCTGATATTTCCTGATCGTTTCAATCTGTTTTTGAGTGAATCCTAAACGAATGAAATCAAGATCGGTAGCCGTGTTTGGATCAAATAAAAAAAGGTCAGGATTTGAAGACTCTGAAATACTGGAATCTGCCACTTTTGTAACAATAAGAAAAGGAGCAAGTTTGGTGAAAATAGAATCGGTTACTCCATAAATATTTTTAAAATCTGAAACCGAATGTAACTCACCCCCTTTTTTCCTGAATTTTAATAAATTAAATTTTACAGATTCAGGCAAATCCAGACTAAGAAGAGTAATTGAATCAATCGTATTTGGATTGAATCGGAAAAGCTTTTGTTCAGTTGGCTGTCTGGATATAGAATCACTGAAATTACCTAACTGAAGGCCGCAGGAATCAAGTAAAACAGTATCAATTTTCGCAGGAGTTTCAAAATAAAATAAAACTTTATTAATTACTGCCAATAAAAAGATTAAAATAAGAAGAACAGTAATTCCTTTGCGCTCGTTTCGGCTAAAGGAAAAATAATCCTGAATAATTTGTTTTATATTCATGAGGCAGAAAGGTTTCCCTAATTTACTTCATTTTTCGAAAATAAAAAAGCCCGAAAATAATTTCCGGGCCTAAATATCTATAACTTATAGTTACTAACTTCTATCGATATTATTCAAATCGTTGAAAGCAATTTTTAATCTTTCGATCATTGTTTCCTGACCTTTACGTAACCAAACACGAGGATCATAGTATTTTTTATTTGGTTTATCATCTCCATCAGGATTACCAATCTGAGCCTGCAAATATCCTCTGTTCGCAGCTTCATATTTACGAACGCCATCCCATGTTGCCCATTGGGTATCGGTATCAATATTCATCTTCACAACGCCATAAGAAATAGCCTCGCGGATTTCTTCAAGAGTAGAACCAGAACCACCATGGAAGACAAAATCGATTGGTTTGTCACCCAAACCATGTTTCGCCGAAACAAATTTTTGTGAATTATCCAGAATCTTTGGAGTCAGCTTTACATTACCTGGTTTGTATACACCATGCACATTGCCAAAAGAAGCTGCAATTGTGAAGTTAGGGCTGATTGTGCTCAATTCTTCAAATGCATAATTTACATCTTCAGGCTGAGTATATAACAATGAGTTATCCATTCCTGTATTATCAACACCATCTTCTTCGCCACCAGTACAACCTAGTTCAATTTCCAGAGTCATATCTATTTTGCTCATACGAGCCAAATATTTTTTACAAATTTCGATATTTTCCTTAATTGGTTCTTCAGATAAATCGAGCATATGAGAACTAAATAATGGCTTTCCGGTTTCAGCAAAATGTTTTTCACCTGCATCAAGAAGACCATCGATCCAAGGCAAAAGCTTTTTTGCTGCATGATCGGTATGAAGTACTACATGAACTCCATAAAGTTCGGCAAGAATATGTACTGATTTGGCTCCTACAATAGAACCAGCTATTTGTGCCTGTTGTCCTTCAAGTTTCAAGCCTTTCCCGGCGTAAAACTGACCACCACCATTTGAAAATTGAATTATAACTGGAGAATTAACCAGTTTAGCAGCTTCCATAACAGCATTTACTGAATCGGAACCAACTACATTCACTGCAGGTAAAGCAAAATGATTTTCTTTGGCTATAGCGAATACTTTTTGTAAATCTTTACCGGAAACTACTCCGGGTTTTACGACTTCTGAAATCTTTGTCATTGTATTAATATTTAAATTAAACGATTCTATTTTACTAATTTTTATTCAGTCAAAATATAACTAACCAAAGCTTGTATTGTTTAGCTATCTGAAGGATATATTTAGTAACAACCTGATATTGTGATGCTAAAATACAACTCTTATTTACATCTAAGGCGTTTTGTTTCGAAAAACCGCACAAAGTTAACATTAAAAAAAGGAAGCAAGTGCTGTGTTAAGGATTTTTTAATTGACCTGCAGAATCAAAGTTGAAAATCGGGATTTAAATGATAAATTATTAGCATTGCGGTGCTTTAAAAACCCAAAAATCACAATCTTTAAAAATTACAAAATGAGTACCAGTTATAAAGACTTAGGACTTGTAAACACCAAAGAGATGTTTGCAAAAGCAGTTGAAGGCGGATATGCGGTTCCTGCGTATAATTTCAACAACCTGGAGCAACTTCAGGCAATTGTTCAGGCTTGTGTTGAAACCAAGTCGCCAGTTATACTGCAGGTTTCGTCAGGAGCCCGCAAATATGCAAATGCCAATTTACTGCGAAATATGGCTAAAGGCGCCGTTGAATTTGCTAAAGAATTAGGACAGGAAATTCCAATAGCTCTTCACCTTGACCACGGTGACACTTTCGAACTTTGCAAAGACTGCATCGACAGCGGATTCTCTTCAGTCATGATTGATGGTTCGCACCATTCGTTTGAAGAGAATATGGCTTTAACAAAAAAAGTTGTTGAATACGCACACGCTCATGGAGTTACTGTTGAGGGCGAACTTGGAGTATTAGCTGGCGTTGAAGATGATGTTGTGGCTGAAAAATCGCACTACACAAAACCTGAAGAAGTCATTGAATTTGTCACCCACACAGGTGTCGACTCTTTGGCAATTTCAATTGGAACTTCACATGGTGCTAATAAATTCACTCCTGACCAATGTACTCGCAATGCCAATGGAGTTTTGGTTCCACCACCGCTCCGTTTCGACATTTTAAAGGAGATTGAAGAAAAACTTCCCGGATTTCCAATCGTTCTTCACGGTTCATCATCAGTTCCGCAAGAAGATGTTGATACTATCAATAATTTTGGTGGTTCATTAAAAGATTCAGTTGGTATACCCGAAGAACAACTTCGCACGGCTGCTAAATCAGCAGTTTGCAAAATCAATATCGACTCTGACGGACGTCTTGCAATGACTGCTGCAATTCGCAAAGTATTTGTTGAAAAACCGGGAGAATTTGACCCACGCAAATACTTAGGACCAGCTCGCGATGCATTAAAAGACCTGTATAAACATAAAAATGAAAACGTTTTGGGTTCAGCAGGAAAAGCTTAATTCATATTTACAGCATATCAAAGGGAGTGGTTTCGATTACTCCCTTTTTTCGCGATTTCAAATAAATCAAATCAGAGATTAGAACGGATACCCGATCGCAAATGAAAGGTTAAAATGATCTCCTGTAATCGGATAATTGCCTGGAATAAAACGTTTGCCTTTATCAAGTGAAGGATCACGCATCTTCATCCCGAGGTCAAGGCGGAAAAGGAAATAAGTAAAATCGAATCGCAAACCAAATCCGGAGCCAACAGCAATTTGTTTATAAAACTCATCAACTTTAAAAACCGCGCCCTCTCTGTTATCTTTATAATTAATAGCCCAAATATTCCCTGCATCCAAAAACAAAGCACCCTCCAGCAACCATACCATTTTAAAACGATATTCAAAATTTGCTTCCAGTTTGATATCAGAAGACTGATTCGGATATGTATTGGAAGGAACTTTATATGAGCCAGGCCCGAGAGACCTCACCTGCCATGCACGTATTCCGTTAGCCCCGCCTGTAAAGTACTTCTTCTCGAAAGGTAGCACATCAAAATTCCCAAATGGTATACCAACGCCCACAAATGCCCGACCTACAAAAGAATTCAGTTTATCAGTCATGTGTCCGTAACGGTACTCCAAATCAGATTTAAAATATTGTGCAAAACGTGTATTTAAAATTTCGTAATAAGAGCGTGTCTGGTTGGCCAGCGTATCGAATACTGTTGTCTGACTCTTCCCGATTAAATGAGAATAGATAGAAAGCAGATTACCCGCTGATTCGAAATTGAACTTTAAAAATTTGTAATCTTCTCTTTTATTAATGTTTTGAGTATTGTAGGTAAAGCTATAATTAGTAGCTGAAATCAGGTGGTCAGTGAAACTACTTTTAATATACAAGTCTCTAATAGAATTTATAAAAGCCGGATCTGGTTTGTAAATATTCACAAAATTTAAGTCAATCAGGTTTAAAGTATGAAACTGAAAATTAGTCGTTTTCCAGTTGTATCCATACTTTAGATTTGATATTGTGCGGGTGTAATCCGGACGACTTTGATAATTGAACCCTACAGTAAATTTGGTTTCAGGAATCTGAAAGGAAAACATTCTCTTTCCCTGTATAAAAGAAAGGAATTTAGGAATTGTAATACTGGACTCGAAGCCCAGTTCCCTGGTGTTAAAATCAAGACTACTGTTATTCACCAATTGCTGACGTTCTCGTGCCCCTCTTATCTGAAAGTCAAAAACTTCAGCACCACCAAAAACATTTCGGTGCTGGAAATTAAAATTACCGGCTACTCCCAGGTTTCCTGAAGAGTTTGTTCCTTCCACTTCAACTGAGAAGTTTTGACGTGGAAGTGGCGACAACATTAATTTACAATCCAATAATGGCACCGAATCGCTGGTAACCGAATTGGTTTCGGAAAACCCAACATTAATAAGTTTGAACTGCTTCAGCCGGTTTAGTGCACGGTACGTTTTTTCAGCATTCTGCAGGCAATAGAAGGTGCTATCCTTCATCCGGTTAATATCGTAAAACAATTGAGGACGGTATTTCAACTTTCCGGTATAAGTAAAAATATAGTCATCATGAATTAATGTATCTATGATCTCTTCCGGCAGACCACCTGTAAGGTCAGCAACCTTTACCGTAGGATTAATCTCGTAATTTCTGATTTTATATTTCTGATGATTAACAACTTCAGCTTCATCATTCTTTAACAACGCATCATCAATCTGGATTGTCAAATCGACACGATGATTGTAAAAACTAGTGTCCGCCTGAAAGCTTATATATTCTTCGGTAAACTTAAAAAAACCATGATCTTTAAGATATCTGGTAATTCGCTGCCTCTCCGCATTTAACACATCTAAATCGAAAATGTCGTTTGATTTCAGTAGCTGGTCAACTGAATCCTTCAGGATAATGCTCCTCAAATTTATGTCTTTTATCGCATAAAAGTAATTGCGAATCCGGTATGGTTCTCCTGCCTGAATATCAAAGGTCAGGTTAAGCTTTTTTTTATCCTGATCAATTGTAATTGAATCACTAACAAACGCATTGTAATAGCCTTTATTCTTTAGATAAATCAGTAACTGTTCCTTGCTGCGCAATGTCTGAAATTCATCATATAGAACAGGAGCCTCTCCTATTCGTTTAAGCCAGTCATTCTCTTTCTTCTCCGATGACAAATTATAAATCCCCAAATGAAATTTAATTACTCCAAGAATCTTAAGATTTTCCTTTTGCCGTATATGAGTTTTTAATTCTTCCCGCTTAAATTTATTGTAATCAGCATTTACCTTAATTTTATTGAGCAAATATTTACCTTCAGGCACAAATCGGGTTGAGTTGCATCCTGCCAAAAGAAAAACACAAGCCATAAGAATGAGTTTTTGCAAATTGGAATGTATATGAGAAGACAAAAAAGACATGTTTTTGAATTTTTACAAAAATAAACAGAGCTTTCGGTTCGCAAATCTTTCAGACCTTTTATTTTTACATTTTTGAACGAAGAAACATAAAATATGTTGAGCAAAAACAAAATTAAACTTATCCAGTCATTAAACCGGAAAAAAAGCAGGGACGAATCGGGACTTTTTTTGGTTGAAGGAAATAAAATGGTCGAAGAAGTTCTTCGGTCAGACTTCAAGACTGAAACCTTGATTTGCACCACCGGTTTTTTAAAACAACATCCTGAAATCAAATCGAAAGTAAACGAGTTAATTGAAGCCGACAGTGAATCGATTCAAAAAGCCAGTTTGCTTCAAAATCCACAGGATTCAATGGCACTGGTTTACATGCCCCCGAATAATGAACCAAAGATCGATTTAAAGAATAACCTCATTCTGGCACTTGATTTTATTCAGGACCCCGGAAATTTGGGTACCATTTTGCGAATTGCAGACTGGTACGGAATAGATACAGTTATTTGTTCGGAAAACACCGTTGATGTTTTTAATCCAAAGGTTATTCAGGCAAGTATGGGTGCTATCTTTCGGGTTAAAACATGGTATACTGCGCTTGACAGTTACCTGAATGAAATCGTTTCAAATCAAATTCCTGTTTACGGAACCTTCCTCGAAGGAAAAAATATTTATACCGAATCACTTGCAAGAAACGGCGTTATTGTACTTGGCAACGAAGGCAATGGAATCTCAGAATCGGTAAGTAAATTAGTAACCCATAAAATTTTCATCCCTTCATTTTCATCAAACAGAAACAAACCAGAGTCATTGAATGTTGCTATTGCAACAGCAATATGCTGCAGCGAATTTAAGAGAAGATAGAATGTCGGGGCGGAGATTTTGAATCATTAAATTTATCAGCAATTTAAAATCGTTGTACCTTTTCTGAAATAATTATTTGCGTAAATAATTTTCGGCAAAAGCTTCAGCACAGCGTTCTCCATCCATAGCCGATGATACAATTCCTCCAGCATATCCGGCACCTTCGCCACATGGATATAACCCACTTATTTTAACATGCTCTAAAGTTTCTTCATTGCGTGGAATCCGGATTGGAGAAGATGTTCGCGATTCAACACCAACAACAATTGCTTCATTGGTCAGGTAACCGTGTGCTTTGCCATCAATTAGTTTAAATGCTTCCTGAAGGCGGGTTCTGATGCGTTTTGGCAATTTGTCGTGCAAAGGAACTGAAACCAGTCCCGGGTGATAAGATGTCTCAGGCAGATCCTGTGAAAATCGATTATTTACAAAATCTGCCATCCGCTGAGCCGGTGCAAACTGAGTTTTTCCATTCAATGAAAAACACAAACGTTCAATATTTCGCTGAAATTCCAATCCTGCGAATACCCCCAGATGCCTGAATTCATTTAAGTCTTCAGGCCGGATTTCAACAACCATTCCTGAATTAGCAAACTTTGTATTTCTTTGGGTAGGCGACATCCCATTTATTACCATTTCGCCGGGCGCGGTTGCCGCCGGAACCATAATTCCTCCCGGACACATACAAAATGAATAGACACCACGTTGCTCAACCTGCTCAACAAACGAATAAGTTGCAGGTGGTAAGTAAGGTCCCCGAACCGGTTGGTTATACTGAATAGAGTCAATCAGTACCTGGGGATGTTCTGCCCTCACTCCTACTGCAAAAGTTTTCGCCTCAATTGAGATTCCTCTTTCATACAACAATTCATAAATTTCGCGCGCCGAATGCCCGGTCGCAAGAATTACAGCTTCTGCTTCCACTATAGTGGAATCCGCAAGCATAATACCGGTACAACGATCGTCTTCGACTAAAAAATCGGCAACCCTGCTATTGAAATGGATCTCGCCACCAGCTTCGAGTATCTTTTTTCGAATATTCGTGATAATCCCGGGAAGCATGTTGGTACCAATATGTGGATGAGCATCAATCAAGATTTCCGGAAGTGCACCATTGGAATATAAAATATCAAGAATGCGACGAATGTTTCCTCGTTTTTTTGATCGGGTATATAATTTACCATCAGAAAAAGTACCGGCACCACCCTCACCAAATCCATAATTCGAATCGGGATCAACAATGTGTTCGCGATGAATTCTGGCAATATCCCTTTTGCGGTCGCTCACATTTTTGCCGCGTTCGAAAATAACAGGTTTGAACCCAAGCTCAATCAGACGCAATGCAGCAAAAAGTCCTGCAGGGCCTGCACCCACAATAATAACCTGAGGTTTCTGATCGACCAGATCATATTTAAACTCCACCTTTTCTTCTACCGGAAGTTCATCGAGAAATACTTCAACCCCAAGATTTATTCGAATAGCGCGCTGTCTGGCATCAATCGACCTTCTCCTGACATTAATCAGCCGAATACGATCTTCATCAATATGAAGTTTTTCTGCTAAAATCGGTTTGTAATACTGTTCGTCGGAAGCCTGTTTAGGCGAGAGAGACAAATTAATTTCCTGTTTCATGCGATAATAATTTGATTTTTAATTGCCACATGGAATTCGCATGATAACTAGATCCATCCTGATTGATGTTTACACACCATGCTCATTTCAAAGCTATTCGAAATGAAAACTAAAGGTAAAAATATTGGATGTTAACTTTGAAATCGCACTGGTATAAACCTGAGCCTGAGTATCTTTTGGGCCAGAATCGAGGACATTATCCATTCCAAAACTAAATTTCAATTCAGTAGAAAGTCTGAAAAACTGCAGATATGAATCCCAGCCTACACCAGCTTCCAGATAAGTACTGAAAGGTTTTAGACGAACCAAGTCTTCCTGCCCGCTCTTTGAAATATCAATACGCATGGCTGCACCAGCAATTAAATAAGGCCTTTGGTTGTTCATCTTCTTCGATTTGTATTTCAACAACAAAGGGAAGTCGAGGAAAGTTGATTTTATGGAATAAAAATCCTGATTCCCAACATTATTAATATCCACAACTGGAATATTATATACCAGTTTCCGCTCACCAAAAGACATACCGGGTAAAAACCGAAGGTCAAAACTTTCAGCCAACCTCAAATTGGTTACTATCCCAACAGTAAAGCCAGGAGTCAGTGTCGATACATCAGCACGAATGCGACTATTCCTGTTGTTAATATCAATATTATTTGTTGAAAGCAGAAATTTAGCATTATCAGTCATTACTTTATAATGCACAAAATCAAAATCCGATGCATTCAGGCCCAGAGTAAATCCGAAGTGGACACGCTTATCGTCAAAAGTGGTCAGATTTTTTAACAGAAGTCTTTGGGCTGTAGAAGTTAATCCAGCCATCAGAAAAAACAGAATGTAGAAAATTCTCCTCACAATAAAATACTTAACTAGATTTCAATGAAACCACAATATTACAAAATTATTGTTCGATGGGATCATTTTTGAGCAGAGTAAATCGTTGCAATTCCAAAACTAAGTCTTTTTTGCTTCGTTTTCGAAAAACCAACCTTCTGCAATACGGATAAAAATTTCTGATCATCAGGGAAAGCCATTACCGATTCGGGCAAATAAGAGTATGCTGAACTGTCTTTCGAAACCAACCGGCCAATTAATGGCAAAATTCCGAAAAAATAGAAAAGATACAATTGTTTCATTGGGAAATACTTCGGTTTCGAAAACTCAAGGATAATGACAACTCCATCAGGTTTTAAAACCCGTTTAAATTCTTTAAGTCCATTTTCAAGATTTTCGAAATTACGAACGCCAAAAGCTACCGTTATCGCATCAAACTGATCATCAGGAAAAGGCATTGCTTCCGAATCACCTTTCTGAAATTCAATGATTTCATCGAGACCAAGACGTTTTACTTTTGCACGACCAACGTTAAGCATCTGTTCCGAAAGGTCATAACCAATAATTTTCCCGGGTTTTAGTTTTGAGGCGGCAACTGCAAAATCACCGGTTCCGGTAGCCACATCGAGCAAATAATCCGATTTATATCCGGAAAGAATCCGGATTGCCTTTTTTCGCCAGAGTTTATCAATTCCGAGCGAAAGAAAATGGTTCAAAAAATCGTATTTGGGAGCGATATTATCAAACATCTGCTCCACTTGTTTTTTTTTCTGGTGATCGGAATCCTTATATGGAGTTACTTGCATGATAGAACTATTCGAAATTTCATACTTTACAAAAATCAAAACCAGAGCTGTTTATGACTCCGGTTTTGTGTATTTTTTCCGAACAATCAATTTGCCCGGTTTATATCTCAGAAATCAACTAACCTAGTTAGTTGGCAGGTGACATTTTATCGATGTACCCAAAAGATTCATCATCAATCCGAATTTCACCTTTGGTAACATGCCCCAGTGCAAAAAACGGAACTTTCAGACTACTCATCAGATCAACAAAATCATCCACCTTTTTGGGATCTACTCCTACAATAATGCGCCCCATGCCTTCACCAAACAAAAAAGCATCTTTGCGAATCTCAGCATCCGAAGTAATATCAAATCCAAAGCCAGAAGGCATACCTGCACGGAGCAATGAAAAGAATAAACCACCTTTCCCTACCGGGCTTGCTGAACTCAACAAACCAGACTGAACAAGACTTTTCATCACAGAATGCAGCTTTACTTCAACATCGATATCAAATGCCGGTAAAGAAGATTCGGAAATTTCATGGTAAAACTCAAGGTATTCAGAAGAATTTACATCATCATAAGAGTTTCCAATCATGAATATATTATTTCCCTTATTTTTAAAGATATGATTAACCAGTTTATCCTTTTCAGGAACAGAGGACATTAGACTAATAATTATAGTAGGATAAACCGGACCATGAGCTGAAAAATAATCAAATCGTATTTTCCGGTCAGCAAGTTTAATGTTAAATTTTTTGCAGGCATTTTCCAGGCCCTTTTTTGCGCCCGCAGCAATAAACTGACCGTTTGGATCAGCTATATTAATATGATAAAGGAAAGAACTTACAGCTTCCGGAACAGCTCCGAAACAAATCATTTTACGAACCGCCCGTGCGATTAGTATTTCTGTTGCCTGTTGCGGATCAAATTCCAGGTGATGATGCAGTGCATGTGTCGAAATAGCCATCATCTGACCATTTTCTGAACAAAACATACCTGTTTCATCATTATCTTCGTTTGACATTGAAGATAGATCAATCGCTTCTTCTGTAAAGTCGTTGAAATAGTTAATAGGCGCAAGATTCGGATCAACCATCAAATTAAACACGATATCGTGTATGTCTTGTTCTTCCGGCAATTGATCTATTGTGAATACCTGAATTTCATTATTTTGTTCGATCATGATGTTTCTTTTAGCTTTAAATGCAGAAACAAAAATAATTAAGTAGTTTGTTATTCCATAAGTTTTAAGGAATTTTTAATTTTAGATTTCATTAAAATCCACATATTCAATGAGTCAAAAAATAGCCCTAATCACCGGTGCCACAGCAGGTATCGGCTATGAAACTGCCATTTTACTTGCCCAAAATAACTACAATTTAATACTCACCGGACGTAGAAAAGAACGTTTAGAGTCGATAAAAGGCAAACTGGAATCAACATTTAAGTGTAAAATCCTACTTCTAAACTTCGATATCCGTCGTAAATCAGAAACAATAGCAGCTTTAAACAGCATTCCGGATGATTGGAAAGCCATAGATGTACTAATTAACAATGCTGGATTGGCTGCCGGATTGGCTCCTGTTAATTTAGCTGACACGGACGATTGGGACAATATGATTGATACAAATATAAAAGGCTTGCTATATGCAACAAGAACAATAACTCCATGGATGGTTAAACGGCAATCTGGTCATATTATTAATATTTCATCAATTGCAGGGAAAGAATCCTACCCGAACGGATCGGTTTATTGCGGCACAAAACATGCCGTTTCAGCCATTTCAAAGTCAATGCGAATTGAACTTATGCCTTTTGGGATAAAAGTATCCACCATTTCTCCAGGTGCAGTAGATACAGAGTTCTCCCTGGTACGGTTTCAAGGTGATCAGGAAAAAGCCAGTCAGGTCTACAAAGGATTCACTCCACTCTCCCCGAAAGATATTGCTGAAACAATCCTTTTTGTCTTAAATCGTCCGGCACATGTAAACATCGACGACATTCTCATTATGCCAACCAGTCAGGCATCCGCCAGAGATTTCGACAGAAAATAAAACAATTACAGCTAACTGCCGGAGAATATTTTCAATTTTTAATATATAAACTACATGATTATTTTCGATACTGAATATTTAAAAAATTATACAAGCCAGGTATTTATTAAAATGGGCTGTCCCGAAGATCAGGCCCGAATAGCTGCAGATTGTTTAAACCAGGCTGATTTGCGTGGTGTTGATTCGCATGGAGTAGCCAGATTAAGTGGCTATGTTCGTTTATGGGAACTCAAACGACTGAATGCGACACCTGAAATGAAAATCATCCACGAAACGCCGAGTACTGCTGTATTGGACGGAGATTTGGGACTTGGGTTGGTAACTGCTCCACATGCTATGCAAATAGCCATTGAGAAAGCAAAAACAGCTGGAACCGGATGGGTGGCTGTACAAAACTCCAATCATTACGGGATTGCCGGATACCATGCCATGATGGCTCTTGATCATGATATGATTGGAATATCGATGACCAATGCAAGTCCGCTCGTTTCACCGACCTTTTCGAAAAGCCGTTTCCTTGGTACCAATCCGATTGCTGTTGCAATTCCTGCATTAAGCGAACCTCCTTTTGTGATCGACATGGCCACAACAACAGTAGCCAATGGCAAGCTTGAAGTATTGCAGCGCAAAGGAATGGATGCACCTTTGGGTTGGGCACAGGATAAGGATGGAAATCCTACAACAGATGCTTATGCACTTAAAAAGGGGGGCTCCATGTTACCTCTTGGAGGCGATCGCGAGCACGGCGGACATAAAGGATATTGTTTAGGTGCCATGGTTGACATATTTTCTGCTGTTCTTTCCGGCGCAAATTATGGTCCTTGGGTACCGCCTTTTGTTAGTTTTCTTGAACCTCCCAAAAATCAGGTAGGAAAAGGAATTGGTCATTTTCTGGGAGCTATCCGTGTCGATGCGTTCAGGCCAGCACAAGGGTTTAAGGAAGATATGGACAACTGGATTAAAACCTTTCGCAATGCGGAAACTTCTGCCGGACAAGAGCGTGTTCTTATTCCCGGTGATCCGGAACGTGAATTAACGGCCGAACGTCAGAAAAATGGAATACCTTTGCACGAACAGGTAGTTGATGATTTGGAAAAACTTGGTGAAAAGTTTGGTCTGCAATTCAAAAAATAAACTTAAAAAATAGTATACAAAAAGCAAAATCTTCTATGTACGAAGCTTTAATTATAACTCCGGTAAAAGACTCGTTGAAAACAACGACCGAAACCATTCAATCAATTTTAAACTCCTCCGGAAGTTTTCAATATTGCATTTTCAACGATTTCAGTACCGATGAAACAACAAATGAACTCAGAACTCTAAGTTTAAGGCATAATTTCGAACTAATTAATTTATCTGAAGTTACTGACACACCATCTCCAAACTACCGTTTGGTGCTTCAAATGGCTCAGCAAAAAGCGTTGGAACTTCAACTTCCACTGATTATCGTTGAATCTGATGTGGAGGTGCAGACAGATACTTTAACTGAATTGGTTGAACAATCAAAAAAGTTACCCGATTGCGGTATGGTTGGGTCTATAACCAGAGACATTGAAGGAAAAATCAATTTTCCTTACCTCAATTTCAAATCGACCAGAAAAGATATTGTAAAAACATCGCACAGTCTGAGCTTCTGTTGTACTCTTCTTACTCAGGATCTTCTAAAAAGATATGATTTCAAAACCCTGTCAGCCGAAAAACACTGGTACGACGTGTCTATTTCACGGAAATCCATTCAACTTGGATTAAACAATTATCTGTTGGTAAAAACAGGAGTTTTGCATAAACCCCACAGCAGCAGACCATGGAAGCAACTTAAATATAAAAATCCGATAAAATATTATTATCAGAAGTTAATAAAACGACTTGACAGGATTTGACCATGCCAATTATAAGCAGCTATTCCAAATTCAAAATTTCCGCGCACATCCTTTTTTGGATTTGTAGTATCATTTTTGCCATCACTGCATTTTACGTGGCATCCGACCACAAATTAATGCTAAACAGCGATCTGATTCTTCGTGCTATTGTTCCCAACATTGGATTTGCATTAGCGGTTTATCTCAATTTATATGTACTAATACCCAAAATTTTAAAGAACAAAAACTATATTTTTTATTTTTTCTGGCTGGTTGTGGTTTTGGCAATTTCATCACTGCTTATTCAACTAATTTTTGCGTTTATACTGAAAACAAAAAGCTTTGACGAACAATTTGCCAGCCTGTTTTCATCTCATTTTTTTACAGCGACCTTCTACATAGGGATCACATCGTTAATCAAATTTGTAAAGGATTGGTTAAATCTTCAGGAGATGAACCTGAAGCTAATTCGGATTGAACGCGAAAAGCTTGAAGCAGAACTAAATACATTAAAATCGCAGTTGAATCCACATTTTCTGTTCAATTGCCTGAACAACATCTATGCGTTAGCCCTTACCAATTCTCCCCAAACTCCGGAAATTATCCTGAAACTTTCGGACCTGATGCGGCATGTTTTATACGAGTCCAGAGAGAATTTTATTTCCATCAGAAAAGAGATGGATTTTTTGGCCAATTTTATTGAATTACAAAAGATAAGATTAAACAACCAAATTGACATTCAATATACCGTTGAAGGAAATGTTCCTGACCTTAAAGTAATACCTTTGATTTTCGAACCATTTATCGACAACGCATTCAAACATGGATTAAGAAATCCGGATCCATCACCTTACATCCATGTGTCAATTAAATTTCTTCCCGAAGTTATGTATTTTAAGATCGTCAATAACTTTATCTATACACAAGGTTCGGCAACACACAAAAGCTCCGGAATCGGGCTTAAAAACATAGAACGAAGACTTGAATTCTTATATCCATCTGATGAATACAAATACGAAGTAATCAAGACGGATAATACCTTTACCGTAATCGTAGAAGTAAGATTGAAGAATTAAATTAAAATGATTGCCCGATTATTTACCTAATTTGGTCTTTTCAGGCAGTCAATTGTTGTTATTCCTAGTCTTTTTGTTGTCATTTCAAGGCAACTTAATGATCAACAAATGACAATTGAATGACATTGGGTAAATGAAGGGATATCCTTATAAATTAAAGTTGCTGAAAGATGATTCTAAAAACGCTTGTCATCGATGATGAACCTTTAGCTCAGGAAATCATTAAGAAATTTGCAGGAGATGTAAAATCACTTGAAATAGCCGGATTTTGCGGTGATGCACTGGAAGCACTGGAAATATTAAATAACCAACCCATTGATCTGATCTTTCTGGATATTAACATGCCAAAACTATCTGGGATAGAATTCCTTCGGACTTTAAAAGATCCACCGATAGTTATTCTCACAACGGCATATCCTGATTATGCCATGGATGGATATGAGTTAAATGTAACCGATTACCTGATCAAACCATTTTCTTTCATCCGATTTCTAAAGGCAGTGCAGAAAGCCGAACAGCAGTTTACGTTAAAGCATAAATCAGAAATCGAATCAAAACCAGAATCTATATTCATAAAATCAAACAAAAAGATCCATCAGGTAAGGTTCGATGAAATCATTTATATCGAGGGATTGGGAGATTACATAAAAATCTACATCGAAAAATCACACTTAGTAACCAATATTTCGATGAAAAAAATGGAAGAACTGCTTCCGGCAAATGATTTTTACAGGATTCACAAATCATTTATCGTCAGCCTAAAGAAAATTATTTCTATTGAAGGGAATATGGTTGAAGTTCCGGGGAAAAAGCTAACAATCGGGAACAGCTACAGATCCGATTTTTTCACCAAAATAAACAAGCTTTCCATATAAATTAAATGATTGTCCGTTTACCAACCTAATTGGTCTTTTGTGGTAGTCAATTGTAGTTATTCATAGTCATTCTGTAGTCATTTCAATGACTTAATGACCACCAAATGACAATTGAATGACATTGGGAAAATTTACGGATATCCATAAAAATCAACTACGAGGTCTATTCAAATACAAAACCCTGATCAACGAGCATTTTCATCAGTTTACCCGAAAAGTAAATACTGTCAGCACTTTTATACCTAACTTCAGTATACACCTTGGCCAGGTTTTCTTTTCCATTCTCCTTTACAAACTTCCGAGACTCAACCAGCTTCTCTTTAAAATCATATATTTCCAGGATTTTGTCATCCGGGTATTCCTTGTACTCTTCATAATGTACAACAGAATCAAGAGACAAACGATCCGGTTGTTCCGGAATAAATTCAGGATATCCAATTGTTAATGTGGTAATTGGTATTACTCCCGCAGGTAAATGAAGTACATTACCGATTTCAGGTGCATTGTAAAGGGTTGTTCCGAGATAACAAATTCCTAATCCATAACTTTCAGCTGCCACGCATATATTTTGCGCCAGAATGGACGTGTCTATCGTACCGTTTAACAGCCACAATAAATTAGTGAAATCAGTTTTTGTATGACTTACCTCGCACCACTTCAAAAAGCGGTTAAAATCCCAGCAAATGGTCAAAACGACAGGAGCTGCTTTCACCATAGGTTGGTTAAAGTGCAAAGGAGCTAATAATTCCTTTTTATCAGTGGTTTGAGTTACCACAATACTATAAAGCTGCATATTACCAGTATTCGATGAACGGATGCCCGATTCCAGAATATCACTCAAAATATCAGCAGGAATTGGGTCAGACAGATACTTCCTGATCGTACGATGGTTTTTTAACAGTTCCATATTTCAAAGTAAAATGATGAGTATATATAAATAAAAAAGGGAAGCCCGCAAGCTTCCCTTTTAAAATCAATCAATTCGGTATTACCTTTTTACAATCTTAGCAGTTTTGGCAATTACATTACCTTCATAAAGAGAGATAAAATAAATACCGCTGCGTAGTTCGTTTAACTGAATTTGGCTAGTTGGGTTAACAACAACTTTCACAGTCTGACCAGCGATGTTTGAAACAACCACTTTAGAAAGTTTAGAAGCGTTAGCAACATTAACAAATCCAACAAATGGGTTTGGATAAACCTTAAACTCGAGAGAATTATCTTTTGGTTCAACAACTGGAGTTGCAAAATCAGGTCCAGTTTTAAACGTCCATGTAGCAGCATCAGTAACACCGGCAAAATCGTTACCTGCCATATCTGTAACAGCACCCGCAGAAACCAGTACATAATAGTCTGCGTCTTTGTCAAGGCCACCAGTTTCAGGAGCAACGTAAGTTGCAGTAAGTGTCATTCCGCTAACCATATCAGCAGTAACAGGAATGGTAAGAATAGGAGTTACACTATCTTTTGCCATTACAGTTAAACTACCTGTACCAACCATGATGTCTTCGTCGAAGGTCATCACGAAAGTTGGGTGATTATCAGTAAGAACTGTTGTAGCATTAGGTGCATATGTCACAGCCATCGGAGCTTCCATATCTCCACCGGTTGTAAAGCTCCAAGCTAAAGCTGTAGTAATACCAGCAAATGGTATTGCATTAACTGAGGCATTGGTAATAGCACCTGCTTCAACAATAATATAGTACTCTGAATTATACACTAAAGCATCTGCAAAATGGAAGGCAACCATTTTGTCGGTTACAACCACATTTGCACTTGAAATAGGTAATGTTTCAATTAAAGTAGCACCAGTTCTGTCGTAAATTTTAATATTACCAGTTCCCTTGGCCACGTTCCGGTCAAATGTCATTTCAAACACCTGAACAGAAGAAACAAGAGTTGAATTATCTTCCGGATTTAAAGTTTCCAGAGTAGGAGCAGTAATATCTTCTGTAGTAAAGTTCCAATCCTGATTTAAAATACCATCAAAATCGTTTCCTGCAAGGTCCGTAATAGCACCTTTAGCAATACGTACAAAATATTCCGTTTCCGGCATAAATGCCATATGAGAAATAGTTACAACAGTATCAGCAGCATATTGATTAAATACAACAGATCCGCTGGTAACATCGATCATTTGGAATGGAGTACCATCAGCTTTATAAATTGCGATGAAACCGGTTCCAGCTTTCACACCCTTATTAAAGGTAAGTTTCAAATTCTGACCTACAAGTACGTCAACCATAGCAGGAGCTGGACTCTGAGCTACCAACATTGGTCTGTTAGTATCAACAGTATTGAAATTCCATGCATCAGGAGCAGTTGTTGCATTATAGATTACCTGATCATCAGCAATACCTTCGTATTTATTACCTGAAAGGTCAGTTACAAAACCTTCATCGATTACCACATAGAATTTAGTATTCAATGGGAAATCTGCATGAGCGATAGTAACTGTATCTCCACCAACAATGGTTAAGTTTTCAGCGTTTGCAGCGATTGTTTCAAGCAAAGCACCATCAACAACATTACGGATGTAAAGATTTCCAGTACCGATAGCTACATCTTCGTTGAAGCTAATCCACATACTTTCATCAACATCAGCTCCACCCTCAGGGTATTTTAAAACTGATGTAGGTACAGTTAAGTCCTGTACAGTAACGGTAGCATAAGTTGAATCTCCGGCTGCCGTTGCAACTCCGGTAAGCTCATTACCTAACGCATCATATAGAGTTTTTCCTGATATTATCCCATAAGTATATACATCAGCACCTGAAGCATCTAATGGATCAACTGGGCTAATTGCAACTACCTTACCGTTGGTAACAGTTGCTGTAAAAGGAACAACAGTTCCAGTTAAGATATTATTACCCGTTACAAGGGTTAAATAACCTTCAGCATTCTCTGTTGTTAATGGAGCTAATACAGGCAGGTCACCAGCAAAACTGGTATATACATATACATTTTTGTCGAACGTAACAGTAAACGGACCAACAGCACTTGCGTCAATAGCTTCATGTGCAGGATTAAACATAGCTACCGGAGGCATAAACTCGCCGGTTTTGAAACTGAAGCTATATGTATCCATTAAATTAGACTGAGCATCCTGTACCTGAGAAACAGTTACAACATAAGTAGTTAAACTCTTCAGGTTATTTGATGGAACAATAGTGATAACCTTATTTGTAGGATCATCAATAGTAGCATCAAAAGCAACAGGACCATTAGGGCCGGTTAACGTAACCAAAGAATCCACATTCAAGTCATACAAATAACCATCAACAGGATGAACATTCCATAAGATTTGTTCATCAAAAGATACTTTAATAACAGCCGAAACAGCAACCGCAACATCAGCTACAGCTGGTGCAGGATTATATGCATGTGATGGTTTTGGAGCAGTAGTATCAACAATAACAATTGTACCTAAACCAACTGCACCCAAATTATTATTTGCAAGATCCTTAAAGCTTGTTACCGGAACAGAGATAAGATAAGTAGAACCCTGTTTGATCGGATTGGTAATGTTAAATGTACGTGTTTTGTTGTCTGCAGAAGCAACCATGCTTGCAGGATCAATCAGCTGAACCAATACATCATCAGTAGTTAAACCATCAAGAGTAACATCTTCATAAACCATTACCTTATCAGTACCAACTTTTACTGCTTCGCTAAAGGTAAGAACTAAACCAGTGCCGTTCTGAACTTCATATTTAGAACCTGCATTATTTGGAGTAGTTAAAGCAACAGTAGGCGCAATAACATCTTTCGTAGTAAATTCAAAAGTTAAGAAAGTATTGTATGCATTTCCAGCTGCGTCTTTAATAGCACCTTTGTCCACTTCAACAACATAAGTTGTAGCAGAAGCTAAGCTTAAACCAGTAATAAAACGTGCTGTTTTGTCACCATTTACACTTGTTAAAACAGTACCAGTAGCGAAAGTTTTAACAATAGTTCCTGTAGCTTTTTCTTTTAATAAAACGTTACCTGAAGTAACCAGGGTTAAAGCTTCATTAAATACTAAATCAATGTCAGTAGCAACTGCTACATCAACAGCAGCATTAGCAGGCAAAGTGCTGGCCAATACCGGAGCAACATCATCAATTGTACTTACAGCCAAACTTTGAACATCTTGTTCATTACCTGCTTCATCTTTTCCGTAATAGTACAATACGTAATCAGTCTTTGGAGTTAAACCTGTAACCACTATATCAGAAGAAGCTGTATTGATAGCAGAAATTCCAGTAGTCGTACCAGCAGCAACCTCTACTTTAGTAGGAGCAGTTGCAGAAGCTAATAAAACTTTAGAATATACAATTCCTTTTTCGTCTGATTGTACTTTGTATTTAAATCCGGTTCCAGTAAGACTTGTTACAGCAGCTCCAGTAACTAAAGCAGTAGGTTTTGCATAATCAATTACAGTAAAAATTGCAACTTGATCATCACCAACTGCATCCATTTCTTTATCATAGATATTACCAGCAGCATCATAAAATTTACCAGCTCCAACAGTAACAGTAACTACATCGCTTGAAAATAAATCAACATCTAAATCAAGTGTAATAGCGTTTCCATTAATTGTAGCAACATAAGGTCTGTCAGCGCCAGAAGAAGCACCTGAAACCATAAGTATACTATGATCAGCCTGAAGTTCAGCAGCTGTATAAACACCTTTAGATCCATTCTTGTAGAAAGGTTCGTTAAATGTGATCACTACATTTGCAGCTTTAGCTACATTTTTGTCCCCGTCGGCAGGAGCAAATGAAGCAATCGGACCTTGTTCTCCACTTGTAAAGAATACATACGAAGTTCCAGTTAAGTCGCCGCCATATACATCTTTTGCAAGAGCAGCATCCAATTTTAGACGATAAGCCTTGTTTTGACCAAGATCGACTGTATAATTTATAGTTAATGTATTACCAGCCCATGTAAAAGCAGGATCGCTCGGAGGAAGTGCAAATACATTATTTTTCAGAACAATGGTGGCAGGACTTCCTGCTGTATAAGTTACTTCATCCAAAGTAATGTATTTGGAATTATCTTTAGTTGCAACAGAATGATTAAATTTCACAACTAAATCAGAAGTTTCCAAAACACTATCCTGATAAGCAGTAGGATTAGATTTTGCAACGTCAACTATAAACGCAGGAGCAGCTTCAGTTGTGAAATCCCAAACAGTTTTAGCTGAAATACCAGCATATGCGTTGTTCTGGGCATCCAGAATCAAACTTGGAGAAACCTGTACATAATAATTAGTGGCATAATCCAGATCAGCATTTAATGAAACAGTAACAATTTCGTTAGTTCCATCATTGCTTGCAGCACTGCTAAATTTAATAAATTCAGCTCCCAATTGTTGAACAATCGCGTCATTTAATACTTTGCGAATCTTAACATCACCTGTACCTAAATGCAAATCATCAGTATTTGGGAATGTAAGTACCAGTTTGGTAGCAGAAGTACCAGTACTGGCAATCAACACACCTGTAGCACCATCAAGAGGAGTAAGCACAGGAGCGGCAGGAGCAGTTGTATCTTTGGTATCGAAAGTCCATGATAAAACACCAGCTTGCGCAGTAAGATTTTGACTTGTAACAGTACCCACGGCCAGAGCAACAGTAGTTGTTTGATCTGTTGGCATAGCAGTATGAGTGATTGTTAATGTCTTGGCATCAGCACTCAATGAAGTCCCAGTAACTGTAGCACCGGTAATTGTAATATTACCAGCATTAATAATTGCAGAAATAGGATCAGCAAAAGTGACTGATATTGCAGCAGTAGTAGCTACACCGACAGAACCATCCAAAGGTGTAACAATCAAATCACCATCAGTTGTTTCAGCAATTACAGGAGATGCGCTGCTTAATGCAGTAAATACAGATGTAACAGCTTCATTAACATTACCAAAACCGTCTTTAACAGCAGCACCTACAGTAAGATAATAGGTTTTACCGGCAGCGATAGTAGCTGTAAATGGTAACGAATTACTAATAGCATTATATGCACCAGCAGTAACAGGGATTACAACACCAGTAGCAGAACCTTCACGAAGTGTAATCACACTTGCATCAGGATCAGTAGCTGCTGGAAGTACAACTTTGGTAACCGCTTCATTAAAAGAAACAGAACCATTTAAGGTACCTGCAGCAATAGCAGCACCATTAGCAGGAACCAATGTAGCAACCGGTTTTACATAGTCATTAGCAGTTATTGTTTGTGTTAATCCAGAAGTTAAATTATTTCCACTTAAATCTTCAAGATCTCCTGAAAGAATAACTGTATAAGTTGCGCTTGATACAAGGTCAGAAGCAGGATTAATAATAATCTGCTTTTTATCAGCACTCACTGTAGCATCAAAATCAACAGGAGTACTACCCTGTAAAAAGCTCACAATTACTCCGTCAACATTCGTATCAGTCAATGTTGTAGGACCAGTTGCAATACGAATAGGTTCAGAAAAATTAATCGTAATATCACTTGTTTTAGTAACCTTTTCAGCATCTGGTTTAATACTTGCAACTGTAGGAGCAAGATTATCAGCCGTACGGAAATTTAAAACAGGAGAACTTGGAATAACATTACCATCAACATCAGCCACATACCATGAAAGGAAAGTTAAGCTATAAGCTTTATCAGCTAAAAAAGTTGTGAAAATATTAATTGTATTTCCACCAGTAACAGTATATGTTGCAGTTTTTACAACACCATCTTCCTTCAATATCAGAGCCTGGTTCAACCCATCAGCAGAAATATCTGCATTATTAACAATAGAAGCACCATCTCTGGTATAAATTGGCTCACTAAAATTAATCTGAATACCATTTGTAGTCAATGTAGCAGCTAATGCAGTAGAACTACCATTTGCTGGACTAAAGGTAAATGTTGGAGCAGCATAATCTTCCGTAGTGAAAGACCAAGCAGTTAAAGCAGTAATAGCTGCCATCGAATTGCCAGCCAAATCAGTAATAACACCCGTAGGTATTAATACATAATATTCAGTTGTACTTGCAAAATTAGCTGTAAGATCAATTTCAACAGATAATCCGTCTGTTGCTAGTTTAGCATTGGCAATATCAAAAGTTTCGAAAGTTGAATTATCAACCGATTTCTTAACTGTAATATTTCCGGTACCTTTTTTAACTTTTTCACCAAAAGTCATTGTCAATTTTGCGCCTTTGGCAACAGCAGTTGCATTATCTGCAGGCACAAGTAATGTATAGGCAGGAGCCACATTATCAACCATTTTAACATCCTTCTTTACAGGAGGAGTTAATAAGGTTTCAGTTACTAGATCTGCATCAATGTTTGTTTCAGAAACAAAATAAAATGAATATTCTTTTCCTCCATCAACAGTATTTGGTAAAGTTTCTTCAGCAATTTTAGCAGATGCTGCAGTATAACTTAAAGTACCACTTTCAATAACAGTTCCAGCATAACCAACAAGACCTAAGGCTTTAACCATAGCTGCAGTAGGAACGACAGGCTCTGTTTTATTAACAACTATATAATAAAGGTTCCCTTTTTCGCTAAAATCGACATTATAGGAAACTTTGGTTTTTGTCACTTCAGCAGAAGTAATTTTCATTACAGGAGCAGAAGTATCTTTGGTAGAAAACGACCATGTTGTTTTATCGTTAAACCCGGCAAATTTATTACCCGCTACATCAACAATAGCACCTGGTTCAACAATTACATAATAAGTAGAATTTTCATCCAATGCACTTGGCAAAGTAATCTTAATTTGCGTGGTAGTCACATTACTTAGTTCAGTCTTTGTAAGTACCTGCATCACATCACCATAAGCAGTACCATTGTCTTTCATGATAAAGATACGCTCACTACCTAAAGTAGGCAAAACATTTTCTTTGAACAACATGGTTAAAACAGTTCCAGCTGGATCCACATTGGTAGAACCAGTTTTGTAATTAAGATGAGTACCGTCTGTTTGAACATCTAAAACAGGAGCAGTAAAATCACCTGTAGTCCAGTTCCAGCCACCCTCTGCGAGAGCAGGGATATTGTCTGGTGTAGCATCTTTAAATGCTCCATCGTCCCAGGTTACATAATAATTTTTACTATCTGCCATCAGGCTATTGAACTGGAAAACAACTTTTTTCCCGGAAACAACAATCCTTGAGTCAGTAACCTGCTCAACAAATAAAGGAACATCAACAGTAGCGTCCTCATAGAAACGCACAAATCCTGTTCCTTTCGTTACATTTGTATCAAATGTAACAGACAACTCCTTCGTCTTATCAACGGAGGTTGTGCCATCAATAGGTACCGTAGTATAGCCGACGGCTGCAAAAGCCCCCAAACTAACCAACAGAGCCATCAATACACTTAAAAATCGTGTAAATAATTTTCTCATAGCATTTGTTTTTTAATTAAACTTAATTGATTGATTGATTGAATTTTATAATTCATTTTTATCTTAATTGTTATGTATTCCCTGCAATTTAAACAGTTTTCAATGCAAACGTATAAAAATTATAAACAATGTACAACAATAGTGACTGATAATAATAAAATATTTATCAGCCAGAGGCACCTATTTTCCTACGTATTGCGAAGTTTTCACTCATCCTGAGTCAAATGCAAAACCACTCATAATCTTACCTGTTTATTATATACCTATTGAATTGTTATTGGATATATTTCAATCCAAATCCTGCTAAAATTACACTTATTATTTATATTGAGATTAGAAATATCAAATATTTTCTAATTTATATTGATTTATTTGTGCCTAAATACAATCATTTTATTTCTTATATAACTTTAATAAGCTGTAAAACATAGAATATTTACAATAATTAGAAAGTCCGAAAAATTCTAATTAAACTAGTACGGACATCTGAATTTACATTCGTATAAATCAAAAGTGAATTTAAATTTAACAATTCACACAGAACACCAAAATAAACGCACCGGCAAAATCGCTATAAACACTTATGCTCAAGGTAAATATTGATTTTTAATGCCTCTGAGAATTGCATGGAATTTGAAAATCGGACAGAGGGAAGGATTTTTTTAAAGCTAGAGCTAAAAAAGAGCATCATTTCAATGTCAATAATTAAACGGTGAAATTATCCGTTTCTATCTCTGGATAATTTCACCGAGGGCCTTGCCCCTGTGACCCCAATTCCTTTTTTGTCTTGACTGGTTCGACAAGCTCTCCAACCAACAAAAAGGAATCAAAAAAAGTCAAGACTGTGTTCGGCTCTCCGAACAAGGTCAATACCGCTTTGAGCAACATTTTCTCAATTTTAGGTACAATAACCGATTATCATTTTAAATGGATATAAAATACTCATTCATTTTTGAACCAGGAATCTTTGTTGTTTCTTATGTAAATTATTTTGCAGTTCGTCCCTGTTAAATCTAATCACATTATAGCGTTCATTAAAAAGATTACAGCATCCTAATACCTGAATCAAACATTAACTAAAAATTAAACTCTGCTCAAAAAATGGGATCTTCAGAAATAAATTTGATGTTTCTGAATTTATGTAGTTATTTTGTATGGCCTTAAATAAAATAAGGTCTTGAGAAAAATAAACATTATTTATTTATACATTCATTAAATTTATCAACGATGTCAAAAATTAAAATCGGTATCAACGGTTTCGGTCGTATCGGACGCTTTGTCTTCCGCGTTGCAGTAGCTAAAGAAAATGTAGAAGTTGTTGCAATCAACGACCTTATCGATGTAGATTATATGGCATATATGCTTAAATATGATTCTACACACGGCCAATTCAAAGGTACTGTTGAAGTAAAAGACGGTCAGCTGATCGTAAACGGTAAAACTATCCGCGTAACAGCAGAACGTAACCCTGCTGACATCAACTGGGGTGCAGTTGGTGCTGAATACGTAGTTGAATCTACTGGTTTATTCCTTGAAAAAGCAAAAGCTCAGGGTCATATCGACGGTGGTGCCAAGAAAGTAATCCTTTCAGCTCCTTCAAAAGATGATACTCCTATGTTTGTTATGGGTGTTAACCACACTTCATATACCAACGATATGAAATTCGTTTCAAACGCATCTTGTACTACGAACTGTTTAGCTCCTATCGCTAAAGTACTGAATGACAATTTCGGTATTGTAGAAGGTTTGATGACTACAGTTCACGCAACTACTGCTACTCAGAAAACTGTTGACGGACCTTCAGCCAAAGACTGGAGAGGTGGACGCGGTGCAGGTCAGAACATTATTCCTTCATCAACCGGAGCTGCTAAAGCTGTAGGTAAAGTTATTCCTGAATTGAATGGCAAATTAACCGGTATGGCTTTCCGTGTACCAACTCCTGACGTTTCAGTTGTTGATTTAACTGTTCGTTTGGCAAAAGAAACTTCATACGCTGAAATCTGTGCTGCTATGAAAGCTGCTTCAGAAGGCGAATTGAAAGGTATTCTTGGATATACTGAAGACGAAGTTGTATCAAACGATTTCGTTGGTGATCCACGCACATCAATCTTTGATGCAAAAGCTGGTATTCAGTTATCTCCAACTTTCGTGAAAGTAATTTCATGGTACGATAATGAAATGGGTTATTCAACTAAAGTTGTTGAATTGATCGAATACATGGATTCAGTAAAATAATTCTGAATTTCAGATAAAATATCAAAGGCAGTTCGAAAGAGCTGCCTTTTTTGTTTATTTGGATTTTTCGATCCGTCAACTGAATGTGACGGCAAATGATAGTGTTGTAAAACGAGTATTCTTTACTGTGGGCTTCAGTCAACGAACCAAATGAACAATAACTAGCGGACTTTAGTCCTGGATTCGTCCGAACAATTCAGTTTCTACCAGTTCACAAATAATATGTCCGATTAAAATATGAGCTTCCTGTATTCTTGGAGTATCTGCTGATGGAATATTAATTAATATATCGGCCAACTGAGCCATTTGTCCTCCGGTTTCTCCCGTCATTGCAATACAAGTGATTCCCAAATCGCGGGCTTCTTTCATCGCATTAATTATATTTACCGAATTTCCCGAAGTGGAAATACCAACAAGTACATCTCCCCTTTTCCCCACGGCCTGAATGTGGCGGGCAAAAACCATTTCATACCCGAAATCATTCGAAACAGCTGTCATAAACGAACTGTTTAAATGACAGGCTTCGGCATGAATTGGAGGCCTGTCCAGGTAAAATTTGCCCGACAATTCAGCAGCCAGATGCTGTGCATCAGCAGCGCTGCCGCCATTTCCGCAGAACAAGGTTTTATTTCCCGACCGGTATGCATTTACAATTAAATCAGAGGCTTCATGTATCCGACTGATAAGAACCTTATCTGAAATAATCCTGTTCTTAAGTTCGATTGCTTGTTGTATGCGGTTAATTATCATTTCTGGTTTTTTATCATACTGTAAACGGACAAAAATGTATTTACCATGTTTGTCCACGAAAATTTCTTTTTCTCTTCAACCATATTCGTTTCAAATTCAGTAATCCGATCATTCGTATAAAAATCGACTAATGCATCTGCAATACTTTGACTATTGGGTTCAACTACATAACCGATTTTCCCATCCTGTATAATCTCGGACAATCCTCCAACATTGGTAACCAGCATCGGTGTATTAAAATGATATCCAATCTGAGTCACTCCACTTTGAGTTGCACTTTTATAGGGTTGGACAACCATATCAGCAGCACTAAAATAAAGGTTAACTTCATCATCAGGAATAAACTCTGTCCGAAGTTCGATTTGATCCTCCAGGTTATTCTCACTAATCAATTTCAGATAGGGTTCCGGACTTGAATAATATTCTCCGGCTACCAAAAGTTTTACAGGAAATTTACGCAATCGATCGTCAGCAAATGCATTGATTAATAAATCGAGGCCCTTGTAGTCGCGGATAAATCCAAAAAAGAGCAGGTATTTTGTATTTATATCAAGCTGTAGTTTTTGCTTTGCGAGTTCGAATGATAATTTCTCTCCGTAGTTATCAAAAATAGGATGAGGGCAAAAGCCTTGCGGCAAATCTTTCCTGAAAGCATTTCCATCATTCAGTACACTCCGAGACATGGCGATCAATCCATCAATTCGCTGCATAAAATAGTTCGTCAACAAACGATCACCCTGATGATGCTCATGGGGAATAATATTGTCGGCAAGGCATATAATTGTTGTATGGTTATTCTTTCTTATCGCGCTGGCAATTGTACCCAGGCAGGGCGCCAAAAATGGCAGCCAGTAGCGAATTATTACCAAATCAGGTTTTTCGATTCTGATCTTTCTTCCAACCTTCAACCAGTTAAGTGGATTTACCGAATTTACCGTTCGTTTAATTCTTAAGTTTGCCGGAGCTGGTTTTGAATTGTATTGTGTTTTTCCAGGAAAAAGAAATGATGGATATTGCAGTATAAAAGTCTCAATTTCAACATCAAATCCCATTGAAGAAAATTCCTGCGCCAATCTTTCGTTTGTGGTGGCAATTCCTCCGCGGTAAGGATATGCCGGACCAATAATTTTGAGGGTTTTTAACATGTTGCGGTTAAATAATCTTTCAACAAAAGTGCAACATGTTTATCAATTGGGAAAGTAAAATCATCAGGAATAATTTTTTCAGCAGAAACCCACCTAAATGATTGATTTCCATTCACCATTTCAGGAAAATCGAAAACTTTGGTGGAGACATGGAAGTTAACCGGCTCTATCAGCCTGGCCAGATAATAAATACTCAATAGTTGATGATCTTCCCAGAATAAGGCTTTTTGGTAAAAATCAGTAGTGTAAAAGTGTTGAATCTCCCCGATTTCCTGATTACATTCCTCCATCATTTCCCTTTTCAGACAGTCGATTGTACCTTCTCCAAAATTCATACCTCCACCAGGGAATTTGGTCATTTTCATATTCAACTGAAATTCATCAGTAACAAGAACTTCTTTCTGGCTATTAATTATTAATGCATAAACCCGAATGGTAAACATGGAAGGCAAATGATTATTCATTTTCAGTCATCTTTTGGTCTATATAATTAATAATTTCTTTTACCTGTTCAGGTTCGAACCATTGAATCTGCTGATCGCGACGAAACCACGTTAATTGTTTCCGCGCATACTTGCGGGTATTTCGTTGTATAAGGTCAACGGCCTCGACCAGGGTACAATCACCATCAAAATACGAAAACAATTCTTTATACCCGACCGTATTCAACGAGTTTAAATTACGATGCGGATAAACAGCTCTGGCTTCCTCCAACAAGCCTGCCGCCATCATTTGCTCTACCCGAATATTTATACGGTCATATAATACTTTACGATCCTGATTGATGCCAACCTTCAATATTCTGAAAGGTCTTTCCTTAATCGTATTTTTTCGGAATGAAGTAAACGGCTTCCCGGTCATTTGATGAATCTCAACCGCATGAAGAAGTCGTTTCGGATTGTTCAGGTCCACAATCCTGTAATACTCCGCATCAACCTCCAGCAGTCTCTGACGTAAAGCCTCCAGTCCATTATTTTCATACCAACGGGTTACTTCTTCCCGTACATCAAGATCGACTGTTGGAATGTCATCAATTCCCTTACAAATAGTATCAATATAAAGCATTGATCCGCCTGCAAGAAAAAGAGGATTACATTTTAAAAACAACCGACTGATTGTTGTTAACGCCTCTATTTCAAATTCACTTACATTGTAATAATTGTGAATTGATTTTGTTTGAATAAAATGATGCGGTATAAGTTTAAGATCTTCCTGTGAAGGAACTGCTGTACCAATAGAGAGTTCACGAAAAAACTGTCGCGAATCTGCTGATATAATTTCTGAATGAAAATGTTTGGCTAATTGTATGCTGATATTTGATTTTCCGACTCCTGTAGGTCCCAAAACTACGATTAATGTATCCATCCTCATCAATTAGTTGAATCACAAAGATAGGTATTAATCTAAAAAAGAAGGGGACTTAAAAGTCCCCATTTGTTAAATATCCGTTTCTCCATAAATCTCATAATAGTCCTCAAGTTCTCCAAAACTTTTATAAGAATCTTCTGAATCAAGAAGATCAACCTCCGGACTATTATAATCATTTATTAAAAACTGAGCAGGTGCTTTGCCCTTTTCGTAAGAAACAAATGGTTCATTCAAATCCTTTTTCATAATTTTCTCCTTAAGTTCTAAATAAAAAAATCGTTCATTAAAGAAATCAAACACATAAATTAGTTTTTGTCCGATTTCTGACGTAAAAGCATCCATTTTTGTATTACGCATACTTCGTAGTTTTGGAGTAGCAACTCCGGAATCAAGCGAACTAATCTCAATTTTCTTTCGCCAAAAAGCATCTGCAGTATAAAATGATGCCAGCTGAGATTGATCAAAATTGGATGTATTTTGTATAGTCCGATGCAAATCGTCAAAGGTGTGCTCAGTTGAAATTTGAATTAACCGCTTAAAATCGGGAGCTTCAGATGATGACACTTCGAATATACAAATCATAGAACAGTAGTTTATTAAGATTAAACACTCTTAATACTGGATTCAAATTAAGTTCAAATCGTACCTTTATTACCCCATCTGCAATTAAAAGGTTAGCTGTCAAATGTTAAAAAACATTAATTTCCATCGTCAGCCTGCGTATCTTATTGCATATGTGACAAATACGACAGACAGCGAGATTTTAAGAAAATTACCATTTATGGAAAAATCGAATATTTTCTACCAATGGTCGTCAAACGATGATGGAAAATATTCGAATATTTCAGAAATGCAACAAAAAAAACAGCGGATATAACCCATTAATCCAACACAAAACCATGATACTTAAATCAAACTCTAATAAATAATTATTGATGATTTTGATGATTAAAAAAAACTAAAACATGAACTCAACCGACAATTCCAATTCTTCCGTGAGATCATGTTTTATTCTCATTGACCCGATATAGGACATTGTTAAACCAAACAAAATATACTTTCAAGCCAGATTGCATTTGATGTAATTATTATCGAACTTGTGTGACCTATAAAAGGCTTATAAAACAATACAGACATGAGATTTGGTACGCTTTTTTTTGAAAATCTGAAAATATCATTGCAATCAATACGCAGCAATTTGCTCAGAACAATTTTAACTGTTTGTATAATAGCAGTTGGAATTACTGCTTTGGTTGGGATTCTGACTGCAATCGACTCGATAAAAAATTCGATCACGAAAGAATTTACTTTTATGGGAGCCAATACGTTCACTGTCAATTCAAGAGGCATGCGTATTCAGGTCGGCAATAAACGATACCGAGCAAGAAATTATTCTTTCATAAGTTATTATCAAGCCAAAGAGTTTAAAGAAAAATATGTGTTTCCATCTTCTGTCTCTATCTCGACTAATGCGACAGGCACTGCAACCGTAAAATTTGAATCTCAGAAATCGAATCCGAACGTATCGGTGCAGGGAGTCGATGAGAATTATCTGTTTACATCCGGAAATCAAATACGGTTAGGAAGAAATTTTACTGAAGAAGAAATTAATTCCGGAAGAAATGTAGTTATTATTGGTGATGGTGTAATTAAGAAAATATTCCGCAATGGTGAAAATCCAATACAGAAAACCATAAGCATAGGAGGAGGAAGATATCGTGTTATTGGAGTTTTGGAATCCAAAGGAAGTGGATTTGGATCCGGAGGCGATCAGCTTTGTCTGCTTCCATATACCAATGTAAGAAGTTATTTTTCGCGACCACAAATGAATTTTTCGATTCAAATTAAGGTGAATAATACCGAGTTGATGGATCCGGCAATTGGAGAAGCAGAAGGAACCTTCAGGATAATAAGAAATCTGAATCCGGCGGACGAAAGTGATTTCAATATTGAAAAAAGTGACAACCTGGTAAACATTCTTTTAAAGAATATCAAAAACATTACTTTGGTGGCAACCATCATTGGCTTAATTACATTGTTTGGAGCAGCTGTCGGGCTTATGAACATCATGCTGGTTTCCGTTACAGAACGAACCCGTGAAATTGGCATTCGTAAAGCAATTGGTGCCACATCCCAAATTGTGAAGCAGCAATTTCTTATCGAATCTATTGTTATCGGACAAATAGGTGGAATTATTGGAATTATCCTAGGAATTTTAGCTGGGAATGGTGTGGCCATGATGATCGGAACCCCATTTTTTATTCCATGGATGTGGATATTTATTGGTGTACTTTTGTGCTTTATTGTTGGAATTGTTTCGGGATATTATCCGGCAAAAAAAGCATCAAAACTTGATCCGATAGAAAGTCTGCGATTTGAATAAACAAAGTATGTGGAATGGATGGATTTAGGGCCGAATAACATGATTCAATAAAAGAAGAAGAATTTGCCGATAGGGAACTGTTCTAATCTATTTTTTACAATCTTGTTTTTTGAAAGTGAAATTTATATTCCGGAAATCACTGATCTTCAAAATGACTTTCGGGTTCAAAAAAAAATAAATTATTCATTCCAATGCCTTTCAATTAACTTATACTTTAAATCTTTGTTCAATTAATTTGAATACAGGTATTCATTTATCGTATTTTTCAGAAAAAATATATCTTTACTCTTTGACCTTGTAATATTTCAAATTTATTCCGATGTGAATGTATTTCAGGATAAACTGAACTTTCAGAAAGAATAAAATTGAATACAAGTTCGGGATATCGATTCTGGAGGTTTAGATGTAATTTTGAAAGAGCAGAGAAGGAACAACAAATGACAAAACTTCAAACACAGGCAGAGCAGAGATTAATTCAGGATTATTTCGATGGCTTGATAAAAGCATGTGACCGTAAAGTTTCGGACGAGGGAAAAGTACGGATACAAAAAGCCTTTGAATTCGCAAATAATGCACATGCCGGAGTAAAAAGAAAATCCGGAGAACCTTACATAATTCATCCACTCGCTGTTGCCAAGATTGTAATTGAAGAAATTGGATTAAGTGCGACATCAATCATTTCGGCTTTACTCCACGATGTTGTTGAAGATACTGATTTTACGCTTGAGGATATTAGTAATCTCTTTGGCGAAAAAGTAGCATCAATCGTTGATGGATTAACCAAGCTTACCGACGAATTCACACCGCAACAAGACTCAAAACAAGCCAATAATTTCCGGAAAATGCTATTGACTTTATCCGATGACGTCCGGGTTATTCTCATTAAACTAGCCGACCGCCTTCACAATATGCGCACACTCGACTGGATGGCGCCTCATAAACAATTAAAAATAGCTGCTGAAACATTATATATCTTTGCTCCGCTTGCCCACCGCTTAGGTTTATACGCTATCAAATCGGAGCTTGAAGATCTGAGTCTGAAGTATAAACACCCGGATGCTTTTAACCAAATACAATTCAGGCTTCACAACCAACGTGAGAAGAGAGATTATCTTGTAACTGAGTTTATCCGTCCGATTGAAGAGCAACTTAAACAGGAAGGTGTTGATTTCACCATTACTGAACGACTTAAATCAATTTATTCTATTTGGAATAAAATGCAGACCAAAGGAGTTTCATTTGATGAAGTCTATGATTTGTTAGCCATCCGGATTGTTTTTAATCCAAAGACGATTGTTTCGGAAAAACGACAATGTTTCGATATTCTTTCGCTGGTTACTGACATATACAAACCCAAACCTGACCGCATCCGAGACTGGATTACTATACCAAAAGCTAACGGGTATGAAGCATTACACGTAACTGTAATGGGGCCACAGGGGAAATGGGTTGAAATTCAGATACGCACACAGCGTATGGATGAAATTGCGGAAAGAGGATTTGCTGCCCATTATAAATATAAAAATATAAACGACGTTGAAAACGAACTAGACAGGTGGTTACAGAAAATTAAAGACATGCTTCAGAATCCGGAATCAGATGCACTGGAATTTCTGGATGAATTTAAAATGAATTTGTTCTCCTCCGAGATAATTGTATTCACGCCAAAAGGAAGAATGGTAAATTTACCGAAGAATGCCACGGTCATTGATTTTGCTTATGAAATACATACAGAATTAGGGAATCATTGCATCGGAGCTAAAATCAACCATAAACTTGTACCCATTTCCCATGTTCTTCAAAGTGGCGATCAGGTAGAAGTACTTTCATCAAAGACACAAACACCTCAATTAAGCTGGTTGAATTTCCTGATAACAGCAAAAGCAAAAACAAAAGTCAAACAGTCATTTAAACTCGACAGGAAAAAACACGTTGAACAAGGCCGAAAAATAATTGAATCTCACCTGGCCAAATTTAAAATCTTACCTTCTGCTGATACACTTAAAAAACTAAGCTCTTTTTATAACCTGACAAACAAAGAACAACTGTATGCCCAGGTAGGAATGGGATTTCTTGAACTGGATAACCTTGACCAGGTTCTTCAAACCCGAAGAGAAAACAAACTATCAAAATTCTGGAAGTTATCTTTTAACCAAAAGAAAATAGATTCTTCATCAGAAAGTAAAATCAATAAAAAAGCACCATTTATTCTTAAAGAAGATCCGGAACAGCTCAATTATGCTTTGGCAAAATGCTGTAATCCAATTCCGGGAGACGATGTTGTGGGTTATGTTTCGGATGACGAACATATCATAATTCACAAAAGGAATTGTCCTGAAGCAATGAAAATTATGTCGCAGCAAGGAGACAACATCATAACTGCCGAATGGACAAAATTCAAAAAATTATCCTATTTATCCAGAATTAAGTTAAGCGGATTCGATCGCGTCGGAGTAGTCAATGAAATAACCACCATCATCTCCAAACAGAACAACATTAACATGCGAACAGTCCATTTTGATGCTCATGACGGTATCTTTGAAGGCGATATGTACCTATATATACATAGTGTTCAGGACTTAAACGAACTTATTGCCCGTCTCATGAAAATCAAAGGAATAGATACAGTAGATCGCATCGAAAAAATTCAACAATAAATTATTAGCCTCGTTTATTGTCTGAAAAAATTCCTACTTTTGACCTTATTTTTAATTGGTTTAAATATGAATAACCAAAAGACAAAGGAAGCGGTAAAACGCATGTTTATCGAATATCTGGAGAAAAAGGAACATAGGAAAACTCCTGAACGATTTGCTATTCTTGAAGAAATTTACTCAAGAGAAGGCCATTTCGATATTGAGTCACTTTACATTTCGATGAAAAACAAGAATTATCGGGTTAGTCGTGCAACCTTGTACAATACAATGGACCTACTGCTTGATTGTAAGCTAATCATACGGCATCAGTTTGGTAAAAATCTGGCTCAATTCGAGAAAGCCTACGCCATTTTACAACACGATCATTTAATTGACCTTCGCAGTGGTTCGCTAACAGAATTCTATGATCCTCGTTTAAGAGAAATTATAGAAGACATTTGTATGAAAAACGACTTTAAGTTATCTCATCACACGCTTTATATATACGGGCAATTCATAGATAAATAACCAGTTTTGTTTACATCGAAGGTTTGATTAATAAAAACAAATTAATAATCCGCAGCTTTAGATATATAATTTGACCTTTCTTCGCTAAAATATTTGTAATTTTATCGCTCAGATAAAACAATTTATTCCGTGAAAATTGAAACTTTACACCTTCAGTTTTCGCGGATTATCGTGTTTAAACACTCGTAATTTATTCGGTTCAATTGCAAACAATTTGTCCTGGAAAATTCACTTTTGTTGTTTCTGATTAGTGAAAATCTTTTCAATGTATCTAAATAAATCTTGATAAAATGAAAGTAGATGTTTTGTTAGGTCTCCAGTGGGGAGATGAAGGTAAAGGGAAAATTGTTGATGTTTTAACGCCCAAATATGATGTAATCTCAAGATTTCAGGGTGGTCCAAATGCGGGTCACACATTAGAAATCAATAACTTTAAACAAGTATTGCATACTATTCCGTCCGGAATATTTCATGAAGACAAATTAAATGTAATTGGCAATGGAGTGGTTATTGATCCAATCACTTTTGAAAAGGAAATTGAATCGATCAGCAAACATGGAGTTGATCTGCACAAAACCTTATATATTTCTAAAAAAGCTCACTTAATTCTTCCCACACATCGCTTGCTTGATGCTGCGTCAGAAGAATTAAAGGGAATTACTAAAATTGGTTCAACGTTAAAAGGGATCGGACCTACTTATCGCGACAAAATTGGTCGTGACGGACTTAGAGTGGGTGATCTTTTTGAAAACTTCACTGAAAAATACACAGCCCGTGTTCAGGCACACAAAGATTTGCTCGAAAATTATTATCACTATGATTATTTGGCAACGCTGGAAGAAACAGAAAAAGAATGGATGAAAGCGATTGAAGTTCTTAAGACCTTCAATATTGTTGATACAGAACATCTCATCAACAACTGCCTGAATGAGAACAAACCGGTTCTGGCAGAAGGAGCACAAGGAACTATGCTGGATATCGACTTTGGCTCTTATCCATTTGTCACCTCATCAAGCACCATCTGTGCCGGAGCATGCACCGGACTTGGAATTGCACCAAATAAAATCGGAAATGTCTACGGAATCTTCAAAGCATACTGCACCCGTGTTGGAAGCGGACCATTCCCAACAGAATTGTTTGATCTGGACGGACAAAACATGAGAGATGTAGGTCGCGAATTTGGATCCACCACAGGACGTCCGCGCCGATGTGGCTGGCTGGATCTGGTAGCGTTGAAATATTCAATTATGCTTAACGGGGTGACTGAATTAATAATGATGAAGGCTGATGTTCTGGATAACTTTGAAACGATTAAGATTGGTGTAGGCTATGAAACCAATGGCGAGGTAACTGATATATTTCCATTTGAGCTAAACGAGAATGTTAAGCCTACATATGTTGAATTACCTGGTTGGCAGACCGATTTAACCAAATTGACCAGTCAAAATGAATTTCCTGAAGAATTCAATAATTACATCAACTTTATTGAAGAACAGGTAGGAATACCGGTTTCTATAGCTTCTGTTGGTCCCAACAGAGCACAAACCATAATTCTTGGAGAGTAAAAAATAGGGAGCCAGTTATCTGGCTCCTTTTTTTTGATAAATATTTTTATTCTAGCATGGAATGACTATTTTAGAAGACTTATTACATGAATAGGTTCATGTAAATAATCCTGAAATGGAAATCAATAAACCAACCCTTCTACTCAGTAAAGAAACAGCCTTACGAAACATTGAAAAGATGGCTCGCAAGGCAAAAGATTTGCATTTAATTTTCAGGCCACATTTTAAAACACACCAATCGATTGAAATCGGCGAATGGTTTAGAAATTCCGGGGTCGAATGCATTACCGTTTCTTCGTTGACGATGGCAAATTATTTTGCAGATTTCGGTTGGGATGATATTACAATCGCTTTTTCTGTAAATATTCCGGAAATTCCGGAGATAAATGAACTTGCAGGTCGGATAAAGCTAAATGTACTGATAGAAAACATCGAAGGACTTAGAGCCTTACAGAAACAAATAACCTGGCATACCGGAGTTTTCATTAAAATTGATACAGGTTACGGACGTACAGGTATTGAGGCGAACCGGACTCCTTTGATCGATCAGCTGCTTGAAACAATTCAAAAATCACCACTACTTCAATTTAAAGGATTTCTTTCTCATACCGGCCATACTTATCAGGCCAATTCAACACACGACATTTTTAGTCGCCATTTTGATGCACTCCTAAAAATGAAGGCATTAAAGGCGCGATATAAGTACGAATGGCCCGATCTGATTGTTTCATTGGGAGATACCCCGTCATGCAGTATCTGTGATAATTTTGACGGAGTTGATGAAATTCGGCCAGGTAATTTTGTGTTTTATGATTTAATGCAACATAAACTTGGAACCTGTAAATTGACTGATATCGCAGTAAGAATGGTTTGTCCGGTTGTTGCTATCCATCCATCCAGAAACGAAGTAGTAATTTATGGTGGTGCGGTTCATTTTGCCAAAGATTCAATTATTAACATTGATGGTAAACCACTTTACGGAAGAATCATTGTCAACGATAATGGGAAAAAATTACTTCTTGATGAAAAAAACTACCTGCATGCGCTTTCACAAGAACACGGAATACTAAAAATTACACCACGCGACCTTATTTATTTTAACCCAGGTGAACTAATTGAGATAATCCCTGTACATTCCTGCCTGACTGCCAACCTAATGAAAGAATATTTAACGATAGATGATGAGATTATTAAAATGATGCCTTCTTACTAATCAGGAACAATAAAATAAACTCTTTTACTGTTTAATGGAATATATCTATATTTATATATACTTTAACAGAAGTCACATTTAATATTATCAAAACTAAACTTACCCCAAATTGTTTTCAGGAGCACTTATTTACCCTGAAAAACAAGACGAACTCTAACCAACTAAAAAAAAATCAGGCTGTAATAATTAATAAAAAATAAGGAAAATTAATAATCCAAAGTTCTTTTGATTTGTTTAAATAACTTCATATAATAAAAACCAATTTCAGCTATGAGATATACGCGACTAGGATTTTTTTCAGCTTCCATGCTGTTTGGACTGGTATCTATACTGTTCCTTGTCAACTCCTGCCAACATGATGGAACTCCGGCTGACCAAATGCCTGAAGTATGTTTTACTGAGCAGGTATTACCCATCTTCCAGAATAGCTGCGGAACGAGCGGCTGTCATGACAGCAGGGGTGAAGCCGGATACGTTTTTACTGACTATGCCAGCATCATGAAGGCAATTAGTCCGGGAAACGCTGACAAAAGTAAAGCCTACAAGGCAATGACCAGCACATTTCAGTTAATGCCACCAAACAATGCCTTACCGATTGACAAAAGGACGATCATCCGTTTATGGATAGAACAAGGAGCCAAGGAAACCACCTGCGGAGTACCAATAACAGGAGGAACAAATCCGGACGGTTCATTAATCACCAAGTCAGGAACACTTTGGGCATGCTACGACCGGGATATCCAACCCATTTTGATGAGTAGTTGTGCTGTTTCAGGATGTCACGATGCTACCACACATCACGATGGAGTTGACTTTAGTTCATATGCAAAAACATTGCAAAGGATTAAAGCAGGTGATCCAAATCGCAGCTCTCTGTACAATTCAATCGTTGCATCACAAGGATCCGAGCATTTTATGCCAACTAAACCCTATTCTGCATTAAGCAAGACGGCTATTGATACCATCTACAGCTGGATCAAACGTGGAGGACTAAACGAAGAATGTGCTTCGCCATGCGATACAACCGGGACGATTGGATACACAAGCCATATCAAATCAATCATCGATCTTTCATGCGGCTCCTGCCATGGGGCTAATAATCCTAATGGCGGAATTAAGCTGCAAACCGCATCCGATGTTAAGGCAGCAGCTGAATCAGGAACACTTCTGGCCTCGGTCAACAGACAAGGATCCAAGCCAATGCCTCCAAATTATTCTTTATCTTCATGCAAGGTAAAACAAATTGAATTATGGATACAACAAGGATATAATTAATTTTAACAGTATGAAACGAATACAATATATTTTACTGATAGCCCTTGTTGCTTTCATTACAGGTTGCTATTACGATTCTGAAGAAACACTTTACCCAAAACTTACAAGTCCGTGCGATGATATTGATGTGACCTTTTCGGGGACTGTAACAACGATTTTACAGCCATGCCTGTCATGCCATTCAACTTCGGTTGCCTCATCTTCCGGAGGTGGAATTAAGCTGCAAAATTATACAGATATACAAACATACATTACGAACGGGAAATTAATGGGGGCAATTAATCATTCCAGTGGATATATTGCAATGCCACAGGGCGGAGGGAAACTGCCTGATTGTGAAATTTCTCAATTACAGAAATGGATCGATAACAATTCACCAAACAACTAGATTAAACACAATGAGAAATAGATATAAACTGTTTTTGGGATTAATCCTGATATTATTCTCAGGGAATGTTAAGAGTCAGGATTTGGATGCCTTATTAAATGCAGAAACTAAACCAACGGTGGATTATGCAACAGCTACATTTAAAGCCAGTCGTATTATAAATGGTCATTCCATTGAGCAGATGAAGAAAAAACAACTTGATTTCCGCATTTCTCACCGATTTGGAACTTTAAACGATGGGGCATACGGATTGTTTGGTCTCGATCATTCTGTTATTCACTTTAGTCTGGAATACGGCCTGACTGATTGGTTAATGGTTGGTGCAGGACGTGCTAGTTTTAATAAAACATACGACTCATTTGCAAAATTTAAACTCCTGAGACAATCTTCCGGAGCCAAATTTATGCCTGTTTCCCTGAGTTACCTTACATCGGTGGAGTTAAATACTTTAAAATTTCAGGATCCAACACGGACCAATTATTTTTCATCCAGACTGGCTTACGTTAATCAAATACTTATCGCACGAAAATTTAACGACAACTTTTCGTTCCAGCTGACTCCAACCTATATTCACCGGAATTTAGTAAAAACCGAGCTTGACCAAAACGATATCTATGCAATGGGATTCGGAGCGAGGTATAAATTATCCAAACGATTATCGCTAAATGCAGAATATTATTACACCTACGCACCAAACAATAAATTTCTGGACACCAAATATTACAATGCGGCTTCTATAGGTATCGATATTGAAACAGGCGGTCACGTCTTCCAGATTATGCTGACAAACTCTCAGGGTATGCGTGAGGGAACATTTATCCCGGCAACTACAGAGAGTTGGACCGACGGTGGTATACATCTCGGATTTAACATTTCAAGGGTTTTTGCGTTATAATTACTAAAAAAACATAGCCATGTTAAAAAAATTATTCGTCATTATTTTGCTCGGAACATCAGTAGGTGCATTCGCGCAAGGCAAATTTATTGCTAAAAATGCTTATATCTCATTCTACTCTTCAACACCTATGGAAGATATCCTCGGCGAAAGCAATGAAGTAGTTACCATACTTAACGCAGAAACCGGTGAAATTGCTTTTCAGGCACTCATGACAACATTTCATTTCAAACGTGCCTTGATGGAAGAGCATTTCAATGAAAACTACATGGAAAGCACCAAATTTCCAAAAGGAAAATTCAATGGAAAAATTGAAGGTTTTAATAAAGACATGTTAACTTCTCCTGTTGCTGACATTAAGATTACAGGAAAATTAAACGTTCATGGTGTTGAGAAAACCATTACTGTTAGCGGAACTCTTGGTTTTGAAGGCGGGAAACTTGTCGGAACATCAAAATTCAAAGTTGTTCCTGAAGATTACGGGATTGAAATTCCTTCGCTGGTACGCGATAAAATTGGCAAGGAAATGGAAATTAATGTGAAGGCAAATTATCTTCCTTTTGGTCAGTAACTTCAACAGGTTCAACTTCCGGACTTTTTGATTAAACAGTTTATAAATATGGAATCATGAAAATTAAATATGTTATTTTTTCAATTCTTTTCCTGATTGTACTTGGTGCAGGAATAGGTCTGAAAATGTTCTTTAAACCACATTCAGACATCAATAAGATGAATGCAGAATTTAAAGTGGAAGCTGCAGCCTTTATGGACGAATTTCGAAAAGATGAAAATGCAGCCACTGCCAAATACAGTGAAAAGCCAATAGAAATAAGTGGAAATTTAGTTGCGAAAAATAAACTGTCAAATGGGACCGACCTACTGGTTCTGGAAGATGAAATGGAAGGAATCAGTTGCCAGCTCGACAGCATCTGGTCCGCATCAAATCAGTCAGTTATTCAGGCTCTGGAAACCGGCAAACATGTAACCGTTAAAGGTGTATGTAAAGGTTACCTGATGGAAATTAAAGTGAGTCCGGCTGTTGTTGTGACGAAATAATTTCCATACTTGCAAATAAACATTCGAGATAAGCAGTTATAGGATACATTTCTTCATCGTACCAAAGTGAAGCAAAATATAATCCGATGGGTGAAGCAATAAGCCCGTCGGATTTTGTTTTTTCAGCCAGCCAGTTTATTCCTGAAGTACATTCGTTCTGAAAGTCATTTCGGACCAATGCGGTTACCGATAAAGCCGTTTCTTCGATGCTCCCTATAATATTGATTGTACCACCCCAGCTCCCATTCTGATTTTGCACCGATACCAAATAGTTACATCCACGATCAATCATCAATTTCAGAATAACACTATATTCTTTCCCTAAATTTGTTTGCAGTGTTTCATTCAGGTAAGCTGTCACACGAGCTGTTCCGTAAACCGGATTGGTATGATCTGCCGTATGCTGATTTCCGAACCACAAAGGCAACCATGATCCATTTTTATACTGATTCTTTTCAAGAAAAATCAAAGACCTGACAAACGACTTTTTAAACCTTAAATGTTGCTTTGAATTCATTTTAGCGTGAAAAGCAACATCGACTTTTGCTAAAGCCAGAATCGAATGTCCGGTCAAATCAGCACAACTCTGGTCGAAAGGCAACTTACCCCATCCGCGCGAAAAGGTAGGAAAACCGCCATCGTTATTTTGTAATTTACGCAACCAGTTGCAGGCATTCATAACAGGATTTCGGATAAGTTCCGTATTTTCATTATTCAAGGCAAGCAACGCAAGAATGGTTCCGGGGGTATCATCACCATCAGGAACAGAACCCGAATGAGACGTCCAGCCCCAACCGCCTGGCAACGTTCCGTTAAAAGGATGAATTTGCTTATTCTGAATATTTAGAAAATGTTGGGTAATTTGTTGCTTACTCTCCTGATCAAGGATTTCATCCAAATTATTTTGCAGCGATTTTACTGCAAGTGTACTTACCCAGGTTGACAGATCGATATCAATAGGCCAGCTACCATCCTTTCGCTGTGTTCGTTTCAGAAAAGAAATTCCATCGCGTACAACTTCCAGTTCTCGATAACCCGATTCAACCAAACACAAACAAACAAAAGCTGTGAGCGGAATAGCTTCCAGATAACCACCACTTTCAGGCTGTATTTTCCGGAGTAATGCCAGCGACTTCTTAATGGAAGCATTTCGAATCAGGCGCATCAATGGATTCTTCTTTTTCCTGAACCTGAATATAGCAATACCAACGGCCACAAGAGCAGGAATGGCATAACTCACCACACTCAGGTTTAACATGCTATAAAAAGATCGGGGTAACAACGAAAGTTCGAACGGCAGTTGCGGAATTGAATCAAAAGCTTCCTTGCCGGGAACTTCACACAGTGCGCACATAGTCAGGATAGGAACAGAGAAAGTGCGGTCGGTTTTATAAAAATCAAGAATCGCAGGAATCAGTTTTTCAGAATTGACATCTATATTTTGTGATCTAAGGTAATCTCCAATTTTCTGAAGAAGTGGATTCTGCGGACCATCCGGAGAACAAACTTTAACAGCTGCATAACAAAGCAGGCTGGTACTCACATTGCTGATACTTTTGGGTGAATCGCCAAAACCTCCATTTGCATTAACATTGTTCTTTAACCAATTTAATCCTGCTAAAATTTCGGAAGAATTATCGGTTGCATCGTAAAAATGTAATGCTGTTATGGCAACTGCTACACCCAATGCGCTTGATGAAAGCCGTCCACTCCAGTAACCTGAAGTATTTCGCTTTTGAAGCAGAATCGAACTGAGTTCTTTGAATTGCAACTGAATATGGTCGGAGTTTATGGTCATCTGTTGGTTAGTAATTAATGATGCAAGATATTAGATTTTAGAGACAAGGACAACAAATCAGACAATAGACTCAATGAACTCGAGTCATCTGATTAAACGGAAAGCACACCCAATGCCAGTAATCCATAAAATGTATATTCCACATCTGCAGTTTGATCGCCATCGCCTGAAAGAAATGCGCCATCAGCATAATTCTGCTGTATAAAATCGAGGCTGGCTGGCTTTAGAAGTCGCAAATCGTATTCGGAAAAACTCAATGCAAACAAAGCCACCGAAGTTGATAACATATCGGCTTGCTGAAGATGCGAAAAAGCTTTAAATCCTCCCGATTCACATGCAAATGACTTCAACAGTTCCTGTTCTTTCAAACCATCCTGATTCATCATTTTCTGCAGAAATACTTTAGCTGCTACTTCCGAACAAGGTGAATGCTGGTCAACAGTTGTTCGATCCAACATTCTTCGCACTGCCAATCTTAAAATTCCGGGGAAAGGAAAAACTGCGTTTATGGTCAGGAATAAAACAAAACTTCGATATGACAAATTAATAGAATGTCTCTCTTTCCAAAATGACTTGCCCAATGAAAAGAAGGATTGGATTCGCAAAATCCTGCTGGTTTTAAATTCTTTCTGAAGCAGCACCAAACAACACCGCTCAATAAATCCCGGGACTTCAGAATTTTGCTGTCGGGTGATAAATTGTTGTAATTTCAGGATTGATTCCGTTGCCTGCGATGCCCTTTCCTTGTTCCATGCACTAAGCATCATTCCACCAAACAGCGAATAATACAAATCAGATTTCCCACCACGATCATTAAAACCACCATCCGGATTTTGCTGATTACATACAAATAGAATCACCTCTTCCCTACCCTGATCGTCGAGCAATTTCAGCGCATTCCCGAGAAGGACGATCATTTGCCTGTAAAAAGGGATCTGAGTGAGTTTATTCACGGTCAAAAAAATCAGAATATTTTTCCCAATACGGTATACAAACTTAGTTTCATTTTCAGGTTTTCAAGCTTATCCAATTCACGATAAGCCTTGTCTGTATATTCCTGAAGCAAAAGTTCTGCTTTTCCATCAATTTCATATTCACGAATTATTCCGGCAATCTTTTCATGATCATTTTCCGCATATAGCAGATGTATTTTATCGGGTAATGTTTTCCCTGAAGATTCTGATAAAAGCGATAACAACAAAGGATAATCAGCTGGATGCGTATGTTCATTGGCATCACGGAATTCATCCAGATCATCTTTTATCTGGTATGCCATTCCGAAGTATCCGGAAAAAGTTTTCAGAACTGCTAAATCACATTCAGGAGAATTACCGGCAACGGCACCTAGCAATAATGCCACACGAATAGCAGATCCGGTTTTTCGTTCAAAAATTTCGAGTTGCTGATCGATCGGCAAAATTGTTTTATGCGAACTGGCCAATAAATCGGCACCCTGCCCCAGGGATAAAGCGACATGACCACTTGCAACCAACTGATAACATGCGGCTAACTTTGCTGGTTCGATTGGAAGTTTTCCGAGCAATTCGTAGCCTTTACCTAACAAAAAATCACCAGTATTGATTGCGACTGCTGTTCCATTCAATTTGTGAATAGTTTCCGTATCATAACGAAAATCATCGTTGTCTTCCACATCATCGTGAATGAGAGAAGCTTTATGAAAACATTCAACGACTAATGATAGCGAGGCCATTAATTCGTCAGAAACATTTCCTGCATAAGCAGAATAAGCCAATGCGGTTAAAAGAGGACGAATTCGTTGTCCTCCGGTTAACATCGAATCGATAGCAAGCCGACAAGTCGGATCAGTTGATGAGCCAAAATTATCAGCCAGTAATTCTTCAGTAAAAATATGCTTAACCCAATCTTTCAAGGTTGAAACAGATAACGTGCGATATGCTTCATTCTCCTGAAAGGCAATTAATTCATCATTCAGCCACCGGTTATCGACATCAGTTTCAGCACAACCTTCGAACAACAAGGGGATGCCGATTACAGGCACTGCTGCATGGGAAACAGGCTCAAAAGACTTCTGAAGGACTGACATACAACTCACACCAATAACAGCATCAATCGTTCCTTCCTGAACCAAACTCACCGCTACAGTAGTTCCTTCGGCCACCAAAGTTGCATATCCGAGCGATTCTGCCTTTTGAAGAATTGAATCGATCTGGCAACTTTGACAACCAGCACAAATAAGTCCCAACTGATCAATCTCAGCACGACAATTACTGTTGTTTTTCAGACATTGGGGCAAAAGTAACAGGCGGCGGTTATATGGAGTAGCTTCAACTACCGACCTCCAGATCTCATTTCCACAAATAACCATGGTGAATTCAGTAAACCGGTCATCAATTTTCGTCCGTAAAATCACCTCATCAGCAAGTTGGCTAATCAACGAAAAATTCACCGGAGGTAAAATACCCCGCTCTGCAACCAGATCGCGGGCTGTTTTCCTCAACAAATTACGTGTTATTGCTTTTTCAGGAACTTCTAATATGTTTTCTTTTACCTTCAATTCATTTACTATTTAATTATTTGCAAGTCGTATAATTGTCAATCTATCCATAAGCGCCTAGCCCAAAAAAAGCATGTCGTTTGGCAAACCGGTAAATACGGCTTTTCTCCGGAATAACGTCGCACGAACCATGACTGGTAGTTTCCGGAGCAAGCTGCAATCGTTCGAGTTCACCCCTTCTGCCGGAAGTGTTTATTGCATCATGTTTTTTTACAAATGCGGCAAGCCATTGCGGATCTTCCATCACCACACATCCCTTTGTTTTTTGATGAATCCGAGTTCTGAAATCATTCAGAAATTCAGATTCTGCATATATTCTGTCCAGCGGTTTATCGTCAATATTATCGGCTGCAAACTGGATAATCGGACACGGTTCTATATAACCTGAAGCATTGATGTGGTGACTAAGACCTTCAGCTGCCGGACACATGCCGTTACCATCTGCATCCCAATAGGTATCAATTATAGCAATGCTATATTTCATCCGGGCATTAACCATGTGCTGACGAAGTTCCCGGATTTCATCTTTACTTAAGGCCAGAGCATATTCAGGCTGTTGCCCAACCGGACGGTAAATATAGTACCACAAATAGGCAACACCTTTATTTATCAGTGAATTGATAAATTCCAGCGACATAGCCATTTTCAGATTCGATTTGCAAACGCTTATTGCCACTCCAGTAACCAAGCCGGCTTTTGTGCAATTTTCGATGGCCTGATTAGCCGATTGAAATACATTTTTTCCACCACGACGCACATCTGCAACTTCTTCATCTCCTTCAAAACTGATGAGGGGAGTTACGTTGGCACATTTCCGAAGTGTTTCGGCAATTTCCGGAGTTAAAAGCGTTCCGTTTGTAAACAACTGAAAATAACAATCGGAATGTTTCCGGAATATTTCGGGAAGTGGTTTATACAACAAGGGTTCGCCTCCAAGTATTCCAAAGAAATAAGATCCGGCCTTTTTGGTTTCGTCAATTATCCGGTTCAGTTGCTCCGGTTTTAGCCGGCTGTTTTTTTCTTTTCCCATTACCCAACATCCCTGACAATTCAGATTGCAATCGTCGGTAATCGAAATAAAATTAAAGGCCGGGAAAAATTCGCCTTTTTTCTGCCGCTTTTGAAAACGGGCAAATGACATGGAACCCTTTATTCCCATGTTAACCACAAATTTGTACAAACATTTTTTGTCTGTCTGCACCAGTATATTTTTTAATAAACCCATTTTTAATTTATTGTAGGGTCAGGACATGTCCTGACCATTTTATACAGTTAATTTATGTCCTGACCGTACTATATTTAATCAGATAGTTTTTTCAATTCCTCAAGCGCTTTCGTTCGTTCAGTCTCGGCCTGATCCATTAATCCGGCTTTGAAAATATTCCTTCTCAGCGCCGATCGCTGATTAAGTGTTGCCATCAGATTACCCTCTGTTGCCATTACTTTCACCTGAGATTCAGTTCCGGGTTCGGCACCTGCCAGAACTCCGGATTCTTTAAGCCGTGGAAAGATAAGAGCAGAAGTTGGACAGTTCCTTCCGCATGCCGGGCAATTATTCTTACAGGCTAGCGGATTGACTACTTTTAATTGTTTGTTGGCAAACGAATAAACACCAAACAAACAGAATTTAAAACACTTACCGCAATCGATGCAAAGCGGTTGGTCTATCACCGGATACCAGGCAGGAACATCGAGTCCACTTTCAATTTGAGTTTTTTCAACCTTTCCTTCAGCAAACGAATAATCATTTTTAAGCTTTAATTCAATTTCGCCGACAGATAATTCTTTGAAATTTAAAACTTCCAATCCCGATAGTTCCAATTCGTTTTGCACCAGAAGGCTTTTTATTGCCCGTGGATAACATGCAACCATTATTTTTCGGGAATATTTTTGATCGATTGCCCTTATGAAATCCTTTCTATTCAGAGCAATTCCGCAAAAATCGTACATCAGATACAAGTCAGCATCAAAGGATTCGAGCATAGATTTAATTTGTTCTGATTTCTCAGAAGAAATTACACCAGCTCCGCAATTACAAAAAAGAATACAAGATTTCTCCATAGTCCAGGTTCCTTTTTAGGAATTCAAGTTAAATAAACCAAAATTACAAACGACTGAAAAGCAGAATGGCTTTTAAAATCCATTCATTAACAAACATTTGAGAAAATCTCCAAATTTACACCTAAAATAAGGTTTTCAATACAAGACATTTGCGAATTAATTATCTTCGTAATCAAAACCAATAATCTTAAAGCCCTTCAGATCAATGAATCAAAAAACCAAATTGGAAGAAATGCCAAATATTGGAAAAGTTGTGGCAGAAAAACTTACGCAGGCAGGCATATCTACTCCTGAAGAACTGATATCAATAGGAAGTGAACAGGCTTTTATAAGATTACAAACCATCGACGAAACAGCGTGCATGAGTATGTTACAGGGTTTGGAAGGTGCGGTTCAGGGAATCAGGTGGCACAACCTTCCGAAAGAACGAAAAGAGGAATTAAGGGCGTTTTTTCACCTTCGGAGGATGTAAAAAGTGTTCAGTCCCAGCATTCAGTAATCTACGGCAGTCATTTGTTTCACTGCATTAATCGGTATTACCGTAATTAGCCAGAACGAGATTGACTATTAATGAATTCCAATGACAACAAATAATGATTATAGTTCATAATTAAAAATGAAAATGAAACCTCGTTTAAACATAGTAACACTGGGAGTAGCTGATATTCAAAAATCACGTCAGTTTTATATGGATGCTTTTGGATGGAAACCAGCTAAAGGAAGCGATGAGAACATTGTATTTTTCCATCATGGTGGAATTGTACTTGGTCTTTACCCCATACATTTACTGGCCGAAGATGCCGGAGTCTCTGCTGAACGTTCAGGATTTTCTGGAATAACACTTGCCATAAACACCAAATCGAAAGAAGAACTGGATGAATTGCACCTGAAAGCAATTGCCGCCGGGGCCAAATTACTGATCGAACCAAGAGATACCTTCTGGGGTGGTTACGATTGCTATTTTTCCGATCCTGATGGCCATTCGTGGGAAATTGCATGGGCACCTTTCTGGGAATTCGATGAACAGGGAAGCTTGCTGATGGATGAATAAGTTCGATGAAAATTGTCACAAATTTTAAGTTCAGGACATGCCAAGACCTTAAGATACCAGCTTCCTATTTGCGTAAATTCAAATTTGGATTTCACTTTTATTATCCTTTTCCTCTCTAAACAAGCCCGTTAATGTATTCTTTGTGTTAAGTCATTCGTCTTTTAAGTAAAAACAAAGCCGAATAATCTGCATTAAAGAAAATAGATTACCTTTGCGCCCAGATTTTAGGGGTCGGATTATTTCCTTTTTGCCTGGTTTAGGGCAGGAGCATATCTACCCGTCTCCTTCCATTGGCCAGAATCAGTCTATTACTGATTTAAAATTCTTAAAGGAAAATTTATGACATTTGAAGAAACCGGTCTCAAACCGGAAATCTTAAAGGCGATCGCAGAGATGGGGTTCGAAAATCCTACGCCTATTCAGGAACAAACTATTTCGCACCTGATTTCATCTACTCAAGACTTAGTAGCATTAGCTCAAACCGGAACAGGTAAAACTGCCGCATTCGGGTTGCCGGTAATTCACAATACCTCGATGGAAATCAAAGAGGTTCAGTCGCTAATTCTTTGCCCAACACGTGAACTGGCTTTACAGATCACCCGTGACATGGATAAATTCTCGAAATATATTCCTGGATTTAAAACCATTCCTGTATATGGTGGTGCTGATATTACCAAACAAATACGTGAACTAAGATCCGGAGGACAGGTTGTTGTTGGAACTCCAGGTCGAGTACATGATTTGATTCGCCGCAAGATTCTTAACGTTTCGGCCATTCGCTGGTTGATTCTTGACGAAGCTGACGAAATGCTTACCATGGGATTCAAAGAAGAAATGGACGCTATTTTGTCAACTACTCCGGAAGAAAAACAGACATTGTTATTTTCAGCTACCATGCCGTCAGAAATGGCAAACATGAAAGCTAAATACCTTAACAATGCGTTGGAATTCTCTGTAGGTAAACGTAATGCAGGAGCAGAAAACGTTGAACACCAATATTATGTGGTTCACGCCAAAGATAAATATGCGACATTAAAACGCATCGCCGACAATTACCCTGACTGTTATGCAATTGTATTCTGTCGCACACGTATGGAAACCCGTGATGTTGCTGAAATGTTTATGGCTGACGGTTACAATGCCGATGCCTTGCACGGAGACCTTTCACAGGCTCAACGCGACCAGGTAATGGCACGCTTCCGCAGCAAACAAATACAGATGCTTGTTGCAACCGATGTTGCTGCACGCGGACTGGATGTAACTGAATTGAGCCACGTAATCAATTATTCGATGCCTGACGATCCGGAAGTATACATTCACCGCAGCGGACGTACCGGAAGAGCTGGAAAAAGCGGAATCTCGGTTACAATCGTACACATGAAAGAAACCGGTCGTTTAAAACAGATCGAAAAACTTTCGCGCAAAAAATTTGAGCGTAAAATGGTACCGGGCGGCGATGAAATATGTGAAAAACAATTGTTCCATTTAATCGATCGCGTTAAAGAGGTTGAAGTAAACGAAGTTCAAATAGAGAAATATTTGCCGCAAATTCTGGAGAAATTCGAAGATATGTCGAACAGCGACATCGTAAAACACTTCGTTTCATTGGAATTCAATCAGCTGCTTGATTATTACAAAAACGCACGCGACCTGAACATCAGAGCAGAAGTTCCACGCGATTCATTCAATCGTAACGACCGAAACAGTGACCGCAACGGCGATCGTATGCAGTTCACAAAACTGTTTATTAACGCCGGAAAAAAACAAAACCTGAACGCTTCAGGTTTGATTGGTCTGATTAACGAATATTCGAAACGCAGAAACATCGAAATCGGCAAAATCGATATTCAGCGCAAATTTTCATTCTTCGAAGTCGATAGCGCTTTCGAGCAAGACTTGGTTAACTCGTTAAACAATGCAGTGATTGAAGGCCATGTTATTAATATTGGCAAAGTTCAGTCAACCGAAGGGCAGCAGGCAACACGCGAAGGTGGATCGTTCCGCAGAGAAAGTGCAGGCAGCTACGGCGGCGGTGGCGGACGCAGTTATGGTGGCGGAAACAGAGACGGACGACGCGAAGGTGGATTTAACGACCGCAGTGATCGTCCAAGACGTAAAAGAAACTAATTTGCCAAACGGCGAAATATAAATATAAAGTCCGGACTTCAGGTTATTACACCTAGAAGCCCGGACTTTTTTTTATAAAAATGATAGCGCTTTCTATTTCGTTTGATCCGAATATCTCCACCTGAAGATCGTTGCTAAATAACCAGCGATACTGGTCGCAATCAGGATTAAATAGCTTGCAAGATTCAAATCAGCCTTAAAATCAGGACCTCCGCTGCCACTGTAAAGCCCGGGAACGGCCCATAGGAAATAATTACCAAATCCAACCGCACCGATTATTTGTGCAAGTACCAGCAAAATGGCGACAATACCAAGTGGAGCCAAATAACCTTTACCCGAAACAGCAAAAAAAGCAATTGGGGTATTCAGTAAAATAATTAGAATGGTAGTAATAAAATACACCTGAATCTGATCAAAAAACATCCCGGTATCCCAACCCGGCAATTGCAGTGAAAAACCTATGAGAAGCCCAAGAAGCAGGTTTGATAAAACCAGAGCAAAACACCAAATAACGTAATAAATGAATTTTGCATTTAATATTTGAGTGCGCGAAACCGGTAATGATAATAAATCTTTCGCTGTTCCGTCGGAGTATTCGCGCCCAAACAACCAACTGGCTACAAAACCAAAAATTAACACACCAACGACACCAACGGCCTGTGATAATAATCCGAGATAAGAACTCCAATTGGCTTCAAACGACAACAACACCGCTTTCGATTTAAAAGCTCCGGATAAGCCTTCGTATCCGTTCCCCTTCATTAAAAACATAAATACACCGCCAAATACAGGAGCCAGCGAAAAGGCAATAAAAGTAACCCAAACGATTCTGGAATGACGGTTTTTAAGTACTTCAGCGATAAATGCCTGCCCTTGTTGTGTCATAATTCTGCATTTTGATTTCCAATCATCCGAAGAAAATAAGCTTCCAGATCTTCCTCAACTACATGTATCATTTTAGGGGGGAATCCAGAATTAACCAGCAAAGTTGAAATTAGTTCAGGCTCTTGAATCGCTTTATTTTCAGTAGTTTCAATTAACCCTGCCTTGCTGATTGAAACTTCAAACCCTTTGCCTTTCAAAATTTTTACGCCTTTTGGATTATCCGAAGTATTAATGCTAAGTTTTTTGATGATCTGATGCTCCAACTCGTTGGTATTAATTTCCTTGATTAGTTTCCCCTGATGCACAATCCCAATGCGCGTGGCAACTTTGGCTATTTCTGAAAGAATATGGCTCGAAAGGAAAATTGTGGTATTGTGATTTTCAACCAGGTCTTTCAAAAATTCCCGAATCTCCACGATTCCGGCAGGATCCAACCCATTGATTGGCTCATCCAGAATCAATAACCGTGGATTGTGAATTAATGCTTTTGCCAATCCCAGACGCTGGTTATTCCCCATTGACAAATATTTTGCTTTCTTATTTTCATATTGACCGAGTTGCAAAACGCTGATGATTTTATTAATCAGGCTTTTGTCCTTCAACCCGCGAAGCCGGTAAAATACTTCCAGATTTTCCCTGACGGTCAGGTTTGGATAGGCATATGGCGTCTCTACCAAATAACCGATATCATTCCATACCGGAGAAGCTTGTTTTATATTTTGTCCAAACAAAGACACAGTGCCTGAATCGGGTTTTATCATACCCAGAAGAAGCCGGATAGCAGTCGTTTTTCCGGCACCATTGAGACCAAGAAATCCATAAATTTCACCTTCCCGAACATTGATTGAAACCTGGTCGACCGCAACAATATCCCCAAAACTTTTGGTCAGGTTCCCGGTTTTTATTACATCCATCGATTTACTTTTTATCTGTCAAGACTGATAACCCCGGCGTTTCTCAAGGTCAGTTTCAGGCTAAAAAAACCTAATAATCCCGCCATTAATGACGAAACCAGGATTACAAATTTCGCATTGTTTATGATAATCTCGTTATCAAATGCCAGCAATGTGATGAAAATTGACATGGTAAATCCAATTCCACCTAAAAATCCGACTCCAAGTATTGATTTCCAATTCAGATCTTCAGGCAACTTGCAAAACCCAAACGTTACAGCCAGAAAAGTGAAAAGAAAAATCCCTAAAGGTTTTCCAACAATAAGTCCGAGAGCAATTCCCAAACTGTAATTTTGTGTCAGAATTTGTCCCATGTCAGAACTTAAAACAATGGCCGTATTAGCCAATGCAAAGACCGGCAATATAATAAATGCAACTGGTTTATGTAAAAAATGCTGCAGAATATATGAACTCGATTTTTCGCCACCTTTATCAAAAGGAATAGTAAAAGCCAGCAAAACACCTGTAATTGTTGCATGTACGCCCGAATGAAGCATAAAATACCACATGGCAACACCACCAATTATATACGGAATCAGGTTTCTCACTTTTAGCCTGTTGAAAACAATAAGCAAAGCAAAAATTCCGAACGCGGCAAAAAGATTCGACCAAAAAATTGTCTTTGTATAAAAAATGGCGATGATTAAAATGGCTCCAAGATCGTCGATAACTGCAAGAGCGGTTAAAAATATTTTCAACGAAACCGGAACACGGCTACCAATCAAGGATAAAATTCCCAACGCAAAAGCAATATCTGTTGCCATCGGGATTCCTGCTCCGGATTGTGTTTCAGTACCATAATTAAACAACAAAAATAGTCCTGCCGGAATCAGTATTCCGCCCGCAGCGCCAAAAATGGGAAGCAAAGCGTCCTTTACATTCGAAAGTTCGCCCTGGTAAATTTCCCGTTCGAGTTCCAGGCCAATCAACAAAAAGAAGATTGTCATTAAACCGTCGTTGATCCAATGAACAATGCTGTGACCTGCAAATTCTGTATTCCAAAACTGATGATAACCGGAACCCAAAGTTGTGTTGGCAACAATTAACGAAACAACAGTGCAGGCAATTAAAGTCAATCCACCAGCCTTTTCGCTGTCAAAAAACTCCTTATATAATTTCGTAATTATCATTCGTCAGTAATTTTGTTAATAACCATATCAATAACATGAAATAACGGTTTCAAACATAAATTGTTCCTGAAAATTCAATCATCTGTCTTTCTTTTAGTAACAAATAACATACTGTCTTTCTTATAATCAGTTTTTATCCGGCATATATTTTCAATGCAATTTGTGTAGACTAAAAGTTTTTACCCGTAATTAAATTGTGTAATTCGGCTGATGTATAGTTGCCCGAAATACCACTTTTGCCTATCAGGTAATTTACTAATTCTTCCGTTGTTAGCCTGTGTGTTTGCTGTATGCCTTTTATAATTGTTGTTAAATATTCAAGACTGGGCTTTGTTGCCGGGGTAAAAATAGTTTTGCTTGTCAGTGTAAAAACAGGATGTTGGTTGTATTCACCAAGATAGAGTAAATTACCATACCATGAAGGAGATTTAAAAATAGTGTACCCGTTTGTAATCGCTTCTTCAAAATTCAGAATCACGAAGTCTTCGGAATCATTTTCCTGCTTTGCAACGTCTTCAAGTTGTTGTTTCGTCAATAAATACATTCTGGAATAAGTTGTGATGGCGCTGTTGGCATTCCCATTTACAAATCCAATTCCACCATTTTGCCATGATGAAGAATTCTTCGCAAAGTACAATTCATGATTTATTACAGTTGGCTTATCATCAACCGGAAGATTTTTATCTCTGCAACCCTCGTGTGTTTTATGACTGCCAGCAGGTTGTCCTCCCGTTATATAACAAAGAAACCGCTCCCTAAGAATATTCGAGCCGTAGCCCACATACCATACTAAATCATTGTCTGTCATTTGACTATCTGAATATTAACCGATTTAATTTTTGCATTCTGATTTCTTATCAACGAAGCTGCAAAAACCAAATTTCGAAAAATTACCGTAAACACTTATGGTTCCTGATTCTACTTCAATCATTTATTCATTAATTGTAGCCATGCCTTACAAATGTTATCAAAGTCAATGCCTGCATTTGCAGGGCTTGTGCTTGGTAAGGAAATATATTCAATTCCGATTTTCCTCTTGAAATACTTGTTGAAAAGTGCTTCAGATTTTTTCCCATTGAAACCAACCACTTTTAAATTTTTATGTCTTGCTATAAAGCTGTCCAAGTCATTCGGTTCTTCATTTTCGATTGCACTGTCAAGACTGCCTTTCCTGTTTGCTTTATGTGCAACGTCCCATACGCCAATTTGTGTTTTAAGTAAAAATGCCTTTTTGTCCGGGTACGTGAGTGGTAATTCGTTGTTTGTAATTGTCGACAGTATTTTCCAAAATCGGTTTCTTGAATGCCCGTAATACTCACTTAATTCGATTGACTTGTCTCCCGGCAACGAGCCCAAAATTAAAATCCTGGTTTCTGAGTTTGAAATTGAATCGAATGAAGTTTTCGTCGTTATTCGTGTTTCTGCCATCTTAAAGCATGTTGTTATCAATTAAGTCCAAAACCGTATATTTTTTATTTTCTAAACTGTATTTTAAAACAGCTTCAATTATCGTCTTAACGCCAATTGCATAAGAATCATGCCCCAAAACCTTTGTTTCAATCGTTACTTCGTCACTTCCATCTTTAATTACAATTTTATGATATGCATGTTTGTCCAGGTACTCTTTGGGTATTCCAATTTTATTTTGCTGAATCTCAGGATCTCTTATTGATTCGATTTTGTCAATCGGAAATCTTAATGAATCAGCAAAAGCATACGCCGTTCCAGGTTCCGTCTTTTTTGTCGATTGATGAGATTCTGTGATTGAAATTTTATAATTTTCAAAATACCTGCCGTTTGCTTTTATCATACTTAGTGCTTTTAGCAGTAAAACTGAAGTATTTGGGCAGATAATAAGTGGAAAGTCAGGTTTCATTTTTTCAGTTTCCAATCCAGTCGATAGCTCTATAAATACTGACTCTGTCCTTACACAGAAATCAAAACACTCCTTTATTTGTCGTCCTGAACCTGCATGCACTATGATCACCTTTTCGTTTAAGGTTTGGTTGTGCGTCTCCCATTTTACGATTTCGCACGCTGGAAATGATAAATCAGAACTTAATATGGCGTTTGCTAACTTTCCGGAACCTACAACAAATATTTTCATTCTCTCCATGCTGATCAATTTTCGCTGTTAATTATCCAATATTTATGTCTGTCATAAGTTAATAGTCAATGGGGGTCTTATGTATACAGAACTACGCAGACTAGTCTAAATCTTTTCAGTAATTTTGTTACCAAAAGCTACTTTCTGAAAATCAGGCAATCTGCAAATTCAATTCAATCAGAAATGCCCGCTACCACTCGCCCCGCTGAGTTTTTTGCCGTCCCGCCGGAGTAAATCGCCCGCCGTCCCGCTGAAGATTTTGCTTCCCCGCTGATGGAAATCATCGTCCCGCTGAAAATCCGGGCGTCCCGCTGCGGGTTTCTGCGGTTCCTTTAAATTTGTCGAACCCCAAACCGTTTCAAAAGCTACTTTTCCGTTTGCCTGTCAAGTACCGAAACGTTGTCAAAACCCGATACCGTTTTAGAATGCGTTCCAGTCATCTTTCAGGTACCGAAAACCTGTCGAGCCCCGATGCCATTTTAGAATGCGACTTTTCCGACGCCTTTCAATAGCAACTGCCCATCGTTTGTAACGAGGGGCAGTGGAGTAGTGAAATTTCACTTGTCCCAATTCCAACAGCAGTCAATATTCTTAGTGACCATTTGATTTTAGTCTCAAATTTTTAGTGCAGTATGATTTTGGGAAATGGCTTTCTCCACTCAACTCTAAAAAGTGTTTTGCTATCGACCTTCCAATTTCCTACTTTAATTTTCATTGCTGTGTCGTCTTTAATATGGCTGCTAGTATATCTCATCAAATACACATCACTTTTTCGGGTACGATACCTACCAATTTGCCTGAATAACCGGTTTTCACCTTTAAAGTTTCAGCCGTTTCACAAACTCGTTGATGTCGAAATTCAGGTTGATTTTAGGTAATTTAAACCTTCCACCATTTTGGCTTTTCGATACTGAATAGATCTCGTCGATAATTGACTTGTACTTACCTGCGACATAATTTCGTTTCAACTTTAATGTTGGCGATAATTCCCCGGTTTGTGGTGTCCACTCATCGCTTACCAAACGGAAACGTTTAATTTCTTCGTGTTCTCCCATCGTTTTATTGATCAAAGCTACCTCTTTCTGCATTTGCGAAATAACTTCGGGTATCTGAATCAAATCTTCGTTATCCTGAAAATGCAATTTCCGCTGGCTGCACCAATCATGCAGATATCCAAAATTGGGAGAGATAAGGGCGCTTGCAAATTTTTCACCTGCGCCAATCACCATCACCTGTTCGATAAAAAACGAAGCTTTCAGCTTATTTTCGATCATCTGTGGCGCAATGTATTTCCCGCCCGAAAGCTTAAACATTTCTTTTTTCCGATCGGTAATTTTCAGGTATTTGCTATCTTCAAGAATTCCAATATCTCCGGTATGGAACCAGCCATCTTCGTCAATCACTTCGGCGGTTAATTCTGGCGCTTTGTAGTAGCCTTTCATTACGCTCGGTCCTTTCACCAGAATCTCACCATCATCGGCAAACTTCAACTTCACATTATCCAAAACGGCTCCAACTGTGCCAATTTTCATTTCCTTTGTGGCCGGATTATTTACCGCAATTACCGGCGAAGTTTCGGTCAGGCCATAACCTTCGAGGTTCATCATGCCGGCCATTCCCAAAACACGTGCAATACGTGGCTGTAAGGCAGCACCTCCCGAAACAATGTAAACGATGTTGTTTCCCAACGCTTCTCTCCATTTCGAATAAATCAGCTTGTCGGCCAGCTTTATCCTGATCTTCAGGAAAAAATTGTATTTCTTGTTGTATTCAAAATGTCTCGTAAGACTAAGAGCCCAAAAATAGATGACCTTTTTTAAGCCGGTCAGTTCATTCCCTTTCGAAACAAATCCGTCGTAAACCCGCTCGAGCAAACGCGGTACCGAATTAAACATGTGCGGTTTTATTTCTTTAATGGCTGAAACAATCTGGCCAAGATTGCCCACATAATAAACGCCCATTCCTTTGTATTGAAAATGGTAGTTCACACTGCGTTCGTACACATGGCAAAGCGGAAGAAAACTAATAACATGGTGATCCTTTCCCAGGTGATGCATTTCTGAATGAGTCAGAAAGTTGGAAACCAGATTGGTATGACTCAGCATCACACCTTTGGGTACTCCTGTTGTACCTGAAGTATAAATAATTGTCGCAAGATCTTCAGGATCGATTTCACTTTTTAATTGTTCCAGCTTATCCTTCATTAAATCCTGATTTTCTTTCCCTAAAACCAGAATCTCATCAAAATTAGCTACTCCATCAACCTCTTCGAAGGCATAAACCTTAGTAATTCCAGGTAATTTAGCCGTAATCGGGTATATTTTATCGTATAATTTTTTATCGCCTAGCAGCAGTATTTTGATCTCTGCGTGTTCCAGGATATAACTATACTCTTCCTCACTAATGGTCGGATAAATCGGGACGTGCACAACTCCGGTCATGGCCATTCCCATATCGGCAAAATTCCATTCCGGACGATTGGTTGTTACGGTTGCTATCTTGTCGCCCTTTTTCAGGCCAAGAGCCATCAGCCCAAAAGCAAATTGTTTCGATTTCTCAACATATTCGGCGGTACTATATACATACCATTCTTTACTGTTTTTCCCTCCCAGCGCATCTTTTCTTGGATATTTCCGAAGCATTTTCTCAAGAATATCAAAAGTTCTTCTCACTTCAGTTGCCATAGTTTTATCAGTTAGTCGTTCATCAAGACTTTAAAGATAATACTATTTGAATGACACGAAAAAGCAAAAAGAAAATTATACAAGAAGACACGAAATCTGAAAATTTATAAAATATAGTCTTGCCATACTGTAGAAACTTTCAGCTTTCGTGTCTTCAACCATTAATAAACTAAGCGAAATACATCAGCTATTTCGCGCTGTCAACATCCAGATTCTTTTGTTTGAGATTAGACGATATTAAAAGTACAGCTACAACACCGGCAAACACATACACAGACCAGTGCATACCATCAATCGACCCCTTTCCGTATGAATGAAGCCCACTCAGGTAATAATTAACTCCAAAATAAGTCATCAGGATTGAAGAAAAGCAAACCACAGTTGCAACAGTATAGTTGTATATCCCTTTCAGCGAAGGAATGAGACGCATATGCGCAACAAATGAATAAATTACAACTGAAATTAATGCCCATGTTTCTTTGGAATCCCAGCCCCAGTATCGTCCCCAACTTTCGTTTGCCCAAACTCCTCCAAGAAAAGTACCGATTGTAAGCATGTATAAACCTATTGTAACCGACAATTCACTGATGGTGGTAAGCTGAAGAATAAAACCGATAACATTTTTACTGTTTTTGGGATTACTGATGGTATATAATATGAGAACCATTAATCCAATAAAGGCACTCAAACCGATAAAACCATAGCTGGCAGTAATAATTGCCACATGAATCATCAGCCAGTATGAATTTAACACCGGAACCAAATGAGTAATCTCAGGATTCATCCAGTTGAGATGCGCTACAAAAAGAATTATTCCGGACAACATTGCTCCTGTCGCCAGAACCATAGGGTATTTGCGCCCAAATATCACACCTGCCAGCATGGATGCCCACGCGACATAAACCATTGATTCGTATCCGTTAGACCAGGGAGCATGGCCGGAGACATACCATCGCAAGCCTAAGCCAATTGTGTGAATTAAAAATCCAATACCAAGCACAATCGTGAAGCCAATCCGGGTTTTCTGACTAACTACTTTTTGCCTGAAAATATTGACAAATAAAACGATCAGCAATATAAAACCGACTAAAAGATACATTGGAAAAACCCGCTTAAACGGATTAATTTTATTGTAGAATATCTCAACTTCTTTTCTGGAATCGGAAGGAAGATACGCTGAACCATACTTTGCCTGATATGCGGCAATGCTGGCAAGAATCTGCCGGCTGCCAATATCTCCTTTGCCCTCCAACGATTCCTGAAACAATTGAAATCCACGATTTACAAATAACGAATCGGCCTTTGGCAGACCAACCGGAGAACTTCCGGCAAAATACCATTTGTCGGATTTATTGGCACCCGGGAAGAATGTAAACATATCACCGTTTACAACCATAAAGCAAATATTTACCCGCTCATCAAGATTAATGATTTCCTTTTCGAGCGTACTTCTTGAAGCAGGCATTTTATTAAATGCTGCTTTAACCTGTTCCAGAAGTTTATATTGCCCCTGCTCGTCGAAAAATGCAGTAAGTGGTATTCTGCCTTCAGTAACATTTAACAACGACTGAACCCGACTGTCAGACACTTTTACCAGCGGAACATTTCGCCAAAGTTCAGGATGTAAATGAAGGCCAAGCATTACTTCTTCCGGAGAGCGGCCTTCGAAAGATGACTGGCGACTAACTTTTCGCAACATTTCGGAAGCAAGGGTCGAAACCGGTTCGATACGACCATCCATTCCCTGAATCCATAATTTCGAAAAATCGTCTAGAACGGCCCTATCCATTTCAGGAATTGCATCTAACTCTGAACTGCCTGCCGACGCAGTACCTGCATTCAGTCCAAAAACAAACAACAAAACCACACTGGCAACCTGCGAATACTTTTTGAGGTTACGAACCAGAGACTGGAAATGCGAATGTTTACTAAACAGGGCCAGAACAAATCCCACTGCAAGCAGTAAATATCCAATATAAGTGACATTGGTCCCCAGTTCATCAGCATTTACAGAAAGTACAGTTCCTTGTTCATCCTGATCGTATGATGACTGAAAAAATTTGTACCCCCGGTAATTGAGTGTATTATTCATAAATATTCTAACATTTCGGTTGACATTTCGTTCTGCATCATTTAAAACCAATTCACTGGCAAATGACGACGGGCTCATGGATCCGGGATATTTTTCCATTTCAAATTTGACTAATTTTAAGGTAAACGGAAGATAGATTGGTTCTGCTCCGTAACTAAATTCCAACATCGAATTTCCAACCGTTGAGGTAATTGCTTCACCCATCATTCCATGCCGCCCAAAAACATTAATTAGTTTCTTATTTCCACCATCAGTCACTTCCAAAACAACAGCATCTTCCGTTGCATTTTCAGATGCATCCTTTTCGACCTTCATCGATGCATGCGGATAATATTTTTTTACCAGAAGCATATAACCATCAAAAGCATAAAGGTGCATGGTCTGCACAGGAATAGTATCGTGTGCATTTACAATTTCAGGCTCGCCACCGGTCATCGAGCGGATCTCAATCTGCCGGTCTGAAGCCATATAAAGATCGCCACCACGGTCAATGAACTGAAAATTAGATTTAGGCAGATCATAACCAAGCAGGATATTTCCAATCAATACTTTATCACCTTTAGCAAAGACATAATTTTCTCGTCCCTGCCCCTGCGAAAGAACAAAATCAATTAGTTCCGAACCCGCAGGGTCCTCGGCTATGGAACGAACTGCATTTTTAATAAAACCAACAGTTTTTACTTTGACAGAACGGCCATCGACAGCAATTTCTTCGTTAAACCCACTGTGTTTTAGTTCTGAAAGCAAGACTGGCTTACTAATCGTTTCACTGGCACTTTTAACACTCAGATAATCTTCAGAAGAAAGAATAAAGTCAGACGACTGACCCTGTCGAATGTGCATAACACCTTCAAAACTAACGTACCTGGTAATACCGGCACCTATGAGAATAATAATAAATGAGATATGAAAAAGGCCAACGGCTATACGCTGTTTTGTGTACATCCGGAACCGGAAGAAATTAACTGTGAGATTAAGCCCCAGCAGAAGCAGTACAATTTCGAACCAGAGAGATTTGTATATAAGTCCTTGAGCAGCTTCAGTTCCGTAACTGCTTTCAACGAATGTTGCAATAGCCATCGAGAAAGCCATAACGAGTAACATAAAGGCCATAAATGGAAATGAGAAAAGGAAATTCAGAATCTTTTTCATGTGTACAGAATTTGTTTTTTTAAACAGTAAGAAAACCGCCGGAGCTTTTGACCAGCTATTTGAGTAACTTTTAGTCAAAACGTTTTTTCAAATATCATTAATTTAATTTGGAATCAATCTAAATAGCAACGAAAACTTTGTGTTTTTTAATATACAGAGTGTCACTTTGTCTGAAATAATTCTGACAAACCAGTATAACAGATTCCAACGACTTTGGTTTCTTAAAATTAGCTTAAAAAGGAAATAGCCTGTTATTTGAACCTCAATGTTCCCCATTGATTCATTTGCCCAACAATCCAGTTAATGCGACCCTGAACATATGGTCCGGGAGGATTTGCACTGTAATCCAGCGGATTGGGAAGAATTGCAGCAATAGCTGCGGCTTGTGTTCTGGAAAGATTTTTAGCGCTTGTTTTAAAATAAACCCGGGAAGCAGCTTCTGCCCCATAAAGTCCATTTCCCATTTCTATACTGTTCAGATAAACTTCCATAATTCGTTCCTTGCTCCACACAAATTCGATAAGAACAGTGAAATAAACTTCGAACCCTTTACGAATCCAGTTCCTGCCAGGCCATAGAAATACATTTTTTGCCGTTTGCTGTGAAATTGTGCTGGCGCCACGTAACCGTTCACCATGTTTTGCCGCCTCAACAGACCGTTCGATGGCTTTCATGTCAAACCCGGAATGATTCATGAAATTCTGATCCTCGCTGCAAACCACGGCTAAAGGCAGATTTTTAGAGATTTTATCAATCGAAACCCAATCGTGTTTCATGCGAAGTTCTTGTCCTGAGAAAACCTGCTGGCCGCATCGGATAAGCATCAGTGGAGTAATGGGGACAGGAATAAAACGGAAAAGCACCACTGACATGAATGATAATCCAATGAACCACATGGCTGTTTTCCAGATGACTCGCCAAATTATTTTGCCTATACTTTTTTTCATAATCAGAGGGTTGAATTAGTAACTTCTAAAATTAGTCAAAATACAGAGTTAGTCTAAATTTCGAATGATTAAAGTTGATTTCATAAAAAAGACCTGCCAGGTTTCTAAAGTCTGGCAGGTCCTTAAATTATCCTGTTTGTACTTATTTCACGAACGATTTGGCCTTTGCTACAGCAGCTGAAAGTCCTGAAAGGTCTTTACCTCCGGCCGTCGCGTAAAATGCCTGACCTCCACCTCCACCCTGCATTTCTTTTGCAGCTTCGCGAATAATAGCTCCCGCATTCAGTCCTTTTTCAGCAACCACATTTTCAGCAATCATGACCGTAATTGATGGTTTTCCACCAATTGCAGAACCAAGAACAAGAAACAGATTGTCTGTCTCACCCTTTAGCTGGAATGCCAAATCTTTAACAGCCTGGGCCGAATCGAGCTGAATAACTTCGGCAATCACATTCACACCATTCATAACCTGAATCTTTTTCTTCAGCTCTTCCTTTATTCCTGAAGCAGCTTTGCGTTCAAACTCTTCGATTTGTTTTTGTAAACGGCTATTCTGAGCCAAAACATCTTCAACCGATTTTTTCAGGTTTTGGGTATTATTAAACATGATTTTTACCTCAGCCAATTCATCCATATGCTTTTTCACAAACTCTTCGGCACGATCGGCTGTAATGGCCTCAATACGACGAACGCCTGCCGAGATTGCACTTTCGGATGTAATGATGAAAGAACCAATTTGTCCGGTAGCCGGAACGTGAGTTCCTCCACACAATTCAACCGATTCGCCAAATTTAATCACACGTACATAATCGCCATATTTTTCGCCGAAAAGAGCAATTGCACCCAGATTTTTGGCTTCATCAAAAGCAACCGCACGGTTTTCCTCCTGAACCAGATTCTCGCGAATCAGCTCATTAACACGAAACTGAATACGATCCAACTCTTCGCGGGAGACTTTTTGAAAATGCGAAAAATCGAAACGCAGGTATTCGCTGTTTACCAACGAACCTTTTTGCTCCACGTGAGTTCCAAGAACTTCACGCAATGCATGATCGAGCAAGTGAGTTGCAGTATGGTTATTCATTGTAAGAGTCCGCTTGCGCGAATCGACCACAGCTTTAAAAGCAGCAGCCGGATTTTCCGGAAGTTTCTGAACGATATGGACAGTCAGATTATTTTCCTTTTGCGAATCAATGACAAGTGTTTTTTTGCCGTCAAATTCAATGTAACCGCTATCGCCTACCTGACCTCCGGATTCGCCGTAAAAAGGTGTCTTGTCGAATACCAGGTGATAGAATTCCTTATTTTTTTGAGTCACTTTCCGGTAACGCGAAATATTCACTTCAGCTTCGAGCTGGTCGTAACCAACAAATTCAACCTGTTCAATTTTTTTCAATTCCACCCAATCGTCTGTTTCCTGAGCAGCAGCATTTCTCGACCGTTCCTTCTGCTTTTCCATTTCAGCATTAAATCCGGCTTCGTCAACCGTCAAACCTTTTTCTCGCAGAATCAGACTTGTTAAATCGAATGGAAATCCGAACGTATCGTATAGCGTAAAAGCATTGTCTCCACTTATTTCAGTCTTTCCGGCAGCTGCAGCTTTGCCAACTAAATCGTCGAGCAAACGGATTCCGGTTTCAAGCGTTCTCAGGAATGATTCTTCCTCTTCGCGAATCACGTTTTCAATGAGTCCTTGCTGCGAAACCAATTCAGGAAAAGCATCTCCCATGTCATCTTTCAGCACTTCAACCAGCTTGCAGATAAAAGGCTCGCGGAAATCAAGGAAAGTATATCCGTAGCGAACTGCCCGACGCAAAATCCGGCGAATAACATATCCGGCCTTGTTGTTCGATGGCAATTGTCCATCAGCAATAGAAAACGAAATAGCACGTAAATGGTCGGCAATTACCCGCATAGCAATATCTGCCTTTAGTTCTTCGCCATATTTTTTATTGCTGAGACCAGCAATTTTTGAAATCGTATTCTGGAAGACATCGGTATCGTAGTTCGATTTTTTGCCTTGAATAACCATACACAGACGCTCAAATCCCATTCCGGTATCAACATGTTTGTCCGGAAGCTCTTCCAGTTTGCCATCGGCTTTGCGGTTAAACTGGATAAATACCAGGTTCCAGATTTCAATCACCAATGGATTATCTTTATTCACCAGTTCGCTTCCCGGTATTTTTGCCCGTTCAGCATCATCGCGTAAATCGACATGAATTTCGGAACAGGGACCGCAAGGGCCGGTATCACCCATTTCCCAAAAATTATCCTTTTTACTTCCGTTAATAATCTGGTTCTCCGGAAGAAATTTCCGCCAAAGATCGAAAGCCTCGTTGTCGCGTTCAAGTTTATCATCCGAGCTACCTTCAAAAACAGAAGCATACATTCGGTCGGCCGGTATTTTGAGTACATCGTGTAATAATTCCCATGCCCAGTTAATAGCATCCTCTTTGAAATAATCACCAAACGACCAGTTTCCCAACATTTCGAACATGGTGTGATGGTATGTATCGTGACCAACTTCCTCCAAATCGTTGTGTTTGCCCGAAACTCTCAAACATTTCTGTGTATCGGCCACACGAACACTTTTGGCAGGCTGGTTACCCAAAAAAATATCTTTAAACTGGTTCATCCCCGCATTGGTAAACATCAATGTCGGGTCGTTTTTCACAACCATGGGAGCCGAGCTCACAATCTGATGTTCTTTGCCGGCAAAAAAATCGATAAACGTTTTCCTGATTTCCTTCGAATTCATAACTTTCATTATCTGTATATTTCTATTATTTTCTGAATAAACTTCAAGCAATATGCTTTTTCGGACACCAAATACAATCCAGTCTTTCTGATAAAAATCGCCAAAAAATTGCTTAAAATAAACTACTTCATCTAAAAGATGTGGTCCTTAAAATTTGTTAAAAATACCCAATAGGCTGAAAACCATTAATTATATCAGCTGAAATTATTAGCTTTGTTGGCTTTACAAACCGGATTTTTCGAAACCGTGCAAAGTTAGATTAAATACTTAAATTTGACACAAACCGAAAAATAATTTCAATTAACTCTTAGCTATGGCTAAAGTAAAGTACAGATTTAATGCTCATACACTTAGCTACGATAAAATCGTAATAAGTTTCAAAACTAAACTAAAGCGTTTCTTAACTTTATTTTCAACAACTCTGGTAACATCAATACTAATTGCTGTTGGAATTCTGCAATTTTACGAATCGCCACGGATGCGCACTCTGCACAAAGAAAACGAACGCCTTTTAACCCAGTATGACCTGATGTACAAAGATCTTTCGACCATCGAAAAAGTACTCGACGAAATAGAGCAACGCGACAACAATTTATACCGGGTTATCTTCGAAAGTGATCCAATTCCTTCAACCATAAGAAAAGCAGGATTTGGCGGTGTAAACAGGTATTCAAGACTCGAATCATTTGACAATTCAGAATTGGTAATCAAAACGGCCGAAAAGCTCGACATACTTTCCAAGCAGGCTTATATCCAATCCAAATCTTATGACGAGGTCATGAATCTGGCTCTTAATAAGGAAAAACTAAGAGCCAGCATGCCAGCAATAATGCCTATCTCAAACAAATCACTTAAAAGAACCGCATCGGGTTGGGGATACCGCATTCACCCGATTTACAAAATCAAACAATTCCATTACGGGATGGACTTTACGGCAGAAATCGGCACCAAAATTTATGCAACAGGCGATGGTGTGGTAAAAGATGTACAATCTATTGGAGGAGGATATGGCCGATGGGTTTTGATTGATCATGGTTTTGGTTACGAAACACTTTACGGTCACATGAATGGATTTAATGTTAAGAAAGGCGAGCATGTCAAACGTGGAAGCATTATTGGGTTTGTCGGAAATTCAGGAACATCAACCGGACCTCATGTGCATTACGAAGTGCTTAAAAACGGGAAACCAGTTAATCCACAATATTATTACTTCAAGGATTTGAATGCTCAGGAATACGAAAAAATGGTAACTATTTCGTCAAATATTGGTCAAACATTCGATTAAATTTAACTCAGTGCCCTACAAAAAACCCAAAATAGAAAAAGTCTTTTACTCGATAAGTGAAGCAGCTGAAATGTTTGATGTCAATACTTCGAACATTAGGTTCTGGGAGAATGAATTTGAAATACTGAAACCGCAAAAAAACAAAAAAGGCAACCGCATGTTTACGGTGGAAGACATCGGAAATCTTAAAATTATTTACCATTTGCTGAAGGAAAAAGGGATGACCATAAAAGGAGCTCAAAAAAAACTGAAAGAAAATAAGGAGGATACCTTGCAAAATTTTGAAGTCGTCAGCCGGCTTCAGGAAATCAGACAAATGCTAATTGAAATTAAAGAAGAATTGTAATTCTCCTGAAAATATGCAACTTAAAGAAATCAGTCAGTTTATTGAAAATATCGCTCCACTGTCATTCCAGGAATCGTATGACAATGCAGGTCTTATTATTGGTCATCCGGATGATGAAATATCCGGGATCCTTATTACGCTTGACGTTACAGAAGACATTATCGATGAGGCTATAAGGAAAAAATTAAACCTTATTATCGCTCATCACCCCATCGTTTTTAGTGGAATTAAAAAATTAAATGGGAGAACCTACATTGAGCGATGTGTTGAAAAGGCAATAAAAAATGACATAGCAATTTATGCTGCTCATACCAACCTGGACAGCGTATTTGGTGGTGTTAACAGCAAAATATGCGAAAAACTTGGACTTCAGAATTGCAGAATTCTGGTTCCTTCTCAAAACTATTTAAAAAAGCTGGTAACATTTGTACCAATCAATCAGGCGGAAAGTGTTAAAAACGCTTTGTTTGAAGCTGGAGCAGGGCACATCGGAAACTACGATTCATGCAGCTTCAGCCTTAACGGAACAGGAAGTTTCAGAGGGAATGATCAGACAAACCCTTTTGTTGGAAAAAAAAATCAACTTCATTTTGAAGAAGAAATCCGGATTGAAACCATCTTCCCTGTACACATTCAATCGAACATGATTAATGCACTTTTAAATGCTCATCCTTACGAAGAAGTTGCTTACGATATTTATTCTCTAGACAATGAATATCAGCAAAGTGGAATCGGAATGATTGGAGAGCTAGTAAATCCAACGGATGAAATGATCTTTCTGCTAAAACTAAAAGAAATTTTCAATTGCAAAGTCGTTAAACATACCGAACTCAAAGGAAAACAAATAAAGAAAGTCGCTGTCTGCGGAGGCTCCGGAAGTGGTTATTTAAACTATGCAAAAGCACAAAAAGCAGATATTTTTATCTCAGGGGATTTTAAATATCATCAGTTTTTTGATGCAGAACAACAAATTATTATTGCAGATATCGGGCATTATGAAAGTGAACAATTCACTAAAGAAGTTTTTTATGAATTACTTACAAAAAAATTCCCTAAATTTGCAGTCCATTTATCGGATATCATTACAAATCCGGTAAGTTATCTCATTTGATATAAGTTAAACAACTATAAGAGTATGAATACACAGTACGTTAGAGACGAAAATAAAAGTGTGCCAATCAGTTCAAAGCTTAGAGCGCTTTTTGAATTGCAGAATGTTGTTTCAGAAATGGATAAATTCAAAACACTTCGGGGAGAATTACCTCTTGAAGTTCAGGATTTGGAAGATGAAATTACAGGTTTAAAAACCCGTGTTAACAATTTCGAAGACGACATTAAAGATTTGGAAACTGCAATACATAACAAGAAAATTGCCATCAAGGAATCAGAAGGTCTGATTACGAAATACACCGAACAGCAGAACAATGTTCGCAACAACCGCGAATTTGATTCGTTGAGCAAGGAAATTGAGTTCCAGAAACTTGAAATGGAATTGTCAGAAAAACGCATTCGCGAATTCACTACAGAGCTTTCCTCGAAAAAAGAAGCTATAACATCATCAGCAAGTCTGCTAAAAGAACGCCTCGAAGATTTGGACAGAAAACAGCATGAATTGGAAGAAATTACTGCTGAAACTCAGATCGAAGAAGAAAGACTGAAATCAAAAGCTGAAAAAATTGAAGGGAATATTGAAGTTCGCCTGGTAACTGCGTTCAAACGTATCCGCAAAAATGCACGTAACGGACTGGCAGTAGTTACAGTTCAGCGTGATGCTTGCGGAGGTTGCTTCAATAAAATTCCGCCGCAGCGTCAAATGGATATCGCATCTCGCAAAAAAGTTATTGTTTGCGAATATTGTGGTCGTATCCTTGTTGATAAAGATATTTTAGATCAGATCGAAACTGTAGATTAATTCTACTTTTTCTCAAAAAATAAAAACCTTCAGGAACAATCCTGAAGGTTTTTTTATGTCTTTATTTGATTAGGTGAACCGGTCGAAATTACCAGCTTCCTCCGGCACCGCCACCACCGAAGCCGCCGCCGCCAAATCCGCCGAAACCACCGCCGCCGCCGCCACCTGAAAAGCCTCCAAAGGAGCCTCCTCCTCTGTTACCTCCACCGAGCATGCCCATTGCAAGCCAAAACGGTAAACTTCCTCTACTGCTGTACTGACCTCCACGACCACCTTTAAAAAGGGAAATGAGTATAATGACAATCATTATAACAATAAAAAAACCTCCGCCGCCATCAGACTTCTTTTCTCCGGTTTTTTTCTGATAGGCATCCGCAGTATATTCTCCAGAAGCCAAACTCATTAAAACATGGACTCCGGCAGATAATCCGCCATAAATATCATTTTCCTTAAAACGAGGAATCATTTCATTATCCACTACATTCCGGTTAGCAATTGCATCCGGAATAACCCCTTCGAGGCCATATCCGACAGCAACGAAGACGGCACCCTTTTCATTTCCATGCTTTGGTTTAAAAACAACTACAATTCCGTTGTTTTTCCCTTTTTGTCCAACGCCCCATTTTTCACCAATCTTAAATGAAAGATCTGATATTTCATTCCCTTCAAGAGAAGGAAGAGTTACTACACATATTTGTGTTGATGTTTGATTATTAAACTCAACAAGCTCCGACTCCATCTGCTGTTCCTCCTGGTCTGAAAGCACATTCGCCAAATCGTTAACCAATCTTGGAGGATTTGGACGATCTGGGATATTTTGTGCAAAACCAGAAAAAATAAACAGTGATAGAAATAGAAGCAGTATAAATTGTTTCATATTATAAATTTTTCTCGAAGGATATTTCATCCGACAATTCATTAACATCATCCTTCTGATATGGGAAATTGGCTTTTAATTGCTCTCCTGCCATCAAAATTCCTTTTGATAAGCCTTCAGTAAATTTCCCGTCTTTAAATAATCCGAGCATTGTTTCCTTTATTTCATTCCAGAAGTTTTCCGGTACGAGTTTATTAATACCACTATCTCCCAATATGGCAAACTTTCGGTCCTTTACCGCCAAATAAAACAAAACACCATTTCGCTGATCAGTTTCATGCATTTTAAGTTTCCCAAAAACATATGCTGCACGATCAAGTACATCTATTTTGCACGTACCTTCCACATGCAACCGTATTTCGCCTGAAGTATTAAGTTCGGCAACCGCAATTGCGTCGGTTATCTGCTTTTTCTCTTCTGTGCTGAAAAAATTTTCTACTGACATTATTTTCAGATTAATTGATGTCTATTTTGAATGAATTCAAGCTAACAACCTGCGGTAGATTTCCCTCAGAAAAGCTACCGCAAGCTTTAAATTTTTCGTAATTAGAATGTAACTTCAGGCACTTTTTCAGCTCCCTTTTCAGCCTCGAAATAAGCTTTCTTTTCAAATCCGAACATTCCTGCAAAAATGCTTTTCGGGAATTTTCGAATCAATACATTATAGGACTGTGCGCTTTCATTAAACTTCATACGTTCAACAGTAATCCGGTTTTCTGTTCCTTCCAGCTGAGCCTGCAGGTCAAGAAATCCCTGATTTGCTTTCAATTCAGGATATTTTTCAACAACAACCATAAGTTTACTTAAAGCTGAAGATAAGCCTGATTGAGCATTCTGGAAATTTTGCAACGACTGTGCATCCAGATTACCCGGATTAATATTTACAGCAGTCGCTTTTGCACGTGCTTCAATTACCTGAGTCAATGTTTCCTTTTCAAAATCGGCATATCCTTTTACGGTGCTAACCAAATTTGGAATCAAATCAGAACGACGCTGATAAACGTTTTCAACCTGCGACCATTGTGCAGTCACAGCTTCTTCTCCGCTTACCATGCTGTTGTAAGAATTTTTCACCGACGAATACGCCAATAAAAGTATAACGGCAATTACTGCCAGAATAATCCAAGTCTTTTTCATTTTATTTGATTTTTAAATTTAAATTCTGATTATACAAAAACTGAACAAACTATGACAAATATAAGTGTGGCAAATGTTGCTAAACTGTTGTAAAAATACAGTAAATTATCGGGGAATGTCGCAATTTTGCCGTTATACGTTCATCTTCAAAAGGCGAACCACAATTTAAACACTATGACATCATCCAAATTTAAATCAGCCATACAGGAAGGCATTCCGGCCATTCTTCCGGAAGTAAAACCTTATAATACTGCTGTAAACCATGCTCCAAAGCGTAAAGAGATACTCAGCCCGCAAGAAAAGAGATTGGCTCTTCAAAATGCGCTAAGGTATTTCAATCCTAAACAACATGCCATTTTGGCGCTTGAATTTTTAGATGAATTACAGCAATACGGTCGAATTTACATGCATCGGTTCCGTCCGGAATATGAAATGAAGGCCCGTCACATTGAAGATTATCCATATAAATCAAAACAGGCAGCATCAATCATGATGATGATTCAAAACAATCTGGATTATGCCGTTGCTCAGCATCCACAGGAATTAATCACTTATGGTGGAAATGGTGCTGTATTTCAAAACTGGGCTCAATATCGGCTTTGCATGAAATATTTATCAGAAATGACTGATGAACAAACTCTGGTGATGTATTCCGGACATCCGATGGGTCTTTTCCCTTCGCACAAAGATGCACCACGGGTTGTAGTAACTAACGGCATGGTAATCCCTAATTATTCCGGAAGAGACGACTACGAAAGAATGAATGCCCTTGGGGTTTCGCAATACGGACAAATGACAGCAGGCTCATTTATGTATATCGGTCCGCAGGGAATTGTACATGGAACAACCATTACTTTACTGAATGCTGCAAGAATGCGAGGTGACGGAAAAATTTCAGGAAAAATTTACATTTCATCAGGCCTGGGAGGTATGTCGGGCGCACAACCAAAAGCCGCCGTAATTGCAGGTATGGTAGCTGTAATTGCTGAAATAAATCCCAAAGTTGTAGCTGTCAGGCATCAGCAAGGCTGGGTTGACGAAGTATATGACGATCTGGACCATCTCATTACCAGAATGCTGACTGCCAGTAGAAATAAAGAAGCGGTTTCGCTTGCTTATCAAGGCAATGTGGTCGATTTATGGGAGAAATTAGCAAAAGAAAATATTTCTGTTGATCTGGGATCTGATCAGACTTCATTACACAATCCGTTTTCTGGTGGATATTATCCTGTAGGATTAACGCTGGAAGAATCGAATCAGCTGATGGCTGAGAATCCGGAACTATTTCAGGAGAAAGTTCGGGAGAGTTTATGTCGCCAGGTAAATGCGATAAATATTATTTCCGGAAAAGGCATGTATTTTTGGGATTACGGGAATGCTTTTTTGTTGGAAGCTAAACGCGCTGAGGCTTCTGTAACACATACTGATGGTAGTTTTATTTACCCGTCGTATGTTCAGGATATCATGGGTCCCCTGTTCTTTGATTATGGATTCGGTCCTTTCCGATGGGTTTGCTGTTCATGCGATCCGGCTGATTTGCAAAAGACCGATGAAATCGCCCATCAAGTATTGACAGAAATTGTCAAAAATGCACCGGATGAAATTAAAAACCAGCTAAACGACAACATTCACTGGATTTTGGAAGCTGGCAAAAACAACATGGTCGTCGGTTCGCAGGCGCGAATTCTTTATGCAGATTGCGAAGGCAGATTGAAAATTGCTGAGGCATTCAACAATGCCATTCAGGAGGGAACGATTAGTGCTCCAATTGTTCTTGGGCGCGATCATCATGATGTTTCGGGAACCGATTCTCCTTTCAGAGAAACTTCAAACATTTATGATGGATCAGCTTTTACTGCTGATATGGCAATACAAAATGTAATTGGTGACTCGTTTCGCGGAGCAACCTGGGTTTCCATTCATAATGGTGGTGGTGTTGGCTGGGGCGAAGTAATAAATGGTGGTTTTGGAATGTTACTGGATGGTTCTGCTGATGCTGACCGACGATTGAAACAAATGCTTCACTGGGATGTCAACAATGGAATTGCACGCCGTAGTTGGGGCAGAAATGAGTCGGCAATATTTGCGATAAAACGGGCTATGCAGGAAAATCCGAACCTTACAGTTACTTTACCCAACCTAACAGATGAAAAAATGATTGATGGATTATTCGAACATCATTGAATACGGTCGTTGAATTTCAAATTTTAATTCATCAAGTCCGAATGCTCTGCTTTTACGTATTGTTTCACGGCCTGCAAAAAAAACGACAACAGTAGGCGCAGCAAAAACGCGATTCTGTGCGGCTAATTCGGGCAATTTATCCGATTCGACATAAGTCATTAACATCTTTGGAAACGATTTTACAAGCATTTCGGAAACTTTGGGTTTCAGCACTTTGCACACATTGCAGACTTCGGTTGAAAAATAGGCCAAAACAGCATCATTTTCAGCCATAATCAAATTAAATTCTTCAGTTGATTGAATTGTTTTCATTATTCGTATTGATCTGTTGCTAATAAAACAAGCGTACAGGCAATTTCAGGATAAATCCCGGAAGCCTTTAGCTGAGCAATAAATTCGGGGTTTTCAGTTCCGGGATTAAAAATAACACGTTTCGGCTTTAATCCGATTATATAAGAATAATATTCCGGCTGATTTAGTGGTCCTACATATAAAGTTACGGTATCGATGTCATTGAAATTCTGCTTTTCTGAGTTGAAAGAAATACCAGAAATAACACCTTCCCGAAGTCCAATTGCGACAACCGGATGACCATGATTCACCAAAGCCTTAATGGCTTTATTCGAATAACGATCGGGATTCTCGCTTGCCCCAATAACTAATGTTTTTTTCATTTTTCACTCATTTTTTTCAACAATACAACTGCATGAACAGAAATTCCTTCTTCCCTGCCCTCAAACCCCAATTCTTCGGTTGTAGTTGCTTTAATTGAAACAGTATCAACATCAATCTCCAGAATTTCGGCTAACGTCTTTTCCATTTCAGGAATGTATGGTTTTAACTTTGGTTTCTGCGCTGCAACTGTAACATCAAGGTTTCCTATCTGGTAATTTTTGGAGGCAATCAGTTCATTCGTTCTAAACAACAATAATTTACTGTCAATGTTTTTAAAGTCTGAAGAAGTATCAGGAAAATGGCGACCTATATCTCCCATTTTTGCTGCACCAAGCATAGCGTCGCACACGGCATGAATTAAGACATCGCCATCGGAATGCGCAACAGTTCCTTTATTGTGTGGAATAAGAACACCGCCCAGCCATAAGGATTCACCTTCAGCTAAACGGTGTACATCATATCCGTATCCTATCCGGAAATTCATTTTGAAAAGATTATATATTCAGACTAAAGATAAAAGATTCTAAACCAATATATGTTTCAGAATTCGTTTTCAATCATCCGATAAAATTATCCTATTAATTAAATTGATCACTTTATTTACGCTGTCTACTAAATGCCTGAATATCAAACGACAAAGTAAACCTCAGCGTATTGGCCAACGGATTGTTTTGAGCCACGGGTAATAAATATGAGAAATCGAGTGCAAAAACATTCATTTTTAAGCCAGCACCTGCAGTGAAGAATTTGCGATTTCCCTTGGTAACATCTTCGTAAAAATAACCGGCACGTAATGCAAACTGATTGTTATACCAATATTCAGCACCAACCGAATAATTAATCTCCTTCAATTCCTCTGACATTCCACCCGGAGCATCGCTAAAAGAACTAAAAATACCAGCAACAACTGATTTATCCGTTCCAAGTCCGGTAATAATATCACCAGTACCGGATTTTGGTGTTGGCACCAATAATTTATTGGCATCAAAGGCAATCGTAATGGTATTGTACTTGTCCATTTCTGTCTTATACGACACACCTAATTTTAAATTGGCAGGAATATAATCTTTAGTTTCACCATCGGTATACGAAATTTTGCCTCCGATATTTGAAATATTTATACCTGCAGCAATGGTCGAATTTTTACGGTTCGTACGGATTTGGTTCTGGTAATAGAATGCGACATCAGAAGCAAAAGTACTACCTGCATGAGTCTCCACTCCCCCAACCGACTGACCTCCGGTTAAATCGGACCGGATATAACGGATAGCTACAGCTCCGGAAAAATTATCGGACAACTTTCGGGTATAACCGAAGTCAAGAGCGAATTCGTTTGGTTTTTGCTGACCCAACTGATCGCCGTATTCGCTCATAAATTGAATATTGCCTAAGGAAAAATAACGCAGTGAAGCACTAACCGTTTGCAAATCATCCAAACGTTTGTATCCCACCAGATAGGCTAGATTAATATCTCTGACCAACTGTGATAACCAGGGTGTATAAGACAAACCAACTCCCATTTCACTCTCTGCAAAAGCATATTTGGCAGCATTCCAATGCTGCGAATTGACATCAGGTGAAGTTGCAACACCGGCATCTCCCATCGCTCCGGCGCGGGAATCGGGAGCTATCGTTAAAAATGGCACTCCGGTAGAAATGGTATTTGCACCGGTTGTTGAGGTCTTTTGTGCATTTGCATTTGGCAAAAGCATCCCAACCCAAAGAAAAGCTGTCATTAATAGTGTAATCTTCTTCATCTTAAATCAATCATTATTTTTGAGTTTGCAAATATAAACGTTTGTAAAGGAGTTCTGTCATACGACAAACTAAAAAACTAAACGGACATCTATCTTAAATAGTATAGAAGGGCTATTTATTAGTTCTGCTTTTAACGATAAACATAAACCAGGCGACCAGAACCAGTGGTAACCTTTCCATTTGTGGTTGCGGTGATTCTGTAAATATAGACGCCCGCTCTCATTTTAACCTGTCTTTCCGCAGGAGTCCATACTATCGGTTGGCTTTCGGTTCCCGATGATCCAACGATTGAATGAACTATATCGATCCTTGAACCCGTAGTTTGAAAAATTTCCAGATTAACGTCAAATGTTTCATCAGGCATGTTGTGCGTAAAAACAAACGTTGTTTCTTCAGTCATTGGATTAGGATAACACGAAACTGTTTCAATTCTGAAAACATCCTTAACAACAAAACGGATTTCTTTTTCAGAAGAATTATTCAGAACATCCCATACCTTAAGAACAATTTTATGTTCTCCTTCAGCGAGTTTAGTCAAAGGAAAAACAATTTTACCACTGGTATACTGGTCTTTATCTGCCTGAAAATAGTCATTTAAGACAATGACATTTGAATAATCATCATCCAAAATTGCGGTTATATCATGACCTATTCCAGTACCAGCTGTATTAATACCTGTTTCATCTGAAATATTGGCCAGCAAAACAGAACTCGCACTAACTGTTTCTCCGTCTTTAAAAGATGTTGAATTGAGAAACAAATCTATTTGCGGTCCGTTAGAATCGGATATCGTTGTGTTTGATGATCCTCCAACATAAAAATCGTCAAAATATCCCTGAGCATCCATGGTTTCATTGTATGCATAATAGAGTATTTTGCCTTTATCAAGTTTATACGAAATATCTTTCGGAACAAAAAACGAAAACTCAAACTCCCCGTTTATCACACTTGCAAGTCCTTTATAAATAATGTTATTCTGAACAGTATAGCTCATTGGTGTTTGCCCAGCATTACCCAACGTTTTAACCTGCATTGCTTTGTCGAATACTGTCGGAATTATTTCGCCGTTAAAATTATTGAGTTTTACTCCTTGTTCGTCAGCAACAAAGCCTTTAACTGTTACTACCGAAAGTGTCTGAATAGTCTCAACATCCGTTTCTGTGTTTTTACCATTAATGCTTGTTGTTTTTACCTGATAACTTGGATTGGCTAATTGCATTGCAGGATCAGCCAGTAAAGTAAAATTCAATTGATTGGTTCCAGTGTTGGCCGCAGATTTTGCTAACCGCATCACATCACCAAGCCGCAGATTATTCCCATATTGATCCTTTTCAAAAATATATTTAAAAAATTTGCTGTTCAATACAAAATTAGCTCCTGAATAAACCAATCTGGTAGTAGAAAATAGTCCTACTCCTCCTCCTCCCGGATTAAAAAGAATATGCTCGCCAGCAGTTGTTTCATCTAAGTCAAAACGACTATACTCGCAGGTTGCAGTCACAAATATTGGCAACCGATTGATATTGGTCCAGGAATTAATGGTCGCAATATCAAGTACTGTTTCATCAGCCAAATTCTTTTCATTGGCATGACCAGTATAATTCATAATTAGAGTTCCACTTTTAACCTGACTGTTAATAGCAGCAGTAACATCAGGATATTTTTCACCACCGGCAGAGGTAATTCTTTTATATGTATCGAAGTAAATTTTATTGGTGTAAAAAGCAGGATAAGTACTATTTACCGAATTCGCCATACTCTCAGCCTGCCCCATATGAACGTTAGTATATCCATCAGCAATATTTCCATCATCACCAATAAAAGTCACCACATTTCGCCAGTTACCCATAGCTTCCTTTGAATTATATTTATTGATTTTATCTACAACGGCATTAGCATCATCAAGTGTAAATGCTGGTATTCTTCCAATTCCCAAATCGACAGTTCCAACTGATCCACCTTCGTTTTCGTCCAGAAAAACGAAAAAGTCATCGGTAACAAAGGATTCAGTCAGAGAGAGCGAATTATTCGATTGAAATGTGGGAATCAGGTTATGGCTTTCACCTTGAATATTCCGGTTGTCATATGAACCATCACCCATCAGTAAAACATATTTCAAGGTGTTTTTGCCGTTTTGTTTTCCCAAATCATAGCACATTTTAAAGTAATTCCTAAATCCGGAGGGATCAGGTAATCCTCCGGAAAATTCATTATAAATCATTTTTGGAGAAACTACCTGTACTGTCATTTGATCTTTGCTTCGATGATAATCAGCTAAATTATTAGCCGCACTCAATAAGGCTGAATTAGAAACAATAATCATTTCAGACAAAGCCGCGGCATGCAAATTTTGATTATCAACTGTTTCTATTAATTCAGGGACCGGAATTGTACCTCCAGGATTAAAAGCAACGTATTCTCGGGTTATTTCTGAATTTGATTTAAATCTTAATTTCCCGTCAGCATAAACCGCCGGTATTTCGAAAGTATTATTGATGTCAGTTACATCAAATATTTTTATTGCTGATGTAGCGCCCTCCAAAACAAACTCTGAAACCGGAATTTGATCTGAAACTCCTTTTCCTCTGAAAAAATACACATCTGCATTTATTTTAAGCTGACTTTGATAATTAACCGAAATATAGTCAAGCCAGGCATTTGAAGAACTGTTTGATGCATTAAATGTCAACTTGACCTGAATATTTTCGGATGGCAGCGTGGCGGAAAATTCGCCAACCTCACCGTCAGCGTATATATCTTCTGAAGCACTTGCACTAATAGCATTAAAAACAATATCTTTCATGGATATGCCATTAAGAAATGCTTTTATTGAACTCGATGCAGATGATTTTCCGGCAGCAGAAATCCGAAATAGTGCAGGTTTCGAAGTATCAGGATTCTCAAGCACAAGATTTATTGTTTGCGAACTACCCATATTAAATTTCTCTCCAAACCATTGACTTCCTGAGGAAATTAAATTATCCAGTTCCTTCTCGTAATAAATATAATTAGGATATGAATTGATCGTATTGCCGGAAATGGCATTCAGTTCAGCAATCTTATTGATAGTAAGCTGAGTGCCTGAATCTGAAAGATAAAAATAAGTTTCAGTAGAATAAAAATTCTGACTATGAGAAAAAATTCCTGTATCCGGATTCTCGTTTACACGAATATTCCCAGAAGAGTAAAAAAACAAACAATCTTTTCCTGCATTGTCTTTGCCCTTCCAAACAGGATATGCATCGAGGTCATCAAAACGAATATCCTTATTTAATACCGGAAGCATATAACCACCATTCCCATATAAAGAAACCTTATCCGGAACAGAGAAACCCCAGGTTTTAAGTTGGTCGTATGTGATTTTATAAATCCCTTTTGATTTTGTGCTTATCTTAATCCACTTCCCTGATTCAAGAACAGAACTTAGTTTCCATTGATAATCTGAAACTGCTGATTTCAATAATTTAACATTCTCGTTAACCGAAATCGTAAATTCGACCAACTTTTCAATACCTGTAGCTTTTCGGATAAACGGGAGGATTGTCACCCGAAGAATTGAACGACCTGCAGAAACTCCTATTTCAGAAGTATATTTCAATTCACTTCCAACAGAATCATTTAAATTCATCAAAGAGTCAACAACAGGCTCATAAACGGCATCAATAACAGTAACCTCAGCATTAATTGAATTAATATCAAAGCTTTCGAACCAGTATGGTATACCAGATCTATCCTTAACTATATTTCCCTCAAAACTAAAAAAAGACCTATTCACTGAATCTGAGTATTGAGTTTGGTCAATCCAATTGATTTTCCGATGATAATCAGCAGACCAACAAATAGAAATATTAAACAGCAATAAGAAGAAAAGTATAATTTTAGGCATTAGATAATTATTAATTTAACTAAGTAAACGGTTCGTCAGTGTAAATATTATTAGCTTAGAGGCATCGTTATAAATTAAACAATACTCATATGATAATAATGAGAGCAAAGATATACAGTAGAAACAAACATGCACAAAAAAAGATTGAATACCTGAACAATAACAATTCAACAATTTAGTTATATTTGTGAGTCTTTTAAAATAACGGATAAGAAGAAAAACGATGAAATTAAGATCCATAATTTTATTTGGTCTGGCAGCTTTGATGGCTGGATGCGGATTGTTTGGAAAGGGCAAAGGAAGCTCCGATGAATCTCATTCTACCGGATGGGAATTTGGCGACCCAAAAAACGGTGGTTTTCAAGCTGATAATAATTACGATCAGGAAACCGGGCCAGGATTAGTTTTTATTCAGGGTGGAACTTTCACCATGGGTAGAGTTGAACAAGATGTTATGTTTGACTGGAATAACAGTCCCAGACGAGTAACTGTTGCATCCTTTTACATGGATGAAAGCGAAGTTTCAAATCTCGATTACCGTGAATATCTTTATTGGTTGGGAAGAGTTTATCCTGAAAATCCTGAAAAATACAAATCAGCTCTACCTGACACTTTAGTTTGGAGAGAGGAATTAGCTTTTAATGAACCCTACATAACAAATTACCTTCGCCATCCAGCTTATGGTAACTATCCTGTCGTAGGAGTTTCATGGAAACAAGCAGATGCATATTCTAAATGGAGAACTGATCGCGTTAATGAAAAAATATTAATAGATAAAGGAATTATTGTATCTGATAATACCCAGAGCGGACAAAATGTATTCACCACCGAATCTTTTCTTGCAGGATTATATCAGGGATCAGACGGTAAGAATCCTTTGAAAGATGCTTCAGGCACCCAGAGAAGAGTTCGTTGGGAAGATGGACTGTTGCTTCCGAATTACCGCTTACCCACTGAAGCCGAATGGGAATATGCAGCACTGGGTCTGATTGGTAATACCGAAAACGAATTGTTGACTGATCGTAAGCTATACCCATGGAATGGCAGCTATCTAAGAGATGATTCAAAGAAAACCAAAGGACGTATGCAAGCTAACTTTACCCGTGGTCGTGGTGACTTAATGGGTATGGCAGGTTCATTAAATGACAATGCTGACATTACTGCACCTGTGATGTCATACGAACCGAACGATTTCGGGCTCTACTGTATGGCTGGGAACGTAAACGAATGGGTTGCTGACGTTTATCGTCCATTATCGTCTTCTGACGTTGCAGAATTTCAGCCATTCCGTGGAAACACTTTTACCAAATACAGAACAGATGCTGACGGTAAACTTGTTCGTAATGAATTCGGAGAACTGGTTAAAGATACCATTGCAGATTACCGAAATTTCGATGATGGAGACTACAGCACTCAAGTTATTGAAGGCGACGATTGGAATACATCAAAAGATAAAACACAGACTAGTTCAATGTATATTCAATCACAAAAAGATGGTCAGTTTTCATCTCTCATTTCGGATGTTACCCGAATTTACAAAGGAGGAAGTTGGAAAGACCGCCCTTACTGGTTGACTCCAGGAACACGCAGATATCGTCCGGAAACTGAATCTGCAAGTGATTTAGGATTTCGTTGTGCTATGACGCGCGTTGGAAGTCCTAACGGATTTTAATAGAATTCAATCTATCAATATAAAACCTCATTTGAAAAAGTGGGGTTTTCTTTTTTAATCCCGACATGAATATTGAAGATATATACTGCATTTTTAAGGATTACCCGTTAATCACCACGGACTCCAGGAATATCCCAGCAAACAGCATTTTCTTTGCCCTTAGTGGGGAAAACTTTAATGGGAACAAATTTGCCGAAGAAGCTCTTTCTAAAGGAGCTGCATATGCAATAATTGATGAACCTGAATATGCAGTAAATTACCGAACAATACTAGTTAATAATGTTTTGCTATGTATCCAGCAATTGGCCAGGATTCATCGCGATCAGCTAAAACTGCCAATCCTTGCCATAACCGGTACAAACGGAAAAACAACGACAAAAGAATTGGTCGCTGCAGTGCTGTCAGAAAAATTTAAGGTGAATTACACTAAAGGTAACTTAAACAACCACATTGGCGTCCCTTTAACCCTATTGTTGATGAATAATGAAACCGAATTTGGCGTAGTGGAAATGGGCGCAAACCATCCGGGGGAAATAAAAACCTTATGCGAAATTGCAAATCCTGATTTTGGTATCATAACAAATATTGGAAAAGCTCATTTGGAAGGATTTGGATCGTTTGAAGGAGTAATTAAGACCAAATCGGAAATGTATAGCTTCTTGCGTAATAAAGGGGGGAAATGCTTTGTAAATACTGACAACAAGCTATTAGTTGAACAAGCCAAAGGTCTTGAACAAATCAGCTACGGTAAATCGGTAAGCTATTTTATGGCTGGTGAATTAGCTAGTACTGGCAATCACTTAGTTGTCAAAACATTATTCAGGAAAGGCTGGCTTTATATGAAATCAAAGCTGGTAGGCGATTATAATTTTGAAAATCTCCTTGCAGCTGTTTGCGTTGGAAAATATTTCGAGGTCGATCCAATAAAAATTCAGGAGGCAATCGCTAATTATGTGCCATCTAATAACCGGTCACAATTAATTGAAAATGGAAAGAACACCATTATTATGGATGCATACAATGCAAATCCAACAAGTATGTTAGCTGCATTAAGCAATTTTGCAAACATTCGGAATGAAAATAAATGCCTTATACTGGGTGATATGCTGGAACTGGGTGATGCGTCCGAAGAAGAACATCAAAAAATTGCTGACTACATTGAGGAAAAAAGATTCGCCGATGTATTTCTGGTTGGATCACAATTTAAAAAAGCACATTTTAATACACAAAAAAAGAAGTTCGATCAAGTCGAACTTCTTTCAAACTACCTAAAAACACAACCTATTGAAAACAAACTTATCCTGATTAAAGGATCCAGAGGGATCCATCTTGAGAAAATTCTTGAATTGCTATCTTAATTCACTTGTGGCTTAACCACATTTAATACGTCGGCAATTGCTTTTTCGAATGATGATTTTGGTAAAGCTCCCATTGCCATTTGTGGTTGACCTTCTACAGGGACAAACAATAATGAAGGAATACTTTGTATACCGAACATGGCAGACAATTCACGCTCATCTTCAGTATTTACCTTATATATAACAAGGTTTTCTCCATACTCTTTCTGTAGTTCTTCCAAAACCGGAGCAACCATTTTACATGGACCACACCAATCGGCATAAAAATCAATCATACAAGGAGTCTTTCCTTCATATTTCCATTCTTTATTGAGTTCAAAGTTGAAAACTTTTTCTTTGAATGTCTCTTTAGTTAAATGTTCTAACATGGTTATAAATTTTAATTATACAAATATACACATTCTTTGATATGACAATATCAATTCATATGCCAATAAATATAAAGCAATGTTTTTAATCCAAAACTGTAATTAATTGTAATTTTGTCACATTCTGATAACAAATTGTCATATTTAAATATCTAGATATTATATAATCGGAATTTTTATCATGAAGTGAACACATGGAAGTAATAAAATGTTTGAACCAATTTATCCACTTGCCATGAGAATAAATGAAATTCGAATTTATACCTATTAAGATTGAAATGAAAACACATTTACAACATCCTATATTTAAAGTAATCTCTGAACTGGCAGACCAATTAAATCAGGAAACCTATGTAATTGGAGGATTTGTGCGCGATTTAATTTTAAACCGACCATCACAGGATATTGATGTCGTTACCCTCGGGAGCGGGATCAAACTGGCAGAAATAGTAGCGAAAAAATTAGGACCTACAATCCAGGTAAGCGTATTTAAGACTTTCGGTACAGCCATGTTGAAATATCAATCTCTTGAAGTTGAATTTGTAGGAGCACGGAAAGAATCCTATAATGAAGACTCCCGAAATCCAATTGTTGAAGATGGTACACTTGAGGAAGATCAGAACAGGCGCGATTTCACTATCAATGCATTGGCAATTTGCTTAAACAGCAATCGGTTTGGCGAGTTAATCGATCCGTTTGGCGGCATTCAGGATATTGATAACAAGATTATTCGTACTCCTTTGGCTCCGGGAATTACCTTTTCTGACGATCCGTTACGAATGATGCGTGCCATTCGTTTCGCCACACAGTTGGGGTTCACCATTGAAGAAAATACACTGGAAGCTATTTCACAAAACAAAAAACGAATTCACATTATCTCGAAAGAAAGAATTGGCGAAGAATTAAACAAGATTATTCTTTCATCAAAACCTTCAATCGGATTTAAATTGCTGGATAAAACCGGATTATTGGAAATCATATTTCCTGAATTGCACCGCATGAAAGGTAGGGAGGAAGTAAACGGGGTCGGTCATAAAGACAACTTTTTTCATACACTGGAAGTACTTGACCGAATTGCACCAAATACGAACAATTTATGGTTGAGGTGGTCCGCTTTGTTGCATGACATTGCAAAACCCGCTACAAAAAAGTATTCGTCACAACTCGGATGGACTTTCCATTCGCATAATTTTATTGGTGCAAAAATGGTTCCTGCGCTTTTTAAGAAAATGAAATTCCCTCTTAATGAAAAAATGAAGTATGTACAGAAAATTGTAGAACTTCATATGCGACCTATCGTACTTTCAGAAGAAGTAGTTACAGATTCAGCCATTCGACGTTTATTGTTTGAAGCTGGCGACGATATTGATGATCTGATGACTCTATGTGAAGCCGACATCACCTCAAAAAATCAGGAAAAGGTAAAGAAGTATTACAATAATTTTCAATTGGTAAGGCAAAAATTAAAAGACCTGGAAGAACGTGACCATGTCCGCAATTTTCAGCCTCCTGTTTCAGGCGAAACAATAATGGAAGTCTTTGGACTTGGACCATGCCGGGAAATAGGACTGATTAAAAGTGCAATTAAAGAGGCTATTCTGGATGGAATAATTCAAAATGATAAAGATCAGGCTTTTCAATATATGCTGGTAAAAGCGAAGGAATTAGGATTAAAACCAATTACGGACTAATGACCTAGCATTCGAATTCGAAGTAAAACCGGAAGATGGTCAGAAAAACCTTCCTGATACTTGAATCCAACAAATGTTCGTCTGGGTTTAGTTCCACCAAATTTGGTATCCGGTTCCAACAGGAATGCGGCGTCAAATATTTCGGCATTCAGAAATTTATAACAGGAGTTGTCCTCTAAAAAATAATCCGATACGATGAATTGGTCAAAAACCTCCCATCTGTATTGACTTTTGATTGTTTGAACAGCATTTGAAATCCATTTATTTGAAAGATTGATCATTTCACCGGCTACCTTATTGTTATCTGATACTTTTGCTTCCAAAATCTGTACTAAACTTTCATCGGTTGGGGTATCATTAAAATCACCCATGCAAATTATTTTTGCCTTTTTACATTCAGCCTGTATGCGATGTATGGCCAACTTAAGCGTTTCTGCTGCAAGTTTTCTATACCTGATCGTTTCCATTATTCCTCCATAGCGCGATGGCCAGTGGTTAACAAAAACATACAATGTATCGCAATTACCAAGCACTCCACTTACCTGTAGAATATCTCTTGTTTTAAACGTTTCATCCCCAGTATCTACTACCGGAATTGCGTTATAATTTAAAGGTCTGAAGAGATCAGGTCTGTATATCAGCGCAACATCAATTCCTCTTTCATCAGGCGAATCTTTCTGAATAATCTTATATCCATATTTATTTAATGGGGCAATACCGGTTAGTGACTCAAGAACATTTAGGCTTTCGACCTCACATAAACCAACAAATACCGGAGGATTCCATTTTCCAGAAGCTAATATCACTTTAGCCAAACGCTCAGACTTGGAATGAAATCTGCTCTGATTCCATCTTCTGTCACCATCAGGAATAAACTCATCATCATTAATCAACGAGTCATTTTCATAATCGAAAAAGTTCTCAGCATTATAAAACATAAAGGTAAACTCATTTCTCACATCGGAAATCTGGCAAAAACAGCTTTCAGCAAGAAGAAAAAGCACAAAACTTAAAACTATTAGAAATAGCTTCATCATTTATGTAATAATAAACTTCAAGATAAATAAAATGGACGAAAAACAGAGTTGTTTTTATATATAATCAATGGAGAAAAGATAAAAAATTAATCTTATTTTTTTACTTTCTTTTCCTGACGCTCCAATGCTCCGATGTCAGGCCCGTTATCAAGAAAACGGTCCCGGCCCTTTAGATCTGTTGGGAACAATTTACTAATCACTTTATTTGCGGCATCCTTCGCTTTACTCAGTGTATCAAGTTCAAAATTGTATTTCTTGTATGGATCAACAAACTTAGGATCAGCATCTTTTCCTTTAAGTATATTGATAAAATGTTCAGGGTTATTTGTTTTAAAAGTATCAGCAACCTGAAGCATACATCTGTCAAATTTATAATTAAACAATGCTTCAGAACTCCCTTTTATATATAATTCGTTTCCATCAATAGCATTTCCTGCAATGATACAATTTGCAAAATCTGCTTTAACAAGGTCGCCAATATAATCAGGTTTATCTTTAGCAATATTTAAAATGTTCGAAATTAAAACTGAAGTAGTACTTCGGGACTTAAAACCATAACCACCCCAATAATTAGCAATAGTACAATGATTAAACTCGTAACTTCCACCTACAAGAAATGCGGTAGCGTAAAACCCACAGTTAGTTACCAGACAATTACTTGCCACAATATCTGATTTCATTGCAAAAATTCCGGCATACGCCATATTCTGAATTTTTACATTATTAAGTTTTACCGAAGCAGAACCTTCGTCCTCTATATTTCCCACCTGGAGTCCGATATTGGCATTTTTTATCTCAACATTGGAGAATTCATTATTTTTACTTCCTGAGTACAACAAAATACCACTCCATTGATCTGGCACATCAGCATATACGTCTTCCAGACGATCGCCATGAAAAAGAATCGGATTTTCAATAGTTCCTTTCGCAATAACTTTACCTTTCACGAACAAACCAGCATCTTTGTGAAAAAATATTTTTGTTCCGGCCTCAATGGTTAATGTCGAATTACTGTCAACAAAGGCGTAATTGTAAACCAGATAAGGTTTCTCGTTGGTCCAGATGGCATTCTTTATTATTTCCCTTCTGATTAATTTAAAATCCTGTCCCCAGGCAACAAGATCAACATCCTGTCGATTTGAGTTCGTTATAAATTCAATGGAATCCTTAACCACAAGAGGAAGATTCTGTCCGCTTGGATCTACTGTAACTTCAACAAAAATATACATGCTATCAAATGGAGCCATCTCCAGATTTTGAATCTCATTGGAAGATATACCATTAACATTCAGGCGGAATCGGGAAGCTTCCCCTTTTGCGAGTTTAATCGAAGAAATCAGAACTTTCTGATCGTATGGATTATAAATCTTTAAATGTTGAGTAGTTGAACCAACTGTCGTGAAAACCGTATCGAACATCACGGTATCAACAGAAAAGCGAAGTTTAACATCAGTTGAAGAAATATACTTCTCATCTTCACATGAAAACAAATATCCCAAAGATAGGATTAGGATTAATATGTAGATAAGTTTCTTCAAGTCAGTTGTCTCTAATAAAATAACGGGAATTACACATACTTAGTACCCCAAAACTAATAAATGATTTTCACATTTTTTAACATTCGGGAAATTAAGTGACAGAATCAAACTCAACAATGAGTTTTTTGACAAAAAGATGAAATAAAAGACAACCGAATATCTTGTAATAAAATATATTTCAGCATTTTACACAAAAACAAATACCATAGAAAACAAACATTAAGAAATCAATATTTTTCGAACTAATAATTGATACATTCTAATTATTAGTTCGAAAAAATCACGCTGATATAAAAGGTATTAAACATACAACAAAACATTCCCAATTTCAGGGTAAAGTACTCTTTTAGTTGTTATTGTTTGTGGAAGATAAAAAAACCCAATGATATGTTTTTTTATCTGAACTATTCTTATGAGACCTTGTCAAAGGCATTTTGATTTCTGTTTAGATGTTTCATTATTAAACCAGAGCATTTGTTTGTCAAACAAAATAAATTAGGTAAAAGAACTCTGTAATATCGAGAAATAAAATTGCCATTTTAAAGTTAGACATGAAACATACAGACATAGATTCTAATGTTTTTATCTTTACCCACAGAATAAAATAAAGAATGAAACACATTTTTATACTCCTATATTTCCTGATTTCAATATCAGTATTATCAAGCTCAGCAAAGAAAAATCCAAGATTTATGGATTTTGAAAATGACCATTGGGTAGACTCATTAATGAATTCATTAACCATTGATCAAAAAATTGGTCAACTATTTATGATTCAAGCTTATTCGAGTGAAAAGCAGCAGAAAACTGATGAACTTTTGAATCTAATTGACCAATTTCAGGTTGGTGGAGTTATCTTCATGCAAGGAGGTCCGGTTGCTCAGGCAAAAATAACCAACAAACTTCAGGCAGCTTCGAACGTACCCCTTCTCGTTGCTATAGATGCAGAAAATGGCTTGGGCTTCAGGTTAGATTCGACAATAAGCTATTGTGCGCAAATGGCTTTGGGTGCCATAAAGAATGATACTCTTATTTACCGCATGGGATACGAGATTGGGAAACAGTGTCGTCTTCTGGGAATTCATATGAATATGGCACCAGTTTGTGACATCAATATAAATCCCGCTAATCCCATAATTAATCACCGTTCTTTTGGTGAAGACAAAATACAGGTGGCTCGAAAATCATGGTTGTATGCAAGTGGAATGCAGGATGCAGGAATTATTGCTACTGCAAAACATTTCCCCGGTCATGGCGACACCCAAACTGATTCACATTTAGATCTCCCGGTTATTCAAAAAACAAAAAATCAGCTGGATTCTATTGAACTATTTCCATTTTCATATCTTATCAATAAAGGTATTTCAGCCGTTATGACCGGTCATTTGCAAGTTCCAGCACTTGAGCCGAATTCAAAACTACCTGCCACTCTTTCTTCAAAAATCATAAATAAGACATTGAAAAGCGAACTTGGTTTTAATGGATTGGTTATTACTGATGCCATGAATATGAGAGGCATCAGCAACCTGTATTCCTCTGCCGAATCGTCAGTAAAAGCACTAAAGGCTGGCAACGATATGATTGAAATAGTTCCGCGTTTGGATAGAGCTATAGCAGCAGTAAAGCTGGCAGTACAAAACAAAGAATTAACGATTAATGAAATAGATGAAAAATGCAGGAAAATTTTAAGCATTAAAAAATGGCTTGAACTTGACAAACAAAAACTGGTACAAACTGACAGTCTCTATCAATCGTTAAATACAAACTCCTATCAACTTACAAAAAGGTTACTTCAGGAACAGTCGATGACTGTTTTAATAAATGAGCAAAACACGATACCTCTTCAAAGACTTGACACTTTAAAGATTGCCAGTTTGATCATAGGTGATGAAGAAATCATACCCTTTCAGAGAATGCTGGGAAACTATACAAATATTGATCATTTTAACGTAGGTAAAAATCCTTCTGAACCAGAAATTGAAAGCCTGCTAAATCAGTTGACACCTTACAACCTGGTTATAATCGGAATTTCCGGAATGGGGCTTTATCCTTCCCGGCAATTTAGAATTAGCGATCAGCAAATCAGCATTTTTGACAAACTGATGAAGCCTAACTCAATTGTATGCTTTTTTGGAAATCCATATGCTTTGCCCATCTTCAAGTCAATATCAAATTCAAGAAGTTTGATTGTGACTTATCAGGATGATAAGGATGCTCAGGAACTTGCTGCACAATTGATTTTCGGTGCAACTAGTGCAAATGGAAAACTCCCGGTCAGTGTCATCGATATGTTCCCTATAAATTCAGGATTAAATATTCAATCAATTCAACGTTTAAAATATACCATTCCGGAGGAAGTCAATATAAACTCCATTTACCTTTCATCAAAAATTGATTCGTTAGCCACTTTAGGGATAACCAAAAAAGCTTTTCCCGGATGTCAGGTATTAATCGCAAAAGAAGGAAAAATCATATTCACTAAAAGTTATGGATTTTTTACTTATGATAAAACAATTCCGGTACGGAATGAAGACTTATACGATCTGGCTTCGGTCACAAAAATAACTGCGGCATTACCAATGGTCATGAAATTATATGATGAAAAAAAGATCGATCTGGATAAACCATTCGCTGAATATTTTAAGGAATTCCAAAACACGAATAAATCAGAAATGACATTCAGAGATGTCCTTACCCATCAGGGACGTCTGCAAAGTTTCATCCCTTTTTGGCTTGAACCCAAAAGTGCAAGCAAACTGAGAACTGGCATATTTAAGGATCAACCAACGGATGATTACCAAATTCGGATTTCAACTAATTTGTATGAAAAAAAAGATTTTAAAAATCAAATCATTAATGACATCGTTAAATCACCACTTTGGCTTCATAAAGAGTACCATTATTCCGACCTGGGATTTAGCCTTCTCCCAACAATTATAGAAAGGATTTCAGGACAGCCTTTTCAAAATTATCTGAACCAGGAATTCTACAAATCACTTGGTGCCGTTTCAACAGGATATAAACCTTACGAATATTTCCCAATAACTCAGATTGTTCCTACTGAAGATGATCAGACCTTTAGAAAAGAGGTATTACAAGGTTTTGTACACGATGAACTGGCTGCATTATTAGGTGGAGTCTCAGGCAACGCCGGCCTTTTCAGCAATGCCAACGATCTGGCCAAAGTGATGCAGATGTATCTGCAGATGGGTTATTACGGAGGCAAACAATATATTTTACCTTCAACGATCAGCGAATTTACAAAAGTTCAATTTCCACTTACTCACAATCGTCGTGCTCTTGGATTCGACAAACCAAATCCGGGAATATCGGGTCAGAAAAATAAATTTCCAGCAGCAGATGCAAGTACTGCAAGCTATGGTCACACAGGGTTTACAGGCATTTTCACTTGGGCCGACCCGCAAAACAAATTACTTTTCATTTTCCTGTCTAACAGAGTTTATCCAAGCCGAAGGAATTCAGCTATTTACGATTACAATATTCGGACGGAAATGCATCAGGCTATCTATGATGCGATCAAAAAAGGATTAAATTAACTCTTAAAAAATGTTAAATATTTTGTTGGGGTTTTAATCTATTTGCAATTAAATATTAACCAAAATTACTTACAGATCAATGGGTAGAGACTCATAAATAATCTGTTAAATAAAGCAAATAACGTTACCTCACAAAAACCTGCTATTAAAACATAAAGGTTATCTCATTGTTATTTATATATTAATTCTAACTTTAAAGTGTGTTTGAAAAAAAAGAGTGTGTAACCATAAAAACTAATAGTCATGGATAGAAAAATCACTTTTAATGAACTGCGTCACATCAAAGACAGTTTACCTGCCGGTTCAATCAGTCAAATTGCGCAAGAGTTTGGTATTGAAGTGGAAACCGTCAGGAATTATTTTGGAGGCGCAAATTACGAAAGAGGAAAATCTGTAGGATTACATATTGAACCCGGACCTGATGGAGGAGTAGTTTTACTTGATGATACAGCCATTTTAGAAAGAGCTCAGCAATTAATTCCAACTCACTTAAATTAAATTTATTTTTTTTACTAAATAGACTGCCCTATATTCGTGGGGCAGTTTTTTTTTGTCCAAACTAACCAAAACCAACGACCATGAAGAACCTTTCATTTTTAGTATTTATTTGTTTTCTGGCGAATACTGCCAATGCACAAAAACCTCTATTTAACGGTAAGAATCTACAAAACTGGGATATTTTCCTTGGAAGTCCAATAACAGGATTTGAAGATCTGGCAAAAAAAGCCACTCCGGAATCAACTTATCAGTTAATTGATTTAGACGGACAGAAAATGATTCATATTTCAGGCGATATTTTTGCGTCACTCGCCACAAAAGCCGAATACGGTAATTACCACTTACGTCTGGAATTTAAATGGGGTGAAAAAGTATATGGCAAACGCAACAGCGGACTGCTTTACCACAGCTATGGTCCGTTTGGAGTTGCGTTCGGAACATGGATGGCAACCATCGAGCACCAGCTGATGCACGATAATCTTGGCGATACCTACCTGATGGCTAATACCTACTGCGAAGCCAAAACAACAAAAAGCGAAGACGGGAAAACCTTTAGCTATTCCCCTGAAGGACAAACCACTGCATTTAGCGAAGGAGACAATGGAAGGTCTGTAAAAAAAGCTAAAGATGCTGAAAACCCACTTGGTGAATGGAACGTGGTCGATTTGTATTGTTTCGGACAAACTTCGGTTCATGTTGTGAACGGACAAGTTGTAATGATTAATACGAATAACAGCAAAATCGAAAACGGACAAAAGATACCACTCACCAAAGGCAAAATCCAGGTCCAATCTGAAGGCGGCGAGTTTTTTATCCGGAAAATCGAGATTGAAAAGATAAAAAGTATACCTGCTGAATTTACAAAGTAGTTTGCTGAAAATTCGAAGACTAAAGGGGCCCATAAATTTGGCCCCTTTTTCTAATTTATTCCGATTTAAAAATCGAAAATGCGGGTAAAACAACTTTCATAAACTGAACTTTCTCATTTCCGTGTGTACTGAAAGAAAAAGTACAACATGAATCAAAAGCAAATAAACAATGTGATCGGATGGACCGTTTTCGGTATCTCGCTTCTTGCATATATTCTAACCCTAGAACCGACCCTAAGCTTATGGGATTGCGGCGAATTCCTCACTTCGGCCTATAAACTGGAAATAAATCATTCGCCTGGAGCTCCCTTATTTATGCTTATTGGCCGAATATTCTCTTTATTCAGTTTCGGAAATCCAACAAAAGCAGCTTTTGCGATCAACTTAGTTTCAGCAGTTTCAAGTGCTGCAACTATCCTGTTTCTATATTGGACAATAGTTTGGTTGATATCGAAACTGGAAAAATCGCAAAAAAAAACGTTTCCTGTTGTTCTAAAATTTGGTGCCGCAGCAATTGGAGCGTTATCTTTTGCATTTACCGATTCGTTTTGGTTTTCGGCTGTTGAAGCAGAAGTTTATGCTCTCTCATCGCTTTTTAGCGCAATTGTTTTGTGGGCTGCAACCAAATGGGAACGAGAAGCTGACCAACCCGAATCTTCCAGGTGGATAATTCTGATCTTTTTCCTGATCGGTTTGTCAATCGGGGTGCATTTATTAAATCTTTTGGTCATTCCTTCATTTGGATTAATTATCTTTTTCAGGAAATACAACTATTCACTGAAAGGCCTTGCTGCTGCTATCCTTATTAGCGGTGCCGGAATTCTGGCTTTACTTCAATTTTTCATTCCCGGCTTACTGGATTTTTCGAAACATTTGGAGCTGTTTTTTGTAAACGAGCTTCATTTGCCAATTCATTCCGGTTTGTTCACCTATTTAATACTGCTAATGGCAGCCATTTCCGGAGGATTGATTTATAGCCAGCGTAAAAACTTACCGAAACTAAATCTGGCTATCTTATGCCTGATGTTTTTGCTTATTGGATATACATCGTACGTAGCAACCATTATTCGGGCCTCTGCAAACGTTCCCGTCAACCAGGGAAATCCCGAATCCACATTCAGCCTTCTGAATTATTTAAACCGTGAACAATATGGCACCAGGCCAATTTTATATGGCCCAAATTTCGGATCAGTTGCAACAGCATACAAGGAGCGCGAGACATGGATTGCACAAGATGGAAAATACATAAAAAGCAAATTAAATGCAGATATTGAATACGATAAAAATACGATCGTATTTTTTCCCCGGATGCACAGTAATGATCCAAGCCATATTGAATCGTACAAAAAACAGTTTGGATTTAAAGGAATCAAAGTTGATATTTCTGACGAAGAAGGTAAACTTGCTCAGGTTGTCATTCCAACTTTCAAGGAAAATTTATCGTTCTTCATCAATTATCAATTCGGGTATATGTATCTGCGTTATTTTATGTGGAATTTCGCAGGAAGACAAAATGACATTCAAGGATCTGGTGGTTTACTTAACGGGAACTGGCAGTCGGGATTTCCATTTGTAGACAAATTTGTTGCGGGCCCGCAAACCAATCTGCCCAAAGAAATGAAAGAGAATAAAGGCCGCAATTTCTATTATTTTCTGCCACTCATTCTGGGCATTCTGGGTATTGTTTTTCAGTATCGGAATGATCGCCAAAACTTTTTAATAACAGGCCTGCTTTTCTTCCTGATGAGCTTCGCATTGGTAGTCTACCTCAACGAAGTTCCCAATACTCCACGAGAACGCGACTATGTATACGTTGGCTCATTTTATGTTTTTTGTATCTGGATCGGATTAGGCGTTATATCCGTATTCAATAATTTACAAAAAATAATGAAGGGGAAACCTGCATTGATTGCAGCACTAACTTTAAGTTTGGCTGCCTCTCCTCTTTTACTTCTGGCACAAAATTACGACGATCACGACCGCTCCGGAAGATATTCTGCCCGCGATCTGGCCCGGAATTACCTTGAATCGTGCGAGAAAGATGCCATCTTATTTACCCATGCCGACAACGACACCTATCCGCTTTGGTATTGTCAGGAAGTTGAAGGTATTCGCTGTGACGTAAGAGTGGTTGTAATGCCCTATTTGCAGGCCGAATGGTATATTCAGCAATTGCAGCGAAAGGTTTATCAAAATGAAGCACTGAAAATGACGATCCCTCTTGAAAAATACCAATCGGGACAGCTCGACTACGTATATGTTGTTCCAAAAATAGAAACTGAACAAAAATTAAACGATGTGCTTGAATTCGTAGGAAGCGATTCGTCAAAAACCAAACTCCTTGTCGATAACAACGAACTTATCAGCTACATTCCTACAAATAAAATAAGGCTTGAGATTCCTAATAAAGATGCGATTCACATTGAATTGAAGCAAAGAGCAGTAAGTAAAGGTGATTTGGCATTTTGGGACATTATCTCTTCCAATAAAGGTAAACGATCTGTATGTTTTACGTCATGGGTCGATCCGGAAGAACACGGATTAAAAAATAACCTGATTTTCGATGGATTGATTTACCGGTTAACCGATCAGGAAACCGATAGCAATTCAGTGCTTGATATGGGAAAGATTGAAACTGAAAACCTGTATGTAAATCTGATGCAGAAATGCAACTGGGAAAACCTGACAAATGCATCAGTCTACTTCGACTGGCACCATCGCCGAATGTTTGCAAGCATGCAACTCCGAAGTGCATTCTACCGTCTTGCCAAGCAGCTTACAATTGAAAGTAAACCTGCAAAAGCACTTGAAGTACTGGAAAAAGCAAAACAAGTAATTAGTTTAAAACATTGGCCTGTTGACTACCAAAGCATTCTGATGGCTGGTTTATATGTGCAAAATGGAAGTAAACAATCCGGAGAAATTCATTTTAAAGAATTGGCTGAAAATCTGGAAGAACGACTGGAATATTACACTACTTTTCCATCAAACCAAAAATCATCCATATCGGATGATGCCAGATATCAGTTGTCTCTGTATAACGAACTTATACAGCAGGCTAAAGAAACACTTCCGGAGCCTGAACTGAAAGGGATGAGAGATATGTTGATGGCATTTGCCGGAAAATTGGAATAATTTCGAACTTAAAAGGGCACATAAAAATAGATTTTATGTGCCCTTTTAATACAATTTTTATGTTGTCTCAGAAAAAAATCAATTCAGACTATCGGTACGTAATGAATCAATGGGTTGAATAAAATGAGCCGAATCGGCTAAAAGAACTCGCTGACTTAATATTGAGTCGTTTCCACATACTTTTCCAGAATCAAATGTAAACTGATTATTCATTACCGAAAAGAATAATATCATTGAAACCAAACCTGTTTTCAAACCAAGACCTTGCACCGAGAACAACCAGCTGGCAAAGCTTGCAAATGAATTTTGCCTGGGTTTTGAATTTCTGCTTTTAAGCAAAAAAGAATACATTAAACGGTCTTCTATGGCATTGTCTGGTTTTCCGGGATTATCATTCCGAAGCAGCTCAGAGAACAATTGATCAGGATTCTTTTTATTCATGGTGTTCAAATTTTAAAATTCAATTTGGTCTTTCAAATACTCCAGTTTTTCGGCCAAAAGCTTCTTGGCATAAAACAGACGCGACTTTACAGTTCCTTCAGGAAGTTCAAGTATTTCGGCAACTTCTTTAATCGAAAATCCTTCGCGATAACGAAGCAGGAATGCAGATTGATGCTCCTCGCCTAGCTGTTCCAGTGTTTTAAATATCTTTTCGACAGCTTGTTCCGGTTCAATCGACGAATCACTCAGATAATCATGTTTGGGATTCAAAGCCTCAAAGGAATTGTATTCTTGCCTGATATCCTGCCGGCGGTATTCGTTTTTGCACATGTTGTTTGCCACAGAATAAAACCAGGTCGAGAAATTATATGCTGAATTGTAGCTTTCTGGTTTCTCAATCAGTTTCAGAAAAAGCTCCTGCAAAAAATCATTGGCAATTTCTTCTGAGTTGCCCAGCATCCGGTAGAAATAGTAATACATTCGACCTTTGTATCGGGTATACAATTCACCGAAAGCTGCCTGATCGCCAGAAACGATCAGATTCATTAATTCGTTGTCGCTATAAATTCTATTTTTTCTTCTGAAAATCAATTCGAAGCTTTTTTCATTATTAGCCAAATTAAAGTCGCATACGACCCAATGATGATTAGCGGAGCTAAAGTAATTCTCCTGAAACTGAAAATCTCTTCATTAAAAACAGCTCTGTCGGTTGAACCACCTCCACTCATAAGTATGAAACCCAAAATTAATAAACTGATGATCAGCACCAATATTAAATATTTCTTTTTTGTAAAGATCATGCTTTTTTAGGTCCTGTACACCCGAAAAGTAAAAGGTTCATATTTTTTCAAAAAAAAAATGCCGGAAATGGAATTTTTAAAATTCACATTCCGGCATAAGACCAATTGAGAAAAATTTATTATCGAAACTTTAATACAAATTTAAGCTCGTTCCCATGGAATGGCAGCGAGGATTAATGCCAAAGCAATCAGGAAGAAAATACTTGCTGTTTTGAACTTTGACAAATCTGTTTTTGCTTTTTTCGATTTTGCGCGTCCAACATGAACCAACACAACCGCAATTACCATCATCGAAATATGTTCGACGGCGTAAAATCGCAAGCCTGCATCTTTCATGGCAGCACCAAAATCGCTAAGTGCCAATTTAGTAACCGGACTTAAAAAGAAATAAAGCACTAATCCGGTTAACAACTGCAAATCCATCAATGAGGTAAATACAATTCCCAGTACATTATCAATTTTTGTCCATGGTTTTTTCCCTAGCCATCCAATTAAATACTTTACCACGGTAATCGCTATAACAATTAAAAGCAACCATCTTAAAGTATCGTGTAAGTGTAAAAATCCGGTATACATGTTTTCTAAAATTATATGTTTCGATAAATAACGAATGAAAACAGAATTGGTTGAAAAAAGTGTCACTTAAAAATTTCCAGCCCTTCAATTATTCTAAACCCAATAGTTTTGCCGATTGCTAAATCAATCATTTTCGAAGCCAATACATTTACCGGGGTTGGTCTGTATTTTTCAAGCATGAACCGGGTCAGAAAATGACTAATCATTAAACCGAACTTCTCTCCTGCCCTTTTCTCCTGACGGTCTCCATCTAAAATAGAAGGACGCAACACAATGAGTTTTCCAAAGTGCAGCTTTGCGACTGCATCTTCCAACTCTCCTTTCATCCTTGAATAAAATACCGATGATTTTATGTTTGCACCCATCGAAGAAATCAGAATGTATGAATTTACTCCATTCTCTGCTGCTGCTTTGGCAAATTCGTACTGGTAAGTATAATCAACCCGATACTGATTTTCCTTGGTCTTTGCTGTTTTAATCGTTGTTCCCATTGTGGAAAAAAGCACATCGCCTTGTACCATATGCTTCCAACTTTCAGGTTTATCAAAATCAATAATCCGTTCATCGAGTTTTGGATGCAGGAGGCCTGTTTCTCTTCTTACAAAAATCCGTACAGTTTCAAATTCAGGATGATTGAGCAACTGGATTACGAGTTGCTGACCGACCAACCCGGTAGCACCAATTATGTTCGCAGTTAATTTCATTTGTTATTATTTTTTAGTGTAACAAAAAACCCTATTCACGGCTATTTTATAACATACTTCTAGTAAAGGTACAATTACAATCTAAAATTATACTTTTGATATGAACACAACTACAACCTAAATCATAAACTCATGAAAATCAGCCTCAAAATTACATCTACACTTTTGCTCATTTTTCTGATTCTAAATTCACATGCGCAGGAAACAAAATGGCAAGGGCCATCGGTAAATTTCGAGAATGGGAAACTTAAGGTAACTGCAAATCATCGTTTTTTGGAATTCAAAAACGGTTCCCCATTCTTTTATCTGGCAGATACCGGATGGGAGCTTTTCCACCGGTTAAATAAAAAAGACGCAGAAAAATATCTTGAGAACCGCAGAGAGAAAGGTTTTACAGTCATTCAGGCGGTAGCCCTGGCTGAACTCGACGGATTGAACACACCCAACATGGAAGGAGAAAAACCACTAATCGGGAATGATCCCACCAAACCCAACGAAAAATATTTTACGCACGTAGACTGGGTAATAAAAAAAGCAGAAGAAAAAGGTTTGTTCATTGGATTACTTCCAACCTGGGGCGACAAGGTTGACAAACAATGGGGTGTTGGCCCGGTAATTTTCAATAAGAATAATGCTTTTGAATATGGCAAATGGATTGGAAATCGCTACAAAGATTATCCCAATATTATATGGATCAATGGTGGTGACCGCCAGGGAGGTGGCGCCAATTTCGAAATTTGGAATGCCTTGGCGAATGGCATCAAATCCGTCGACAAAAATCACCTGATGACTTTTCATCCTATGGGTGGAAACAGTTCATCCAAATGGTTTCATAGTCAGGATTGGCTCGATTTTAATATGATGCAGACCGGCCACGGTGAGCGATCATATGCAGCATACAAAAAACTACTCATTCCGGATTACCAGCTTCTGCCGGTAAAACCAACGTTCGACGGTGAACCACGATACGAAGATCATCCACATAACTGGCAACCGGAGATTCTGGGATGGTTCGATGATGCCGATGTACGTCAGGCAGCATACTGGAATTTATTTTCAGGAGGTTTCGGTCATACATACGGCTGTCATGCCATCTGGCAAATGCTCACTCCTGAAAGAACTCCTGTGGGTTTTGCCCGCCATACATGGATTGCTGATCTGGATTTGCCCGGTGCCTTTGACATGCTATATGTCCGCCGCTTAATGGAAAGTCGTCCAATGGCAGAACGACAACCTTTTCGGGAATTAATTACCAACGACTACATGCCCGAAACAGATTACATTGTTGCGAGTAAAGGAAGAAATTACGCTTTTGTTTATATACCAACCGGTTGGGGAGCTAATGTAAATCTCGAAAAACTTGGCTGGAAAAATTCAGTTGTATGGTGGTATAACCCACGTACTGGTGAAGCTGTCCGACTAAAAGAAATAGCAAACAAAGGAATTCAGGAATTTAAACCAGAGACTGGCGGAAGAGGAAACGACTGGGTTTTGGTTATTGATGACAAGGATGCCAATTTTAGTGCCCCAGGAAAATAAATTACCCAATAGATGAAGACAATCAGTTGCAAGTCAACCAAATTTAAGTTGACTTGTTAACTATTCTAATTTATCTGACACAAACAACTTTTATTAACCTAATTAGATTTACGATGGTACCAAAAATTCACAGTTTGGGTGGTTACATTCACGAGTATCAGAAAAGCATTACGAATCCTGAGTCATTTTGGGCTGAAGTTGCCGAAGAATTTTACTGGCATAAACGCTGGGATAAAGTTCTGGAATGGAACTTTAAAGGCCCTTCCATCAATTGGTTTTCAGGAGGGAAGCTTAATATTACTGAAAATATTTTTGAAAGAAACCACTTTACCATTGGAGATCAACCTGCAATAATCTGGGAACCAAATAACCCTGAAGACCCTTCAAGAAAATTAACATATAGCCAATTATACGCTGAAGTTAACCGATTTGCCAATACGTTAAAACAGCTAAATGTTAAGAAAGGCGATCGTGTAGCTATATATATGCCCATGGTTCCCGAGCTAACAATTGCAATGCTTGCCTGTGCCCGTATTGGTGCGGTTCATTCTGTAGTTTTTGCTGGTTTTTCTGCGGCATCATTGGCTGATAGGATCAATGATGCTGAAGCCAAAGTTGTTTTAACGGCAGACGGTGGATTCCGTGGAGAAAAAATTACACCGCTAAAGAAAATTGTAGATGAAGCTTTGGAAAACACTGCTTGTGTCGAAAAAGTAGTGGTTTTTCAGCGGACCAATTCTGATGTAAATATGCTTGCGGGTCGCGATATTTGGTGGCACGATGCTATTCAGGGACAGTCAGAAGAATGCCCTGCTGAAGAAATGGATGCTGAAGATGTTCTCTTTATCCTCTATACTTCGGGCTCGACCGGAAAACCCAAAGGCATTGTACATACAACTGCTGGATATATGATTTATACGGCCTATACTTTTAAAAATGTATTTCAATACAACGCTGGTGATGTGTATTTCTGTACTGCCGATATCGGCTGGATAACCGGACATTCCTACATTGTATATGGTCCGTTGCTTAATGGAGCACAAACACTAATGTTCGAAGGTATTCCTACCTGGCCCGATGCCGGAAGATTTTGGGATGTGGTAGATAAGTACAAAGTCAACCAGTTTTATACTGCACCAACCGCCATACGATCGTTGCTTGCTCTTGGGATGGAGCACATCGATAAAAAAGATTTATCATCTCTTAAAATTCTGGGAACTGTTGGTGAGCCTATCAATGAAGAAGCCTGGCATTGGTATCACGATCACATTGGACGGAACCGCTGTCCGATTGTAGATACCTGGTGGCAAACCGAAACCGGAGGAGTAATGATTAGTCCGCTACCGGGAATTATTCCAACAAAACCATCTTTTGCAACTCTTCCTTTACCCGGAGTTCAGCCAATAATTGTTGACGGAGAAGGAATTGAACTTAGAGGCAACAGCGTAAAAGGAAATCTGTGCATTAAATTTCCATGGCCCGGAATTGCCCGTACAATCTGGGGGGATCATGACCGATTCAAAAAAACTTATTTTTCGACATTTAAGAATCTGTATTTTACCGGAGATGGCGTTCAGCGTGATGAAGACGGGTACTACCGCATTCTCGGAAGGGTTGACGATGTTATCAATGTTTCAGGTCACCGTTTGGGTACTGCTGAAATTGAAAATGCAATCAATTCGCACCCATTGGTAAACGAATCAGCAGTTGTTGGTTATCCGCATCCGATCAAAGGTCAGGGAATTTATGCGTTTGTAGTTTGCGGCGAGCTTTCAACCGGTGGTGAAGAAGGTATCCGAAAGAGTATCAAAATGGCAGTTACCAATTTGATTGGGCCATTTGCCCGGCCAGATCTCATTCAATTGGTTCCCGGACTTCCGAAAACACGTTCAGGAAAAATTATGCGCAGAATACTCCGGAAAGTAGCCGAAGGCGATGCTTCCAGCCTGGGCGACATTACAACTTTGCTCGACGAAGATGTAGTTCTTCAAATTATTGATGGAGCTTTGGTTGAAGTTAAACGATAAAAGGAAAAACATGAGTAATAGTAGGGCCACGAGATCTCGTGGCCCTACTATTACTCATTCTTCCATAAGCCCCATTGACTTAAGAACTTTTTCCGTAATTCCGCGACGACTGGCTTTAAACTTCTCCATATTACCATTCTCTGATTCTACATTGCAAATATAAATCCAGGTATTATTTTTATCCTCCAGATAGCCAACAAGCCATCCGATATCTTTTCCTTCCTGAACCGTCATTCCTGTCTTTCCGCTGAAAGTCCAGTTTTCGTTCTTTTTCAGGATAATCAGTTTTTTAACCAGATCAATATTTTCCTGAGAAAAAGGTAATTTATTCTGGTAAAAATGAATAATAAAATTCATTTGCTCCCATGGAGTAATACGCGAATCTCCCCATAACCAAAAACGGTCGATTGTTTCCTGCGTAATATCCATTCTACCGTAATCAGCATCTTCAACATATTCTTTCATCCGTTCAGGGCCAATCCTTCGGGCCACTTCCTGAAAATATGGCACAACTGAATACGGAATTGCCGTAGCCAATGTATGATCTTTATTCCATTCTTCGACAGAGCGAACCTCTCCATCCCAAGGAATAACCATGTTTTCATCAGTAATCACGCCGGTTTCCAGCCCAATCATTGCATTCAGGATTTTGAATGTTGAGGCTGGTAGAAAACCTTGTTCACATCGGGTCGAATTATAGATTTGATAAAAGTCGTTTTTCATGTCATACAATAGAAAACAACCCTTTACTCCATATTCTTCAAAAAAAAGGCTGAAAGTTTGGCGGAGTATCTTTCGCCGGTTTTACAGAACACGAATATAAGCCGGTAATGAGAACCAGAATAATTGATATTTTAAGAAAATCTGCCTTCATGTCAATGATTTCGAAATGTTAGAAACAAAAAAGAGTGACTTCCGCCACTCCATCAAAAGTATATTTTTTATCGATTGATTGTTCTCCGAAAATACAGGAATCCAAATTTCAAAAGCTTTATGAAGAAATTAAGTTCCATAGTTTTCAAACCATTCCATGTATTTGTTTAATCCTGAAACAAAAAAGGAGCAAGTAAAAACCTGCTCCTTTCCATATCTATGAATTGTTAATTTTATGCATTTCCTGTCGCCGCTTCAAGGCGTTTCAAGATACTAAATATGAAGATTGCCGATAAAAGGCACATAACAACCAAAATTGCAAAGAACTGCCAAAGTTCAATTTTATCCCAAAGGATTCCAATCAATCCAGCAGCGAGGTTCCCGAATGCAGTTGCACCAAGCCATCCACCCTGCGCCAATCCTTTATATTTTGGCGGAGCAACTTTCGAAACAAAAGAAATACCGATTGGACTTAAGAATAATTCGGCTACTGTAAGCACCAAATAACAGTTGATCAGCCAAAATGGCGAAACCAGATTTCCTGAACCTCCACCATCTAGATGTCCCGGCGAAGTAAGCCCCATTGAAGCTGCGATTAGAAGTCCAAATCCAATTGCGGTAATGAGCATACCAAATCCAATTTTCTTTGGAGCCGAAGGTTCTTTCCCTTTATTCCGTAGCCATGTAAAAAATCCGATGATCACAGGAGTAAGAAATACAATAAAAATCGGGTTGAACTGTTGGAATTTTTGTGGTGTAATGGTGTAATCGCCACTAAAAGAACTAATGGTATAATAGGCCAATGCTAAACCGGCAACCAATACACCGGCACCTATAAATTTCATCTTTCTTTCTTTACTGATGAAAATCAGGATAGACCCTATAATTGCAAACAAAATTGGCAATAACTGACTCAAATCAAACAACACATAAGTACTCGGCTTCACATGCCCCAATTGGGTGTAGTCGCGAGCAAAAATGGTCATAGTGAATCCGTTTTGATGGAAAGCCATCCAGAAGAAAATAACTACAAAGAAAACCAAACCTAAAGCAATTAAGCGTTCGCGTGTTTGCTGTGACGTAAGAACCAACATTTTACTCTTCAGATCAGCCGATTTTGATTTTTCCTTCTCAGTAATATCTGCTTGTTTATAGTATTTCTTAAAACCAATAAAAATCAGGAACGAAATAATCATACTGGCCGCAGCAACAGCAAAGCCAGCATTGTACGAAGAAGCTAATGTTTCGATATATGAATTTGAAAAAGAAGTCAGATCAGTAAAACTACTTCCCATTTGTGTTTGAGCCAGTTGTGTCAGTTGGCTTACATCCTCTAGCTTTCCATCTAAAAACTGGTGAGCAAGACGAGGAATAGTTGAATCGTAAGTAAAACCTTTGCCTTTCAGCACCCAATTTCCAATGGCTTCAGCTGCCGAAGGAGCAAAAAATGCACCGATATTAATACCCATATAAAAGATATTAAACGCATTGTCACGATTGGCGCTGTATTTTGGATCGTCATACATGTTACCAACCAATGCCTGCAGATTTCCCTTGAAGAAACCGGTACCCAGCGAAATGACTGCTAAAGCGGCATAAACCATTCCGATACCCATCCCGGGCATTGCAAGAAAAGTATAGCCAAGAAACATAATGATTAATCCGAGTGTGATTGTTTTACCATACCCCAGCAAATTATCTGCAACATAACCACCCAACAAAGGCAGAAAATAAATTCCAAAGAGGAAACTACCATAAATTCCGCCTGCTTCAGCAGTGTTAAAACCAAACTTAGCCTGTAAATACAATACAAAAATGGCCAGCATAGTGTAATAACCAAAGCGTTCGCCCATGTTGGCAAAAAATGCCACCAATAGCCCTTTGGGATGTCCTTTCAGCATAATCAATTGTTTTAATTAGTAAATATTAGTTGTAAGTTTTTGCAATAGTGGCAAATATAACGAAGTTTTTATGGAATAAAATTTGACTATTGTCAGTTGTATGCAAAAGTTATTGACATAGTTGTTAAAAATCAAATTCGAAAGCATGAATTTTATTCTTTGATTAAAATATTCTGGCTAGAAAAATCTCACTGTTTCATCTTACCTTTTCTGAATGCTTTTCATCTTTATTAGATTAGGCAATTGATATTTTGTAATTTTAGCTCAAATCTGAAATAGTCATGAAATTATTTACCTGTAAACAGATTTCTGAAATTGACCAAATGACCATGAAGCTGGAGCCCATCTCATCCATCGATTTAATGGAAAGAGCCTCGGCAAAGCTTTCCGATTGGATTATTCGGAATGTTGAAAACAACAAACCATTTCTAATTTTTGCCGGTCCGGGAAATAATGGAGGCGATGCTTTAGCTGTTGCCCGAATGCTGGCAGGGAATGATTTCAGATGCACTGTTTTTTTGTCAAAATTCGGTCATGAACTAAAAGGCGATCCTGTCATTAACTGGCAGCTGCTGAAAGAACAAAACAAAGTAGACCTTAAAATAATTGATTCTGAAGATTCAATTCCGGATATTCCTCCAGATGCGATTATTATCGATGGCCTGTTTGGTTCCGGCTTGAACAAACCTCTTTCCGGACTGGCAAAAGAAATTGTCCGGAAGATAAATCAGTCGGATGCAATGGTTATTTCAATTGATATTCCATCCGGACTTTTTGGCGAAGACAATACTCAAAATGATATTTCCGGAATAATTCGGGCAAACCATACGCTTACCTTTCAGTTTCCAAAACTTAGCTTACTGTTCCCTGAAAACGATTTCATTGCGGGAGAATTAGAGGTTCTGCCAATCGGATTACATCCCGAAGCAATTAATCGAACTGAAAGCAGGTATTTTTATCTGACTGAAGAATCTATTTCAGGAAAGCTAAAAAAGCGTAGTAAATTTTCGCACAAGGGAACTTATGGACACGCATTGCTCATTGCCGGAAGTTATGGGAAAATGGGAGCTTCGGTTCTGGCATCCAAAGCTTGTTTGCGTTCGGGAGTTGGGTTACTTACAAGTCACATCCCACACTTGGGTTACCCGATTATTCAAATTGCTGTGCCTGAAGCGATGTGTTCCATCGATTCATCAGAAACCATTTTTACTGAATTTCCGGATCTGGCAAAGTTCACCGCGATTGGGATTGGCCCCGGACTGGATAAAAAGCGGGAGTCACAATTGGCATTAAAAGAGATTCTGAAGGCAAAACCAAAGAAAATGGTGATCGATGCCGATGCCCTAAATATACTTTCCGAAAATCAGGAATGGCTTCAACTACTTCCCGAAAATGCAATTTTAACTCCGCATCCCAAAGAATTTGAGCGACTTGCAGGTTCAACCGCTAATTCATATAAACGATTACAAAAGCAACTGGAATTTTCAGCGAGATACAAGGTAATTGTGGTTTGTAAAGGAGCAAACACATGCATTACTTTTTCGGATGGACAGACTTTCTTTAACGCTACCGGTAATCCGGGTATGGCCACTGCGGGCAGCGGCGATGTTTTGACCGGAATAATTCTTGGATTGCTTGCTCAAAAATATACTCCGGAAGAGGCAACCTTATTGGGTGTTTATTTGCATGGGGCTGCCGGCGACCATGCAGCATCGTTAGTCGGACAAAACGCGCTAACTGCAGGAGACATTATTAATCATCTGGGCTCAGCCTTTTTAAAACTTGAATAATATTTTGACTATTTTTGGGTTTTAATGTTACCATGAATTCTTTACTGCCATTGGACTAAATTATTTAAACAATTTTCAGAAACGAATAAAAAACACAGAAATGAAAATCTCATTATTTTTTATAGCATTAATCCTTCTTTCAGGAAACTTATTCGCTACATCAAAAGACGATAAAAAGAAGGAAGTACCCGGTGTTCCGACCGGATTAGCAGAAGGGGTAGTATACTCTTTGCCGCAAACCGGAATTCGGGTACATGTGAAAGCCACGCGTGAACGTTATGTAAATGGCCCGTTTTGTTTATATGCTCAAAAAATGCTGGGTATCGATAATGTTCCAACTTCAGGCAGCGACCGTTGGAACATGGATGAAATGCAAATCGAGGTATTTAGCGAACCAGATCCAGACCAGGTTCATAAAGCAACCGGGCAGGCAGCACAATTAGTTAGTTTAACTGAATCAGGTGTTCTTTCAGGAATAAACAAGGAAGCAAAAACTGAGGGTTCATACATTCAAACTCAATCTTTCCTGACAAAAGACCTTGACAATCAGGTTAAATTCACCGATTTATCGATATGGAGTTTTTATTCACGTGCCGACTCAGCCAGAGGGTATAAAATGGTTTCAAAGAATATGGATCAAAAAGCGAGCGAAGCTGCTGAAACCATATTTAATCTCCGGAATTCGCGGTTCGCATTGCTTACAAATGCAAATGATGAACCACTTCCTGATGGAAAATCGTTCGAAGTAATGACCGAACAATTAGGGAAAATGGAAGAAAATTACCTTGCATTGTTTATTGGCAAATCTGCTAAACAGACCTATGAATTCATTTTCGATTTTATTCCCGGACAAAAAACAGCCAAAGGAGAAGTTTTCTTCCGTTTCAGTGAAGACCGCGGCGTTTTGCCAAAATCAGATTTATCAGGCAGACCTATCGTTATTGAAGTCACTAAATCCGAAAATTTAGCTTCGCAACAAAATGAACTCAGTTCATCCGCAAATCCGGAAGCGGGCAAAAGCGGGCTGTATTACCGTATGCCCGGCATGTCTGAAATCCGAATTCTGGACGGAACGACTCAATTGGCTGGAGCGCGCGCGCCAATTGCTCAGTTCGGAACAATTGCTTCTGTTCCGGAAGATTTACTTGATGGTAATTATAAATTAGAATTTTACCCAAATACAGGAGCAGTAAAAAGCATTACAGAAAAAGAATAAGCTAAATTAATGATACAAAATGAAAAATCCCGGAAGACAACTTTCGGGATTTTTTTTACCTGTAGTATATCGTCGTTTGACAAAAGTATATTTTCTTATATTAGTAGCCTTCTAAAAATTACAATTTAACCGTTTTATATGAATGCGATAAAAGCAACATTAAGAGATTCACGAAAGGCCAGGTGGACTGCATTGATTATTCTTTCATTCACCATGTTCGCAGCCTACATTTTTACCGACATTATTTCGCCGATGAAGCCGATACTGGAGCGAACCTATGGATGGGACAGTACCGATTTTGGAATCGTAACCAGTGCCTATGGCATTTTCAATGTATTCTTTTTTATGTTGATTCTGGTTGGTGTTTTTCTGGATAAGTTTGGAATAAGATTCAGTACTATTGCCTCAGCAGTAATCATGATTATTGGTGCAACTATTAAGTATGTCGCATTTAAAGGAGGATTCTCAACTACACACGAAATGAACATACTGGGTATCTGGTTGATTAAGGATCAGGTATTTTGGGCTGCTTTTGGTTATGCTCTTTTTGGTGTTGGTTGCGAATATGCCGGAATTACAGTCTCTAAATCAATTGCCAAATGGTTTAAGGGAAAAGAAATGGCGCTTGCCATGGGAATGCAGGTTGCCATTGCACGTATCGGTTCATTTGTCCCATTGGCATTCGGAGCAAAACTTGCCAGCACATATGATGTTCCTACCACATTACTTCTTGTTGTAATTTGTTTAATAGTAGGGCTGGTTGCATTCTTCTATTACAACCTGATGGACAAAAAACTTGAGACCCAGATGGATGATAATAAGGAAAACGAAAATGAAGAACCTTTTGTTTTTGGAGATCTGTGGCTCATTTTTTCAAACAGGGCTTTCTGGCTTCTTTCTATTCTATGTGTACTGTTTTACGGTGCTGTTTTCCCTTTCTATAAATATGGACCAGATTTAATGGTTAATAAATTTGGTATTTCAGAAGATTGGGCTGGATTCCTTCCAAGTCTGGTTCCTTTTGGTACCATGCTTTTGACTCCATTCTTTGGTGGTCTTTACGACAAAAAAGGGAAAGGTGCCACGATTATGATTTTAGGTGCATTTCTGTTGGTTATTGTGCACACAATTTTTATGCTTCCGTTTATAACCAGTGTAGTTGCCGTATTTTTTAACGTTTTATTATTAGGGATTGCATTTTCACTGGTACCTTCTGCCATGTGGCCATCTGTAACTAAAATTATTCCTGAGAAACAACTTGGAAGTGCTTATGCCATGATTTTCTGGGTTCAAAATATAGGTTTATGGGGCATTCCGCTACTCGTGGGTGTTGTCCTCGATAAAACCAATCCGGGTGTGGCAGCAGCGAAATCTGCAGGAGAAAATGTAAGTTACAATTATACCACCACCTGGGGAATTTTTGTCGTTCTCACTTTACTCGCTTTGATAATCAGTTTCTGGCTCAAGGCCGAAGATAAACGAAAAGGTTACGGGTTGGAATTACCAAACATAAAAAACTAATTAAAAAAATTTGAACGATTTTAAACCTGCATACCTTATAAAAGGATGCAGGTTTTTTTATTGTTTTGTTTTTAGCAACAAACTACATGTATTAATTGTACTTTTATAGGCGACTTTTTTCTGAACAAAATATGGTTTGATTTTGCGAGTTACAGTCAAAGAAAAGGGTAGCACAAATGCCTTTGAACTTAGGTATTTTAATCGAAATTTACTAAGTACATGACAAAAATTTGAAAATATCGATATCATCCTGAAAGAAGGCGTTTAACAGCACTGTTGCGATATAAGTTAGTCCATGTTTGAATAGACTTTTCGCTTTATTTCCATGCTTCTTGATCGGGATTGG
>JBGSUC010000068.1:0-2816 GCA_041736275.1 Prolixibacteraceae bacterium
TAAACGGTCAAGGTAGTTGTATTTAAATGCTCCTTCATTTTGTGTCGATCCGACTGAAACAAAATAATCTGTTTTTTCGGTACCGCCTGATACACGAACAGAGTAATCTTTCGATAGCGCATTTTTGTTTTTAATCGCTTCTTGCCAGTCATAGGTAGGACTATTGCCCAAATATCTTGCGCTGGCCGGATCAAAACGACCAACATTATTAGGATCAATTTCGATGGTAGGATCAGAGGCAAGAACGCCGCTGATGAAGTTGGTGTATTGCTGAGTATTTAATACATCTGTCTTCTGGGTAATATTCTGTATACCAAATCTGGAACTAAATTCTACTACAGGTTTGTCACCTCTTCCTTTTTTGGTTGTAATCAGAATAACACCATTGGCAGCGCGCACACCATAAATGGCAGCAGCCGAAGCGTCTTTCAAAACAGAAATCGACTCAATATCATTGGGGTCGATCATTGTCATGATGTTTAACGGTCCGCGAACATCCTCTGCCCGACCGTCTTCCTGCCCTTCAATACCTGCTCCAAATTCTGTTACTGGAACTCCGTCAATAATATACAGAGGAGAAGAAACTCCCCAAGTATTTACTCCACGTATCCTGATTGTTGGTCTTGCCATTGGGTTTCCACCACCACTTAAAACCTGAACACCTGACATTCGACCCTGCATCGACAATTCGGAAGACATACTTACCGTTTTGCTGATGTCCTCTGTGTTGATCGTCGAAATAGCTGTGGTGATATCTTTCTTGGCTCTGCTGCCATAGCCGATTACAACAACTTCATCGACACCAATAGCATCTTCGGCTAAAACTACATTGATGGAGGATTTTCCGGCAACCGTAATTTCCTGGGTTTTCATCCCAACAAAGGAGAATTGCAAAGTGGCGTCGTTAGGAATGTTTGACAAGCTGAATTTTCCATCAAAATCAGTAATCGTTCCATTTGTAGTTCCTTTAACCACGACAGAAACTCCGGGAAGTGTAGCTCCTGAGTTATCGGTTACTTTACCAGAGACGGATTTTTGCTGTTGAATCTGTTCCAGTGTAGATAATATAATATGCCGATCAGTAATCTTGTAACTTACATTGGTTTCTTTAAACAGATTATCCAATAAATCTTCAATCTTAAGATTTCTTACGTTCAGATCAACTTTTCTATTCATGTCAACAGCATCTTTATTATAGACAAAATAGAATTCACTCTGTTTCTCGATTGCCTTTAATACTTCTTCAACGGAAACATTGCGAAGTTCCATAGTAAGTTTAGTCGTCTGGGAATAGCTGTTTATTGCAACAACCTGGATTATTCCCACCAATACAAATAATAATGTTAGTTTCATCTTTAATAAGATTTTCCCGGGATTGCTAATATTAAAGCACCCGGCATTAAACCATCTATTTTTTTTCATACTTTTGAATTGATTTGTTAGTAAATAATGAATCACTCATGTTAAAATTTGAACAGGGAAGAGTGGCTGCTCTTTCCTGTTTTTTATTTTTCAATACTTATCTCCATAGGCATTAAAATATTTAGATTAATTAGTTCAATTTAAATTTATTATCTCTTTTAACAATTATCTGACGTTTCGAATAAGTTCCATCCGATTCTTTCATTCTTTTAGGATAATCAATTTGAATGGGTATCGACCCGGAAAAAATTTCAAGTATCTGTTCAATGCTTTCATCGAAGAATGTGGCATACAAGGTGTAATTACCTAATGAAGCATCTGTCAACTGAATATCAACATTATACCATCTCTCAAGTCTATTTATTATTTCAGAAAACCGTTCGTCATGAAACAGAAGCTTTCCTTCTTTCCATCCGGTATATTTAGCCATCTCATCTACTTTCTCCATTTTCAATTTTTGATTTCCTACTGAATATGAAGCAGTATATCCGGGACTTAACCGATACTCCTGCTTACCATCGCCTGGAATGATAGAAACTTTTCCTTCAACAAGAGTCGTTTCGAATACACCATTATCAGGAAAGGCATTTACATTAAATTTAGTTCCGTAAACTTTTACCTTCAAATTGCCAGCAGTAACAACCATCGGAATTTTTTCATTTTTCACAACCTCAAAAAATGCTTCCCCTTTTAATTCCACATTTCGGCTTTTCGAATCGAAGGCTACTGGACAGGTCATACTGCTTCCGGAGTTTAACCAGACCAATGATCCGTCGGGAAGAGCCACCTGAGTTCTGGCTCCAATTGATGCCTGAAAAGTATTATATTCCAACTTCTTCGAAGAGGACGCGAAATAGTCGGTCTGTACTTTTTTACTTTCCTGATAAAAATAAATTGTAGTTAAAAGTAAGGGGATGGCAAGGAAGGCTGCAATTCTGGAAATCCAGGTAATGAAATCTATTCTCTTTTGTTTTTTATTTGTTAAAGGAACTTCATTGTCTGAAATTCGTAAATGCATTCTTTTCAAAGCATAGCTAATTTCTTCAGAGTTAAAATTTTCTTTTCTGAAGGAGAAACTGCCAAAGAATTTTTTAGCATAAACAAATTCTTTGGCAGTAATTGAATATTTCTTCAAGATCGAATTTTGACCGTCTTCCAATAAATCATCTGAGTTCAGAATATCATCCTGAAAATTCTCATCTGAAAGTAATAATTCGAATTTTTCGTTTGAGTACATGTTTAATCTTTAATCCCGTTTATTATATAGAGAGGGAAAAAGTATTTAAGTACTACCCAAATTTTTATTTTTTTTTGAATATCAGAAAAAAGGTAAGTAACTGGTCATTGATATTATCAATCCCCTCCCATAGCTTACTGTCAATTTTACGACGAAG
>JBGSUC010000015.1:0-18757 GCA_041736275.1 Prolixibacteraceae bacterium
ATCCATCAAACCCCAAAACCGTTTCAAAGAGCGAAAACCAATAATTGGTTAAAACCCAATTCTCTGTCAAGCCGCGACCAATATGCGCATATAACGGATAAAGCTACACGCAGGGGCGGATTGCGGGCGATTTCCTGTCAAACCGAGAAGCCGCCCGGGCGGAAAGATACCCACCGAAAACCACGGCTGCCGCACTTGACGGGTAGCTGAAGTTGTAGGCAGTTTTCATTTCAATCCAAAATACACTTTTACTTTTTGTACCAAATCTTTAAATTGAATCATATAAATCCAATTAAACCAAACAATTGCAACCAATGGCGAAAGAAATGGCCAAAAAGGAGCAGCCCCAATATTTACAATCATTGCGATCAATGAAATTAGTGATAATGCACAAAAGAGGTATATTTCAACTCGAATCTTTGTTTTCAATCTGATTGTCAACGTATCTGTCTCAAATTGTTGAAATTTGCCGAATAGAGTTATACCTTTTATCGGTCTAGAATTAAGATACATTATCCCAGCAGATGAAGTTTCCGTAATCTGAAATTCGTCTTTGTCCAGTTTTGTCAATGAAAATTTTATTTTGTCTTTTCGTAATTCTGTTTCATACAATAATTGAATAAACTTATCAACGTCTCCTTTGAAAATATAGGTCTTGTCGATAGTAGATTGCGATAATATCCACTTTTTAAGATTGCTAAACATGTCCAAATACAATTATTAATCAAAACGTAAAAACGTATCTCAAAGAGTTCTCTAAAATTGCCTACAACGGATAAAGCTACACGCAGGGGCGGATTGCGGGCGATTTCCTGTCAAGCCGAAAAGCTGCTTGGGCGGAAAGATGCCCACCGAAAACCACTGCTGCCGGACTTGCGGGTAGCTGAAGTTATTGGCAGCCTTTCTTTTTCTATTCATTTTTTGTTATCGTTTATTGTAGAAACAGTCTCTTCCATAAACTCCACTTGCATATTCTAAAACAAGTTTTTCATTTACTAATACGTAAGTACAAATATCGTTATAATTGCTTTTTAAACTGTCTGCTATAGGTTTGTCAAATACATTAAAAATATACATTCCCATTTCGCATCTTTTAAAACCAATTCTTGATGGGTCTCCACTTTCAATTTGAATACAATTTGCTTTGTCTAATCTTTCTTTAATATTTTTTAGTGTTTCCCGAGTCCAACCAAGAGGTTTGATTATACTATCCATTCTCGATGTATTCGTTTTTAAGTCCCATTCTAAAAACATTTGTCCAACCCGTTCACCTGTTGTCGTGTCCAATGGCTGAATTCTAAGACTTGATAGCTTATGGCCGTTTTCAAATTCAATATCCACAAATCTGTCTTTAGGCACTATCTCGTTGAAATATTTTTTCAGTTCATAAATTTCAGTTTGTCTTTTATTGCAATACTTCGTTCAAAACTTAGTTATTTATCTGATTTACAGCAAAATAACTGATTATTTATTAGATTAAAACCGCAGAGATTTGTATCTTTAAAGTATTAATTACCAGTTAATTACTTTAATTATGGCCACCTCTGCGATTTATGTTATTTATTCAAATATTGTCCTTGATGCTTTATCTGTTTCTAAAATAAAGCTCAACAAATGCAGACGAGATTTTATGATTGAGATTTTCATGCTTTACCTGAGTATTCCTTCACGGATTAACTTTCTACAGTTAGGCCGATACAGCCGTTTTGGTGAACAACGCTTCCGCCGCCAATTCGAGGAGCGATTTGACTTCTTCGGCTTTAATAAAGCTTTATCAATGCCTTGGATTGGCAGTCGCACCGCAGTTGCCTTCGATCCAAGCTTCATTCACAAATCAGGCAAGAAAACCCCTGGTATTGGATACTTTTGGTCGGGCTGTGCCGGCAGAGCACTCCGGGGGATTGAAATCCTTGGACTCTCAGTAATCGATGCAGACACCAGATTAAGCTTTCATTTGGATGCTGTACAAACGCCTCCGACAAACTGTCTTCAGGATAACGACCTGTCGTTAATCGATTGGTATGCGGGAGTTATTAAGAAATACATGAAACAGATATTATCCATTACCAAATATGTTGTTGCAGATGCGTATTTCTCCAAGAAAAACTTTGTCGAAAAGATTCTGAAATGTTCCCTTCACCTGATAAGCAAACTTCGCGATGATGCGGACTTGACCTATCTTTCAATACAACCTAAGACCGGAAAGAAAGGCAGACCATCAAAATATGGAGGAAAAATTGATGTCAGGAACTTGAACCCCGAACATTTCAATCAAGTTGAGAACGACAAAGGAATAATAGCATACTCAGGGATTGTATATTCCAAAGCTCTTGGTAGAAACATTTTGCTGGTTGTAGAACAGTTCCTGATAAAAGGAAAAACAACTTACCGTCTTTTGTTTTCAACCGATATCATGCAAGCCCCAATTGATGTAATCGATATTTATCACACCCGGTTCCAAATAGAATTTGGGTTCAGAGATGCCAAGCAATTTGCTGGCCTTGAAAACTCTCAGGCAAGAAGTGGAAATAAGCTCAACTTTCATTTCAATACCGCATTGACAACAGTAAATATTGCCAAGATAATGCAGCTGAGTAATCCAGAAACAAGGGAGAACTCATTTTCTATGGCAACATACAAGGTGCTGTTTCACAACACATTATTGTTGTCGAGATTTTTACGCCTGTTCGCTATTAACCCGAACTCAATCAAAAATCGTCAACATGTCAATGAACTATTGTATTTCGGCACTATGGCCGCTTAATTTTTAATGTTTTTTGAACGAACTATTGCAGTATAACTGCAATCAGATTAATTTTTTCCAGAAATTCTCTGAATTGCATTTCTGATTTTAATGACTTTTCCTCAGCAAGCTTACGATCGTTTATATCAAATCGAACACCCAGCATGCGGACAGGAATATCTGCAATATTTCGTTCAATTACATTTCCAATTACAGTTTGCCACCTGTAGCTTCCATCAGAATGTAGCATACGGGCTTCGTAGCGATATTCATCATTTTCGTTATTAAGAATTATTTCAATTTTTTTTGAAACCATATCCCGGTCATCAGGATGAACGCGGTTTAACCATACTGCGCGATCGTGAAACTCACTTTCCGGTTTATATCCAAGCATAGTATAATATTTGGATGTAGCAAACCATTGGTCGGTTTCCAGATTCCAGTCCCATATTGCAATTGGAGTGCTTTCCAAGATAAGCTTTAGCCGTTCATTATTATCCTGAAGTATTTTTTCCAGTTCTAGCCGTTCTGTTATGTCGCGATAGTTAATTATATAGCCCTTTATATTATCATCATTTATTAAATTGGTAATGGTTCCTTCTGTCCAAATCCAATGTCCTTCTTTATGTAATAATCGACTGATTCGATTTGTTGGGATACCTGGATTGTTTATCAGAAAGGCGATTGTCTTTTTAGTATCCTCTAATTCTTCAGGATGAATAAATGAAAATCCGTTTATTTGTTGTAATTCATCAAATGTAAATCCAGTTATTTGCTCAACAGCAGGACTACTATATACGAGTTTTCCACGTTTATCAATGATAGAAACCATCTCGTGGATGTTTTCCACTAGTGAACGGAATTGTAATTCAGATTTAATTACCTGTTCTTCTGCTGATTTACGGTCCGTTATATTTTTTACCGCACCGTATATTCCAGTCAGACAATTTTTTTCCTTGTTCCAGATCGGGTGTGCGAAAACCTGTACCCAAACAATTTCACCGTTTTTGTTAATGGTTCTTAATTCGCTTTCCGAGTCCAGATTGTTTTGCAAACGAGCAATATCATTATCATCAATGTACAAGTCATCAGGATGTATGGTAGATCGCCAGGCTCCTCGTGCTTTAAATTCTTCGAGTGTAAAACCTGAGATAGATTCAAATGCACCGGCAACCCAATTCAAATCAAGCTTTCCATCAGGCAATACTTTAGTTGAAAAAGTGTAATCAGTTGCAACACTTGAAATTAGCCTATAACGTTCTTCGCTTTCTTTTAATGAGGCTATTTTATCTCGCAACGCATCAATTTCTTGTTTAAGCTGGCGGTTTTGTGCTTCTGTAATCATGTTATGATTTGTAATATTTTCTGTTCAGATTAAATTGAGGAAGGTATACTAAATTTAAATTCGCTTCCTTTTCCTTCTTCGCTTTCAACCCAGATTATTCCTCCATGTTTTTCAACAAATTCTTTGCACAGCATTAATCCCAGGCCAGTTCCTTTTTCGTTTTCAGTGCCTCGTTTGGAGAAAGTTGTACCAACTTTAAAGATTTTGTCAATATCTTCCATGCAAATGCCTGTACCTGAATCTTTTATTGAAATTTCATATTCATTGGATCGTGATATTACATTTATTTCAATTTTGCCTTTTGTTGAAGTAAACTTTAACGCATTTGAAATTAAGTTCCGCAGAATAGTTTTGATCATATTTTTATCTGCAACAATTATCATATTTTCAGGGATATAATTGATGATAGCAATCATCTTACTATTTGCCTTTTCAATCATTAATTCCACAACTTCTGAAACAATCTTTTTAAGAATAATAGTTTCCGGAATAAATGGCATGCTTGATTGCTGAATGCTTGCCCAGTCGAGAAGGTTTTCGAGTAGCCGGAAAGTATTATTCGATGTTGAATGTATTATTCCTGCATATTGCTCTATTGTTGCAATGTCAAGATATCTGGCTTCAGTTTTAATGATCTCGCTTAATCCGCCAATGCTATTAAAAGGGCTCCTTAGATCGTGCGCAATAATAGAAAAGAACTTGTCTTTGGATGCGTTGAGTTCTTGCAGCTGCTCCGAATATTTCTGAATTTCAAACTCCGCTTTTTTTCGGTCAGTTACATTTCGCGAAATTCCTTCATGAAAAATAATTTTTCCATTCTCGTCTGTTACCATCCAGCCGTGGTCTTCAATATAAACTGCTGATCCGTCTTTCTTTCTAAGTGGGAATACATCTAACTTGTTTAGACTCATTTTTTTTGTGAGATCCTCCCTTTCTTCAGAATCAAAATAAAGTTGGGTTTTGATATCGATTGACATTAAGTCTTCCTTGCTCTCATAGCCCAAAATTTTAACCATAGCATCGTTTACTTCAATAAATTTCCCTTCAGGTGTGCTTCGGTATACCCCATCGGGCATGGTTTCGATGAGATTACGGTACTTTTCTTCACTTTTTCGTAATTCGTTTTCTGCCTTTTTACTCTCGGTTATATCAATTGCAACTCCTACCATTCCGAGTATTTCATTGTTTTCATTCCGTACAACTGAAGTTGAAAGAGATATTGGGAAATCGGACCCATCTTTTCGTCTATTCAGAATTTCACCTTGCCAACCCTTGTCAGCAGTAATTTCTAATATTTTATCGACGATTTCCGAATCATTTTCGGACGATCGGACAATTGAAATATTTTTCCCAACCAATTCACCTTCCGTATATCTATAAGTTCGAAGAAACGCTGCATTTACAAACAGTATTTGATCTTCGGTATCGGTAATACTGATGCATTCTTTAATACTTTTTATAGCATGAGCCATTAATTGCAGTTGTGCTTCAGCTTTTTTGCGGACGGTAACATTGTTAAAACTCCATACACGTCCAATGGGTAAACCGTCTAATCTCTGCGGGCACGAATATCTTTCTAAAATTTTCCCGTCTTTCAGTTCCAGAACGTCAAAGCTCTCCAATTCCGGATTTTTATAAAGATCTTCTACTTTTTTTATAAAATTTTCCGGATTTTTAAACTGATTCAAGACAAAATCAAGCAAAATAGAATCATTTCCGGATTCAATAATTTGGTCAGGAATATTGAAAAGGGTCTTGAACTGGTTGTTATGGCTTCTGATTTTTCCCGCAAAATCAACAACAAGTATTCCTTCGGTGGTTGATTCTAGAGTTGCCTGAAGAAGTGAAAGTGAGAGTTTTAAGTTTTCTTCTGCTTGTTTTCGGTCAGTCAAATCCCGGATTGTTCCTTCCACTCCGGAAATTGAACCGTTTTCATCAAAAAAGAAATGAGCGTTTACAGAGGCCCATACTTTTTGGCCTTGTCTACCTTTAAGTAAAAGTTCAAAATCAGAAGCTTCTCCTTTTTCCTGAATTTCTGCAATTAACTTTTTCCTATCTTCAGAAATAGTGTAAAAATTTTCAATCGGCTGACCTATAATATCTTTGTTTACATAGTTCGAATATCTCTCGATGGAAGGACTAATTTCAGTAATAATGCCGTTCAAATCTGTCCGGTAAAAGACATCCTGAACATTCTCGAACATCTTTTTGTATTTTTCCTCGGTCTTAATTATTTCTTTTTTAATTCGTATCTGTTCAGTTATGTCATCAATTAGTCCAACTAGTCCAAGTTTATTTCCATTCTTATCCAAAATAACATTTTTGCGAAAGACAACATCATGATCTGTCCCATCCTGAAACTTTACTTTGGATTCGTAAGTTTGAGAAATCCCAGCATTAAAAAGTTCCTGATCGGCTTTCTCATAAACTTTGGCCTTTTCAAAATCACTTATTTGAAAAACACTAGACCCAATAATTTCGTTGGTAGTTTTGCCGAGATAATCTGCAAAGGCCTGATTGCAATGAGTGTAAATGAAATTTTCGTCTTTGGCGAATAGGGGTTGTGTTACGGTTTCCATTATTCCGGACACAAGGCTTTTGCATCTCTTTAGATCATTATCTGATTCTTCAATTTGATGTACAATGCAAATTGATATCTGAAGAAAGGTTTGATTCTCGTGAAGAAATGAATTTACCGTAACTTTTGCATCGAATGAAGTTCCATCAGACTTCAAATATTTCCAATTAAATTTCTTCGAATGATTGCTGGTAGTATCCGAAAGTATTTGATTTGATTTTTCAAACGAATTAATTCCATCATTTTGCTGGTGCGGACTAAAATCGAATAAGCGCTGTCCCAGTATTTCCGATTTGGATTTAAATCCAAACATGGATAATGCGGCGAAATTACAATCAATAATTTTTGAGTTCTGAGTAAAAAAGATTGCTTCGTTTGAATTTTCGATCAGAATACGGTATAATTCAGCGCTTCTAAATAAACCTTTAATAGCATTATTGCTTTCTTCATCCTTTCCCATAATCCACCTCTTTAAAGATTCTTTTTTCAGGACAAAAAATACTAATAAAATGTGGCTTGCAAAATATGTTTATGAAGCAAGTATTGGATTGAAAAAAGAAAGCTTAGTTGGTTGATATTTAAATGAAATAGTCAGAGTGTGTTATTCATTTGTATTTACCATCCAAAACGAAAAAACATTCAAATAATCCCAGAAAGATTGAATAACAGGTTCGGGCAATTCGAGATTCGAAAGAACCAGCTGGTAACATTTTAGCCAAACGATTCGAGCTGACGGGGTAATTGCAAAAGGCGCATGACGCCTTGCCAACATTGGTTTGCCACGGTTCTCGTTAAAATACGGATGACCGCCGCATATCTGAATGAAAAAATCGGATGATCGTTGTTTCGCTTTATCCAGCGCTTCTTCAATACGTGGGAAAAGGTGGTTCACTTCACTTTTACTTAGCAAATCGTAATGATCGCTGACCATTTTCCTGATGCCTGCTTCGGTTAGAATTTCTATAAACTGAGGTGATGGGAGCGAGACTGCTGGTCTTTGTCCGAATTCATATTGATTGATTGTAAAATTCATGGTATTCTTAATTGACTGTTATAAAAAATGATTTCATTTAATAACAAAAATGATACACAGAAGTTGACAGAACAGGACGACTGTGTTTTGTTTGCTTATGTAAATCGTTTATAATGAATAAATTTATAGTTTTTAAAATCGAATAATTTAAAAGAATAAATTCGTTATCTTGAAATCAAAAATCAAAGCAATGAACGAACAAATTCAAATGATCGCTGATCGGATCAAAGAACTGCGTGAAATTGCAGGAATCTCAGCAGAAAGCTTTGCTAATGAATTAAATATTGAGCCTGATGTTTTTAGTAATTATGAAAGTGGAACTACAGATATACCTGTTGGCTTTTTGTATAAAGTTGCTCATCGGTTTAATATGGAACTATCTGCACTTTTAAGGGGAGATGAACCAAAACTGAATGTGTATTCTGTTGTGCGAAAAGGTAAAGGATTGAATGTTGACCGCAGGAAACAGTATAAATATGAAAATCTAGCCTGGAATTTTATTCATAAAAAAGCAGAACCTTTCGTCGTAACAGTAGAACCTGACCTGACCAACTCAAAACTTGAGTTTAACTCACATCCAGGTCAGGAATTTAATTATGTACTTTCTGGTACTTTGTTGATTTTAGTAGATGAGCACGAAATTATTTTAAAAGAAGGCGACTCAATTTACTTTGATTCTGCATACAAGCATGCCATGAAAGCATTAAATAACCAGGTTGCCAGATTTATTGCGGTTATAGTTTAAATTTCAGTTCTGTTTTGGTATGTCACAAGATTGATCTATTCAGGTTACTTTTATGATATATTTTGCTGCAAAGGTGCCAAAACACAAGAATTTTCGCTGAGTTCTTAGTTGCTTTACACCTTTGTAATGACAAAAAATGCCATGCTCCAGCTAATTGTTTGTATTTTAAAATATTATCCCATCAAGAATATAATATATGGTACTCGATAAATATCTTTCTCAAACAGAATTTAATTCCTATCAGGACTTTGCAGATAACTTTCAACTCAGGATTCCCGAGAATTTCAATTTCGCTTTTGATGTGGTCGACGAAATTGCCAGTCAAACACCTGATAAAATTGCCATGGTTTGGTGCAATGATAGTGGAGAGGAAAGGGTTTTTACCTTTGCCCAGATGAAAAAATACAGTGATAAAGCTGCAAACTTTTTCATCAAAGCCGGCATTCGGAAGGGAGATCCGGTGATGCTGATTTTGAAACGACGCTTTGAATTTTGGTTTTGTATACTTGCTCTTCATAAAATAGGCGCAATAACTATCCCGGCAACTCATTTGTTAAGTCCAAAAGATATCGTTTACCGAAGCAACGCAGCAGATATTAAAATGATTGTTTGTGTGCCGGAAACTGAAGTTATTCAGCACGTAGAAGATGCAGAAGTAAAGTCTCCCACTTTAAAATTGAAAGCATTGGTTGGTGAAGATCGGGATGGCTGGCTTAATTTTACTTCAGAAATGGAAAGTTGTTCTGAGGAATTTGAACGTCCTCAAGGGACTGATGTCCCAAATAATAGCGATATCATGCTTTTGTATTTTACTTCCGGAACAACCGGAATGCCTAAAATGGTGAATCACAATTATATTTATCCACTCGGACATATACTGACGGCTAAATATTGGCAGAATGTTCAGGATAATGGACTCCATTTTACGGTTGCTGACACCGGTTGGGCTAAATCGGCATGGGGGAAATTATACGGACAATGGTTATCGGGTAGTGCGGTGATGACTTACGATTTTGACAAATTTGTTCCAAAACATATGATGGAAGTGATTGCTAAACATAAGGTTACCACTTTTTGCGCACCACCAACAATTTATCGGTTCCTGATAAAAGAAGACCTTACCAAATTTGATCTTAAAGCATTGAAATATTGCGTAGTAGCTGGAGAACCACTTAATCCTGAAGTTTACCGGCAATTCAGGGAAGCTACGGGAATAAAACTGATGGAAGGTTACGGACAGACTGAATTAACCGTAGCAATGGCAACTTACCCCTGGATGGAACCAAAGCCTGGTTCAATGGGCAAACCCTCGCCAGGTTATGAGATCGATTTGATCGATGAAGATGGGAATTCGTGCGAAATTGGAGTGGAGGGGCAAATTGTTATTTACACAAACCGGGATACACCAACCGGAATGTTTAGTGGTTACTATCGGGATGAAAAGTTGACTCAAAAAGTTTGGGTCGATGATGTTTATTATACCGGTGATATGGCCTGGCGTGATGAAGATGGCTATTACTGGTTTGTAGGTCGTGCTGATGATGTTATTAAGAGCTCAGGTTACCGAATTGGTCCGTTTGAAGTGGAAAGTGCCCTGATCGAGCATCCGGCAGTGCTGGAATGTGCCATAACCGCTGTTCCCGACGCTGATCGTGGACAGGTTGTTAAAGCCAGCATAATTCTGGCAAATAACTATCATGCGAGTGACGAGCTGGCGAAAGAATTGCAGGAACACGTTAAGAAAGTTACTGCCCCATACAAATATCCGCGTATAGTTGAATTTGTTACTGAACTTCCGAAAACAATAAGTGGAAAGATTCGCCGGGTTCAGATTCGCGACAAGGATACCAAGGAGTAATTTGTTACTGAATGATCAATAAATTTGAGATAGTAAATGGTTGAAAAAATATTAGTTGTGGATCTTGTCGAGTAACATCTGCTTTTTTTCTTCTTTCTTCAAAAGTCGATATTCACCAAGAACAGGGTTGCTGAAAACTTTAGTTCTGTAGCGATCAGTATTCATAACAACTTGTGCCGGATTACCAATTACAACGGAATTGTCGGGAATATTACCCCTCACAACCGATCCCGCTCCAATAATACAGTTATTGCCAATGGTTGTTTTTGGGAGGATAAGGCAATTCATTCCAATAAATGTATTATTCCCAATTTTAATTCTTCCATAGAGATCCAAATACGGATTTTCTTTATGGAATATGCAAATTGAGCCTTCATGTGTAATGAGTTTGGTATTTTGAGCGATTACAACATTATCCCCTAACTCAATCAAATAAGACTCCGGAGAAAGGGATAAACAGCTTATCCGACAATTATTGCCCATTTTTACGCCTAATTTATTCCAGCAATTAACCCTGTAAGCATTGTTCAAATTAGCAAATAGAAAGCTGCCAAACATATCATGAATTTTCCTACAAACAGATATAATTTTCATTCGAAGAAAAATAATAATGAAGGTTCTGTAATTATACTAATATACATATAATTACAGACAATTTTTATGGTAAAAAGGATTAGTTTTTGCAGATTAATCAAGAATTTTAATTTGATCGATCCATTCTGTTTTTGATCGTTTGCTTTATTTGGATGCCTTAAAGTGATTTATAGTTGTTTCGGATTACCTTTGCAACAAATTAAAATTTATAAATCGTGACTTTTCAGGAATTAAACTTAAATACTCCACTGCTGAATGCCTTGATTGATTTGGGATTCGAAAATCCAACGCCTATTCAGGAAAAAGTATACCCGGTAGTTATGTCGGGCCGCGACGCAGTTGGTATTGCCCAAACTGGTACCGGGAAAACATTTTCTTATCTGTTGCCTATTCTTCGTCAGCTCAAATATTCGGATTCAAAACATGCCCGGATTTTAATTGTTGTTCCGACTCGTGAATTGGTTTTACAGGTAGTTGGTGAAATTGAAAAGCTGACGAAATACATGAATGTGAGAGTCGTTGGTGTTTATGGCGGAACCAACATCAATACTCAAAGGCAGGTTGTCTATAACGGAATGGATATTCTTGTTGCGACTCCCGGACGTTTAGTCGATTTGGTAATGACCGGAGTTTTACGCCTGAAATCGATTCAGAAACTGGTTATTGATGAGGTGGATGAAATGTTGAATCTGGGATTTCGGCCTCAGTTGATGAGTTTCATGGAAAGCTTACCGCAACGCAGACAAAATCTAATGTTTTCGGCTACTCTGACCGAAGAAGTTGCGGCATTGATTGATAATTATTTTTACGAGCCAATCACTGTGGCGATTGAAAATCAGCGCACTCCGCTTGAACAAATAACTCAATACTATTATACAGTTCCGAATTTCTTTACGAAGGTAAATTTGCTTGGAAACCTGCTTGCTAATGCAGATGAATATTATAGGGTGCTGATTTTTGTGGCCAGTAAACAGTTTGCTGATCGGGTTTTTGAACTCATCGATCCTGTTTTTCCGGAGCAGATAGGTGTACTTCACTCCAATAAATCGCAAAATTACAGGATTAATTCACTCGAACGGTTCAGGAATGGAACATACAGAATTTTAATTGCAACTGATGTTGCTTCAAGAGGATTGGATATTGCAGATGTTTCGCATGTTATCAATTTTGATACTCCGGATGCTCCTGAAGATTATATTCACCGTATTGGTCGCACTGGAAGGGCAGAACAAACCGGTATTGCTTTCACTCTTGTGAACGAAGCAGAAGGGAAAAATTTTGCTGAGATCGAAAAATTCATGAATAGGCCAATACTTGAAAAACCTCTTCCGGAAGGTCTGAAAATATCTCATGTGTATACGGAAGAAGAACAACCAGTGATGTTTGATAAAGATTATCTGGGTAAGTCGAATGCCATAAACGATTCGCAGGGAGCTTTTCACGAAAAGAAAGAGAAAAACAAGAAAGTGAATCTTGGCGGACCAGGAGAACGGAAACCCCGGAAAGTAAAACCAACGAACCGTGGAGTAGAGAGAAAAAGGGCCAAAAAAAATTAAAATCAGAGTGTAATTAAGACTCTTCCTGATTTATTATCCATTCTATTAAAACTACTGACATTCGATTTCAATTCTGATATAGAGTTGATGTGCTGCTATTCTACAATATTGAAGTATTAAGTTCTCTTTTATTGAAAGTTTTAGGGTTGATAAATCAAATTGAGTGAAGCTTTTTCGCAATGGGAAACTCACTTTTATTTGGTTCTTTCCTCAACTGAGAGTGGATAGATTCAAATGCATTATTCGTTTTAATCAAAAGCGAACCTGCTCATCTCTCTATAAGCAAACTTCACATCTATCACCGTTTCTCTCTAAAAGAGGAGGACGACAGGTAACTTTACCCCCAGATTTAAATTGATTTTGGCAATCCGTTTTAAGCCTATGACTTCCAATTATTGCTTGTTTTACTATTGTTAAAAATAATTAAGCTTCACTCGAAGTATTGCTAAAAAGGATGGACAATTATTTAAATTAATTGTAAATTGACCTCATTCATCAAGGATAATCAATTTTACAGGCTTTATTTAACCTAAGATATAAATGAATAAAAATACTATTTGGACTTTCCTGTTTTTATTAATTGTTTTGATAGCATATTCTGCCGCCTCTGAGGGAAAAAATATCGATACACAAATAGACAGTCTCCGTAAAGAATTAAATAATAACAAAGGATCTGACCGAATCTCCACACAACTTGAACTTGCCATTCAAATTGTTGACAACAATAACCATGAAGCAGAGAGCCTTGCAAATTCTGCTCTGTTAGCAGCCAAAACAGCGAATGATAAAAGCCTGGAAATGCTTGCCTATTATACGCTGGGAAGAATAAACCAGGTATTGGCGATAAAGGATATTTCTTTGGCTTATCTTGATACGGCACTCACTCTTTCAGAGGATACTCACGATAATTGGTACAAAGGAGAAATCCTATTCCGTAAAGGTGTAATTAAGCACAGCCTCAATGAAGATATAACTGCACTTGAGTATTTTAATGCCTCTATTCAGTCTGGTCGTCTATCAAACAATTTTAAAGTGATGGGTTCTTCATACTCGATGATGGGAACCATATTTAGAGTTAACGGATTGTACGACAGGGCAATAGAATACATAATTAACTCGAAGCTCAATTATGAAAAGGCAGGTTTCTCTGAGGGTAAGGCATGGGCAGCCTATTTATTGGGTCGAATATACGCCGACTTAAAGCTGTCTCAAAAAGCTTTAGAATATTTTCAGGAAGCTTTGGAAATATACATCAAAATGGCGACTATCGATGGAAACCAAAATGGCGTAGCCATATGCTATTCCCAGATCGGACTTCTCAACTTAGACGCAGGAAATTTTAAAGAAGCATATAAAGACATTGATTTTACTTTAAAGGCATATACAGCTACCAAAGAAAAGTACGGTCTATCAAACGCATATAAAAATCTGGGTATGATTGATTATGCCATTGGAGAATATAAACTGGCTGAAAACCATTTGAATGAATCGTTAAAGATAAAGAAAGAAGTTGATGACTTTCTAGGTCTTCCCTCGGTCTATGAGTACCTCGGATTAAGCCTCATTGAACAAGGACAAAAAAGAGAAGGGTTTGACAAATTACAGTTAGCATTAACTTTAGCTATATCAAACAACCAAAAAAGTATACAGTTAAACATATATTCAAGGTTGACCAAAGTTTATTTGAAGATGAATGATCTTGAAAATGCGGTTAGTTGTCAGAAAAAACAAATTGAAATTCAAGATTCACTTCTTTCGGGTGACGCAGATATAAAGATGGAACAGCTGCAGGCAATTTATGAGATCGATAAGCAAAACGGGCAGATTATTGAGTTGGAAAAACAAAACGAAATTAATTCCCTTACAATCAAGCAGCATAGGATTTCTCAACTGATCATGATCATAGGAATCTTTATTGCAATTTTCATTGCAATTTTAATATATTGGTTTTACTCTAAAATGAGACATAAAAACCTCGAACTAAAGGAAACAAACGCTGCCAAAGATAAATTTTTTGCTATCATCGCACATGATTTGCGCGGACCAACTGGCAGCCTTGCCTCTTTTTTGGAGCATCTCAATGACACATTCAATGAACACAGTCCAACAGAATTAAAAGAAATATTATTAACACTGTATGAATCAGCAGAAAGTGTAAGTGTATTACTTGAAAATCTGCTCATTTGGGCTCAATCACAATTAAACAAAATAGAATTCAGGCCAACGAAATTAAAACTAACGGATGTTCTTCAAACCTCAATAAAAGGATTAAAGCAAGTTGCCGAGAACAAACAGATCGATATCAGGTGTGAATTAAATGATCAGATTTTTGTGCTTGCTGACCTAAATATGGTTCAGACAATAGTGCGTAATATTCTCAGCAATGCCATTAAATTCACTCATCGGGGAGGTTCGGTAACTATTAAGTCTGATTTCAATAACTTGGATAGCGTACTAATTAGTATTGCAGATAATGGGGTTGGAATTGAACAATCGGCACTCTCGAAAATATTTGATATAACCAATACAGTTCATACAACCGGTACTGAAAATGAAATGAGTACCGGTTTAGGATTAATTCTCGTCAAAGATTTTATTGAGAAAAACAATGGAACTATAACTATAGAAAGCCAAAAGAATACAGGTACTAAAGTTTCATTTACATTACCAGCAGTTTCCAATAAATAAGTTACTACTCTTACTATATCAGGTGTGTTTATTTATCGATAAACTGTTTGATTTTCTCAGCATTGTTGCGGTTCGAAAATGCATCTTCCAGAATGATTTTCCGCTTTTCTATTTCGTCTGAAGTAAATTCCTGATGAAATAATTTATTTATATGTCCGACCATTTCGCCAGCTTTATCGGTAACATAGCAAAGGTGTTCCAATCCGGTTTTACGGACCATTGGAGTATTTACAACACAAAACCGTCCGGAGAATAGCGATGCCAGAAGTTTCAGCTTTAACCCGGAATCCTGAAAAGTAGGCAATAAGCAAATATGTGCATTTTGAATGATTTCCTCCATTTCATCGTTGTCAGGATTCGCTACCAGTTTGATATTCGCTAATTGGCTGATTTTCTGAATAAGCCTTTCCGGAGGATTTTTACCAGCAACAATAACAGGATGACTAATTCTCGGAAAAACGTGTTTGATCAGGTAATAAACGGCCTGTAAGTTCTCGGATACGGAAAGATTTCCATGAAACAGAATATATTCTCCTTTCCCTTCTTTCGATTTTATTTCGCTGAACGGATGAAAGGCCGGAATAAAATGCGAATGTCCATATTTATGGTCGAAATAATAATTATCGTTTGGCGAAATACAGAGCAGGTGAGAGGCTTTTTTAAGCATCTTTTCATAAGCTGACAGTTTAGCCGATTCAAGTTTAAAGAATATTTTTTTGAAAATATTTTGTTCGCTTTTGCTTAGATTTAAATAATATTCGTGTTCAACATTGTGAGTTCGTACTAACTTCCGGTGATTGGAAAGTGCTGGATGACCAATGTAATAGCAGGTATGTAATCCTTCAAATAAAATCGGAGCTTTGTTTTCTGTTAAATTATTTAATAACTGATCGTTATCTCGGGTAATTACAATGTATGGTTTAGTTGAAAATAAATAACGAATACCGCCTTTTCTCGGGTAGTAAAATACCTTCGCGCAAAATTCTTCAAGTTCAATTGCTCTCGGACGGTCATATTCAAAACAATGAAGGTAAACCGATATGCCACATTCAGAAAGTGCTTTCACTTTATAAAATACATCAATTACTCCACCATAATCTGGCGGATAGGGGATATTAAAAGCTACTATTTGGATTTCGGTTGTCACTCTTTAAATTTTAACCGAATATAAAAATAATAAACCACGAACCGTATACCGGCCCGTGGTTTTCTATTTGCTGTATTTGTTGAGGTAATGTCTTTTCTTCGTTCTTCCTATTCCACCAGTTTTATTCCACCATATCGGCTCGTTATATTTACTGTTCCACCTCCGTTTCCAACGTTACCATCGAGGCTGAAACGATGATTTTCCCTTATTTTATTTCCTTTGTAGCGATCTTCAGGATATTTTACATCACAGTAATCACAATCAGCTTCGAGCCTGTAATTCAATTCGTTTAAGCTAATGTTTATGCCACCGTAGCTATTAACGATACTTATTTTATTGAATTTCGGATCAACTTTGGCGATACGTACAGAACCATATCCGGTATCCAGATCGAAACTTCCGGTAAGTTCTTCAATCTTGTAGTTCGTATATTTTGAAACTGATTTCAGTTTGTCAATTTTTTCAATATTAATTGCATCGTATTTGGAGTCTAGAGTCAGACTGGAAGATTTGTCAAGATTTAACGTTGAATACCTTGATTCAAGGACAAGATGGTCGATTTTATCTGCATATAACTTGGAGTATTTAATTTCCAGATTTGCATCGTTAATCGACTCCAGATTAGCTTTCCCATAGCTTAACATTATTTTGACCGGACTACCAGTTGGAGCTTTCATCTTTCCCGCAGTCATCGATCCGTAACTTATATCAAAAATTCCTTTTGCTTCCAGATCGTTCATGATCAAATTCCCGTATCGGTTTGTAATATTGAGTTCCTTGTCTTTCGGGATATTTACAAAATAATCTATTGAGAAATTTTGTTTACTCCTGAAGTTATCTTCAATTTCAGTTTCGGCATCAACCAATCCTCCAGATTTTTCAATATTGATCCGAATTTTACTTATCAGGTCTTTAGCTTTACTTTCCGAAGGGTTGTCGACAGTAATAACCACTTTTATGGTAACTGAGTCTCCTCCGGTGTCGTTTATCTTTATTTCGCCAAATTTGTTGTTTATTTTCAGAACAGAAACACTGTTTCTGGACCAGGCTTTTCTAACCTGTTTCGTGTATTCGAGGCTGGCTGCACTTACATATATTGTTGAAAGCAGCAGCATGGCAATAGTGAGTTTAAATTTCGAGATCATGGCTTGTATGTTTTTGTTTTTTTACTTCCTGTAACTTGTTAATGATGATTGAAATAACATTCATTCTGGCTTGATAGTATTCGAGCATGGCATTGATAACCCGCTCGTCGTTTGGGTTCGCATTCAAATCGCTGAGCAACTTCTGATACATCTGATCAAATTCTTCCTGTTCTTTTTGCATCGATTGTTGTTCGGATTCTGAGATAAACCCTTCATCTTTAAGTTTTGTCCATTGAGTCATGCCTAGTTGAATGGAATTCGTGTAATAGAATTCAACTTCACGGTATTCTTCGGAAATTGATCCCAGAGAGAGAGTTTCATGCTTTTCGGGAATAAACCAGATACGGGCCTGATTAACGGCTAGCAGAGCGAATACTACAACCGCAGCTACTTTTAGGCTCATTCGCAAATAGATCATCCTTGACGGTTTTGAAGCTTTCTGCAGACGAGCTTCAAATCGTTCTAAATGTCCTTCTAATGGTTCTTCATCCTGAAATGAATGTCGGTTATTTAAGATTAATCTTTCCAGTTCGTCCTTCATGCTGTTCATTTTTAATTGTATTCAAACATTTTCTCCTTTTGAATCATCTGCCGCAGCTTAAGTTTAGCCCTTAAATATTGCGAGCGCGATGAGACATTTGTAATTCCGAGAATTTGCGATATTTCTTCATGGTCATACCCTTCAATCAAATAAAGGCTCAAAACAACCCGGTACCCATCAGGCAACTGCTGAATTGCTTTTTTTAGCTGTTCCATCTGAATCTCCGAAATTTCAATTCGAACAGGATCTTCATCAGGAATCTTTTCGTTCAGCTCTTCAAATTTTACTTTTCGCTTTTTCAGGTGATCCAATGAACGGTTAATCACAATTTTTTTAAGCCATGCGCCAAAACTTACCTTACCTTCATAGGTATCTATTTTGGTAAAGGCTTTTAAAAAGGCTTCCTGCATCGCATCTTCAGCTTCGATGGCATTACCAACCATTCGCAGACAAACGGCATACATTGATTTGTAATACAGTTTGTAAAGCTCAAATTGTGCTTTGCTGTCTCCTTTCCTGCACCTATCAATTACATCCTGATAGGTATTTGGGTATTGTGTTTCCAAGATGATCGAGTTGTTTACTATTTGAAAGACGATGGTTAAATTGTTAATGTTGCATTTGAGTTATTTATTTTTGATGGAATTTACTAAGTACATGACAAAAATTTGAAAATATCGATATCATCCTGAAAGAAGGCGTTTAACAGCACTGTTGCGATATAAGTTAGTCCATGTTTGAATAGACTTTTCGCTTTATTTCCATGCTTCTTGATCGGGATTGG
>JBGSUC010000036.1:0-121479 GCA_041736275.1 Prolixibacteraceae bacterium
AAAAATGAATACGCGCAATAACTTCAGCTACCCGTCAAGTGCGGCAGCAGTGGTTTTCGGTGGGCATCTTTCCGCTCGTGCCGCCTTTCGGCTTGACAGGAAATCGCCCGCAATCCGCCCCTGCGTGTAGCTTTATCCGTTAGCGGCAAGCATTTTGACGCTTTTAATATGATTAGAAACTTGAGATGAAAAGGAATTTAATAAATGAAATAACAGCAATAAAGTCTCGTTCGGAATATAATTCTCGACATGTTTATGGTTTGCAACTTAACCAGATTGAATCTGCATTCAGTGAGTATTTGAATTATAATGACAACTATGACAAAGAATTACTCAAGTATATTCCAATCGTGACAGTTGCATGCTTTGAATCTTTTTTCCGCTCAGTCTATAAAGATTTAATAGACTTTGGAAAACCTTTCAGTGACAATGCAACAAAATTTAATCAGTCCCAGAATGTGAAATTTGATTTTGACATAATTAACGCTATTCAATCCAAGGTTGTGTCTATTGGAGAATTTATTTCCCATATTTTACCTTGCAATAATTTTGACGACATAAATAGTAATCTTTCAACCATTATTGGAATTGACTTCGTCAAAAAAATCAAGTCCTATCAAAGGGAAAGTATATTTGAAGATATTAAGGATAATTCAAGAAATTTTATCGAAAACTCTGGCCAAATAATTTCCGACATTAAAAGAACTTTTGAGCTTAGACATATTTATTGCCATGAATTTGCAATAGATATAAAAGTTGATCAAGATGAGATTTTAAGGTGTTTTTCAAATTCAAAAATATTCCTTAATCAAACTTATGATTTTATTTGGAACCTACTTTATCCAGATGCACCGGAAACTCAAGTTGAGTCGCAAAGACTTGCATACGATAATTTTGTAGAATCTGACAACGAATTAGCAGAACTAATTGCAGCATTAAAAACGGCATCAAAGACAGAAACAATTTTAGATTTTAAGCATGAATTGCTTGATGATTCCATAAAAACATGGAAAGAATATCGAGAAATCAAAGCGAAATTAGATGCGTCTGGCTCTGAAGGTGGATCAATTTATCCGATTCGCTACAATCTAAGCCTAATAAGCACCACTAATGAGAAAATTGAAAGTTTAAAGAATGAATATGCGACTGGATTAAGAAGGTATGCCAGCCGCTAATAAATAGGAATCTGAGCGGTCTGCAAGACCCAGCGATGAGTCGGTGTTGAACTACACCCGCCGGGATCAGTGCTATGCACTTAACGAAGGTTTTATTGATTTTTATTGAGAATAGACAGATAGGCGTTCTTTGACGTATTGCAGGTTTTTGTGTTTTTTTAGGTTAACAACCCAAATAAAATAGTGGTTGACAACCTGTTTCTAGTCTTTTTTGTTGGCATTAAGGCATAGCTTTCCCAGTAGCGTTTAGAACGCAATTTGGAAGTTTATTATGCTTGTGTTGATGGCTTTCTAAAAGGACTCCATGCTGGTGAACGTATACGAGGAAACTCCCTTATGGCAACCATTCTCCCGGTTTTGCACACCGGGCAAATGCAAGGGTTTATGCCTGTTAGCCTTTCGAACCGTTCAATATTGGTTTCTGGTGGCTTTTGTTGCCTTATTATCTTATCAATACCGGGCTTTTCTTCCGGGGTAAACTGTAAATTAAGGTTTCGCTTTACGGTATGGTTGTAAATACCGAATCGCCGGATTTTGACAAAACGTTTTGGAAGGATGTGCATGGTAAAGCGTCGCAGGAACTCAGTTCCATTCAGTGTGACGGGCTTTTTGATGGCTCTGTCGCGGTAATCTTTGGCAATGAAAGTTACTTTACCATCAGCAATATTAAAGATACGCTGGTTGGTAATGGCCACCCGGTGGGTATATTGTCCCAGGTATTTGACCACATGTTCGGCACTTGCCAGCGAAGGTTCGCAGTGTACCACCCATTTGGTTTTATAGCTTTGTTGAACGGCATCGTTGAACAAGGTCTGTTCGTTCTCCTTGCGCAGAGCGCGTTTGAGACTGTCGAGAAACTTTGCTTTAAAGGCATCGCTCATCTGGTAAACCGGATAAAGAAACCGCCCGGAATGCCCGATATTCTTCCATTTTCCATCCAAGGTATATCCGGCAGCCGGAACAAGACAATGGATATGCGGATGCAGCGAGAGGTTTTGCCCCCAAGTGTGTAACACTGCTACTGCACCAGTTTCAACACCATAATGCGAGTATCCAAATGATCGGAGCGTATGCCATACTGCTGCAAATAGCAGATCGTAATACCTTCCTTGGTTGTGCAGGCAAAGGTCGTTCAACACGTGTGGCACCGTAAACACAATGTGGTAATGCTTAATGGGCAGCGTGTTTTGCATCAGGTCATCTATCCAGAAGGCCTGTTTTGCTGCCTGGCATTTGGGACAATGGCGATCGCCGCAACTATTGTAACTGTACCGCACCGTGCCACAGTCTTGGCAAGCCTCTTCATGGCCACCAAGTGCGGCGGTACGGCAACTGGCTATTTTTCCCAATACCGTTAATTGCCGTGGGGTAAGCCTTGTTTTGGCCAGCAGTTCGGAACCAAACAAATGCACCACATCGGCAAGTTCAAACTTTTCCCTCATTCTTTAGATAGTTATAAAGCGTGTCGAGCGGACTGTGTGCCTTTATCAGCGGACACTGTGCCACATGAAGGTAAATCATGGTGGTGGTAATGTCGACATGGCCAAGCAGATCTTTGAGTGTTACAATATTGATTCCCTGTTCTAAAAGGTGAGTGGCATACGAGTGTCGCAGCGAATGAACACTCACTTCTTTGGTGATGGATGTTTTTTTCAACGTTTCGCGCATCACCCATGAAAGTCCCCGCACGCTATAACGACCATCAGCTTCTTTTCCGTTGAACAACCAAATGTGTGGGTTTTCAGCCGAAAGGTATTTTTTCAGCCCTACGGCCATACTTTCGGCCAGCGGTACAATGCGGTCTTTTTTGTATTTGCTTTGGCGGATATGAATGGTCTTTCGCTGAAAGTCAATATCGGATATTTTCAGGTTAACCACCTCTTGGCCGCGCAAACCAGCCGAATAGATAAGCGTCAGTACCACCCTTTGCTTAAGAAGTTTAGGCGCGGAAAAAAGCTCTTTTAGTTCCTGCTGGTTAAGGATTACCGGCAGCTTGACCTCTTTCTTCAACGAAGGCAGCGCAATGGCATTTTTGTTCATCCCCAACAGACGGTAATAGTAGCGCAGTCCATAAACCATGTGTTTAAAACTACTGCGCGATGGTGACCTTGGATCACGGGCCAAAGCGGCCAGGTATTCGTTGATCTCTTCGGGATCGATTTGCTCTGGCAGTTTCTCGAAATGGATTACAAACAGGGCAATGCGTCTGATGTAATTATTTAATGTACTCTTACTTTGCCCACGCAAAGTAACCTGTTGTTCCATTTTATGGACAACTTTTTCAAACTCAGGAACAAGCACAATAGCCTGCTCAACAATAGTAAAACCCGATTTCTTTCTCATCTTCAGAAATTTTTGTGATGATTAATTACTGATATAAAGAAAGAATCGGGTAATTTTAAAAGCTATCCGCGTAGGCGGATTTAGTTCAACTTCAGCTACCCGTCAAGTGCGGCAGCAGTGGTTTTCGGTGGGCATCTTTCCGCTCAGGCAGTTTTTCGGCTTGACAGGAAATCGCCCGCAATCCGCCCCTGCGTGTAGCTTTATCCGTTAGCAACCATAATAAAATGAGGACAGTACAATTAATAATATTGATTTCGCTTTTGACTATGAGACTTTATTCTCAAATAGTCGACACAGATTCATTAAAGATTGTAAAATCTCAAATGGACTCTATTTATAAAGTACAAGTTATACCTGACAACGTATTGACAGGAGAATTTGACTTACTCATTACAGGTTTTGAGAAAGATTCAAACAAAAAGATAAATACCAATATATTAGAGATTTCATGGACAAGCATGTACGTTGACGGAAGGTATATTTTAGTTATCACACCTAGACAAATTTATTTAAGAAGCAATCATGATAATCCCAATCCCAATTATTTATACTGGGTGACAACTACTTCTGACAAACAATTTGAGTTAATAAAGCAATACTTAGAAATTCAAACGGACAACGGAATTCGTAATTACACATCAGAAAACTCAACCTGTTTGACTTATTTCTTTGACAAGGCAAAAATTGAAAAGTACAAAAGAAACAATTGGACTAATAGACGATATGATAACTTTCTAACATTAATGAAACTTATAAATCAACCCTTGTTGAAAGATGGAGAAAATATTCTTATTCCAAGCAGAAACGATTTTGATAATAACAAGATATTGAGATTGTTGATTGATATTTATGAATTACAAGACCAGATAAAAATGATTAAAATTGAATGAATTACGGTTGCTAACTTCAGCTACCCGTCAAGTGCGGCAGCAGTGGTTTTCGGGGGGCATCTTTCCGCCCGGGTTGTTTTTCGGCTTGACAGGAAATCGCCCGCAATCCGCCCCTGCGTGTAGCTTCCTACGTTATGGCACATGTAAAAGAGCGCTCTTGCGAAAGGATACAGTAAAAAGACAGACAAACAACTTAACTAATAAAATGAACTAATATGAGACTATTGACTAACTTAATTTTAGGATTATTCTTAACCTTAAATCTCTTTGGACAGGATGATAAAGTAAAGGAGCTTGTTTCCCAAGGGACAGAATTGCATGATCAAGGCAAATACGACGAAGCAATCGCCAAATACAAAATGGCTTTAAGTATTGACAAAAACTCGACTTTAGCAAATTACGAGTTATCATATACTTACATGGCAACAGAGAGATACAGTGATGCAATAAAATACAGCAAAAAAGTAATCGAACAAAATTCAGATAATCTGCACGGTGCATATATTGTTCTGGGAAGCTCCTTAGACATGAATGGCAAAGCTGACAAGGCGATAGAGGCTTATGAAGAGGGTTTATTAAAATTTCCAAGTAGCAATCTATTGAACTACAATCTTGCATTGACTTCTTATAATCAGAAAGATTATGAAAAAGCAGAGAAAGCGGCAATTAATGCAATTATCGCTAAGCCAAAGCATGGAAGTAGTCATGTTATTTTAGCCGCGATAATGCAAGCCAAAGGGGAAAGAGTTCTTTCGTTATTGCCGACATATTATTTCCTCATGTTGGAGCCAAATTCCAAACGCTCAAAAATAAATTATAATAGCCTATTGAATCAACTTGGACAGGGAGTTGCAAGAAAGAATGAGAAAGACATCAATGTCAATGTCCCAGCATCATCTGATAGTTTGTTTGGAGCAGCAGAGATTATGGTAAGTTTATTAGGCGCATCAAGATTTACCGATGAGAATAAAGGTAAAAGTGACATGGATTTTTTTGTAGAAACCAATAAGGGATTATTCAGCATTTTGGGAGAATTAAAAAATGACAATAAAGGCTTTTGGTGGGATTTTTATGTTTCAAAATTTTATGATCTGGTGCAATCAAACAATCTGGAGGCGTACAGTTATTATATTTCTCAATCATCTAATTCAGAGAATGTAAACAAATACATCGCTGAAAACACAGACAAAATGAAACAATTAAAAGACTGGATTGAAAAATAACACGTGCCATAACTTCAGCTACCCGTCAAGTCCGGCAGCAGTGGTTTTCGGTGGGCATCTTTCCGCCCACGCAGCTTTTCGGCTTGACAGGAAATCGCCCGCAATCCGCCCCTGCGTGTAGCTTTATCCGTTATGGGTAATTTAATTGACGCGCTAATGACAGATTACAGGACAACAGTAAAACCAATCAAGAGATTATCAACAATCCTTTTTGTTATTGGGTTGGACATCTTGATGGTATTAAAAATAAAAGAATCGGAATCGTTCAATTCGACAAGCTTTGTTTATTTGGCTATTGGACTGGTTGTTTCATTGATAGTATTTCAAAAACTATTTTCAGAACTACGGATTATAATCATGACAGACACCTTACTTGTTCGAAAACAAATATTGAATATTTCCTACAAGACCGACACATATGAAATTAGGGAAATATCAGACTTGCGGAGAATTAATGATGAACCAGAAAATACCTATTGGAACTTCGGTGGTATTTTGTTGTCGGACAGGACACAAGAGTTTCTAACTTTTAGACACAAAGAGAAATTTATCAAAATAGGACTCGGATTTAAGTGGACAAATATTGAAGAGACAATTAATGAAATTAGAAAACGAAAAATGTAAACTACCCATAACTTCAGCTACCCGTCAAGTGCGGCAGCGGTGGTTTTCGGTGGGCATCTTTCCGCTCATGCAATTTCTCGGCTTGACAGGAAATCGCCCGCAGTCCGCCCCTGCGTGTAGTGTGCCTACGTTGTAGGGCAGTTAATCGCTACATGAAACTGTATCGGTTCTTGAATATTTTTTTTTAAAATTGACTGTTTTAACAGCTTGAGAGATTTTTGGATTTGAAAGTGATGTGTTTAAATATAATTCCAAATTGATGATATAAATAACCTTTTGTGCTAGATAAAGTAGAAATAAACACAATAGACTATATTAATTAGTTAGCGTTCAGTATTATTAAAAAGTCTGAATTAATAAAATAAATAGTCATGAAAAAACATAGTATTAAAAGGAATATCAAACGGATATTATTATTGATAGCCGGATTATTATCAGTTCTAATTTTTGTACTATTATTTAATACAATCCGGTTTAAATCGAAACAACTACAAACTGAACCAATTTCGTGGATTGAAATGCCCGATAGTGCTAAAATGCATCTATCACAATCAATTCAATTTGAAACAGTTTCTTATGAAAATAGTACTCAGTTTGATTCTGTTCCATTTTTAAAATTTTGCAATTTTCTAATACAAACTTATCCTCTAATAAATGCCACTCTTGAGAGACAACTGATTAATAACTATAGCATATTATATAAATGGAATGGTAAAAATCCTGACAAAAAACCGATTATTCTTGTTGCTCATTATGATGTTGTACCTGTTGAAGAATCTACGAGGAATAAATGGACCGAAGAACCATTTGGTGGTAAAATTGATGACCGGTTTATTTGGGGCAGGGGCACGATGGATGACAAATTAGGTCTAATTGGAATAATGGAAACAGTAGAAATGTTAATAAAGGAAGGATTTGTACCTGAAAGAACAATTTATCTGGCCTTCGGGCACGACGAGGAAATTGGTGGATTGAATGGCGCTAAAATGATTGCTGAGCACTTAAAAAGCAATAATGTAAGAGTGGAATTTGTTTTGGACGAAGGATTGGCAATTACGCACAAAATGGTTCCTGGTATTGAAAAAGATGTTGCACTTATTGGGTTAAGCGAAAAGGGATATTTATCCGTTAATTTGTCACTTAACTATGAAGGAGGTCATGCCTCAATGCCTCAAAAAGAAACCACAATTGATATACTAGCCAGGGCAATTGTAAAGTTGAGAGAAAATCAGCCTCAATCAAGAATCTGTGAACCGATTGAACGATTTATTGAATATATAGGCCCTGAAATGCCTTTCGCTCAGAAATTGGTCTTTGCAAACAAATGGCTTTTCGAAGGTCTTATTCTGAATATTTATGAATCTTCGCCAGCCTCCAATTCAATGGTTCAAACAACTACAGCTCCAACGATATTCAAGAGTGGGACAAAAGATAATATTTTGCCTACAAGTGCTTCAGCAACAGTAAATTTTAGGATTTTACCCGGAGAAACAGTTGAGGATATATTATCACATATCAAAAACGTGATTGATGATGAACGTATTGTAATATCAACTTTTGGTTCTAAAAGCAATCCTTCTCCTGTATCTTCGACAGAAAGCAACGGGTTTAAAACCATAAATGAAACCATAAAGCAGATATATCCGGATGTTCTTATTTCTGCTTCTTTAGTTAATGGGGCAACAGATTCCAGGCATTACGCGATGATTTCCGATGATGTGTACAGGTTTCTACCTATGACAATGACCACTGAAGACCTTTCCAGATCTCATGGAATAAATGAACGTATTAGTGTTGATGCTTTTAATGACTGTTGTAGGTTTTATTATCAATTGATAAAAAATTCTAATCAATATTAAATTGAAATATGACTTAACCTTATATAGCCTAACTAATGAAAACTCATTGTGAATTAATAATGCGCAAATCCGCTACAAAACTTATACCAACCGTTAGGTGGGTTTGATTGTGATGGGCTATATGAAAGGCGACTGAAAAACTTATTTTAGAGAAGCAATCTGGGCTTGACAAAGAAGAGATATTTTTTGAAACATGACTGAAAAGTAAATTTTAGAAACAGTTTTGCTGAAAAGTTGGGAAGTCTTTTGACGAACAAGAAACCGCCCTACAACAGCAAAATACCCGCAAGTCGGGTTTCAGTGCTTCGTTGACTGGAAATTGAAATTTTGAAATACAATACTTCGTAGGAAGTTTATCGGTTTACTCCCGCCCTGCGTGTATTGTGTCAAGAAGTAGGTTTACCTACATGCTGTAATTGAGATGATGGAGACCAGTTGTAAGGTTGAACCATCGGTGTCGTCTTACAGGAGAGGGCATCAAACCACCTAAAGGTGCTGTGGTAAAGAGCCATGGTGCTGAGCGTTTAGGAAAAGTCACACCACGAGTGTGTACAGGTATGGATAAAGGAGTTGAACGCAAGTGAATCTCTGATGAGGTGTCGAGAAAGGCGTTATATTCTGTCAAATGTTGTAGACTGCACGGTGCAATGATTAAGTAGTGCGGCAACCTGTTTACTGGCACTATGGCAGGCGTCACTAAGGAGACAAGAACTTTATCCGGGCTTGGTTACGGAACTTGAGAACCTGCATGTTGATGATGGACTGTCCTGGAAGCAATCGGGAAAGAAAGCTGACAGTCAAAGGGAAATGCACAATAGGCTCACCCTAGAGGCAAAATACCGATGCGATATGCAGAGGCAGACTAACTCGTAGTAGTGATGATACAACTGTAATGGAAGAGGAGCGAAGGGGTTAGCTAGTATGTGTTGCATTTTGCCAACTTGAAAGAGGATGAGCTTTATTATGCAAGACATATTAGAAGAGCCGTGTGATGGGAGACTATCAAGCACGGTTCTGTGAGAGGCTTGGGGTGATCCCCCTTGCCTACTCGGTTTTGCGAAACGTTAACAACAACCATAATTGCGACACAAATGAGCAATGACAAACTTGAATACGACTTGGGACAATGGGAAAAACTCAACGACAATGAGAGAATAAGGATCATCAATCAGTATTGGGATCCTTATAATCCATCGGTTGGACAAAAAACAAAAACTGCAATTGTCGCAGACTTTATGCTCAAAAACAAAATTGCAGCTCGACAATTTGGAATTGCAAGTTTTGGCTGGACAGTTTATATGCTTTATGTAGTAGTTGACAACTCTCGACAACGAGTTCCATCAAATTTTCTTGGACTTCCAGTAAATAAAGGAGTAATAACTTGCGTGAGTGCTGACAATACAACGACTGTTAAATTCAATTATGGTGGAGAATTAGTTATGGACTTGACAAATAATATAGTAATCAAATGACAATAATGGCTGTTGTTAACTTCAGCTACCCGTCAAGTCCGGCAGCAGTGGTTTTCGGTGGGCATCTTTCCGCCCAAGCAGCTTTTCGGCTTGACAGGAAATCGCCCGCAATCCGCACCTGCGTGTAGCTTTATCCGTTATGCCGCATGCTATAGCTTAAAGAAACATATCGAATAATAATATGAATTTGAATCTTAAAAACTGCCTTGTTGTAATTTTCATGTCAATGGGAATAATGTCAGCCTATTGTCAAAAAAGTGACACCACATATTACAGCAATAAGAAGATTAGAAGTATAGAAGTTGAGAAAAATGGTGAAATGGTATTGAAAAAATTCGTTTCAGAACTTGGAGAAGATCTTTTGGCCAAACAAGATTTTGATTATACGTATTTTGACTCTTTGATGGGAATGACTAGAATTGTTGAAATTAAGAACAATAGCGTAAATCGAGAATTTTGGATTTCTAATCAAGACACTATATATAACAGAGCCAAGTTTGAGCCAGATTTTGACGTTAAAGTTGCGAAATTCTATAAGTATGTTTCAAGGAAATTGACTTATCCTACTGACGCGTTTGAAAAGGATATTCAAGGTAAGGTAATGATCAGTTTTATTGTAGACAAAGATGGATTGATAAAGCAAATCGAGCCTTTGACCAATTTAGGTTATGGTTTAGAAAATGCTTCAATTGAACTTATAAATAAGTATAAAAACTGGGGAATTTTATATTTAAATGCTAGACCGATAGAAGTCTATTTCCGATTACCAATTATGTACCATTTGTAGGTATTTTTAGTATGAAAATTTTCCCAATAGAATTATACCTAATGAAAAAATAAGATGCTAATTGAATGACAAAAAGCACGACGGCATAACAGCAAAATACCCGCAAGTCGGGTTTCTTTGCTTCGTTGACTGGAAATTAGTAAATTGAAATGCAATTCTTCATAGGAAGTTAATCGGTTAAATCCCGCGATGCATTTAGCGAACGTAGAGTGCAAAGCTGAGAATTCTACAGAACAACCAAGAGGGCAAATTTTATTTACACAAAATTTGGGATAGTGTCTATTGTAATGTTTTACTACATTGATTATTAAACTCATAAATTTATTTTTCCAACAAAAACAACCGTTTAGTTCCAATAATTTCTTCAATATTGTACAAAAAAATATTATACTAAGATTATAGCTAATATTGTAATCTTTAAAATATTCAACATGAATCAACTTCGAAAAACATTTTTTTTGTCATTCTTTTTCACCTTCATTTGTTATTGCATATCATATGCACAGGAGGCCAAATTACCAACGAAATGGACCAAAGCCGCAATGGAGTCTTCTGTTCCGCTGGGCGAATACCCAAGACCCCAACTACAGCGCACTGATTGGATGTGTCTAAACGGTCTTTGGGATTATGTTGGTGGAAAAAGCATTTCGGATGCATTAAATCCTGAAAAGCCGATATCCTTTGAAGGTAAAGTTGATAAGATAAGTGTACCTTATTGTCCGGAATCATTACTGTCCGGCATTCAGCGCAACCAGGAAATTAATATGTGGTATCACCGTAGTTTTGAAATTCCGGCTATTTGGCAAAAAAAACAGATAATTCTTCATTTTGACGCAGTTGACCATGATGCTACTATATTTGTGAATGGACAAAAGGCAGGTATTCATTCCGGAGGTTACGATGCTTTTAGTTTGAATATTACCTCCTTCTTAAAAAAAGGAATGAATAATCTGATTGTGGCGGCGTATGATTCCAACGATGGTAAAGCACCCTCGGGTAAAAATGGTCCCAGAGGAGACTATACCTTTTCTTCAGGAATATGGCAAACTGTTTGGCTCGAACCTGTAAATAATACCTACATAAAAAATATTCGATTACTTCCGGACCTCGAAAACAACCGGTTGAAAATATTTGTAAATGCAGAAAATGGAGGAAAGCTTTCAGCAGAAGCACTTGTTGATAATAAAGTGATTTCAAAGATTAATGCAGTTTCTGGCTCCTATTTTTATCTTCCAATAGAAAATCCTAAACTCTGGTCGCCTGATGTACCCTTCCTTTATGATTTAAAAATCACTTTATTCGATGCAAATGGCAGCATTTCTGATGAAGTTGTTAGCTATTTTGGAATGAGGGATATCAAACTGGGAAAAGTGAATGGTGTTATAAGACCTTTGCTTAATGGTAAATTTGTAATGCAACTCGGTTTGCTCGATCAAGGCTATTGGCCTGATGGAATTTTGACTGCTCCTACGGAAGATGCTTTGAAGTTTGATATTCTGTTCACTAAAAAAACAGGATTTAATTTGATCAGAAAGCATATGAAAACTGAACCCCAGCGTTTTTATTATTGGGCCGATAAGTTGGGATTGATGGTTTGGCAGGACATGCCGGCAATATGGTACCAGGATGAAGACACTATTAAAACACGAAAGGTATTTAGGCAGGAACTTAAAGCTATAATAGACGATCACTATAACTCTCCTTCAATTATTACCTGGGTGCCTTTTAATGAAAATTGGGGTGCCTTTGATGTTAAATCAATTACTGATTGGATAAAGCTGTATGACCCGTCGCGATTGGTGAACGGTAATTCCGGCTTTAATAATAATCCATCCTACCAACAACCATACGGTGATCCCGGCAATGGTGATTTTGTAGATACACATATTTATGTTGGTCCTAACGGTGCATCGAAACCAGATGATCACCGCGCTGCATCATTGGGTGAATTTGGTGGTGTTGGGCTATTTACAAGAGGGCACATGTGGCCTGTTGCAAACAACGCTTACGACTATGAACCAACAAGGACCACTCTTACCGATCGTTATGTATTTTTAATGGATCAGGTTGAACAATTGATGAAATATAAGGGGCTCAGCATAGCCGTGTACACTCAAACAACAGATGTGGAGCATGAAATAAATGGCCTTTTAACTTATGACAGAGCTATTGAAAAAATGGAATTAGCCAGGATAAAAACCGTTAATGATGCAATTATTAAAGAAAGTTATAAAATGAATCCATAGGAATAGTGTGAAGTTTTTAGCTACTCTAACTTAAGACTCCACTTTTTATCCCAGATGTATTCATCGTGATACTTGAAAAAGACAAAAGATAAATAAAATAAAGCCCGGCACACAATACATGGCAGTGTGCATGAGTGTTTCAGTAATTTGCGAAGGTTAATGGCCAGTAAAAAACCGGTGTAAATTGATATATCACATTAATTTTATTCAATTAAAAATTTCTCAAAAGTTATGAAATTTATATTGGACAAATTCCCTGATGAAAAGAATTTTCAACCAGATGTAGATTGGATTCCCTTGAAAGAGCCCACTAATATGTGGGTAATTCAACTTCAAGCAATACCACTTATGACAATCAATATATTTGTAGTTATATTTCTTATGCGATTAATTGGAATTAGTTTCGATTACAATTTTACTAACATGTTTATTTCATTTTTGATATTTTCACCAATTCATGAATTGATTCACGCCCTGTTTTTTCCTGAAAATTTATTGTCAGAAAATGTATTTTTCGGTTTTACTTTGAATGGATTTGTTCCGTTTGCCGCCTACATAGGTGAGATGAAAAGAAATACATTTATTAAAGTTTTGTTAGCTCCATTTTTTATTATATCACTATTTTGTCTTATATATCTGTCAATCTACGGAAGCAACAATTTGATAGAACATATTATAGTATTTAATGCTCTTGGAGCTTGTGCTGACAGTTTAGGAGTATTTCTAATATTAAGGCAAGTACCAAAAAAAGCGATTGTAAGAAATAAAGAGATAAGAACTTACTGGAGGAAAAATTAATACGCCCCCATGCCAGCAAAATACCAGCAAGTCCGGTTTCGGTGCGTCGCTGACAAGAAAATAATAATTTAAAAAGCAGTTCTTCATAAGAAATTCATCAGTTAAATCCCTCACTGTGTGTGGCGGAAAGTTAGGCGTAATGCTATTTGGTCCGAACGAACATTAAACTGACAACAATATGAAACAAACTTTCTTTATCATTTTAACACTCGCAATTTATGCCTGTAACCAGAAGACAGACAACACAAAGGTCTTGCAAAACCGTATTGACAGGTTGAAAATTAAACTTGCAGACACTTACAAACCAGGCTTCGGCGAATTTATGAGTAGTATACAAGCACATCATTCTAAACTTTGGTTTGCAGGTCAAAACGAAAACTGGAAACTTGCCGACTTTGAAGTTCACGAAATAATGGAAACCATCGAAGACATCCAAAAGTTCCAGAAAGAACGAAAAGAAAGCCAAATTATAGGAATGATAAATCCTGCTTTAGACAGCATCAACTACGCTATTCAACAGAAAAATGCTGCACTGTTCAAAAGTAGTTACACTTTGCTGACAAACACTTGCAACAATTGTCATCGTGCAGCCGAATTTGAATTTAATGTGGTTAAAATTCCCGATACCCAACCGTTTAGCAATCAAGATTTCAAAATAAATAAATGATGTTCCATAAATTCATAAATACCGACCAATCAAAAACAACCATACTCATTCGACTAATGGTTGGCGCCGTGTTCCTTTCAGAAGGCATTCAAAAGTTTCTGTTTGCTGATACTTTAGGTGTTGGGCGATTTATTAAAATTGGTTTTGAAAACCCTGATTTCTGGGCAACATTTACCGGTTGTTTTGAAATAATTTGTGGCACTATTATGTTGTTGGGTTTTCTAACAAGGTTTGCTGCTTTTCCTCTTATTATTATAATGATGGTTGCATTCATTACTACTAAATATCCAATTCTCATTGATAAGGGTTTTTGGCAAATGGCACATGAATACAGGACCGATTTTGCTATGACGATAGGGAGTATCTTTTTATTAATCAAAGGCGGGGGTAAATGGTCGCTTGACAAAAAATGGATGAAGAATTAAAAGTAAATCTTATTCAATAAACATAGCAAACCATTTTTTAACTTGAAGTATTTGGTTTTGATAGCACTGCAGGTCATATTGCTGCGATGCAATATGAAGAGTTGCAAAAATAAAATGGCTAACCGAACAACATTTTCTTGACTTAATCGATGCTAAAAATTTAATTCCTCTGGCCAAACAGTAAAAAAAATGGCAATCCATATCTGACACGAAAAAGCTGGTTGAAGGGGTTTAATTATGAGGTATAAACCAAGGTTTAATTTCCAGGTATCCTAAACAACTCCAAACAAAATATTAACTTAGAAAACAAGGAATTTGTAGGCAAACAATCGATTTATCAACCAAAAAATTCGGAAATTATATCAATAGGCAAAACCAAATCATAATTTCATAAACAACAATAAACCAACATGTTAACTTACAAAAACAATAACACTTGAAAGATTTCAGTTAAAAAAATAACCTGATCCAATAAATTTATATGGAATCATTCTAAATAATTTTTTAAATTTGATAAAAGACCCAGAATCTACACTTCTTACCTTTGACACAACACCTTAGCTCCAGTTTTAATTGATTTAGGCCAAAAAAATCAAAGTACTAATTAATCCATCAAATAATTTACATAAAACTACAGCTATGAAAACAAACTCTACATCAGCAAAATTAAAGCTATTACTACTCTTCGGAACTATATTTACAGGAATATACACCAATGCTGCGACCATCTATGTAAACCAAAATGCGCTTGGTGCAAATAATGGAACAAGCTGGACAGATGCATACAGCAGCCTGTCCAATGCTCTTTTAATGGCAACAAGTGGCGATAATATCTGGGTAGCGCAGGGAGTATATAAACCCTCAACAATTATTGATTTAAATTCAGATGGCATTTTAGACCCTCGCGAAGCTACATTTCAGATAGCTGATAACATTAGTCTGTATGGGGGTTTTACAGGAACCGAAACGTTATTGGATGAAAGAGACTGGGAGATCAACAGTACAATTTTAAGCGGCGACATAGACAATAACGATGTTAATCTGGATGGCAACGGTATTATTGAAGACGTCGTGCAAATAGTTGGATCAAATGCATTCCATGTTGTTTATACTGAAAACGTCAGTATAAATGCTCAACTTGATGGATTCATCATAACAGCAGGAAAGGCATCTGTTACATCGCCTGTTACTGATGCAAACGGAGATGGGGCCGGATGGTACAATCGCTTAAGTGGCATTATTAACTCCAGTTCTCCGGGAATATACAATACTACCTTTATTGGCAATATTGCGGCCTCGGAAGGAGGAGCCCTTTATAATTCAGCATCAACCGCAGGGGGAATTGTATTATCAACAATTAAAAATTGTAAGTTTTTGTCTAATAAATCAGACATCAATGGAGGAGCTATTGCCCTTGGCTCTTATAATCCGGGAAACTACAACCCCAGCCTAATAAAATGTGATTTTGACTCGAACACAGCTTACAGGAGAGGTGGTGCTCTTTATTTCATCGGTGACCATGCCATTATAGATTCATGCAGTATAAAAAACAATACGGTTACAGCAGTTTCTCCTGATGCAAGTACTCTGCCCGGAGCTGGAGGCGGTGCGCTTTTAGTTGGGACCAATGCTAGCTTTAATGCCTGTCTATTTGAAGGGAATAGTTCTACAGGAAACCCAACCGGGGCATTTGAGGGAGGTGGCGGTGGTGCTGTTTACCTTTCGATGAACGAACCTCAAACAATAGCGTTTGGGCCTTCAGAACCAAAATTTTCCAACTGCGTATTCAGATCAAATGTTGCATCAGGAAACACAGCTGCCTGGGGAGGTGCAATTAATCAGTTAAATGATGCAGGAATATTAAATCCCAGCTATGTGAATTGTGTATTTGTAGGTAACTATGCTCAAAATACCGGCGGTGCAGTTGCTGCTTTTACCCGGGTTATAAGCACACCAGATGGTTTTATTCCTTCTTTAACACCAAAGTTTACCAATTGTACATTTAATTCCAATTCGGCTTCGCAGCGGGGTGGTGCATTTTTTTGTGATGGGTATCTATTTATGAGTAATCAGATTCTGCAATCGAGAATGGAGAATTGTATACTATGGAATAATAGTGCCGGAATCGAAGGACCTGAAGTTTATACGGATGCCACAAACCTGGTATTGTATTCAGATATTGAGGGTTCGGGTGGTAGTGGTCCGGGTTGGGTTGCATCGGTTGGTTCTGATGGTGGAAATAATATGGATACTTCGCCTGGGTTCATTAATGAAAGTGATCCGCTAGGCCCCGATAATATTATTCCTTCTTCGGATGATGGTTTACGACTGTCATCAACGTCGTCAGTTGTAAATCAAGGTAATGACTCAGCTCCCGGCTTATCAGGGATATCTAAAGATATTATCGGAAACGATCGGATTTTAAGCTCAGCTGTTGATATGGGAGCCTATGAAAGATCGGGATTAATACTCCCTCATTTTCCACTGTATTGGTTGTATGACTGGCGCCCCTATTTCCCCGGATGTTTAACATGCCCCTGGACATTTAATTTTTCAGATAAAATACTCGGGCAATTCATTTGGTCAGAACCGGCACAACTGATTTTTGATGAATCGGGAGCAACGATTAAAGGTCAAATCAGAAGCACTACCAACCGGGGAATTGCTTTTAATGTTTTCCTGAAACTAACCAACCAATCGAACTGGAAGCAATGGAGTGCAATGGGTCGAACTTATAATGCTATTGCGCTGAAAACCCGTTTTATTGCCGCCCGGAAACATGTTGACTGGACCTACTGGGAGTTGTCTGAAAAAAGTTATCTCGAAGGGGTTGGCCTGGTAGATGGTAATCTGTATTTGAAACACTTTCCATTAAATAAAAAAACAGGATTCCAGTTAGGAGAGGCTGGCAATGCACTCGATGCCGATTTAGGATTGAACGGAAATTTCGTTTATTACGGGCGATTATCCTTTAAAAATAAAAAGTTTATTCTTAAAGGATTAGGGTCCCTATTTGCTGATGCCGAACTTTGTGAAACCAATTGCGAAATAAAAGATGTTTTAAATCCAGCTAATTTAAAAAGTGCGGACTATTCTATTTCTGACTTCAACGAGGATATTGCAATCTATCCGGTACCGGCAAATGACTATGTTTATATAAGCAAAAACGAATTTATGTCAGTCATGGAAAAAGCTGAAATCTATGATATAAAAGGTACTTTAATAAAAAGTTTCACTTTTAATTCAGATAACAAGACCGATTATCAATTAAATATTCAGGACATAAAGAATGGAGTGTATTTACTCAAGATTTTCATTCAGGAAAATGAGCCGGTTATAAAAAAAATAGTGATCAGACATGATTAGTTTTAACTTGTAGAATAAAAGAAGAAAGCCGAAACCATAATGATTTCGGCTTTCTAAATATCAATAAAAAAAATCCTAACAAACCGGAACGGAACTATTTTAATCTTTGTGTTTAGAATAAAGTAAACTTATATAAAGATGGATTTATTACACTGTTATCTTTCCATTAGATAGAATATTCCCAAACGCCTCGTTACAAGACCCTCTGACATTCATGAAAATAAATATCACTGAATTGACCATACACTATTCTATTGAGATAAGAATTATCATGGCAATTTGTAACTTAGCACTTTACTGAACCCAACAACATGAAAAAGACTTTTGTATTCATTGTACTATTTTTATCTGGCAGCTTGTTTATGAGCTCACAGGCGAAAACAAAACAATCAGGCGAGAAAATCTTTATCGAACAAGCTGATAAAAGTTTAGCGTTGATTGAAGAAGCAGCTCAAAAGCTTTCGATAAAAGGAGTCACCATTGTTGCATTTATTCCCGGAGATGCAACTGAATCCTGGATTTCGAAAATGAAAGTAGTTGGGAATTTAACCAGCAATAAAGCAAACCTGCTGGGAATAGCCAGTACCAAAGCAGCTGAAATGGCTGATACACATCTCGATAGCGGAAGCGGTATCAGGGAAATTTATTCAGGAGAACTGGGATACAAAGGCGGATTGATTAAAAAGGTAAACTCCGGATATATTCTGGCTGTTTTTTCCGGAGGTAGCGGAGAACAGGATTTGGAAGTTGCAAAAATCGGGCTGGATTATCTGCTGAAATATTATTAACACAATCATTTATTTGACCAATAAACAGGCTTTGAAAAATTGAAATTTCAGCATCAGTCAAATCAGATTCTATCACATTGAAAGCTATTAGTGCATTAATAAATTCGAACATATACATTTCGCTGGCGGCAGTTTTGCTGACTGTATCTGCACAGATTCAACTGGGAATGAAACCGCAATGGCATCCCTATTTATTCATTATTTTCTTTGCTACTTTATTCGAATATAATCTTCACCGTCTGATAACAGTACTGACCAATAAAAAAGCATTAAACTCGGAAAAACACCGCTGGGTTCGTGAAAATATAAAGACATTTTATTTTCTGGTCTTCATTTCGGTGACTGGTTTTGCTACGGTTGCTCTTTTGGCAAAAAAGGAAGTGCTTTATACATTTGCTCCTATTGCCGTTCTTACGTTATTCTATTCAATACCAGTTTCTTCAAACAGAAAACACCTGCTACGCTTACGCGAAATACCATACCTGAAAATCTTTTTGATTGCTTTTGTCTGGTCCACATCGACCATACTTTTGCCTGTTATTCAGACAAACGGCACATTTAGCGATACAATGGTTGCAGCATTGCTGACTGAACGGTTCTTTTTTGTTTTGGCGATTACAATTCCATTTGATATCCGCGATCTGGAAGCCGACAAACAGGAAGGGTTAAAAACCATTCCAATGTTAATGGGTAAAGACAAATCATTAATCGTTTCTTACCTGTCTTTATTTTTGTTCTTACTAATTTCCCTTTTTCACTATCCAACAATCAATGAATGGTTCATTGTACCCGTAATGTTCATTTCCGGTATAACGACTTATATCTTTTTAACATCTGAAAAAATCAGAAGATTGCCTTATTATCATTATGGAATTTTAGACGGAACAATGTTTTTGCAAGGAGCGTTGGTTTTGGTGTTTTACTACTTCAAATAACTTCAGCCAAAAGTCCCGGTTAGTATTTAACTTAAATGATCGTGCTTTTATTTACCTAATTTTTTTTTATGGAAGTCAATCATTGTCATTCTGTTGTCATTTATCGTTTCAAAATAACTTATTGACCTTCAAATGACCATTAAATGACTTCTTGATATGACTGGGTAAATTTCCGGATATCCACATAAACTTATATCCTTTATGATATCACCCGGATTAAATATTTACCTGCAATTAAAATCGATCATTTTCTGAATCGATTTACTGCAAACCGGACAAAACACATTTATCGTATGCAGGTTATTCATCATACAATTTATCCACGGTCGGTAAACTCCTTTCGTAACGTAGCCTCCCCCTTCGTAAACTCCCAGTTTCTCATTATTCCCGGACTTTACTTTTGTTGGAATTTCCGTTCCTTCAGGTAACATCGATTTCCATTTCTGATCAAAATCAACCAGGGTGGTCAGATTGGGTTCCCAGGGTTCCACATCTGTCGGATAAAATTCGGAATACTCAACACCTCCCACATATTCATCGCCCAATCCAGCAAACAAGTGACCAAATTCGTGAATGTAAATTTTGCCTGTTTCATCGAAATGATGAGCTGCACTTATACCGTAGAAATTATAAATGGCACCACCGCCGTATTTCTCGGTATTAGCCAGAATATAAATATAATCGTAAGGTGCATTCCCGGCTAAATCGCGCACTCCCTGAAAATCTTTTATCATCAGGTATCTTTCCGAATCGAAAGTATAATAGGATCCGTTAAGCCGGGTTTTATTCCAGATATCTTTGCCCGGAATATCCGGACCTTCATCTTTGGAAGGTGCCCAAACTCCACGTATATTAAACTTATCCTTGTTTTCGGAATATGGTGAATAAGAGAACAAATGATCAGCAAAATCCTGACAATCAGTCATAAAAAGATCTTTCTGATTTTCCGTATAACCCTCAGGGAGCAGCACAATATCAACTTTTTCAGCCGGATCACCAGAATTTAACACATCAAAAACCGGAAGTTTTTCGCTTTCCTTATTGATGAAATAGCTTTTAGGATCAACGGTATATTCAAATCTTTTTTCGAACCCGCCAGTCTTTGATCTGGTCGAAATAGATACAAGCACCTTTTCTTTGGGAAAAGGCATCACAACAGATTCCGGATAGCAAACATCCGTAGTTGTTGCTTCTGGAGTTGTTTGCCATTCGTCGAAAAGTGTGCAAAATCCGCGCGAATAAATCAATTCTCCCCCGGTAAGGGAACGAACTTCCAGAAAATGATTTCCATATTTAAGCGAATCAATCAGTTGAGTTTTAGAACCTGCCCAAAAGGGTTCCTGAATTAGTTTATCAAAATAGTATTTTTCGGTATCCGCATTTCCGCAATGGTAATAATCAATACGCAAGGTTTTATCTTCAAACAATTTACCAAATTGAGCATCCGATTTTTGCGCGATCGAAAAGGAGATAAGAAGTATGAAAAGGTATTTCATATTTAAATTTTTTATAGGTTGAATTGATTTAATTCTATAGAATAATTCATAATAATCAAATATAGCACAATAAAATTCGCAAGCAAATGTTAAAATTCAGGGTTAAATATTCATTATAAATTAAGTTTAAATAACAGTTTTGAAATCCGGAAAACATTCAAAATTGTACCTTTGATGCCATGTTTTATATTGTATCATTTATCGTTGTTTTGTTTTTTGTCATCCTGTTTCTGAAACGAAAGCAAAAAGAGATGTCAGAGGACAAAATTCAGGAACCTGAAGAAGAGCCAAAGCAAATTGCTTCAGATTGTTGCGGTGCACACGAGGTATGCGAATTTGATGAATCAGACTTCAACGAAGAAGAGATTATTTATTTCGATGATGAAGAACTTGATAAACTTCGAAGTGTACGCGAAGATCAGTTAACTGCCGATCAGATTGACGAATTACGCGAAGTTCTCTATACCTTGCGCACTAACGAAATTAATAAATGGCTCATCAGCCTCAATCGTCGTCACATCCACCTGCCCATAGTTCTGCAACAAGAAGCCCGTCAGTTATTAGTTGAAAAATAGTATTCCCGGTTGCTCTGCTTTAGCCAAACTCCGGTCGCATCTCCATGATTACAGGTTTATGTATTCATTCTTCGTTTTTTTGCTAATTTTGAAACCCACGCAACATTAGTAATGCACAAGAATTAAAAAAGTGGTAAAAAGTCTGAATCTATTTGTCTTACTTGGATTAACTTTTCTTATCCTGAACCTGCAGGCTGCCGGACCCTACAAACCATTTAAGGCCAATCCGGTTCTGGAGCACTGGAGATGGACTAATTTTCCCGAATATGATACCATACGTATTTCGTGTATGGCTAAAGGTCAGGATGGTGGAATATGGATGGGAATAGGCAACATGGCCGTTTATTACGATGGGTACAAAACGATCCAGTTTAATCCGGACAGCACCGCAATCCAATCCCTGGTTTTCGAAAAAGACAACAACCTTCTTACAGCTACTTCCAATGGAATCTTCCGCATTAAAGAAGGTGAATCACGGAAAATATTGAATTTTAGATTCAACAGTCAGCGAAATTTCATTACAGATAAAATTGGAAATGTATGGATTGGATGCGACTTTGGACTATTGGAGATTACGCAAAAAAAAATATTTTGTCTTAATCCTGAAGGGTATTTTGAAATAGATGCAAACGGATTGGTTCTCAATATCCTCCAATTCGAAAAAGCCAATGATTATTTGGTTAACTCGGTAAAAGAAATTAAATTTCCGGTATATAACCTCACCATAAACCCTGAACAAAGATTATGGATGGCGGTTAATTTACCTGAAAAGAATATTGCCAATATTGATATCACAGAACATCAAAAAAAATCTCCGGTTTGGGAATACACCAAAACTCCGTCACTACCCTATTACGATATTTCAGGAATATGTGAAAATGACAATGCACTTTGGGTAACCAGCGGCAATGCAAATATCATGCTTTCAAAATATATCATATCCGAAGACAAATGGGAAAGCATCAACCTGAAACAACTTGGAGGAGACAATGTACAAACCTCCATTCTAAAATCAACCGACGGTAATATTTGGATTGGCGGACACAGTAAATTGTATTCATTAAGCCCGGAAGGCTGGAAAGTATATCAATACCCGGAAGTATCGCTACCATTGTCTTACATCGAAATTTACCTGGATAATCAGGAAAACCTTTATGTTTTCGGAGCTAATGGCAGCTTAATGAAACTCGATCTTTCAAATAAAAACTTTCAAACCTATTTAGGCTTAAATTTTCAATGCAATACTCCTGATGGCCAATTTTGGTTCACCACCAACACCGGTGAAGTCGTTGCCGGCGATGCTTCGATACAGAACTTTGAAAAATATTCGGCAAACGATGGGTTGATGGATATGGCAATGAGCCTGTATAACTCGAAAAACAGCGGGTTGTGGGCTGCCGGAAGTAATCACGGGAAAGCTGCTGTTGCCCGGTTTTTGAACGGACATTGGATCCTGACAAACTTTCCTGACCTATACCTCGGAATTGCCTATAACGGAATTTGCGAATTGGGCGATTCTGCAGTTGCATTTCCGGTGAATGGTATACTCGAGCTTGATAATACAAACTATCAGGGTGGGTTTGTTGCATACAACTATAAACGATCGGTCTGGCAAAAATTTTCACAAAACATTGTTCCTCAACGAATTCCATCTATAGGACAAACTTCGGATGGAAATCTCTGGTTTTCGGGCAACGAATTTATTCGGTATGATGGAAAAGAAAACCATCGGGTTGACCTTCCGGTCAAATCATCAAACTGGACCGATGATATTGGTGTTAGCCCATCAGATCGCATATGGGTAGCTCAGGGTGGAACAGGATTGTTTTATTATGACCGTAAAAAATGGACTCGCTTTACCACTTTTAACGGACTTGCAAGCAACATGGTAACCAACCTGTATATCGAGAATGACAGTTCGGTTTATGTGGCTTCAGACAAAGGCATTTCCTTCTTCGACGGGAAACAATTTATTCGTCAGATTATTCATCCTGAATTAAATATTCAGCGCGAACGGGGCTACCTTCGTAAATCAGCTGATGGTGCGCTCTGGATTAATCAGGGAACCAGGGAATGGTACTTGTATGATTTTAAAAATACGGATGAAAATCCGTTTGTTTTCAAAACGACCATGTATCACCGGGAAAATCATCCGCCAAAAACAAGTATTTCATTTTCCAACAACGAAATTTCATCTTCAGGAAACCTGATTATCACCTACAAGGGAGTCGATTACTGGAACCAGACTCCTTCAGGAAAAATACAATTTTCGCATCGTTTGAATAACGAAGCATGGTCACCCTTTTCGGAAGAAAAATCGAGCATCTTTCTGGATCTCTCCTCGGGTGATTATACCCTCGATGTCAGATCCCGCGATTTGGATAATAACATTGAACCAGTACCGGCGCAGATTTCGTTTAGTATTTTACCTCCTGTATATTTAAGGGTCTGGTTTATTTTGACCATCCTTACATTCCTTGGAATTATTACCTGGCTCCTTATTCGGCTATATGCACGAAACAAGCAAATTCACGAACTGGATCAATTAAAATTAAGGCTGTTCACCGACATTTCGCATGAGCTTAAAACTCCGCTTACGCTTATTTCACTGCCACTCCAAAAGCTTATCGACAAGGCAAAGAAACAGGATGAATCTCAAGGCAGTCTTGAATTAATCTACAACAACGTTCAGCGACTAATCAATCTGGTTAACCAGATCGTTGATTTCAGAAGGCTTGAGGCAGGTAAAATTCAACTTGAGATTAGTCCCGGGGACCTCATTCTGCAAATCAGAAACATTGCTAATTATTACTCTCCGCTTGCTCACGAAAAAAATATCAGGTTCCTGTTTTCGTGCGAACGAAAAGAACTCTGGGTGAAATACGATGCCGATAAACTTGAGAAAATTCTAGTCAACCTTCTGTCGAATGCTTTCAAATTTACGCCTGAGAACGAAACCGTTGAATTAATCGTTCAGGTTAATGAGACTTCAGACAAACTGCAATTGTGGGTAAACGATTCTGGACCAGGCATTCCGAAAGAGATGCAGCAAAATGTATTTGATCGGTTTTACCGGTTAAGAAGCGAAAAATCTACCCGAATTCCCGGAAGCGGTATAGGTTTATCTCTTGTGAAAGAACTTGTTAATCTTCACAACGGATCAATAGAGGTGATTAGCGATGGAATTCATGGAACTAGTTTCCTGGTTATGCTTCCTCTTGTGGAGGCTGAAAAATCAATTGAATCTGACACACAACCGAAAGTAAATTTTGACTTAAGCAGATTTGAAAACAATGAAAAGGCTTCGCTGCTGTTAATAGAAGATGAAGAACCCATGCTTCGTTTTATTGCTGACGAATTAAGTAAATACTTTACCGTAAAAGGTGTCGGATCGGTTGAAAAAGCGTTTGAGTGGCTAAACTCGGAGATGCCTGAACTGATTATCTCTGATGTTATGCTTCCCGGAATAACAGGGACTGAGTTTTGCCGGAAACTGAAATCGGATACATTAACCAGCCATTTGCCTGTTATTTTGCTAACTGCCCTCGACTCTGAAGAAGATATTGATGATGGCTTGTGTTCTGGTGCTGACGACTACATTACCAAACCATTCCGGATGAATGAACTGATTGCGCGCTGCTTTAATCTGATTGAAAACCGTCGTCGTCAAAAAGAACGTTTTGCTGATCAGGAAGAACTGGAAATAAATGCATTTACAAAAAATCCGGCCGATCACGATTTTCTGAATAAGGCGATAGACATTGTTTTCAAAAATCTGGATAATTCTGAGTTCGACGTGCCAAATTTCTGTCTCCAGATAAACATGAGCAAAACGCTGCTTTATTCAAAATTAAAATCACTGACAGGACAATCAGCCACCGAATTCGTGCGGAATATACGTTTAAAAGAAGCTAAAAAGCTTTTACTAAATAATGGGCGCCAATATACCATTGCCGAAATCAGCTACCAGGTGGGCTTTAACGATCCGCTCTATTTCTCGCGATGCTTTAAGAAATATTTTGGGGTACCGCCTTCTGAGATTGGAAAGTAGAAATACAGATCATTTTATTTTCAAAGTATAAAAACTAATTTGACCCCAAATTCAGAGCCCAATCTACAATGAAACAATTCTCAACATTTTTGTTGCTGCTGGTTATTTTTACTGGCTGCAAAAGTACGCCAACCCAGGTAAGTAAAGGCGTTACCGATCAACTGGCACAATACCGAAAATCAGTTATCTCGAATATTACATACCAACTGAATTTTGCCATTCCGGATAAACTAAAAGAACAGGTAATGGGCTCTGCATTCATTTCGTTCGAATTAAAAAATACTGAGCAGGATTTGCAACTTGACTTTAAAGGAGACACAACATCGGACTATTCCATCAGTTGCAATGGGAAACAGACTGTTATCAAACTACATAATGATCACTTGGTACTTGACAAAAAATTATTAAAATCTGGTCAAAACGAAGTTCGACTTAATTTTACCTGTCCCGATTGGTCGTTAAACCGAAACAAGGACTTTATGTACACCTTATTTGTTCCTGATCGCGCATCGACAGCCTTTCCCTGTTTTGATCAGCCAGATCTGAAAGCCCGGTTTAAATTAACTCTTCAGATTCCGGCCAACTGGATAGCTGTAGCCAACGGATCATCTAAAACAGAAACACTTCAGGACTCTCTAAAAATAATGGATTTCAATCTTTCGAAACCACTACCAACTTATCTTTTTGCATTTTCAGCCGGAAAATTTGATACCATCAGCCACACGCAAAACGGCAAAACCGTTGTTCTGTACCACCGTGAAAAAGAAGAAGAACTTAAAAACAATACCGACTCTATCTTCTCATTGATATTTCATTCTATCGATTGGATTGAGAAATACACCGACATTCCTTATCCGTTTGAAAAGTACGATATAGTTGCTGTGCCGTCGTTTCAGTATGGAGGCATGGAACATCCGGGAGCTATACTTTACCGGTCGAAAAGCCTGTTTTTGGATGCAAAACCAAGCCGGCAGGAACTGATGTCTCGAGCCAACCTGATTGCACACGAAACTGCGCACATGTGGTTTGGCGATATGGTAACCATGGCCTGGTTCGACGAAGTGTGGCTCAAGGAGGTTTTTGCCAATTTCATTGCCGACAAGGTTGTTTCACCCCTTTATCCTGAAATTGATTTTGACCTGCAATTTCAATTGGCGCATTACCAATCAGCTTATTCGGTTGACCGGACTTCAGGAGCAAATGTGATTAACCAGAAACTGAAAAACATGAATGTAGCCGGAAGTTTATACGGTTCAATCATTTACCACAAGGCTCCAATTGTGATGCGCATGCTGGAACTGAAAACAGGAGCAGAAAACCTGCAAAACGGACTTCGGCAATATTTAAAAGAAAATGCCTACGGAAATGCCGGTTGGAAAGATTTAATCGGGATTCTTAACCAGAATGGAACGGAAGATTTACAAAAATGGTCGGAAAGCTGGGTAAATGAAGCCGGCCGACCACAACTAACTTACCAAACAGATGGTACTAATCTGATTATTGAGCAAACTGATTTGCAAGGTAAATCCAGAATTTGGCCGCAAAATATTGACATTATTTATTCGATAAAAGGAAAAATCCAGTACAGAAGTCTTAGTCTGAAAACCGCAGAACTTAAAGTTGAAAACCTGTTCGGGAATGAAAAACCAGATTGGGTTTACCTTAATGCAAAAGGAAATGTTTACGGATATCTAAAAATGGATTCTTTATCGCAGAGTTATTTTCTGAAGAATTTTTCGAACCTGAACGACGATTTATTGCAGGCTTCGGTTCTTACCGACCTCAGAGAAAATGTTTACGAAGGAAATCTAAACGCGAACAATTTAATTGAAACACTTATCGAATCAATACCTGCTGAAAAAAATCCGATTTTGTACGAACGGATGGTAAGTAATCTTGAAACTTTGTTCCTATATAAAACTACGATTCAGGATCGTTCAATCTTCGCGGATAAACTGGAAAAAATGCTTTGGGACGAATTTATAAAAAAGCCAGCCCAACGGACTTCAATACTGAATTCGATGATAAATCTGGCAACAACAAATTATTCGCTCAACAAACTTTCAGCGGTACTTAACGTTAAAACAAATGAACTTGAAGGATATGTTGTAAGTGCCGATCAATTGAATAATATCTCATTGCAACTGGCATTTGAGTGGCCCGAAAAAGCACTAACAATTCTGGATAACCGTGAAAGCCAGATAAACAATCAGGATAAAAAAGAATGGTTTCAGTTTGTACGGCAAAGTATAAATCCGGTGCCTGCTGAACGCGATCGGTTTTTCAATTCGCTGCTCTATGAAAAGAACCGTGGACATGAACCTTGGGTTAATAAAGCAATGGCATTTCTAAATCATCCATCTCACGAAAAAGAGAGCTTACAATATATCCGTCCGGCACTCGACAAATTACAGGAAATTCAACGAACAGGCGACATTTTCTTTTCAAAATCATGGCTCGATAATTTATTGGTAGGGCACAACAGCAAGGAAGCTGCTGAAATTGTCAGGCAATTCCTGAATGACAATCCCGAATATCCAGAGGATTTAAAAAAGAAGATACTGCAATCAGCAGATCAATTGATGCGAAAATAAGGGCAGAAACATTTCCGAAAATATTTTAAGATTTCACATTCGGAAATTGGAAAATGATTATTCGTTATTCCTGATCCTACTTTATTCCGGGCATGACTTTAAGTCGCACCCGGAATCCTGAAAAATCATCCAGGCACCAAATTATTTGATGATAAAGAAGGTGAACAGTTCACAATTGTTTTTAGAAGATCGACAAATTCATAAAAAATATTTAAAATACTGACAGGGTGACTCAATACCACCCTGTCAGCAAAAGCTATTTATCTTCAGTAATCTGAATAATAGCACTGGTTAAATCGCTGTTATTTGGCAACTGCAAACCAATCTTAATCAGGTAATCGCCTGAATATGTTTTGCCTTCGGAAGGAAACCATGTTCGCTCACCTGGCATTTTATTAATTTCCTCAACCTTGTAGTTTTTATTCGGGTCTAACCCCACCAAACGCACCGGACTGAACTTATTAAATGCACGAGGATGCAGCGAATAAGAGAACAGAATTGCTTTCACCTTATCTTCTCTGGCATACATCAGCACTGCTCTTTCTTCTTCGTACGGCGAAACAAGCCGATATAAATCGCCCTTCCAAATCAGATCGCGTAACCGGTTATGGGTTAAAATTGCATCCTGACTAAATTTCAATTCATCCGGAGTCATTTCGTTCACACGAATGTCGTATCCCATTTTTCCCATCATAGCCACATCTGTTCTGAATTTAAGCGATTGTTTACCCATTGTAGTGATGTGGTTGCATGAGGTAATGTTTGGAAAAAAATACGAATATCCCCATTGTATAAATACCCTTTCGTATCCATCTGTATTATCGCTCGGCCAGAATTCAGTGAAATATTTCAAAGCACCGTAATCTGTTCTTCCACCGCCTCCGGAACAAAGCATGATTGGCAGTTTGGGATATTTTGTGCGTAAACGTTCCATGACTTTGTAAAAACTTCGCACATAATCAATCTGAATATGCGACTGCCTGTCTTTCAGGTAAGGAGAATAAGTATTTGTCATCATGCGGTTGCAATCCCATTTGATAAACCCAATTTTCGGATTCTTGGTTAACATATCGTCTACCAACTTGTAAACAAACTCCTGAACTTCCGGGTTAGTCAGATCCAATACCAGCTGATTGCGATAATAATGCTCTTCCCTGTTTGGCAATTTCAGCACCCAGGCCGGATGTTTCTCATACAATTCGCTCTTCGGATTCACCATTTCGGGTTCGAGCCAAATACCAAATTTTATACCTTTAGCTTCAGCCTGTTCAACCAAATAGCCTAATCCATGAGGTAATTTAGTCTTGGTTTCCTGCCAGTCGCCCAGGCCGGCACGGTCGTTTGCCCGCGGATATTTATTTCCAAACCAGCCATCATCCAATAAAAACAAATCGACTCCCAGTTCTTTTGCACCGTCAAAAAGATCAGTCAGTTTTTTTTCATCAAAATCGAAATAAGTGGCCTCCCAGTTATTCAGCAAACTTAAACGATTACCATTTCCGTCAAGAACTCCATAATTACGAGCCCATTTATGAAAATTACGGCTCGCCTGTCCTTTACCCTGATTACTGAATGTGAAAATAAATTCAGGAGTCAGAAAATTTTCATTTGGATTCAGGTAATATTCCGATGAAAACGGATTCATTCCTGAAATCATACGTAATGAATTGCTATTATCAATTTCGAATAACATCTGGAAACTTCCGGTCCATCCTAAAGTTCCGGCAATTACTTCTCCTGAAGTTTCAGTTGCAGGTTTATCTTTTGCCAGAAAAAATACAGGAGTTGCGTACATATCAGCCCTGGTTCCTAGCTTGCTGTCAATGTTTTTAATGCCATGGGTAAGTTGACTTTCTTCCACCCGCATTTCCTGAGCCCAATCGCCATGAAACTGAGTGAGAAAGTATTTGTCGGCATCCCAATGCAACATCGACGAAGCAAAATTGCTTAAAACCACCGGTTTCTTTTCCTGATGTTTTATTTCAGTCCAGGTTTTAATGATATTTTCCTTCTGAAATGCAACAAAATTAATGCGAACCTCAACCGGGTATTTGGAATCTTTCAGCAAAATTGAAGTGGTGATTACATTGCCTGCAACGGTAACTTTTTCGTCAGCCACCAGCAATTCGAGCGATGGATTTCCATCGTTGTGAAGCATTTTAATGGCCGGTTCGAATAAATTATCGGTTCCGGAAGGAACATAAGCTTCGTGTAAATTTGGAAGTAACATATAATCGGCTGACGTCTTCAGTTTTTCGCCCAGGTAAACCTGATACAGTTTCTGATTTTTCCCAACAGAAAAAACCAGGGACGTGTTATTGGTTTCGACAATAATTTGTTTTTGAGTTTCGGGCAAACGCTGAAATTGGGCGTACAGATTCCCGACTAGTAAAAATAAGGACAGAATCAAAAAATTCTTTTTCATGTTTATTACTGTTTAGTTAAACTTAAATTGGCTATGCTAAGTTATCGAAACCATAACTATCAGACAACTCTATTCCGAAATGAATTTGAACAAATAAACATCATTATTCGGCGCAAATAGCTTAAATTCGTTCGTTTAAAATAAATTGTAAATTTCAAGAATTATGAAACTGAAAGCTTTCCATAAATTATCATACGGCATGTACATCGTAGCTTCTGAATATCAGGACAAAAAGGTTGGATACATTGCCAATACAACTTTTCAGGTTACCTCACAACCCGAGCAACTAGCCATATCCTGCCACAAAAAGAACCTGTCAACACAAACAATTCTCGACTCGGGAATTTTTTCTGTTTCAGTTCTAAAGAAAGAGGTAAACATGAAAATCATTGGCGATTTTGGGTTTATGTCGTCAACCGATATCGATAAATTTAATGGAATAAACATAATCACGGCCAAAACAGGAGCTCCGATTGTACTTGACAGCTCAGTAGCCTGGTTCGATTGTAAAGTGGTAAAATCGGTTGATTTGGGTTCTCATTACCTGATCGTCGGTGAAGTACTCGATTCTGATGAAATATCAGATGAAGAACCACTCACCTACCAGTATTACCGCGAAAAATACAAGATGTATTCGCCAAAAAATTCGCCAACATACATCGAAAAATCGGCTCTCGATGCCGAAATTGAAGTGACGGCTGAAAAAACAATAAATGAAGAACCTGAGCATGAACATATCTTTGACGGACAAAGCTGGGTTTGTGTGATCTGCGGATTCACCTACAATCCTGAAGAAGGTGATCCTTCTATGGGAATTCCTCCCGGAACACCGTTTGAAGATTTACCTGAAGATTATAAATGCCCGATTTGCAATGCAGACAAAGAGTATTTTAAAAAAGTATAACCCGAATAAAAAGTAAGACCGGACAGAATATCAATTCAGTCCGGTCTTATTATTTGTGAGCTATAATTTTAAAAGTGACTTAAAAAGTATAACCCAGTTCTAATTCAAACTGACTCATTTTCAATTCGATTGTTTGGGTCTGATCCATATTATTTGCACCTGATATTGCTGTTGCAGGTGAATACATTGCTGAAAGACTTATTCCATTTCCTCTTTTGCTTAGCTTTTTGGTAAAACCGGAAGTCACATGATTCTGCGAAACTCCTGGTGCAAGAATGTTAAACATCATCTGATTTTCAGGAATTTGTTGCATGGCATATGACACACCGGCACGATAAGTCCAATCACTGCGATATGCAGTATATTCCATTCCAAGTTTGAAAATCAACTGGTTCTGCCATCCAAAACCTGATCCATTATCTGATCCAAGAAGATCAACATCTGTAAGCAGATTGGAAATAGATTTTACATCGGTATACCTGATTTGTTTTGCATCCAATGCAAGCGTAAATTCTTTCGAAAACTTATAGGCTAAACCAACCGTAATGTTCGACGGGATATTAAAACCACCCTGTTCGGCAAACAAACCGGCGTATTCTTTAAATTTCGTCATGAAGATCTCGCTTTGGTATTTAAGTCCAATACTCAGATCATCAGTTATTTTCCCCAGATAACCGATCTTTGCTCCATAACCATAACTATTATCGACACCATTATCCGTTAATTTTGTTCGATCAGAACTCATTTCCATAAATGCCTGCAAACCTGTAGCTTCAAACATCTGAAATGCACCAATTGCTGAGATACCAAGACTATGATTTTTTCCAAACTTCATAGAATAAGTTAATTCTGTAAATAACTGAGACAGATTTATCCCTGTTGGATTGGTAACTTCGACTCTGGGATCATTAAAGGTTTTTGTTGGGTAACTTGTATTCATCCCACCATTTCCGTATATCGAAAAACCAATTGCCGAAGTTTTATTTATCATCCAGTTACCCCCAACAGAAGGAATAAAAAATACAGGTTTATCACTTTTTATAGTTCCCGGAGTTAGAGGGAATGTTCCTATCTCGCCAGTCTCATTTTCTGAGATAGTATATTCGCGCATGGGGGCAAACACACCAACTCCAAATGAGATTTGTTTTCCCATGAAAACATTCCCTGCCGGGTTTCCGCCGATAAGCGAATTGGAATACAAGGCTACTCCGGCTCCAGCCATACCTTTACTTTTAGTGCCATAACCAAGACTAAAATAACCATCGGTTGCAAAGCTGATTTGGGTCATGCAAAGCAAAAATGTTAATAGTACAATCTGATTTTTTTTCATAGTTGTTGTTTAATATAAAAGTTGGGTAAACTTAATAAACCTATCTAAAATACTAGATATAAATATGTATGATTATAAACATATATTAGATATTCTCATAGAATTAAGATATTTGTCGTTTCAATAAATTCCGGAAGATATTATGAATGTTTATTCCATGCAAATTAATCGGGAGTAAGTATTTCTAAATATTATTTACTTTTGCTTTCAGAAATAAATTATACCATGAAGAATAAAAACTACACCATTGCATTAACGCAGATCTCCCTTGACGGAACGCCGGAAGTAAACCTTAAAAAGTGTCTGGAATGGATTCGTAAAGCAGAAAAGCAGGGAGCCAATGTGGTTTGTTTACCCGAATTATACAGTTCATTCTATTTTTGCCAGAGTGAAAACCACGATTATTTCGATTTAGCCGAACCATTGCACAACGATTCGTACAAAGCCTTTAGTGAACTGGCCAAAGAACTCGCTGTCGTTCTGATCATACCATTTTTCGAACGCCGTGCTTCAGGGTTATACCACAATTCGGCATATATTATTGATACTGATGGGTCGGAAGCCGGATTGTACCGCAAAATGCACATTCCAGACGATCCAAGCTATTACGAGAAATTCTATTTCACTCCCGGCGATATCGGATTTAAGGCTTTTGATACCAAAGTTGGCAAAATCGGGACTTTGATTTGCTGGGATCAGTGGTATCCGGAAGGAGCCCGAATCACCGCATTACAAGGTGCCGAAGTCCTCTTCTACCCTACAGCCATTGGTTGGCATCCTCACGAAAAAGCACAATATGGCGAAAAACAACACGATGCATGGCGCACAGTTCAACGTGGACATGCCATTGCAAACGGAATTTTTGTGGCAGCCTGCAATCGTGTTGGGTTTGAAAAACCTGTTGAATCGTCAGCCGGAATCGAATTCTGGGGCGCCTCGTTTATTGCCGGACCTCAAGGTGAAATTCTGGCACAGGCATCGCATGACAAAGAAGAAATAATCATGGCCGAAATTGATCATGCACTGATGGAAGACGTTCGTCGCAACTGGCCCTTCCTCCGCGATCGGCGAATTGATGCTTATGGCGATATTACGAGGCGATTTATTGATTAAAGACAAGACTTTCCCTTTCAAAAATGGGCTATACAAGGAGATTGAATCAATAACGAATACAATCTGGCATAAAATTAAACGGTTAGAAATGCGAAAAAAAGCAATAATCTTAGATCTGGACAATACGATTTACCTGGTAAGCTCAATCGGAAACGTACTTTTCAAATCTTTATTTCAGCTTATTACTGAAAGCGGGGAATATTCCGGGGACTTATTGGAAATCAAGGCAGAAATCATGAGACGTCCATTCCAATTTGTTGCGAATGACTTTGCGTTTAGTGAACACTTAAAATCTGCTTGCCTAGACCTGTTGCACGACTTAACTTATGAAGAAAGTATGGAGCCCGTTGAAAATTATGATCGTGTGAAAGAAATTCCCTGTAAAAAATTTCTTGTCACAACAGGCTTTACAAAACTGCAACAGAGTAAAATTAAACAACTAGGCATAAAAGACGACTTTGATCATATTTTCATAATCGATCCGGGTATTTCAAATCTGACAAAAAAAGACATTTTCATTAAAATACTTTCTGAGAACAATTTAAAAGTTGAAGATGTTTTAGTTGTAGGAGACGATTTAAACTCGGAAATAAAAGCAGCAAAAGATTTAGGAATAGAATCAGTTTTGTACGATTTCAGAAATGAACACGATGAAATTGAGAATCAAAACACAATTAAAAACTTCAGGAATCTGGAACGTTACATCTGACAATTAGATACTTAGATTTAGGCTGACAAAAACACCGTAACTGAATATTAAATTTTCTAATTCAAAATCCGATGATCGATATACCACAAATATTAGATGCGGAATGGCAAAAACATCGGGCAGCATTATTCACATTTCCGGAGAAATACAGTAGCCGGATTGATAGACTTAACCTAACTGTCAATAGGGTTTACTGATTCTTTTTATTAAACCCAGCCTAAATACAACATATTTGGATGTTAATCAAAATACAACTACATTTGTTGTAATATATAATAACAACACTATTGGTTGTATCATGGAAAATAAAATTGTAATAGTAGGAGACGTAATAAATTCGCGGAAAGAATTTGAACCCAAAAAGTGGTTGTTATTTCAGGATTCCATCAATGAAATTAACCAAATATTCAAAGATGAATTGGAAATACCATTTACAATCTATTCCGGAGATAGTTTTGGTGCAGTTTGTTCGGATATAAAATCAGCGATTAAAGTGATCCTGAAAATTAACGAAATACAACGCTTCTCCAAATCGAGACTGGTGATAGTGGAAGATCAAATACCTTTTGGATTGGAACAGAAGAATTTTTTGGAGCTTGAAGGACCAGCCTTGTGGGAAACAGAGACCAGTTTGAATTTGCTAAAGAAAAATAAAAACTTCTTTTTAGCGAATTTAAAGAATGAACAATTGAATTTATTAGTTAATACCGTATTGAATTTAATACTTACGCTAAAAAATGAATGGTCTGATCAACAATGGATAATCTATGAAGAATACAGAAACGGATCGACACAAAAATACATTGCTGATAAAATGGGTATAACACAACAATATGTATCCAAATTAATAATTCAATCCAAGTGCAAATTAATATCCGAAACTGAACAGAATCTAATGAAGATTATAGATGGAACAATATTTAATTAACTTAAAAATAGTTGTGATGTTGATAAAAATAATCATACTTATCGCTGGATATTTTTTAACATTTCTACTGACAGATTTGCTGATAAAAAAGTTGGTTTTAAAAGAAAAATCGAAAACCCCGGCTATCGATGAAAGCAGCGAAATGAATCAGGCTAAATCCAAAATGATAAAGGATGGTTATATAATTGGCAAATGTGAAAACATAATTATTCTAAGCTTCATTCTTTCTGGCGAAGTAACAGGTCTGGCACTTATATTTGCTGCCAAAAATTTAGTACGGCAGAAAGACATTAATGATAATGCGGGTTATTTTTTGGTTGGTACCATGGTAAACTTTACTGCAACACTTATTTTAGGCTATATCCTGAAATTTATTATTGCACAAATTTGAAGCAATTCTCAACACTGTTATCCTTCCCCCGATTTGCTTCAATAATGCTTAACGGTTCATTGAAAGAATACTGACAATACCGGCCTTCGAAAAATCTAATTGATGTACTTTAATTCCTGAAGAAGAAAAATTCGAAGAATAAAAGAAGAAAAGCTAAATTCGCGCTCTCAAATAAAAGCAATAATATGACATCTATATCCCGACGATTCCCTGCTGAGTGGGAAAAACATCAGGCCACTTTATTATCGTTTCCGGCTGAAGGCCGCGACTGGCCGGGGAAATACCACGCCATTAAATGGGCATTTGTAGAAATGATTAAGAAAGTAACCACCTGTGAACCGGTGGTTCTGGTCGTAAAATCAGATGAGTTGCGCGAAAAAGTATCTGTGATGCTCGAACAGGCACATGTCGATACGAATCAGGTCAGCTACATTATCAAAGACACCAACCGCAACTGGATGCGCGATTCGGGACCGGCAATTATTAAAACTGCCAATGGAGGCCGTGAGGCTATTCAATTCGGATTTACCGGATGGGCTAAATACAAAAACCACCGTAAGGACCAGGGAATTCCTGAAGTGGTTGCCAATCATTTAGAATTACCTGTAACCCAAGCCATCTACAAAAACAAACTTGTGGTTTTAGAAGGTGGTTCCATTGATGTTAACGGTTGTGGAACTCTAATCACGACCGAAGAATGTTTGATGGATCCGGAGCAGCAGATCAGGAATATAGGTTTTAAAAAGGAAGATTACGAAAATGTATTTCGCCAATATTTGGGAATAACCAATACCATTTGGTTGGGCGAAGGAATTGAAGGTGATGACACGCACGGGCATGTGGATGACATTTGCCGGTTCGTAAACAGAAATACAGTGGTGGCAGTTCAGGAGCCAGACAAAAGTGATCCGAATCATAAGAAGTTGGAAGCTAATCTGGAAATACTTCGGAATGCAAAGCTCGAAAATGGGGAAAAGCTTAATGTCGTTATCATGCCCATGCCTGGTCGGTTAGACTTCGAAGACCTGCGTTTACCTGCCAGTTACGTAAACTTTTTAATTACCAATGGATGTGTGCTTATGCCAACCTTCAACGATAAAAACGATTACAAAGCATTGGGTATTCTGACTGATTTATTTCCTGAGCGCAATGTTATCGGAATAAATGCTGTCGATTTGGTTTGGGGGCTGGGAACCTTGCATTGTCTGAGCCACGAAATAGGTGAATAAATCAGCCGATTGGCTTTTAAAATGAAAACATTATTCCTGTTGAATAACAATCTCATCGTCTTCCTGAATCCGGCTATGTTTCGCTCCATATAAAAAATAAATAAGCAAACCAATAACCAACCAGATACCAAACCGGAACCAGTTTGTTGCTCCCAACTGGCTCATCAGATAAAGATTGGTAAGCAATCCCATAACCGGAATGAGCGACCATTTCTTTACTACTGCCTGAAAAGTGATGATAATCGAAACGATGCAGAATATCAGAAAAGGAAAATGATTCCGGAGAATCTTCAACAGATTTAAACCCTCAGAATGGTCGCTCCCGAAACTGGAAAATTCGAATCCGGAGTTCCAGACCAAAACAAGAATCAAGGTCCAGATCGGCAGCAAATACCTTCGACTGTTGGCGTAAGGAACGCGAAACCCTTTTCCGTCGTGCTTTTGTCTGCCTGTTGGATTTAATACAATTATTCCTCCCGAAACAAGAATAAAAGCAAACAAAGTACCGATACTTGTCAAATCAGTCACTTCAGTAAGGTTCAGGAAAAGCGAAGGAATTGCCACCACAAAACCTGTCAGTATCGTTGAAAAAGCGGGAGTCCGGTATTTGGGATGAAGTCGTGAAAATATAGGAGGAAGCAGTCCGTCACGGCTCATGCTCATCCAGATACGAGGTTGACCCAATTGGAAAACAAGCAAAACACTCGCCATTGCAATTACAGCTCCGGCAGCAATTACTCCCGAAAGTTTGGTTAAATGTAGTTTTGTAAACACATAAGCCATCGGATCCGAAACGCCTAATTCGTAGTAAGGAACCATTCCGGTAAGGACTAAACTGATCAAAACATACAGAATGGTCGTAATCAATAGCGCGTAAAACATGGATAATGGCAAATCGCGTCTTGGATTTTTACATTCTTCCGCAGTTGTAGAAATAGCATCAAAACCAATGTAGGCAAAAAACACACCCGAAACCCCTTTTAAAACTCCGCCTATTCCATTTGGAGCAAACGGACTCCAGTTTTCCGGCTTAACATAGAAGGCACCTACACCAATCACAAGCAAAAGAATGGCTATTTTCAATACAACAAAAAAATCATTTGTAATTCTTGACTCCCTGATACCGCGATAGCAAATCCATGTTATCACAAAAACGATAAACAATGCCGGAAGATCAGCTACCAAATGAAAGCTACCAATATGCGGAGCATTGGTCCATGCAGAAAAGGCATCTGCAAGTTCAGGACTCAGTTTCGCCAGCGGGGTTCCTGCATTAATAGCATCTGTAGCAACCTGATATCCACGCGAAGCAGTAAGAAAGTCGGTTGAAAGGTAGCTTGGAATATGCAGACCCAATCCATCCATTAACCCGGTAAAATATCCCGACCACGAAATTGCAACAGCAATGTTTCCAATAGCATATTCCATTATCAAATCCCAGCCGATAATCCAGGCTATCAGTTCACCAAAACTTACATAGGAATAAGTATAAGCACTTCCACTAATTGGAATAGAGGCAGCAAATTCGGCATAGCACATAGCCGACAGACCACAGGCTATGGCTGTAAATACAAAAAGCATCGAAACAGCCGGCCCGCCGCTTGCAGCAGCATTACCGATCGTACTAAAAATACCTGCCCCAATAATTGCAGCAACGCCCAAAGCAGTCAGGTCAAAAACACTTAGGTTACGTTTCATGCCACCGGAACTTCCGGCCAACATGTTGGCGTCACTTAAAATATGCGAAATGGATTTCTTTCGAAAAAGGTTTTCAAACTTCACTGGCAATAAGTTTTGGGTAAAAATAAAGAAAAAAGTTAATTCACTCTGAAATATTTCAACCGACACCTGTCAATATCAACTTATCATTCCGGATTGACCTTAATATTCCTCCATTTAAACCTGTCATTAATATCGAATCTTTTAAACAAAGATCAGTCTAATGCACTTCTTTTCGTTGATTTGGTTATTTTTACGAGTCAATTGGGTTTTTAAAAGAATTGCTGGTAATAATATTTCATTGTAATTAAACATATATGCAAAAGATAGGTCGGATAGGTTTGTGTTTTTTTGTGATACTCATGTTTTTGTCTCAGTATACATCTCAGGCACAAAGCAAAAAATATTTTGTAATAACCGGGAAAATAGTTCCAGAAGCTCCCGATGCTGGCAGCGGTATAATCGAAATTTCGAAAAATGATAAGGAAACTTCAACAGTTGAAATTCCTAAAAATGGACGATTTCGTTTGGAACTTGAATTTTTTAACGAATACAGCCTTAACTTCAAATATCCCGGACATTTTAATAAAATCATTTCCGTTTCCACTCAAATTCCTCAAAAAGTATGGGAAAGAGACAATGAATTTCCTGCTTTTCCTATGATCGTGCAATTGTCGAAGGAATTTGAAGGTATTGACAAAAGCTTTACTCTTAAACCTACAGGAAGAATCTTTTATGGCGAAAAGATTGACAATTTCGAAAAAGAAAGTTTCATTCCTGATTTCCAGATCATTGAACAAATAGAAGCTGCGAAAACCAAGGCAAATCAAGTTCAAAAAGAATCACAGTCGATTTTGAAAGAAAATGAACAGGATTTAGCCGCTAAACAGAGAAATTTTGATCAGCTGATTAAAGAGGCCGATGCTCAATACCAACGTGGCGAATACCAGATGGCTTTAATGAATTACATGAGCGCCAGAAAATTATTTCCTGAAAAAGCCTATCCGACTGATCGGGTTGCGGAACTTCAGGACTTAGTAAAAGCGCTTGAAATTACTGAAAAACAAAAAGCAGAGCTTGAACAAAAATACAAGGCAGCTATTGCCAAAGCCAACGGACTTTTCGAGCAGAAAAGCTATAAGGACGCCCGTCCGAATTATGTAGAGGCACTTCAGTATAAACCTGGTGATGTTTTTTCGAATGGTCGGATAAACGAAATAGACCAGTTACTGCCCATTCTTGAAAGGCAAAAACAATATAAAGATTTGGTTGAACAGGCCGACAACAATTACAAATCGAAAAGTTACGATAAAGCAATTGAATTTTACACTCAGGCAAAGCAGGTAATTCCTGAAGAAAAGTATCCGCAAAACCAGATTGATCTGATTAATCAGGAAAAACAACAGCAAACCAAACTCGAACAACTGGAGAAGGAATTCAACCAATCGATGCTGACTGGAAACACCATGTTCCAGCAAAAAGAATATTTGCAGGCGCTCAATTCATACAAAAAAGCCCTGGAGTTAAAACCAGACAACAAACTTGCTAAAGATAAAATTGCCGAAGCAGAATTGGCTATGGTTGCTGCCGGAGTCGATAATAAATATCAGCAGACCATCGATTTAGCAGATCAGGCTTTGGCTGCAAATGACCTGAATAAGGCTAAATCGCAATATGAGGAAGCTTTGAAATTAAAATCAAATGAATCGTATCCGAAAGAAAAATTAGCTGAAATTTCGAAAGCTGAAGCCAATGAAATTAAATTCAACAGTATTGTAGCAGATGCTGAAAATGCTTTTGGGGACAAGGATTTTGATAAATCGTTAGGCTTATTTAACCAGGCGCTTCTGTTAAGACCTCAAAGCGCAGCTGTTCAAAAAAGAATTAATGACATACAAAACCTGAAAAAATCGCAATTGGCAGATAAAGAATATACTGATTTAATCACTCAGGCCGATCTGTCATTCAATTCCAATAAATTAGATGCTTCGCTTTCTTCATACAACCAGGCCTTGCTGATTAAAAACTCTGAAGCTTATCCGAAAGATCAGATTAAAAAGATTGGTGATTACCAAACGTTGATTAAAAATGCGGATAATTCATTTGGCCTGAAAGATTATGCAGGTTCATTGAAGACATACAACCAGGCATTGACTTTAATTCCGGGGAACAGTTATGCTGAAGGAAAAGTATCTGAAATTGAAAAGATACTGAACGAACAAAAGCAGTTGGAAGAAAAGAATAAGTCGGAGTTGTTGGCTTATAATGAAGCCATTAAAAATGCAGATCAGCTTTTTATCGCAAAAAACTACGCCGAATCTCTAACTAAATACCAGGAAGCTTTAAATATCAAAACGACTGAATCGTATCCCAAAAACAGGATTAAAGAAATAGAAACGATTCAGGCAGGAATAGAAAAAGAACAATTACGCAAAGAGAAGGATTATCAGACAATTATTGCAAAGGCTGACGATTTTCTTAAAAAGAAAGATTATTCGAATGCTCAGAATGAATATCAGAAAGCTTTGGAATTAAAAGCTGAAGACACTTATCCGAAAGAACAAATCAGGAAAATAGGTGAAACGCTTGCTGAAAACAAGAGAAAAGAAGAAGAAGCCCTGAAACAAAAGCAGGACAAACTGGATACTGAATTTAACCAGGCTATGGCAAGTGCTGATAAATCGTTTGACAGTACTGATTTTGCAACTGCTAAAACAGGTTACGAAACAGCCTTGAACATTAAGCCAAACGACCCCTCAGCCACAGAGAAATTAAGTCAAACAGTGGCTAAGCTTGCTGAGGTCGCTCAAATGACACTGGACTACAAAAAAGCCGTTGCCGAAGCCGATAAACAATTTGCAGCTAAAAATTATGCAGAGGCGAAAAAGAAATTCCAGGAATCGCTTCAATATCAACCCGATTCTGACTATCCAAAGAATCAAATTGTAATAATTGATGCTGCAATCGCCCGGGCAGAGGCCGAAGAAAAAATTCAAAAAGAGTATGAGCAATCTGTTGCCCAGGGAGAAGTATTGCTCAAAAACAAAGATTTAGTTAATGCAAGAGCTGCGTTTTCGAAGGCCTACAACCTGAGGCCATCAGAATCCGTTGCACCAAAAAGAATTGAAGAAATAAATGATTTACTGGCAGATCAGGCTGAAAGGGATGCAAAATTAAAAGCAAAACAGGAAGCCTATCAGGAAACTATACAACTGGCCGACAAGCAATTTAACAGCAAAGATTACAGCACAGCCAAACTAACATACAATGGAGCTTTGCTGATAAAACCTGAAGAAAAATATCCAAACGATCAGTTGGCGCTCATCGAAAAACTAATCAAGGAACAAACCGAACAGAATTACAAAGATCAAATTGCAAAAGGCGATATTTCATTTAGCTCCGACCAGTTTGATGATGCAGCATCAGCTTTTCGGGAAGCACTCAAATTAAAGACTGATGATGCATATGCATTACGTCGGTTGAAAGAAATCGACCAGAAAAAGATCCAGATTGCAGCTGATAAAGAATATGCAGATTTAATTGCACAAGCCGATCAGTCGTTTAACTCCAACCAGTTGGATGCGGCACTTGAAACATACAATAAAGCACTCCTGATTAAGAGATCGGAAGCTTATCCTAAAGCTCAGACTAAAAAAATTGGTGATTATCAATCGTTTATTAAAAATGCGGACAATTCATTCGGAGCAAAGGATTATACGGCGTCGTTGAAGACATACACCCAGGCATTGGCTTTAATCCCGGGGAATAGTTATGCTTCGGGAAAAATAGCTGAAATTGAACAATTACTGAATGAAAAGAAATTGATTGACGAACAGGCAAAAGCAGAATTAGCAGCCTACACTGAAGCGATTAAAAATGCAGACCAGCTTTTTACCGTAAAAAACTATGTTGAATCGTTGAGCAAATACAAGGAAGCTTCGAATATAAAAGCAAGTGAATCGTATCCAAAAAACAGAATCAAAGAAATTGAAAGTATTCAGGAAGGAATTGAAAAAGAAAAAATACGCAAGGAGCAGGAATACCAGTCTATTCTCGCGAAGGCTGATAATTTGCTCGAAAAGAAAGATTATACAAATGCTCAAAATGAATATCAAAAGGCTGCAGCTTTAAAACCTGAAGATGCCTATCCGAAAGAACAAATCAGAAGAATAGGCGATACTCTGGCTGAAAACAAAAGAATTGAAGAAGAAAATCTGAAACAAAAACAGGAAAAGCAAAATGCTGATTTCAATCTGGCCATGACTAACGCTGATAATTCTTTTAACAGCAACGATTTCGCTGCAGCTAAAACAGGTTACGAAAATGCACTCACCATTAAGCCTGACAATGCATCGGCTAAAGAAAAACTTGGTCAGGCAGCAGCCAAACTGGCGCAGATTACACGAATGACGCAGGCATACAACACAGCTATTACTGAAGCAAACAAACAATTGAGCGATAAACATTACGTTGAAGCGAAAGGAAAATACCAGGAGTCGCTTCAATATATGCCCGATTCGGAGTACCCAAAAACCCAGATTACTAAAATTGATGCGATACTGGCTCAACAGGTAGTTGAAATTAAAACAAAAAAGGATTTTGATCAGGCTGTAACTCTGGGTGAATCGTTATTGAAAAATAAAGATCTGATTAAAGCTAAAGAAGCGTTTATGCAGGCTTACAATCTGATTCCTTCAGAAACTGTTCCGCCAAAAAGAATAGAAGAAATAAATGTATTACTCGCAAAACAGGCTCAACAGGAATCAGAAATTAAAGCCACACTGGCAGCTTATCAGGATGCAATTCAGCGAGCTGACAAAAATTTTGGCGACAAGGAATACAATTCTGCTAAATTGGTTTACAATGAAGCTTTGATGATTAAACCGGACGAAAAATATCCGGTCGATCAGATTGCCCTGATTGAAAAACTCGTAAAGGAACAAAATGAGCAGAATTACAAAACGGCAATCGCCAGTGCTGATAATGCATTTAATTCCAATCAGTTTGACGATGCAACAACATCGTATCAGGAAGCACTTACGTTTAAAAAAGATGATCCGTATGCTACACGAAGATTAAAAGAAATTACTCAAAAGCGATCAGACCTTGCGGCTGAGAATAAACGACTAAAAAATCTTCAGGACCAATACAACGGTATTATTGCTCAGGCAGACAATGATTTAAAAAATAAAGAATATCCGGTTTCAAGAGGTAAATACCAGAAAGCATTGGAAATTAGACCCAATGAGGTATATCCAAAAGATCAGATAGCTAAAATTGATCAGCTTTTACTTCAGCTCCAAAAGGATGAAGAGACAAACCGTCAATATACGCAGTTCATAAAAGAGGCACAAATCGCATTTAGTCAGAATAAACTGAAAGAGGCCCGCGAATTATATCAAAAAGGGAATACAATGAAACCATCAGAGCCGCTGCCTCCGATACGGATTGCTGAAATAGATAAGATGCTTGCTCAACTGGAAGAAATGGCTAAGCTTACCGAAATGGAAGAAGCACAGCGCCTAGCCAAAGAAAAAGCAGATAAAGATCAGTACAAAAATGCTGTCGAAGCAGGAGATAAAGCATTTGGCGAGAAGCAGTATAAAATTGCCCGGGCTTATTATGTAACAGCCCTTATTGCCATGGCAGATGAAAAATATCCACAAGATCAGATTTCAAAAATTGAGGAACTGGTAGCTCAGGAGTCAATGGCTAAGGATCTTGCATTCCAGCAGGCAAAACAGGATTCACTGCAGAAAGCCAGAGACAAGGTCTTCGATATGGCTATGTCGGCAGCAAAGGAATATGAACAAAATAAACGGTACGAAGAGGCTATACAAAAATACAACGATGCCATTTCGATTAAACCTGAGCAAAAACCGTCCATACAAAAACTGATTAAAGACATTGAAGACAAAATACAGCTACTGGCTAGTCAGAATGCAGAATATAAGCGGATTATAAAACTGGCAGATGATTTCTATTCCAAATCGAAGCTAAATGAAGCATTAACGGAATATAAAAATGCAAACACCGTTAAATCAGACGAAGATTATCCAAAAAATCAGATCAGAGAAATTCAATCGTTTTTATCGGGCCGCGACCAAAGCTATAACACTGCTATCGGCAAAGCAGACAAAGCTTTTAATGCGTCTGACTGGGCAAATGCGAAGACCGGATACACTGAAGCGCTGAGTATAAAACCAGACGAAGTATACCCATTAAACAGGCTGAAAGAAGTTAATCAAAAGATGTCTGATGCCAGTATAGCTGCTGTTGGTAATTCTGCCGAGAACAAAGCGTATAAGGAAGCCATTGAAAAAGCTGAGAAATTGCTTAATGATGATCAACTAGCCTCGGCAAGAATGCAATTTCAGGTCGCAAAATCACTTAAGCCCGATGAAAAAACACCTGAGGTCAAAATAAAAGAAATCGACGGATTAATTGAACAGCGTAATAAAAATCGTCTGGCTGATTCGCAACACGAAATTGATGAAAAATACAGACAGGCCATTTCCGTAGCCGATAATTCCTTCCGCGAAAAAACATACAGCATTGCCCGACTTCAGTACCAACAGGCACTGTTAATTAAGCCTGAAGAATCGTATCCAAAAAACCAGATAACATTGATTGACAAATTGATGAACGAGGTTAAACCAACGGAAGATTACCAGGTTCAATTACCCGAACCATTAGTAACGAAACCGGTTGAAAAAAACCTGTATAACCCGACAGAATCGGCTCAGGCAACTGAAGCCAGAGCACAGTCATACACATCCATTACTGATTATAATGAAGCATTAAAAAAAGCGGATGACTTGTTTGGGGTGAAAGATTATGCTGTTGCCCGATTCTATTATTACAAGGCAAACGAGTTGAAGCCAACCGAAGAATATCCAAAAACACAAATCGAAATAATTCGCAAACTGATCGATTCACAGCTATCTCCGGGTGATATTTCAGGATATGATCAGGCAATCTCGCTGGCTGACGATGCCTTTTCGAAGGAAAATTATAACGTAGCCAAGTTCTATTACTACAAAGCTTTGGATATAAAATCATGGGAAAAATATCCGAAAGACCGAATTGATGAGATACTGGCACTGACGCATTCACTGCTTTCTGAAAAAGAAGAGAAGGAATACCGCGATATAATTGCGAAAGCCGATGAAGCTTATTTCAATAAAGATATTGCTATTTCACGCTTTTATTACAACAAGGCGATTTCAATAAAAAGGGATGAAAATTACCCCAGAATAAAATTAAAAGATATCCAAAAACTGATTGAACAGGACATGCGCGATCAGGAAAATCAACAATACCGGAAACTTATTGATGATGGCGACCAGGCTTTGCAACTGGAGAATTATAGTATCGCGAGATTCAACTACAACAAAGCGCTTACGATGAAACCGGATGAAAAATATCCGAAAGATCAGCTCAAACAAATTAAAGAAGCGCTCGAAAAAAGAAATAAATAGAAATACATTCTTAATTCACCGGATGGATTTGAGTCCCCAGGTGAATTAACTAAAAAACAAAATTACTTTGGAACTAAAAATAAAAGATCAGCTAATCAGTTTGTTTGAGGCACACTTTAAAGAAGAAGTTACTTTTTTCGAACAACTGCCTTCTTCAGGTTCATACCGCGAATATGCACGAATGAAAAGTGCCGGGCATCAGATCATTGGCGCATACAATCAGGACACGAAAGAAAATCAGGCCTTTCTTGAATTTTCTGCTCATTTCAGGAATAAACAAATTCCGGTTCCGCAGATTTATGCAGTTAGTGCCGATCTCACCACCTATCTTCAGGAAGATATGGGAAACACCACACTCTTTGATTTCCTTAGTACAACAAGAGAAACTGAGGGTTTTTCGGAACGAATAGTTGATGAATACAAAAAAGTTTTACGACAGCTCCCGCGTATACAGCTGGTTGCCGGAAAAGATATTGACTACAGCTATTGCTACCCACGTGATGCCTTTGACAAACAATCGATGATGTGGGATTTGAATTATTTCAAATATTATTTCCTGAAACTGGCCAAAATTCCATTTGACGAACAAGCCCTTGAAGACGATTTTCAGGCATTCAGCGACTACCTATTGGCTGTCGACGACAATGCCTTTCTCTACCGCGATTTTCAGTCAAGGAACGTTATGCTGAAAGATGGTGAAGTTTATTTTATCGATTACCAGGGCGGACGAAAAGGCGCATTGCAATATGATCTGGCTTCGTTGCTTTACGATGCAAAAGCCAATATTCCGGAAGCTGAGCGGGAGGAATTACTCGAGTTTTACCTGGATGAACTCAATCAGTACAAACATACCGACAGAGATAAATTCAAGGCTTTGTTTTCCGGATATGTACTCATCCGGATTATGCAGGCGATGGGAGCTTATGGGTTCCGTGGCTTCTACGAAAAAAAGGAACATTTCCTGAAAAGTATTCCGTTTGCCCTGAAAAATCTGGAAACATTGCTGGCAAAAAATACAATTCCGATCCAATTACCGGAATTAATCAAAGTACTGAAAGCAGTGACTGAATCCACTTTCCTGAGAACAATCAGTCCGGTTAATGATCGTTTGACGGTGCGAATTTCAAGCTTCTCATACAAAAAAGGTATTCCTTCTGATCCTTCAGGAAACGGAGGTGGATTTGTTTTTGATTGCCGTGCCATTCACAATCCGGGTCGTTATGCCGAATACAAACATTTGACAGGAAAAGATCCTCAGGTTCAGAAATTTCTGGAAGAAAAATCGACTATGGCTGATTTTCTGGTTTCGGTTTTTAGTTTGGTAACCAATTCTGTGGATGTTTATTCGTCGCGTGGATTCAGGCATTTATGTGTGAATTTTGGATGTACCGGAGGGCAACACCGCTCGGTTTATGCTGCCGAAAAATTGGCCGACTATTTGAAAAACAATTATCCTGTTACGGTTGTTCTTCAACACATCGAACAGGATAACAAATAAAAGATGTCAAAAACACAGTGTAAAAACAACGATTACAAGGAAAAAGACGACGCGAAATATGTTTGCCGGAAATGCGAGCGAAAAGCCAAAAAGGAAGACAAACTTTGTAAACCGAAGAAAATTAAGGATTGAGATCTGAAGTATTGAAGGTCAGAAAGACTGAATTTAGAAAAATGAATACAGCAAAAAACTACTTGCCAGCACAACTATATACGGCTGTGTTTATATTTTTTCTGATTTCATTTTCTGTTCAGGCACAATATCACATTGAGGGGAAGGTTACCGATGCCCAGACCGACCTTCCGGTGCAAATGTTCAGTGTTCGGGGCGACTCCGTAGAAACAGAGTTTGCAAATGGTACATTTCAACTTCGAATTACAAAATTACCGGCCAAACTTTCCTTTAAAGCCAACGGATATTATTCCTACAACGCTATCGTTTCTTCAGGCACGAGCACAATTTCCGTTCGCCTGATTCCTGAAAATATAAACATTCAGGAAGTGGTAGTCAAAGCTTTTAATTCGAACAAACGCTTATCTGACACACCCGGTTCTATCGCTTTAATTACCAACCGGCAGATGCTTTCAGAACCATCGTTTACACTGGCTCCTACCCTAAATAATATTTCCGGTGTTTACATGCAAAGTGGCTCCATCAACACCAACCGTCTCACCATTCGTGGAATTGGCTCACGCTCACCCTATGGAAGCAATAAGATAAGAGCATATTACGGCGACATTCCGCTCACAAATGGTGTCGGAGAAACGACATTGGAGGACCTGGACCTGGAACAAATATCCAACATCGAAATCATTAAAGGCCCTTCTTCCGGGTTTTACGGTTCGGGCCTGGGTGGGGTTTTGTTGTTCAATCCGGCCATTCCGGCAAAAAGCGGGTTTGCTCAAACAGTTTCTGTAGGTTCGTTCCGGACAATTAAATATACAGGGAAACTCGCAATTGCAGCTAAAAATTCAGCCAGTGCGCTGGTCTATTCGCATATTCATTCCGACGGATACCGGGAGAACAATGCAACCAACCGGCACAACCTGACCTGGACCTCGTCGATAACCAAAAACCGCACGAGTATCAATTTTCTGGCTGCGTTCATCAAAATGGATGCTTTTATTCCCAGTTCGGTCGATTTAAAAACATTTCAGGAATCTCCGGAAAAGGCGGCAGGAAACTGGGCAGCAGCGCGCGGTTACGAAGATTACAGCCGGGCTTTCGCCGGAATTTCGCTTCAGCAGGAACTGAATAATAACTGGCAGGCAAAAATCAGCACGTTCGGGTCGTACAATAAAAACAATGAACTGCGGCCATTCAATATTCTTCAGGAGAAAAACCATTACCTGGGTCTGCGCCCGGTTTTGGAGAAAAAATACATTTCAGGAAATAACACGTACCGGTTTATTTTTGGCGATGAATATTTCAACGAAAATTACAGCTGGCAAACACTTCAGAATAAAAACCGGATTGCAGGCGATTTGCTTTCCAACAACCAGGAATACCGCTGGTACAACAATCTGTTTTTCCTGACTGATCTGAATATTCAGGAAAAAATAATGATATCAGCAAGCCTGAACTGGAACCAAACCAGCTACAATTACGATGACAAGTTCCTTGCAGACGGCGACCAGAGTGGAAAACACCAGTTCGATCCGGTGATTTCGCCACGGCTGGCAGCTACATATTCAGTGTCGGAAAAAGTGAGGCTGTTTTCAGTGATCAGTCACGGGTTCTCCCCTCCCACCCTCGAAGAAACACTAATGCCCAACGGACAGCGAAACACCGCCATTAAACCTGAAACAGGCTGGAACATGGAATTGGGAACCAAGGCGAATATCGGTCAATCACTTTATATTGAAGTTTCGGCCTATTACATGAAGATCAAAAACCTGTTGGTTGCCAGACGGACCGCAGAAGATGCTTATATGGGAATCAATGCGGGCGCGACCAATCATCCCGGAATTGAATTTAAACTGGATTACCGGCTTATTGACAAACCAATGTGGTCAACCTGGTTTCGGATGAATGCCAATTTGACCAGGTATCGTTTTGCTGAATTTATTGATAATGAGAATGACTATTCAGGAAATAAATTGACCGGGACACCCGCCTCAACCACTAACTGGATGTTGGAAACCACACATGCCAAAGGATTTTTCGTGAACCTGCATTTCCAAACGATTGGCCGCATGCCAATGCGTGATGATAATTCGATCTATTCGGAATCCTACCAGCTTTTAAACTTCATGGCAGGATACGAAAAATCATTTAAAAACCTTTCTGTCAGTATTTCCTCTGGTGTTCAGAATCTGCTGGACACGCATTATGCTTCCATGATTCTAATTAATGCCACCGCCACAGGAAACAATTCGCCCCGTTATTATTATCCCGGAATGCCACGCAATTTTAAATCGATGGTGAGTTTAAAATACCGGTTTTAATATCCTCTCCAACCCTTTACAGCAAAGACTCCGTGGTGCCGGTTTTCCCGCCACGGAACAGCTAAAATGCGATATTCGCTGTAAGATGCAGCTAAACACGTTTTAGTCTTCCGGATACAGACCTACTACAATAAAAATATCGTTTCTCCTCCTCCAAACCAATTTAGCACTTAAAATAAAGCAACATTAAGCTAAAAAATAGTAGGCCCGAACCGAAAACAAGCCGTGACGATATGCAAACAAGAAGCGTCAGAGTGAGAACAAGTGCTGATGAAGTGCAAAAATGAAGTGACGAAGTGAAAACAAGAGTCGCCAACGTGAAAACAAGCAGTGACGAAGTGATAACAAGCAGTGCAAGTGTGAAAAAATGAGGTGCAAGTATGAAAACAAGAGGTGTCGAAGCCAAAACAAGAAGCGCCAGTATAAAAACAAGAGCCGCCAGTGTCAAAACAAGAAGAGTCGGAGTGCAAACAAGAGCTGATGAAGTGCATTTTAAAGATAGACTCAGAGAATAATATCTTTATTGGTTAATAGGCTGAAAATTGCTTAAGTTTGAATACCCTATCAATCCAATTGTATGACCAATCTGCTAAGTAAACCGTTTATTTTTCATTGATATCGTTTTACCACAGCTCATTTCACATTGTGTAAAGATTTGCGGTATATACAGGAATGGTTGGGACATGATCGTTCGAAAACTACAGAGATTTATGCTCACGTTTCGAAAAAAGATTTTCATCGGTTTAATCATCCAAGACATGATATTTCGTTCGACGATGGTTAAGCATATAAATATATCCTCCTGATTTGGTGGTGTATGTTTACTTGTTTCGCCTGATAAAAAAGAAATATATTTACAACTAAATATAGCCACACGTTACAAACCATTTAAAGACACAACCAATGCACATGAAGAATAGATGTCTACTTTGTGAAAGAAAAGAAGCTAATCAAACTGGTTCACATTTGACATCGTGCTTTATTGTTGCTTCTCAGTTTGGGAAAAGAGGGGAAGAAAAAACTTATGAAATTACAGCTGACCCAAACCAAGACTATTTCGAAAATAAGGAAGCCTCTGGAATCAAAGAAGACTATATTTTGTGTGCAGGTTGTGAACAAAGATTGTCATTTGTAGAGTCCTATTTTAGCCAAGAATTAACAAATAAAATTGGAGAGTCAAGATATTCTGAAAACTTCCCAATAACTGAAATTAAGGATAATCATTCTAGTAAATTCTTTTCATGTGCAAACATTAATCCAATAGCATTTCATTTATTGATTTACTCCATAATTTGGAGAGCTTCAATATCAAATAATCCTATGTTTTCAGGATTTAAACTAGAATCTAACGTTGAGGAAAACTTAAGGTTTATTTTGGACTTATATCTACCAGAATATAAAGACCATAACATTGTTCCTAAATTAAAACAGTGGTTAAAGGATTTAGATAATGTGCCAGACTTTTTTACTCCTTATCCTTATGTGATTTTGAGAACTGAAGAAGAGGATATTGATGTTAGCAGATTAACCGAGAAAGAATTAGAAGAATGGGAAAAGAGAAAAACGAAAAATCTGTTATATTTTGCTTTCGAGGATAATCATCCATATCACATTATTTTAAATGAATTTATAATTCTTGCCTTTTTTAATGGAGGTAAAATAGATTACACAAAGCAAGATTATTTTGAACTAGGTGATAAGTACGATTTGGAAGGACAGATGAATAAAACAATTTCTTCACCTAAAATTGGAATATTAAAACATGAAGACTGGACTCGAATAAACCAAAAAATTATTGATGCAGTTGCTAATCAGCGAATAAATAGAATTAGAAGAGAATGTGCTAAAAGCATGTTGACTCAAGGAAAAATTCCTAATAAGACAGAAATTGATGACTGTGTTAACAAAAGATTGAAAACATAAAAGAGAAATAGAAAAAACGGTTTGTAACAATGTATATACAAAATAGGCGAAACAGTAGTAAATTCAACGGTTGCAGCCCGCTTCAACTTCTCAACTGTTTGATAGGTTTGGAGTCCGCAATCGCCTACTTTGCATATACTAAACGTTGGCTACAATACAATGAACCGCTTTACCAAATAGATTATCTATTATTAACAATTAAAAAAATAAAGTATGAGACAGGTTTTAATGATTTTTTCGGTTTTACTTTTGGTTTCTTGCAGTAATTATGAGATTCTAAAGGAAGATGTTAATATGAACATAAGTAGGATTGAGGTTAAACTTAAAGAGAAAGTTGATAAAGCAGAATTAGAAAGAATTTCAAAAGAAATAAGAGCAAACAGAGAAAGCTATGATAAAGTATGGATTTCATATTATCTTCCTGACTTTCTTCCTGCCTCAGGAATACGCGCATGGGCTTATGGGAATTTTACCCCAGATTTGGAAGTTGAGATTTTAGGAGAAGATAAACCAATTTCAGATGGTCAACAAGTCGAGTTTCCTCATTATTCGACTGTATTAGAAATGTTAAATGCTGCGGGTGATTATTCGGGTCACAATTTGGAAAAATTAACTGATAATCCCTTACATATTCGAGTCTCAAAAGATTTTATAAAAGGAGAAACTGAGAATTTAATGATTGAGCAGACCAAAAGAGATATTATTTATGTTGCTTTTCAGGCTTTTGCTGAGACCAATGTTGATGAAATAACAATTACCTCTATTCCTGTTTTGAGAAATGATTTTAATCCAAACAAACCTTATGATGGGAAATTATTGAATAATTTAAAACTATCCAAAACAATTACGAGAGAAAACGCATTAAAGATTTTAGAAAAGTATATTAAAACAAATTCATTCAAAGACTTATATCAGTTAGATGGAACAATGTATTTACCAAGTGATAAATTTGACTTACTGAAATTTAGTCAACTTGAAAATGTATTTAATGATTTATAAAAAATGTACTGTAGCCAATCGAGTAGACTGCCCCGCCAGATAAACTGACGGGGAGAGCCTCTCACACCACGAAGCGTACGGGTCTCGTACTTCGCGGTTCATCAGGTCTCAGCACTATCGCTCTTTACACCAATAATACCTCTGTCTTTGTTTAAAACAAGGCTGGCAAACTCGAAGTTTGGACCTCCTTATCGAATTCGAGACAACCCAACGTTCAGCCCTTCACTATCTGGTGAGTCCTCCACGGTTTCTATTCATGGCTCGTTTCCAATAGCTACTATGGCATCTGCTGACTTCTCTCCATTGCCAACTCGTGGACGGCGAGATCTCCCTTGGTAAGGTAAATGTCCTTCGGTCTAATCCTGCGGAATCTACATAATTACCCTTTTTATATTCGTTGGGCTTTACAATGATGTGTTTGCTTACCCGAATAACTATGCCTCATATCCCATTCCTGTTCGTCAGTTCAGACTTTTGCCGTATCGCTTACTTCAGTGCATGGGTCATCCCAAACCACCTTGCGGCTTGCTAATGCTTCCAGGCGTTACCCCAGCGCATGAGAGACTTCCACTCTCTGGACTTTCTTTCAATAACATAAAAGAACTTTTTATATATTTACCATTCAAGGCACACACACATGGTATAAAAAATGCCGGTTTAAGTAGGTTCTCAAGCTGCACGTCTCGCATCAGGTTCAATTAAGATTGATAGGACATAGCTACGAATCCGGCACATTTCATACCGCGGAACGTTAGCATTAATGCTGAATTCAATACATCGAGAAAACATATTCAAAAATGATATGGAAAACTTAGAAGAAAAAAACTCAATTGAGAGATCTAGAGAACATCTTGCCAACGAGAGAACTTTTCTTGCCTGGATACGAACAAGTATTGCTTTAATGGGTTTCGGCTTTGTTATTGTGAAGTTTTCTTTATTTTTAAAACAACTCTCATTACTTATAGAAACAAGCGGCCTACCGGCAAAAGGATATTCTTCAATTGTTGGAGTAGTTATGGTTGCAATAGGGATAATAATTACAATTTTGGCTTTTTTACAATACAAAAAAAATGAAAAACAACTAAAAAATAATTACTTTGTGTCCTCCTCAATGCTGACACTATTAGTAACGCTCATAATCATAATCGGCGGCATTTTCTTGATATTTTACTTATTATCATATATTTGATTTCCTTAATGCCAGACCTATTTTGGACTCAAATAAAATTATAAAGCAATAACGCTAATAAATAGGGCTCTGAGCGGTCTGCAAGACCCAGCGATGAGTCGGTGTTGAACTACATCTCGACTTGCTCGATGCCTGTCACAAACAAGTTGGAGTTTATGCTGATGGCTTTTGTTACCACCCGAATTATCAACTGGAAAAAAGAAAGACTGAATATTAAAACTGAACTCATCCGTAATATTTATCTGATCGCTGGATTTATAATGACCCTGGTAATTCACTTGGCTGAAACGCCTAAAAAGATAGAAGAATAGGCAAGGGTAAATTCTTGTGATAATTCAATTTTTCAGATAAAATCCAAAAATTGCAGCAAATTATCAGATTCGGAACTTAGTACTTACACCAAAAATGTCATATTCTTTCCAAACCCATGATGGCCTGGTTTTTTGATGGCAGTAGTAAAAATCCAATGCAAAATGTTGCAATTTCAGTATATGGAATCCACCATATAAACGAATAGTTTGAATCTTTCCCCTGTTCAGGTTAGTGAATAACTCATCCACAAAATATGGTTTGGGAATTTTGCTTGTCGAATGAGTAAAAAAATCAAAATTGGTTATATTGTCTAGTGTATATTGAGTTTCAAGACCTTTATAGGTTCTGGTAGCAATCCGGTTGGCAAATCTGATTTTCATACCTCCAGGAGTAAAAACCCAGACACCATAGAACAAATAGGTCAACCCCGGATTCCATGATGAAATTTTATACGATTCGGTTCTCCGAAGACCAAGACCAAGAGAAAATCCGGAAGATATTTCACGGTAGGCTATAAGATCGAAATGGTAATAATCCAAGTGATTAATTTGATTACTGTAGTGGTCTTTATTGGCCAGAACCAGTTCTGTTTTCCCGTTCACAGAATAAGTAATACTGGTCGAATTCCAAAGGTACGAGCCATCACTGTCAAATTGCGCAAATCCCTCAAAGGCTATAAAACCAACAAAAAAGCTAATCAGAAAAATAATTTTCTTCATTCAGGCCTGATAATTATTTAGATTTGAATTATACCTTTATGACTTTAATTCGATGCAAAAATACATTTTTCAATCAAACAGCAGTTATCTGATCCATAAACCACATAAAATCAACTAAATTATGCCCAAAATCTTAACACTTATCTTGTTTCTTTTCATTCTGATAACAGCAAATTCGCAGAATAAGAAACAAGCCCGGAGTATCATTGGCAAAGGTGCCGAAGTAACAAAAGTCCGGGGAGGATATGCATTTACAGAAGGCCCTTCAGTAGCTCCTGATGGACGGGTATTTTTTACCGATCAGCCTAACGATAAAATTGATGTTTGGAGCGAAAACGGAACCATTACAACATATATGCAAGCCTGTGACCGTTCCAACGGAACTTTTTTCAATAAAAAGGGAGAATTGGTTGCGTGTGCCGATTTACACAACAGGTTGGTTGTTATTACTCCTGATAAACAGATGAAAACCATTGCTGAGAATTACAACGGGAAACACCTGAATGCGCCCAACGATCTTTGGATTGCGCCCAATGGTGGAATTTATTTCTCCGATCCGTATTATTTCCGCGATTACTGGGAGAAAGGACATCAGGAACTTCAAAATGTACGCGGAGTTTATTACTTAAATCCTGAAGGTAAATTAATTCGCGTGATTGACGATTACAAACAACCAAACGGATTAATCGGAACTCCAGACGGGAAAACCCTGTATGTAAGTGACATAAACGACCAAAAAATCTGGAAATACGATATTCAACCTGATGGAATACTCACCAACAAAACTTTTTTTGCTCCTGAAGGCTCGGATGGAATGACCATTGATAACGAAGGAAATATTTACCTGACGAATAAAACAGTTTCGGTTTTTGATAAAAACGGGAAGAAAATTGCGTCAATTGAAGTTCCCGAGCAACCTTCGAATGTTTGTTTTGGAGGTAAAAAGCGTAACGTTCTGTTCATCACTGCCCGAACTTCGGTTTATACACTAAAGATGAACAATAAAGGAGTAAACTAGTGTTGTGTTAAACTCCTAATAACGGGAAGTCATTCCGGACTTGCTTCGGAATCTCTTGTTTGTGGGAAAGATGCTGAAATAAATTCAGCATGACAATCGATATATTAAGCTTAACGCTAAACTTGAATTAAAAATAAAAGATAATAAATGAAAAAAGTGCGACTTTATCTGGCATTTGCCATCAGCTTACTTCTTCTGGCTTATTTTGTTTTACAGCAGAGAAAACCTTCATCAGTAAACCCAGTTATTAAAGGTTGGTATGCCGATCCGGAAGGTGCAGTCTTCGATCAGAAGTACTGGATTTATCCAACCTTTTCGGCAAAGTACGAAGATCAGGTTTTCCTTGATGCATTCTCTTCTGATGACATGCAAAATTGGGAAAAACATTCTCACATCATCGATACTTCGATGGTTAAATGGGCAAAACGTGCGATGTGGGCGCCTTGCATTGTCAAAAAAGATTCCAACTATTTTCTGTTCTTTTCAGCCAACGATATTCAGGCACCTTTTCGTAATGGCTATGTACCCGAAGATAATCAGGTTGGTGGAATTGGCATTGGCATTTCTGACAAACCGGAAGGGCCATTTAAAGACTACCTCGGCAAACCACTGATTCAGGAATTTTATAACAAGGCTCAACCCATCGATCAGTTTGTTTTTCAGGATACCGACGGGCAATATTACATTATTTACGGAGGCTGGGGGCATTGCAATATCGGTAAACTAAGCAGTGATTTCACCTCATTAGTTCCCTACGAAGATGGAAATCTGGTCAAAGAGATCACGCCTGAGGGATATGTTGAAGGTCCGGTAATGTTTTTGCGGGACGGGAAATATTACCTGATGTGGTCGGAAGGCAACTGGACAGACGAATCGTATAAAGTAGAATACGGAATGTCTGACTCACCCTTTGGTCCTTTCAAGAAACTAAATACGGTGCTTCAATCAGATATGGCCATTGCAACCGGGGCTGGACATCATTCGGTAATTAATGTTCCAAATACGAATGAATGGTATATTATATATCATCGTCGTCCAATTCCAAATGAAGGCCGTGATCACCGAGTTGTGTGCATCGACCGGATGTTTTTCAATTCGGATGGAACAATTGAACCGGTAAAAATGACAGGCAAAAAACTGGAATAAAACAAGTTGTAATTGACAAAAATACACAGGACTGTTCCAATATAGATCAGTCCTGTGTATTCGTTTTTATTTCCATTATCGGTTTTTTCCAGCTTGACTTAACTATTCAGCCATTTCCTGAAATCGATTGTACGGTCAATACTTACCACGGAATCGAATTCATCGTCAACTTTAGGCTTAAGTTCCAGTTTAATACGGCCTCTCGACCAGGCGACCATATTTGCAATGGCATCCATGTTTACAAGGTATTTCCGGTTGATACGAAAGAACTGAGCCGGATCAACCTGTTGAGTCAGGCTATCCAATGATCCTTCTGCAGGATAAGTATGATTTTGACTTGTACGCATGTAAACTCCTTTATCCTGCGCATAAAACCAGGCAATGTCAGCAATTTCAATCTTCCTTATTTTTTCGCCGGTCTGAATCAAAAAACGCTTTTTGTATTCCGGCTTTTTACCCTGCAAATCGGCCAACAGCCGCTCAAAATCGATGTTGAATGACGATTTTAGGTTTTGGTATTTCTGAAGACTTTCAATAAGTTCATTTTTTCGGATCGGTTTCAATAAATATGAAATGCTGTTGAGACGAAATGCTTTTATGGCATATTGATCGTAAGCAGTGGTGAAAATAACAGGCGTATGCACCGTTACCTGGTCGAAAATACTGAAACTCAATCCGTCCGACAATTGGATATCCAGAAAAATAAGATCTGCGGAATTGGTTGTCAGCCATTTAATGGACTCTTTAACCGATCCGATTTTAGCCAGAATCCTGTATTCAGGAGCAATTTCCCGAATCATTCCTTCCAGACGGTCGGCGGCCAAAGTTTCATCTTCAATTATCAGTACGTTAAGATTCATCGCTATCAATTAATGGAAGTTTTGCCAAATAAAAATTATTCTCCACAACAAAGCGTGGCAGCTTATCATGAAGCAGTTCATATCGTTTGGTAAGGTTTTTTTGCCCCATTCCGGTCGAAACTCCTGAAGAAAATTTGGGTTGAATAACGTTTTTTACCATTAACATTTCGTTCTCACAATAAATATCAATAGTTAAAGGCTTGTTTGTATTAATTTCATTGTGTTTAATCACGTTTTCCAAAACAAGTTGAAGCGAAAGTGGTGGCATCAGCTTTTTCAGATTCTCTGACGAAATATTAATCTGCAGGTTGAGACTTTGTCCGTATCTGATTTGCTGTAAAAACATATACGAACGCACAAAACCAAGTTCATCATCCAGACTTACTACTTGTTTCTCAATGGTTTCGAGCACATAACGGTAAACCATCGAAAACTCATCGATAAACAATTGTGCTTTGGTAATATCTGTATTAATTAATCCCGAAAGCACATTCAGGCTATTAAAAAGAAAGTGTGGATTTATCTGGCTTTTCAATACATCAAACCGGATAACCGCCAATTCCTTTTCAAGATTTTCTGCCATCTTTCTTGAATACCGGCTTTCCATATAGAAAATCCATGCTTCCAGCGTAATCATCATGATAATATTTACTACTGAAGAAATGAGCGCATTTGTAATCAATACACTTATCAGATTCTCCCTATAGGCATTAAGATAATTTGCCACCAATGTGATAAATGTAGATATAGTCACGGCAAGCAAAAGAGTGAGTAACAGTTGGATAAAAATCCTTGAAAAAACTCTTTTCCCCCATGTGAATGATATATTCAGATACCTTATAATGAATAAATCAGGATATGCGACCATAAAAGAAGCAATGGTTGTCAGAAGACTGCTATAGACCAATCTGTTAACAAATTCAGGAAAATCAGCAACATTATAATATCCTGAGAAATGATTGTATGAAATGATAATAGACTGCAGCAGTACAGAAATGACAACCAAAAGCTTCAGTAATTTGGGAAATGGAAATAATCGGTTGATGCTTATTGAAAACATGGATAATAATTTGATTTTTAAAGATAGACAGAAATACAATATGTTACCTTAAATCTTTTATAAAGCTTTTACTGCTTCAGTAAACTCCTTTGGGCGATTAAATCTATCACTTCTGAATTCTCTTTATTTAGCAATATACAATTTTTCAATCGGGGTTTAATTTTAATATCCATAAACAACCCGGACAGAACAAAATTTTCAGACAATACAGTTGAAATAATTCCTGAAAGCAGGAAAAACATTCGGCAATAGGTTCTGGTTTTCATATCTTCTGAAAAAACTCCGATGAGAAATAATCTATAGAAAAAATTGGCGGGTAATACCAGCATTCAGAATATCTTTTATCGAATAATTCATTCATCGAAAGTTCATATTCAATTAAAAAATTCCGTAACGAATGGAAATTCCACCGTTTAGCTTATTAAATAGCATATCATCAGTACCTGTTAATTTCACCGGCGATGTATTACGGTACGATCCACTAACTCCAAACCACCAATGTCCTCTAATTTTAGTTAGCAGTTCAATCCCAGGTTCAAAAACAGCAAAGGTTTCCTGATCAATCGTTTCCTGATACCATGGACGATCTTCAGCAAAGTCCTTGTCGTATTTATAGATTGCAAGTCCACGCCCTGAAAGAATTGAAAAATTGATTTTAAAACTATTTCCCACAGGCATCATATATTCTGCAAATAGTCCGGCATAACCAGCCTCCAAATGATAAGTTCCATCGGTTGCCAACGCATCTAACCTACGATCGAAATACAGCGCATTTCCAGCCCAGCCAAAAGCCCATTTGTGATTAAAAACCAACCCCACTTTTGCACCAAGCCAACCCGATGGTTTCGATAATGTCTCGGAATAACTTCCGGATAAGCCACCGTACAAACCAATTTCGTGGGTTTTGTTTTTCCCTTTTAACGTAAACAAGTAATTGTTCGCGGTATTTTCCTGTGCAAGAACACATAAACCGGACAATAACAGTAACACACTCAGAATAATTGTTTTTGTTTTCATCGTTTTGATATTTAATTGTTTAAATTGATGAAACAAATGTAAATCCCTTATATGTGGTGTGAAAAGAAAAGATGACGAGAGTGCTAATGTTAAAGATGAAAATGCATATATCACGGATGGAAATGAAAATTAGAAATCTAAAAGAAACAATCAGTCATGGTAATTATTATCCCCAACTACAATTGAAATTTAGTTTAAACCCATATAATCCACACCATAACACCCATTTTATTTTAATCATTAAATGTGGATTTTTTCCACAACTTCTACGTAGACTCCACACTTTTATTTCATAGATCAAACTTCTTTTCCACACTATTCTCGCTACTAAAATACTGACATATAGCATTATTCTAATTCATTTGAATACACACTCGATTTTGGCACGGTTTTGATAATAATAAAGCAGCAATAAAGATTTAAAACTGATAAAACCGGGGAGATGCAAACGATTATTGTCATATCTACAAGTGCAACAAATCCAGATTTAGTTCTGGGTAGAGCATTCGATAATAATAATAAAGTACAACTCAGATATGCCATTATTCAGGATTTAAAAACAAGATATTGGGAAATTATAAAAGCTGAAACACCGGGCCCTATTCTTAAAACTCTTTCTATATATTATCCGGATTATTTGATATGGACAGTACTTAAGGGAGACGACAATACATTTAAGCTGGAGATTAGAAACGGAGAAGTTTGGTTTATTCTTTTGTTTAACGAATTCGGACAAGTTATTAAAACAATCAGACAAGTGGCGGTTATATAAACTTTATAAAGATATAGAAGGCATGCAGAAGTCTACGGTTTGCATGTGTGCCTTATAACCTCAACCAAAAAAAATGGTTGAGGTTTTTTTTAATAAAAAAACCATTTAATCGAATCTGCCTGGAAATACGTTATAATGGGGAATTTATCCATACCAACAACGTAGATTCCACACTCACCTTTTTATTTTTAGAATTTACTTTTCAAACAAACACTGCTACAATAAGCTACAAATAAGGCGTTTAAACTTAGTTCTTGTTTTATTGAGTTTTTTGGCCATGTGTTTGCAACCAATATATACATCAATCAATATTTACAAATTCTAAAAAATAAAAGCCATGAAAAAAGTTATGATTTTATCCGCAGTTTCTTTGATGCTTAGTTTGGCAACACCACCGCTCGCAGAAGCAATGAGTCTGAAGAGTGAAAATTCAATAATGCAGGAACAGGAAGTGAAATATCAGGAAATTACAGTTGCTGATATTCCGGAAGCCGTAAGTGCCACATTAACAAAAGACTATGCCGACTATACAGTTGACAAGGCATTTCGGGGTGATGATGGTACCTACAAGGTGGCTGTCAGTAAAGGCGATGTTAAGGGAGTGCTTTTCTTCAATGATAAAGGATTATTTCTGAAATCGGAAAAACCAACTCCCGTAAAATAATTGTCTCAAATACACATCAATCAATATTTATAAATTCTAAAATAAAATGCCATGAAAAAAGTTATGATTTTATCCGCAGTTTCTTTGATGCTTAGTTTGGCAACGCCACAGCTCGCAGAAGCAATGAGTGTTAAGAATGAAAATTCAATAATGCAGGTACAGGAAGTGAAATATCAGGAAATTACAGTTGCTGACATTCCGGAAGCCGTAAGTGCCACATTAACAAAAGACTATGCCAACTATACTGTTGACAAGGCTTTTCGGGGTGATGATGGCACCTTTAAGGTCGCTGTCAGTAAAGACGATGTTAAGGAAGTGCTTTTCTTCAATGATAAAGGATTATTGCTGAAAGCTGAAAAACCAGCTCCTGTAAAATAATTGTCTCAAATACCCAACATACAACACTTTGATAATAACCTTTATTCAAGTCTAGTTGTATAAAGGTTAATCTGGGTGTCAAAACCTCAGTCAAAATGTATTGACTGAGGTTTTTCATTTTGTCTAAACAAAATGATAGCAGAAACACTTATACTATATTGCGAAGGTTTACGTTTTAAAAAAATCGAACAAACATTTTAAATTTAGATGATTAATATTCTGATTGTTGATGATGATGTTACCTTTTGCCTGATGTTAAAAAAATTACTAGAGAAGCATCATTACAAGGTGACAACAGTATTTTCTCCTGAAGAAGTAAAACGGATAGTGCAGAAGGGATTTTATGATGTTGTTTTAACCGACCTTCGAATGCCGGATGTGAGTGGTATGGATTTAATCAGACAGATAAAACATGAATCTCCAAAAACTCAGGTCATTATGATGACCGGATATGCTGACATTTCGACCGCGATACAATCGATAAAACAGGGTGCTTTTAATTACATTCCCAAGCCATTTCAGCCGGAAGAGGTTTTAAACATTATTCATGAGGCATTGGAAGATACGAGTAAAAAGAATGAAGTAAAAAATCAAAAAAGTAAACAGAAACAAAATAATTTTCTGGAAGGAACCAGCAAAGCTTCAAAAAGATTAAAAGAATATATTGAATTAGTAGCTCCAACGCAATTCTCAGTGCTAATTACAGGTGAAAGTGGAACAGGTAAAGAATACGTTGCCCGAACCATTCATGCCTTAAGCGAGCGTGCCAATAAACCTTTTATTGCAGTTGATTGTGGTGCAATACCTGCAGAGTTGGTTGCAAGTGAATTTTTTGGTCATGTAAAAGGTTCGTTCACCGGGGCTGTTACCGATAAGATTGGGCATTTTGAAGCAGCAAATGGAGGTACCTTATTTTTAGATGAAATTGGAAACCTTTCCTACAGTACCCAAATTCAATTGTTACGTACCCTTCAGGAACATTTAATAAAGCCAGTCGGAAGTAGCCGCGAAATTCCGGTTAACGTGCGGATAGTTGCAGCGACTAATGAAAATTTACAGTTAGCACAGGAACAGGGTAACTTTAGGGAAGATTTATACCACCGGCTAAATGAATTCCAGATAGAAGTGCCACCTCTGAGGGAGCGCAGAGAAGACATTATGCTTTTTGTTTGTCATTTTTTAACCCAGACCAACAAAGATCTTAAAAAATCAGTTTTGGGATTTGCTCCTGACGTCGAAGCCATTTTCATGGACTATAGCTGGCCTGGGAATCTGCGCGAAATGAAAAATGTTGTAAAACGCGCTACATTACTTGCTACCAGGGAACTTATAAGCCTGAATGAAATTCCTTCAGAAATATATAATGTTCAGAAAAAAGACAATCAATTTCAGCTATTTAACGAAGCGAATGAAAGTGAATTAATTATAAAAGTACTTAGCACGGTCGGTTACAATAAAAGTAAAGCAGCCCGCCTGCTTAAGATTGACCGAAAAACCTTATACAACAAACTAAAAATATATAATATTGATGTCACTGACAGATAATAATTTCACTTGCTTAGCCAAACTGAATATTTTCTTCCTGCTGAATAGTCTGCAATAGTTTCTCAATCTTTTCCAAAGCCGATCTTCCCACAAAGTAAAAATGTGTATTGTCTAAACTGGCCAAATCTTTTTGTTCCAGTTGTACCAGAAGATCCACAATATCTTTAGCTTCCAACTGACGAAATAAGGTGAGCATTTTATGTGACAGTTCTGAAATCCCCTTGCTATTTTCTTCCTGAATGTATTGGCTAAAAAGCGAGGCATTTTGTTTACCCGTAGTGACGAATGAAACCAATATCTGGTTAAAACTTTCGGCATCTCCTGCTGCAAAAGCTGCAAACTGTTCCAGGTTGTACCCATTTTTACTATAGATTGGAATAGAATTCAGTTTTTCAGTTACAGGTATTTCTATCTGGAGCCCGGAAATAGCAGCAAGCAATGTTTTTGCCTCAAAAGGCTTTGGAATGAAAGCGGAAAATCCAGGAAATTTATTGTCATCTGAATTACTTCCGGAAATGGCAATCGCTTTAATCTGTCCACCGTTCTTTTTCTGAATCTGCTTAAGCACCTCTACCCCACTCAATTCAGGCATCTGAATATCGGTAATTAGAATATCGGCACTCCCCTTTGTATAAAAATCGATTGATTTCTGCGGATCGTTAAAGTCATGAACTTCCATTCCTGCCGATCGTAAAATAATGGAAGTCATTTCAAGCAACGTTTTATCGTCATCAACCAGCCAAACTCTTTTCCCTGCGAAAACTGCTGTCGCTTCCTGATCAGGTTCCAGGACTGTTTCCGGGATATCTTCTTTTTGTAACTCTTTTTCAAGTGGTAAGATAATGGTAAACTGGCTTCCTTCACCTTTAATGCTATCGAGTTTGATTGTTCCCTGGAGCAGATGGATTAGTTTTTGGGTTATTGTAAGGCCCAGACCAGTGCCTTCATATTGCTTTTTCGTATCAGTCACTCTGGCATATTCTTCAAATATACGATGAATATTTTCTTCGGAAATACCAATTCCTGTATCGATTACGGCCATACAAATCCGGTCCCTCTTCTCTGTGGATTCAACTGTTGAAATTCGTATAGTTACTTTCCCCTTCTCCGTAAATTTTATAGCATTCGATATCAGATTGCTCATTATTTGTGTTATCCGTACCGGGTCGCTAATATAAGTTGATGTAGGTGAAATATTGAATTCCAATTCCAGATCAATATTTTTTGCCAGAGCCTGAGGACGGAACGCTTCTACAATGCCGTCAAGTAAAAGGCTTAAATTAAAAGGAATTTGATCAATTGTCAACTTGCCGGTTTCCAGACGTGCCAGATCGAGTAAATCATTGATTAATTTCAAAATATGCTTCGACGCTTTGTTGATATATTCCAAATATTTTTTGTGTTGCGCAGAAACCTCATTCGTATCTTTTTCCATTAATCCGGCAAAACCAATAATTGAATTAAGTGGTGATTTCAGATCATGTGTCAGAGTAAGCATAAATTGTTCTTTACTTTTCAGTAAAGATTCGGAATAGGCTTTGGCGACTTCCAGATTTTGACGATAGTGTTGACTTTTACTGATATCCCTCAGAATATTTACTAAAAAAAAGATGATGGAAATTAATGCAAAACTTCCTATAAAAATGATAAGTACTGTTGCCTTTTCTATCCTGATTTGCTGATTTCTGACTTTATCAAAGGAATTGTATAACTCGTCCTTTTCGATATACGATAACATTTGACGTAACTGAATAGTAATTGTACGATCGTTATCCAGTACATCCTGTTCCTTTCGATGCAACCGGGTCTCAACAACAACGCTCTCATCTCTGATTTCATTCATGATTGATGTGATAAGTCCGACAATGGTATCTGCAGGATTAGCTTTATCAATCAGGCTGTCAATTTTCACGGAGTGTGATGTTACGACATGAAGGCTTGAATCGCTTTTTTTCTGCGAACTAAAAACATCTGCAAGTCGACCAAAAAATTTTTTCTTTTTTTGCTTTACATAAACAGAATCGCGATTAGTGACTATATTTTTGTACACTTTAGAAAAATGTTCCAGGGTATCTTTAACCGCAGGTATTTTTTTTAATCCTTGCTGATATCGGGCAATTGACGTATTCGTTCTTTTTATATCATTCAACTCCTTCAGGTTTTGCTGTTTAATATTGAATAGTTTTTTTATGCTATCCGTATGCATCTGCTGAATAGGATTATTAACCATTAAAGCCAGCGTGTCAATCTGGAGACTAATGGTCCTCATCAACTCCAGATAATCCTGATAATGTTTAATTTGTCCGGTTTGCGAGTAATTTCGTTCTAACCCTTCAGCCTGATAAAGGTTGGTAAGAATTGTATTTATGTATATAAATTTATTGTTTGATGGATTGAAATCAACCTTTTCCCGCGAATAATGAAGAATTTCGGAAAATATGACCCATATGATCAGCGACACTAATATTACAAGAGTAAAATAGCCAAGAAAAATCTTTATTTTAACTGATTCGGTGTGTTTATTCATTTATAATATAATTAGACTTATCAGATAACGTTGAAATTTGCATTGAAGTTTCCTGAAGAGCACAAATTAATGAAAAGATCTTTATGCCTTACTAATTGTCATGCAGTTTAATACCTGTAAACAATCTATCATTTTATAAAAATTGACTTTTCCCGACTTCTATAAAACGCATTCGTAACGGAATACTTATATTTGTCAAATGGCAATGAGGTCTGCCTTTAACCGCCTGATAAAATGTTCAGGCTAATGACATCTACCAGCAAAAAATTGAATTAAATCTTAGTGGTATGGTAAAATCTATTTTAATTGTTGGATTTGGTGGATTCATCGGCACTGTTGGCCGTTTTTTAGTTGCCCGTTATTTTCAGGAAAACGTTTCTTCGGTATTTCCATGGAGTACATTTATTGTCAATATCGTTGGATGTTTGTTCATAGGATTAATTTATGGCATTTCGGAACGAGGTAATTTCATTAGCCCCGAAGTCCGTCTTTTTCTGGCAGTTGGTATCTGCGGTGGCTTTACCACTTTCTCTTCCTTATCGAACGATGCCTTTCTTCTGCTTCGGCAAGATGAATGGATCCGTTTTGCACTCTACACTTCGCTTAGTTTTTTTATTGGTCTGATGGCGGTTTATGCCGGAAGATTTATCATTAAATCCATATAAAATGAACAACAATAATCAGTCGGGTATCCTGCGGATATACATAAGCTCAACCGATTCAATTAACGGTACTCCACTGTCTGAATTTATTGTATTTCGGGCGAAAAAAGAAGGTATAGCCGGAGCAACCGTGCTGAAAGGCATTTTAGGATATGGTGCCAGTTCTGTTATTCATTCTTATAAATTCTGGGAGATAAGCGACAAATTGCCCGAGGTAGTGGAACTGATTGACAGCGAAGAAAAAATCAAATCTTTCTATCAAAACTTGCTTCCGGAGCTCGAAAACATGAAATATGGTTGTTTGGTAACCTTCAGCAAAACAGATATTCTACTTTACAAATACGGAAAGAAAAAGGGGTAAGATGTTTAATTAAGAGCGAAACTAAATGTGCGTTTTGTTCATTTTGGTTCTTGTTTTCCTATTTTTGTTTCACAAATTTCAACTAAACTATTTTATATTATTTGTCGGAATCTGATTTTTAATGTCAGTTCAAGAATAAAATAAATATTGAATTTTACGATGAGTTTTCTATATCCCTTTTTTCTGTTTGCATTGCTGGCACTGGCAATACCTGTAATTATACATTTATTTAATTTCAAACGCTACAAAACATTCTACTTCAGCAATGTATCGCTCTTGAAACGTATTAAACAAGAATCCAGAAAAAAATCACAACTAAAACAATTGCTCATTCTGACTGCCCGTTTACTGGCAATCGCTTGCCTGGTTTTTGCATTCAGCAGACCTTATATTCCGCTTAACAGCAGAACAACCAATGCCGCCAGGCAAATTGTAGCCATATACATCGACAATACGTTTAGCATGAAAGCTGAGGGAGAAAAGGGGCAATTAATGGAACAGGCTAAACTTAAAGCAATAGAAATTGCCAATTCATATCGGGTTGGCACTCAATTTCATCTTTTAACAAGCGACTTTTCACCGGAACAGCAGTTTATACTCAATAAAGAACAGTTTATTCAGCGGGTTACCGAAATTAAAGAAAGTCCACGTTCACCTCAATTATCGAATGTTTATTTGCGGGCGATCGGCAGTATTTCAACATCTGATAAAAAGGCAGAAAAAACACTGTACATGTTATCCGATTTCCAGAAAGGCAATACAGATATTGAAACGCTTAAACCGGACTCTTCTGTTTGGACCTATTTATTTCCATTTAAAGCCGGAAAAACAAACAATTTAATGATTGATTCCTGCTGGTTTGAATTACCGGGACGTAAAATCGGTCAGCCTGAAAAACTATTGGTTAGAATCAGAAATCTATCAGACCAGGCATATCAGAACATTCCGGTGCGATTGACTATTAATGATTCGTTAAAAGCTATTTCGAACATTAATTTAGCTGAACAGGAAGAATTGGTTATTGAGCTTAATTACACCAATAATTCGCAGGGAATTCAGCTTTGTAAAATAGAACTCGACGATTATCCGATTATTTACGACAATTCGTATTTTATGAGTTATCAGGTTCGGGAAAAATTACGGGCACTTGGAATTCTGAATACTGCGAATAATGGGTCCGAATATATGAATGCGTTATTTGCAAATGATGAGTTAGTCGCCTACGATGAATTTCCGGAAAACAACATTCAAATTGCACAGCTGAAAAACTACCAGTGTATTTTCCTGATTAACAATCAAAAGATTAGTTCAGGATTAAAAAGTGAATTGAATGCATTTGTTGAGCATGGTGGTGTATTGGTGATTTTTCCGGAACAACTGGCTGATTACAGCGAATACAACGCATTACTCAATTCATTAAACAGCAAATCAATTGTTAATTTCGATACACTTCAGATGAATATTTCGGAGATTAACTATAACCACGAATTGTATAGAAACGTTTTTAAAAAGCTCGAGAGTGAAGCGGATCTGCCTGTCATTAAAGGTTTTGTGAATTTTTCAAACCAAATGACTGGTCCTGAAACAACACTCTTGAAATTAAGAAACGGGAAAAGTGCATTAACTGCACATCCATTCGGAAGCGGAACCGTTTATACCTTTGCATTTCCGCTAAGTAAAAAGAATTTCGATTTTATCAGGCATACCATTTTTGTTCCTACTGTCTACAACATGGTTCTGAACAGTGGAGAGCCGCAGAAATATGCCTATTCGATAGATAGCAATGAACCTGTAATTTTAAACCATCCGGAGAATGCAAATGAGATTAAGGTAATTAATTACCAGTCGAAAGATGAATTTCTATCTCCATTCCGGACTTCAGGAACCGGAAAAAAACAATTAATCCTGGATGAAATGACAAAGGAAGCAGGACATTATCTGATTCAGGAAGGGAATAAAAACATTCAGTCCATTTCCTATAATTATTCAAGGAAAGAATCGGTTCCGGAGTTTTATTCTGAAGATGACCTTCAGAAAATCATACAGGGAAAAGAGTTCAAACAGTTCCAGCTAATCGAATCATCCAATTTAAGCTTTGGCGAAACACTTCAGGATTTAAATAATGGCAGGCAATTGTGGAGGTATTTCATTCTAATGGCCATCCTTTTTATTTTCAGTGAGATGGCGATAATCCGGTTTTGGAAATAGAATGTTGTTTAGGATTTAGCAGCAAGCGGCATTGTAAACGAAAATACCGAGCCTTTCTCTAATTTGCTTTCAGCCCAAATTTTACCGTCATTTTTCTCAATAAATTCACGACATATTACAAGCCCAAGGCCAGTACCTGTTTCACCATCAGTGCCTTCTGTTGCAGTATTCTCATCGATATGAAACAATTTATCAATCGAATCTTTCGAAATACCTATTCCAAAATCAATCACATCAACACGAACTTCATTCCCGGTAATTTCCGCATTAACTTTTATTTCGGAGCCTTTGGGTGAGAATTTAATCGCATTAAAAACCAAATTTCGCAAAACAGTAGCTATCATATCTTTATCGGCAAATACAACCAGATCAGGATCAATATTCATGGTCAGGTTTTGATTTTTAGCAATCATATTTAAGTCTACCAAAGCTTTGACTTTTTCGAAAATATCAAAAAAAACGAAGTTGCTCTTTAAAACATGAATACGATTGGTTTGCGACCTGGTCCACAACAATAAATTCTGCAGCAAATTAAATCCATTTTCGGAAGCCTGATTTAAATCTGAAATAATTTGTGTCAACTCCTCTTTCGAAAATAATTCAAGATCAGTTTTCAATATACTTGTATAGCTCACCAGCACATTAAACGGATTCTTTAAATCATGAGCAATTATGGAGAAAAATTTGTCTTTCGATAAATTCAATTCATGTAACTCACTGGTTTTGGCTTCTAATTGCCTGGCCACATTTTTTTCCTTAAATAAGAAATAAAAAGTGGCAATCATTAATAATATAGCGATAATGGTAATACCCACTAAATAGACCTGAATCGATTTTACACTGTTGATCACATCTAATTGGTGCTGATTTTTATTTTTCAGTTCTTCAAGCTCCCTGGTATTTTTCACCAGTTGATATTTAGCCTGAATCTGCCGAATCATTTTATTCTTCTTTTCCCCGATCAGACTGTCGTATACCTCATTGTACTTATCGTAGTAGTAATATGCATTTTTGTAGTCTTTTATCTGTTCATAATAAATGGTCAGATTACTGTAAATATCTCCTGTAAAGTCATACATTTTGAGCTTTGTGGCAAGTGCAAGCGATTTTTTAAAATAATCAAGCGATTTTTGTTCCTCCTTTTTATCAAGATAAACCAAACCTATATTGTTATAAGCGAAAGCCACTCCTTGCTGATCGTTGATATTTTGGTATAAATCGAGAGCTTTCCAATAATAATCAAGACTTTCTTCAAATTTATGCTGATCGTATGCCAGTGTCCCTAAATTATTAATGACATCAATCATCATAACCGTATCTTTTCGAAGTATCGCCAATAAGTTTGCCTTTTCGTAATACTCCAGTGCACTTTTCACATCCAGTTTGTTCTGGAAGCTGATCGCCATGTTCTGATAAGTTTTGGCGATTAGGGTAGAATCGTTCAGTACCAAACTGATATCCAATGATTTCTTAAAAAACTGGATTGATTCATCATCGTCTTCCAACTCATCATAAACCATTCCTAAATAATGATTAGCCTTAGCAATAATAATTGAGTCGTGTGCTTGCTCCGAAAGCTCCAGGACCTTAAAATAAATATCAATTGCTTTTTCATAATTACTCAAATAATATTCATTCATTCCCTTCAGCAACAATATATTAAATGACTGATGCAGGTTATTTGAGGAACCTGCCAATTTATCAGCTTCATCCAAAAAAAGGGCTACACTATCATGATTATTGGCAAATTGAACCTGACGAGTTGCCTTTTCGATAAGCAAATTGAGCCGGGAATCTTTGGAATGTGTGAAATCTGTCCTGCTGGCAAACCCGGAAAGAAGGGAACCAAATAAAATCAGAACTGTACAAAAAGAAGCAAAAATAAAATACCGCATACAAAACTTTATTCAAAGTTCACGTAAAGTCGGCAAATATAGTATTTTTTGCCCCAAAATAATATCATATATATAGCTGTAGGGCATTCTTTAAATAAAATTGAAATAACGATACTTTTACTGATAGCTGGAGCAATATTCTATAACAGACAAAAATCATTTGAATTAGCTTAAAATATATCTATTTCTGTAGTTAAATAATTAAACCGATAAAGCAATGAATAAATTAAGTTCTAAGGATTATATGGACCGCGAGTCCAATTTCGGCGCTCACAACTATCATCCGATACCCGTTGTTTTAGAGCGTGGTGAAGGAATTCATGTATGGGATGTTGAAGGGAAAAAATACTTCGACTTTTTGTCTGCTTATTCAGCCGTAAATCAAGGTCATTGTCATCCTAAAATTGTAAAGGCCATGATTGATCAGGCACAAAAGCTTGCATTGACTTCAAGAGCCTTTTACAACGATGTTTTGGGTGAATGGGAAGAATACATGACTAAATTATTTGGTTATGATAAAATGTTGCCCATGAATTCGGGTGCTGAAGCTGATGAAACGGCATTGAAACTAATTCGTAAATGGGCATACAAAGTTAAAGGTGTGCCAAAAGGAGAAGCAAAAATAATTGTCTGTAACGGGAATTTCCATGGTCGTACGATCTCGATCATCTCCATGTCATCCGATCCGGACGCATATAACGATTATGGCCCTTATACGCCTGGATTTATAAATATCCCCTACAACGATATCAAAGTGCTTGAGAAAGCGCTTGAAGATCCAAACGTGGCTGGTTTTTTGGTTGAACCAATTCAGGCTGAAGCTGGTGTTTATGTACCGGAAGATGGTTACCTGCGTAAAGCATTTGACTTATGCAAAAAGCACAATGTGCTGTTTGTTGCCGACGAAGTTCAAACCGGACTTGCCCGCACAGGTAAAATGCTCGCATGTAATCACGAAGACGTAAGACCTGACATACTAATTCTTGGAAAAGCTATTTCTGGCGGTATGTTCCCGGTCTCGTGTGTATTGGCCGACGATGAAATTATGCTTACCATTAAACCTGGCGAACATGGATCAACATATGGAGGAAACCCGATAGCTGCGAAAGTAGCCATTGCCGCGCTTGAAGTCATCAGGGAAGAAAATCTGGCCGAAAACGCTGAGAAAATGGGTAAAATATTCCGGAAGCATTTAAAATCGATTGATTCGGATTTGATTGAACTTGTCAGAGGAAAAGGTTTGCTTAATGCGGTTGTCATAAATTCTGTAAATGGAATATCTGCATGGGATGTTTGTATTGCCCTAAAGAACAATGGGTTGCTTGCAAAACCGACTCATGAGCATATTATTCGATTTACTCCACCACTCATTATTAACGAAATTCAAATGATGGAGGCCATCGGAATCATCGAAAAAACATTTGCAGAGTTGTGTGCCTAAATCAAACAAAATCTGCGGATTAGCATAGTAAGTTTACACAGAAGGCAATGAATGACAATTGGATAATGCAGTTGTTATTTATTGCCCTCTTTTTTTAGTGAAAATTTATGGAATAGAATGACGTTCTTTGAAGATAAAAGCAACTTTTTTCATAATATTAAAGTCTATATATTCAACCCCAACCAAGATGCCGTTTTCGATGAAAACAAATGTCTCATGAAAGAAAAACTGAAGTTAAATCTTCGAAAAAAAATATTAAAAATATTCCTCGTTATTCTCTCAGTATTTTTTCTGATCGGAATAACCGGATCTGTCATACTCTATTTCGAAGCACAGAATTACCTGAATAAAAATCTTTCTGAATTTGTCTCGAAAAAATCGAAAGGTAAATACGAATTAACTTTTGAGAATCTGGAAATCAATTTCAAACACTGGGGCTTCGACATTAATCAGGTTTCATTTTACCCTACCGATTCAATTATCAAAATACTCGACACTACTGAAATAAATAAACAATTGTATTCTTTTTCATCACCAAACATTCGTTTCAGCGGCATTCGGATGATTCAGCTAATTTTTTCGAAAAAACTTGAAATTGGTGAAATTTTAATTAGTCAGCCTGAATTAGACATACATGGGAAAAATACAAAATCGGAGGATAGGAAAAATAATGTGATTTCTGTGTTACAGGAATTAAAACCTCTGGTTACCAAAACATTCAAATCGATTAAAATCGATAAAATCGAGCTAAGCAATGCCAGTTTCGATTTTTATAATTTGCTCGGTGAAACAAAGAAACTGGCGAATGCAGAAAATGTTACCATTGGCATTCTTAATTTTTATACTGATTCTTTGCTTTTGCCCGATCCCAACCGGTTATTCGACGCTAAAGATATTTACCTGCGAATGCAAAACTATCAGGTTAAGCTGGCAGACAGCATACACACTATATCAGCAGAATCTGTTACTTATTCATTAAAACGGTCCAATATAGAAACCAAAAATCTGGAATTAAAACCCGTCACTAAGAATTTCACAGAAAAGGGCAGGTATTATCTTTTTGTTCCTTATGCCAAAATTACCGCCAACCACATCAACGAATTTTACAGGGAAAATGCTATCCCAATTGATTCGGTGATATTAAAAGAAGCGACTATTAAATACTGGCCAGGACAAAAGAATACAAAAACAAAACTTGAATCGATTCAGGTGTTTGATCTGTACGAGTTAATTAAAAACGAATTTACAAGTGTCAGCATTAAAAATTTCGAACTAAGTAACTCACAGCTAATGCTTTTTAACTCGCAGGCTGATTCGGTTAGCCAGCAGGAATTAAAAAACATTGCAATAAACCTCGAAAACTTCGTACTGGATTCAACATCCAATCAGGATACCAGCCGAATATTCTATTCGAAAAACATCAATTTTTCAGCAACTGATTACGAACTAACTCTTGGTGATAATAAACACCGCGTTAAAGTAGGGAATCTGGAATTTTCGACAAATGAAAAATCTGTTCTGATTAAAGAAATACAACTCTACCCTCTTAAAACCGCCAGCAAAAAACTAAGTCAGCGAAACACCATAGAAGCAAGTTGTGATAGCTTACGACTCGATCTGTTTAATTTCAAAAGAGCATTTCATGAGAACCGATTCGTATTTCAACGGATAAACCTATTTAATCCTGAAGTAAAACTTACGCAAAATGAACTTTCTGACGTAGAATCTGAACCTGAAAATCCAAGTTTCATCTACAATCTGATTTCAAGATATGCAAAGGGTATTTATGCAAATAAGGTATTAATACAGAGAGGAAAAATTCAAATCATAAACAAAACAGGCTTACTTCAAACCGGCAAACTGGAATCCAGCATAAGGCTTCAGCTTAGCGGCTTCGCTCTTGACGAAAAAAGTGCAAAACGAACTGATCGTTTGTTTTTTGCAAACCAAATTGAACTTGATTTCAATAATTATGAAATGCAACTTGTTGATCAACTTCATAAACTAACCATTGAAAATCTTTCTATTTCAACAAAGAAAAACCAGGCTCAGCTTCATAATCTGCATCTATTCCCGGTATCTCAGGAGGACATGGAAAGTTTACTTAAACAATATGGAAGATCTGAATTATTTGAATTCACTATCCCCGAATTAAACTTAACAAATGCCGATTTTCATGAAGCTTTTTTTAACAAAAAATTGTCGGTAGACTCTCTGCAAATAAAAACGCCACAGATTTACTACGAAAATTTTGCATTACTAAAACAAGCAAAAGCCAACGCAGATTTCGAAGATTTTTTTCAACTTCTATCCAGTTACCTGATCGATATCCATATTAACCATGTTGAAATTCCGGACGGAACAATACGTATTATCAGCCACAGCAAAAAAGATAAGACCATTTCGCTTGATAACCATTTCAGCCTGGCAATGGAGAATACGTTAATTAATAAAGATCAGTTTGGCCAAAAGAAGCTGCTTTTTTCAGAATTTGTCGACTTTTCTGTTCGTGACCACCTGATACATCTTTCCGATAACGTTCATGTCTTAAAAGCCGGTGAAGTTGGCTTTTCAACCCGAAGAAACGAGGTTTATGCCATTAATGCGAGACTTTACCCTGAAACCAACAGCAAAGACTTTTCAAACATTACCTGGAATATCCAACTTGTCGTTCCAGAAATCAGGATTAAAGGAATTAATATGGAAGAATTTTATTTCGACCACAAAATCAACGCCGACAATCTGCTGATTAATTCACCCGATATAAAACTATACAAAAAAAGAAAAAGAACCGATGCCAAAGAATTGAAAGAGCTTAATTTCCCATTACCAAAGGAAATTCAGTCAATTGCTATCCGACAATTTAAATTGAATGATGGCTCTCTAAAAGTATTTTCTGAAATGGAGGTAAAACCATATTTGTTAGTTCAATCTGACCTGAAAATGGCGGCCCAGAATATACTTATACAAAAAGACCCGCAAGCACATAAACCTGAATTTAAAAAAGGCGAATACACAGGAAAACTGGTTCAATTTAAATTTACGCCAAAAGATAAAAACCAACAGTTCAGCATTGATGAGCTTTCTTTCTCGACAAACGACAAGCAAATTCTGGTTACAAACCTTTTGCTAAAACCAAAAACCAAAAATTCGAAACAGGATCAGTTTGAACTTCGCATCCCGACGTTGGCAATGAATGGTTTTAACATTGATGAAGCATACCAAAACGATCAATTCTATTTTGAATCAATTGTGGTTGATAAACCATCATTCCAACTCTACAATAACGCCAAAGATTCATTAAAATTCAACCCGTTCAAAGTCAACCTTTACCCTCATTTCGAGAGCTTTGCGGATGTTTTTTCATCTAAATCGCTTCAAATAAAAAATGCCGGAATAGATGTATTTAAGAACGGACAAAAAAAACTTCATGAAACCGTAAGCTTAAACTTAACGAAAGTTAGAATTGAAAATAAACCATCGAATGGGTTTATGCATTCCGAAGATTTTTCGTTTAAAATACCAAACATAAAAAAACAGGATAAATTCTATCAATACTCTGTTGGCGAAACATTCTATTCATCAAAAAGCAACCGGGTTTCGGCAAAAAACATCCAGATCATTCCAATTTTAAGTAAGGAGAAACATCATAAACAGGTTGGATTTCAATCGGATTACTATTCAGGAAAAATTGATTCGGTATGCATTGAAAAACCAAATATCAAACGATGGTTTGAAAAGGAAGAACTGGCAGGCAGCAGTCTTTCTGTAAATGGTTTAAATTTAGACATTTATCGCGACAAACAATTACCATTCGATGAAACCAGGAGGCCTCCAATACTGCAGGATATGATAAAATCATTTAAATATCCTGTATTAATTGATTCGCTTGTTCTGGAAGATGCAAAAGTTAGCTATGCAGAACGACCTGCAACAGGCGAATCTGAAGGAAAAATTCATTTCGCTGATATTCACCTTCGGTTAATGCCGTTTACCAACATCAGGAATTCCAAAGGTGTATTTCCTGATTTTGACCTGAACGGAACCGCAACATTAATGGATTCCTGTGAGCTAAATGTCGGGATGCATTTTCTGATGAATCATCCTGATAATCAATTTACCGCTAACGGAAATCTTAGTCCGTTTAATATGAGAATATTGAATCCTGCTTTGGAGCCATTAGGGATGGTATCAATACGCTCTGGGCAGGTTAACCGCTTTCAGTTTAACTTTTCGGGCGATAATACCAGCACTGCCGGACAATTATTTTTTGGATACGATGACCTTAAAATAGCAGTTCTGGAAATGAAGGATGGAAATGCCAAAGAAGCCAAATTCGCCAGTTTTTTAGCAAACAGCCTTTTGTTGAGATCGAAAAATCCAAGAGGAAAAGAACTTCTTCCTGATGAAATTAATTTTCAGAGAGATCAAAAACGTTCAGTCCTGAATTACTGGTGGAAATCAATATTCAGCGGAATACGCAACACGCTGGGAATAAAAGAAAAGGAACAGGAAGAACACGAATAGATTGAATCCGGATCTTTTGCATTCCGGTTACTTCTTTAAATCCACAATAAACGAAAGCTTTATCGTTTGATAACTCCAATCTCTGATTCCATAAAGATACTGCAAACGGATGGTATTGTGCTTTAACGAATGTTTCAGATCAAATGTATATACCATAGGTTTATCCCGTTCCAATTTATAGCCCGAATATCCTGAAAGCGTATTGGAAACAGTCCACCTTGACCACCTGAAGTCACCTCCTACTCCATACATAAAAGCATCGTTCTGTAGATTCATGTCATCATTGGTTTGCCACGAATAGAAACCAAATGAAGCAAAAGGCATGAACGACATTTTCTCATTTCGCCCGGAATATGATTTAGAAAAACTGAAATCAAAGAAGTAACCTGGACTATCAGCGTATCTAGCAGCATCAAGATGTCCGCCAGAGGCAGTTCTACCGGCAAGACGAACCATTGTATCCGGAAATTTTCTCCCCTTTACCAATTGAACCAATGTTGAGAAATACAAATCTCCTATGGCAATCCCCTTTCCATCATAATCGCGGGCAACCCTTTCGTCACGAATAGAGTCAGACATGGCGTAATGTTCCAGTATTACTCCATACAATTCGATAGCAATCCGATTATCGGCAAACGAGCGGTAATATTTTCCGGAAATATTCTGCGTTGGGTCTCCGGTACGAAAATGAAAATCCATACCAAATTCAAGATTTGAACCTGCCGGAACAATTCCTTTTTTTACATCAGGAACCGGAAGTGCATTCGGGCCAAGATACCCAGGCGTAATATGTATAAAACTGCGCCAACTGGGCATCCCTGTTTGCCATCCGTGTTTTATGTTCCACCACGCCCAGTCTTCTTCTGAAAAAGAAAGCAATGGAATTAAACAAAATAGAATCAGGATAATTTTTTTCACTCTAAAATTCTCAGTTTAAAAATCGAATATCTTCTCGTTCTCGTGGAACTCCAAACATTGAGATATCCACTTTAAACTATAATTCTCAGTTTTCAAAAGGTTGCTTTTGTAAAAAACTGCCGGAACCGGTATTTCTGTTCAAGCGCCAAATATACAAAAGGAAGACAATTTGAAGAGCTTAAAAAATAAAAACCTCGCCGATTGACGAGGTTTTTATTTTTTACAAATTAAGTTTCTTTCTTACATTTTTCGGGATCGCATCCTTATGAACCATGATCGACATAGTTTTATAAGTTACATAAGGTTTAGATGCATAAAAATAACCATCATAATCGTTGTAATTACCCCATGAATTCTTAACCTTATAATAAGGATTTCCAAGTTGATCCTTGGCGGTACCAATAATCAGCATTCCATGATCATCAGTAGTCTGATAATCATCAAAGTCAATTTGCCTTATTTCCTGAGTAATTACTTTTTCAGGACCTGGTTTTCTGAGCTTATATAATTCTTCATTCTTTTCTTTTTCACTCATTTTTTCCCATTTGTTGATTTCAGCATCGGTCATATTCGTTTTGTCAACAACAGGAATAACGGCAACACCAATTTTTGAAGTGGAAAAACCTTTTTCACTAACGTCGGCAGCCCATGCCACTGTATATCCGGTATTAACGGCATTGTCAATAATTTCAGTCAATTCGTTCATCGGAACATTATAAACTTCATCCCATGACCAGTTATCAGGGACTTCGATCATAAATTTAGAATAAAATGGATGATGAGTATATGATGTAATTTCAACGTAATCGTCCATGTTTAATCCAACGAACTCTTGAGCAAAACTTTGAGGAGTATAATCTTTACCTTCGTATTTGAACTTTTCAGGGAGTTTACCCAAATAAGTGTCAAGGGTTCCATCAAGAGCATCGTGCCATGCTGTAGTTAATTTTTTGTTCGGGTTATCAACAACGGCTTTTACATTATCGAGAAGTAAACGGTCGAGTTCGCCATGAACATGTTTTTCTTCCCCATAATTAAGTCCGGTATAAACCTCTTCTGGAACAATTCCATATTTTCTGATCACATTGGTAACGTCATGAAAAGCGCCACCAGCGCCAAAGTTCAGGCTGCCATGTAATCTGACATATTTAACGGCTTTATCTGAATAGGCATGATAAACGACAAACATTTCAGATAAATCAACTGTTGGTTTTCCTAAACGAAGCATTTCTGCTTCCAAAAATCCCAATCCTGAAAACGACCAGCAGGTACCAGAACGATATTGATCTTTAACCGGAGTACATGGTATTTCTTTAACTGGAGTAAACTGATAACCTTTTTCCTTCTCAACTTCCTTGGTATCCTGAGCCGAAACAGCAAATGCTGCAAAGACTAACCCTGCCAGGAAAAGATTTCTTAATTTATACATACTAATTTATTAACATTGAATTCCTCGAAAACTGAGGTCAAAGATAATAATTTTAGATGCGCAAGGGCATCTGACACCCAATTATACAGACAGATACGCAATTTTTAAAAAAATCTAATTCAATGTCCTAAAAACCTCTTAGACTCTGAATGATAAAGTCTTTCATAGGTAAATCAAATGAATATTTAACGTTCAATTAACTAAAACATGTTATACAACAAGTTTTAATCTCGATTACATAAATATTTACTTGTTGGATAATACTTAAACTTTCACTGGATTTAAAGTTCAATGATCAAACTTTTCTATCTTTATCAGTCATAAATTAATTCTTCACTAATGAAAACAGGGATCACTCTGCTAATAGTTTCATTCGTTATTTCGATCGCAAATGCTCAGTTGCCTTCAAAACTAAAAGATTGCATTTATCAACCTGAAGATAAAAGCATTGTAGAAAATATACTTCACAAATTCTCTAATGAAGATAAAAAGCCGATTAACGAGCTTATTGTCGAAATAGGATTAACATTTTTAGGAACTCCATATGTGGCTGCCACGCTTGAAAATGGATTGGATGAAAAGCTCGTAATAAACCTTCGGGAACTGGATTGTACCACTTTTGTTGAAACTTGTCTGGCTTTAGCCCAAACAGTGAAACTTGGGAAAACGGATTTCGAATCGTTTACGAACGAACTTGAACGAATCAGGTACCGCGATGGAATTCGTAATCAATATCCTTCCCGGCTCCACTATTTCAGTGAATGGATCCATAATAACCAGATTAAAAATTTTATTTCTGAAGAACCAAATTATCAGGGAGTTAAAATTAACAAATCAATTAATTTCATGAGCACTCATCCTGAAGATTATCCGGTTTTAAAATCGAATCCTGAACTTATTCCGGATATCGCTGAACAGGAAAAGGAACTTTCAGTTACCGATTTTTATTATTTCCCGAAAAAAGATCCGGAAAATCTGCTCAAAAATCTGAAACACGGTGATATCATAGCATTAACTGCCAGCATTGAATCTAAAGTAGACATAAATCATGTTGGATTAATCGTCCTTAAAGACGGTGTCTTTCATTTGCTGCATGCATCACTTAGTGGAAATAAAGTTATTCTTTCTGAAGGTTCAGTCACAGATTTTATTCAACCCGAATCGAAAAACAGCGGTATAATGATTGCCCGTCCTATATTCTAAAATCTAACCTTCAAATTCAATTGCTAAGCTTTGCTTTTTAAGTTAAATTTGCAGCTTTCAATTTCAAATCGTATGAATTCTTTTGGAGATCGTTTTGTTGTTCTTTTGTGCAAATTGACTGCCCGCCTTCCTTTCTGGGTGATTTTTGGTCTGGCCGATATTTTTTATGTATTGATTTATTACATCTTCAGGTACCGCAGAAATGTAGTTCATCAAAATCTAATCCTCTCTTTTCCGGAGAAAAGTCCGGCAGAAATCAAAAGAATCACGAAGAAATTCTATCATCATCTGAGCGATATCGGACTGGAAACCATCAAGTTTAACCAAATGACGGAAAAACAAATTGATGACCGGCTAAAAGTTCATAATCTGGACATCTATGAAGAGTATTACAACCAGGGTAAAAGCATCATTGTATTGGGAATGCACCACAACAACTGGGAGTGGAGCGGATCGATGCAACGGTTTATCAAAGCTCAGTTTCTGGTTGTTTACAATCCGGTAAGAACGAACAAAGAACTCGAAAAATTCATTCTTCAAACCCGCGAACGTTTTGGTGCACAATCTATACCTGTTAATCATTCGGTACGAACAGCACTGGCTTTTAACCATGCTGAAAGACACGGTTCGCTGATGCTTGCAGCAGACCAAACTCCACCACCTAACTCACAATTCTGGACAACGTTCCTCAATCAGGAAACAGCCTTTTTTGCCGGGCCAATGAAAATAGCGATAAAAACCAATCAACCGGTAATCATGCATCATACCCGAAAGGTTGGTCGTAGCCGTTATGAGGTTTTCCACTACAAACTAGTTGAAAATCCAGCAGAAGTAAATCCTGAAGATATCATGATGGCTTACGTCAATAAACTGGAAGAAATTATCCAAGCAGAACCCGAATACTGGTTGTGGTCGCACCGAAGATGGAAGCACAAAAGACCAGTAAACATTGAACTTCAGAAAAGGTATTTATTTGATATAAATGAAAAAACTGCTCGCTAAAACCGGTGTCTTTCTCCTGAAAATTTTGGGATATACCCCGTTTTGGCTAATCTATTTGTGGGCCGACTTACTTTTTTTAATCAGCTATCATCTGATTGGATACCGGAAGAAAACAGTTATTCAAAACCTGAAAAATTCTTTTCCTGAAAAATCTGAAGCTGAAATCAAGCAAATTACAATTGCATTTTATCATCATTTCGCTGATTTGGTTGTCGAAACTCTAAAGGCTTTTCAAGCTACGGAAGAAACGTTAAAAAAACGGTTGCATTATAAAAATCCACAAGTTCTGAATGACCTGTATGATCAGGGGAAAAGTGTTGCTTTACTTTCAGGCCATTACGGAAACTGGGAATGGACGATTGCTCTGCCCAAAATCATAAAACATCAGGTAAATGTGATATACCGTACTATTCAGGATGAAACCTTTGACCAATACATGAAAAAAGTACGTTCCAGATTTGGAATGTTTTTGATGCCTGCACGCATTTCCGGACGAACTATGCTTGAACTTGAAAAATCAGGCAAATTATCGGCAACCTATTATTTAACAGACCAGACTGCACTGAAAGATACAGATTACTGGATGACTTTCTTAAATCAGGAAACACCTGTTTTCCCGGGAGCTGAAAAAACTTCTTCCAAATTTAATCAGGCAGTTGTTTTTATGGATATCCAAAAAGTCAGAAGAGGTTACTATGAAGTTGAATTCACCAAACTTTTCGATGACGCCTCAACAACTCAAATGTATGAAGTGACCAAAGCGCACACCCGGTTTCTGGAAAAAATCATCCGGAAACGCCCGGAATTATGGTTGTGGTCGCATAAACGCTGGAAACACACCCGCCCCGAAAACATTGCAATGAAATAATTTCAATCTTTACATTGGATCAACATCAGCATACACAATCATCTGACTATTATTTGGTTGCGATTTAGCATGATTAATGATTTCCATAATCTTCGCTTTGGCCTCCTGAACTTTTCCGTCGCGAGGCAGCTTAATCAGCATTTCTTTGGAAAACCACATCTGGATTCGTCCCACAACAGGGTATTCCGGACCAAGTACATTTCGGTTAAAAACAGCACGGAATGCAGTAGCCAAATGATTTGCAGCCAAATCGAGCCTGTCTTTATTCTGATGTTTAACCACAATTTTTATAAGGCGATAATAAGGCGGGTATCGAAACATCTTTCGCTCAGCCATTTGCCGGTTAAAAAGCTGTATAAAATTATTGGCAATAACATCCTGAATAACCGGATGATTGGGCTGAGAAGTCTGAACAATTACTTTTCCGCGTTTATGTTTGCGCCCGGCACGACCACTAACCTGCATAATCAACTGGTAACTTCGTTCATAAGATCTGAAATCGGGATAATTCAGCAAATTATCGGCATTCAGAACACCAACTACCCGAACATGATCGAAATCCAATCCCTTGGTTACCATTTGGGTTCCAACCAAAATATCGATTTTACCGGTTTCGAACTGCCAGATCAATTGTTCGTATGCCCGTTTTGCTCTGGTAGTATCCAGATCCATTCGGGCTACTCTGGCTTCCGGAAATAAAATCTTTATCTCATCTTCAATCTTTTCGGTACCAAAACCGCGGGTTTTAATCTCATCGGAGCCACATTCTTCGCATTTGGAAACCAATGAGGTCGTATGTCCACAATAGTGACAAATCAGACTTGAACGATTCTTATGATACGTTTTACTTACATCACAATATTTACATTTTGGAATCCAGCCACAATTACCACACTGTACAAAAGGAGCAAAACCACGGCGGTTCTGAAAAAGAATAACCTGTTCCTTGTTTACCAATGCATTTGATATTTCATCGTAGAGTTCAGGAGTAAAAACAGATCGCATTAATTTGCGTTTATAGGCCTCCTGAGTATTGGCTGCGACGAGTTCGGGCATTTCTATTCCCTGAAAACGTTCGGTTAAATTAACCAATCCGTATTTATTGCTACGTGCATTAAAGTATGTTTCGTAAGATGGTGTAGCCGAACCTAAAAGGACTTTCGCCCCATGCATACCTGCCATGACAATAGCCATATCGCGCGCATTGTAGCGAGGTGCCGGATCGAATTGTTTGTATGAATTTTCGTGCTCCTCATCAACAATAATCAAACCCAAATCGTTGAACGGGAGAAAAACAGCTGATCTTGCGCCAAGAATTACCTTGTATTGCTGACCGGTTTTGCCAGATTCTTTATTCAGAACATTAAACCAGATTTCAACGCGTTCAGAATCATTAAATTTCGAATGGTATATTCCTGCGAGGTCGCCAAATGCAATTTTCAGCCTGGTAATAATCTGAGTCGTCAGCCCAATTTCAGGAACAAGGTATAAAACCTGTTTACCGAGCTTCAACTGTTCTTCAATAAGCCGGATATAAATTTCGGTTTTACCACTGGAAGTAACTCCGTTCAGCAAAACAATTTGCTGCGATTCAAACCGCTCCAATATCTCATCATAAGCAACTTGCTGAGAAACTGAAAGGTCCTTAATAAAAAGGTCAGCATCATGAGTCCGATCAATCCGTCCTATCTCCTTCTGAAATAATTGAAGTATATTTTTGTCTTCCAGACCTTTTAAAACAGAGTCTGATGCATCAGCAATTTCGAGTAATTCCTTTTTACCAATTTCTGATTGGGCAGATTCACCAAAAGTTGTTTCTGCCAGAAAAACTTTCAGCAATTGTTCCTGCTTTTTTGCTCTTTTTAGCGAGTCAAGCGTACTATTCAACTTTTCTTCCGAAAGGTATTCCGGATTTAGCTTGACGTAAGTAATAAGTTTAGGTTTGTAACTTTCGCGAATGTGTTCTTCTACAATTACCGCATTCTTTTCGAGTAATAATTTAAGAATGGCAAACGACGATTGTTGTCCCAAAAACTGGTTCAAATCATGAACTGTCGCTGTTTTTCTACTTTCAAGCAACAATAGAACCATGCTTTCCTTTTCTGTTAAGTTATCAGGAAGTTCAGTTTCCGGATTCAGGATTATTTTGGTCTGGCTCTCCAATTTCAGCCCTGTTGGCAATGCAGCTTTAAAAACTTCACCAAGCGTACAGCAATAGTAACTGGCCATCCATTCCCAAAATTCCAATTGTTTTTCTCCAATAATCGGTTCATCATCCAGTATGGCATCAATATCTTTGATTTCAAATTCGCCCACAGGCATTTCCTGATGGAGATTATACACCAATGCCGAAAAAAATTTACGTTTCCCGAATTGAACAATCACACGGGCCCCTTTTTTTATACGTGCCTGAAAAGCAGCCGAAACCCGATAAGTAAACCGATAACCAAGAGGCAAAGGCAATATAACATCAGCAAAAAGCAAGTCTTCAATCATATTCTGCAAAATACCGAAAAAGATTTCTGATTCGATCAATTAGAGAAAAGTTTATTGAAGAAAATATGTAGCGTTTTTTATTATACTATTTGGTAAGCAGCCTATTTTAACATCATGAACATTCATTGATATTTAGAAAATCTAATTAATAATTCTAACTTAGTCAAGGTTCAATTTACACTAAATACAGGGCAACAAATTGTTCCATTTTTAATATACATACAACGATATTATGAGTAGGAAAAGGTTTACTCTTAAACTGAAACTGAATATTTACATCCTAAGCGCAGCAACAATAATATACTGTATTGCAATAGGATACATTAGTTTTCGCCTGAAAACGATTGCCTATAATAATGCTATTGAAATAGTGAAAGGCTCAACGCGCGAATACCGAAACAAAATATCGGAAGAATTAAATGTGATGATGGAATCCGCAAGAACAATGCGAAATATTTTCAGCAGTCATGAAAAATATGAGGCGAATCAACGTGATGCCTTTTTCGAAAATATACTTTTAAGTAATGTTGAAAAAAATCCTGATTATTTATCTATTGGTCTTTATTGGGAGAAAAAAGCACTGGACAAAAGCTACAAGAAAAAAAATGGCAGGATCCGAACTATTTTTTACAGGGCAGATAATCAGATTAAGATGATGAAAGCTTTAATTGACACTACTAACACCGAGCTAAAAGGAACCTATTATGATGTTCGGAATCAGAACAAAGAGATGATTCTTGATCCGTATTACGATGTCGTGACCAGAGGATTGGAAGGGATTCTAATGACAACAATTTTTGCACCAATTCAGAATAGTTCAGGTCAGTTCGAAGGATTGGTAGGAATCGACATTTCATTGTCATATCTGAATAAACTGATTTCAGAAATAAAGCCTTTTGATGAATCTGTTTCATATATCATTGGAGGGAATAAAATGATCGTTGCACATACAGATCAGGCATTAACCGGCAAAGACTTTTTTTCAACAACATCGAATATCAGCGAAATTTATAAGGAGAACTTTGAACAGGTTACAACAAATTCGTCGAATGCTTTTACGTACACCAATATTCAAAACAATGAGGAGTATTTGGTTTCCTTCGAACCTATTTTATTAAAAGATGTGCCGACCAATTGGCTTATAGGCATTGAAGTCCCCTCCAAAGTCATTCTCCGGGAAGCCAATAAAGTTTTGGTACGTGCAATTCTGGTTGGAATCATCGGCCTGATTTTGTTGTATCTCATTATATATTTCATTGCGGTAAGAATCAGCAATCCCGTTATTGAAGCTGTTGATTTTGCCAAATCGATCTCAGAAGGAAATCTTAATACCAAATTAGAAATTAAGCAAAATGATGAAATTGGCGATTTGGCTGAATCACTATCTTTAATGGCGGCAAGACTTACCAAGACTATAAGTGATATCATACAAAGTTCTGAGACAATTACCGAAAGCAGTTCCGAACTACTTAATTCTTCTGTGCAACTTGCAGAAGGAGCAAATAATCAGGCAGCCTCCTCTGAAGAGATTTCAACGTCAATGGAATTGGTATTGAACAGAATTATTCAAAATTCCAGAAATGCCCAGGAAACGGAAAAAATTGCATTGAAGGCTTCACATGGAATTCACGAAGGAAATGAAGCAACTCAGGCCTTGATTCTATCAATGAACAACATCGTTCAGAAAATTTCAATTGTAGGCGACATTGCAAAACAGACTAACCTTTTGGCTATTAATGCGGCTATTGAAGCTTCGAGATATGGAATTCAGGGAAAAGGATTTGCAGTAGTGGCAGCAGAAATTAAAAAACTGGCAGAAAGATCTCAACTGGCTGCAAAAGAGATCAATGAATTATCAAAACACGGACTTATTCAGGCAACCGAAACTGGTAAAAAATTACTCGATATTATTCCTGATATAGAGCAAACATCCATATTAGTTAAGCAAATTGCCTTATCAAGTCTCGATCAGAAAAACAGTTCTGAAGAAGTAAATCAGGGAATTCAACAATTAAACAGAGTTACCCAGCAAAATGCGGAGTCAGCATTCGGCCTTTCAATCAACTCAAAAAACATTTCACAACAGGCAGAAAATCTAAAAAAACTGATTTCCTATTTCAAGATTGAAGGCCTGAGTTAAAAAAAATCGAAGTGCCTAAAGTGAATCTCAACGTTTCTTATTTTAAGCACTTCGAATTTCTGCAAATTAAGTGTTCAGTAATTTCTGAATATCCAGCAAATTTGTATCAATGCTGTGATTTAATTTGACTGCTTTATTAAACGGGACGTGTACAATTTTCTCATTGTTTAGTCCAATCATGATGCTTTTCTGGTCATCAAGCAAGGCGTCAATCGCTGCAACACCCATCTTGGTTGCGTTCACCCTGTCTTTTGCCGTTGGACTTCCACCGCGCTGTATATGGCCAAGAATTGAAACACGAACATCAAGATCGGGATGCTCTTTACTTACATCTTCAGCAATTTTCAGTGCACCTCCTGCTTCATCTCCTTCAGCAACCATTATAATTCCGCTGGTTTCTTTATTCTTGTATCCTTTAGTCAGAAACCTCTTTAACTGTTCGTGATTTTCCTTCGATTCAGGAATGAGAATAACCTCAGCACCACAGGCAATTCCACTGTTCAGCGCTAGCAAACCGGCCTCACGACCCATTACTTCAACAAAGAAAATACGACCGTGAGAACGGGCTGTATCCTTAATTTTATCAACTGCCCCGACTACTGTATTTAATGCAGTATCGTAGCCAATGGTATAGTCAGTTCCATACATATCGTTATCGATTGTTCCCGGAATTCCTATAAATGAAACGTTGTATTCCTGCGACATAACCAGAGCACCGGTAAAAGAACCGTCACCTCCAATTACAACTACTGCATCAATTTCTGCTTTTTTCAATTGCTGATATGCTTTTTCTCTTCCTTCAGGAGTCCTGAATTCTTTGCTGCGGGCCGTTTTCAAAACAGTACCACCCAATTGAAGAATTCCACTGACATCATTTGATCTCAACGAAATAAAATCTCCATCGATCATTCCCTGATAACCTCTGCGAATTCCAACAACTTTTAATTTATTCGCAATCGCGGCACGGGTCACCGCACGAATGGCTGCATTCATTCCCGGTGCGTCACCTCCTGAGGTTAAAACACCTATCTTTTGTAATTTTTTCTTCTTTGCGGAAGGTTCATTACTAATATCGTTCATCGTCATTGTCATGTCTTTTAGTGATGAATTAATTTCATGACAAAGTAAGTTGAAGTATTTTGAATATAAACTTGCAGGTGTTAAATACAGCCCTAAGATTAATGAAGACTTAAAGTTGTTTGATACTTTCAGCAAGCTTTTCCATTAACCATTGAGGAGTAGAAGTAGCTCCACAAATTCCGACAGACTGTACTCCTGAAAACCAGTTTGAGTCCAGTTCTTCGGGTGAAGTGACAAAATAACTGTTTTCATTCAGCTCTTTACAAGCATCAAAAAGTACTCTCGCATTCGAGCTGTGACGGCCTCCTGCAAAAATAATTACATCAAACCTGACGGCAAACTCCCGTAAATGCGGAATACGGTTCGAAACCTGACGGCAAATGGTATCGTGGATTTCTACCCTACCAGTTTCTGTATTATTTCGAATATTATCAGTAAGCATCCTGAAATCATCAACCGATTTGGTTGTCTGTGAAAATACAACCACAGGGCGCGAAGGATCTATTTGTTGAAGATCTTCAGGATTTTCGATAATCAGCACTTCCCGGTTTGTTTGTTTTGCCAATCCGATTACTTCAGCATGTCCGTCATGTCCAAATATAACAACTTGTCCATCTGCATCTTTCATTGATTCTGCCGCCTTTTTCACTCTTTGCTGAAGTTTTAAAACAACAGGACATGTTGCATCCACCAGCGTAATATTATTTGCATTAGCGTATTCGTAAGTTGATGGTGGTTCTCCATGAGCACGGATCAATACCTTGCAGTCTTTGAGTTTAAAATATTCTTCGTGATTTATTATTTTCAGGCCAAGTCTTTGAAGTCGGTTAACTTCCAGCTCGTTATGCACAATATGGCCAAGCGAATAAAGCAGAGTATCTCCTTTAAGCATTTCTTCTGCTTTTCCGATGGCATTTAAAACACCGAAACAAAACCCCGATTTCTTATCAATCTCAATAATCACTTCTATAATTTTTTTTTAATCGCAACTGGCTTTTCAACTATTCAATATTTTCGGTAATCCCCAAAAGTGGAACTCGTTCATAATACTCTACTTTGATTTTTGATGCAACCGCTCTTCAACTTTTTCGTTAACCCAATCCAATTGTTCTTCGCGTGTCATATCGCTGTTATCCAGCATCAAAGCATCATCAGCTTTTCGCAATGGACTTATTTTCCGGGCTGAATCGATCCGGTCGCGCTCCAATACATTTTGCAGAATTTCAGAATACGAAACATTCTCTCCTTTAGCAGTCAATTCATCGAACCGACGTTTGGCACGTATTTCAGAAGAAGCAGTCACAAATAATTTCAATTCAGCATCAGGAAAAACAACGGTTCCGATATCACGGCCATCCATCACTATTCCTTTATTTTTGCCCATCTCCTGTTGCAGCAGAACCATGGCCTCACGAACTTCGGCAATAGTGGCTACCTGACTAACATTCCGGGAAACGGGCAATTGCCTTATCTCATCTTCCACATTTTCATCGTTTAGCCAGGTGTCGCTCAATTGTTTTTCCGCATTATATCTGAATTCAATTTTTAACACCGGAAGAAAATCAATTAACTCTTCCTTTTTTACTTCTCCGTCAGAAATAAGGTTGTGGCGCAGAGCAAACAAGGTAACAGCCCGATACATAGCTCCACTATCGATAAAAATATATCCGTATTTTGCAGCGATTGCTCTGGCGATTGTGCTTTTCCCGCACGACGAATGCCCGTCAACAGCAATAACTATTTTGCGATTTGTCATTTATTTAAAGTTTGAAGCAAAGATAAAATTATTTCGAAGCATGATTAAAACGTTTAACTTCAATGACGCAAAGTAAACACAAGGAGAGAAGATAAATACATGGACATTAAATCATTAAACATTTTAGAATAAATATTGATAAATCGCGAATACAATTTATTAATTCATCTGTAATTTCACGGAATTAGTGTTAACCAATACTTTCAATTACAAATTCAGAAATAATGCAAAAATTCACATTTAAACTTCTGGCTCTGGCTGCTTTCAGCCTGATTTTCCTTTTTGAAGCCGATGCTCAGGATAACGCCCGGCTGATGCGCTATCCTGATATCAATAAAAATCTGATTGCTTTTGTGTATGCCGGCGATATTTGGTCGGTTGATGCCAATGGTGGCGAAGCCCGACGGTTGACTTCCCATCCGGGTATGGAACTTTTTCCGAAAATTTCACCCGATGGAAAATGGATCGCCTTTTCAGGTGAGTATTCCGGAAGTCGCCAGATTTTCGTAATGCCATCCAATGGTGGAACTCCGAAACAATTAACATTTTATAATTCAGTAGGTATGATGCCTCCGCGCGGAGGATTTGACGATGTGCCACTCGATTGGACATCGGATAGTAAAAACATCCTTTTCCGTGCCAACCGCACTCCTTTTGGTGAGCGAAACGGCAAATATTTCGAGGTGAGTATTGATGGAGGACTGGAAAAACCGTTGCCAATTGTTAACGGTGGATTTGCCGTTTTTTCTCCGGATGATAAAAAACTGTGTTTTGCACCTGTTGATCGTGAATTCCGCACTTGGAAACGCTACAAGGGAGGACGAGCCTCTGACTTATGGATTTACGATTTGGACAAGAATACCTCGGAGCAAATCACTGATTTCGCTGGAACAGACCAAATTCCAACCTGGTTTGGCGACAATATCTATTTTGCTTCCGACCGCGATCTGAAACTCAATATCTATCAATACAATACCAAAACCAAAGCGCTGAAACAACTCACCACACACACTGATTTTGATTGCATGTGGCCTTCAGGAGAAAACGGACAAATGGTTTATGAGAACGGAGGATTTCTTTACAAACTGAATATGGAAACTGGCAAGGAAGAAAAAGTGAGTGTCAGCATTCATTTTGACAATCCGAACATTATACCCTATTACAAAAACGTGAAGGATTTTGTCCAGAGTTTCGAAGTTTCGCCAACAGCCAAACGCGCGTTGATTTCGGCTCGTGGCGATATTTTCTCAGTGCCTGCAGAAAACGGTTCAACCTACAACTTAACGAGTACTCAGGGAATACGCGAAATATATCCGCGCTGGTCACCCGATGGAAAATACATTTCATATTATTCCGATGCTTCAGGGGAATACGAAATATACCTGCTTGAGAATAAAAAAGGGGCAACTCCCAAACAACTTACGAGTGGCTCTTCTGCCTGGAAATACGATGCGGAATGGTCACCGGATAGCAAATACATGGTTTATTTCGATCGTACCTTGCAACTAAAACTTGTTAATGTTGAAACAGGAAATACCACTATTGTTACTCACGCGGATCGTCAGGAAATTCGTGCCTACTCTTTTTCTCCAGATTCAAAATGGATAACCTATGAAAAAGAAGGTGAAAACGGACTGTCTGCTGTTTGGGTTTATAATATCGAAACTACTGAAAATCATCAGGTCACAGATGATTCATTCAACGATGGAGCAGCTGTTTTCTCTCCAGACGGAAAGTACATCTATTTTATGTCAGACCGCGATTTCAACCTCGACTTCTCCAGTTTCGAATTTAACTACGTGTACAATAAATCGACCCGGATTTATGCTGTCGCACTGAAAGCTGATAGCCCAAAACTATTTACTGATAAAAATGACATTGAACCAGTTAAAGAAGCAGAAAAACCAAAGGCTGATCCTAAAAAAGAGAAGAAAGAAAAAAAAGAGGATAAACCTGAAAAAGCAGAAACTGTAAAAGTAGAAATTGATTTTGATGGAATAAATTCAAGAATTACCGCGTTCCCTATGAGTTCCGGAAACTACAGAAACCTCGCGGCAATTGACGGTGGAATCATCTATATCAGCGAAGGATCGTTGCACAAATTTAACATCGACGATAAAAAAGACGAAGTTGTAATGGCCAGTGTTTCTCAGGCGATTTTAAGTGCCGATGGAAAGATGTTTATGTATCACTCCGGAAGCGACTATGGCATTACCAAATTGGCTCCCGGCCAAAAAGCAGGTGAAGGCAAACTGAATTTGGATGACATGGTTATGAAAATTGATCCCAGAAAAGAATGGAATCAAATTTATACTGACGGATGGCGAATTTTCCGCGATTATTTTTACGTAAGTAACATTCATGGTGTCGATTGGAAAGGCATCCGCGATCGGTATAATCCGCTGGTTCAATACGTTAGTCACCGGGCAGATTTGGATTATATCTTGAGTGAAATTATTTCAGAGACCAATACTGGTCACTGCTATGATGACTATGGCGATTTTGAACGCGTAAAACGAGTGGATACCGGATTACTGGGTGCCGAATTAAAGGCTGATTCAACTTCAGGAAAATACCGGATTGCAAAAATTTATGCCGGCGAAAACTGGAATGAAGCCCGTCGCTCGCCTCTCACCGAACAAGGCATTGATGTGAATGAAGGCGATTACCTTATTGCTATAAACGGGACTGAATTAAATTTAGGCACAAATCCATATGAATTGCTTGAAAACACAGTTGGAAAGATGGTTGAAATTACGGTCAACCCGAAACCCGAATCAAAAGACGCAAAAAGCTATACCATCCGACCAATAGCCAGTGAAATAGAATTATTGAATCTGAACTGGGTACTTGAAAGACGTAAAATGGTTGATAAGCTTTCAGGAGGAAAAATCGGTTACATATATGTCCCAAACACCTCGACTGATGGGAACCGTGAATTATATCGGGGAATGTATGCCTACAATGAAAAAGATGCTCTGATTATTGACGACCGCTACAATGGCGGTGGCTTTATTCCGGACGTGATGACCAATCTGCTGGAACGTAAAACGCTCAGCTACTGGCAGCGCAACGGCCTGGCGTCGATGAAAACTCCCGGAGTTGCTCACAATGGACCAAAGGTTATGCTTACAAACGGATATTCATCGTCAGGTGGCGATGCATTCCCTTATTATTTCCGCAAAAAAGGACTTGGTAAAATAATCGGAACACGCACATGGGGAGGATTGGTCGGAATGTCGGGCAATGCAGGGTTGGTCGACGGAGGGTACATTTCTGTTCCTCAATTCGGTATTTATGATGAAAATGAAAAGTGGATCATCGAAGGCATTGGAGTTTATCCGGATATTGAAGTAGTTGACCGTCCGGAGCAATTGGCCAAAGACATCGATCCCAGCATTGAAAAAGCAGTGGAAGTTCTACTAAAACAACTTCAGGAAAACCCGGCAAAAAAAGTGAGTCCACCTACTCCACCTGACCGCTCCGGATGGAATGAACAGATGAAATAAAATATTTCGATTTCGCAAAACTAAAATTGAAAATTGATTAGATAAAAAAGCTTTAATCTGCTTTTTTATCTAATCTTAAAATGAAAGCATTTGCTCCCCTGCAACAAAACATAAAGGTAAAATATTATCAAACAACACATTAATAAAACAACTTTTAAAAAAGCTCAATCTGAGACAAAAAACGAGTTGAATAATTAATGTTAAAGAACACATAAATTAAGATTGACTTAACACCCATTCACTGTACACAGCTTATCTTTGTAGTGTTATCACATTTCATAAGTTAGGTTTGATTAGTTTTATTGGTTTAGTTAGTTTAGTTAGGTTTAGGAAAAGGATAGATTAGAGAATCTGTCCTTTTTTCTTTTATAAAGCTTTTTCTCCTTCAAGTGATAATACACTTTCAATATTGTTTTTCTGAATAACTCTCATCAAATTTTATTTCCCTATTTTTGTTTGCAACTGTAAAGTTTCAGGACTCGTTACAACAAATCCCCAACAATAGATTCATTGATAAAAAATGACAAACAGAACTTTTAGATGGGAATTTATTAAAGCCGAAAACATTTCAGCAATAACTAACAAAGATGATTTGCCGGTAATCTACGGAACGAATTTACTAACCAGCGAATTACCATTTAAGGAAGTGCTCACTCCAGAAGAGTTGAGCTATTCTGAACGGTTAAAAGGCTTAGGTCAGAAAGAAACATGGGTTTGCTGCCGAACCAGTCTAAGACTTGTCATGGGATCATACCTAAACCGGAAACCCATTGATATTGAATTTAAAAAGGGAAGATTTGGAAAACTTCACATTGAAAATTGCCGTATTTCTTTCAATTTGAGTCATTCAGGAAATTCGTTTTTGCTTGGATTCAATTCAAATGGCAGAATAGGCATTGACATAGAAAAACTATCGGGGAAAGAAGATTTACCAAGATTAATTGATTATGCTTTCTCGGAAAACGAAGCTAAGTACTGCAGCAACGGCGAAATTGCAGAACGATTTATGGAAACATGGACTTTAAAAGAAGCTTTCTTAAAAGCCGTAGGTGTTGGATTAGTTGATAATCTGGAATTAATTACTGTCAACGGAACGCCTGATAACAATATCGTTCAGCTAAAACTTAATCAGGAAACATTTCCCTGTCCAAACGGAGAAACCGGAAGCATTGTATACAAAAACAATCTACCTTTAAAATTCATTCATCTGATTTAAAATAATTTAAACACAACAACCATTTAAATCGACTATACGTCAGGGTGACAAAAACAATACGTATAATGATCGTTAACCATTCCGGTAGCCTGCATATGGGAATATACTACGGTAGAACCTACAAATTTAAAACCGCGCTTTTTCAAATCATTACTTATCCGATCTGAAAGTTCGGTATTGGCAGGCATTTCGGATGGCTTCTCCCATCTGTTTATAATTGGTTTTCCATCAACAAAACTCCAGATATACTGATCAAAACTTCCAAACTCTTCAGCAACTTCCAGAAACCTTTTGGCATTATTTACACTTGCCTCTATTTTTAACCGATTTCGGATAATATCAGGATTAGACATCAGTTCTTCAACTTTCTGCTGATCAAAAAGAGCAACTTTTCTGACATCAAAATCCTCATAAGCCAGCCGGAATGCTTCTCGCTTACGAAGTATAGTCAACCAGCTTAATCCAGCCTGCATGCCTTCCAGAATTAAAAATTCAAATAATTTCTGATCGTCATGTAAAGGTTTGCCCCATTCTTCGTCATGATACTTACCTAATATTTCATTTTTGCTGGCCCATTCACATCTGTTTTTCATAACAATAATTTACTTTTACTAATTAATTATCTAATAGTTAACTAAATATTTTCATCAAAAAAAAGATCAAAAATTAAATTTCGAAAATGTAACACTTGGTTAAACTTTTCAAAAATTAATTAAAATTCTGAAAAGAAAGCCATTCCATCTAAAATATTATTTTTGCTATGTATAAATTGCACCCAGATGAAAAAACTATTAATCATACTCCTTATATTCACTACAAACGTGGCTTTTAGCCAGTTAAACATCAATCACTATATTCGTGTGGGTGAAACACGAATTCAGATTGGTAATTATGTGGGTGCAATAGAAAATTTCAATATTGTTATCAGGTTTAAACCGCATTTACCCGAACCTTATTACTACAGAGCAGTTGCCAAACATCAGCTGGAAGATTACAGGGGAGCAATTCAGGATTACGACAAAGCGATTGAGATTAAACCTTATTATCCTGATGCTTTTATGAACCGCGGATTGGCCTATCTTCAACTGAATGAATATGCAAAATCCATATCAGATTATGACCGGGCTGTTGAACTCGACCCCAACAATGCGAACATCTACAACAACCGGGGAATTGCAAAAGCTTCGATGAAAGACATTGATGGTGCGATTGCTGATTACGATAAAGCTTTGGAAATAAACCCCAAATTCACCAACAGTTACATCAACAGGAGTAATGCACTCCTGATGAAGAATGACCTCAAAGCGGCAATAAAAGATCTGAATCAGGCGATTATGATCAGACCTCATTTCGCAAATGCTTATCTGCTCAGAGGTCTTGCCCGATTTGAGTTAAATGATTATGCATCAGCTCTGCGTGATTTTGATCAATGTTTAAAACTGGATCCTAAAAACGCATATGCATTTAATAACCGGGGAATTGTAAAACAAAAGCTTGAAGATTTCAATGGGGCCATAGGAGATTATAATCTGGCATTACAAATTGATCCCACAATGGCAAATGCTTATATGAATCGCGGGATTGCAAAAGAAATGCTAAAATTGCCCGGCTCGGCTGAAGATTATGCTATTGCAGCAAAGCTCGATCCGAAGTTCGCATTCGATCCAAAAGAGGTCGATTACAGTGCATTAGCACAGGCCAAACAAAAGGCAAACCAATCGCAACAAAATCAACAACAGACACAGAGTCAAACGCAAACACAAAACCAGCAGCAAAGCCAAACGCAGGCCTCAAATCAACCCCAATCAGTGCAGAATCAAGATACTAAATCTACTGCCAGCCAAGCGGATTCAAAACAAAGCGAAGAGCCGCAAAAGGAAACAAAGGAAGAACGTGACCGAAGAAGATATAAACTGGCTTTAGCCGACGCCCGTAATTTACCCACAACAAAAGATGAGATTATTGACGACGGCCGTATTCAGAACAAAAATATCGTGATCGATTTACAACCAATTTTCGTGTTATCGTCCTACTCGAAATATGCATCGGATTACGAAATGACTCAATATTATAATATTGAACTGGAACGAATTAACAATTTCAATAATTATAATCCTACAATTACGATCTCAAACCACCCGGGAGACAACCTGAGAGAAACGTATAAGAACTATATTTTATATTTCAATGAAAAGATTGATAATAATAACAAAGAGGGTCAGAATTATTTGAGCAGGGCTATTTTTTATTGCCTGATTGATGATTTTCCGAATTCTCTGGATGATCTTGAAAAAGCAATCAAGATTAATGACAAAAATGCCCTCAGTTACTTTTCGAGAGCCAACTGCCGCATGAAAATGACAGATGCGATTGAACTGATCAAACAAAAATCTGAGGAACTCAAAGTTTCGATAAAAAGCACTTCAGCAAAAACGAAAGAAACAACTGTTGAAACAGTTACTGACTATGCCGATGTTTTAGCCGACTATGAAACCTGCCTGCAAATCAATCCGAAATTTCCTTATGCCTATTTCAATAAATCGTTTGTGAAATGTAAACTTCACGATTACCAGGGAGCCATAGAAGATTTAAACAAAGCAATAGAAATTGAGAAAGATTTTGCTGAAGCGTATTTTAACCGCGGATTAACTAAAATTTATCTTGATGATGTTGAAGGTGGAGCAATGGATTTGAGTAAAGCCGGAGAATTAGGCATTCAGGATGCCTACAATATTATTAAGCGGTATTGCAATTAACCGTATCTTCGTCAAATTGAATAAAATCAAATCAAAGCGCTATGCAGTTTGCCAACCAACCTCTTGCTGAACGATTGCGCCCGGCAAATCTGGATGATTACATCGGGCAGGAACACCTGATTGGTGAAGGGGCTGTTTTACGCAAAATGATTGAATCCGGAAAAATTTCATCTTTTCTGCTTTGGGGCCCCCCGGGTGTTGGGAAAACTACTCTGGCCAAGATTATTGCCAACACTTTGAACCGACCATTTCACACCCTTAGTGCGATAAATTCGGGAGTAAAAGATGTAAGAGAAGTAATCGACAAGGCTCAACGCAATCAATTCTTCAACCATCCAAATCCGATTCTGTTTATCGATGAAATCCATCGGTTCAGCAAATCACAGCAGGATTCGCTTTTGGGAGCAGTAGAACAAGGAACAGTCACTTTGATTGGTGCAACAACAGAAAATCCATCGTTCGAAGTTATTTCACCGCTTTTATCCCGATGTCAGGTTTATGTACTGAAACATCTGGATAAAAAAGATCTCCTTAAAATTGTTGAGATGGCCATTACCAGAGATCCTTATTTAAAAACAAAAAACATCAGGATTGAAGAAGATGAAGCTTTGTTGCGTTTTTCGGGGGGAGATGCCCGTAAACTTCTCAATGTACTTGAATTGGTGGTAAATTCTGAAGAAACGGACGACATCACCATTACCAACGATAAAGTAATCGACAGGCTTCAGAATAATATGGCGATCTACGATAAAAACGGAGAAATGCATTACGACATTATCTCTGCTTTTATTAAAAGTATGCGAGGAAGCGATCCTGACGCCTCCGTTTATTGGCTTGCACGGATGATTGAAGGCGGCGAAGATGTCAAATTTATTGCCCGAAGAATGCTAATACTTGCCGCAGAAGATGTTGGATTGGCAAACCCGAATGCCTTGCTTATTGCCCAAAGTACTTTCGATGCGGTGCATAAAATTGGTTATCCAGAAGCCAGGATTATCCTTTCTCAATGCGCCATATATCTTGCAACATCAGCAAAAAGCAATTCGGCCTATTCGGCAATCGACGAGGCCCTTGCCTTAGTGAAATCAACAGGTGATCTGCCTGTTCCGCTGCATATCCGGAATGCACCAACAAAACTGATGAAAGAGTTGGGGTACGGAAAAGATTACAAATATGCTCATTCGTTCAAGAATAATTTTACAGAGCAGGATTTTCTGCCTAAAGAGATTAAAAACCGTCGTTTATATACACCTCAAAATAATCCACTCGAACTAAAAATTCTGGAACGTCTGAAAAGCCTCTGGGGCAAGCGATACGGAAAAGAATAATTATCCTGAATAAATCTTCTGATATTGCTTCATATGAAGAAAATATTACATTCAGGTTGCGTTTTTATTGCAATATGATGTAATAATTTGGTTAGATTCGCATGGACTAATTTGAACCTATGAATCAAATCAAAAAATCGCTTGTACTATTCACTAAAGTTAGCTTGCCCGATCTGGACAAGGTTACACTGATGAACAGGATAGACAAAAAATTCTGCATTCATATTTCTCAAATACCTGATCTCCTTGAAACTCTTCGACCCAATTATTCTGTGCTTGAGATTAAGGGTGAGACTCTTTTCAATTATGACAATACCTACTTTGATACACCCGATAATCAAATGTATCTGAATCATCAAAATGGAAAGCGAAACAGGTATAAAATCAGAATGAGGAAATACGTTGAATCGGATCTAAACTTTTTGGAAATAAAATTCAAAAACAACAAAGGCAGAACCATTAAGGAACGAACCGAAAAACAAGACTTTAATCCACATTTTACAAATAACGACCTTCAGTTTCTAGATCAGTCTTCACCATATTCAGGAAAACAGCTTGAACCTAAAATAAGAAGTTATTTCAACCGCTTTACATTGGTGGACAATCATTTTACAGAGCGCGTCACTATAGATATTTCTCCCGGTTTTCAAAATCAGGAGAATGAAATCGTGCTGAATAATCTGGCCATAATTGAAGTTAAACAAAACAAAGGTTGTTATCAGGCTCATATCACCAAAGTTTTGCAGGAAAAAAAAATCAGAATGCAGAGTTTTAGCAAATATTGCATTGGACGATCATTGCTCGAAGAAAAACTAAAAAAGAATAATTTCAAACCACTCCTGATCTTACTGAAGAAACAGTATTATAACTAAACAATTAATCATGTACTTTTTAGATTTACTCATGCAAATCACGCCATTAGCTGATGAATTAAGATTTTTTGGCATCAAACTAATTAATACCGAAGACTATCTCGCTTTACTGACAAGATTTACACTTAACTTACTGGTAATAATTACGATAGTTGTAGGTTTATACTCAAAAACAAGCAAACGCAAAGATTTCTATTTCAGCTACATTGCTGTAAGTATGGTGATATTTCTACTCTGTTTTTTACTAGCCAGCGTAAAGATCGAACTGGGTTTTGCTCTTGGTCTGTTTGCTGTTTTCGGCATTATCAGGTACCGTACTGATGCTATTCCAATTAAAGAAATGACTTATTTATTTGTTGTGATCGGGGTGTCGGTAATAAACGCACTGGCCAATAAAAAGGTTAGCTATGCCGAACTGATTACCACTAATTTACTTATTGTTGGAGGTCTGTATGTTTTAGAAAAAATACTTAATCTGCGACAGGAAATATCGTACCGGATAATCTACGAAAAAATTGAAAATGTTCAGGCGGGCAAAGAAGTAGAATTACTGGCAGATCTAAATACCAGGACAGGAAAAGACATTAAACGATTCGAAATAGAACGCATTGATTTTCTGAGAGATGTAGCCTATATTAATATTTTCTTCGACATAAACGGCAAAAAAAATCAGGCCAGTGAAAACTAAATTCCTTCTCTTTGTTCTCCTGCTGATTACAGTATTTTCCGGTCAGGCTCACGATGGACCATCAACATGGCTGGAATTGGAATTCAGTAAAAAAATAGTCAAAAACCTGAAAGTTGAATTTAATCCGGAACTAAGATTGCTTGGAGGATTCAAAATGGACACTTATATTCTGGAGGGCGGACTATCATACAAACTGCACAAATACCTTACTGTTGCCGGATACTACAGATACGAAAATGAGTATGATTACAAAAAAAGTACCGGAGAATACAAAGGTCAGATTTCGTCGAACAGATTCGCTTTTGATGCCAAAACCGGTTTTGATTTAAACCGGTTCGACTTTCAGTTCAGGTTAAGGTATACGAATGGTGCCGACTTTGACCAAACAACTGATGACCGCGCTTCTTATTTCAGATACAGATTAAAAACTGAATATGACATTAAAGGAAGTAAACTTACTCCTTACATTTCGCTGGAAGCTTTTCATGATTTGATAAACAAAGAATTCGACAAAATCAGGTATACCGGAGGGTTGAACTATCCGCTCAACAAAAACAACGAACTTGGTTTGTTTTACCGGTTACAGGATTATACCAATGATAAATCGAGTCTGCATATCATAGGGCTTGGCTACAGTTTGAAATTTTAACCCTGGCTGTATCTGCCAGCATAACTTGAATGAAAATTTAGTTTACGGAGAAATGAATTATCTTCGTACAAAAATTAAACTGATGATTCCAAAATTAAAATACGAAAACTCAAATTTTTTGCTTCTGGCTGGTCCGTGCGCGATCGAAGGAGAAAAAATGGCACTTCAGATAGCCGAACGTATTACTGAAATAGCAAATAAGTTACAGATTCCATATATTTTCAAGGGATCGTATCGTAAAGCGAACCGCTCAAGACTGGATTCTTTTGCCGGAATAGGTGACGAAAAAGCGCTTCGGATTTTAAGAAAAGTTAGTGAAACTTTCGATATTCCAACAGTAACCGATATTCACTCTGCACCTGAAGCCGCCATGGCTGCCGAATATGTAGACATGTTACAAATACCAGCCTTTTTATGCCGTCAGACTGACATTCTGGTTGCTGCGGCAGAAACGGGAAAAGCTGTCAACATAAAAAAGGGTCAGTTTTTATCGGCCGAAGCAATGAAATTCGCTGTTACCAAAGTTCGTGAAAGCGGAAATAACAGTGTTTATTTAACTGAGCGGGGAAACTCCTTTGGATACCATGACTTAATTGTAGATTACCGTGGGATTCCGGAACTACAGAGCAATAACTGTCCGGTTATTCTTGATATTACACATTCTTTGCAACAACCTAACCAATCGAGTGGTGTCACAGGGGGACAACCTCAATTGATTGAAACTATAGCCCGTGCCGGTATTGCTGTTGGGGTTGATGGAATTTTCATTGAAACACACCCCGATCCGGCCAATGCAAAATCAGATGGAGCAAACATGCTTCAACTTGATTTACTTGAAGGTTTATTAACCAGGCTTGTACAAATAAGACAAGTTATTAAAACATTCTAAAATGGAAAGCAGACGAAATTTTGTATTGAAAATTGCTACCGGGATGGCTGCAACAGGCTTTGTATCTATCTCCCGAAAAGCCAATGCCAGTGAAACAGCAATTAATAGTGTATTTGTTCACCATGTATTTTTCTGGTTAAAAGAACCAAATAATCAGGAAGCCCGGAATCAATTTGAGAAAGGATTGAAAGATCTGATCACTGTTCCGCAAATTCAACTAACTCACATCGGAACGCCGGTTGAATCTCCCCGTGAAGTTGTTGACGACTCTTTCACCTATTCATACATGGCTTTCTTCAAGAGCAAAGAAGATCAAAGTGCCTATCAAACGCATCCAATTCACCTTAAATTCATTGACGATTGCCAGGATCTATGGAAAAAGGTAATTGTATATGATGCAATGGATTAGTGGAAGAAAAGGTAAGCCATTGAAATGGCAGCTACTATACCGACAAAATCTGCAATCAACCCGCATGTGAGCGCATAGCGGGTATTTTTTATGCTTACCGAACCAAAATAAACAGCAAGAATATAGAAAGTTGTATCAGCAGATCCCTGAATGGTACAGGCAACCCGACCGACAAAAGAATCAGCCCCGTAGGTGGTCATTACATCCACCATCATTCCACGGGCACCGCTGCCGCTAAGCGGTTTCATAAGTGCCGTTGGTAAAGCTGGAATAAAATCAGTATTTATTCCTATTTGTTGAAACCCCCAGCTAACTCCGGAAATAAACCATTCCATGGCCCCTGAAGTGCGAAAAACACCGATTGCGACCAATATTGATATTAGGTATGGAATTATCATCACTGCCGTTTTAAACCCGTCTTTTGCCCCTTCAATAAAGGCTTCGTAAACATTCACCTTTTTACGAACAGCAAGCAGGATAAAACTGATAATGATTGAAAAAATAAACAGATTACTTGAAACACTTGATATCGTTTGTATCTGTTCTTTTTCCAATCCTGAAAAATACCAGATAATACCTGCAATAAAAGCGGTCAGCCCACCAACATAACTCAGAATTGTTTTATCCAGAAGATTAATTTTCTGATGCCATGCCACAGCCATTAACCCAGCCACGGTTGAAAAGAATGTAGCAAGAAGAATTGGAATGAATATATCAGAAGGATTTACGGCTCCCAATTGCGAGCGGTAAACCATAATACTAATCGGAATAATAGTCAATCCCGATGCATTTAAAACCAGAAACATAATCTGCGCATCAGAAGCAGTCTCCGGATTTGGGTTCGACTCCTGCATTTCCTTCATCGCCTTTAAGCCCATTGGTGTCGCAGCATTATCGAGGTTCAACATGTTGGCTGCTACATTCATCAGGATAGAACCATAGGCTGGATGATCCTTCCCTAAAGATGGAAAAAGCTTATTAAAAAAGGGACCTACCAGTCTGGAGAAAACTTTTACAACACCACCCTTTTCTCCGATTTTCATAATTCCCATCCAAAGTGTCAGTACACCGGTAAGCCCAATGGAAATCTCGAAGCCCGTTTTCGCCATATCAAAAGTGGAGTTCATCATCTCTGGGAAAACATTTACATCCCCAAGAAAAATAAGTTTTGCAAGACCAATGATGAACGCGATTACAAAAAAGAAAATCCAGATATAATTTAGTGCCATTATTTCAAAATACGTTATTGGCACTAAATATAGATAAAAAAAGCGGCTGCTCCATATATGAATGAAGCAGCCGCGAGTATTTAATATGCGAAAAGATTAATAGCCAGGATTCTGTGTCAATACACCAGGTTCCAAATCAAGTTGAACCTGAGGGATTGGTTGATATTTATCCTTTTCGTCGAACGTAACACCTTTCATTACGTCAGGACGCTGTCTCAAATCTGCAGCAGCAAAAGCTTCCAGAGTAGCTTTCATATCCACTCTCATACCGGCAGGAAGTTTATCCCAACGTCGCAGATCGAAAAAACGCATACCTTCAGTAGCAAATTCAAGGCGTTGTTCCCACTGAACTGCTCTCATAGCTTCTTCTTTATTTGCAAAGGCAGTATAAGTTCCAATTTTATAATTGGCAGCAGGTACAGTAAAGTCGACATATTGTTTCCATTCATCGCCAGTATTAACACTTACAGGTAATTTATACAGGTTGACTTTACCCATAACGACTTCGTTACCAGCCCTCGAACGTATTTGATTTACGTATTTTAATGCAGTTGGCAAATCGCCCTCAAAAGCAGCAACTTCAGCTCTCCATAGTAGTATGTGACCAAACCGAAGGTAACGGAAGTTGTTGGCGTTAATACCAGTCTGCCAACCTGTAGTTGTCGACAAGCTATTGCGCTCAGATTTGTAGAAGAAAGTTTTCTCAACTGTTACATAAGGTCCACCCCAAGCCTGTTCGCGAATCCAGTCCTTACCGCGCATGATACCCCAATCCATGTATGGAAGCCCTCTGCGGCCCATAGTGAAGTCGATACGAGGGTCAAGTAAATCAGTAGCAGGAATAAATTCATCTGTTGATGCAATTCCCTGGTCGTTCTTTAAATCGGTGTTGTTGAACGTATCAAACAATGGCAATCCGTTAGGATCAACTTTGAAAGCATTGGCAAGGTTCTGTGTTGGTTGGTGGAAACCACAACACATACCTAATTCAGGTGCATAAGGTGCATTTAAGCCGATACCCATTTCTCCATTCAATGACTCGTTAATATCATTAACGTTTCTTTGGATTTCAAAAATAGATTCTGAATTATTGTTTTTTGCAATTCTAAAATTGTCAAAGAATTTATCAGCAAGAGTGAATTTTCCACTATTGATGATGTTATCCAACAATGGTTTTGCACTGGCATAATCCAATACCTGCATGTATGCACGAGCTGCAAGAGCCATAGCTGCATACTTGGTTGCGCGTCCTGGCTGGGATTGTGTTTCTGGAAGGTTTGCAGCAGCAAAGGCCAAATCATCAGTAATGAATTTTAAAACAGCACCGGCTGCATTATCATTGGTAATTGTATTGGCAATGTCAATATTCTCTTCAGAAATGAGAGGAATTTTGTCACCAAAAACTAACCATGATTCGAAATAATACAAACCTCTAAGGAAACGAGTTTCGGCTTTAAATTGAGTTGCTTTAGCTTCCGAAAGATCAGGAGTTTTTGCAATTACGTTAAGTACAATATTACAACGGTTAACACCCATACCAATATTTAGGATCCATTTATCTGCAGGATAATTATTGGTTGTTGACATTTCCCACCGTTCAATTTCGTTAATTGGAATCTGGTCTCCAATGTATGAACCTTTGGCAGCATCGTCAGAAGCAACAGATCCATAAGTCCAGTTTGTGATCGATGCTCCCCAACTTACAGTCCATAAAGCAGAACCTTTAACCATACTATAAGCTCCGGTCAACAAAGCGTCAACACCCTTTTCGCTGTAGAATACATCTTCGGAAGTCGATCCAAGCGGCTTTTTATCCAAAAACGCATCTGAGCAAGAATAAGATATGGCCATTAAAAAACAGGTAGCCACTATAATTGTTAGTTTTTTCATATCATTCTTTGTTTTAAATTAATAATATTCATCTTCTATTACAGACCAAGTGTCACACCCAAAGTGATCTGACGCGGTGTTGGCCATGCTCCTTTGTCTACTCCCATCCGATTACCTTCACCAGCGGTATTCGTAATTGTATTTACCTCTGGATCTAGACCTCTGTAATTGGTAATAGTAAACAAGTTAGTAGCCTGCAAATACACGCGTAAGCTTTTCATTTTCAACTTATCTAGAACATTTTTTGGTAAAGTATAACCCAATCTCATTGTCTTCATTCTCAGGTAAGATCCATCTTCGATAAAGGCAGTGGAAGCTTCCTGTGAATGAGCTGCTCCATCAAGCATTGGCAATCTTGCAGAAGTATTGGTTGGAGTCCATGAATTGTAGAGAGCATCATGACTTAATCCACCAACGAATTGTCCATAGTCGATCCAGCGGCTTACATAGTTGATCAGGTCATTGCCATAACTTCCATAAAAGAACATGTTTAAATCGAAATTTGCATATCCAAGATCAATATTTAAACCTCCAACAAACTTAGGATGAGGATCGCCAATAAAAGTACGGTCTTTGTCCATGGTGATCAAACCATCTCCGTTTAAATCCCTGTATTTTAAGTGACCCACTGTAGTATAGGTATCAAACTGAGGAGCGGCGGCTGCTTCAGCAGCTGTCTGTATAATACCGTCCGAAATCAAACCATAAAACATCGGGAACGCCATACCTGAAGTTCCACGGGTGTATTCCACCTGACGTTCTGAATAACCAACAACTTCCTTTAAATTGTTGGAAAGGGATTCAACAGTATTTTTGTAATGAGACCAGGTTGCATTAACAGCGTATGTTAATTTACCACCCATTAAAGTATTGTGGTATCCAAGTTCAATATCAACACCAGTGTTTTTCATCGTACCAATGTTTACAAACGGAGGAGTTGCTATACCCATTACCTGAGGTACACTTAAACGGTAAAGCATATCAGAAGTATTTCTTTGCCATACGTCAAGAGCAAAACTAAGTTTTCTTTGAAGCATAGTTGCATTTACTCCAACGTTCACCGTTTCAGTAGTCTCCCATGCTACATCCGGGTTACCTTTTGTTGATGGCTCAAATCCGGCAATAGCAGAACCAGTTGTTCCATTTAAATTATACGCTGCGGTATAACCATTCGTTCCAAAGGTTGAGTACATGTTGTATTCTCCGATATTATCGTTACCAGACTTACCCCAACCTGCTCTAACCTTAAGCATGTCTAACCAATTCTTTGAACTGGACAAAAAGCTTTCCTTACTGATTTCCCATGCGGCGGAAGCAGCAGGAAATACTCCGTAACGATTATCAGCACCAAATCGGGAAGAACCATCACGACGTACAGTCGCTTCCATGAAATATTTTCCCATCAAATCGTAATTGGCACGACCAAACTGAGAGAATAAAGACCATGAAGATCCATTACCGTCATTAACCTTATTAAGCTCACCTGAGGCAAGTTGCATATAATCAGGTGCCAATGAAAAATACTGACTACGGCCAGCAGTCATCCATTGATATGTGTTCTTAACAGCTTCTGTTCCTAAAACCACATTGATCTGATGAATGTCATTGATGTTCAAATTATAATTAACCGTATTTGACCAGTTCCATAAAATGGAATAGTTTGATTCAACACCCAGACCTGCAGTTTTATTAGGTTCGGCATTTTCGTATGTTGGTAGAGTATAATTTTTAGCATTCCACTGACCTAAATTATAACCAAACAAACTCTTAAAAGTTAAGCCTTTCATGATGGTAGCTTCACCATAAATATTACCGAGTACCCGGAAATATTTTCCATCATTGTCTTTTGCCTGAGTTAACTGAGCTACTGGGTTTACAGCATTTCCAGTTCCAGGAGCTCTTGTACCTGCAAAATTGCCATTTATATCATATACCGGAACAATTGGTTGCATACGGTAAGCCATAGAAATAGACGAATCTTCCGCATTGTTAGTCAAACGACCACTCTGATGGTTATAGCTTGCCTGTAGTGACTCTCCAACTTTTAGCCAGTTACCAAACTTAGAATCTGCATTAACCCGGAAATTGTATCTTTTAAAACCGGTATGAATTAGGAATCCTTGTTCATCCAAATAATTTCCGGATAAGGAATAGGTTGATTTAGCGCCACCACCGGATATGGAAAGATCATATTCCTGAACAACACCTGTACGATAGATTTCGTCAAACCAGTTCGTTCCTTGTTTATTGGCTTTATAAATCTGATAATCAGGATAATTATATAATGAAGGATCAACAGAAGGATCACCTTCCGAAGTACCTGCAGGCAAAATATAATCCGGAATTACCGGAGACGCACCCTTACCATATTGTGAAGAATTAGGTGCATTACCTAAATTTTTAGCCTGTAACCATACTGCCTCGCCGTATTGTTGTGTATTCAACATATCGTATTGGTTAGTAGCTTGCGAAATACCGGTCCGGACCGACAGGGTTATACTTGGCTCCTGATTTGAGCGTCCGTGTTTGGTTGTAATCAAAATTACACCATTTGCACCACGGCTACCATAAATTGCAGCAGAAGAAGCATCTTTTAATACAGTGATTGATTCTACATCGTTTGGGTTAACGTTGTTACCCGGTCCAACCGGAACTCCGTCAATCACATACAATGGATTAGGATCATTAATTGTACCGATACCATGAATACGAATGGTCGCATCAGAACCTGGAGTATTACCGGAATTAATAGTCACCCCGGAAATTTGACCCTGCATGCGGCTTACCACACTTGGTGCAGTTGAGATCTTCATCTGTTCTTCAGAAATAGTTGAAATAGAACCGGTCAATTCTTCTTTTTTACGTGTACCGTAACCTATAACTACAACTTCATCCACCCCAATGACATCAGCAAGCATAGTAATCTTGAAATTAGTTTGACTGCCGATTTCTAATTCCTGAGGTTTCATACCAATATATGTAATGCTAAGAACTTTAGCGTCCATTGGTATTGAGAATGAAAACTTTCCGTCCATGTCGGTTATAGTTCCATTTGTAGTTCCTTTTACAACTACAGTAACTCCCGGAATAGGAACACCATCTTCACCGATGATTGTACCAGTTAAAGATTTGTTTTGCGCGAATGATGAAAGTGCTAAAAAGCAAGAAAAAAACAGCAATGCTGAAATTTTCCAGACACCTTTCAATTTACTTTTTTCCATAAATTTTAATGTTTAATTAGTGATAATTACGTGATTAGGAATAACTTGATTAAAGAAAAGCCGAATGAGTAACGACTTGTTGAGTTCCTTAATTTCAGTGAATTACATAGGCATTTAGTTTATGTGAATAACCTGGTTTAATTCTTGTTCGTGTGACTCCCTCTGGAGTTCAATTTAACTAAATGCAAACATCAAAACGTTAATTATAGCCGAAACGGCCTGGGAGTATTTAAAAGACAGACTTATTACATACAGAAAAAATGTAAAAAGCGTGATCATTATAAATAACCAGATTTTCGATCTTGTTTGTGCTTGCGTGTGTTAATCCAGTTTTTGCGTGATTGAATTAACGATACTAAGGTAGAGTAAATATGTACAAAGTAGCTAATGTTAAAATGTGTTAAAGAATATTTTGCAGAGACTAGTAGATTTTAAATAGCGGTATGGAATATACCTATTAAACACAAAAACTAATAATAAAACACTCATTAAATGCAACTTACATTAAATTAAATTTTAAAATAAATGCAAAATCTAAGTATTTGGTACCAGATATTTTATTTGATCTTTGTTTTTTTTTCATGTTTTTTCGTCACAACAAAAAAATAGGGGTAATCATCCGGAATTTCCCTGATGATTACCCCTAAAAAGTCTAAAAACAATTTTTATTTCCTGATAATGATTGGATTACTTAAAAATTCTGCTTCTGTGCTGATATAGGATTTAAAATTTTCAATACTCTTCCATTTTTCATTCTCAAGGCCCCAAACGGCAAAGAAAAAATGTCGGGCAGGGACATCAGCATCAATCTTTTGAGCTACATAATAAGTCATCGAAATAACATTACTGAATTGCTTTTCATCAACTGTTTTATAACCCAGTTTATAAAAATCAATATCGGTAGTCCGGGCAACTTTAGTTACCTCATCTTTTTTCAGCATAACAGCCATTCCAAGTTCATCGTTATTCAGCGATTGCTTATCGAGTGTTGCAATTGCACGATAATCGGCGTTTGCTTCAAAATCGACCGGATCGTTTTTTAATAAACTAGTTACAATTCCCGTCACTACCTGTTTTTCTCCTGAAAATCCGGATACGGTCACATCCGACTGAAACCAGTATTTCCCGGGATAAATTGAAATCCGCTCAACAGCGGTAAGATTTTGATCTGCTACATGCCATCCGGTATAAATTAAATCGAAAACCGAACGAACCGGACCTTCAGTTACTTTTTTATATTCATAACCATCGGTTGAGCCAAGACGGTAAAGAGAATCAGCTTCAAGCAAAGCTAGACCTCCTGAACCTGTTGAACTTCCGCAATGAAGGATATCCATCCCCCAATCAGAAAGCACATGATAATCAGGAATTTCAGGAGTATGGATTTTATCGATGATTAAACCCGATTTGAGTTTTCCGAATAAATCTTTTACGTTACGGCAATCGAAATAATTACGAAAACCCATTTTGTCGTTTTCCCAGCTAACACTTTCGCCCTGAGCAATAATTTTAAAACTATCCTTACAGGAAGGGGCCATATATTCATCCACTTCAAGGTAACTGTGATCCGGTTGCTCAATGCCCAGACGGACATTGGTGCGTTTCTCAAATTCAGGATATTGGGCAACATCCACATTTTCCACATCAAGTGTAATCGTTTCCGAAGCCTTGAAATCAATAGTAAATGCCAGCTCGTCCCAATTACCATCAGCATCCAGATCATCGGCCTGCGATGGGACATTTTCACCATTTAGTTTCAGAACCGGTGCAAATCCTTCAGGAACAACTCCAACTTTAGCTTCAATATCAGAACGCTTCAGTATAATTGTTTCATCAGGACGGTCAACAGCCAGAGGATTGGTCAATACAAGCGAATCCTTTTTTGTACATGAAGTGAATCCGATCAGGAGCACCACACTTATGACTAATATATTTTTCATTCCGGAAGATCATTTTCACCTTTCACATAGCCAAAATTAGCCAGAATACCACCGTCAACATAAAGGATATGTCCGTTTACAAAATTGCTCGCTTTTGAAGCAAGGAACATGGCTGCGTTGCCCACATCTTCAGGCTCTCCCCAACGGCCAGCTGGAGTACGTGTCATGACCAGATCGTTAAATGGATGACCATTCAAACGGATATCTGCTGTTTGAGAAGTAGCGATATAACCTGGTCCAATGCCATTGATCTGAAGATTATATTTTGCCCATTCGCAGCACATATTGGCAGTCAGCAGTTTCAAACCACCTTTGGCAGCAGCATAGGCTGACACAGAGTTACGTCCGTAAACGCTCATCATCGAGCACATGTTAATGATTTTACCGCTGCGTTTAGCGATCATAGCCGGTGCAACACGTTTGGCAACGATTAAAGGAGCGACCAAATCAACATCAATGACCTGTTTGAAATCAGCAATCGGCATATCGAGTATTGGAATACGTTTGATGATACCGGCATTGTTTACCAAAATATCAACTGTACCGACTTCTTTTTCGATGATCGAAATACCTTTATCAACATCAGCTTCATCGGTTACATTGAAAACCACCGTAAAAACATCAATACCAACAGCTTTGTATTCAGCTTTGCAGGCATCCAGTTTTCCCTGATTCAAATCGTTTACACAAATTTTAGCACCAGCCTGACCAAGTACTTTACCAATGGCCATTCCAATACCATGAGTTCCCCCGGTAATCAGGGCAACTTTTCCGGTTAAATCAAATAATTCATTCATATCTATCATTTTTAGAGTTTTTTATTCTGAATTTAATCATACAATGCGTGGTCGGCCGGAAAATCCTGACCGCTCCATATCTTTTTTGCGGTCCAGTCAACCGCAGCATCTGACCAAAAAGCATCGCTGGCCGGAAGGCCCAATGGTAATAAACCAACAGAACAGAGGTATAAGCTTCCGGTTGAAATGTAAGATTCAGCGATATCGGGCTGATGTCCGAAAAATCCGATGGTTAACCAGCCTTTTGAATCGAATACTCCGGGAGCTTCAATCATACGCTGAATAACAGCAGACAAAGCAGAGCGAACCTGCGCCGGCTTCAGCTCGTCGGGCAGCTGATGTTGCAAGGTCATTTGTGCTAAAAGCTGGAATGCCCCAAATCGGTATGGCAAAGACCGCCCAATTGCTGGAAAAGTGCCTTCCGGAGAAATTAGTTTTTCCTGAATCTGAGCATACCGCTTTGCCCGTTTGATCACCGTTTCATAAATCTTTTCGTATTTCTTTCCATGCTTCATCAATTCCTGAAGTACATCAGCCAACATGGGCTGAATCACATAACTATTGTAATAATCCCAGTGAAAATCAGAACCATCGCCATACATTCCGTCACCTTTGTACCATTCCATATGTTTCCGGATAGCCAAATCCATACGCAATTCATCGTGCTGTTCTCCGGCAAAAAGCAGAAACGCCTCAACCATTGCACTAAATAAAAGCCAGTTATTGTAACCCGGAGTAATTACCCGGCTACTTTTCATCGCTTCAACAAGTTGTTTCCGGGTCACGGCATCAAGCTCTTCCCACAAAACTTTTGGTGCGCGGAGAATAGCATGAGCCAAAAAAGCTGCATCAACCAATGGCTGTCCACCTTCAGTGAAATTCATAAAATCAGGCGACTGAGGATCGACTGCCATCTTCATGCTTTGTTGTGCAAGTGCTATAAATCTTTTCCTGATCTGGCCTTCATCTGTTTCATCGGCGCCCAGCTCAAGCCAGGGAGCCATTCCGGCCATTAGCCGTCCGAAAGCTTCCAGATAAGTTACCTTTTTCCGATCGGCTTCTTTCCCAGGTTTGCTTTCAACCGGCATATTTTTCCGGAGTTCGCCTTTACTTAATGATTCGAGCAGCGGGGTGGCAACCCGGATCATAACGTTCAACCAGTACTTTCGGTCCGGAATTTCAGGAGTATTAATTACTGAAGCAGCTGAAAGGTTATTTGCCAGTGGTGCTAATCCTAACAGCGAAAGATATTTGAAAACATTTCGTCGGTTCATAAAAGAATTATTTCAACTCGTTTGGCTGAACAATATCCATATCAGTGTAATCCATGTTTTCGCCGGCCATTCCCCAAATAAATATATAGTTTGCAGTTCCGGCGGCAGAATGAATTGACCAGTTTGGCGAGATCACCGCCTGCTCATTAGTCATCCAGATGTGGCGGGTTTCCTGTGGCTGACCCATAAAATGACAAACAGCCTGACCTGCGGGAACTTTAAAATAAAAATAAACTTCCATTCTACGGCTGTGGGTGTGGGCTGGCATCGTATTCCAAACACTTCCCGGACGCAGTTCGGTCATTCCCATCTGAAGCTGGCAGGTTTCAACAACTTTACTAACCAGCAACTGATTAATTTGTCGTTCGTTTGATGTTTCCTGCGATCCCATTTGCAATACATTCGCATCTTTCAAGGTAATATGGCGAGTAGGAAGTTCTTTGTGAGCCGGAGTTGAATTCAGATAAAAACGGGCTGATGCAGCAGAACTTTCGGATTTAAAAATTACCTGTTTAGCTCCTTTTCCTACATACAAAGCTTCTTTGAAATCGAGTGGATACTCTGTTCCGTCAACGATTACCATTCCTTTAGCCCCAACATTGATGATTCCCAATTCGCGACGTTCGCAAAAATAAGGAGCTTTCATCGGGTCGATTGCCGTAAGTTCCAGCGGACCACTGGCAGGCACGGCTCCACCGGAAATAAAACGGTCGTAATGCGAATAAACCAGACGAATCTTATCGTCTTCCATTACTTTTTCGATCAGGAAATTTTCACGTAATTGTGCTGTATCATACTTTTTCACATCCGTTGGATGCGAAGCAAAACGTTCTTCAAAAATTACTGTCATAATGTATAATTTTAATGAGTGTATTTATATTTTAATGCTTCCAGATAATAAAAATCAGCATAATTAAGTGGCGCGTCTACTTCCGACTGTTTAGGCATATTGCCAACACAATGTTTCAAAAGAAATCCACCATTGGTTTTAATTTCTGCAAGATATTCAGGAGAACTTAAACTGGAAAGAATATGATCAGCCAATTCTATATATTCTGCCTTGCTTTCGTCGGTAATTGAGCTCAATATGTAGAGCGCTGAAGCTGTAATCGCTGCGGCTGATGCATCACGATAAGTATCAGGAATGGCCGGATCATTGTAATCCCAATAAGGAATAAAATCTTCCGGAAGATTTTTCTGAATGTATGCTGCAATTTTTTTAGCAGCAGCAAGATATTTAGCATCACCTGTTTCGCGGTAACATACGGCAAAACCATACAAGGCCCATGCCTGCCCCCTTGCCCACGAGGACTCATCACTCAAACCCTGATGAGTCAGTTTGGCAATTGGATTGCCGGTAATTGTATCATAATTAACCACATGATAGGAACTCATATTTTCGCGAAAATGATTAGCCAGAGTAGTGTTGGCATGTGCAATGGCAACCTCACGATATTTAGGGTCTCCCGTCTCTTTCGAAGCCCAGAACAACATTTCCAGGTTCATCATATTGTCGATAATTACCGGGAACTGCCATTGTTTTGCCCAATCCCATGATTTAATACTTCCGATTGTAGTATCAAATCTTGTTATCAACGATTCTGAAGCCTCAATGACAACCTTTTTATAATCTTCGTTTTTAGTTATCCGGTATGCGTTTCCATAACTGCAAAAGACCATAAATCCCAGATCATGCGTATTGGTCCGGTATTGAACACCTTCTAGTTTTACAGTATTTTCGGTGGCAATATTTTTCCATTTCTGATCACCACTCAGTTCATACATGTACCAATAACTTCCGGCGGGAAAACCGCAACACCAGTCTTTTTTTGTCACCAAATCATATTTACCTTTCTCAAACGAACGGGGAACCATACTGTCGTTGGCCGAACTTACAACCAAATATTCAAGTTGTTCTGAAAGGTGATTTACTAACTTATCTTTTTGCTCAAAGAGACTTTTGGTAGAGCATGCTCCTAAAATCAGTAATAGGAATACAAAAAAGAAAGGATTTTTCATTCGGTATAGAATTTAAGAGATTTCTTACAGGATAATTATTAGTCATTTTTCAACAAAGATAAGAGTTATTCACAAATGCGCAATCGATTGCATATATTTTTATATTCTGACTGCTTAAAAAAGAAATTATTAGCATATTTGCATAATATATTTAAAATATATGAATAAGAACTCGGAACCGACTATTCATGATATTGCCAGGGAACTAAAAATCTCAGCATCGACAGTATCAAGAGCGCTGAATGATAATCCACGGATCAGCCTGAAAACAAAAGAAAGAATTAAAGCAGTTGCTGTTGAATTGGGATATAGACCAAACACACTGGCTTCAAATCTTCGAAATAAAAAATCGAATACTATTGGCATTGTTGTACCACTAATAAACCGATATTTCTTTTCTTCGGTGATTAGCGGGGTAGAAGATGTGGCATTTAAGGCGGGGTACAATGTGGTTATTTCACAATCTAACGATTTGTCTGCCAAGGAAATAAGCATCGTTCAGTCGATGTTTTCAAACCGTGTGGATGGGTTGATTATATCGATTGCCATGCAAACAGACTCTTTTGAGCATTTAAAACTCTTCAGTAAAAAACATATTCCACTGGTATTTTTTGATCGGGCTGTGACTGAAATCGAAACTGACAAGATCGTTGTTGATGATTTTGCTGGTGCATTCAAGGTAACCCAACATTTAATTGATCAGGGCTATAAACGAATCGGACATCTGGCCGGACCACAAAATCTAATGACCTATCTGCATCGCAAAAGAGGTTACATTGCGGCACTTGAGAAAAATGGTCTTACATTCGATGATTCCCTTGTACTTGTAAATACCCTAACCAGTGATGAAGGAACAAGTTCTGTCGAGCAACTGATGAATCTGCCAAATCCACCGGATGCCATTTTTTGCGGAAATGACACAACTGCTCTTAGTGCAATGATTTATTTGCGGGATAAAGGCATTAGGATTCCGCAGGATTTCGGTATTATTGGATTCAGCAACGAACCGTTTTCAAAAGTCGTTTCTCCCTCCATTTCAACAATTGCCCAACCTGGATTCGAGATGGGGCAAAAAGCCGCAGAAATGATCATCCAGAAAATTGAAAATAAAGAAAAGACCTATCGTACCATTGTTTTACCTATGGAAATGATTATCAGGGAATCTTCAAACCGAAAAAAATAAGGTAAATTTCCTTCCATCCATTTCGAATAATAACCCCAAAGGTTATATAAAACAGGAAAGACCATTCATAATGGATGGCCTTTCCTGTCTTATATAATATGTTTTTAACGGATACGATCGATGGAACGGATCAAGGCTTCATCTTTCCCAATAGCCCGGATAGCAAGATAATCGAGAATTACAGCCACCAAAGGGAAAGCCATGCTGATTTTAAAACTGATTTCTGCTCCTTTAAATGAATAATAAGTAAAGAAGAAAAACATTCCGAATAACCCTATGGTTATAAGCATAGTGAAAACTACAACTCTAATCTGTCTGATTCGGTTTTTGAAACTTAACATCGCATATCCGTGCAAAGCAAGAATAATACCCATCAAAACCGAAATCGCCATTCCATTTTCCTTCAAGGTTCCATCCAGTAAAATCCCCCGGTAATTGAAAAGATAAATAACTCCGTCCATCGCAATCTCAGCAAAAGGCAAAAGAAATAAAAGGCCTATCAATATGGCTGAGATCAATAAGTATAAAGTTTGAATTCGTTGAATCATAATCTTAAATTTTTGTGCAAAAATAAGCTTTTTTTAAAGGGTTGGTCAAAAAAAATTGATTCGAAGTTGATTTTTATTCACTTACTATGAATCTGAAATTGAAACTAAACAGCGACTCGTTTATTTGCTTTGGTGTACCAAATGTAACCTGAAACATTTTGGAACCCGCAGTTCTTCAATTCCCGGATATAGGTTCGCAACTGGTATTTGTATTTATCCGATTCCGTATCGCCTGATTTATAATCAACAACTACTACTCCATCTGCTCCAATCATGATCCTGTCGGGTCGTTTGACTCCATTTGCACCGGTCAGAATATTTCGTTCGTTCACCACGCGGTAAGTCCCGTCGAACCATGATTTTACTTCCGGATCGCTCAATAATTCAGTCAACTCAGCAATCATTGCTTCGGCAACATCCGATCCGATTTTACCTTCAGTTTCAATTCGTTTTACGGCTTTACGTAAATCGTCGGTGGTCGCAACCAGCGAAAGAATTTCGTGAATCAGCTTACCCTTATTAATACCACTTTGCTTTTTACTTTCGTGTGTAAAAAAGTCTTCTCCCCGCTTTCGGATGTTCAAAAATTTCCTGAAATCGGCGAACTCAAACGACGATAACCGGACATCTTTCATGGTTTGCTCTTCTTTTTCCTTTTCATGAAGCGATGAGTATTCACCAATTTCAACAAGCATTTTTTCTGAATTGTAAACAGAACCAAAGTCAACCGATTCTTCCACTTTTAGTCCGCAGGAACCCAACGAAGCCTGCTTTTCAACTGCCAGTTTCAGTAAATCGCCAACCGTTGAAAGTTTACTGGAAAAGGATGCCCAAATGTACAAACCTGCTTTTGCTCGGGTGAAAACCACATACATAAGATTCAGATTATCGACATAAGTATTGAATTTTTCGGCAAAAAATTCTCGGTAAAAAATAGAGTTTCCAACATCCGATTTATAACGAATCGGAACCAGTTCCATTTCATTAAAAGGTTCAATTTCAGGCTTGCACCAAAGCAATGGTGCCATTTCTGGCGACGAATGCGGATGAACCGACCAATCGAAAAAAGGCACAAAAACATGGGTAAACTCAAGTCCTTTCGATTTATGGATGGTCAATACATTAATGGCGTCGATACTGTCCGAAATTGGGATTGTAAATCGATCGCCATTTTCGTCCCACCACTCCAGAAAGCTTGTAAGCTCCGAAGCGTGATTACGCTCGAACACAGAAATCTGATCGACAAAGGCCTGCAAATAAGCCAACTCATCAGCCAGACTGAATAAATTAAATTTTTCGCAAATGCTGTATATAATTTCCAGAATTGGCTTTCCGGCTACCAACTCCTGAAATGCTTTGCCCGCAATAAACTGCAACAGATCATTTTCAGGATCATTCGTCTTCTCAAACTGCTCATTCATATCCGGCTCAAACACCTTTTCCAAATCGTACTTTCTTTTATTTGACTCCGAAAATAAATCCAGCAACAAACTTTGCTGACCGGAATCGTTTTTCCCGTCTCCCTTTTTCTGCTCATATCCAAAGCCCGGCACCTTCCCCATCTCCTTCAACCTTGGATAAATTTTCCGGTAATACAGGTAATTCACCTGCGCTTTCACCACCTGATCATCCGGATTCAGGAAGCCAGTCAGAATTGAAATAATCAGGCTGATGACCTCCGAATTGTTGATATACAACGATTCACCGGACAGAATATCAAAATTATACCTACTGTTTTCAGGAAGGCTCTTTTGTTCCAGAAAGAGGTCGGCTATTAAGCGCGCTTCTTTTTTCTGGCGAACCAAAATCGCCATTTCAATCGCCTTTACGCCTTTATCCTGAAGTGATTTTATCGTCTCAATCAGTTCCGACAATATCAACTCTTCATTTTCTTCAGACATGTCTCTTTTAGATTCCAGAAAGCGAATACGAACATTGCCCAAATCGGCCACTTTCGTGTTCGATACTTCCTGAACACTGTCGGCATACACTTCAGGAATAGTAATTCCAACCGGATTTTCTGAAATTCCTGCATCCGAAAGTTCAGCTTCGATGTGTTGCTGCAATAATTCCGGAATCAACCTGAAAATGGTATTGTTGAAGCGAATCACTTTACCGTGACTTCGCCAGTTGCTGCTTAAAACCTCGTCCTGAAGACCAAAAGCCGGAAAACTTTCGCCCAGCTTGCCAGCCAGCAACCGCCAATCGCCACTGCGCCAGCGGTAAATAGCTTGTTTAACATCGCCCACCACCATACTCAGGTTGTTCTCCGACAAAGAGTTGCCAATCAGTGGCTTGAAATTATTCCACTGCAAACCGGAAGTATCCTGAAACTCGTCGATCATAAAATGCGAATAGACAGAACCGGTTTTTTCGTATACAAAGGGCGTTTCGGAGTCGGCAATTACATCTTTTAGTAAATGTCCCGAATCGGAAATCAGCACAATGCCCTTTTCGCGGCTCAACTCTTTGACAGACTTTCTCAAATCGACCAGAATACCCAACGTATAAAGCTGACTAATAATCAACTGAGCAGTTATGTAATTGCGTTTATCAGTTTCGATCAGGCGAATAGCCTCCTGCAATTTGGGCATCAGCTTTACTTCAGCCACCGACATCAATTGTGATTTCTGAGGTTCTTTCACCGTTGCTGTAACCCACGCCGAAGCTTCGGTTGCAGCCTGAAGAATGGTATTCGAAGGTTCAAATTTCAGTTCTTTCAGTTTCTGAAAACTGGCTGCCGGACCTCTGCCCTTTCCTTTAAAATCGTCAGCAGACAATCCTTCCATGGATATAACATTCAATCCCTCCTGACCGAGTAACTTCAGTTTATTTTCGTATAGAACAATTATTTTGCTGAGTTTTCCGCGGTAATCCCGAAGGAAAGAGCGGTCATTCAGTTTTTCGTACAAATTCTCATTCAGCGATTTAAAAGTCTCGTTATAAATCTCGTTTCCCAGTCTCAGAATATCTTTTTTGAGGTTCCAGCCTTTGCCTTCACGGATTTTATCAGAGGCAAAAGCATCGAGCCATTCCAGCAATTTCGGGTCATCTTCCACCGACTGAATCATCCGATCGACAGCCTCTTCCAGTATGCTTTTTTCATCGAGTTCCACATTGTATGCCGCGTTGATACCCAGTTCGCGATTAAACGCCTTAATAACCCTCTGAAAAAAGCTATCGATTGTGCTGATTGAAAACCGGGAATAATCATGTAAAATACGTTTCAAAACCAATTGCGCCTGTCGTTCAACCTGCATCGGTTGCCAACCAAGTTCTTTCGTCAACACATCAAGATAGACCGAATCTTTGCCTTTGGCCAAATGATAAAGTTCGCCGATGATGCGCGATTTCATTTCGGCAGTGGCTTTGTTGGTAAATGTTACGGCCAGAATATGCCGGTAATTGGCTTCTGTGGTTAGCGCCAGTTTCATGTATTCGATAGCCAGCCGGAATGTTTTTCCGGAACCAGCTGAGGCTTTATATACTTTTAGTTGCGACATTCACGTTATTATTTAACCAAAAAGACACAAAGAAAAATCTGAATACTTTAGCGACTTTATGGCGAAAATTTGTGACTACATTATTAAAAACTAAAAGTAAGCATATCTCCGATACGGCAAACAAGATTGGGTTTAGATTATTGACCGCTTGTTAAAACGTTTGTTGGGGAGGACGAATTCTCAAATGTTTTGCTTACGAAAAGTTTTTATAACTTTAAAAAATTAAGATTTTTTAGTTATCTAATCGCACATAAAAAGCTACTGAATATAAATGATTTAGTCATCCCTATTATTAAGTTAAAATGAACTAAAAGAGAAACTATGTCAAAATACAGCCTTTACATATTCATCCTCACGATTATATTTCTTTTGCTAATTGTTTATTCAAACTATAAGTTAACAAGTCTTCGTGATTACAATAAATCCCGTAAATCAAAATTTAATCGTCTGATTTATCTGGTTTCGATCGCCCTGATCGTTTTGAGTATTGGAATTTGGTACTCATATCGGGAAAACAATACGATTACAAATCAAGAAATTACTGAATTACAGGAGTTAAACGTGAGGTTACAAAAAGATAACAATCAATTAGTACAGGATGGCCTGAACCTCAGGAATGGTAAAAAAGAATTAACAAATGAAAATGTGACAATTTCGAATAATAACGATGATCTTTCCACTAAAATACAGGAACTAAGAACAATTATATACAGAAAAGATCAGCAAATAAAGGATCTTGAAAACCGCCTCAAACAGAAGGAAACCTCAGTACCACAAAACACCAAATAATGTTGAATTAATTGCCTTTCTTTTAAAACAATACTTCGTTCAAAACTTAGTTATTTATCTGATTTACAGCAAAATAACTGATTATTTATTAGATTAAAACCGCAGAGATTTGTATCTTTAAAGTATTAATTACCAGTTAATTACTTTAATTATGGCCACCTCTGCGA
>JBGSUC010000037.1:0-13861 GCA_041736275.1 Prolixibacteraceae bacterium
ATATTTCCCTTGGTTCATTTTCGGTAGAATTTGCCCCAAATGAAATATTCCTGAAATCGTCACGCAAGAAAAAGCACTACAAATAATTGATTATCAAATTTATCAAAGAACGTTTTAATATTTTAACGAGACATTAGTGATTTCGAAAATAGAATCAGGGCTGACGGAGGTTCATTTGAAAGAATCGGATATAAACGAGCAAGTGGATTATATTCATACTTTCTTCAAACCTGAGATGGATAAAAAGGGAATTCAATTTTCTTGTAAGAAATCTTTATGCGGGAAAGAAGCTGTTATTTATACTGACCGCGAGAAAGTATATGCAATTCTTTCCAACCTTGTTAAAAATGCCATTAAATATACCGATGAAGGGTCAATCGAATTTGGTTATAATTGCAGTAGAGACAAGGCATGCCATGTCTCTACTGCAATTGAATTCTATGTAAAAGACACAGGTATCGGGATTCCAGAAGACCGGCAGGACGCCATATTTGAGAGGTTTATTCAGGCAAATATTATCGATAAAATGGCACGACAGGGAGCAGGTTTGGGATTATCTATTTCAAAAGCATTTGTGGAGTTACTGGGCGGAAAAATCCGGGTAAGCAGTGAAGAAGGAAAAGGCTCAATATTTTATTTTACATTACCATACAATGCTGAACCGGAAGATAAAAAAGTTGCAGAAAATGTTGTTCCTGCTGAAGATGCGGAGAATCCAGTTAATCCGGAAGTTTCGGGATTGAAAATATTAATTGCTGAAGACGATGAAACATCGCAAAAACTGATTTCAATAACCGTCAATAAATTAAGCAAAGAAGTTATAAAAGCAAGAACCGGCAATGAAGCAGTTGAAATTTGCCGCAAAAACCCAGACATTGATTTAGTTTTAATGGATATTCAAATGCCGGATATGAATGGATATGAAGCAACCAGTCAAATCCGCCAATTCAATAAGGAAGTTGTCATAATAGCGCAGACCGCTTTTGGATTATTTGGTGACAGAGAAAAGGCAATTGAAGCGGGATGCAACGATTATATTGCAAAACCCATTAACCAGTCCAAACTATTCGCACTAATAAAAAAGTATTTCAAAAATTAATTAAAGTAAACCCCCGCTACCGCACGATTGTATCGTGTGGTCTATGAAGAGATCAGGTATACCCTGCCCTCCGGATATGCAAAAGATGACAGTTGCTCGTGCCGGTTTGCAAATTGCACCCTTTAACTGCGGATCTGTGATCCGTTTCAATGCAACAGCAAACTACCCGGGTTTTGGTGCTTTGTTGAAAGGAAATTAGTATTTGAAAAGCAGTTCTTCGCAGGAATAATTAAATGCAAACTGGTAGTTATTTATCTAAATTTATCGAAAAGCATGAATTTGCAAAAATATTGGAGAAACAATATGAAAGGTAATACTAAGCTAACCAGCTTAACTATCGTATTATTTATAATTTATCTGATCGCATTATTTTGGATCATCGTATTAAAATTGAGTGTACATTTCTCTTATATGGGGAATATCAGAAGGATAAACTTAATTCCGTTCAGCGAACTTTTAATCCTGAATGGCAAACCGGATTTTAGTGAAATGATTATGAATGTATTGATTTTTGTACCGCTTGGTATATATGCAGGCATTTTATTTAAAAGATGGATAACCGGAAAAAAAATCTTCTTCATTTTTTTAATTAGTCTGATCTGTGAAGGATTCCAGTTTATTTTTGCACTTGGGACTTTTGATACTACGGATATAATTAATAATACTTTGGGCGGAATAATTGGATTAATAATCTGTAAAGGAATTGAAAAAGTACTCAAAAATAGTGTTAAGGCACAAAAATTCGTAAACATAATTGCAACGATAGGAACTGTCTTAATGATTGTATTGCTTTTTTTACTAAAAACAGATAACCTATGGATAAAATACCACTAATAAACTGTAAACAATAGCTAATTCCCGGGATATGGAAATTGATGACGCTGGATAAATGGCACAGTGTTACCGCGCAATTGTATCGCGTGGTACAAGAGATCAGGTATATCCCTGCTGCTCCGGATGCAGAAGAAAGCAATGACAGGAACCGAATTGCAATCAGCAACTAGTAACAGTCACCCAATGTGGCGGAACGTTATAAGGAAGTTTGACACATACTGAAAAAACCATACAAAATATAGCAAACAGGTATAAAGATAATGGAGGAACAAGACATTACAATTAAGGCTTTAAACTCAAAATTTTAACCGAAATTAGTCCCTGAAAATATCAAAAAACAATTATCCACGATTTACGGAATTCAGAATTTAAGCAAATAAAGTTTAAAGGATTTTTTGATGACAGGACTTTCAATAAATGATTAATATTTCGAACTGATGATGATTATTATTTTTACAGGTTTATCTGGTTCAGGGAAAACAACTTTAGCAAATCTGGTTAAAGAAGATTTAATTAAAATTGGATTCCCGGTTGAAGTTTTAGATGGTGATATATGTAGAAAAAACATATCAAAAGACTTAGGTTTTAGTAAGGAAGATAGAATTATAAATCTAAAACGTATTGGCTATATTGCAAACATTCTTTATAAACACAAAATTATTACGATAATAGCTGCAATAAATCCTTATGAAAATATTCGAAAGACACTATTCGCTGATCATGTGCTAAATAAAACCATTTGGATTAGATGTGAATTAGAAACACTGATTAAAAGGGACAATAAAGGCTTATATAAAAGAGCACAACTCCCCGATAATCATCCTATGAAAATTTATAATTTCACTGGGATAAGTGATGTTTATGAAGTACCACAAGACCCGGACCTGATAGTAGATACCGATAAGGAAGATATATTAACCTCTAAAAGTAAAATTGTAGAGTTTTTATTGAACGCAATTTCTGATTTGTAAAAATATAAGTTTGCCGTTGGATCAAGGTCTGCAACCTGCTGCAACTTAAAAGAAATGAAACCCTAAATTGGCTGACAATCTCATATATAAACCGTTAGACGGCATGACAAAAGACATAAAAAATAATCAAAGGATATTTCCTGTATATACCGAAGTTTCAAAAGTGCCAAATACTATTTGTGAAGTAATTGACGTAAAAGCATTTGATTTCCCTTTTTTTAATGACGGTGTAATAAATCTGAGGAATCAGACATCGATCAGGAAGAAATATAAATTAAAAGAAATAGACAATCCTGAAGAGGACAAACTACTCATACTTAAAGGATTTATTTTTCACACTTCCCATTGCGGATCAACTTTATTGTCAAGAATGTTAAATGAATCTCCGGAAATTAGAGTAGTATCAGAAACAGAAGCTATCAACGGGTTACTATTAGCTCATTTATTAAATGGATTACCTGAAGAAGAGATTCTTGATCAATTAGATTCAATAATTAATGCATATCGGCAACCTATTGGACAAGAGAAGTACCTGATATTTAAATTAACATCATGGAATATCTTTTTGGTAAACTTGTTTCAGAAATTATATCCATGTACAAAATGGATATACATTGATAGAGAAACGGAAGACGTAGTCAACTCACTTAAACAATCAAATGGAGGTATGGAAGGGTGGTTTCATCATCCTGTAGACATTCTGAGAAAGCATTTTTTGGACAAAAACTATAATGGCAATAGTAAAGAAGAATATTTAATCCATTTAGTCGAACAGCATCGGAAACAAGCTAATAAATTTAAAAATGACAACCTTCTAGCAATAACTTATCCTGAATTTTTAGATCAGTTTGCAGAAAAGGTACTTCCCCATTTTAATCTTAAATATTCGGAACAAGAAATTAAGAATGTAAAAAAGTTAATGGCGTTTAATTCTAAATCATATAAGAATGAACCTTATGTGCAGGTTTGACGAAAATCGAAAGGAAAGAAGATAAATATCGAACCCCAAAATTTTGACTATTGAAAAACATTCTTAGCCCATAACCCAGACAGGGGATTGAACCCTTTCAGGAGTAATACCCAAATAAAGTGTGAATAATGTAACTTATTTACAAAATTATGTAATGCTTTTCAGGGAAAATTGGCTCATATTTACGGCTTTACAGATTAAACTTTCCATTTTAAAACAAAACCGATGTACAGACAAAATCAATCCGGAATAAGTACACAGACTTTAGTAAATCTGTTGGAAAACGAAGATATCAAGGTACGCACAAGAGCCCGAAAAGCATTGGTAACAATTGGGAAACAAGCTGTTCCGTCCTTATCACTTGTGCTGGAAAATTCAAAAAAATACAAGGCTCGTTGGGAATCAGCTAAGGCACTTAGTGAAATTGGCGACATGAAATCGATACCGACATTGGTGAAAGCGCTGGAAGATCCGGAGAGCGACGTGGTATGGCTGGCTGCAAAAGCTTTGGAGAAATTCAGAAAAGCTGCCTGGGCAGAACTATTGCGCGCATTGGTTGAGCGGGGAGCAGATTCCATCTTGCTGAAACATGGTGCACATCATATCCTTCGGAAACAAAAGATGGAGGGATTTAACGATCTTCTGGATATCCTTCGGACAGCACTCGAAACCGAGTCTGTTCCTGAAAGTATTTCGCCGGCAGCATACAACATACTGGAGCGAATGAAGGAAAAAGCGCGGCTTAATTAGTCGCATAACGAAAAAACTTTATCGGTAGTTGAAAGTTATAGTTATAACGAAAGGTAAAGAATTAACGAATAAGACCACTTTGAAAAGTCAATAAGAATGTCAGTGTAAAGTGAGAAATCATCACAGATTACGCGGCAATATGCATGTTAAGATTGTTTCACTACTTTCACAAAGACGAAAGCAACTTTTCGGAGAGGTCTCCATAATAAACATTTGAATGATAAAGGTGGCTTCTGTTTTAAAAAAGGGTTTAAAGATTCTCATCTGGATAGTCATCACAGGTGTGTTTTTATTTCTACTCATCGCTGCATTGATCCAAATTCCTTCCATTCAAACAAAGATCGTTCAGTATGCAACTACTTTTGTCAGCAATAAAACCCATACAAAAGTTGAAATTAAAAATATCAGCATTTCATTTCCAAAATTAGTTGTTGTTAGAGGGCTTTATCTTGAGGACCTCAAAAAAGACACATTGATTTATGCCGGAAATGCAAAAATAAACATTGCTCTTTACGACCTGTTCAGAAGTAAGATAGCTATCAGTTCATTCAGTCTGGAAGATGCAACCGTCAACCTGCACAGTACCCAAACAGATCCGCTGTTTAACTACAATTTTCTGCTTACCGCATTTGCCGATACAACTGCCCAGGTAAAGGCCGATACGCTGTCAGCTTCCAAATGGACATTCAGCATAAAAGATGTCGCGTTAAAAAACGTCAGATTTTCATATCATGATGAGTATGCAGGAATGAATGTATTTGCAGCCGTAGAAAATTCAAAATTTAGCGTAGATGAAATTGACCTGGATAAATCAATTTATCAAATCGATGAATTGACTTTGGATGGTTTATTGGCAAATGTCCGAATGAAAGAATCCGGAAATATTTCGAATAGTAATCCGGAAAGTGTTTTGCCAAAAATAGGCGTAAAAAAAATTCAGCTAAGCAATTCGAAGATCAGTTTTGTCGATTCTATTGGCTATCTGTCAGTTGTTTCGGTTATCGATGCGTGTAAACTCGAAGATGCCTCCATCGATTTACAAAAACAGATGCTGACATCCGGTAATGTATATTTATCAGAAAGCGAAATTCAGTATCATACTTTTTCTCCTGAATTATCTTTAGACCCGGTCCTCCCGGTTGCTCCTTCAGAAAACAACTGGGAAGTTTCAATGAATCGTATTGAATTAGAGAACAATACATTGATTTACAGATCAGGAAACAAACCGGAACTGAAAAATGTATTTGACTCGGATAACCTTGAATACAATCACTTATCACTTGATGCAACTGATTTTCTGTATTCATCCGATCTGACAAAAGCTTCGGTCACAAAATTCAGTGCAACCGATCAGAACAACTTTGCAATCAACAGTTTCGAAACCGATTTCAGCATGGATAAACATTCCATTTCGGCAAAGAAGTTAAAGGCAAGCATCACCAATTCCAGCATTGATGCCGATTTCAGCATACAGTATTCATCGCTTGCAACTTTGGTAGATTCCATGCAATTCAGCAACCTGAATTTAGACCTGAAAAATGCAAACATTAGCAATTCTGATATTCTATATTTCAAGCCAGATCTGAAAATTCAACCTTTCTTTAAAAACAAGTCAATGGTTTCAACCGCTTCAGGTAAAATAAGCGGACAAATGAATGATCTGTCCGGAAACAATCTGGTTATTAAAACAGGAATCAATACCATTCTGAAAACCAATTTCACTATCAAAGGATTGCCGGAATATAAAACAGCCTCTTATCATTTTCCCAATCTGAAAATAACTTCAGGCAAAAAAGACATCGTAATGATGGCTGGCTCATACATTCCTGACAGCATCGGCATTCCCGACAAAATCAACATGCAGGTTTCCTTTAAAGGCAGGATGAAGTCCTTTGAGTCAACTGCTGATATGACAAGCAGCTTTGGAAATGCAAATCTTACGGCAACGGTTGATCCGGATGAAAATTTCGGCGGCAAACTGAATCTGGGCAATTTCGATTTGGGCAAATTACTTAAAGATACAATGATGTATGGTCCGGTATCGTTAACTGCCGAAGCTAGCGGACAAGAGCTGGATTTAAAAACGATGAAGGCAAAAATCCAGGCTGAAGTAACATCGGTTTACCTGAATAAATACGACTATAAAAATGTAAAAATGGATGGCACTGTTGCCGGACAAGTATTCGAAGGAAAAATAAAGCTGAACGATAAAAATGTTGAATTTGATCTGGATGCGACAGCGAATTTAATTCCCGGTCAGGAACAGGTTCAGTTTCGTTTGGACTTACCGGGGGCTGATCTTCAGAAACTCAATTTCAGCAAAACTGATTTACGAATAGGCCTGATTGCAACAGCTAATTTTAAGGGAAAAACAGTAAATGATTTAAATGGGAAAGTGAAAATTGCCAACATTGTACTTGCTCACGGGAAAGAAAAATATGCGCTCGATTCGGTGGTGTTTACTTCCGTTAATGTACCCAACAAAAGTGAATTCAATGTAAAAAGCAACATTGTAGATATCAAATACTCCGGAAGTGTTTCTCCTTTCAGTCTTCCAACCGGTCTGTCCCAATTCATTAGCCAGTATTTCCAGTTATCTGATTCCATTTCAACGAAGCAACAACCCCTTCAGGATTTCAATTTTGAGATTCTACTACACAATCATCCCATTTTATCGGAAGTTATCTTCCCCGACTTGCACGAATTCCAACCGGGAATTATTGAGGGAAGTTTCGACAGTCAGAAAAACAACCTGAAACTAAATGCCACGATTAACAAAATGGTGTACGGATCGACTGAAATAAACGACTTTACGATTGACGTTAATTCAGACCAGAAGACATTGGATTACCAGATTTCTTGCAGAAACATTTCAAATTCGCTGGCCAGTTTAAGCAACTTTTTGATTGATGGAAATCTGGCTGACAACAAGATAAGCTCAACTGTTTCATCGGTTGATGAGAAGAAAAACAAAAAGCTTGCGGTAACTACACAAATAATCAGGAACAAAGCCAATTACAAATTGACACTCGATCCGGCTGATTTCTACATGATGTATGAGAAATGGAATATTGCTGCCGACAATTTCATAGAATTTGGGAAACAAGGATTTTTAATCCATCATTTTTTCCTGAATGATAAGGAAAGCCAAATCAAAATCTCTTCGGTAAACGATACGTTTAATGATGATGTCAATATTGGAATCATGAATTTAGCGCTGGACGATATTTCAGGAATTTTTCAGAAAGACACCAGTTTAATTAAAGGAGTTGTTGAGGGAAATGTGTTGTTAAAACGGGTTAATAATTCATACGGATTAATTGCTGATGCTAAAGTTACAAACCTGATCGTCAGCAATATTCCTATTGGAAATCTCACCATAAAAGCGGAGAATCAAACTACGGAGAAATTTAATATCGATCTGAAGTTATCCGGCGGGGAAAATAATTTGTCAGCAAACGGATTTTATGTGCCAAATGGTGGCAATCAGTCCATCCACATCAATGCGGAAATTCAATCGCTTTCGCTGCAAACGGTGCAGGCGTTTTCGATGGGAACCATTACAAAAGCTTCGGGCAATCTGACCGGCAATTTTCTGGTGGAAGGAAATACAAGTCTGCCTGAGATAACCGGGCAACTGGTTTTCAATAATGCGATTATTACGCCCGCGTATCTGAACAATCCACTGGAATTAAAGCATGAAACCTTTCAGTTGAAAAAAGATGGAATCTATTTCAATACATTTACCATTTTAGATAAGGAAAAACACACGGCAATCCTCGACGGAGTTGTCAACATGAACCAGTTCAGCGATTTCAAATTTGCTTTAAATGTAAATACAAAAGATTTTTTGCTCTTCAACACAACGCACGAAGACAACAAGGAATTCTACGGACGAATGATTATCGACAGTAAAATCGGGATTACCGGACCAATGTCGCTTCCGGTATTGAGTGCAAAAGTCAAATTAAAAAAAGGCTCCAACTTTACCTTTGCAGTTCCCGACGATAAACTGACCACAGACAAAGGAGAAGATGTTGTTGAATTTGAAACCGGAAACAATCTCAATCCAATTTTATACCGCACAGAGAAAAAAGAAATTCAAAAATCGAGTTTAACTGGTTTTGATGTTTCATCTATTCTTGAAATTGACAAGGAAGCAACTCTGCGACTGTTAATGGATCCAACAACCACAGACTCATTGGTGGTTCGAGGCGATGCTGCATTAAGTTTCACCATCGACCGAAGCGGAAAAATGAGCCTTACCGGCGCCTATAATCTGAATGACGGCAGCTACATGGCGTCACTGGAATCGCTGATTAAAAGGAGGTTCGATATCGACCGTGGAAGTACAATTATCTGGAATGGAGATCCTTACGATGCGGAAATATCGATTAATGCAAGGTATGAGGTTCGTGCTTCGCCTATAGACCTTATGTCTGACCAAATGTCAGGCTTAAGTGAAACAGATAAAAACGGCTATAAACAACGTTATCCATTTTTGGTACTCCTGAAATTACGTGGAAAAATTTTACAGCCTGAAATCAGTTTCGAAATACAGTTACCTCCTGATGAAAAAGGCATTTTGAGTGGTGCAGTTAATCAAAAACTGAGCATGTTAAATGAAGATGAATCGGCATTAAACAAACAGGTTTTTGCCTTGCTGGTATTGGGCAGGTTTATTCAGGAAAATCCATTGCAAACAGAAGCTGGCGGAACTTCCACGTTAGTCCGTGCAACCGTTGGCAAATTTTTATCGCAACAGCTCAATCAATGGAGTTCGAAAGTGTTGCCCGGCGTGGATTTAAATTTTGACATTCAATCCTATAACGATTATCAGACCGGAGAGGCGCAGGGAAGAACCCAGGTAGACATTGGTTTAAAGAAACAACTTTTCAACGAACGGTTGAGCATTCAGCTTGGCGGAACAGTGGATGTGGAAGGAGAAAAGGCCAGACAAAATTCGGCAAGTAACATCACGAGTGATGTCGATGTGGAATATAAAATCACAAAAGATGGCCGCTATCGGCTGAAAGGATTCAGGCACAATCAGTACGAGGGTGTTATTGAAGGCCAGCTGGTTGAAACCGGTGCCGGAATAATTTATGTCCGCGATTTCAATAAATGGAAAGAATTTTTGAGATCGAAAAAAAAGAAGAGTGAACCATCTAAAAAAGGTCCAGAGTAATGACACAAACAATCCGAAACAGATACTTCCTGATATTAGCCTGCTGGTTTTTGGCCTCTTGCAGCGGAACGAGGCATTTACCTCCCGGAGATAAGCTTTATACCGGATCGGAGATAAAACTGGAATCACCAACTGATTTCAACAAAAAACATATAAAAACAGTGGTGGAAGGTACTCTGCGTCCGGAACCTAACAAAGCGTTTTTTGGTACGCGTAGAAAGTTATGGATGTATATGACGGCCGGAGAAAATCCCAAAAGCAGATTAGACAAATGGCTCAAAAAAAGAGGAACAGCCCCGGTTTTGATGAGCGAAATTAAGCCGGCTGTGACTTCCAAAATTATTGATGCGACACTCTTTAACAATGGATTTTTCAAAAGCTACACGGAATATCAGATTACAGATAAAAAACGCACTGCAAAAGTAATTTACACCAGTCACATCAACGAACCTTACCGGATTAAAGAACTAAACTATTTTTTTTCTGACGATAGTTTAAGTTCTATAATTGAAAATGAAGAAAAAAAATCATTCATTAAACCTGGCGAAGAATATAATCTGAATCTGCTAAAAAACGAACGGGAGCTCATAGATGCAGTGTTAAAAAACAATGGATATTTCTATTTCGATCCCGATTATCTCGTTTTTAAAGCTGATACAACAGAAGCAAATCATTCGGTGAGCTTAAAACTAACCTTGAAAGACAGTATTCCGCCAAATGCACTGACCGTTTACCGCATCCGCAAAGTAGTTATCGATCAGGATTATTCGTTAACTGAAGATGCTGCTGAAATAAAAAAAGACACCATGATGTTTCGAAACACGGTGTTTCTGGTGAATAACGAAGTACCAAGCATTAATCAGAAAGAAATACTCCGTTCGGTTTACCTGAAAAAGAATGAAATATTTTCAAGAAAAAATCATTCCATCACACTGAATCGTTTAATGTCACTGGATAATTTCAAATTTGTAAGGGTGAAATTCTCTGACAGCGATACGACAGCTGCCGGATATCTTGATGTAACCATTTTAATGACACCAATGCCAAAACGTACCTTCAGGGCTGAAATGGATTTAGTTACAAAATCAAATAATTATGCCGGCCCACGAATGAATCTTAGTCTTCAGAACCGAAATACATTTCATGGTGCCGAGATCCTGAAATTAAACATGGCCGGATCATTTGAGGCACAAATGAACGGGAAGGAGAAAAACATGTATTCTTATTCATGGAATCCACAACTTGATCTGACTTTTCCCCGCTTCATTACCCCATTCAATATCAATCGATCAAGCAGCATCTACATTCCCAAAACAAACTTTTCAATTTCATACAACTATTTAAAAAGGGTCAACTATTTTGACATGCAGACCTTTCAGTTTGGATACAGCTATAAATGGAAAGAAAATATCCGGAAAGAGCATGAATTAACTCCAATCAGCATTAGCTATTCAACAATCGGCAATAAATCTGCGGCATTCCAAGAATTACTAAAAAACCCATTTCTGGAAAAGAGTTATGAAGAGCAATTTATAGCTGGCGGAAGTTATTCGTTTACATATAATGAACAGGTCATTCAAGGCAAAAAGATGCAATACTTTTTCCATGCCACCACAGAGTTTGCCGGCAATGCCTTTTCGCTGGCAAAGAACATTTCAGGGGAAAAAATTTCGTCAGCCAATTCGTCCAAAGTTATTGGTTCTGTCTATTCACAATTCGCTAAATTAAGCCTGGAAGGCCGTGGTTATTACAACTTCAAGGATAAGAACAGTTTAGCGATGCGGCTTTTTGCAGGTGTAGCCAAGCCCTACGGGAACTCTTCTATTCTTCCATATTCCAAGCAATTTTTCAGTGGCGGACCGAATAGTCTCCGTGCTTTTCAAATAAACTCTGTCGGACCAGGCACTTTCAACCAAAATACGGGTAACACCGGTTTTCTATATATGGGAGGTGATGTAAAACTGGAAGCAAATGCGGAATATCGTTTTGGTATTTACCGTTATTTTAAAGGAGCCTTGTTTGTCGATGCCGGGAATGTATGGCTTTTAAAGTCAAATCCGGCCAATACTGGCAGCCCGTTTTCTTTATCCGGATTCACTGATCAACTGGCAGTTGGCACAGGCTTCGGACTTCGGGTTGATGTTTCGTTCTTCGTTTTACGGTTCGACCTGGCCATGCCATTAAGGAAACCATGGCTCGAAGAAAATAAAAGATGGGTAGCTGATCAGATCAATTTCGGAAGTTCAATCTGGAGAAAAGATAATTTGGTTTTGAATGTGGCAATCGGTTATCCGTTCTAACCCAGGCTAAAAGCTTTTATGACACCAAAATAAGTATATCGAACACGATAAAACTCAAATAAGAGTGCATTTATGGAAGAATCACGAGTGTAATTAAGATCTGCTTTTATTGTCATTTATAAGCTATCTGCTTTTTGGAGATTGTAAGGAATTGTAAAACAAACGGATTTAATATCTGTTTCAAATTCTTCAATATCTAATGTTCCTCCAAGTAATTCAACCATTTTTTTTGCCAGTTCCATACTGAAGTCAGATTCATACTGAAACGAATATTCCGGCCGGGGACTTTTTCCCATTGAATCTAGCAGACTGTTTCCTGTAACTTCGGTAATCTGAGCATTCGTTTTTTTGACGTAAAAGCAAATTTCCTGTTTATCAATGAATAAATCACAGCCAAATTCGATACGATCATCTTTTTGTATTTGCTTGATTGTACAATTTATTAAACGATGAATAATCAGTTTTATCTTTTTGCTGTCGGTAAACATCACAAACGTTTTGTCAGGATTGTTATAGCTAATTTTAAGTTCATCGCGATAAAGAATTGACCTTCCTTCAATGTTCGTTTTTATATCAGCAAAAATAGATTCAATAGATGTATTCTCATTGTATATTTGCACTTCCTCTCCCGAATATAATCGCGAAAGTTCAATCAAATCATTCATGGTTGACAAAAATTGTTCGGAACTTTTTCTGATTATTGCATGAAATTCCTCTCCTTCTGATTCTATTTCGTCGGAGGTAAAATCTGCAATAATGCTCATAAATCCGAGAATATGATTGAGTGGAGTCCGCACTTCGTGTGAAATATTTTGTAAAAATGCCGTTTTGATTTTCTGCGAAATCATTGATTCTTTGCGAAAACCATCCATTCTGTATTTAAGTCTCTTAATAGCATCATTTTTTTCCAGAATACCAAGATACTCCCCACGTTGAAAAACAGGAAGCGCTTCAGAAGGAGTCTTTTCAAATTTGCCTATTAATGCACCAAAAGTATCATCGGTTTGAATTATTCCTTTTGGTGATAAACAATCAATGACTAATTTACATGGGCGGCTCAGAATATCAGAAGGGGTAAGTATTCCATAAAACTTATTTTTCTCGTCCTTTACCACCAGATAATCTTTTTCCTTCAATCTATTTTCAATGGATTTAGTACTCTCGTAAGGGTGAACGGTTGGGTAAGTTACTAAAATGCAGTCTTCTATTATCATTTCAATTCTCCATATATTAAATATCAGCAAATTTCTATTTAAAAGTATACTTATGATATGTGATTTCAGAGATAGGTGTGGTTGATGAGTTTCTTTGAAGGTAAAATCAAAAATTGTTTTTGCATGTTATTGTGCTTTTAAGTGCCTAATTTGTTGCTAAATTGCATCGTTCGCAAAAGACATAAATAGCACATAATATACAATGACAAATAATAAAAATCAATTTACGATTTGGCAAAAACACCGAATTTATCGATCATTGCGAACATTTTGTAATAAATGGTTGAATAAATGATATCCCTGGCTCAGTTATATAAAATTGTAATATTACTTTGCCCTGTCTTTGCCTCCTTGTTTGCAATACTTATTTTACTCCTGGATATTGGAAGTTCAAATCAATACTTCGTTCAAAACTTAGTTATTTATCTGATTTACAGCAAAATAACTGATTATTTATTAGATTAAAACCGCAGAGATTTGTATCTTTAAAGTATTAATTACCAGTTAATTACTTTAATTATGGCCACCTCTGCGA
>JBGSUC010000067.1:0-2369 GCA_041736275.1 Prolixibacteraceae bacterium
AACACATTATTGTTGTCGAGATTTTTACGCCTGTTCGCTATTAACCCGAACTCAATCAAAAATCGTCAACATGTCAATGAACTATTGTATTTCGGCACTATGGCCGCTTAATTTTTAATGTTTTTTGAACGAACTATTGAATATTGAATTTTTAATATCTATTTTTTATTGTCTCAGATTATGCCGGGGTATTCTATTTAAAAAGCCACCTGGATATTTTCTCTTTTAATTCAGTGATTGAGATAGGTTTTTTAATATAATCATCAAACCCATGTGTACGGCAATATTGCTCTTCATCAGCCATCGCAAAGGCGGTTTGAGCGATGATCGGAATGTTTGGGTTAATTGCTTTGATTTGTTTGGCCGCTTCCATTCCGTCCATGACCTTCATTTTAATGTCCATCAATATTAAATCAATTTTATTGTTTTTCCTGAATTTCTCAACGGCATCAGCTCCATTTACGGCCCATTCGAGATTAGCATGCAACGGAACAAGAACCTGTTTCAGAAAAATGGTGTTTAAATCTTCGTCTTCAACAATAAGTATGGTTTTGTTTGAAAAATTAGAATCGTAGGTTTTTGCAGCTTTTTCTTTTACGGGAGATGATATGTTTTTATCAGCCTTCACGAATGGGATGGTGAAATAAAACGTAGATCCTTTCCCGGCTGCTGAGTTAATCCACATTTTACCACCCATCAATTCGGTCAGGTTTTTGGAGATGGTCAAACCCAGACCTGTTCCTTTGCTCTTACTTAGCAAGCTGTTCTCAGCCTGGCCAAATCGTTCAAAGATTAAATCCTGTTTGTTTTGAGGGATCCCAATTCCGGTATCTTCAACAAAGAATGTGAGCCAATTTTCAGGAGACACATCGTATCCAAACCTGATGTAACCTTGAGTTGTAAATTTGAATGCGTTGGATAGCAGATTAATAAAGATTTGTTTCAGTCTCTCCGGATCAGTGATAATTTCGGGATCCTCATCCTGAATACCTAAGTGCATCTCTAATTTAAGGTTATCCTTCGTTTGTGTTTGTTTGTCAACAAGATAAATTGAATAGATTTCCTGCAAAAGTGTATTTAGTTGAAAAGCTAAAGGTTGGATTTCAAGTATGCCAGCTTCTATCTTGGCTACAAAAATAATATCGTTAATCAGATTTAACAGGCTTTTCCCGCTGAGATTAATGTATTGAAGGTACTGTTGTTTTGTTTCTTCATCCAGCTCCGGATCTTCCAATAACTCACTAAAACCGAGTATGGCATTCATCGGAGACCTGATTTCGTGTGACATGTTGGCCAGAAATGCTGATTTCATTTTGTCTGCATCTTCCGCTTTTTCTTTCAATAGAGTCATTTCTCTGAGCAGATGTTTTAATTCCACCGTTCTTGCTTCCACTTCTTTCTCGAGATGTTGCATGTATTCCCGGTTCTTTTTCGCAATATCCCATTTGGTAATAAGAGAAAGTGTCAGTTGTTTGACCACAATTATATTGAAAGGCTTCTTTATAAAAAGGAGCTTGTCAGTTTCTCCGAATTTCTCGAGGATATCGTCCCATGAATAATCGGAGTATGCTGAGCAAATTACAATTTCAATGTTTGGATGCTTCTGCCAGATCTTATCCATTGCCTGTACACCATCAATTCCCGGAGGCATTCTTACATCCATATAAATGAGCGAATATGGAAACCCTTCATCAAACGATTTTGTTACCATTTCAATGGCTTCTTGTCCCTGGTAGGCATCATCGATGATATAATCGTAACTTATTCTCTTATTTACTGGTTTTTCTTCAAACAGCAGTTGCTCCATTTCATTGATAACATTACTGTTTTTAGTGATAAGCAGTATTTTCTTGAAATCATCATGGATTGATTCATTGTCATCTACGATTAAAATTCTGCGCTTTTTGTCCATAACTATCTGGTTAATCCATCACAATCGATCCATGTAATGGTTTGATTTTCTTTATTATATACAGTCGCTATTAATTGTCAAAAGGTAAGCTTTTTTTGAAGAAAAATATAAAATGAGAATGGGGAATTTCGGTGCTTGAATTTTTTTTTCGAAAACCATCATCTTTTTCTGTTATATAACACACAGTTATCCAGAAGGGTAGGCTTTGCTGCATAAAATCTTTTAAAAAAAGGTTATGTAAGAGTTTGGAAATGGCAAAAAGGGGTCTATCTTTGCAGCCGCTAAAGAGGAAAGCAGTGATGCGGACCTTGAGGAGAAAGTTCTATAAATAGTTGGATTGCAGGGGATTAAAAAGAAAGTTTAAAGAATTTTCAAAAATGTTTGGAAGTTTAGAAATGATATTTACCTTTGCAGCCGCTAAAAGCGAAAGCGTTCATAGGAAGATGTAATGTTAGGA
>JBGSUC010000075.1:0-56779 GCA_041736275.1 Prolixibacteraceae bacterium
TTGAATGAACAGTCCACTTTTTTGAGTACTGCGAACGATTGTTCCGGCATCAACAGTGAGTGTTGCGCCAGCGTCAACGTAAACCCAACCGTCGAGTTTAATAACTCCTGTCCACGTTTCGTCTGCAGTAATGTGTGTTCCTGCACTAAAAGTAAACTGACCGTTACCTTTTGTTACAGTAGCTGCAGGGTAATCTTTATCAACCGGACTCCATTCGGTCCAGCCTTTAGTCCAGTCAACTGAACCGAAAGCACCAACGTAGCTTACTTTGTCAAAAAAGTTGCTATCAATGCTTTGGGCAAATGTGCCAAAAACCATTGATAAAATAAAGATTGAAGAAAGTAAAATTTGTTTCATAACTATTCCTTTTTAATTGTAGTGTACTCGTTTTCTGATATGATTTTTAAAGTTTTATTGATAATCCAATTGTCATTTGGCGGTTAGGCACATAATGAATTGTCGGAACCTTGATTTCTTCATTAGCCCCGTAATACTGTACAAATTGTACCGGATCGTTTAAAATATCTTTAAGACCCAGTTTCACCGTTGTGCGTTTGCCAATCTGTTTTTGAACGGTCAGGTCGAGAGAGTTTCGTGGCAGTTCCCATGTATGGGGGTTAACCGGAGAGCCCACATAGGCAATCCGTTTTCCAATGGTATTGTATGAAATATTTACTGAGAGACCATTGTTCGGGTTCAGGTAGTTCAATCCAAGATTCATAATAAATGGCGATTGTCCTTGCATAATGCGATGTTTCTCGCGGGCAAAAGCCTGATTGGTTTGAATTTCACTTTTGATCAGTGAAGTGTTGAAAATGATGGTCAGATCTTTTAAATAGTGAAGAAAATTTCCTGCTGATTCAAATTCAGTAAGTTGTTTCCTTACGTCAAGTTCAAGCCCCATCGAATAAGCTTTTTCGGTGTTAAATGGTTTGTAATCGTATCCTGTACCTGCAGGAATAAGGAAGACTTCAATCGGGTTGCTAAAATCTTTGTAGAAAGCTGCCAGTGATACCATTTCGCCGGGAGATGGATACCACTCGTATCGGATATCGTAATTGTCGATGTAGGCATTTTGTAACGAATCGTTACCATGTACAATTGCGAACATGTCAAAATCCTGGTAAGCAAAATTTGCCATTTCCCTAAACTCCGGACGGTTCACTGTTTTGCCGTACGAAGCACGTAAAAGGTGTTTTTCGTTGATGTTGTAACTAACATTAACCGACGGGAAAAAATTAGTGGTGTCGCGGGTAATGTCGTATAACTCGGGTGTTGGTGTAGGTACGTAAAAGTCTGTAATCAACCGGTTGAATTTTTCAATACGTACACCGCCATAAAGAGTTATCTTATTGGAAATTGGTATTTGTAATCCCATGTACCCGGCATTCATTATATCGCTTGCATTGTAACTATCCTCCGGACGGTATGTATCCCGGTAAGTAAAGCCGAATTGACTGGTAGGTTCTGTCCTTCTGAAAAACATATTTTCAGGAACAAAAAGATTTGTTGCAGTATTGTGTAAATCGAAAGGTGTATTTTTAAACGCTACAACACCAATTATCCTGGAGTTGAACGAGCGTTCTTTCTTTTCGTAGAAACCTCCTGCTTTTATAACCCAGTCTTTTTCGGTTCCGAACAGTTTAAATTTATGCTCAAGATCAACCTTTACATCATATATTTTTTCAGTCATGTCGCTCCAAAGTCGACCTGCATCGTAAACGTTGGGCGAATTCTGTATTAACAGGTAATAGTTATCTGATCCGGCACTGTTTTCAGGATTATCCTGAACGTAAGTAAGTCTTCGGTTATCGGGTTGTTTGTTTTTGGTAAGTCCATAACCCAGCATCCAGTTTAGTTTGGTTTTTTCCTCGTTAAATCTTTGCTCCCCGGCAAGCTGTCCGGAATAAACAAGCCGGCTGACAAATTTCAGGTCGTAAATTTGTACTGTTTTGCCGTCATAGTAATTTATCCCGTCACGGACATTTACAGAACTTGTTCCTGTTTGGTTTAGAAAATTCCTGAATTCAAGTTTTTGGTTATTTCCGTAAAGGACATTCCAGTTGTGTATAAAACCCATCTTTGCGGTTTTACTTGAGATTACATCCTTAAAATCAAAATCTTTAATCATTTCTCCGGTAAAATCGCTTAATCCCTGATATTCCAGTCGGTCACGATTTATATAAGTATTGCTTTGTCCGTAATTAAATGCTGAAAGGTTTCCAAAAGTGACTTTCCCTAAAATAAAGCGCCTTTGTGATGCAATGGAAAGACTTTGATCCAGAAAAGGGGTCTTGTTTGTTGTTGCCCAATTGTTACTAAATAGTTTTGAGACCTTGTTTATTTGTTCGAATTTTTGAGCGTTTGCATCAGCGTTTGAGAAATCGTATAAATCGGCAAACGATTTGCTGTCGGGAACACCATTGGGAATATTGCGTGAGCCATTGTCCCAGCCCAGCCAATCGGTTTTACTTCCTTTGTAAGTCTCAAAATTCTTTTGAAACGAAGTGTTTTGAATAAAACTTGTTGAATAAGACACAACCAGGCTGTTTTCGTCGGCCACATCCTTTGTTTCTATATTAATTGCAGCACCGGCAAAATCGGCTGGCAACTCAGGTGCCGGACTTTTATAAATCAGGATGTTGTTGATCAGCCCACTTGGAATGGCATCAAACGAAAATGCCCTTTTATCGGCCTCAAAACTTGGAGCAGTTGCATTGTTCAGCATCACCGAATTGTATCGTTCAATCAATCCGCGAACAATTACAAATTTACCATTGGTAATGGTAATGCCCGGAACGCGTCGAATCACCTCGGCCGCATCTTTATCCTGCGATTTGCTGATTTGTTGAGCTGAAATTCCGCTAACGATCAGGTTTCCGGCTTTCAAACTCGTAAGCATCGAAACTTCGGTATTTTCGCGACGTTTTGCAACTACACTAATCTCTTCAATATCTACTGAAGCCGGTTTAAGATCAATATTAATTATCGATTCTTTTCCTGTGCTTACTTCCGCGCGTATGATCTGTGAGTCGTATGAAATATAGGAAATAACCAGATTATAAGCTCCGTTTGCTACTTTTTCGATCCTGAAGTTGCCATCAAAATCGGTAATAGCTCCATTGGTAGTTCCCTGAAGCAGAACCGTGGCTCCAATAAGGGTTTCTTTTGTATTAGCATCTGTAACAGTTCCACTAATCACTCCGGTTTGAGCTATTCCTGCCATCGAAAAAAGCAGTACAGTCATAACCAGCAAAATGTTTTTCATGTTCATTAATAAGCGCTTAATAATAAATTATTCTTTTCCCTTTTTCTTTTTCCCTGATCAGGTGTAGGCAGGTTCTTAATTATGCGCTCAAAGGAATAGGTTCGTAGTTACAGAACGATTAATATTTGCTTACGCTATGATTACATTTGAATAACAGAATTGTAACATTATTAATTAAGTCACACATTTACTGATAATTATAATGTTTTCCTGTTTGGCAACCAGAGCATTGATGTTAAAAATCAATTAACCTGGAATTAAGAGGCAATAGTATCAGGATTATTAATTTTTGATTGTATTATGTATTTTTTTGTTAAAATTTCTTGTAGTTAAAGGAAGATCAGAAACTTTGAAATTTAGCGTATGAATGATTTTTGAAGACTTATATCTGACAAGAAAACTGGCTGTTTAAATTTTGAAGGATCTGGTGATATTTAAACCTGAGATCGGAATAAATGCCAAAGCTTTAAAAAATAAGCAAATGAAAGTTCTGCAGAATTATATTAAACTAATTAATTGGAATCAACCTGAATAGGAATGTTTGTCTTCAAAAGCGCCTAAAATATGACGGAAGTCACAATTTAGGGTGATTTTTAGCGAAAATAAGTATAAACGTATATAACTAATTGAATATCTATTGTCTACGAATGTTACGTAATAATTAATAACATTCCAAATTCTGTTCAGACTAGGTAAAAAGCACTAATTTTGCACCGATTTTCTAAACAGTTACATTATATTATGGCAGAAAAATATAAAAACCTATTTGAAGAATTTCCTCCTGTCAGTACTCAGCAGTGGATGGACAAAGTTACAGCTGACCTGAAAGGTGCCGATTTCAATCGTAAGTTGGTATGGAAAACAAATGAAGGAATTGACGTTCAACCTTTTTACCGGGCAGAAAACCTGGAGAAACTGGATTACCTGAACAGTCTTCCCGGAGAGTTCCCTTATGTACGCGGAACCAAAAAGAATAACAACGAATGGCTGGTTCGCCAGAGCATTCAGGTTAAAGACTTAGCAGAAGCCAACAAAAAAGCACTGACTTATTTAATGAAGGGTGTTGATTCGTTGGCTTTCGTATTTAGCGGCTGTACCGAATACTCGGTAGCCGACATGGCTGTTTTGCTAAACGATATTCAGTTGGACGCGGTTGAAGTAAACTTTGTTTGCTTTTGTCGTGCCTGCAAAATTGCTGAATTGTTCGTTGAATACGCGAAACAAGGCAATTACGATCTGAAAAGCATTCACGCTTCAGTTGAATACGATCCGTTTGGGAAATATGCCCTTTACGGAAAGTTCAAAAAAGATCAGGATTTTGTTGTTGGACAGGCTGTAAAAATGATCAATGCAACTGCCGAACTAACCAAATTCAAAACATTGGCCGTGAATGGCAAAAACTTCGGAAACGCCGGATCATCAATTGTTCAGGAATTAGCATACTCACTGGCTCTGGGTGCTGAATACCTCACAACATTGACCGAAGCAGGTTTGACCGTTGATGCCGTGGCTAAAAAAATGAAATTCAACTTTTCGGTTAGCGCCAACTATTTCCTGGAAATAGCTAAACTGCGTGCTGCCCGTTTATTGTGGGCACAAATTGTAAAAGCTTACGTTCCTGAATGTGAATGTTCATGTAAAATGACTATTCACGCTGAAACCGGAAGCTGGAACAAAACCTTTTATGATCCATACGTGAATGCACTTCGCACTCAAACTGAAGCGATGAGTGCTTCATTGGGTGGCGCCGATTCAATCACCGTGCAGCCGTTTAACGCAGCTTATGAAGAAACAACTGATTTTGCTGACCGAATTGCACGTAATCAGCAGTTGTTATTGAAAGAAGAAGCAAACTTTTCGAAGATTGCCGATCCGGGTGCAGGGTCATACTATATTGAAGAACTGACTGCTTCTATAGCCGATCAGGCTTGGAAATTATTTCTTGAAGTTCAGGAAAAAGGTGGTTATCTGTCAGCATTACGTGAAGGTTTTATTCAGGCTGAAATTAAAAAGATGGCAGCTAAACGCGATATGAACATTGCAACCCGTCGCGAAAATTTATTGGGAACCAACCAATTTCCAAATTTCAACGAAAAGGCTGAAATGGAAATGGATGCAGCAATTTTTGCTCCGACCGATTTAACTTCTGAAGAAGCCGAAATCGAAACGATCAAACCTTATCGTGGTGCTCAGGCTTTCGAAGTGCTTCGGTACAAGACTGATGTTTATGCCAAAACCAACAAACGTCCGCTGGCTTTCATGTTGACGATAGGTAACCTGAATATGCGCAAAGCACGTGCGCAGTTTGCCTGTAACTTCTTTGCCGTTGCCGGTTTCGATGTTATCGACAACAATGGTTTCAAAACTGTTGAAGAAGGTATTGAAGCTGCTCAAAAAGCTGGTGCTGCTATCGTGGTTATCTGTTCGTCGGATGATGAATATACAGAACTGGCTCCTGCAGCTTTTGCAGCTATTGCCGGAAAAGCCATCTTCGTCGTTGCCGGTGCTCCTGCCAATATGGACGAACTAAAAGCCAAAGGTGTTGCCAACTTCATCAATGTAAAAAGCAACCTGCTGGCGGAATTATCGTCATACCAAAAACAACTTTTAAAATAAACACAGCGACACAGCGACACAGCGGCACAGCAATGAATTCAGAATTGACATATAATAAATTGGGAACTAAAATTATCGATGCTGCTATGCAGGTTCATCGGGAATTAGGCCCGGGGTTATTAGAGTCGGTTTATGAGGTTTGCCTGATTGAAGAATTAAGAAACAGAGGTCTGGAAGTACAAAGTCAAGTTCGAATACCGATTATTTATAAAGGGAAAGAACTAAAAAGGGATTTCATTATCGATCTCTTAGTTGAAAATAAAATCGTAATTGAATTGAAAGCTGTTGAGGATTTATTACCGGTTCACGAAGTTCAACTGGTAACTTACTTAAAGCTTTCAGGAATGAAATTAGGATATTTAATCAACTTCAATGTTTCGCTTCTAAAGTTTGGTATCCGAAGAAGAATTAACGGAGAGATAGAATAAACTTTTGTGGCACTAAAAAGGCTAAAAAGAGAACACAGCGAAAATTTTAAAATAGTATTGAATTTAATATTCTAAACTCCGTGACTCCGTGTCACCGTGTTAAAAAAATAAGCGTATGAAACCAAATTTTAAAGACATAAACATCAAAACGGTGGCTCCTCAGCCGAATACAGCTGAGTGGAATGCTGCCAATAAGATTGAAAAGAACTGGATCACTCCGGAACAGATTCCGGTGAAACCAGTTTACACCAAAGAGGATCTGGAAGGAATGGAACACCTTAACTATGCTGCCGGTGTTGCTCCTTACCTGCGTGGACCATACTCGGTGATGTACGCCATGCAACCATGGACAGTGCGTCAGTATGCCGGTTTCTCGACTGCCGAAGAGTCAAATGCATTTTACCGTCGTAACCTTGCTGCCGGTCAGAAAGGTCTTTCGGTAGCATTCGATTTAGCGACTCACCGCGGATACGATTCCGATCACCCACGTGTAGTTGGTGATGTTGGTAAAGCGGGTGTGGCTATCGACTCTATTCTCGATATGAAAATTCTGTTCGACCAGATTCCATTGGATAAAATGTCGGTTTCGATGACGATGAACGGTGCAGTACTTCCCGTACTGGCATTCTACATTGTAACTGCGCTGGAGCAGGGTGCAACTTTGGATCAGCTTGCCGGAACCATCCAAAACGATATCCTGAAAGAATTCATGGTGCGTAACACGTACATCTATCCACCGGAATTCTCGATGAAAATTATTGCTGACATTTTTGAGTTCACTTCTCAGAAAATGCCAAAATTTAACTCGATTTCTATCTCCGGATACCATATGCAGGAAGCCGGTGCAACTGCCGACATCGAAATGGCATATACACTTGCTGACGGTTTGGAATACCTGCGTACAGGTATCAAAGCCGGAATCGACATCGACGCTTTTGCACCTCGTTTGTCATTCTTCTGGGCTATCGGGATGAACCACTTCATGGAAATCGCCAAAATGCGCGCTGCCCGTATGATTTGGGCCAAAATGGTTAAAGAGTTCAATCCAAAGAACCCAAAATCGATGGCTTTGCGCACGCATTGTCAGACTTCAGGATGGTCTTTGACTGAGCAGGATCCATACAACAACATTGGCCGTACAGCTGTTGAAGCCATGGCTGCAGTGCTGGGCCACACTCAATCGTTGCACACCAACGCATTGGATGAAGCGATTGCTTTACCAACGGATTTCTCTGCGCGTATCGCTCGTAATACTCAGCTTTACATTCAACAGGAAACCGATGTCTGTCGCGAGGTTGATCCGTGGGCAGGTTCTTACTACGTCGAAACTTTGACCAATGAACTGGTTCATAAAGCATGGGCTTTGATCGAAGAAGTTGAGAGACTCGGCGGTATGTCGAAAGCTGTTGAAACCGGAGTTCCAAAAATGCGCATCGAAGAAGCTGCAGCCCGCACACAGGGTCGTATCGACAGCGGTACACAGGGAATTATCGGCGTAAACAAATACCGTCTCGAAAAAGAAGATCCGATTGATATTCTTGAAATTGATAATACAGCCGTTCGTTTGTCTCAGATCGAAAGATTGAATAAATTGCGTGCCGAACGTAACGAAGGCGAATGTCAGGCAGCTTTGGAAGCTATCAGCAAATGTGTTGAAACCGGCGAAGGAAACTTGTTGGAACTTGCTATCGTAGCAGCACAGAAACGCGCTTCATTGGGCGAAATTTCTTACGCATGCGAAAAACATGTGGGACGTTATAAAGCAATTATCAGAACTATTTCAGGCGTGTATTCAGCAGAAAGTAAAAACGATTCTACCTTCAAGGAAGCACAGGATCTGGCCACTAAATTTGCCAAGCTAGAAGGTCGTCAGCCTCGTATCATGATCGCCAAAATGGGTCAGGACGGACACGACCGTGGTGCAAAAGTTGTTGCAACCGGTTATGCCGACTTAGGTTTCGACGTGGATATGGGACCATTGTTCCAGACACCTGACGAAGCAGCCAAACAAGCCGTTGAAAACGACGTGCATGTGCTGGGCGTTTCATCACTGGCTGCAGGACACAAAACGTTGGTTCCTTCGGTTATCGCCGAACTGAAAAAACTGGGTCGCGAAGACATCATGGTGATTGCCGGTGGTGTAATTCCTGCTCAGGATTATCAATTCCTGTACGATGCCGGTGTGGTTGCCATTTTCGGTCCTGGTACCAGCGTTGCTGCTGCCGGAAAGAAAATTCTGGAAATTTTACTGGCCGCACACGAAGAATAAAACTCCTTGCTTGTTATTTATCCGATGACTCGAAGTCATCGGATAAATCAAAATACAAAAGCCGCTTTCCTGAAAAGGAAGGCGGCTTTTTGATGTATTCTTAATCTTTAATCGATCCAAGCTTCAATCTTATTTTTTAAACTTTCCTTTAATTGTGCAGTTGTCTCGTAAATAAGATGAGGATAATGATTCAAATCAAAATGAGTTTTTTCGAAATCGTCTTTATGACAACAATATATTACTTTCAGTCCAAGTCCCAATGCAAATCCGGCTTCAAAATAAACGCCGTATGCTTGGTTAGTAAAATCTGCGATTACAAATTTTGACTTTTTTATTTCCGCAATAATCGCATCATTTATTGTTTTATCACTTTCAAAATAAGTTTCATTAATTAGAACAGGATCGTAATTTGTAATTCGCAGCACCTCTTTTAGTGACTCCCTAATTGATTGAATTTTTTCGCATTTAGAAAAAGACATTGCAATAAAGCATCTATTTGAAAACTGGTTGATCTTATTTAATTCTTTAAGATATTTTAATCCCTCGAACTTCACCTGAATTTTATATTTTCCGTAAGAATGGGAAATACTCCCTTTGCCAATTCTTTTCTCTTCATAAGGTCCGTTGATTACCTCTAAAAATCTTTTTTCTCGAAAAGCATCTAAAAATAAAATTAGCTCATATTTTGTTTTGAAAAAGGAAAAATTAAGTAGGTCTTCTTCGATAATGGAACCTTCATAATTTGGAAACAAAATTGATATGTCAAGGAAAAACTGATTAAATTTATCTTCTGGAGTTTCCGGAATATAGGTTTCTGAAATAATTCTTTTAAGTGTGTTCGAATTAAGCAGCTTTTGATTTGGCTTTGTTATTTCAAGTTGGTGTTCAATAGTAGGTATTCTATTTTTGAATAATAACCACCTTATTTTTTCTTTATTAGCTTCGGCATATTCAATGCATTCTTCAGTCATAAAGATTCTTCTTATTATGTCTTGATTCCTAACTGTATAGGAGTGAAGTGCTTCTGTATGATAGTCTGATCTAATTATTTCCCATCCGGTAATTGGGCATTTTGTTCCAATATCATATGCATTCATGACTTTTTCTTTTAAAATTACAAAAACATTATGCTGCATTGAGCGATTATTGATAAAATGTGGGAAATCTCCAGTGTCCGTTGCCTAAAGGCGAACGGCAAAGGATAGTGCGCTTTGTATAGCGGAACTCCTGAAAAATGTGGTGATATTCTTTGCCGTCTGCTTCAGCTGACGGACATGTTTCTATGATTCCCATTTTTCCTATCTTTATCATTCGTCAGGAATTAAAACCAAATTGTTATGAAAGTACTATTTATTGGTGGCACAGGTTTTATCAGCTCAGCAGTTAGCCGGATGGCCATTGAAAGAGGTTTCGAACTTTATCTGCTCAACCGCGGAATTCGCGCTACAGAAATTTCAGGAAGTCATCAACTGAATGGTGACATCCACGATCCGGAGAGCATGCGAAATGCGCTGAAGGACCTGAAATTTGATGTGGTAGTTGACTGGATTGCCTTTACGCCGGAAGATATTCAGCGCGATCTGGCCATATTTCGTGGGCAGACCAAACAGTTTGTGTTTATCAGTTCGGCTTCGGCATATCAAAAACCACCAAAACATTACATCATCACGGAATCGACATCGCTGGAAAATCCATTTTGGGATTACTCCCGGAACAAAATTGCCTGTGAGGAACGTCTGATGAAAGCCTGGCATGAGGAAGATTTTCCGGTGACCATTGTGCGTCCATCGTATACTTACAATACCTATTTGCCTGTGGCAATCGGAGGATTTGGCTGTTATACGCTGGCCGACCGCATGCTGAAAGGCAAACCCATTATTGTTCATGGCGACGGTTCTTCTCTTTGGGTGAATACCCACGCCGAAGATTTTGCTAAAGGTTTTCTGGGGCTGTTCGGAAACGAAAAGGCCATCGGTCAGGCTTTTCACATTACTTCAGACGAAGTTCTGACCTGGAACCAGATTTACCAGACTATTGCCGATGCATTGGGTGTTGAGGCCAAAATTGTACATATTCCCTCTGACTTTATTGTGAAGATTTCACCTGAGATGAGCGGCGGTTTGTTTGGCGACAAAGCCTGGAGTGCCGTTTTCGACAACAGTAAAATAAAATCTTTTGTGCCAGGCTTTCAGGCTACGATTCCTTTCAGCGTTGGGATTCGCCGAGCCCTCGACTGGTTTGCAGCTGATGAAAAACGTCGCCGGATTGACGAAAATGTGAATCAGGAAATGGATCTGATTATTAAGGCTTATCTGGAGATTTCAAATTAAACGAGCGCATTATTTTTCCTGAACAAGTTCTTTCGAACCTGAAATCTGATTGCCAGATGCAGAAACATTAGAAGATTTTTTACCCACAAAAATGGCTATATTTTGATTTCCTGTTCCGGTTGACCGAATCACATTTTTGGTTATCGTTATATCATGCGTTTCGCCTCCGATATAAAAACCACTCGACTCGCCTTTCATCCCGTTGTTTTCGATGGTATTGCCCGTAAATGTATTTCGATGACCGCTATTCTGCTCATTTTCATTGCGAAAAAGCACACCTTGATTCCCATTTTCGTACACATGATTATTTTCGAACAGGTTATCGGTATCCTTATGTCCGATCGAAATGCCATTATCGCCATTTGCATAAACCGTATTGTTCCTGAATATACTGTTCTGAACACGCCAGCACAGAAAAATCCCGTCAAGCTCATTGTTGTGACTGATACAATTTTCGACAATTGAATGATCGGAACCTGTACCTGGATGAAATCCAAGGCCTGCGCCATTGGAGGCTTCACAACCTTTAACAGTAATGTTTTCAGTAATTTGCCAACTGAACGTATCGCCGTTAAACTCATTAATCCGTACATTTTCAAGCATGCAATTTTTTGATTTGTGGATGTAAATTCCTCCACCGCGGCATCCGTTGATGTAGTCGTTGGTCGATTTGTTTCCCTCAATGACCAGGTCGGCAATTTTAACGTTTTCAGATTCAACCGCTTCAATAATGGAACAGCCGTTAGTAATCGTTCCATTCAGGCGGGCAAGGTAATCGTTCACAGTGCGGTTGTCAAAATAGATCACGTTGTTCTGTATATCGGTAATCATGGCCGTTGTCACGTCCCATCCCTGATCATGACCGCTATCTGACAATTGAATACCCATCCCTATTTGAAAGCCACTGGCATCTTTTACAACTGCTTTCAGCATTCCCCAGTCGGCATCAATGATGAAACTGGTTTTAAAGCCATCGCATTTTTTCAGAACAGTTGATTTTCCTGAACCAATCAATGAAGTATTGCTCGAAAGCCGCACCGGTCCGATGATATCAAATGTGCCCGGGTTGAGTTTAACTACTCCGCCGCCACGTAATTTCAAAACATCAAGTGCCATCTGGATGGCTCCGGAAGTAAATCCCGGAATGTCTGCAGTCGGGCCGCCAACAGTAATCACCTGTTCTGCACGCCTAACATTCACAAGTCCGATACCCTGACTAAAAACAAATGAATTTGCCATTTGAAAGATAAGAATCAGGCTTAAGAGGTTGATTAATTTTGGTTTCATTGCGTTTGCCTCCTATTATTTTTTGCTATAGCTAAAAAGATGTTTGTTCAGGGATTATTTTACTGACCAAATTAATGAATTTGAGTTGATAATCCTATCGGTGTTACCTACCTTCTGTTTTTGAGGCCTATGGATGACGGGTGGTGGATTTGGCCCAGTTTATAGCCTTTCGTTTCATTCTTGAATACAACTATACTTTTTTTTTGGCGGTTGATGTAGTTATTACTCTTGACAAAAGGGTTTTTATTAGCACAGGGAGAAATGAAATGAAACTCGGTGAGAGATAGTTTGGAATAACCGGATTTGTGTTTTGAAGCGTTAACCTTTGAAATTACTTGTCGGTGTGTTGTTGTCAACCGATAAACGTCTTATGCTGCCGGCGGATCAGTACTTTCGAAATTTCAATTTCAGATTGTCGAAAATTATGGAGTTCGCGTAATGTTTTCAGTAATTGGCCGACTTATTTCAGATATTTAGGAATCTTCACTGTGTGTATTATGATAATATTTCCGTAAATTTATTCCCATAATAACCCTAAAAACCCTACTATGTTATTGTCAATTTTTCCTGTTTGGAGCGAATTGGATTTGATGTCTCAGGTGTACTGGTCAATCACAGCTCCGGCAACACTTGTTTTTATTCTGGTCTTAATTCTTACCATTTTCGGCTCAGATGCCGATACTGACGTACAATCCGATATCGGCCATTCATTTGCTGATGGTGATGGAATTCCATTTCAGTTTCTTTCACTGAAAAATATTGTTGGTTTTTTCACAATGTTTGGCTGGTCGGGTCTGGGTTTTATAAGTTCCGGAATGTCACCCGCGCTGGTAATATTTCTTTCGTTTATTTGTGGTTTTGCCATGATGCTGGGTATGGCGACGTTGTTCTATTTCATGTCGAAACTGGCAGAAACAGGAAATATGAACATACGCAATGCAATTGGCAGGTCGGGCGAAGTTTACCTGCCTATTCCCGCAAAACGTGCAGGTATAGGAAAAGTTCAGATCACAGTTCAGGGAACACTTGAAACTCTTGATGCGATTACAGATGATCAGGAAATTATCCCGACATCATCGCTAATCCAGGTTACCGATGTAATCAACAATCAAATCCTTTTGGTAAGACGTAATTAATAAATTCGAAAAATCAATCAATAACCAAAATTCAACAAACTATGAATGATTATTTTGTATTAATGGTCAGTATAGCTGTCCTGTTTCTCTTTATCATTATTGTGGCCATGCTGAAACGCTACAAACGATGTCCTTCCGACCGAATCTTAGTCGTATACGGCAAGGTAGGCAAAGGTATCGAAAGCGAATCACGTTCGGCAAAATGTATTCACGGTGGAGCCGCATTTATCTGGCCTATCATCCAATCCTTTCAGTTCCTCGATTTGACACCAATTTCAATCGAGATTAACCTGAGAAGTGCCTTAAGTAAGCAAAACATTCGTGTTGATGTTCCATCCCGTTTTACTGTTGGTATTTCAACCGAATCAGGTGTCATGACCAATGCAGCCGAACGTTTACTTGGTTTGACTCAGGAATCGATCAGCAACCTGGCAAAAGACATTATTTTTGGTCAGTTGCGTTTGGTGGTTGCAACCATGGATATTGAGGAAATAAACAGCAACCGCGATAAATTTCTGGCGGCCGTGTCGTCGAATGTAGAAGCCGAGTTGAAAAAAATCGGATTGAAACTGATCAACGTGAACGTAACCGACATCAACGATGAATCGGGTTATATCGAAGCTTTAGGAAAAGAAGCTGCTGCAAAAGCAATCAATGATGCAAAAAAGAGTGTGGCCGAGAAAAACCGCGATGGTGAAATTGGTCAGGCCGAGGCTCATCAGGCACAGCGTGTTCAGGTTGCTAAAGCCGATGCGATAGCTGTTGAAGGTGAAAACCTTGCCAAGATAACCATTGCCAATTCAGATGCCGATCGCCGTGAAAAAGAAGCTGAAGCCAGCCGTAAAGCTGTTGCCGCCGAAAAAGTAACTGAAGCAAAGGCACTGGAAGAGGCTTATGCCGCTGAAAAACAGGCAGAAGATGCCCGTGCTATGCGCGATAAGGCAACCCAGACAGCCAACGTAGTGGTTTCTGCTGAAATCGACAAACAAAAAGTCGAAATTGCAGCAGAAGCAATGGCAGAACAAACACGTCGAATGGCAAAAGGTGAAGCGGATGCTATCTACCTGAAAATGGATGCACAGGCAAGAGGTATTTACGAAATCCTGAGCAAACAGGCTGAAGGTTTTGAAATGATGGTAAAAGCTGCCGGCAATAATTCGAAAGATGCTGTGATGATGATGATCGCTGACAAATTACCTGAATTGGTAAAAACTCAGGTGGAAGCCATCAAAAATATCAAAATTGATAAAATTACTGTTTGGGAAACCGGCAACGGTAAAGACGGGAAAACTTCGACCGCAAATTTTATGCAGGGCATGCTGGGATCTATTCCACCGCTTGATGATGTATTTAAATCGGCCGGATTGGAACTGCCTGATATTTTGAAAGGATCGCAGAAACTCGTCAATCCGGTGGAAGATGTACAAGCGAAACCTGAAGTTTAGATAAAATTTAAGCTTGTAGTTATTAAGCCGTTTCCTGAAAAGGAGGCGGCTTTTTTGTCTCGCGACAATGAAATTAGCCGGCAGGCGGGTAACTTTTGATCAGTTTGTTTTGCTTTTTTGCAGCTTTAATAAATGGAATAATTCCCTCAGATTTAAAACCTCTCTTTCTGTTTTCTGCCGCAATCCGAAACATTAAACTCTGAGTTTTAAATAATTCGTTATACAAACTGAAAAATGGAACTTCCGGGTCCCATGCATGGATTGGTTCCGATCCCGCACCGTTGATTTCGATGATTGAAAATTCTTCTGCGGCTTTTAAAAGATCGGTTGATTTAAAGCGGATATCGAATCGTCCGTAATAAAATTCAGGAATGCTTTGAGCAATTTCATCAAACCGGTTGTTTAATTCCGGAGTAATTAAATTTCTCGCATCGCGGTAAATTCCGCCTATCCGAATACTACCGATAAATGCGAGACGAACCATTTCGCCTTCAACAGGCACCGTGTCAAGCTTTTCAGCGCTTATCCCAAGATGATCGTGAGTCTTGCCCAAAAAATAGCTGGACTTAAATCCTGTTCTGGGATTATCCTGAATCAATGTTTTCAATGAAGAAACTCCATTTCCAATCACATACGGGAAATAGCGCAGCGTGACTGAGAAAACTTTGCCATGTTGCTCATTCGGCATTCTTGCATAAAATATACCTGCTTCCCCATCATATGGGATGAGCTTCTGAATCAGCATTTTTACATTTTTTGGATAAGCTGAAAGATAATCAAGCAATTCATTTTCATCATCAATCTGACGAACACCATAACCTTGCCAGCCAATATCCGGTTTTGCTACAATCGGAAAAAAAAGAGCTGATTCTTCCATTTTAAAAAGTATCTCCTGAAGGTCAACTTCAGGGAGTCGTGTTGTACGTGTAAACGGAAAGTAATTAGCCATCCATTGTTGCTGATCTTCTCCAACATTTTCCAGAATAGAATTTTTTGATTCTCCCCAAAAACCACCGGTTTCAATAAGCGGATTTGCAATAGTTGGAAGTGTGAAGTTTCCATAACGGATCGAAAGGGCTATCCATCGCAAGCCTACGGGAAAATAAAAAAGTCCGTTTGGAATACGTTCTGCAAACGAAATGATTCGTTTCAAGCCTTTTAATGAAGGCATTCCACGATGTTGTTTTTTTTGATTATTATCCTGCGTAAGTATACCATTTATGAATGGCAAAGATAAAACTGAAGTATTTTCACCATCTGCTTGTTTCGTCCACGAGAAGAATGCCTTCCGGAGCGGAAATAAGATTACGACCAAAAGAATGGTGCCCCATGCCCAAAGTCCTAATTTGTTCAATACCACATCGCCAAGTATTGTAACCAGGGCAAAAACAATAGGAGTGTATATTGCTGAAGTAATAACAGTAACAAGAATAAAACGTTTGATTGGCATTTTAAACCAGCCAATGGCAATGTAGGTTGGAAATAATAAAGTTGGAGTAATACGGCAAACTGCAACAGCCCATACAAAATTGTTTTCGAGCCAGCCTTTAACCTGATCAACTTTTGGACCGATAACTTTTGATCTTAACCAGCTACTATTCTGGGCAACCCGGCCCAACCCATATATGAAAAGGTCACCTGTTATTATTCCAAGATAAACACTGATGAATGCTAGGCTAAGAGGCAGGCCGTATTCCACAGTAGCAAACGAAGCAGCAACAATGGCTGCGTCTTCCTGAACAAAAGTCAGAAAAAACAATGAAACACAATGCCATATCCAATATTGAAATAAAGAATTAAGCATAGAACGAGTTTAACATTGTTAGTATTGATTATATTAATAAATATAAGGCTATTAAATTTAATAATTAATACAATATGAGAATACTATAATTCGACAGCATCCAATCATGAAATAATAGACTTCCAAATTTGGCAAAGGTTGCAACAAGAACTAAGGAAAAATCTATTTCGTTAGTTCTTGTATGGATGAAAATGATTAGCAGAGGTTTCCCGGAGGGTTTAATAAAAAAGCAAAAAAGGATTTCATCCCTGTTCAAGAGATGAAATCCTTTTTATGTTTTTTATAGAGTTTGTAAACTTTTCTAATTCATCTTGTCCAAAAGAGGATTCCATCCCTGGGCCTGCAACGGAATGACAGATCCTCCGGTCGTTATCAGGTTTGCACCTTCATTTTCAGGAGTAATATGGCCAATAATAGTAATATCGAATTCTTTTTTAATCAGGTCGTAATTTGCCAGTGGAAGAGTAAAAAGCAGTTCGTAATCTTCGCCACCGTTGAGAGCTGCCACCAGTGGGTTGATACTTAGTTCTTCTGCGAATTGTTTGGTCTGCAGATCGAGCGGGATTTTTTCTTCGTATATGTTACAGCCAACTTTCGATGCCTTGCAGATATGCAGTACTTCCGATGAAAGCCCATCCGAAATATCAATCATCGCCGTAGGTTTGATATTCAGCGTTTTAAAAAGCTCCTTAATATCACCCCGTGCTTCAGGTTTCAACTGACGCTCAAGAATATAGTCATACCCTTCAAATTCCGGTTGCTGATGAGGATTTACCTTGAAAACTTCATTTTCGCGTTCTAAAAGTTGAAGTCCCATATATGCACCACCTAAATCGCCTGAAATGCAAACCAGGTCACCTGCTTTTGCTCCGCTGCGATATACCAGCTCCTCTTCGGTTGCTTCACCAATAGCTGTTATGCTAATGGTTAATCCGGTAAGTGAGCTGGTGGTGTCCCCTCCGATCAGATCAACACCGTATTTTTCACACGCCAAATTAATTCCTGAATACAATTCCTCAATAGCTTCGAGCGAAAATTTGGAAGAAATAGCTATGGAGACAGTGATTTGTGTTGGTTTAGCATTCATGGCAAACACATCAGAAAGGTTTACTACAACTGCTTTATAGCCTAAATGTTTCATAGGGACATACATTAGGTTAAAATGTATTCCTTCAGTCAAAAGGTCTGTGGTTACAACAATTTTTTTGTCCGGAAAACTTAAGACTGCTGCATCATCGCCAACTCCGGTCAGTGTGCTGGTATTTTTGATTTGTATCTTATCTGTCAGTCGCGCAATAAGTCCGAACTCTCCAAGTTCAGAAAGTGGTGTTTGTTTCATTGTTTCTTTCATGTTAAAATTAAGACATGAAGGTATTTATTGCCTCCAAACTTTGGACAAAAATAGCTTTAGTATCTTATCTTTGCAATTAATTTAAACAGTCGGGGAGTATGTTTGTTACTAAGACTGTAATAAGATGTGATAGAAAACTGTTTGGATATGAAAAATCAGGATGAATTATTAAACGATATAACTACCAAGGAATATGAATATGGTTTTGTAACCGACATCGATACCGATGTTATTCCTAAAGGGTTGAGCGAAGATGTTGTAAGGCTGATTTCATTTAAAAAAAATGAACCTGAATTTATGCTTGAATTCAGGCTGAAAGCTTATCGTGCATGGCTAAAAATGAAAGCTCCGGAATGGGCTTATTTAAAAATACCACCGATTGATTTTCAGGAAACCATATATTATGCCGCTCCGCGAAATCAGGCCAAATACCAAAGTCTGGATGAAGTTGATCCTGAGTTGATTGAAACGTTTAAGAAACTTGGTATACCAATCGAAGAGCAGAAACATTTGGCTGGAGTGGCGGTTGATGTGGTGATGGATAGCGTTTCGGTAACTACAACTTTCAAAAAGGTGCTGGCCGAAAAGGGAATTATCTTTTGTTCGTTCAGTGAAGCATTGATCGAACATCCGGAACTGGTAAAGAAATACCTTGGAATGTCTGTTCCAATTACCGATAATTTTTTCGCAGCGCTTAATTCGGCTGTGTTTTCCGACGGATCGTTCTGTTACATTCCGAAAGGAGTTCGCTGCCCGATGGAACTTTCCACTTATTTCAGAATAAATACGGCCGGAACCGGACAGTTTGAGCGTACTTTAATTATTGCGGAAGACGATAGTTATGTAAGTTATCTCGAGGGTTGTACGGCTCCAATGCGTGACGAGAATCAACTTCATGCTGCTGTTGTCGAAATTATTGCAATGGATCGTGCTGAAGTGAAATACTCGACGGTACAGAACTGGTATCCGGGCGATAAAAACGGAAAGGGTGGAATTTATAATTTCGTGACCAAACGTGGAATTTGCCGTGGCGAATCATCCAAGATAAGCTGGACGCAGGTAGAAACCGGCTCGGCAATTACCTGGAAATATCCAAGTTGCGTTTTAATAGGCGATAATTCGGTTGGTGAGTTTAACTCGGTAGCACTTACGAATCATCACCAACAAGCCGATACCGGAACGAAGATGATTCACATTGGCAAAAACACCAAAAGCACTATCGTGTCGAAAGGTATTTCAGCCGGGAAGAGCGATAATTCGTATCGCGGTTTGGTAAAAGTGATGCCAGGAGCAATAAATGCACGTAACTATTCACAGTGCGATTCCCTGTTATTGGGTTCAACCTGTGGTGCACATACTTTTCCATATATCGAAGTCGGAAATAAATCGTCGATTGTTGAGCACGAAGCGACTACCTCCAAAATTGGTGAAGATCAGATATTTTACTGCAATCAGCGTGGTATTTCTACGGAAGATGCTATTGGTATGATTGTAAATGGTTATGCACGCGAAGTACTCAACAAGCTTCCCATGGAATTTGCAGTTGAGGCGCAAAAACTACTGGCAATAAGCCTTGAAGGCAGTGTTGGGTAAAAATAGATTAGAATATTAGAGTCTCGAATTTAAGAATCACGGTGGCTGAGCTTGTTGAAGCCGAAAACTTGAAATTATACAGAATGCTTACAATAAAAAACTTACGCGCCTCAGTTGAAGGCAAGGAAATCCTGAAAGGGATCAATTTGGAAATAAAAGCTGGCGAGGTACATGCCATTATGGGACCAAATGGTTCAGGGAAAAGTACACTGGCTAATATTTTGGCTGGAAAAGATGATTATGAAATTCTTGAAGGTGAAGTTACTTTCTTAGGTGAAGATTTACTTGTTTTGGCTCCTGAAATTCGTTCCCGAAGTGGAATATTCCTGAGTTTTCAGTACCCGGTTGAAATTCCCGGTGTACCGATGGTGAGTTTTCTGAAAGCTTCGGTTAATGAGAATCGCAAATTTAAAGGTCTGGAACCATTAACTGCCGGAGAATTTCTGAAACTGATGCGGGCGAAAAAGGATATGCTTCACCTTGATACAGAGCTGACTAACCGCTCGGTGAACGAAGGCTTTTCCGGAGGAGAAAAGAAGAAGAACGAAATCTTCCAGATGGCCATGCTGGAACCCAAACTTGCTATACTGGACGAAACCGACTCTGGTTTGGATATAGATGCCCTCCGCATTGTGGCCGAAGGTGTGAATGCTTTAAAAACACCTGATAACGCAACAATTGTTGTAACGCACTACCAGCGTTTGCTCGATTATATTGTTCCGGATTTTGTGCACGTGTTGTACAACGGACGCATTGTGAAATCAGGGGGAAAAGAATTAGCTTTTGAATTGGAAGAAAAAGGCTACGACTGGATTAAAAACGGAAACGAGTTATAATTATGAGCATCATTTCTGAAAAAATATCGCAGACTGACCAGCTCGTATCGCTGTTTGAACAGAACAGGGAAATACTGAATCAGGGCTCTTCGGCAATCCTTAACCGGATGCGCGAGGTGTCGGTCAAACGTTTTGTGAAAAGCGGCATACCGGATTTCAAGAACGAAGATTATAAGTATACCAACCTGAAACCTGCATTTGAGAAAGCCTATAATCTGGAATTGGTTAGGGAATCTGGTCTGATTAATCTTAATGAGGTTTTTAAATGTAATTTACCTCAGTTAGATACAAATTTGGTTTTTCTGGTGAATGGCTGGTTTTACAGTGGCAATAATCCGGATGCTGGACTTCCGAAAGGAGTTGTTTTGGGTAGTTTAGATCAGGTTGCCAACGAACGACCAGAATTACTTGAAAACTATTTGAATCGTCAGGCAGGATTGTCCAACGATCCAATGGTGGCATTGAATACAGCTTTCGCAAAAGATGGATTTTTTCTTTACATACCCAAAGGAGTAATTATCGAAAAGCCTGTTCAGATTATTAATCTGCTCAGTTCTGACACAGATTTAATGGTAACCCAACGAAATCTGGTTGTAGCGGATGCTGGTAGTCAGGTAAAAGTGCTGGTTTGCGATCATACGCTGACTTCAGCTTCATTCCTGTTTAATTCAGTTACTGAAGTTTTTGTTGGTGAAGATGCTTTGGTTGATGTTTATACCATTCAAAATCATCATAACCAGTCAGTGACTGTAAATTCTTCATTCTACAAGCAGGAACGCAATTCTAATCTGGTAACTGGTATTGTTAGTCTGCACGGAGGACTGATCCGCAATAATCTAAAAGTAAATTTCAATGGTGAGCATGCTGAAGCCAATGTAAATGGTATTTCGTTTACGGATAAGAAGCAGCATGTCGATAATTTTACCGTGATTGAACATGCTTCACCTAATTGCCTTAGCAATCAGGTTTATAAGAATATACTTGACGATGAGTCAACGGGCGCTTTTTCGGGCCGTATTCACGTTGCACGGGATGCTCAGCAAACTAATGCTTTCCAGCGAAACAACAATGTTTTGCTCTCGGATAAGGCAAGGATGCAGACTAAACCACAGCTTATAATTGACGCTGATGATGTGAAATGCAGTCATGGTGCTACCGTTGGGCAGATTGATGAAGACGCTTTGTTTTTCCTTCGTGCAAGGGGAATAGGAGAGAAGGATGCCCGAATGATGCTGATGAATGCTTTTGCTCATGAGGTGATTCTGAAGATTTCAATTGAACCACTTCGTGAACGGATTGATGAATTGATTGAAAAACGCCTGAACGGGGAAATCAGTCGTTGTCATAATTGCAACTATCAGTGTAATTGCTAAATAAAAAATACTCTTCATATAGAAGCCTTGCAGGAAATTGCGGGGCTTTTTTTTGTAATTGGGTGCCGCGTTTTAAGAGTACTTTGACTATTGGAAGTTGAAAACTTCTTTGTCTAATGGAGAGTTTACTACATGCAAAAAAGCCGTCTTAAGAATAAGACGGCTTCTGTATATTTTGAAAAAATTAATTTTCTAGATCTTGTTCAGGTGCAGAACCAATGAAGATTTCAGGTTGGCAGCTTTGTTTTTGTGAATGATACTCTTTTTTGCAAGTTTATCAATCATCGAAACCACTTTAGGTAAAGCTGATGCAACTACTTCCTTGTCAGTTTCAAGACGTAATTTTTTTACTGCATTACGCATTGTTTTGGCAACGTATTTATTCTGCGCAGTTTTTACTTCGTCCTGTTTGATTCTCTTTTTTGCTGATTTATGATGTGCCATCTTTTTGTTCCTAAATTGTTAAATTTATTTGTAGCCCGTAGGGGATTCGAACCCCTGCTACCAGGATGAAAACCTGGCGTCCTAACCCCTAGACGAACGGGCCAACTTATTAAACCCCTGATTTGGGACTGCAAAAATAAGTCAATTTTTTTAGTCTCCAAACATTTTGAGAATTATTTTCCAAAATTTATTCAGGCTCGTTTGCCTGACATTTTTTATTTTGGCGATGCAAAGAAAATTAAGATTTTTGAATCAGCAAACTAATCGGCAAAAAAAATTATCTCCATTCAACAATAGTTCCCCTGTTTTTTTGCAGCAGCTTTTCAGGCATTGATGCAACTATCTCTTTCCAAAGTAGTTCTACAAGTTTGTATTTTGCAAAGTGTCTTGAAAAAACTAGACTGACTTCACGGAGTGGATTGGCATCGACAAAGGTTCTGACATGATCAAAGCGCGATTCGCTCATTCCAAGGGTTGCCAATTCAGGAATAATCGTCATTCCGCCTTCTTTATCGATGATATTCATGACGGTTTCGAGTGTCCCGGCTTCAAAATGAAACGGCAAAGCCGAGTTGGCGGCACCTTTAAACGAACACAGGTTGATAACCTGATCGCGGAAACAATGTCCGTCGCTTAAAAGCCATATTTCAGGAGTTGCAATATCTTTCAGTTTGATATCTGTTTTTTTTGCAAGTGGATGATCATCGTGAAGGTACAACAACATCCCTTCATAAAACAGGGGTTTTTCGTTGATTCGGTCTTCGTGGAGTGGTGTAACAAGTATACCCACGTCCAGCAAATCGCGGTTTAAATGATCGATAATGCGGGCTGTGGTTAGTTCTTCTACCTTGATGTTAATGTTTGGATACCTGCGCTTATAGTTGCCTATAAAGAGCGGAAGGAGATAAGGTGCCAGAGTCGGGATAATTCCAATTTTAAGTTCTCCCGAAATCAGATTTTTGTGTTCTTTGATTATATGGTTTATTTTCTGAGATTCCTGAAGTGCAATTCTTGCCTGATCGATGATTCTCCGGCCCACATCGGTAGGTATCAGTGGCTGTTTGCTGCGATCGAAAATGATGACTTCCAGATCTTCCTCCAGCTTTTTAATTTGCATACTCAGTGTGGGTTGGGTGATAAAGCAATTTTCGGCTGCTCTGCCAAAATGACGAAAGGTATCTACAGCGACAATGTATTCCAGTTGGGTTAAAGTGATCATAGGTTTTTAATTTTGACCGCTAAATATAAATAAAAAGTCAGTTAATCAATCACATGTCAGGAATCAATTATCACCGGATTTATTGAGCCTGATTGTTTTTACTGAAAAGCATTTGCCGTTGCCATTCGAATAAGGCAACTGCCAGTGCATGAGAAACGTTCATCGACTTGCATTTGCCGGTCATTGGAATGTGTACCCGTAGTTTGCACTTTTCCAGTATTTCGGACGGAAGACCATTTCTTTCGTTTCCCAGCAGAAAGGCAATTTTATCCGGAAGTATCGTCTCAAAAATATTGGTTGAATCTTCGCTGGTCTCGATAGCAGCTAATTGTATATCAGGATTTAACTGTTCGAAAAATTCTTCAGGAGATATGAACACAAGCCTGATGTTTGAAAAGCTAAGTCCTGCTGTTTTTTTTTATTGAAGCCATTCTGAGCTGAAAATCGTTGCCTAAAATAAAAACTTCTTTGGCACCCAGATTGTCGGCAAGCCGGATTAGATTACCGATATTCTCCGGATTTATGATTTCCCAGGCAGCAACTATTGGTTTATCTTTTAGTTCAGGATATTTCCCAACATTAAAAAAAACTACTGAATTTGTTTCCATCGCTCGCAGATTATCTATTTCTTTGAAGTGCAAATGACAGGCTTTTTAAACTTAAAACAATGAGAAATATTAAAATAGTTGTAGGAATCTTGTTTCTTGCAGTCTTTTTTTCGTGTGGAAAGTCCTATAAAAAGAGGGCTGCCGAGAAGTTAGATTTGGCAATAAGTATCTGTGAGAAGGGTGATTCGCTCGCTTCCTTGCAACAATTGGATTCCATTCGCATTCTATTCCCTGAAGCTTTTGAGTCAGCAGAAAAGGCAAAAGAAATGAGCAAAAAGATTTATTCTGAGATTTTATACCGAAAGCAGGATCAGCTCGATTTAATCAAGGCAAGCTTAACTGAACTTGAAAAACCTTTTGAAACCGAAAAAACGGAATACGATCGGTTTACACAGTACAACTATAAATCGCAAAAATTTGATCGTCGCTGGGATAAGTCGTTTATTCAGGTTCATCTTGACGAGAGGGGAGAATTGTATATCTCAAGTAATTATTATGGTTCAGAATGGCTGAATCATGTTGCCTTGAGGGTTTATGACGGTGTTTTTCAGGCAAAAACCGACTCTGTCGCATTAGATGATGTGAATAATCACCACAGCGAATTTATGAATACTCACTGGGAAAAGGTTAGCTATAAAAACGGAAAAGACAATGGTGTAATCCAGTTTATTGCCGATAATGCCGACCGAAACCTGAAAGCTGTTTTTCTTGGTAAACGAATGTATTTTATTGTTCTGGAACAATATGACAAGAAAGCGGTTCAGGATGCACTCATGCTATCCAATGCCCTGAAGATTAAAATTCAGCTTGCAGGCGAAATTAAAGAGCTTCAGTCGAAAGTTCACTAGCGTTAATCACAATGGTCTGTAGCTTAAAATTCAAATCTACTTTTTCATTAAGTTTCTGATTTCAATTGCCAGATCGTTCGATAATCTTAAGGCCGATTCTTTATTTAGGTGGCTGCCATCATACGTTTTATATAGGTTAGGATTAAAATCGATCCAATGACCACCAGCTTTCTTAAATTGGGCTTTTATTGAAGCTTCGTTGAACATGCCCATCGTGTCTTCCAGCATTCGCATGGGCATCGAAACAGGAGGGCGAAATCCGACTACTTGAATTCCCTTTTCATGCCATGTGTGCACTTGCCTGATTAATTCGGCGATAGACTTCTCTTTAACTTTGTAGGTGGTAAAATCCTGAACATAACTTGGTATAGCCTCTGTGGTGTCAGTCGGGAATTTTTCAGATTCGACATATCCATTGGCATAATATTCATTCCGGTAATAATTGCTCTGTTTTTCTTTTTTCAATAGATCCCAGATTGCTTCAGGAGTTGTTGCGGAGAAGTGATAAAGTATTCCGTTCAGGTATAATCGTTCAAGAACATCTTCTCTTGGTCTGGTCTTTTCCTGCCAGAACTGGACATTGTTTTGAGAATAACCTGTTATGCTGTTTGGAGTTATTCCCAATACAATCATAGCATCCCGACTGTTTTTTGATAGTTTTTGAGTAGCCATTTCAAACATTTCAGCATTTAGCCCGCCGTCCGAATAGCCAAAATTTAAAATCTTCTTTCCGGGTAAAATTTTCTCCATTTCTGAGGGCGATATACCTCTGTAAATCCGGGAATCGCCCATGATGACAATGTCGTATACCGAAGGAGCAAATGTCTTCTGTGTCCAGAATTGGTCACGGAGATATTTTTCTTTGTTCTTAGGCATGACGAAGCTTAACAATCCAACCAAAATGGATGCGATAATCAGCGTAAACGTTATGTTAGGTTTCTGCATCATATGGCTAAAATTGAAAGTAAATAAATTCGCTTCCTTCACCGCGTAAAAAAATAATCATAGCAATTAATACCGCATATAAAATCATTTCAAACCACATCCACTTTTTCGAGTTCCAGTTTATTCTGTCTTTAACTCCCATTGCAACTGCCAGTTCCCGAATGATCATGAAGGAGATAAATATGGTCACATTAAGTCCCCATACCGGGGTTGTTGAGCCAGTAAAGGCAAACATTGTTTTTATTATTTCGACAGCCTGTTCAATAGATTCTGCCCTGAAGAAAACCCATGCTATCAGTACCTGAATGGTAACCAGCATCCAACCAACAATTTTTAGTACTCTGTTTTTGCTAAACATAGCAGGCCAACCTGATATTCTTTCGAGTGAAAGAAAAAAAGCATGAATTCCTCCCCATGCAATGTAAGTCCAGGCCGCACCGTGCCAAAGCCCCGAAATCAGCATTGTTATCCACATGTTTATATGAGGTTGGAGCTTATTTCCCTTGTTCCCTCCAAGGGGAATATACAGGTAATCACGAAACCAGGTTGAGAGCGAAATATGCCAGCGCGACCAAAACTCACGCAATGAAGTGGAATTGTAGGGGTGATTAAAGTTATCCGGAAAATCATAACCCATCCATTTGGCCAGCCCTCTGGCAATATCGCTGTATCCGGCAAAGTCGCAATAAATCTGAAAAGCAAAAGCGGTTATGATACCCCACCAGTAGAGTGAAGATGAATTCACTTCAGGAGAGCTGAATGCTGAGACTACTATTGGTGCCAAATTGTCGGCAATCACCATTTTTTTAAAGTAACCTTTTACCACAAGCCTGAATCCGTTCCATAACTCATCTTTGGAAACAATTGTGACTTTCAGTAGCTGAGGCAGCATTTCTTTTGCCCGGACAATTGGACCGGCGACCAATTGTGGAAACATGGAAATGAACGCAAAGAAATGAATTATGTTTTTGGTGGGCACGAACTTGCGATGGTATACATCAATCGTATAACTCATGCTTTGAAACGTGTAAAAACTAATCCCAACTGGCGTAATCCAAAAGAATTCGGGAATATGACTGGCTAGTGAATATGGTCCGCTAAGGGAGAATAGAGAATCAATATTCTGAGCAATGAACTCCGAATATTTAAAGATAGCAAGAGACCCAATGTTAGCACTCATTGACAGGATGAGCATCAGTTTTCGGTGCTTTTCATTCCGTTCCATTCTCAATGCCGCCACAAAATCGATTAACCCACTGAAGATAATCAGGAAGAGGAAACGCCAGTCCCACCATCCGTAGAAAAAAAACGACATTGAAGTAAGCCAAAGCAATCGACCTTTTACCCGGGATCCAATTAATTTGGATCCCACGAAAAAGACGAAAGCAAAAGCAACAAAAATGAGGGAGTTAAAAAGCATCGTTTGGTTTGGAGATCAAAAATAGAATTTGCCCGAATGCTCCTCTAACTATGCCAGATAAATTTTGATAAATTTATTGTCAGTTTCTTAGAGATTGTTTTAAATCAGTTTTTGAATTTCTTCGACCGGACGTGCCAGAACTGCATGTGAGCCTTTAATAATCAACGGACGTTGAATTAGTTTAGGGTTTTCAATCAGAATGTTAATCCATTCGTCTTCGTTCAAAATTTTCCCCTTAAACTGTGTTTTATAAATATCTTCGTTCGTCCGAATTATGTCGGTAACTTTTAATCCTGATTTAGTCAGGAATTCCTTGATTTCGTGAGATGTAATTCCATCTTTCATGTAGTTTATCACTTCAATTTCAAAACCTTTTTCCTCAAGGTATTTTAGCCCTTCGCGGCTTTTCGAACAACGTGGATTATGGTAAAATTTCATCATGTTCTGGTGTCTTTTTTTGATGTAATTGTGGTAGTCAACCTGAGCACGGCATTTTTGCCCGTTAAGTTGATTGTTGTATCGGTTGCTTAGTTCATTGTCGAGAATCCGTGCTTTGGTATTATCCCGAAGCTGAATCCGTAATAATTCTTTCAACTCAGATCTGATTTCAGGGGAGAGAATCGGGCACGCAACTTCAATACGGCGGTCAAGATTGCGGGGCATCCAGTCGGCCGATGAAATATATATGTTTTCTTTTCCTCCATTGGCAAAAAGGAAAACGCGTGTATGTTCCAGAAATTTATCGACAATACTGATGGCTTCGATGTTTTGACTTAACACAGGATCGTCGGTTTTAAGACCAAATATTCCGCGGATAATAAGTTGAATTTTTACTCCTGCCTGACTGGCTTCATAGAGTTTGTCAATCATTTCCCGGTCAATAAGGCTGTTCATTTTAAGGATCATATATGCTTTTTTCCCTTTTTTCGCATTTGCGATCTCCGTATCAATTTTCTGGATAAAGAAGTTCCGCATTGAAAATGGACTTACAATAATCTGTTTAAAATTGAAATTTTTGTAAGTGTGTTTAAAGAATTCGAACATATTGGCAACATCATTGGTTATCTCCGAATCCGCTGTCAGTAATCCTTTGTCACCATAAACCCGTGAAGTTCCTTCGTGGAAGTTTCCCGTTCCGATGTAGGCATAATTTCGAAGGCCATTCTTTTCCTTTCGCTGTATCCATGCCAGTTTACTATGTATTTTAAGTCCCGGGATGCCATTAATAACGTGGGCACCTTCTTCCTGCAATTTGTTCGACCAGAATATGTTGGCTTCTTCGTCGAACCTGGCTTGCAATTCGATAACAACAGTTACTTTCTTCCCATTCCTGATCGCGTTAAGCAGGGCATTTACCACTTTGGAAGTTTCAGAAACACGGTAAATAGTGATTCCAATTTCCCTGACTTTTGGGTCGATTGCTCCCTCCCGGAGAAAGTCAATAAAATGAGAAAAACTTTGGTAGGGATAATGGAGCAAAACATCTTTCTGCCTGAGCTTCTTCAGAATACTTTGGTGTGGGGGTAAATCCTTGTGCGGGACAGGAGCCAAACTCTGGTAGTAGTGTTGCGGCTTCCCAATCTCCGGAAAATTCATAAAATCTTTATGGTTGTGGTATCTTCCTCCCGCAACGGTTTTTTCTTCTCCTTCAAGTTTCATCTTTTTCATGATGAATTCAAGCAGGTCCCCAGGCATTTCACGATCGTAAATTAGTCTGACAGGTATTCCTATTTTTCGCTTTTTCAGACTCAGCTCCATCTTTTCGATGAAACTTTTAGAAATATCGTCATCGATATCCAGCTCTGCATCACGGGTTACTTTTATGGTATAAGCCTCAAAATGGTCGAAATTAAAAATAGGGAAAATGTCGTTCAAACAGAAACGAATAACATCGTCAACCATGATGATGTATTTTTTATTTCCCTGTTCAGGCAGAACTAAAAATCGTGATACTGAGCGGCTTGGAACACGAATCAAGGCATATGCAAACTTCACCGACGAGTCTGCTTTTGACAGTTTGACCGCCAGATAAACGGATTTGTCTCTTAAATAAGGAAACTTCATGGATTTGCTTAGCATGATCGGGACAATGTTTGGAAGTACTTTCATGTTAAAATACTTTCTCACATAGATTCCTTGCTCGTGTGTAAGCTGTTTTTCATCAAGCATGAAAATATTTTCACTGGCCATTTCCTGAAAAATATTCCGGTAAATCTCCTGTGCCTTTTGCTGATGTTTAATTACCGTTTCCTGAATCTTTTCATACAATTCTGCTGATGTGTAATTACCCAAAAGTGATTCATCGTCTTTGCCATACTGAAGCATTCGCCGGACAGCAGCTACCCTTACACGAAAAAACTCATCGAGATTGTTGGAGAAAATTCCAAGGAAACGGATTCGCTCGAATAGAGGGACTGTTGGGTCTTCTGCTTCCTGAAGTACCCTCTCGTTAAACGAAAGCCAACTGATCTCCCGATTGTTGTATTTACTCGTTTTTTTCATGGTCAGCATGTTTTAGTCAGCATAAATCAGGGTTAAAGGCATTTCAGAGTTTAATTTCATCAAGCCCTTTTTGGATGGCTTCATGAAAAACAGGAAGTTCAACGATTTCATGTAAACGTAAAATCCGGTCTTTTGGTGTCTCTTTTTCATCCTGAAGGAACAATTCGAACCAACCTACATTTTGCCACTGATTTAGTTTATACCCTACATTTTTAAATTCCCCACACTTTTTATATCCAAAATATTCATGAAAAGCAACACTGGATTCGTGTGGCATTGTAATAATAGCCAGCAAATCTGCAATGCCCTGGTATTTTACCATATGGTTCAAACTGGTGTATAACGCCCGGGCAATTCTTTTGCGGTGAAAATCAGGGTGAATATATACCGATACTTCTTTGGCCCAGCGGTAAGATGCCCGGCTGCGATATGCTGAAGCATAGGCATATCCGGCAATCCGACCATCAATTTCACAAACCAGATATGGTAATTCGGTCATTATTCCCTGAATTCGCTCCCAGAACGATTTTTCGTCAGGAACTTCTTCTTCAAAAGTAACGGCAGTATTTAAAATAAAAGGGGCATAAATTTCAAGAATCCCCGACACATCACGTTTTTCAGCAAGCCGAATAATTGGGTTCATTTTTATTCCAGGTATTTTAAATTAGTGAACTAATAATATTATTGAAGCCGATTAAATATTAAATTTCGAGCCTTTTCAATTCTGATCGTTGCTGAATTCCATCAGGAATGCTTTGATAAACCCATCAATACCTCCATCAAGAACTGCCTGTACATTTCCCGATTCGAATCCTGTACGGACATCTTTTACAAGCTTATAGGGCTGCATGGTATATGAACGGATTTGCGAACCCCATTCAATTTTTTTCTTGGTTGCATTGATTAGTTGTTCTGCTTCACTCCGTTTTCGCAGTTCAAGTTCGTATAATTGTGATTTTAGCAAACGGAGAGCATTGTCTTTGTTTCCAAACTGCGAACGACTTTCGGTATTCTCAATGACAATACCAGTTGGGGCGTGACGGAGCCGAACACCGGTTTCAACTTTATTTACATTCTGCCCGCCTGCACCTCCCGACCTGAAAGTATCCCAGGTTATATCGGCAGGATTAATTTCAACTTCGATGGTGTCGTCAATTGAAGGTGAAACAAACACAGAAGCAAAAGTGGTCATTCGCTTGCTTTGGGCATTGAACGGTGAGAGTCGCACCAACCGGTGTACTCCATTTTCGCTTTTCAGGTACCCGTAAGCATATTCGCCTTCAAACTCAATGGTACAGCTTTTAACTCCTACCTCATCGCCGCCATGATATTCGATTGTTTTTACTGCATAACCCTGCTTTTCGCCATAACGCATGTACATGCGCATCAGCATTTCGGCCCAGTCGTTGCTTTCGGTTCCGCCAGCACCTGCATTTATTCGCAGAATAGCGCCCAATTTATCCTCCTCTTTCCGGAGCATGTTTTTGGTTTCAAGCGCTTCGATTAATCCTACCGTTTCATTGAATTGTTCTTCAATATCTTCTTCGGTAGCTTCTCCTGATTCATAAAAATCGTACAAAACAATCAGATCTTCTGTGTTTTGCTCCACTTCATTATATCCATCTGTCCAAATTTTAATCGAACGGATGACCTTCATTTGAGCTTCTGCTTCTTTGGGATTGTTCCAGAAATCAGGATCCTGCGTTTTGAGTTCCTCTTCCTGTAGTTGGATCACTTTCTGATCGTAGTCAAAGATGCCTCCTTAACGCATCCCGGCGATCACTAAGACCCTTTACCTGTTCTTTGAGAATCATTTTATTTATTTAGTGTTACTTAAAAACAAAAGTAGGAAATGAAATGTGATAATTGAATAAAATGAAAGATTTATGGGGCCATATTGACATTAAACCCGTTGCTTCAGCTTATTTACCAAGGCAAACAGGCTGTAACAACGGGCTCAATACGGTTGAATCTTTTCCCGGGTATTAATTCCCCCAATTAACTGTTGTTTCTGCGACAGAGGAAGCCTGAACATTATAGGCATCGGCTGCGTTTTCGTATAAGAATGCAAAAAGCTTTACAGTATATGTATGCCCGGCAACCGGAGTAAAGCCATTAGCCCATCCGTCGCCGCTAGCTTTGATTGAATATGATTTCAACGTTTTGGCAAGTTCTATACTTCCGAAAACCGCAGTGGATCCATCAAGAATGTTGATGGCATAGCTGTCGGCATCGGTGAGTGACGCCCATGTAATTTCCAATTGGTTTAATGTTGTGTTGAACTCACATTTTTCGATAGTGGGAACTTCCAGTACCTTGTCAGACAATACATCCTGAAATTCGTCTGTTGCTCCATTGTCAAAAACAGCAGAAAAATTATAGGTTGATGCTGCCGGCTTTGTTGTAGTTAATTCTGATTCAGGAGTTTCGTAATAAAAATTTGTTTTATATCCCTGATTGGCTTTCAATGTATAGGTATGTTCCGGCAGACTAGTGCTGACCGCAGTTACACTTTTAAAGGAACTGAACGTATAGGCATAGAGCGTGATTCCATAGACGGTATCTGGACCAGATTTTTTTGCTACGATAATTGCATCACCGGCACCGGTACCATTATCCTCCGATTTAATGCAGGAGAACATTAATGCAGCAAACAGCAAAATTGTAAAAAGTTTGAAATTTTTCATGTTTATGTTTTTCTGAAAATTTGGATTAAAACTAATAGATGCAGCAGATCAACAAAAGGTTGTTTGATGCAAAGATATTTATTTGTTATTTAATCGAACTGTCAGAAGACGCGTTTTATTGTGACTGTATTCATGATAAAATTTCAGATGTATATGAAACACAAAGGTGTTTTTTGCTGAAAGATCTTTCAGCAAAAGTTGATTTTAGCTTTGTAAATGAAAAAGATTTGTATCAAATATTCCATGGTTTGAAATGGTTTAATATTATTCTTCACTTCTTATGGGAAAGCAATATTTAATCATTACTGTTTCATTTTACTTATAAGTTATGACTGTTTCGCCGGCTTTTATTTTTGATCCTTCAGCCTTCAGTTTTGTTCCGGCCGGCAGAATAACTACCAGTGCGGCTTCGCCAGCTGGCAGCTTGATTTTCACTTTCCCATCAGTTCCTTTTGCCAGGTATTTTTTCGATACCACATCAAACAAATCCACTTTAATTTCTGAAGAATAACTCACTGTCGTGTCATTTGCATAGGGATTGTAATACAGGTATTCGGGATATTTGTTTTCAGCATAAAAGTTGGTGGCATTGCAGTCCAAGGCCAGAATTCCATCGACATCAGTCTTGTTGACAATGGCTCCAAAAACTCCAACGATTGAAGTGCTGTAAAGGCTAAACATGGTTTCTTTCGGCTGACCTGTAGTCCATTTCGGGCCATCGCCCAGAGAAACCGGTGATATTCCCTTCAACTCAGGTTTGCCATAGTCATCAAACTTCCGGATGCCTTCGTAGCCGATAATTCCGTGAGTCAGGTCTTTCAATTCAGGTAGCCACTGGTGCGCGTCATCAACCTGATCGGGATAATACAAACGCGATGCATTGACCACATTCAGCATATATTTCCCAATGGTTTTTGCATACTGAGGTTCATATTTTACCAATGGAACCAAAGGCCAGGCCATGGCCACCGAATTCATAAAAAATCCATAACCACCGCCATCGGTTATACTGCCCTGCAGTCCGGACACATCATAATCGCCCCATTTTTCGGCAATCACTCCCCATCCGTATCGTCCATCTTTATTCTGGCAGCCATCAAACATCCAGTTTAGCAATTTCGTTACATCGTAATTCGTTCCCTGCTCGGCGTTAAGCCTGGCAGCAGTGTATGTCCCAAACGGAAGTAACATTTCGTAAAACCTGCTTTCTTTTTGATTCAGTAAAGCTTCGGTCGCAGATTTTGCATGATCGAGGTAGCGTTTATCTCCGAATTTTTGGTAGGCAGAATACAATACCCACGCATGTCCGCCGGCTACATCCTGTTGCAAGGGGATCTGGTTAACCATTCCCTTCATTTGTGCATAATCGAAATAAGAATAATCGTAGTTTCCGTTCAGCACCGAGTCGGCTTTGCAGAATTGTTCCGCTACTGTTCGTTGAATATTTGTGGTATTTTCAACATCAGGAAAAAGCGCGGCAACACCATAATACAAAACATTGGGATAAACATCGTACCACCAGTCGCGGCCATAGCCACCGCCGGCCATAGCCACTTCAGGATTGGTGTTGTTCATGACAATATTCCATTTGGTATCGCTGTTGAAATAGTTTTGCGACATCTTCACAAAATTAAATCCGTTCTGGTTGGTTTTATCAATTCCCATAAGCCCGGCACTGATCAGTGAATTCATCGACGTGAGCGCCTCATGAAACTCACCCTTGTTTTTATTTGGCCCCTGACGAACATCACCAATCACAGTATACAGTCCGTAAGTAACCTGATCGATATTTCGTCTGGAACTATCGAGCCAAATCAGCGGACCGTAGGAATCCGGATTGTTGAAATTGAAAACAAGGCTGTCGAATTGTTTTGTCTTGCTCTTCCAGTCGATGATTTTCAATGGTTGAGGCATATCCGGCATCTGATCGATACGTGCCAGCGAAGTTTGAATGACTGGTTGTCCCAATTCAGTATTGCAGGAAAATAATCCTGCAAGTAGAACCAGAGCTATTATAAAAACGATTTGAAAATTAAACGATTTGAAAATTTGAAAATGTCGTGAAAAACACGGGTATTTCTGATTCGATATTTTCCAAATGTATTGGTGCAATGCGATTGATATATGATTTTTTTTTTCCATCTGTTTTTTTCCAAATAGTTTTTATTCTTAATACTTTCTCTCTGTGTATTCTATGTGCCTATGTGGTTCTCTGAATATGATTCTTTCATGATATTTTTTGCCAGTGGGATTGAAAGCATTTGCAGCACGGCAACGATGATGAGTGAATATCGCAGGGCAAAGACTTCGGAAACACTGAATGCCAGAAATATAAATAATCCAAGACCTCCTACACGACCTAAATACAGGCCAAACTCATGGTTCAGGATATAGGCATACTGATTGCGGTTTTCGCGTTTCGAAACCACATCGATTACTTTCATCATAATCGGATAATAAGCCAGATCGTGAAGGGGTTGGAAAAACACCTTGCACAAAACAAAAACCATCACCCCAAACATAGATAATTCAATGCCGTTAACAACAGTTCCGATCAGGAAAAGCACAATGCCGAAACCAAAAATGAGAATGCGGTGTTTAGGTTTGGCAAAACGACCCAACAGGTAAATCAGGATGGCTGTTAATCCGCCGCTGATTCCCTGAATTAAACCAAGCGAACCTTCTTTTCCTACATACCTCATGATCAGCATTGCCGGAGCTGTTACCAGGAAACCCTGAACTAGTCCCTTCAGGAATGCCAGTAAAATCTGTTTATTCCAAAGTCTTTCGAAGCGGAAATAGAGAAAATCTTTCTGAACCGGATTTACAAATTTGCCACGGGCGAGTGAAAAAACAGCCAGGATTGTTGTGGCTAATACAAAGACGGTTACGATGCGATAGCCTATGTATATATTAAATGTCATTCCCCAAAACTGCATCCCGTCAATGGAAGCCAGCAAAGCGCCAATAGCCAGCGGAATAGTAATATTGGCAATGGTAAAAAAGAATGATTCGAGTCCGAAGAAATAATTTCGGTTTTCATCATTGGTAGTATTTAGCGCCATAAGGTAGCGGTTGGTCCAGAAAAATCCGGATGCTGCGCCAATCATGGTTCCTGAAACTATCAGACCTAACAACTGAATGTCTTTTACAAACATCATGGCGACCATTGAAAGTCCGCTAAGCAGAATGCCAAAACTATACAGATGAGCAACTTTAAAACTTTTCAGTAAAAATCCATTGGTGAGTGATGTGATAATGATTCCGGTATACATAGCAACCTGAAAAATGGCAACATAGCTGGTGTCGGAAAAATACCGCATGATGTATGCAGCCATAAATATCTCCACCACAGGCAATACCAGGGCATAAAGCATGTTGGTAATAAGCAGCACCCGCATATCATGTGGCATCGATTTGAAAAAGCGGAATTCAGTAATCAGTTTTGCAATCATATCGTCTGTGGGCTGTTAAATTTAAATGGAAAGTATTTCAGAATCGTGGAGACTTGCTTTATATATTTTCTGAATAAAAAGAAAGGATGTATCAAAAGTCAAAACAATCTCAATTTTCGTCATCCCGAATTTATTTCGGGATCTGATATTCAATGTGTTGAGATACTGAAATAAGTTCAGGATGACTGGGATTAATAACTTTTGATACAGCCTCTTCTTTTTATGTTTTTATTCGGTTATTAATATCCGGGATTCTGCGTTATGCTTCCGCCTGATTTATCAATTTCACCCTGAGGAATTGGGTAGAGATAATTTTTATCCTGAAAATTTTTACCCAATCCGGTCAAAAACGTCTTTGCCAGATTCCAGCGCTTTAGGTCATTGAATCGTTGAGACTCGAACCCAAATTCAACTCTTCGTTCCTGAACAAGCCAATCTTTTATCTGAGCTTTATCTGTTGATGCGACATCTCTGTCAGGTAAGGTGCCAGCGGGCGGGTAAGTACCGTCAAAAGTGACTGTTAATCTTGCCCGTTCCCTTACACTATTGATGAGGGCAATGGCTTCAGAATAGCTGCCAGTTTCATTTAAAGCTTCGGCTTTCCAAAGCATTACATCAGCCCAGCGAATGAATATTTTGTTACTTGGTGCATCATCATTTCCTTTATTGTTGCTGTTTAATTCGCCAAATAATTTGTACACATTTTGACCAGCAACATCTACAGTATAAGCTAATCTGGGATCGTTGGCTTCAAATGAATTGATGAAATTGGTCGTTGGTGCTATAAATCCCCAACCAGCCAAAGCGCAAAGTCCATTTCCCGTTCTTGGGACGGTTAGTGACTCGTGATTGTAAGCAAAGATTACTTCGTTTTCTGTAAATTCTTTTGCAACATCAAAGTTGTCGAAATAATTGGCATTCAGACTGTAATAGTTCAGTCCTTCCATTTCGTTTACAATGCTGATAACCTGAGGCCATTGCTGATTATACAACGCAACTTTCGCCTGCAAGGCCAAAACAGCACCCTTAGAGACTCTCCATTTTTCGGAAGTGTTTGAATATTTACCATCCGATAAAAATGATTTTGCCAATTCAAGGTCACTGCTAATCTGTAGATATATATTTTCTTTTGTTTCACTTTTTGCCACACTGTAAGCATCAGCGAAACTTTTCAGCGGCTCCAGAAGCAAGGGTACATCACCATAACAATTCACCAAATCGAAATAATAAAAGGCCCTTAAAAAATACACCTGACCTAAAAGATTCTTTCTTGTCGTTTCGTCAAATGCAAGACTTGAGGCAAGTGTCTCGTCATTTAAATAGCTGATAGCTGTGTTGGATCTTGATACACCGGCAAAGTCATAACTCCACTGACCATTAATTCCGGCATTTGAAGCGGTAAAACTAAAGTCAGAAAACTGATCCATCCAGGCCTGATCACCATCCGGATTCCACTTTTTTTGCATATCGCCGGAAGCTATATCCTGTAAAATAAAGTCGTTGCGAAGTACAGTACCATCATCCCAGCCCCATTCGCCAATGATGTTTAAGGTGCTCGAAAGTAACTGGTAGGAAGAAGTTACTGAATAAATTACAGATTCATGAGTTGGAGGCACACCTTCAGTGATAATACCTATCGGCGTTTCATGCAAGTCTTTTTCACAACTGACACTCGTAATGATGAGCAGTACTGTCAGTAATTTATATATTGATTTCATAATCTTTCTATTTAATAGGTTAATTATAACTTAATGTTGACACCAAATAAAAATGCTTTTGATTGCGGATATGTACCCTGGTCAATCATGTTTACTGATTCAGGATCTAATCCAGTATAGTTGGTTATTGTCATCAGGTTTTGGGCTGACACATAAAACCTGACATCCTGAAATACGGTGTTTGATTTTCCAAATAAGGATTTGAGTGAATAACCAATTTCTATGTTTTTAAGTCTGAAGTAGGAAGCATCTTCAACAAAAATACTGGACACTTTGCTGCTGCCATTGTCATTAAAAGTTGAACGGGGTATGGTATTGCTGGTGCCTTCACCATTCCATGCATTAAGTGTAGCGACAGAGTGGTTAAATGGCCGTGTATCATAATCAATAATCTTTTTAAGATCGTTGTATTTTTCCACCCCACTTACGCCTTGAAATAATAGAGCCAAATCAAAACCTTTATAATTGGCTGAAAAATTTAAACCATATGTCATTCTTGCATTTGGATTCCCAATGTACGTGCGGTCAGCATCGTTAATAATGCCATCTCCGTTAAGGTCTTTAAATTTGATGTCACCTGGTTTAATTTCAGGATGAGGCGCACCGGTTAAATAAGTATCAATCTCGCCTTGGTTCTGATAAATACCAGCCATTTCGAATCCATAAAATGAGTTTAACGGATGACCTGCTTCTGTTTTTGAAACCTGTCCGTATATACTTGGTAAATTAGGATGTAACTTATCCACCATATTGGATACTGAGGCAATGTTGGCATTGATATTATATTTAAAAGCGTGATCATTATTTTTATAATTCACTGCGAGTTCAAAACCTTCGTTGCTTACAACCCCTGCGTTTACCATAGTTGGCTGCACATCGCCTACCAAACTTGGTAAGTTTAACGGCAATAAAATGTCAGATGTGGTTTTCTTAAAATAATCGGCAGAAAGATATATTTTGTTTTTAAACAAGCCGAGGTCAATTCCAATGTTATCCTGTTGAGTAGTTTCCCATTTCAGATCGGGGTTTCCATAACGAAGTAAAGTACCCAGAGGATCATAAATGGCAAGCGAATTATAATTGCTAAGTCCCGATTGGTTCCCCAATTTCCCAGTACTGGCTCTTAATTTAAGGTCAGATATCCAACTGACATTCTCCATGAATTTTTCCTGAGAGATTCTCCAACCACCAGAGAAAGATGGGAAAAATGCCTGTTGCTTGTTCGCTGCAAACTGACTTGAAGCATCTTCGCGAATGCTGGCAGTTACAAAAAAACGATTATCGTAATTGTAATTTACAGAAGCGAATAAAGAGAATAATGCCCACTGTGATGCACTGCCTCCGTTCCATACATCCAGCTGTGTTCCGCCGAAATCGATGTACTGAAAAGATTCAGTTGTATACCCATATCTGGATCTGGAAGCACTTAATCCGGATGCGTGATTGGTAATGAATTCAGTTCCGGCCAATGCGCTCAGGGAATGTTTCTGAATTGTTTTTGCGTAATTCAACGTGTTGGTCCAGGTAATCGTAGTTTCCTGTCCTCGTTCTTCTGACAGGTTAGTCGGGCGATTTTGACGGCCTGTTCCGGCATCAATTTCATTACCGCCACCATCATCATCACCAAAATTTTGATTGAATGCCTTGTTGTGAAATACATTCAAATCAACACCCAAATTGGTTTTTAGCTTTAATTCCTTGTCTTTTAGAAAAGCTAATTCACCATAAATGGTACCAAAGGTTTTCAGAATGTTACGCTTATCATTCGTGAATTTTGCCAGAGCAATCGGGTTGGACCCAAACTCATATTTGTTTGCACCGGCATTCCAGCTACCACCGTTATCCAAAAGATTTTGTGAGTAAAAAGGTAAATCGGTATAAGGATCTGCTTCGGAATAAGTTGGATCGGATGGATCTTTGAAAACAGCAATTACCGGCGGACGGATAAAAGCATGACGGATAACTCCGGGGGAATCGCCGCTTGATGATATTTTATCTTGTGTGCTATTCGAAATCTGCAGGGTTGTTCCAACTGTAAACCGATCAGAAATGTTGGCATTGATATTTGTTCTGAAATTATAGCGTTGGTATTTATCGTTATCATAAACTACAATACCATCCTGACTGTAGTATCCGCCTGAAATAAAGTATTGTACTTTATCTGAACCGCCACTGGCTGATAATTGCAGACTTTGAGATTTTCCAAGTCCAAATAATTCTTTCAACCAATCAGTATTGGCAAGATCGGCTCTTGATTTATCGGCAGTATAAGGATTGGTTCCACTATAGCCTGAATTGTTCCAGCTTTCTTCCATTTTATTCATATACTGCGAAGAATTCAGCATGGTAGGAAGATTGGTTACTTTTTGAATGCCATTGTAATAGTTAACGTCAATGTTGGCTTTTCCTTTCTGACCACCTTTAGTTGTAATTACAACTACACCACCAGAAGCTCTTGCACCATAAATAGCAGCTGCGGAGGCATCTTTTAATACAGTCATCGAAAGTATGTCTGTTGTGTTTAGAAAAGAGATATCGGTAGTAGGTAAACCATCAACAATAAAAAGCGGGGCACTGCTGCTACCAATTGTTCCCACTCCGCGGATAGTGATGTTGATGTCATCGCCCGGAGCACCAGTGCTTTGGGTTACCTGTACACCAGCAACTTGTCCTTGCAGAATCTGGCCTACTTCAGCCACTTTCCGTTGATCAAGATCAGACATGTTTACCGTACCAATAGCACCGGTTAATGCTGATTTCTTTTGAGTGGTATAACCCAATACGACCACTTCATTCAGGGCAATTTTATCTTCTTTCAAGACGATGTTGATGACTGAATTTCCGGTATAGGGAACTGTTTGCTGTAAAAGTCCTACAAAAGAAAAAACCAGCGATTGAGCACCATCGGCTTTTAAAGTAATTGAATAATTACCCTGGAAATCTGTAATAACTCCATTTTGAGTTTCAAGTTGAGATACTGAAGCTCCGGGCAAACTCGTCCCACTTTCATCTTTAACCGTTCCGGAGATTTTAGTCTGGGCCAGAATTCCCTGACTTGTTAAGGCTATAAATAGCAGTACAAGCCATACATAATTAATTTTTGTTTTCATTTGGTTAATTTGTTAAGATTCAATTCGTATTATCTGAGCTATTATTTTTTTCGTAATCAGGATCCATATCAGGAGTTCTCAATCCGGCAACTTCATCTGCCATAAGCATAAAAACATTCCAGCACAATCCTTTGGTAGATGGCCACCAACTAGCTGTTGTTGTCCATTTGGTAGGTGTAAATTCTTTACTGAAGGGCCATTCCGGATTCAGATAAATTTCAGCCCATGCCCTGTTTTCCATCATCTCTTTCGCATTCTTCCAGCCGTGTTTTAACCCAACTACATATGCGCAATACTCTGGTCTGAACCAACTTCCTCCGTTGTAATAAAAACCATCGTTTTGGCCGTTGCTGTAATTTTCCTGACCAAATTCAGCAAAAGGCTGGTAATCTCCCGTGAAATAGGCATATCCTTTGGCGTCTTTTGTTAATCGAATACAAGTGGGTGCTGTTGTACCAAGTTCCGGATGAGGAGAGTTGGATACTTTATTCAGAAGAGGCATCTGATCCAGCTGATTTTTTACCATTTCATCAGTTAATATTGGCCGGTTAAATAACCACAGGGAAAAGAATTCAGGTTCGAGTTCGGTGAATGAAATAATATCGGGAAAATTCCGGTCGAAAAGCATATGTTTTCTTTTCACATCATAAAAGTTCCTGTATTCATTCTCTGCCTTTTGGATATATTTTTCAGAAATATCAAAACCCAATTCTTTAATGGTTCTTAAAGTAATTGCCAGCATGCCCTGATTAAGTCCAAGCCTGTTGGTTTTTGGCTTGAAATCAACAATATCGATCTGACCCAAAGAAAAATGAGCCTGACATATTCCGTCTCTGTCGGCATCAAATTCGTTCAGCACATAATCAATCGCTTTCTTTATTTTATCCTGAGGAAGAGTTACTCCAAAACGACGCTTGTTCATCATGGCCCATATTAGCCATTCGATGGTGGCTTCGTTATCCTTGGCCTCAACCGACCCCATGTACGGAGTGATAATAGTTCCAATTCCACCCTGCGGTGTCTGCGTTTTCCCCCATTGCCCCCAGATTGAAAGGTTCAGCTCTTTATTGTATGATGCGACTGTTGAGAAGAATGAATCACGGTTGTACATATCCGGCGCATAATTCATATTGGGGACATTAAACGGTGCAAAATTCTTTGTATCTGTAATCCATGTCAGCATGTTAAAATTGGCATACATCATCTTTTCGATCAAGCTACCTTCGAAGCCTTTACCCTCGGCTAAACGCGATTGTGCAGAAATCATAAACTGCTGATGCGATTTCCACGGCTCAACAAAAACATAGGTAGTTTTAACCACTTTTTCGCCCAGAGGCAGAATACTGTAAGGTTCAGACTGTGGCTGATGCCGGGCAAACTGAAGATCTTTAATCTGTATCTTACATTCTTTACCTGACTGGGTTCCAATAAACATGGAAACACTGTCATTTTCAATGTAGGGAACAAGTATGCTTCCTTTAAAAAGCGTCCATTCGTTTTCGACAGCCGGAAAGTTATCGATGTACTTTACTCCGTCTTCAAGTTCAATTGTTTTTTGTCCATTTTTTATCCTGAAAAGTTTAAGAGCCAGTGGCGCGTTCCCTTTACACAAAAAAGAAATGGTATAAACGTTCTGATCTTTAAAAGGAGCAATAAAATTAATTCCTGCTCTGCCACCCGTATGACCGGTAATTGAAATGAGACCATTTACGTTTTCAATTTCTGCCTTGCCTTCTTTTTGAAATTCAGCGGGCATTTTAAAAATGGTCTTTTCACCGGCATCAAGGTTGTATAATTCACCAAATGTTTGTTTGATGTAATCATTATTCTCTGCCTGTTCAGATTTGGTGGCAACCGAAAATAAATTTGGATCAGGTAAGCGTCGCATACCAACAAAACCACCTCCACGTCCGCTAAACCGGCGGCGGGTGTTTCGTGTATACTGATTTTTATATCCGGCATCGGTTAAAAATCCAACAACCTGATTATCCGGAGTAACAAAACCAACTGCGGGAAACATTTCGTGTACCATTCCGCCAGGGAAATTATCGTATTCAAACGTCACATATCGCTTTGGCTTCTCTGCAGGTCTGGCTGTTTCTTTCAGGATATAGTACATGCCCGGCATGGATGGCTGAAACAACTCTACCGTCTTTTTTACGACATGTGGATTAACTACCTGATAGGTAACTGAAACTGTTAGATTGGCATCAAATTCTTTTATGTATGAGTCTCTTTTTAAGGTGATGGCGGTATCATTTCCAGCCCATTCTCTCCCGGTCCAGTGCAACAGGTCTGCATCGGTACTCATATCAAGATTAAAAAGTTGGAGTGAAAATTCTTCGGTATTGGTAACCACTAATTGGTTGTCCTTATAAATGTCAACATGAAAACCAAGCTGATCGTTGCCTGCAATCTTAAGTGAAAGTTGCTGACTGTAGCCGGATGATGTGATTAACAAAACAAACAGACCAATAAAAAAAATGGTTATATGATTTCTTGTTTTCAGCATAAATATTAGTTAGGTATTATGAGAAAAAATCAAATATGAATTATCAGAGTTGAATCCTTTTTTTGGCTACAACACTGAGAGTGCAGATAAAATTTCGGTGATAGAGAACCGGGCACCACAGATTACTTCATCGCTTGCTCCATAATACATGAAAATATCGTCGCCCTTCACATAGTGGCCGTTGGTAAATACCACATTCCCGAAAAATCCGGTTTGTTCATAAGTTTCAATTGGTTCCATGATTGGTTCAATACTGCGGGCAAGAACTTTTGAAGGATCATTAATATCAAGCAGCAAAGCTCCCAGGCAATACCGGTGATCGCTGTTGGCGCCGTGATAAATTTCGAGCCAGCCTTTTTCTGTCCGGATAGGTGCTCCGCCAGCCCCGACTCGTTTCGAATCCCACATATTGGGGCGAACCGTTGCAATGCATTTGTGTTGTCCCCAGTGAATCAGGTCGGGCGATTCGGCCAGCCAAATGTAGTTTCCGCCCAGTTCAGGGCTGCTTGGACGATGCAAGGCGTAATATTTCCCGTTTATTTTTTCTTCGAAAATGGCACAGTCTTTATTGTGTGGAGGGAAAATCATTCCTTTGCGTTCGAAATTTTTCCAGTCTTTGGTCCTGATCAATCCTACGCCAACACCAAATTCTGATACTTCGGTAAAAGAAAGGCTGAATCCATCTTCCATGGTGGCCACGCGGCAGTCTTCGATGCCAAAAGTTTCAAGTTCACCTTTTCCAAAAATAGGAAGGTAACCTGCAGGTTCCTGAAAATGGATTCCATCATCGCTGCAAACAAATCGCAAATAAGACAATGTGGTTAAATAATCTTTTTTCTTATAATTGATCACGCGGGGATCAGAGGCGTCCAGATCAGGATCGTTTTTATCGAAACTCAGAATTTCGATTTCGCCATTACTATTGTATACCGGGAAGCTGATTTTTCCTTCAATTTGTTTGGGTCTTTCGGCAACACGAAGCAGAAGCCATACTTTGCCTTCGAATTGAAAAACTCCGGGATTGAGCAGGCAGAGAATTTCCATACCATCAATACCAGGTTTCAGATCAGAAGGACGAAGTAATGGGTTTTGCGGAAAGCGGTTTGCGATATCCATAAGTAGTTTGTATTAGTTGCAACAAAGCTACATTCGGATATAAAAATACATGTCCGGCCTGTTCCCTATCCTGTCCGGAATAGTGTAAAATGGCTGATTTGGACTATTTAATCAGGGATAAACATTAGTTAGCTGAAACTTAAACCTGTGAATATTTCGGTATGAATGGCCAGCATAATTCAGACCGGGGCAACGACCCGGGTAAAAAAAAGGAAAACCGTCAGCGGGAAAAGCTTAATCAAGAAAAAAATCAGTGATAGTCCTTAATCCATAACAAACTGCCCGTGGAAAAATTTCCAAAGCTCCAGCCTGAGCATTTTTATACCATTGTAATTTTTCCAAAGCTCCAACGCGACCAATTTTAAGCTTTTGTAATTTTTCCAAAGCACCAACCTGACCAAATTTTAGCTTTTGTAATTTTTCCGAAGCTTTGTAAACACATTTTTCCCTTTTACTTGAATTGACGTTCTACTTTTCAATGAATTTATTTCTGTAATCCAAAGGGGAACATCCATAAGCTTTACTGAACAGGTCGTAAAAATGGGTACGACTGGTAAACCCGGTTTGGTCAATGATTTCGCTAACTGTTAAAACGCTTGATTTGAGTAGGAAAACGGCTTTACTTAAGCGCCGCTGGTTAATGAGGCTGTGAGGAGTAGTTCCGAGTACGGATTTGGTCTTATTGTAGAGCGAAGATTTACTGATAGCCAATTTATCGCAAAGCATTTCAGAGGATAGAGTCTCATCATCAATATTCTCATCAATATAACTTAGCATTTTCTGGAAAAACGGGTCTGGAATTTCCTTCGCCAGGATTGAATTATCATCCTGCTGGCCGAAGTGATTTTTTATGCCGATCCGGAATTGAAGCAATTTTTCGATGCGAACTTTCAGATGTTCAGGATGAAAAGGTTTCGGAATATACGAGTCAGCTCCGGCCTTCAATCCGGAAATCCGGTCTTCGATTTCAGCTTTTGCCGTCAGAAGAATCATTGGTAAGTGGCTGGTATCAAAGTTTTCGCGCAATTTGCAGCAAAGTTCAATTCCATCCATTTCAGGCATCATTACATCCGAAACAAGCAGGTCTGGTTTTTCGGTTATTACTTTATTGTAAGCCTCTGCACCGTTTTTAGCAAAAATGATGTTGTAATCAGGCTGAAGAAAATCCCGCAATAAAATCAGAATTTCAGGATCATCATCAACCAGCAGTATCAGAGGTTTTCCTTCTCCTGATTCGGATTTTTGCAGTGCGTTGTCCGATGTGGATTCGTCGATAAAGCTGATCTCATTGATTTCATCCTCCGGAACATTTAACAATTCAACCGGACTCAACTGATGCACATCAGGGAAAATACATATGAATTTGGTCCCTTTGTCTGGAGTACTTTCAAAACTGATGCTGCCTTTCAACAATTCGACCAATCCTTTTGTAACTGCCAGCCCAAGACCAGTTGAACGATATCCCGGGAAACTTCCCCTTCTTACAGCCGAAGAAATACCGAATGGCTCAAAAACCTTTTGAAAGTATTCCGGCTTAATTCCAGTCCCGCTGTCTTCAATTTCAACTACCAGCGCTGACTGTTCTGACCGAACTGATATTTTGACGGATCCTCCCTGTTTGTTATACTTGATTGCGTTCGAAATTAAATTGGTAACTATCCGCTGAAACTTATCAGCATCTGTCCTGAATTCGAATTCAGGATAGGGAGAAATTAACTCGCAACTAATGTTTCGTTGCCGGGCAAAAAGCTCATGGTCAGAAACAACCTCACGAACAAGTTCAACAGGTTTGGTTTGCTGAATAGTTAAAAGTTCTTTCCCTTTTTCAAGCTTTCTGAACTGCATGATTTCCAATACCAGTTTCTGAATTTTTATGCTGTTGTTGTAAACTTTTAACAGCCGCGGATTTTCAAGTGTATTCCGGGAATCTTCGAGCAGGGCATGAATATGCGAAGTAATAATTGTAAGTGGTGTCCGAAACTCATGGGCAACATTGGTAAAGAATTCAATCTTGTAGTTATGCAATTCATCTTCTTTTTTCATCTTGAATTCCTGTAACAAAGCCTCCTTTTTCCTTGCTTCCCTTCTGCGGTTAGCCGCTATTATCAATAACTGGATAGCGATAAAAAGTAGAATGTAACCTGCAATTGCCCAACCAGTCCACCAAAAAGGGGGATTAATAAGGATTTGTATTTCTCTGATCTGTGTTGACCAGTTTCCGTTTTCATCACTTACCCGAATCTGCAATGTGTAATCTCCAGCTTCCAGATTCGAAAAACTAATTGGTTGGTTTGGCGGCTTGTTTATCCATTCATTATCAAAATTTTGAAGCCTGTAGGAGATCCGGTGTCGTTCCTGCCCCCAGTAAACCAGTGGTTCAACATCAAATGTTACCGTATTCTGGTTGTATTTCAGCCTCAGGTTTTTCTGGTTGTTTATTGAGCTGCTTAAAACACTTTCATCTCCTATTTCGACAGGAATGTTTCGGATGGAAAGCCGGTTGATTCCGATGGGAGGGAAATAAGAAGAGAATTTGATTTTATCAGTTTGAATGATATCCACTCCCATTGTGCCTCCTGCGTATAAACGGTCTGTCTTTTTATCAAAAAAAGAAGCACCATCGCTGTATTCAAAATTGATCAGTCCATCGTTCAGGTTGAAGCTTATTACATTGTTATTATTTACATCGATTAGCGATAGCCCCTGATTGGTTGTAACCCATAAATTCCCCGGATTATCCAGTTGTATGCCATGAATACTTGTATTCAAAAGGTCGGACTGGATATTTAATCCGGCTACACTGACCGAATCAGCAGATATTGGGTTAAAATTAAAAATTCCATTGCTACTGCCTGCCCAGATATATCCGCTACGATCAGTAATCAATGAAAGGATATCATCATTCCGGATAAGCTTAGGGTGAGAAATCGTATTATACTGATCAACTACTCGTTTTGTAATTGTGTTGTAACGGTAAACTCCGACTCCCCTTGTTCCGATCCAGATAATTCCGGGTTTCTCTTCAGCCAGCGCATAAATAATCTGCTTTTGTTTTCCAGGCGAAACGATACTTTTATCCAGAATTAACTGTTCATAACTGATGGGTTTTGAGGCTTTGTCGAAATCAACCATAATAATCCCATAGCCACTGGTTCCAAGATATATCCGCTGGTCACTTCCTTTAAGGATACAGTAAACTGATGCAAAGTCCAGCGATTGAGTGCTTTTGAAATCGCGTGGAAAATTGCGAATTGTTTTATAGTCCTGAGAGATAATATCAATCCCGGAACCATCGGTACCTACCCAGATTGATCCGTCTTCGAGCTCATGAAATGAAAGCACGGAATTATTACTCAAGCCATTCTTTACTGATATTCTTCGGATATGCGCTCCGCTGTCATCAAAAATATCAATACCTCCACCTTTGGTACCAATCAAAACATTTCCCTGATGGGTTACCAGGATACTTCGTACAATGGGGTATGCCAACTGATCTGAGAACAAACTCTTGCTGGGAAATTCAGTTAATTTCATGGTATACACCCCATTGCCATCAGTTCCGATCCATAAAATATCTGGCTCCGATTCGTAAATGCTTAATATCCTTGTTGTAATTGGATTGTTTATGAAAAGATTCGAAAGTTGGTTGAGCACTTCAAATTTTCTGGTTAACAAATTGAAACTGTAGATCCGGCCCTTCTCCGTTCCGGTCCATAGCCTGTCTTTTGCTTTCGAAAGAGAAAAAGAAGTAATAATATCGTCAGGAATCCCGAGTTGTTGAACTTGTTTCGCTTCTATGTCAACCAAAATGGCCATACCATCACGTTGGGTAAGTAGAATTAAAGAACAGCCATCGATTTCAACAGAAATTGATGCTGTCAGTGTTCCTGTTAATGGCAGTTGGATAACCTCCTGCAAATGATCGCCGGATAATAAAATTAATTTACCATTTTCCGAAATGCAATAAGGCTGATTATTAATTAAATGAATCCATTTAATACTCCGGGAGGCCAGAAGTGAACTTTTATCAAAACTGATTTTACTGAATTGGTCGGTAATACTGTCAAACCGGAAAATTCCCCGTCCAAAAACGGAAACTAGCGTTCCATAGCTGTCGGAGTGACAGATTTCGATGTCATTTTCGTAGTTCAGTTGTTCCGATTCCTGTGTGAAAAAGGAGCTGAACCGGTCGTGTATATTGTCATACCGCGCCACTCCTTTGTTGGTAAGCATCCATATCGGACCAGATGCAGTAGGGTATAATGCCCGGATGACATGATTGTGAACTGAATAGGAATTATTGCCGGGAAGATAAGTAACTATATTGGTGCCGTCATAACGATTAAGTCCGTTCCATGTTCCGAACCAGACGTATCCTTCCGAATCTTTCACAATTGTATTTACCGCACCGTTTGATAATCCTTCGCGATGGGAAATAGAATGGACATTCGTTCTGAATTCTGCCAGTAAGGGAAGGGAAAACAGGAGGAAGAATGCCGGAAGAAGAAATTTTTTAAGCATTTTTTGAATCGCTGATCGATTCAGTAAAAGTAAATATAAAATGTTGATTTTCTTAAATCAGGAATACGTCATTGTTTTAACTACAAACAATTTTGAATTCAAAATTAATATTTTACCTTTGCGCCACTAATTTTTTTATTAACTGTTTATCATTTAAATTTAAGCAAAATGCCAGCAAAAATCAGATTGCAACGACATGGTCGTAAACGGTATGCTTACTATCACATTGTGATAGCTGATAGCAGGGCGCCACGGGATGGCAGGAACATTGAACGTATTGGATCTTACAATCCAAATACAAATCCTGCTACTATTGATCTCGATTTTGACAAAGCTATTGATTGGCTTTCGAAAGGTGCTCAACCAACCGACACAGTAAGAGCTATTTTATCTTACAAAGGAGTTATGTACAAAAAACATCTTTTAGGTGGTGTAGCCAAAGGAGCTTTCACTATTGAAGAAGCTGATACTAAATTCGATGCTTGGGTAGCCGAGAAAGCGAATAAAGTTCAGGCTAAAAAAGATGGATTGGTAGTGAGTAACGAATCTTCACGCAAAACACAGCTTGAAATGGAGGCTAAAAAGAACACAGAAAGAGCTAATGCCATTGCAAAACGCAATGCCGATGCTATTGCTGCTGCCAAAGCCGCTTCTGCTCCTGCTCCTGTTGCTGAAGAAGAAGTAACTGAAGAGGTAGCTGAAGAAGCTGCTCCTGAAGAAACTGAAGGATAATACCTACTAAATTCTGTTTTATACCTTGGTATAAGCAGTCAACTTATAAAAGCGATAGAGAAATCTGTCGCTTTTTTCTATTTTTACCACTATGGAAACAATACCAAAGAATAATTCGGTGAAAGTTGGCTATGTCCAGAAGCCACACGGAATACATGGAGAACTGGTCATCCGGTTTGAGGAGGAATATTACGAAACTCTCGAAGAATATCCAGCCCTGTTTCTGGAGATTGACAATTTGCTGGTTCCTTTTTTTATCATGGATGAAGGATTACGGTTTAAATCGGGCGAATCGGTAATTACGAAACTGGAATGGATTGACTCGGATAAGAAAGCGAAAGAATTGTGCGGATTGTCTGTTTATGTTAACGAAGAAGATGTTATTGAGTTCGAAGATGAAATGAGCCCCAATGCATTAATTGGTTATAAGCTGTTCGACGAAATACTCGGACTGATAGGAGAAATTACTGAGGTAAATGATTTTTCCGGGAACGTTCTGCTTTCAGTTGAATACCAGGGGAAAGAAGCACTTGTACCTCTAAATGAAGATTTGATTGTTCGACTTGATGAGGAAAATCGCGAAATTGAACTTCGTATTCCGGAAGGATTATTTAACCTGGACGAAGAGTAAATATAAATCGAAGAAAGAATTAATTCTATAAAATTTCCATTTTCTGCAACTTCATGAATAATTTGTCGTCTGTAATAGCGTTCAGATAATAGAAAACAAATAATCATTTAATATTCAAAGTCGATGAAAACAAAATTAGGAGCTGCACTTATTTTATTTGCCTTTATTCTAACAGGTATTCAGGTTCGGGCTGATGAACAGACCCGGGAGGTAGATCCGTTTACCGAAATATCTTTACGTGTTGGAGCGAAGCTTCATCTGGAACAGGGCGAAAAGACAAATCTCGAAATTGTGGCGAAACCCTCTACTCTCGAAGAAATTATTACTGAAGTGAAAGAAGGTAAACTGATTATCCGTTTCCCCAACAAAAACTATTTATGGAGTACGTTTAATCCCGGCGATATAACTATTTATGTTACAACTCCTGAAATTAACGGATTAGGTGTCTCGGGTTCAGGAGACATTATTGCAGATGACGAAATTAAGACTAAAATTCTTGATTTGGCAGTTAGTGGAAGCGGTAACATTAAGCTTTCTGATCTTTCAGCTGAACGTGTGAAAACGGCAATTTCAGGATCGGGCGATATTGTTTTGTCTGGAAAAACAGTGGCTGAGGATTTAAGTGTGGTGATCTCGGGAAGCGGTAATTTTAAAGGAATGAATTACAGTGCCGATGATGTTACGGTTAAAGTTTCCGGTTCAGGAAATGTGGAAACTGAGGCCAATAAAAATTTGTATGTTCGATTGGCTGGTTCCGGGAATGTGACCTACAAAGGCAGACCAATGGTTGACCAATCGGTAGCTGGTTCCGGAAAAGTAAGAAGCGCAAAATAAGCTTTTTGATATTTTTTCTGAATTTTTCAGGAAAAACAAAAAGGTGGCCTGTACATATTTACAGCCACCTTTTTGCTTTTATTAATTCGATTGTTCGTTTATTGTCTCACCATCATTTCCAGTTTTGCAATTTTTACTTCCTTCCAATCTCTCGTTTTCAGTCCCTCCTTTACTGCAAGTTGCATCATTAGATTCATGTCGCCACCAGAATTTTCCATAAAAGCTGATAGTTGAGCAAGATCGTTGTACATACTTACTGTTATATGCGTTCCGTATGCTTCGCTTCCCGCTGGTAAAATGGCCTGATCTAATTCCCAGTGACCCTTTTTGCCTTCATCAACCATTCGCTGATGCCATGGCTTGAAAATTTCTGATTCTACTTTTTCGTAACTGTCATCCAGTTGTTTCATAATATCAAAAGTTGCCATCATGCCTACTTTCATTTTAAAGTCATCTTTTGTCTGATCTACTGACTTAAAAAGTACCTGATGTGCCAGATCTCTGGAATTTCCGGTATTTTCATATATGGTATTAAGTTCTTTGTCTGTTTTATTCGGATAAGCTTTTTTGGCATAGGCCATTACATCTAATGAAGTCATTGCTTTTAGCATATCCTGAAGGCTTGCAAACACAGTTACTGTCATATACTGAGAGCCTTGTTCTGTTCCTGACGGTATAAATGACCAAAGATCCCAACCTATAATGGATTTATCTGCCACTCGCTGTTTATGAATTCCCGACCAAAATTGTTCTACATCCCAGTAATTCGATCCTTTTTCATTTTTCACATGCATGAATTCGAATAACAGATATTGCGAATTTTGTTGTGGTTGAGCAAACATTGGGATGGTCATTATCAGGACCAGTGCTAATGTAATTAGTCTTTTCATGTTGTCGTTTTTAATGTTTGTAATTAATTTAAGAGGATTGAATTTCACATAAAGCATAATTCTTTCCGGATCTTGGATGTTCCGTTTCTGTTTCCTGAGAGACAACAGGTTAAACCTGTCTGTATTTAGGATAAAACCTATATAGGTTTTTTTTGAATTTTAAAATCGCAATAGCCCGGCAATTCAGAAGTTGAACTTTTTTTTGACAGTTCTAAAATCTGTTGAATTTGTATTTACATAAAAGCCGGGAGTTGAAGATTAGTTGAAAAGGTCACTATGTGTTGGTGAGATAGCGGTAATTTTTGGGAATTTATCGCTATATATATTGTTTGAAGTGTAGATTTACATTAAAGATACAAATAAGTTGGATAAAAAGATGAGATTATCTTAAAATAAACATAGCTATATTAACTAATAGCTATGTTTAATGAATAATTTCATCAAACGCTCTGGGTTTAGTACTTTGCGGATAATATGAAGGGGCAGAATTTTTTGAACAAAAAAAATCAACCTTCTTCGGAGAATCTCCAATAGGAAGGTTGATTTTTATGATGTTATAATATGATCAAATAGTTTATTAAATTGTGTTTAGGGTCATAGTTGTTTCGTTGAATCCACTTTTTTCAGTTCTTTCACGCCAGTTGTGCCACCTCCTTTTAAGGTCAGTTCAACCGGTTCATTTGTTTTCCATGCACCATTTGTGAAATCAGGAACATCAACTGAATTGGAGCGATTGGCGACAGATTTTTCGCTTAAAGGTGCAATCGAACTCCAGAGGGCGGCGTCGTACACGTTCTGATCGAGTGGAAGTCCATTGCGAAGGCAGTCGATTAGGCGCCAGTCCATCATAAAGTCCATTCCGCCGTGACCACCTACTTTTTTTGCCATTTCACCCATCAGTTTTACGATTTCAGGAGTATATTTTTCTTCCATTAGTTTCATTTCTTCCGGGTTGGACCATTCATGACTGGTTGCAATCCGGGGATCAGGATATTTACAGGCCATCCCTTTTGTCCCGCTTACCAGGTGAAGTCTTGAATATACACGCGGACTGGTCACATCGTGCTGAATCATAATGGTTTTTCCATTATAAGTTCGTACAGTTGTGGTATTCATGTTTCCACGGTAATTGTCAGTGGTAAATTCATTGTAGAAACTATCGCTTGCCGCAAGTTCTTTTGCTTTTTCTGCCATCAGGTAATCGTTAGTCGAAATGGATGTCAAATATTCCATTTGATCTCCCCGGTTTATATTCATAATCTGGCAAATTGGGCCTAAACCGTGAGTTGGGTACAAATTTCCGTTTCGGTGTTGGTTTTCTTTCAGTCGCCACATTTCGGCATACCCGTTTTTATCGAAATTCAGGCCGAGTAGATTGTGAATGTATGCGCCTTCGCCATGTATAATTTCTCCGAAGAAACCCTGGCGTGCCATATTCAGGGTAAGTAATTCGAAAAAGTCGTAACAACAATTTTCAAGCATCATGCAATGCTTTCTGGTTTTTTCTGAAGTTTCAACCAATTGCCAGCATTCATCTATCGTAATGGCTGCCGGAACTTCGGTTGCCACATGTTTACCGTGTTCCATGGCATAAACTGCAATAGGAGTGTGCAGCGACCAGGGAGTAGTAATATAGATCAGATCAATATCCGGATTTTCACACATTTTTTTCCATGCGTCTTTAGATCCTGAATAAGATTTAGCTTTCGGAAGTCCCTGTTTTTCAAGAAGATTCTGCATCTTTTCCACACGATCTTCATACTGGTCGCATAAGGCTACAATTTCAACACCTTCGATGTACGACATGCGTTCAACCGCTCCAGGTCCGCGCATTCCAAGTCCAACAAAACCAATACGGACTTTATCCAGTTTAGGTGCGGCATAACCGCTCATATTGAACCGTTGCGTGCGATTTGTTTTGTCTTTAACAGTGTTTAATTCACTATTCATAGAAGCTGCATGGCCGGCAAGTCCGCTAGCCAGAATTCCGGTTCCAATCAGGCTTTGCTTCAGGAAATTTCGTCTGTTAGTGCTCATTTTACAAGATTTGGTTAAGTTATCTATTGTTTAAGGTTGATGTAAATGTAGATCATGTATTGGATATAGACAAATGCTTTTTATCATACGTTTTGCTAAAACGACAATTTTGGAGATGGTTGATTTAGTTTACATTCTTTTTTACAGATGCAATCATTTAGGTTTCAGCAGAAATGATAATTGAATTTTCTACCATCTATCAAATTTTGAATCTTTGTTTATGTTTCTTATGGTCAGTAAACAGATTTTCTGTTCCCCCTTTTTAATGAAAATTTTTCGGTGATAAATTAGTTTTTTGTTACCGGCAATATATATTACATATGAAATATATTATGATGATATAAAAATACAACCTAACATAAATAAGTATGTATGTTCATTATATAGAACCTCAGGATTTTAATTTTTGTCTCTTTTCTACGATAAATCTAAATGTATTGATGCCTGGAATTCGATTCTTTTGGGTGTGAACTGAGATGTTTTGTTTCGGTTTTTTATTCCTAATTAGAATTTTAGAATGCAGAAAAGCACGTTGGATTTTCTGAAAATATCATCCTGAATTCTGCTCTTAACAGGTGATTGAAGCATTTTTTTTCGACAAAATCTAATTTAGTACTATTATAAATAAGAACACAAAATTCCAATTTTCTAATTTCATGTAGATTTTAATTTCGTAATCAATTGAAGTACAGTGTATTAAAAATGGTTATTCATTCTATTTTTAGAAAAAAATGCATTATATTTACTTGGGTTGCATATAATGGGTTGGAATTGTACTTGTTAACTTGTAAGTAATGGCACTTAATGGTTCTGAAATGGATTTTTTTTATAGCTTTAAAATCAATTGCACCAATCTACATTAAGCACGACTCGTTAGAAGGGAAGGGAAAGTCGGTAAAACGAACTTCGGGAAAGTCAATCAATGAAGAAGTATTGGTTTTTTTGAATAGTTCAAAAGTTTTAATAATTAATTTTGTTAAGTGGCAGCAACGCGAATGATTCCCGTAGTGCTGGCTAAGCAAATAATTTTTTGTTTTTGATTGGATTTGCAATAGATATGATACTCAACAAAGAAATAATAACTGGCTTATTATGTCTTGTTATTTTTGCCGCCTTATGGATACTTACCCTTAGGTTTCAGCAAAATGATACTCCCATTCTATTGGCATATATTGGTGAAACTTTATTAAACTTTACCAACTCCATTTCAAAACCTATTTCATGCGGCTATAAACAACTAAACGGACAAATTTTCGATTTAGTTCATGAGCAATCAGTTTTTTCTCAAAAAAAATCCAAATCACTAAATTCTTACCGCAAATCCAACGATTTTGGGTTTGCTTTAAACTCAAGTGTTGTTTCTTTTCGTCATGCTCCTAAGTCGAAGGGTATTGCTTTTACATTGCTGTTAATTTTGTTTGGTTTTTCTCATTCTGCATGGGCGCAGATTAGTTCTGCATCTGCAACCTATTCATCTGGAGATATTTCTACTGATTACGGTTTCCAATCGTTGCCAGGAAGCTCATCTTGCCCTGGAACTTTAAATGTAACTATCCCCGCAAATAGTATAATAACAAGTATTGATGTTGAATACACCATTTCGTCAGGTGCTATTAACCCATGGATTTCAGATCAGCGTTCCCAACTTAGATGTACCTCAATCGGTGGCACTGCTGAGACAACACTTGCTTCAGGGGTGGGTAATTATTCTGGTAGCTATAACTATTCCCGTACTGGGCTTTCTATTGCAAATGGCGTAAGCGGAGGAGGGAATATTACATTCCAGCTTCATGCAGGTAGAACATGGAATGGTAATGGAGGACCAGATTGTAGTACGAATTACCATTATGTAAATAATAATACATGGAAAATTACTGTTTATTATGTCCAAAATGGTTTTATTTATACCGGAAGTGTTCAAACTTTTACTGTGCCATCATGTGTCTCCAGTATTACTGTTGAAGCGTGGGGCGGTGGTGGTAGTGGAGGTACTAGAAGTAACGATGGCGCGGGAGCTGGAGGAGGAGGTGGTGCGTATGCAAAAAGTACGATGGCCGTTACTTCTGGTGCAACTTATTCATATTATATTGGGGCTGGCAGCTCAACAACTGCTGCTGGTGAAGATTCTTATTTTAGAAATACTCCAACAGTATACGTATTAGCCAAAGGAGGAAATAGTGCAGCAAATAACTCAAACACACGCGTTGGTGGTCAATCTGGTTCAATAGGAAATATCGTTACCCATAGTGGAGGCCAAAGTGCTGCTGGATCTAATGGAGGCTCAAATTATTGGGGAGGTGGCGGAGGATCTTCAGGGGGTACTGGCGCTAATGGAAACTATACAACTAACCAAACAACTCAAACCGGAGCGTCCATTGTTGGAGGTGGATCTGGTGGAAATGGAGGAGACTACAACTCTAATGGTTCTCCTGGTGTTTTTCCCGGTGGTGGTGGCGGCGGTGCTCATCGTGACTCTGGAACTCGCTATGGAGGATCTGGTGCTAACGGTCTGGTAATTATTACATATACAGCAGATGTAGCGCCTACTATAAGCAGCCAATCAACCTTAGGGCAGACCCAGTGTATCAATGGAACCTTTACTGCAATAACAGTAACTGCAGCCGGAACCGGATTGTCTTATCAGTGGTACAGCAATACAACGGCGAGCACTACCGGTGGAACATCCCTGGGATCAGGTAATGGAGCGCAAACCAACAGTTACACACCTCAAGCTACCACTGCCGGAACACTTTACTACTATTGCATTGTTACAGGAACCTGCGGTACAGTCACGAGTACAATTTCGGGAGCATT
>JBGSUC010000005.1:0-27616 GCA_041736275.1 Prolixibacteraceae bacterium
TATCATCAAACTTTGTGAGCGGACTCTGGTCTTCGATTTGTACAGAAAAATCGACTGGAGTATTAAGTGCTTTATTATTTTTTTCGATGGTTGGCATTACAGGAAAGTTTTAAGAAGGTTCAATAATTGTTCGTATTTAGGTGACCTCAAAATATAACTGGTTACAGTTTCTTCGGTCAATGATTCAATCTCATTTTTTGCAGCTGGGTACATTGCTCTGCATAATACAATTATTTGAGTAAGACGATCAGGTTCCGGGTCATTGTTCAGCCTGCATTTAAGTATCACGGTGGCCATCTCATTACTCAGAAAATCCAACTCAACATACAGGCGTTCCTTTTCTTTTTCAAGATCAATAATCGGACTGTTGTTTTCAATGTATTCCACGAAAACACCTTCTGTATATGTCCATTGTTTCTCTTCAAAATCTTCCGGAAGTTCAACATTTTCAATAATGGTTGCATTGAATTTATTCAAATCAGTTGCAACTGCTTCGCCAACTACCAATAACGTTTCAGTCAGTAAAGCATTCATATAATTCTCCACGGCATAAGCCACTCGATTCGTTGCGTTTTGAATGATCAGTTTCATTGGTTATGGTTTTTTTGTTTGTATTGCGGTTGCTGAAATTGCCCGTCCGATATATACTGAACCAAAAGTTTCGGTAGTACTGATTGTTCCGTCCGTCTGTGCATAGTAGTCTGCATTTACAGTTAAACCGGAAAAGTCAGAAATTACTCCACCAAGTAGAGAGACAGCCTTTGATTGTGTCGCATTACCGGCTTCGGTTATAACTCCCACAAGTGTTTTTTTATTCAGATTTGATGAATTGCGCTGACAGAGGCAAATGTTTGGATAATGGTTTGATAACGTATCATATGCAACGACCAACTGTCCTGGAACATTCGGATTGGCAACCATAGCCGTATATTCATCGCCAACACCTCCAATGCTGTATGCAGTACCTAATGTGACTGTGGTTCCATCGGTGCTGCCTTCCTGAATTGTCAGCATGTTTGTAGTAGCATTTTTATACAATACCACGAAGTTTCCTGAATTGGTTGAGTCAAAACAAATCTGGTAGAAAACAAAATTTCCCGGAGTCCACGGAATTAGACTATAGCTAGAAGCTGTTCCAAGGGTTGTCGATCCCACAAGGCTTATATGAACTGGCCTTAATACTGTTCCTCCTGCATAGTTGTAAATGGCTAAAAGTTCACCCTGAACGTTCGGATTAAAGGATACATCACAATAGCTTACTCCGCCGTTTTGTATATTCACATAAGATCCTAAGGCTCCTCCTGGATATGTAGACCGTATTCGAGCTGCCGCCGCATTAACATCTACGTAGGAAATAAAATAAATACCAGAAACATACTTTTCAAATTCGCAGAAAATGTACTTTGTATTGGCTGAATTAAACGCTGTTAGACCAATATTTGACCATCCATTTGTGGCAGCCTTGAAGTAGAGCTCACAATACATCCCATATCCATTTGACTGATCCCTATATGCAATCACGATGTGTCCATTATTAAACGGGTCCACATCTATACATAGGAATTCAGGAACTTTCGCAGTGATTGAATAAGGAGATAAACCAGCAAAAGACACAACACCATTTGATGTATTCAATATACCATAGGTTACATAAACTGAACTAAATGAATTATTATAAACAGCATAAATGTAATCCCTGTTAATAGGGTCAAACGCAATGGCACAATCATAAGAACTTGTTGCCAATGAAAGCTTTCCGCTCATTGTGATGCTTCCATTATCGTTAATAATTCCAACAAAAAATCCATTGGTCGAACAGACTATAAACCTGTTTTCATTAAAAGGATCAAATACTGCATTATTGTTTGGATAAACAGCTCCACTGTTAAAAATAACCGGACTTACCGAAGGGAATGCACCAGGTGTTTTTGTGCTGCCAATACTTTCTATTTTGCCATCCGCACGCAAATTGACCAATTTGCCGGTTGCAATATCTTCATTGAGCGTAAAAGTGTAAGTCAAACCACCACCTCCACCACCAGCGGCTGGTTTCATAATAAGATTCCCGGAAACATCTTTGGTCAGAACATTACCAGTAGCAGCAGATCCTGCATTCAACAGGTTATTAATGGCCGTTTGTTTGTTTTCAAGATCCGAAAGATTCGAATTCTTATTCATCGTTGTTGCGGGATCTGGATAATCTGTACCCTTCGTTGCCTGTGAAATTATTGTTCCATTGCCTTTAAGCATCCCGTTTATGTTCGTAGATGTCCCAGTCTGTACAACATTTGGCCCAGAAGGTCCGGTTATCTCTGCAATCGAGACAACATTGTTCCAGGTCGGTGATCCAACTAATCGCCACTGTATATGAGTAAGCGATTTCTGCATTTCAACTTCTTTCCCATCCACCCCGGTAATAACGACGTGGCGGTATATTCCAAGTGCAACATCCCATACCACCGAAGAAAGATTTTCACGAACGGATACATCTACACCCGCACCGGCAAGTGAGTTTAATATCACATTTATCTGATCCGAAGCCGCTCTACCTTGTGTCATAGTTGTATTTTTTATTCTCTGAAATCAAAAATTACGTATGTATTCAACGATCCGTTAAATGTAAAGTCTGCCTTATATCCCAATGTGGTCGGACTAGCAACCGATACAGCTAATTGTGTCATTTGCGACTTTATAGTTTCAATGTCCGCAGTCGAATAATCGTTCCCGGTCATTAATACATGCATTTTATGCCCTAGTGCCGGATTAAATAACTTTAAAGCTATGTTGCCTGCATTTGAATACATGGTGACCATACTGCCTGTATCAAGCGTTTTTAACCACGACCCAAATAGCGACAATTGGGCTGAAACTAAAGTGATACTACTCCAATACCAAAGTCCTGGACTTGATCCACGGATTTGAACTGCCGGTCCATTAACTACCATACCCGCATGTGCCGGATTATTGAGTATCACATAAGTTACTTTTGCCGTTACTTGTCCTTCAGAAGCAATATCAAACAAGGCAGCATAACCGTAGCCAATTCCAAATGAGTTAATCGCAAATGTTCTGAGCCAGATATTAATGCCCGAAGGGAAACCCCCAATGTTGGCCATAAAATCATCATTACCAGAACCAACAATTGTAACGTGTCCGGTACTGATATTCGGATCGCCTTGTGTATCCCATACAAATCCTTTTTGCGTGATGGCATAGCCACCGTTATCAGCTATTGATCCATATGCATCTGCTGTGCCTCCAACAAAATTATTTAGGTTGTTTAAAACGGGGATTGGCACTCCGTACATATTGGTTTTAAACGTTAGAGTATCCCCATATCCGTAGCCAACAGCACTTCTTGCATACGCTCTAACATAGTAGGTTGTGTTTGGTATAAGATCCGGTATCTTAACGGTGAAATCATCCAGACCCAAACCACAGGCTATTTTTGAATCTGTATAATTTGGTGATCCAACAGTATTGTAACAAACCCCCTTTTCACTGACTGCATAACCATTGCCCTGGATAGACTGTCCTCCAGTCATTACAGATGTTGAGTAAATAGATGTTAACGACTTCGTTTCTATCGAAGGTGGGTAATACACCGGTGAACTGCTAAATACGACTGCCGGATTTGTCCATACTCTACCAGCCGGGTTATCCAGGAACATGCGGACATTCAATCGTTGGCCGGTTGGAAGTTGTCGTGCTGTAAAAACAAATGATACATAATACCCCAATTCGGGTGGTAAGTAATAAGATGACCATGAAGTTACCGTATTCCTGGCATCTACGTAAATATCATCAATATCAGGGTATTGTTTTGTTGAACTGATGCACAATCCCCATCCTGTTATATTTACGAAGTCGTTAAAAAATAAAACCCTGAATGTTTGATAGGTTTCATATTCAATTACCTCAAAACCATACAATCGTGGGAGTATAAATCCATAATTATCAAAGTTGTTTAGCGCCCTCATTACTTGTAATCTAATTGGCCATTTATCGATACAGTTGCTCCATCATATACCCACGAAAACCGATCCCTTCTATTTCCACCGCTTGTCCTTACTTTAGAAGCTGCATTATAAACCGCATTCGAAACATAGACCGTGTATCCGGCAAATGTTAAAATAGTCTGATCTATACCATTTTGAACAAAAATATTCCCTGACATTCCTTCCTGAAGATTCACTAAAGTGATTGTCGTATAAGCTGTCAAAGTTATTTTTGCATTCAATCCACTATCAGGGTTTAAAGTCACAGAAGTGCCAGCCAATTGTTGAACAGTATTGTTCCACCCTGTCGAATTATCCAGTTCCCATCCGGTTGCTGTTTTGCGCAGCAAGCCTGTCCCCGATGTTAACGCAGATATTTTAGTAAGTACATCATTAACAAGTTGGTAATCCGGCAAATTTATATTCACATCATTGCCACCGCTCTGTTTGATAGTCATTACTTTATTCGCCACAGAACCACTGGTGACAATATTAGGTTCAAGTAATACGCTCGAAATTACCTGACCTTCCTGTATGCCCACAATCAAGGCCGTGCCGGTTGAATTAGCCACACCAACAACCTCACGAACCTGACCAATCGCAAACGTTTCAGGATCAGTTTGAGCGGCTATCGCTCCGGCGGTCGCTGTCGATAACAGATAAATGGCGGCTGGAATATACTCGCCTGGCAATATGCCTGATTCAATGTATTTAAAATTATTTGCATCAACAACCTGACTGACAAATCCAACTGTTCCGGCGTTTGCTCTTGAATCAGCTTTAGCTTTTACCCAACCGGCTGCTGTTATTTTAATGGCATCACCTACTACAAATCCGTGCGCGGTTTGAGCAATGGTGATGGAAGTATCGGGTATTGATACGCCATCCTTTTTAATGAAGTCAATAACCGCATGCATGGCCGGGTTATTCGGAAATTTGCGCTTAAGGTAGCCTGGAGTTACGTATGCTTCCTTCATTAGTGAGCCTCCTTAAATGTCAGTTCAATGTATTGCGTGTCTTCCAAGGTGTAGCCCAGTTGGTTATCACCATCTTCAAGCATTACCGGTATAATGTCGTTTCCGTCGATCATCCAAATATCAGTACTCTCCAGTAAGCTTTTAAGCGCTTGTTGTTCTTCAACGCTTCGGTACCCGGAGTTAATTTCCCATTTGCGAACACCGTCTTTCCAGTCAACCTCGATGGTAGCCTTCTTTTGCGTATCGGTTATCTGAGCATTGCGCTGCGAGCTTTCGCTCTCAGTTGGAAAGTATGTTTTAACATGACCATGAAACCAGAAACTATCTATTGCACCCACACGGTTTGAGCAAAACATGTAGTTATTGATTTCGTAAGGAAAGTGGTCAATAGTGAATGTACGGGTTTCTGAAACCGCAATCCCATCTTTATCGATCGCAACGCTGTAATAGTTGATTTCTGTAGCAGCAAGACCCAGAGATCCGCAATCGGTACAAATTTCGTATATCGCATCCGGATCGATGGTCCCGGGAATAAGAATACTTCCCGAAGTTCCGTCCAGCTTCATAAAATCAACCTTTAGGTTTACTATTTGCGGAGCAACTTCTTTGGTGATAAACCACAACTTAACCGGCTGCGCAGGTGAAATGCGCTGATTAACGGGCAACATGGTAAGGAAACGACCGGCTTCGATGTATTCCTGGTAAAATGTTTTTCCTAACTCGTTATACTTAGCCTGTTCGTGCTTGCTTAATTTACCTTTTAAAATGAGTAAAGTATTGTTTTCGGTTAGTCCGGCCCAGTTAATTATTTTGTTCCCACTGCCATCAATAAAGCTTTCGCCAATATCAACCATTACTTTTTTGGCGAGCTGGGCACGCTTAATAAAAACATTCCCGGTAAGTGGCCAGCTGAAGTCGTAATCAACAGGCATCGATACCCGGTTACGCAAATCGAAAACTGAAGTTAAGTCCGTAGGTTCAATGGGATCTATCCCTTCAGGAAAACTATTATCTACTGACGTGGTCTTACAAAGTATGCGGTAAAAGCTCCCTTGCTTTAATGTAGTTGCAATTGATGCTTGAACGCGGTTCCCGCTTAGTTGTGTTGCCCCGCCTGGTATTGTAAGTTCTAGTGCCATTTTATGTATTTACAGTTTACTATTACGAATGTAGCTTTGCTGATGATGTGCAGAAAGGACACCTATAATGTTGATTGCTTTTCGCGAAGCTTTCTTTTTGTTAGTTTATCATCCACATCTTTAATCGAGACATTCAATTCCATTTGTTCGAAACGGTCTGCAATCTTTTCCCATCGTGTAAGCGATTCATTTGACATTCCTCCTGATGACTGGATAATAGTTGGTGCGGTGGAGGTGGATCCGGAAGAGGAAGAGAATCCAAATCCTCCGGTTTGTCTTCCGGGAACAATGGCACTTAAATTTAAGCTACCAATGGTTCCGGAGCGTTGAGCCATATCTATAATGTCGAGTATTGGTTTTACTGTTGGATTACGTACAGCTGGAGCCGAAGCTATGAATTCGTTTACGTGGTATATGCCTGCCGGTTGATTATCGTTTGCACCAGTTTCACCATAACCACCGTCTTTTTTGCCTTTAGAACTTAATAAGCCTTTTACAACATTATAAGCAGCTTCCATTGCGACAATTTTAGCAAGTGCTATTCCTATTCCAACTGGTCCACCTTCAATACCTTTAACAAGGGCTTTGGCTTCTTCAATTAGCATATACTGATGAAGTGCTTCAAGGGCTAATAATAGTGTTGCCTTTAAATAATCTTTAAGCGTTGCTTCATTGTCAAGCATTAATGCAGCGAATGATTCTCCAGCAGCCTGACCGAAATCCATATAGTTTTTCTGTCTTTCTTTCAGTAACTTTTGTTCTTTATCTTTTGATTTTTCGAGTAATTTTGTAGTCTTTTCGGCATTTTTAAGACTTTCTGCAACTGCTTTTTCGTCGGCTTTTGCCGAATCTTCCATTTGCTTTATAAGTTCCTTATCACCATCGATCAAGATATCATTTAACATTTTCTGAGCATCAATACGCTTTTTGCTTATTTGTGCTTCAACCTGTATTGTGCTTTGTCCAAACTGTTCGAGTAATGCTTGCTTTTGAATTAAATAAGCAAGTTCGGCAGCCATCTGTTCAGTCTTAAACTTAGCATCCGTCCAGCCTTCTTTTTCATATCGAATAGTAAGCAATGCCATTCGATCATTATTAGCCTCGTCGAGTAAGGCAACTGCTGTATCTGAAGCTCCTTTTTTATATGCTTTTGTATTTCTTTTTGCAGCTTCAGCATCTTCTTGTTTTTGTCTTAAAGCATCTATGGCTCCCAGATTTTCTTTTACAGCCTTTCTCTCTTCAATCAATAAGTTTAGCCTTTTTGCGAGTTCGTGTTTTTGGTTTTCAGTAGCACCAATAAACGAAGCCTGTGTACTTGTAATGCTTGCTTCAATTGATTTGTCGTATAGTTCAATCGCATGTTTATATGCAGCAGACTGTGTCATCCCATTTTTAACCAGGCTTTTTGTTATTGTATCAATTTCTACCATCGCATTATTCATGCTATCGACCACTGTTTGATCCTTTACTGAATCCTTTATCATTTTAATGGAACGAAAGGCACCATCCAACGTATTTATAAAACTTGTCATCCATCCGATTACTGTTACCATAATGCCAGATGTTCCGGATCCCATTGTATTCATTAGTCCGGCCCAGGCATCGCCCATATTGGAAATCTTACCACCTAATGTTGCAGCAATAGCTGCCATTGACCCTGATACTCCCTGAAGATCACCAAGCCCTGAAATATAGTTTTTAATTGATGTAGCATTATTATCAATGACAGTAGATTGCTCTTTGAAAGTGAATGTGATTTTATCACCTTCTTTTTTTGCTTTTATACCAAACTCCTTTAGTCGTTCGAATTCTCCGGTAACAGCGTCGGCCATGGCTTCAGCAAACTGATCGAATCCCTTACCAACACTAGCAGCAACATCGCCATATTTGCGCATTTCATCTTTCGACGGCTTTAGTCCGTAATTCGTTAATTTTACAAATGCACCGGTAAGTTCGGTTAACGCAAAAGGTGTTTCTGCAGCAAACTTCTGCAACATTTGCATTTCTTTTCGAGCTGCTTTATTGCTGCCTAGCGTATTGGTTAAAACGGCTTCATATTTCTCGAATTCTTTTCTGACATTAATAATGTTTGTTATCAGACTTTTTACTCCTGCGGCAATAGCAGCAAAGCCTATAACTGGTAGCAACTTCCCCAAAGCACTCATTGCACCCTTTGTCTGCCCTATTCTTGATGAAACCTTATCCATTTGTGTCTGAGTAGCTTTCAATTCGCTATTCAACTTTTTCCATCTGGTTGGATCGGCACCCTCATTCATTCCACTTAATTCCCTGCGTAAATTGGTGGCCTGTGCACGAAGTTGCTTCATTGACATATCAGAAAGACCCAGCGTTTTACGCAGAGCATCCATTTGGCCTTGATTTGTCTTTATCTCCTTACTATTTGCAGCAATAGCAGCAGTAACCTTTTTATATTCCTCACTGCTTTCTTTTCCCAGAGCTTTAAGTTTTGCCTGCGAAATTCGAAGACGGTCATTTTCGCCCGCTAAAGCAGATGTTTTCTGAGCCAGTTCGGTTAATGATTTTTGTGCTTCGTTGGAACCTATTTGTACTTCGGCTCCAATAATGTCTTTTTTTAAGCTCATTGTTAAAGGGGTTTTTTGTATGAATCACGTATCATGTCGAATATTTCGGATTGAACTGACTCGGTAAGTCCATAGCGCAGGGTTCCGAATATGTATCCATAGACATAGCCCCAAAGTGGCTTATTGTAAACCGGGCCATATACCTTTTTCTTTTTTCCTAATGCGGATGTTTTGATATCGAGAAACCGAAGATCGAGTAATGTGTCTAAGTCTAAAACGGCACCACTGCCCATATTCATTACCCTGAAGGATTGATTCATGAGAGAATCGACAATATGGCCGGTTCGGTAATTATAAAATGCATCAACGCGATCGGCCTGCTCGCTCATTATTTTAGGAGCAGCATTGCGCAACACCTGGGCAGTGAATTCTGAATATAGTTGGCCACGTATGTATTTGTCGGAGATCATAAATCATTTCGTTAGAGACAAGGCATTCCTTGTCTGTACTATAATGATTCAAATTTGAATATTTGGTTAATGGGTAGAAAGGACACAAAAAAACCTCCATTTGGAGGTTTTTAATTAGGAGTTACGGACGATCATCCATTTGAGTTGGAAGGTCATTTTACCCGGATCGGGGCAATAAAGGTAACCGGCAGCGGTCATTGCATCGAATATTTGTTCGTCGTTGACTTTTGCCCCGGGATGAAACTGATTAAGCGCTTCGACAATCTCAGCAGTACTTAAAAAATCGGTTGCATACACGATATCGCTGGCCGGTGCATACCAGGTAGCAAACTGGCTGATGATTTGGGTGATAAATTCGGATTGTTCCATAAAGTTTGGCATAAAAAACCCCTGCAGCGGGTCGCCAAACCTCTTTTAAATAATTACCGAAGTAACCAAAAGTTGCTGCAAGGGGAAAATCATCTTATTGGTCCCCGGTAATTATTCTATTTAAAAGTGTTTGGCTTTACAAATGTAGCAAGAAAAAGAAAACCCGCTGAATGGGCGGGTTTTTTGTTGCTATTTACTAAGCAATTTTTTCAAAAGCTCGTTTGTTTCCTGTTGCAACTTGATTCGTTCATTAATTTTAAAATACCAATTAAATATTTCTCGACCTGCCATAAAAACAGTTACTACTACAAAAACGAGAATAACAATTTGTGTTGTATCCATTTCATTGATTTTTGGTTTAACATACTGCAAGTTTAACAAAATTTAAATCATATCAATTCCTGATTTCGAAAACATCATTGAGAAGCCTGTAGCATAGCAAAGATCGCGGGCATACCATGGAGTAATACGATGTGGAAAATTAAGTTGTTTGATCCATGGGTGATATTTGCTGTCGGCAATCATTATTTCGCGAACCAGACGCATGGTATTAAGCAGCTCGTCGTGCATAAGCAATGTTTCAGCCATGTCATAATCATCTGGCTTAAGCTTACGGGCAATTATTATACCCAGTTCGAATTCATCATTCTTCCGCTCCATACCGTCTTTCGAGCTGCTAAGTTGTCCGTAATCGAGCAGCATAAACATTCCCTTTGTATCTTTAATTTCGGCCTTCAATTTATCCTCGTTGCTGCTAAACAAAAAATTGAGTATTTCGGGTACCAATGAATTTACGGGTAAAGCAGAAACATCATTCTTTAGGGTATTATACCCGGTAACCGATGTATTCCCGGATCGGAACATGCTGCTGGTAACTCCTGCCAATAATGGAAATTTGGCGAAATACAGAAATGATTCGCGGAGCAGCTGGGGGTTATTGGTTATACTCATGGAGTGTATGTATTGGTATGGACAGGACATGTCCTGTCCGTACAGTTTAAATAATCTGATTAATTTTCGATATGGTCAAACCTGTCATTTCTGCGATTTTATCGATCGGATGTCCTTGTTTATGCAATCCGGTTACATTACTGATCAGGTCGGAATACATGATCTCAAAAAACTTAACCAGGTTACTGTTTTCGATGTCGCCATAACCGGCTTTAACCAGGGAGTATGCAACGGATCCTAACCCGATGTTATGTTTTGGTTTGACTTCGACAGGCTTAGCCACAGGAGCATTAAAGAGTATTGAATACTTCGTGCGAGTAATCAAGTAAGATTGGATGGCATTGAAATTAATGTAAATAGCTTTTTTTGTAGCTAAATCAAGCGAACCGAGTTCCTTGGCTGTTTGCCCTGCTTGTAATGCACTATAATAATTTCCGGAATACAGGATAGCTACTAACAAATTCAGAAGTGATTCATTTCCGGTTTCCTTAATTTCGTTGGCAACTGTTTGCGCATCGATGAACTGAGAGGTAGTGAGTGAGGTCATCAGTATCTTATCGGAAACTTCGAAAGTATAACCTTTGAGCACATGCCGGTGGCGACCAATAGTAGGGATAAGGTTCGCAGCAAATACCAGATCGGGCTTTGCTTGGTAATGCGATTTAGCTGCCCAGCGTACTTCAGGAGTTTGCTCTAGTTCGTCAGGGAAATATCTGAAAAGCTTTTCCCTGGTATCTTTTTTAATTTTCGAGAATGCTTTTTTGTTCTCGTACTCCATATGAATCATGAAGGTCATTTGCTGCGCTATCCGGAGAATATTTTCGGCCTGCTGGTCGGAAAATTCTGCACTACGGTTAAATCGTGGTTTTTCGCCTGAGAGCAAATAAAACGTTTTGATACGCAGCTGAAGGATTGTAATCTCATTATTCATAAACTGCATAATGAAAATGAGCATCGTTTTATACTGATCCGGAGTAAGCTCCTCCCAACTGTTTTTTAGTAGGTAACTATTGCCGTTGCTGAATGGAATTGTGATCATGGCTGGTAAAATTTATCTTTTTCGGTTAAAGTGCTTTCTGGCATGATGTAAGTTCCTGAATTGCGTGGAATATTGTTGGCCTCTTCAATTTTCAGGAAGTAAGTAGCTGCTTTATTGCGAAAGAATGCAGTAATAGATTTCTTCAGGTCGGTTTCGGTAACCATACCTTTTGCGGTCCTGGAATCAGTATCTTTTTGTACATCTGCACGAATTCCGGACGGTAATTCGGTATAATCAAGCTGCTGACAAGCTCTGGCAAGCGTTTCATAAGCAATTGCTTTACCTATTAAGAATTTCATGTTAGCATCTGTAATGTCAGGGAAAGCTTTAACCCGAGGCTTAATCTCGTCATTTTGTACCTCTTCGATTATAAAAACCACATTATTGAAGAAATAGGCAGAATTTATGGCTCCATAATACCTCTGAAACTCTCTGGAGTTTTTAATAAAAAGAGCTTGTCTAAGTTTATACTGGTCAGTTTCGGCATAATCGGTAAAGACAGTATCTTTTACTTCAAGATGTTCGAGAAGAAAATTAAGCTCAGTCCAGGCATTTTCCAGATAAATTTCGACCTGTTTATTCTCCTGGTATCGATAAAGTTTATTTGCGGTATTATTCCGCTGTGACGCTTCAAATATGAAATAAGGAATTGCAGTTAAATTGGCCAGTGCACCTCGTAGAAATCCTACAGCAATACCCTTATCCGTGGATGCATCAAATTCGGCAGTGGCATATTCATCTTTCAACAGATCATAGGTTTTCTTACCTATTAAGTTAACCATTTTCTGATATTGAGGGCGAAAATGTGCCTCCATATTCTCAATCTTACCATCAGTTGGCATTTGCGGCGCAAAATCGCGTAATTCTGATGGATATTTAAAGAAGTCTGTTATCATTTGTTGAGTTTTTGAATTATTTGTCCTAAAAGTTCTTCTTGTTTAGCCAGACGATTGTTGACATTCTGAGTGGTTTTATTCATCTGATTTTGGAGGCGGTCTTTTGGGGCAATATCTTCCTGTCTGGCCGGAACTTCGGTATAAAAACCAAGCCTATAGCCTTGTTTATATAATTCAGGAAAATTTATGCTGATTGCCTGATTAAGCGCTTCAGTACAGATACGTTCGGCGGTTGGAAGATTGGCATACAAGTATAGAATGTAATTGTAGTATGAATCGGATCCCGATTTGCTGATAACACCATCTTTTGAGATGTTTGAAATACTTGAATCAATTCCGATCGAGCTGGTGATTACTTCATCGGCTCGTTTATCGTAATCATTAAGTGCAGTGATGTATTCGCGGTATTTCATATCAAGAGGTATGATTTCCCATCCGACAGAATCACCTTTTTCCGTTGGATATTTGAATGTTGTAAATGTTTTACCCTGATTTTTCACTCCGGAAAGAAATTCAGTTAGTTTACGCATTTCTGCTTTGATATAGGCATCTACCAAACCTTCATGAAATTCAGTTCCAACTTCTATTTCGTTCGGCTTAAGTAATGGTTCATCTCTTGAAGCAAGATCAGTATTCCGTTCGCAATATCCTTCCAGCTTTTCTTGGATATAAGCCACCCACTCCTGTGGGATGATCACATGAACTTTTGCGGAAAGAGAGTTCTCGAGATAAGAATTAATGTATCTTGGATTTCTATTTGTAGCCACCAACCAGTCTTTTATACCATAGTAAAATTTATTGCACCCATATATTTCCCCTGGATTATGGTGTTTGTGATAACTCACTGCTACTTCATACTTAAATGCTTTATTTGGAAAGAATCGTTCGTATGTATCTGTCTCAAAACTGAATCCACAACCCCAATTTGCAACAACAATCTTATCGAAATCCTTATTTTCGTAATTACCTGAAAATAAATCAACATTATTTGAAGATGCTAACCGGCATCGTTTATTCTCAATATGCTCCAAACCGGCTACCGGCATACGTCCGATAGATCTCCCAGCTAAAAAACGCCATTTGCTCCAGTAATCCTCAAAGTAATAGCTGTCTTTAATTACCTTCTCAACGTATTGCTCCGGACCATCAGCTAACCCATTTCTCTGCCAGTCACCCAACCAGTTTTCAATTGTTGCATTATTTTGCCAATCCCGGTACAGCTTCTTGTTCTCGAATAACTGACGATAAACAAACAACCCCTTTCCATAGAGTATCCTGTATTGTTTATCAATGAGCTCGGGGAGAATGCGGTTACCTCCAAACATGATTTTGATTTCATTCGGTAGCATATTGTTGTGTCCCTTAGCAAGAACCTTACTCCCGTCAACACTAAGCAGCATTTGGGCAGGCAATCCAGGAGATTGATTAATATCCATTGAATCGTACTGCTTGTCAATAGCAACAGGCGTTCCCTCACCCAACTGAAACGACATCAATGTACCATTGTTATTGTAGGAGCCTATGCTTCCATTTCTAGTGTAATTTTCCATGTTATGTCCAATTTACTTTGCGCATTATATAATTGTCTGAAGAGAAAGCAATGAAGCGAATGAGTATGCGGTAACAGGTTTTATGCTTGCCATCCTTATCGATGAACAAGAAGAAGTTCTCAGAGTCACGCGAGAACTGATCATCCGGAAGCTGTGTCCGCACCTTGCATTCTTCAATAACCCTGAGTGTGGTAGTAGCCGTACCCTTTGTTGAGTTATATGGGAAGAATGCAATATTGAACTTGCCATCCGGAAGCTTAGATATTTCCTTAGCGAGATTGATTGCATCAGTGCCTCTGATTTCTTTCATGATTCAAATGTCATCATGTGCACAAAAAGGAGAAAGGACAAATTGAAATGCAAAAACATTATTACCTTTTCTTTCAATTTTTTCCATTTTGATCATTGATTGCATTGGATACTACAGTAAAGCTCTGAAACCTATACTACACAAGGCATTCGTCATATTACCATGAAATCAGACGGTTTGCTATGCCATACAGGAAATTAGCGGTGCGTGCTAAAGGGAGAGCCTTGAAAAATGATTCCTTTTTGAATTGGTCATGTTTTTACTGAAAATCAGACATTTATATATTCAGATAATATTTATTTTGCCGATTTTAAGGGGTTAAATGGTAATTATTGGTAAAAAATAGAGCTTATGTGGAAATATTATCGGGCATGTTTTGTTTGCGCTTAATATTTCTAGGTAAGAAATTTGAGAACAATCCAAAAAGTCCATAACTCATCGCGCTGGGTAGCTGAGTCGTTAGTCCGGCCTGATAGGGTAGAGCAACTTTAACCTCACTGCTTTTATCAAGTTCTATCTTTCCATCAGTATTTTTCAGTGGTGAAACATGGATTGCAGATACCAGGTTAGGGCATTCATTTTCACAAATTTTTATGCGTGGAGTATTGCGCTGCTCTTCACCGAACAGGATCAATCCCAGCTTATAATGTTCATAGTAGAAAATTGTGCGTTGTTTCTCGTTTTGCAATCGAACTTTGAAGCCTAAAACCTCAAGTTCCTGTTTTAATTGCTTTGCATCTGTGGTTATTTTCTGCTGAATCTCGCGACGTTTGTTTGCTGCCCGGTCATAGAATAACTCAATACGATGACAGCTGCTGTCGTCGTAAAAAAAGGCATGAATCAGGCGGGCCAAATCGCTTTGTTCTTTGGGATGCCAGACATAAAACTCTTTAATAATCCTTAATTCATTGGCCTTTTTGTTGAATTGCCCCACTATTACACTGCTGAAATGCCCGGGATCGTACATCAATATCAACGGTTCCTTTGGGTTAAAGTATTTCAGATAACAGGCAGTGAGTTTGAAAGTGTCTTTTAAATCGAACTGAAGGATTGAATTGTATTTATAACTATCAGAAAAACAGTGCTTCGACTTCTTAAAATTACCAAAGAACATGTTAACTACCTGCTTCGGAGCGATGTTGCAAATTGCTGTAAGGAACTCATCTAGTGTCAACGAGTCGAACTGAGTTTTAAAGAAGTTCACTCCAAGAATATCCTTATTTACAAAAGAACTGGCAGTAATGTAATACGTGCAGGCTTTGCGCTGATCGCGAACAATTGGCTGCCACATTTTGATGATATGCTCACATTTCCATATTTCTTTCTTCAGGTAATTAATCCGATCGACCTCCTTAGTTTGTGGAAGTTCATGCTCCATATACATCATTTTAACCTGGGCATCGTTCAAGTGTTTAGCAGAGTTGGCCAGTTCGTTTACAAGATCAATATTCATATTATTCTCAAAATCTTCGAACCAATTATCTTCTCCCAAATCCACACGAGCGGTATCTGAAACACCAGTTATTCCTTGATAATATGGACTATTTCTAATTTGAGATGGTCCTGTTCTTAATGCGGGGAAAATTCTTGATTTAACGTTAGACCCTTTCTGATGCTTTAACTCATTAATTATTGCATGAACACCACTTTGTCCGGCAACAGATTCAGGCTGATCCGAAGAAACAAGCTGGAAAACGTGTCCTGTTCTTGTAACCAATGCATGTTTTGGATAAGCGACTCCAACGCGCGGCTGTTTGAAATGTCCGGGAAGTTTTGAAGTACCAAATACAAAATCAATATTTTCTTTAAATAGAGGTTCCTGTTTTATACCAACAGGTTTTTTAAAATAGGCCAGCAATGCAGGAATCATATTTGTCATTGCAGCTACATAAGTTTTATGAACTAAAAATGATATTTCTCCAGGCATTGAAAATGACACCTTAATTGCACGTGGTCCAATAATTCCTTCATCTTTACCTGCGGCTCGTGCAACCCTGGCAATAAGTGTATTTGGATCGACCAGATTAGCTCTAATCTGCATCTTGTTCATGTAAGTATTTTCGAACGCCTGAACAACAGCGTTATCAATCACCTGGTCCATCATTGTCTATTTCTTCAATTATTTTTGCATCCTCAATTCCAGCGTCATACATCAAGCGGCGCTTATCGCTTTTATCAACCGGGAGTTTAGTTATTAATTCGATATAGAATCCATCTGAATGTTTCCTGGCAATTTCCTTTAAATTTTTCTTTTCAAATCCCATTTCATCAAGTGTCATTTTATCTGAAATAAGGAATGTTACTCCCTGTAAGTCTGCCAATGAAAGTTCTGCGTTTGCTTTTAGGCGGTACTCTGTAGCTTTTTCGTGGAAGCGCCCGGCTTCGGTTAGCTTATCCTGGGCAATGGCAAGCTTGATAAGGTCTTCAAATTTATCGGCAGCATCGAGCAGCCAGTACTTATTCGAAACGGTGCAATCCACATTGAAATACAGCTTTGAATCGTTGACACGCTGTTTACAGGCCATTAACCCGAGCGTGATTCCCTGACTTGCTTTTATTCTCCTTTTAAGAAGTTTTGCGGCACGGGTTATATTACGTTCAGTTTCCCATATTTCAGCAGACCATGAGAGCTGCTTGATTATCATTTGCAGATCTTCCGGGATAGCCAGTGAAACTCCGGTATCAATAAAATGCTCAATGATATCCGGATGCAAAGTTTCAATGCGTGCTAAATAGTTCATATTCCGAATAATTGGTTCTTTAAATTGCTTATTTTGGTCTTTTCCTGTCGCTCCTGAAGCTGCATAATCGACATGATATCACCTTTTTCAGACTGCTTTGCCAGTTCAGCGTCGATATTATAGTCGCCTATAGCCACGCCCTGGTCATAGAATTGTCTGATCTGGCTTTCTTCATCCTGAAACTCTACTATAAACCGTTGTGAATCTTCGCCAAACAGTCCAAGTATCTTACAGATTCGCTCCGGAGCATACTTCAATGCTCCGTAATTTCTGATTTTTATGAGGCTGCTTTGGTCCATAGCTGATCTTTAATTTCGTTCCACATGATTTCTTTACCATCGCGGAGCAGCCTGATATCTTCACTGTTTTTGTAGTTAAAATATCGGCGCACATCCTGGTCAACGTAAACCGGATCCAGTTCCATCGCGAAGCAGATCCGTTCTGTTTGTTCGCAAGCCATAATTGTTGCCCCGGATCCAGAGAAGAAGTCAGCTACAATGTGTCCGGCTTTCGAACTGTTTTGAACCAGGTAAGCGATAAGTCCAACCGGTTTCATCGTTGGATGTATATCATTTCTGAACGGTCGGTCGAATTCAATTACGGTCGATTGTTTCCGATCAGAATACCATGAGTGCGATCCGGTTGGCTTCCATCCGTAAAGTATGGGTTCGTGCTGCCAGTGGTAATCCTGACGACCCATAATAAAGGCTTGTTTCAGCCAGATTAAACACTGAGCAAGTTTGAACTGAACATCTAGCAGCGCCTGTCTGAAATTATGTCCTTCAGTATCGGCATGGAAGATATAATATGAGGCACCGTCCTGCATTACCCGATACATGTTTCGGTAAAAGTCAAACAGGAACTGGTAAAACTGACCACCGGTCATGTGATCATTTTTAATTTTCAACGCATCTTTTGTTTTACCCTCATAATTTACATTGTACGGTGGATCCGTCACTATCAAATTTGCCAGTTTTCCGGCCATTAGCTGCTTTACATCGCTCCATACAGTACTACTTCCACACATCAGTCGATGTTTGCCCAGCAGCCAGATATCGCCCTCGCGTGAGAATATATTGTTCTCATCCAGATCCGGAGCTTCGTCTTCTTCAATTTCAGTATAGTCGGTTGTGATCGAGGCGTGCTCTTTTTCAAACCCAAGGGTTTCTTCTCCAAAGTTCAGATTGAATCGCTGGAGAGTATCCATTCCGATATCATACTTTGCGAATAGCTGAGTATCCGGATTCTTTTTTGCAAACTCCGAATTGTAAGCTGCTATTTCTTCTACAGCTTCACGCTTATCTTTCGCCTGAATGGGTTCGTATGGAATGGGAGGAATTGTAAATCCATTCTTCCGGAGGATTAACAATGCAGCTTTTCGCTGATGCGCATCGATAATCCATAAAGTTCCGTCAGGATCCTGCCAGGCTTTGAATGCATACTTAAAACCCCTGGTGATGATCAACATCTGGAGCTTCATATTTTTATCCGGATCAAAAATTTTAAAATCTTCCTGCAGTTCCTTGAACCGATCGACGTCAGCAGTGGGTAAATTACCAAGATTGAATACAGTTAACTCGTTCATTTTTTATTTTCCTCCAACACTTCGCGCATTATTGATTCGCGCTCTTTGTGCTTTTTAAGATTTTCACTGTCTTTTTCATGTTGGTTTGGCGACCTCTTTTCGTTGTTAAGGAAACTGGCATATCGGCTCACGTTGTTGGCTGTATTTGTAAATTCAGCCAGAAAGCCGGCAGTATCCGATTTTAAAAGTTTTTGGTATTTAGATCGAATACTATGGTGAATGATAAGTGGGTGTTTGTTTTTCCATTTTCCTTTATCGTTAAAGCTTCGAAGCTCATTGAATGCAAGTATATTTCTGTTCTTTAGTTCTGCCAGATCTATGATCATTTGTTCTGAGGGATCCTTATCAATAACCGCATCAATTGCCTTCATCTTTCGATAGGTATTGACGCGGTCATTATAGATAATTACAGCTCGCTGTACATCAGCATCGGCCAGATTATCCCATTTGATATTGGGATACTCTTCCTCTTTCTGAACTATTCCGGATCCGGACCCGCTTCGCTTTTTTTTTCTTCCTCCAGCTGCTCTTCCAAGTCCTCTTTTTCGGCTTCAGTATCCTCGAGTTGCTCCTTTAATTCTTCATTTTCAGCTTCCAATTCCTGTTTTTCTGCATTCATTATATCAATAGTCTGATCAGAATGACTTTCCAGTGTAGCTGCCTCCGTTGAACCGGTCGCAGTGAGTTCTTCACCTGCAGGTAGTTCAGTGTTTTTTTCACCTGTACCTTCAGATACCTTTGGAAGATTAACGATAAAATCCTGAAGGATTGGTTTTAATGTTGCCAGTTTATAGTCCGGGACTTCGATATTTAATCCTCTGGCAAAAGCTGCAGCTTCAGGTTGCTTAAGCGCCGAAACGTCAGTACGAAGTAATTTTTCAGTGAATTCAGCGATTTTAACAAAGTCCGGAATAATTGATTCAGGAAGTTTAAGCATAATGGTAGCCAAGTCTTCCGGGAAATCTTTAATCAATTCCTTAATCTGAGCAATAATTTCAGCCTTTTCTTCCAGGGAATTGACTTTATGTACCTGTGCAGCAAGTTTAGCGGCTTCTGCAGTAATATCCTTCATTTCTTCTACAGTGAGCTTCTTTACCGGTGCAGGTCTGTTGGCTGTAATTTCTTCCATACTGGCCACTTCAAGTAATGCCCAGATGATTTCACACTGAGCTTTCTCCCGGTTAATCATTCCGACGCGTAAAGCGGATGATTTAGGCGATTTCTTTAATAACAGTTCTTTATCAGCTTCCAGATGATTAGGATCCTGCAGCTGATGATAAGCTTGTTTCTTTTCAGCAAAATTCATGGTTTAAAATTTAAAGTTTAATCAAATGTATTTTGCATTGCAAAAAACCGAAAGGACATAAAAAAGCCCGGATCCTGAATAGGATTTCCGGGCTTAGAGTCAAATATGAAGATATTTAGAAAAAGGTCTCTTTTAAGCAGTTTGAATTCTGCTTTTCTCTACTAGAGAATTTAAATCCATTATCTGAAAAGTAATTTGACTGCCAGGATTAGCCGTCCACGTTTCTTCATTCCTTAAAATAAAGACACTGTTGTCGGCAATAACAGGAGCAACACCATCAGCAGCCGGAGCTACAACAGTAATATAACGATCCTGATCGGCTCCAGCTATTCCGCTTACAGTTGCGATAGTAGCAGCGCCATTGGTTAAAATATAAGTATCTACACCACTCACAATGGCCAATTCAGTAGCTGCTGCACCCAAAGTAACAGGAGCTGCAGTAGTAAGCGATCCGGTAAGTATCATTTCCTTACGCCAGTGCTCATTGGTAAATGTTAACGAAATGTACTTCCCTTCCTTATCCTTCTTTACCTCATGGTTTTTTAAAATGAGCGCCTTTTCGTATGTTCCAAGCTGGTAAATAGCCGGATCTTCGCATTCCTTGTAATTCAGAATAAATCCTTTACCCTGGTATTCATCCAGAAAATTAAGTGCATTAATCGAATACCTGATGATTATTGACATCGTATTCTCAAACGTTGAAGTAATATCTCCATGGTCGCCTTTGGCACTGTATTTCAACGAATTTTCAACTCCCTCGAAAATGTGCTGTACTTCTCCCGGTTTCAATGGTGTAGATCCTATTTCCCTGGCAGCATTAGGCATCGGAAATGCAACCGTTGTATCAACCTGGTCACGGGCAGTCAGCCACAACTGAAAGCTCAATTGATTTCCCCCGGTTTCACGATCGTTCGGTTGAGTAATATTACCGATAGTTGCCATTGACAGCAATATAAGCATACCTATGCCCATTTCAACCGTTGGCTTCACTGCCGACGGATCGGATACTATTTGAGTAGCCGAGACCGTAAAGAATAGCAGCATCGTAAAGCTGAACATCCGAAGAAGCAGCCCGAATTTGCTCTCATTTATTTTCCTGACCGAGTAGGCCAGTTGTCTTTTATTGTATTTCATATCGAAATCAAATGTTATGAGTTATAAAAAGGGGTTCGTTACCGTTGCCTGAGCCTGTCGAAGGCATAAGGTAGCGAACCCCGGATAGATTATGAGCGTGACTCTGGTAAAGTAGGCTGCAATAATTTGTTTACTGATCTTGCTCCACCAACACAGCGTTCCAGTTCGCGGAATTCAGTACCGGCAGCATTAATGGTTACCATCAGGTAATCACCAGCTGCAGTTGGAGTCCATGCCGCAGTAATTCCTGCAAATTTCAGGGCCTTATCAATGCTCTGTGGTTTCGTTGCCGATCCACATTCGATGATATAAACCTGACCTATTTTGGCGCCGGTGATATCAAGGTATTTTTTGCCAGCAGTTGTGTTGGCAATTGATTCGAACCAGAAACCTTTGGTAGCATCGAGGGTGACAGAGTCGTCCACTAATTTCACCGAAGGTTTGTTCATGAAGATCTGCTGCATAAAGTAGTCATTGGCAACCAATGCTGCTTTATCTGCACATTTAGGACCCACGAAAGCGGCAGATTTTCCTTCTTTCCACTGGAAGCGGGCCAGAACAGTTTCGAAATCCAACTGAAGGTAAGTCGAAAGCATTTCACCAGGTACATCTTCCAAAGATTGAATATTACCCGGTTTAGTCAGGATCATAAATGGAAGGTTTTCCATACCAGGACACCAGTAAATTGGAATGTTGTAATCAGGAACAGTTCCTAATTTAACTCCGGCAAAGTCAGTTTGCAGGCCATGCGCATCCCTTACATTCTTAATCCACCAGGGTTGGTGCTCGTAATTAAGCACGATGGTGAATTCATCCTTTTCCTGTTCTCCTTTTTTTGCAAGGAAGGCATCGATAAAAGCATTAACTGTGTCGAGCATGGTCGTTTTATCGTACGAAGCAAGAGAAGAGTCACCCAAAAGCAACATCTTATTTTGGTTGAAGTAACGGATCAGCGTAAAGATCACACCAGTAGATGAATTGATAGATGGGCCTGCAATTCCAGTTTCAGGAGCAACGGCACAACCTAAAATATTACGTTTGTTCTGTTCAGCAATGGCTTTTTTAAAGGCTCCAAGCAAATACCACTCAATCATTCCCCATTTAACCGGATCCGATCCTTCAGTATTGTAATAGCCGATGTACTTCCGTTCCAATTTTTTCATTGGATCGAATTTCAGCTTCACAGAAACATCGTCAACGTGACCCATTTCAGGCTGAATATCAACTTCGCCTTTGAAAACCCGGCCTTCCTGCCATGCCTGGGTAACTTCACCAAACAATGCATTGAAAATAACTTCCATGTCCTGTACATTGTACCGGCGTGGAAAGAAGTCATAAACATTTTTTGTTGACAGAATCTGAGCGATAAATGCATCCTGACGGCGGGTAACAAATTGGTTGCCCAATGCATTGTCGACACCCTCGGTACCGAAAGAAACCGAAGTTTCCATCAATTTTTTAGGATCCAGCAGATTATTTGCCTTTAGGAAAGCAAAACGAGAAGCCAGAGATTTTCCAAATACAACAACTTCAGAATGAAATTCTTTTTCTTCATCCATGGTTGGAGCGCTCAAATCGGCAAATTTCGGATTGATTGTAATTTTGTTCCAACGTTTATCAGCTGAGAACATGGCGTGTTCAATACCAAATGCATGTTTTTCGCTATGGGCGCCAGCAAATGCAACTACTTTCATGTTTCCTTTTTTGGGATTATCGTTTTCAAGAGTAAGGGATAGCTTATCGACTTTTTCGGTAAGATCCTTATTGGATTTTTCAAGATTGGAATTTTTAGTTGCCAGATCCTGAATTGACTGAACCAGGTCTACCGGTTTAGCTTCTTTCGAAGAACCTTCAGTTCCTTCCTGATTTTCTTTACCATCAGCGTTTTCAGCTGTGGTTAATTCGGCCATAAGAGCCATTGCTGCATCAAGGGCAGCAGCTTTCTGGGCCTGATCAGCATCTTCTTTCATATCAGCAAAGAAGTCGGTTTTATGGGTTTCATTGTAGCTGGCTACAACTTTATCCATATCATCCTTCGTCAACGCCGATTTCTTTGCCTTGTCAGCAAAGCCGAGTGCAATCAAAATAGCCTGAAGCTTTTCTCTGAATGTTTTCATAACGGATTGATTGATTAATAATTACTATTGTTTATAAAATGTAAAGCTTTATTTTTATCGCGTTGCTTACCAATATAGGTTTGTCCCAGCTGGTAGGCTTCGTTCAGAGCTTCCTTAAATGATTTCTGACCATCGATTAAGAAAATGTCGGTGGCTGCTTGTGTAGAGAAAGTCTCTCCTCTGAAAAGAGGATGGTCTTCGGGGAGTTCTCCTGCCTTGGGTCTGGCTTTGCGGACTGCGGCTTCGAACTGTTGCTGCAGCGGGTCGAGTTCTTCTGTTTTGAATTGTTCCGGGTCTCCATTGAGTAAGTCATTAAATTTTTTGTTTTTCAAGTCCGATTTATGGGCATATTCTTCAACCTTTTTCACGCCCTGGGCTTCGTAGTAAGGCATAAAGTCCATGAAAGAAACCATGGTTCCGATTGATCCGATTATTTCGTTTTGAGTTGCTGCATAAATTTTATTTGATGGTGATATCAGATAAAGACAGGCACTTGCAGCAACACGTTCGACAATAGAAATGATTGGTTTTTTTGTTTTCATCAGGGTTTGCCATGCTTCATCAAGCATCCAGGTATCACCTCCACCCGAATTGGCATGAATGAAGTGGGCCATGATCATCGGATTTTCTTCAGCTGCCTGTATGTCTTCATTAAACTGTTTGGTAGAGAACCACCAGTTTGATTCACCCATGATCATGCCTTTGATCCGATAATAGGCAATCGCTTCATTTTCAATATCAGCATCGGTGTAATCTACGGTTAGTGGAATGTTGTTTTCTTCAGCCAACTTAACTGCTGATTTTTTGCACAATTCCTGATAGGTTGGCATTTCATCAAAATAGAAGCTTTGTTTTTCGGCCAGAAACAGATCGGCCAGAAACTCCTGTTTTGCCTGTGAGTTGCAAAATATCCGGGATGATGATAGAATTTGTGATATTTCTGATAAAATTAAAGCCTTCGACATGGGAGTAACATTAATGTTTACTCAAATGTGCGAAGGCTTTAATGGCTTGGAAAGGACTTAAATAACAGGCTTGTCCGAACGTTGTCCGTTGATGCGTTATTGTTATGATTTTAGCATTTATGAGACCATCTGCGACTTATACATCTGTGTTTATCTATGCTTTTTCACTCTGCGATATTTGGGTGCTAACTCTTTTAAAACAGTGATTTTGTTGTTTTACGAATAAGCTCAATAACGTCATAGTCGGTATTTGGTGTAAGTGTAGCTCTCACTTTCTGCTCGGCATTGCCCCACAGTAACGTTTCTCCCGAATCGGTAAACAGTAAAACCATTACAGGCCTTCGGCTTGTATAGTTTTTACGCTGGGCATCTGTTAATTTATCGGTTACAATATTTAATTGTTCTGTATAAAAAGGACCGCCGCCTGAATCTTCTGGTTTGGTATCAAATACCAACCGGTTATTTGCAACCAGGTGATCAGGATCGGATCCGGATTTGCTCAATAAGGTAATTCCATCGAATGAATTGAAGTCAGTTAATGGTAAAATCTTGATGTAATCGGCTAAATGTTTCATAAGGTTTTGAGTGTCAAATAATTAAAGTAAATATATACGTATTACACAGTAAAACAGACAAGTAACGGACAAACAAAGGACAAAAAGGCCTCAAAACATGACGTGATTTTTCTTGTTTTTTTAACTATTTCCAGTCTGTCACGGTATCTTTTATATTCACGCTCCAGGGAATTGTATTTGAATGATTCTTCCTTGATCTCCATCGTTTCGCAGAAAAGTAAAATTGCACGTCTAAATTCATTCAGACCTGATCCTTTCATTGCCATAACAAATTCATGAAGCTCGTAATTGAAGCGTAAACGGATTTTAGAAGCAATTATCCGTTCCGAATTTTCGGAAATGTAATTTCGGTGATCGGTGTTTACGTCATCATAATTCGGGAGAATGAATTCAACGTATGCACCGGTATCGTAATTAATTTTTGGGGGATTGCGGGGTTGCAGTCTTAGCAGGTTTTTTATGAGTAAACCGAACGAATGTTTTTCTGATGCAAAGACCTGGCCTTGTTTATTAGCTTCTAATACATGTTTGGTAAAATCTGCATGCATGGGATGCATTCTCACTCTGATAGTCATTCCTCCTGTAGCCATAGCGAAATCATCGGATTAAAGGTTAAACTTAATAATCCGGTGAATGAAGCACTGCTAAGATAGCTGTTTTTCTAAATTCAAATTAGAATTTTCTAATTTGTTTGCTTTTTACATACTACTCTCCTAATGGTGATTTTACACTAAAAAAGTGTAACGGCGTAACTTCGTAACTTTTAAAGGTTAATTATTTATATATCAGTTATTTACAAGTTACATACAGCGTTTTCGTAAATGCGACTGGCCTTGTAAAAATTTGTAACCGGATTTCTCATTTTTTAAGGTTACGTTTTTTTTGTAACCGGCACAATTCCAAAAATCAAATTGTAACCTCATAACTCTTTAATATTCATTACTTTTTGAGTGTAGTTACAAAGTTACAATTTTTTAGTAGTAAGTAAGTAAAAGGTAAGGAAAGGAAAAGAGCTACCCCAGCAGCAAAGGCGGATCCGGAGTCGGTGACACAGCAACCGGCTACCGCATGAAACGCTGCAGGGCATCGAAAAATATACACCATTGAAATGTAGCTTCGCCACATGCGTGCCTGGTGAGCCTCCGGGAGTGGTTGAAAAGGTGTACCGGTTCGCACTGACCTGAAAGAATGGGTTTGATTAATGGTCCGGGGTTGCTCCGGATGGCTGTTCCTGGACTTCACATCATCGTTTCTTCGATGAAGGATACGAACACCCGGACTGAAGCTTCGAATAAGTTTAAGCTGCCGGTACCTGTTTTTGCCAAATCTTGTTAAGATTTGGGCGTGCCGCTTTTAGTTATTACTTTACCTTGACTTATTTACTAAGCCACAAGTTGATCGCGACTCTAACACACTTACGCATAACTAGTATATAACACCATATTTATAGTACTTTCCCGTTTTTGACTTATTAACTAAATTGTTCGGGTGGTTAAATATCAATAAATTATATTGAATTTTAGATATGTTTTTAATCATGTTCAAAACTAAGCAAAAATTGAATATTATGAGTTAAATAGAAAACGAAAAGGTTCAACAGGGTTTATGGTTTAACTATATAGGATCGAACATTATATCTAAATTGAAAAATTCCTCTTTTGCGCCATTATCATCTAATCCTATCCAGCATTCATCGAAAGTCTTTTCAAAATCATAAATAATACCCTCAGTAAATGCCATTAATTTTTCGCCGTTTTGTTGAATTGCTTCTTTCTTACAAATCATTTCCATAATATTTCAGTTCTAAGTGTGTAGCTCGGTCTAATGCATTTCCAGACAGACAACCTTTAGTACTCCAGCCTTCATATCGATCCATTCTGTTTCGTGTACCTGGTATTTAACGCCGGCATAGTTTATTTGCTGACCAACCATGATCAATCCCCACTCCTAGGTAAAAATTAACTGGTGCCGGGTATCTCCGGTTTCGTCATCGCGCTGCAGTATGTGAAATTTGACTATCATCCTTATTGGAATAATACCGTTATACTTACTTTTTGAGGCTCTGCAACTAAATCGAAATTCATTTGCTTTTCTCGCTCGTAGAGAGCAAAACAAATCTTCCGTAGGCGTTCGTATTGCAGCTTTGTAACTGAAACTGAAGGGTGAAAATGATTTTCTTTCATCCGTTTGTATAGGTCTGGTACTGTTACTTCGCCAACTCCATTGCAACTGTCTTTTCCAAAGTTTATTTCAAACTGTGAATCATGGAAACGATTCATGTCGGTACTTATGAAAATATGGAGATGTTCGATAATCGTGAATGATTTTTCGTCGCATCCATGTGCGCGTGAGTAAACATCCTTTTCCATGATTGCTTTAATTGTCACATCGTAAAACCCGCCACTGGTTTTACGACAATAGAAATAGTGTACTTTCATTTCACTGCCTCCTTCCATCCATTTACTTTTACTCGTTCGCCACAGCTCTTGCACCTTGCATGTTCTGATGTACCATCATAGTCGGTATAATGATGCTTGCAAACCTCGATGGTTAGTTCCTCCCGATTTACTTTATGCGCCACCAGGTAGAAATTTTCGAATACGGAATATTGAATGGCGTTTTCAGTGTAACTGTTTGTGCTTAGTGAAATATCCTTGCACCGGGCATATTTGGCATTTATGCGCGATATTTCTTCCTCAATAGCATTTAGTGCGTTCTTTAGTGACTCATCGTCAACAAGGGCGTTGTGCCATTGCCTGACATACTTCTGAATTTCTTCGTGTGCCTTATTTTTTGTGCAGTAGGCCTGCAGTGTAAATTCCGGTCAAAGTGACCACCCTGTGCCGATTCAAATTGACCATGCGTTGCCGATTTAAATTGACCACATAAAAGAGCCCTCTAAAAACTACCTTTTTTCATGCCGTAATTGATGTTCAAAATTGTAAAAATTA
>JBGSUC010000009.1:0-100922 GCA_041736275.1 Prolixibacteraceae bacterium
TAATTTTTACAATTTTGAACATCAATTACGGCATGAAAAAAGGTAGTTTTTAGAGGGCTCTTTTATGTGGTCAATTTAAATCGGCAACGCATGGTCAATTTGAATCGGCACAGGGTGGTCACTTTGACCGGAATTTACACATCGGCACGTAATAAGGTTTCAATCCTTATTCTGTTGGATGTTGTTCTGGAAGCGGAACCAAAGCACCTGCTGACAATTCAAGGTCAGAGTTTCAATCCTTATTCTGTTGGATGTTGTTCTGGAAGTTTTATAGTATATTTTTGACGTAAATCAAAATTAAGTTTCAATCCTTATTCTGTTGGATGTTGTTCTGGAAGAAATTAGATGAAGCATAATAAACTCCGGTTGTATCAGTTTCAATCCTTATTCTGTTGGATGTTGTTCTGGAAGAGCTCCTGCCTATGATTTAACTTATCGAAGTTCAGAGTTTCAATCCTTATTCTGTTGGATGTTGTTCTGGAAGCCTGGCATCGTAAATCACTGAAATAATTTGAACAACGTTTCAATCCTTATTCTGTTGGATGTTGTTCTGGAAGTCTCGTTACCAATAAGGCAACATTCATTTGTACCGATGTTTCAATCCTTATTCTGTTGGATGTTGTTCTGGAAGCTAACTGCATTGCTATACTGGAAACAACAATCTGAGTTTCAATCCTTATTCTGTTGGATGTTGTTCTGGAAGCAAACATAAAATGAGTGAAGCGATTGCGACTGAATTGTTTCAATCCTTATTCTGTTGGATGTTGTTCTGGAAGCCAGAGTTGGCAATCCGGTAATCTGGAAGTTACAACGTTTCAATCCTTATTCTGTTGGATGTTGTTCTGGAAGCGGGTAATGGAAGTTAGCAGTTAGCCTTTAATCACAAAGTTTCAATCCTTATTCTGTTGGATGTTGTTCTGGAAGAAATCAAAGTTCGAATTACTTCAAATCATATTTGCGTTTCAATCCTTATTCTGTTGGATGTTGTTCTGGAAGTACAAGCGGAGTTTTTACTACTGCAATATCATGGAGTTTCAATCCTTATTCTGTTGGATGTTGTTCTGGAAGCCTCGAACAATTCGATGCTATATCACTTGACTCCGAGTTTCAATCCTTATTCTGTTGGATGTTGTTCTGGAAGTGTTTAAATGGCGTAATGTATGTGGCTTAAATAGCTGTTTCAATCCTTATTCTGTTGGATGTTGTTCTGGAAGAATAAAATCTTATCCATATAAAATCAATGCTTAGAGGTTTCAATCCTTATTCTGTTGGATGTTGTTCTGGAAGACGTCTGGGGTAACATCAGGGGTAACAGTTGACTTGGTTTCAATCCTTATTCTGTTGGATGTTGTTCTGGAAGAATATAAGCCGATGTTACAAATAGTTCAGTTTCCGAGTTTCAATCCTTATTCTGTTGGATGTTGTTCTGGAAGATGTTGTAATAGATAATCCATCCTCAAAATTAATTCCGTTTCAATCCTTATTCTGTTGGATGTTGTTCTGGAAGTTTCAGGCTTTTAGTCGTGTTGGTAGCAGCTTTAGTTTCAATCCTTATTCTGTTGGATGTTGTTCTGGAAGTGCAACTGAACTATTACCCCAATCGGCTGGGCCAAGTTTCAATCCTTATTCTGTTGGATGTTGTTCTGGAAGTATTACACTTCCACTGGCAGTATCTACAGTTAAGGGTTTCAATCCTTATTCTGTTGGATGTTGTTCTGGAAGAGCGCAACGTTTTTATCAGACGTTATAGCAAAAACAGGTTTCAATCCTTATTCTGTTGGATGTTGTTCTGGAAGCTTACGCATCGCATCAATCCTGCTAATTATCGAAGTTTCAATCCTTATTCTGTTGGATGTTGTTCTGGAAGCAATTTCTCTATGGGGTACAATAGGGCAAGTAAAATGTTTCAATCCTTATTCTGTTGGATGTTGTTCTGGAAGCAGTTTCTCTTGCCGACTCGCTTGGAAATCTTAATACGTTTCAATCCTTATTCTGTTGGATGTTGTTCTGGAAGCGGTTTACTGTCAGTTACTCTTTTAGGTTCAGTGTCAGTTTCAATCCTTATTCTGTTGGATGTTGTTCTGGAAGATATTATGGAGCAAGAAGAGTTATTGAGCCATTAAGTTTCAATCCTTATTCTGTTGGATGTTGTTCTGGAAGATGGCAAACAACTTATTGAAATGCTCCGAAGTATTAAGTTTCAATCCTTATTCTGTTGGATGTTGTTCTGGAAGATGGGCATGGCTCGAAGGTCCGGATGATTGCCTGCGTTTCAATCCTTATTCTGTTGGATGTTGTTCTGGAAGAGGATATTCTTGATTTTGTTGAAGTGGCAAACAAAAGTTTCAATCCTTATTCTGTTGGATGTTGTTCTGGAAGTCGTACTGCTTGTTATCAGATTGTTTTTCAGAACTATATAAATTATTTTGAGCTATATATTTTCCTATTTTCAATATGTCAAAGAACTGGAATATTTGAATTTTTGTGATCATTTCCGAAAGTATATCTTGTTAGTAAACTGGCATTTACATGCCATTTCCTCTTCATCAAAAATAAATTGCCACCCGTAAAATGCTACTTTATACAAATATTCCGGTATGTGCACCCGATACATCGTTGTTTGTATTTAGTCGCCTGGGGAAAATAATTCTGAATAATCACCCCATTCACTTCCTGACAAACACGGCGAATATCTTGCTTGGCCGATTCACTTATTTCAACTTCAACCAGCTTGTTCGATGAACGTGTATATACCAGAAAACCTTTATTAACTTTTTTTTTGAAATTTTCTTCAATTAGCACAGCATAACATTCTAGCTGAGTTCGGTACGTTTCATATATACGATCTTCAAATTTAGCAAATTTATAATCGAGAGGTGCCATTGTGTCGTCGTTTAATAACAAAACTTCATCAATAGTACCGCGAAGCAATTCATTGGTTAAATATTGATCAGCATATTTCTCCAGAACTCCAATCCGCTTGCGCAAGTAATCTTTATTCCGTTCCAGTTTCTGGTCATGAACCGCTCTGCCCTTTTCTACTTTGTAATGCCGTTCTTCGTATTGTGGGATGCAAAGTACATATTCATAGTACGTAAACCTTGGACAATACAAGTATTCAATAATATGTGATGGTGTTACTGACATCAGAAAAACAGCGATTTTACTTCGTCGGTTACTAGTTTCTTGTCAAAAGCCTGCCCCAATAAGGCGGTTTGCCTGAGTTCGTTTTTACTCATCGGGAAAATATAAACCGAATCGGTTTCTTCGTCAATCAAATCGCTTACCGACAATTCCAGGGTATCTTTTTCGTTATCCTCCAGACTTCCCAGAAAGACTGACTTTTGTACCCGGTATAGCCCCGACTGTTTACATATTTTTGCCACTTTGGTTCGCGGCTTGTCCTTTTTAATATCGTATAAAACCCAGCAGATCATTGTTTCCCTATTAATTTGTTTGCGAATTGGTGTGCGTCCATCTGCATGGCATTCATCCGTGTCTGATTCCGCCCATTATAACGGATTTTTTCTTCATCCAGAAATTGCATGAGCGATTGCAATAGCAGGTTCTTCCCATCGGCATTCAGACTGACTCCATTGGTGATTACGTCGGTATGGCTATCGTTCACCTTTTTGGCCGAAAAAAGTTTAAAGACTACCTCGTCTGCATAGGTGCGGTAGGGTTCAATAAAATCGAAAACCATGCTTTTCATGTTGTAATCGTCGCGATGCATAAAACCAACATACGGATCGAGCCCTGCAATAACCAGCACTTTTTCGACACGGCTGTACAATACGCCATAAGAATAATTCAGGAAGGCATTAAACTGATCTTTTGCCGGGCGGAAACTACGGCCTTCAAACTGGTATCGTTCTGATAATAGTGAATTCAATATCTGAAAATAAATCCTTCCTGCGGTTCCTTCCAATCCTCTCAGCGTGTCATCCATTTCATCAACTTTAATCCCTTTCAGATCTTTCATTTTTGTTTTGAGTGCAGTAATTGCATCTATTTTCTCCTGAATAAGATCAGCAGTTGCCGGGCGATGATTTTTCAACCGTTTCAATAACTCTGACTGGTTGTCCAATTTTCCGGTAAGCCAGTTTTTAATCCAGAATACTCCAGTTTCATTCAGGCTTGCTTCCAACTGTTGCTTTCTGATTTTAGATGTACTTCCCGGCTTGCTATGCCAAAAGCGACCGACCGGCATTCCGTCGCGTTCAAAAACGATAATGTCGGTGTTGTTTTTCATCGCCAATATCACGGCATCGGTACTAATAGCTGACCCTTTGCTCATCAATATTGAAGTAACTTTCTGACTGGCAAAATGATGTTTTTCCTTTTCTCCATCTTTCGTCAGTGTTACTTCAAATAATTCATCTTTTACATGTACATAGGTTCCATAAGTGTTGATGATTAATTGCATTCTTCAAGCTTTATTGTATTAGACTCACTGTTCCAAAGCCACGGCTGACGGCTTTGCCAATTCCAGCCCATTCGGGAAGGTACGCATTGCTGGTAAATTGTCCGGCAAAAGCAAGCATCGACTGGTTTTTAAACAATGTCTGCTTTTCTTCCATCCGGGTGATTACCATGATCCGTTCGTTAGTGCGAAACGAAAGGCCTTTATAGAAACTTAAAATATTGTTCTGAAGCTGGCGGTTCAGGAAAGGTCCTTTTTCAGTTTCATCCAATTGTTGGTATTTCCTGAAGTTTTCCTGGTTTAAGGCCATCCATAGGGTTTTAAACGAGTAATTATACAGTTGCTGATTGACCGTTAACTCACATTGTTTCTGCTGAATATTTTTAGCCAGAACCGGGATATGCTGCCCTTCAATGTCGAGTTCGCGTATTTTCAGGAATAAAGAAACAAGCAACTCTGCACCTTCCTGAAAACCAACCAAAACCGGAACCCGGTCGATCACCTTATACTGAACCAATGGATAGGCATAACGCGACGAACCATCGTTGTAGTGGTTGTGCAACAAGGGCGAATGTTCCATAAACAAGTTGCCAAAATAGCCCCTCAGTTTATGTGCATCGCGGGTTTGCAACTGAATATCGGGAAATTGTATGGTCGTTTGTGTGATTTGCATGGTGTTGGATTAAAGCATGTAAGTTGTATTAGTTTGTATTCTAATAAAGCCAGTGTATTCGTTGTAAAAATCATTCACCACTTCATTTGGTACCACGAGTAAGGATTGATCAAACTCATTTATCTGTTTTAGGCCAACCGCCAAATAATTAGGAATCGTTATGATCCTTTGCTGAAAGGCAGTTTTGTTATTCTCATCAAATTCCTCTTTTAACATTTTCCCTGTTATTTTTTTTAGATAATTATCTCGAAGTTGTTTAGAATAGTCATCGATTTCAATAAATACAGCAAGGGTGGTTTGACTTTCTTCAATTATACGAAAACTCGAAACGGGGCGATCTTCTTTGGTAACTTCGCCGTCGTATCTAAGCGTTTTCATTGACTCAAATATTTTATTGTAAACTGAAAATGAACTTCTGGAGGCAATGTTATCAAAATAGTTATCAATTAAATTGAAATAGCCTTCTTCGGGGAATTCAGTTTTGGTTCTCAGGGCACTTTCTGCCTGGATACCTGTTATTTGACCATATATTTTTTTTGCATCGCCAAAATCCACAATGTAAAGCGGAGAATGAAGTTTTTTGGGATTGTTGTTTCTGTTGATTCGGCCTGCAACCTGAATGATTGAATCGATCGGTCCTAAATCGCGAAACCCTATATCAAAATCAAGGTCGACTCCTGCCTCAACTACCTGTGTTGAAATTAAGATTGGGGCTTTCTCAATGCTTATTTCCGTCTTTATCATTCTAATCCTTTCTGCACGATGAGCGGGAATAATATTGGTAGATAAATAATGAATCGGATTATCTAATTCTTGCTCAATTAAATATTCCGAAATTTTATTGTAGATTTCAATTGAACGGTTTACCGTGTTGCAAACAATAAGACATGATTTCGATGGATGCCATTTTTTCAAGAAAATCCCTTCAAGAAATTCGAGACCAACATCATCAATAAATTTCATATCTAATAAAGGAACAATTTTAGTTCTTTTAAAAAGGGCAAAAATCTCGCTATTGTTTTTTAACAATTCCATTGGCTCAACTCTTTCACCTTCCTTATTCAGGATTTCTTGCTGTGCCAATTCAAATATTTTTGGTTTTGTTGCAGTCATCAAAATGATTCTTGTATTCAAAAATTTTGAAACGAAATAAAGTGCAGCCCCAATTAAAGGCATTTGGTCGAGACGGAGAGTTTGTACTTCGTCGAGTATTACAATTGCATTTGCAAAATGATTGAATTTTTTCAGTAATTTATTTCTGTGCCCAATCAATGTTTCAAAAAATTGCACAAACGAAGTAATTATAATATCGCCCTGCCACGTATCAACCGACATCAATTTCTGATTGTAATTTTGCTCAAAATCATCACTGTTTTGTTTATCATTTTTCCCAAATACATCGGCGTACTGATAATGTCCAATAATTTTTATTTCATCGGAAAGAGTTGATTTATATTCATTCAAAGCTTGTTCTATGATATTAATAAATGGTAAAGCATAAAGAACCCGGGATTCAATACCTGTTTCGGTTTTAATTTTAGTTTTTAGCTTTAGCGCAAAATCTAACGCTGTCATTGTTTTGCCTATACCAGTGGGAGCCGTCAGCGTAAATATTTTGTGGCTTAAAATATCCGTTCGATTGATATTTGAAACTACTTCTGCCCGACAAAGATTTCTAATCTCATTGTTTGACAAATCCGTAAGTTCTTGAGTTCTTAACAAATTCGGTTTGCCAAAACGATTGTCAACTGAATTTTCTGAAATAGATTTTAAACGATATTGAAAGGTGTCCGATGCATCCAATTTATCGGCTTCGGTAAGCAGTGAAAAAAGATAATTTACAAAAAAATAATCACGGATGTTAGCTTCTTTTTTTATCCAAATCTTAAATGATCTTCTTATTTCACTCTCATCAGGATAATATAAGTATGAATTCAAATCTGGGATCTTCAACTCATTTTCAATTTGCGATAGAAACTTTTGAATGTCCTCTTTTTGTTCGTTAAAAATGTGTTGTAACTCATCGTTAAAAACTTTTGGAAAATCCAAAATGTCGCAAAGTTGGGTATGATGCCGAAAAATAACAAATAAAGAAATTAGTGCCAGTTTTTTATCTTGGTTTTTCAATAAGTTGAAAGCTGTAATTCCGCCAATTCGTGCATGTTGTTTTAAAATTCCGTCAATCTTTCCTATTTTCAATAGATAATTTTGAAAAAAAGAAGTGTATTTACCAAAATCGTGGAAACGAACAGTAAGCTGTACCATTTTTCTCAATAATTCTGGTTCGAGTTCAAAATCTACATTTTTAGATTGAGCATTTGTCGCTTTTTCCAAAGTACCGCTAATATGATCACAAAGATGTTTTGAACCGGCGGTATGTCCGTTTTCATTTGTTTTGCTGTGTGAATAAAATATCATACATCCATAAATTGAAATGCAATTTCCCCTTCTGGTAAATTCAATTGAATAGAAGGGGAGTTAAGCTTTACCCTTAACGGATTTGTAGAAGTGGAAAACAGCAATCGGTTCATTATTCTCACTTCCCTGTTGTTGTTTCCAACAAAATCACCAGGCATCAGATCCTCTTCCACAAAGTTGTAACTTCCAAAATCTTCTTTATCAAACATCAAATCTTTAACATGGGCTGTGGGAATTGCAGAGTGAATAAGAGAGTAAGTTTCTGGATCAAATTCACTGCTTGCTATTGTATCACTTACAAAAACATCATTAATGGTTGCACCAAAATTGGCAACTCCAAGCGAAATGTTAAAAACATGATTAGCATTAAGAAAATGTCTTTTAATATTTTCAAATGTCTTTTCTCCTTGCTCCGTGGGCGAAATAAAAACCTGATAAACGACTTCATCTTTTGTCAAATCCCATCCGCTAACGACCTCAAACGGGGTCTGAATCCTACCACCCTCGCCACGAAAATCTGAAGACATCTTTTTTGATAAATCACCAAGTGTCTTAATGCTCAGAAAATTCAGTCGATGAAAAGATTTTTTGAGAGGAGTTAGAACCCGAACGCCAAAATGAATGTTTTCAGAGGCAAGTAGTTCGTAATAACTATCGCGTTCCATTCCCATCGCCGCAGCTACCATCCCCATTAGGGTTGTCCTCGGGGGAATGGTAAAACTGAAAGCGGTATTGTTGGCGTAGTATTTTCTGAAATGAGCTAATTTTCCGCTTATTTTGAAACATAAAACTTCCATTTTCTCTTATTTTGTTTCGTTTAAATCAGCAGATTTTTTTATAATAATCTCTTTGATTTTTTTGTCTGGGCCTTTATTCTCGTTAAGGATTTTAATCAGTTTTTCTATATTAAAATCAAGTTCAGAAAATCTCCGTACTTGTTTGTCGGCTAATTTTTCTTTGGTTTTAACTTCAACCAAATTTCGCAAATCACCAAACTGCCCATTAGAAATACCTTCATTATATACCACCTCAACATAAAGCTTCGGATATTGATTCAATTTGCTACGTGTTGGGTTTGCGGGAACAGCTTCCCAAATGGAATGTCTAAATTCCTCCACATCTTCCACGGTTAAGCCAGTAATCTTAGCCATGTTTGCGTTAATTGTTCCGTTAAAGCCCAAAAGACTGTAATGCACACGATAATCTTTTCCGAACGTACTACTATCGTCATTCATAATTGTAACAATTGTACTGGAATCCATCATTTCCACTTTATTGAAGGAATAACCCCAGTTAATTTGAATTGGACCTGTGTATGCTTTTGTGAAACCACCAACGGCAAATGCGCTCCCGAACATCCTGATATCAATAAATTTTTCTCTTACTAAATAAGCAAGCAACTCATAATTTACAGTTTTATGTTTAAACTTCTTATCGGTAATTAAAGTCCAAACTTTTTCAGGGTCTTTTTCACTGGCAATTATTTCTTTATATATTTTCAGAGCATCAGGATTGGTGGAAAACGCTTTTTCCAATTCGGATTGATTTTCGACTGTTCGTTTTACAACCGCTTTTAATTTGCTGTCAACGCTTACTTTAGAATCGCCTTCCATATCAACAAAAATCCTATCATGATCGGACTCTGATTTAATATAATCGCGGATGTATCTCTTCAAACGCGTGTCTGTTACAAGGTTTGTGCTAGTGTCATAATCCATTCGGGGTTTATTTTCCTGATCGGGATCGCCGTTCGGATTGCATTGAATAGCTTCATAGATAAACAGAAAATCGGATGAGTTTTTAATACTATCTTTCATTTTATATGGTTTAAAAGTTAATTAATATCTTCTTCAATTTCTTCGAGCGTATCTGCTTCGTTTGTGGAAATGCCAAAAGAATAACCTGTTAACAGGAAAAAAACAGCCTCTTGAGGATTCATTTGCCAATTGTTAAAATCAAACAATTCCCCAAATTTCCGATCGGTAAAAATTACTTTCCCAATTTTGCTGTACTGTTTGGCTTTTTCAACAAGTGAAATTCTTAACCGCTGAATAGCATCAATGTCCATTCCATGAAAGTTTACCTTTTCGATAACAGTTTTCTTTTTTTCTTTCTGAATAAATTCCACTGCATTGAGCATTCGTCCTAAATAAAACATAGCCTTCTGGTGCTGGCTAAAATTCATCTTTACGAAAAAATCGTGAATTGTCTGATTGTATTTATTGCCCAGTTCTTCGTTTGTCACATTGTTTTCTTGGTTCATATCAATAATATTTAGTTTTTTAAGTACTTCAATAAATGCAAGATATTTATATGTGCTGTTTCGGACTGAATAGTAGAAATAATCGCTTGATGATTTATGCACATTGGTGTAACTCTTGTACCGCTCATAATAGTGGCAAAGAATGAGTTCGCAGTAATAAGTAAAAAGTATTTCTTTCTCTATTTTCCTGTTTTCAAGAATACTTTTAAAAAGAGACAGTGCTTTGTTTTTTTTCTCTTTGTCTTTTCTTGTGGGAATTAACGAATAAACTGAATTTAAATTAAACCCTTTAACTTCTCCGTATTCCGTAACAATAGTGTTCCAATTAAAACCCTTAACTTCTAAAAATTCGAGATGAGTTTTCAAAAAAGTTTTAAGTATTTTCTGAAAATGGAAACTACTTACATCTTTTATGAGCTCAGTTGATTTAAAAAAGTTACCATCCGATTCATAAGCCAAAAAGTTTAACCAAAAAACATCATCAACCTCATCTTTAATGTTTTCTACAAAATATTCTAAATCCTTAAAACCAAAAAGCAAGTCGCTTTTTGTTCTGATTTTATCTAACGTCATTTCCATATCAACCAATGAATTCGTTTGAAATTGCGGAATGATAACATGGTCGATATTCGCAATTTTAATCCTAAGCTGCCCTTCATTTAAAAGATAATTAGATGCAAAATCCAGTTTCTCTTGATTGTTTTGGCTAACCTGATAATTTACCGAGAACCGATTTTTATCAAAGTTGGAAGCATAATTCTTTGTTTCTTCCACAAACATTTTGTTAAGGCTATACCTGTTTGAAAGGCTCAAACCTTCCACGTCAGTTTCGGAAGTTCCACTTGCATAGCAGAGTTTTGACTTTAAAGGTTTTCTCTTTTCAGGAATTGCTGCAACTTCTTCTTTTAAAAACTTTTTTTTCAAAAATTTCTTATATTCCGGGATTTCAGAAAAATATTGCATTTTGTCACCAAATAAATTTTGTGATTTGATCGCAACTGTAATCAACACTAATTTTTGATTATTAGAAAATTTTAATAAATCTTCTATTGATTTAATATTCAATTCTTTAACTCCGCTTCTATTTTCAATAGTAAGCTTATTCCAGAACACATCTTTAAGTTTAAATATCGATTCTAACAGGGTTTTAAATTCTTCTGTAAGCAAATTCGCATCTATCTTTTCGATAGCTTCCAAAAGCTCACCATTTTTTGTTTCAGTATTTTCTTTGCCAAAAAAGGTTTTGTAAATCTGATTTATTTTATCTCCAGAAGTCGTAGCATAAATAGCTTTATTATTTCCTCCCTGCACCTTAATGGCTTTCCAATTCTCAACGAATTTTTCATCATAATCATGCAAATATTCGCTTCTGATAACCATATCATTGTTGTCCAAGTCGAAAATTAATGGAAGGATGTAGTTTTTGACTTCGTCCTTTAATTTGGGATTTTCAAGAAATCGGTTCCATAAACTTTTACCCTGGCTTTGCCATTCGCCTATTTTTAATAATGTATCAAGCATAAGATTTCAATTTTGTCCAAATGTCATTTATCCAACTCCCGAATTCGCGAAGTCTTCTAAAAAATAGTATCTTTTATTTATTTTTGTTTTCAGGTATTCCAAAAATCCTTCATCGCCCACCAGTTGAATGTCTTCAGCAAGACCCAGTACAAAGCGGCCTGGTCCTTCGTATTTGGCTACAGGAGCTTTCAGTATAAACTGGGAACCAGAAAGTCTCGTCAAAAAGCGTTCGGACAGTGGATATTCTTCAATCAGCAAATTTTTGGCTTTTAGAGTCAATACGCATTCCACCTGTTTATTCAAATCGCCGGTGTTTCGAAAAATATCGACTGGTTTTGAGCGGTGCGACCGTTCATACTCCCATGAGATAGGTGATTCCTGCACGTCTTCAATACGGCAGATTTTGAATTGCCGGTTCTGGTTTAATGCCGGTTCGTAAGCCCAAACCAGGTTAAAGTCGTCTTTGAACTCAAACGGCTCGACCAATCGGTTTTTTACCGTTTGACTGTTTCCGGAGGAGTAATTAATAAGTAAAATTTGCTTCTTTTCTTTTTGTGCTTTCCTAAGCGAGTTTACAACTAAAGACTTTTCTTTTTGGATATAGGTCTCAATCGCTTTGTCCTGGCTTAGGAAAGATGCCAGTTTTTGTTTCAATTTAGTAGCATTACCCGGGTTTTCCTCAAGCAGATCAATACATCGGGAAAGTAACCAGGTTTCTTCTTCGGAAAAATGAAGCACATTTTTCAAAACCTGATGATCCTGATCGGGATATTCAATCCAGTATTTCCCGTCTTTCTGCCGAATATCGAAGCCAGTATCCACTAAAACATTGCGGTAATTATAAAAAGCAGAGTCTCTAATTCCAAGGAAAGAGATACATTCATCCTTTGTTTTGGAATAACTGTTCGAGAGATACATTATCAGGCGAAGGAGTCGATGAGTTTTGGTTTCAGTTGGCATTTGAGTTTAAGAAACATAAATATAATATATTTGTCTATAAAATACAACGCTCGAAATCACTTATTTCCAACAGTCTATTGATCGGTAAACTGTATTTTAATCAAAATAGGTAAATTAATTGTACAAATAACTAGTTATTATTGGGTTACTCTTACTCAAATTTCCGACAAATTTAGTGATCGCTTTCAGGAACAGTAAAGGGGCTCCCTAGCAACTAATCTGATTGTTGAACGCCTTAAATTGGTGTAGTTTCATGGCAGATGCATTGGAAAGTAGAAGCAGGTATATCTCAAAACATGGTTCACCAAAAGGTGTACAAAGGATTTAACTTATTATTGCTGCTGATAAGTTCGGTTCTCCATTCTTTCTCACCTTTAACAAGATAAAGGAACTAGGTAGCTATCCTAAAGGGAGAAAAGAAATCTTATTTTTCCTTAATAAGTTTCTCCAGCCGTACCATCATCTCATCTTTTTCTTTCAGCATGCGCTCATAGAGGGCAATCTTTTCTTCGTGAAGCTTTATTATTTGTTCGATGGGATTAATCGTAGGATAATAACTGAACAATGAATTTCCACTTGCGTTGTCATTATTGTTAACAGTGTTTGAAATAATATTTATAGCTTGCTCGTCATCAAAATTTTGAAAAGCTTCCACCGGGACTTTCATGGCATTGGAAATCTGTTTCAGAAGTGGCAGTTCGATGGTTTCTTTCTGTTCCAGCAAAGAAATTTTCTGTTGGTTCCATCCTTCACCGAGTTCATAGGCAAGGGCATCCTGTTTGATTCCCAACATTTCGCGAAACCTTTTTACGTTGCGACCTTCATGTACTTTAGTTTCCATAATTCCCAGTTATTTTTCAATCAATTCAAAGATAAAACAATTTTGGTTAAAAACGTAAAAGACTAAAGTTAACAAAAGACTTCCGGTAAAATACTAAAGATAAATGAATATCTTACAGTACTCAGATTGAATGTGTTAAAAAAGAATTCGACGACACCAAGGTTTTAAAACTCTGTAATTTACATTCCTGACAGTGATATTTTATCCCCCTGCAGAATTGCATACGTTATCTGGAGCTTGGAAATTTGTGTTGTAACCCTAAATACATCACATGAAAAATGGTCTTTGGCTTCGCCCCCCTTTGTATTTCTCATCAGCATTGTACATTCTGTTCCCTGAAATATAGCGACTAAGGAGCAAAACACACCTTGCTGTTTGCCGTTGCAAATATTTCTTCATTACCGTTCGGTTAGTAAATCCCGAAAAAGCATCATGTGTTTATTCTTCAATTCAGAAAAGTAAAACTAGGTTGGCATAAAATATTGTAAAAGAGACAAATGCAGACAAACAGCGACAGGTTACCACTGATATTCCAAAATGTAAATCTTTTGGCTTTGTTTGCCTCTATATTTGCTTGTGTAACTGTACAAACAGACAAAAAGTTGAATGATTGAGGATGTTCACGAATGAATAAATGCGCAGGTGGACAATTGTCCAAATACCTGTTTGTGTAATTGGATAAGCAAATAAACAGATAACCTGTTGATTGGGCAATTACTTAACCAGGAAAGCATAAACTCGTCAATGTATATATCCGGGCGCATAATCAGGGAAATAAATACTCAGACAAAGGCAGTTCTCAACAAATGAAGGAATAGGCAACAAGGTAGAGGCAGTACCCGATAAGTAAACAGGCAACAGGGCAAACACACGCCCGGATAAACAGACATCCATATCTCCTAACAATTGCATCTGAAAGTGAACAAACAGGCAGCATTTTATGGAGCGGCTAAACAGAAATTTTTATTCACAACAATTGTGTTTTAATCATCATGGCGGAAAAACGATAGCATTAAATCTTTATTTAAATGATCCCGTTCGGTCGATTCAATTATTAATGCCTATTTTTGATATTTAAATAACAGATGTACCATGTGGTCTGATTGGAAAGAACAAATCGAACATCGGCCAAAGGTCAGGCACAGTTTATTGTGGGAATATGATCTTAGCGGCTTTGACTGGCAATATATGCGGGCCTTGGTGGTTGAGCGCGTTATTGAAAGAGGCTGGGACGAAGATTATTATGCCCTGTTTGCCCTTTATGGGGGGATGGAGGGAGTAAGGCAGATCATCCGGCATGAAGTGCTGCTGCTTTCTGATAAAGATATTGCTTTTGTTTGTGCTGCTTTTAATTTTAAAAAGGAGGAACTGAAATGTTATATACGCAAACAGTCGAGGCAGGCACTTATGAACTCTTAAAATCATTAATGGCCGATCAAACATTCAGGCAGTTCGCATTGGCCGGGGGAACAGCCTTATCCTTACTTATCGGGCACCGTAAAAGTATTGACCTTGATTTATTCACAGCAGGAGAATTTAATCCCCCGCAACTCGAAAAATACTTACAGGAAAAATATGCCTTTAAGGGTGACCTTCTGTCTGGGTCTGGCCTGAAAGGCGAGGTGAACGGCATAAAACTGGATATTATCCGGCACGATTATCCCGATGTAGAACCGAGAATACAGGAAGATGGGATACGGTTGTATAGCCTTAAAGATATTGCCGCCATGAAGCTATCCGCTATTGCCGATAACGGGACCCGGCTGAAAGATTTTATCGATGTGGCTTACCTGTCTGGTTATCTTTCCCTAAAAGAAATGCTGGCGGCATTTGAAATGAAATATCCGCAGACCAATCCGTACCGGGCAGTGAAAGGGCTTAACTATTACGACGACATCCGTTTTTCGGAAAGGATCGATCTTTTAGGTGAAGGCTTCTGTTGGGAAACTATCGCCACCCGCCTGTCAGATATGACCAGGGAGGAAAACAGGCATTTTCAACCGTTGGATGAAACAGGTAAAAAGAGACAGGTTTTGATCCCAAAGAAAAGGGGCCGGGGAATTTAAACAGGATAAAGCAATATTTTCGCTACGCCCCCTATTGATTATTCTTCTCCTTTTTCATACTGATAAAAATCTCCAAAATAGAAGGGGAAATAAAAGCTTCAAGTAAAATACCCGGAATAAAGAATATCTTTAAGTCAATAGATTGTTAGTACCAGTAAGAGATTAGTCAAGATCAGTTTTTTGTATCACTGTAATTTACATGCCTGCTGATGATATTTTACTCTCAGGCAAAATTGAATACCTTATACTAAGGTTGGAAATTTGTGTTGTACCCCTAAATACAGCACATGAAAACAACGACAGAAACTGATTTCTCTATTCCGGGAAATGAACTGTTAACTGGAAAATTCAATCAACTAACCCACGAATTTCCACTCTCCTATATCTTTTATCATTCGACAAATGTAAAGGAGTTTGCCCATGTCGTAATTATCGCGGAAGAATCTCAGGATGTTGAAATCATCGAATCACGGAAATGGATTCGCAAAAATGGAGACGATAAAACGATTTTATTTCATATTGCTAGTCGGGAGAAAATGAAAGCTGAATGTCGAACCGGCAATCCCTTCTTTGGATGGTATTGTCAAAAATTAGCCGTCATCTATCAAAATCCAGAAGCAAAAGATTGTGGTGATACGGACTGGCCTTTCTTTAAAAAGAGATTTAAAAGATATTCTTTATCCTACTCTCATGATCGGGATAACCTGTTAACCTCAGTCAACCGATTTCAGGAGTTAGGTTCCCTGACCGGGTTATTTGTGTCCTATCTTTCTGTATTTGAATACATAATTAAGTATTTGGAAATGCTTTATACCGGAAGCAATTTTGAATCAGAAAACCTGCACCAGCGAATCAAAAAGCTGATCTCATGCATCCCTGAAATTGAAAGCCTATTTGTTCCGAAAAATGGAAATGAATATTACCTGATCTTCGAACTGGAGAAAGCTAAAGACTTTGCTGAAGACGGAGATGAAATTCGGCTCAATGATAAGCTCATTGAAAGTTTTTCTCAGGCAGAAACAAAACTCCATAAGATGGTTCTCTCACGCCTTTCTGTCTTAAAATCGCTGATCAAGTCCAGCTTACCCAAACAGCTACTCGCTGATCATGCAGAAATCTCAACAAGAGATGATCAGGTGTCAGAGATAGCCGCACAAATCGTAAAAATACACGCGGTTGAAGAAATCTATTTGTTTCATCGAATCCAAAACAATCAATATACCACCTGCTTTCTTTTACTCATTGGAGAAGGTCTTGGAACAGAAACCTTGAACCGGATTCAACAGTCTGTGAATTCCAAATTTGAAGGAAAATATTCAGTTGTTTTAATAGGCCACAGCCGAACGTGGATACAAACCAATTTGTTTTACCAGCAGTCGTTCTTCAGGAAAATAATGAAACCTGGGAACACCTGGTTTCAATCCCATCAAAACCATCCCTGCATACATTGGGAAAGCCCTTTTACTTCGGTCTATCCCGACCTTGAATATCTTTACAGTTCAGCTATCAGGCTTTCTTCTCAGTATTTTGTATTACGGAACCATTCGGAGAAAGGCAATACAGAAGGCATACTCGATTTGTTTAGCAAATCCATACTGAGAATATTCCGGACACTGGTTTATTCAAAGCTAAGCTACCTGCCTAATTATTTACCTGCCTTTAACCTTTGGAAGCTTTGCGTATATGCAGAACCCAGACTTGAAAAATTGGAATACCTGTTAGAGAAACTAAGCGGAGAGGATTTTTTCAAAGAAGTGAACAAAGGCACTTCTTTCCATCATGATCTTTCACGGTTGACCGAAAAGAAGCTGCTGATAATGGATGAAATCTTAAACGCGTTGTTGCAGGAAATCAAAGCTACGGGTGTCAGAATAAAGGAAACGAATGATGAAAGCCCATGAACTGACCTGCGAAATAAGAATTTTGGATATTTCAGTTGATTCGTTTTAACCTTCTCTATGGCCTTACACATTAAAAAAATGCTTATCAAAAATCACCGACTCCGGAGTGTGATTTTCCCCAACGGGGCAAGTAGTTTTCAGGTACTGAAAACGTTTTGAGGACCTCAAAACACAACTTGCCGTGTGCCTATGCACACTGTTTTTAGCATTGGTAAATTTCAATGCTAACTCCAAAATTTCAGGTCGGTATTTCGTTCTAATTTTTACTGAAGTTAAAGTGATCGATTGTGAATTGAATACTTATATGTCTGATTAATGAAATAAATCAAAGAACCATAAAAGGAATATTCGGGGATATAATTATAGCGTTATTTCCTCTTTAAAATGAGAGACTGTGGGACTAAGCATTGAAATGATTATTGATTTAACAGTTTTAAATCGGCAATAATTTATGACAGCAATAATTAAAGCTTGGTTTGATTTAGCGTTTAAATGTGTAAACGTTCAAACGCTTAAATGTTTAAACAGGTATTTATTTGGAAAAACAAAGAATTGTTGGTCAGAAGTTTTACACAACAGAACGGCTTACTAAGGACACGATGGAACGAATAAAATGGCAAAAGGAATGATTATACAAACTCCAGAATTATTAAAGGAAACCTTTCTCTTAACTTATGCGGATTCCGGAGGTGAGAGAGTTTTGTTTTCGTTACCGACATTTTCAAAAATTATTGATACCATTTTTCTTTTTCAGTGCATTATCATTTAACGTTATGCGTCTTTCCATCGGGTCGGTCGTTGTTGTTTTGGTGGCTGAAAAAAGGTCGTGTTTGGGTGTGCAGGTTTTTTGCAGGAAATACTATCCGACGAAGGAGGATGGAGATTTTCTGCAAAACCGCAGGCTTGAACTTGCTCGCCCTCAAAACACGGATTTACCTTTGTCACCGGAACGGCAACACCGGGCGGAAAGGCCAGATTTTAAATAGTACGATGGAGAAAGAACAACATTTATATACAACATATTGAACAATTAGGAATTAACAGGCCATTTCACAAAAAAGCAGTTAAACGTTCTCCAAAATCTTTATAGCGCGTGGGCAAAGGCAAGTGTAAAGGCAGAATGGAATGTAGCGAGGTCTGCCCCAAGGCAGGGTGAGCGAAGTGAAATGAAGCATATACTCTTGTGAACGGTGCTGGAGGTTACTGAATGGAAGACATGTTCCGAACAGGTTCGGAGTAATGGATGTAATGAAGTTACCGTAAGCACAGGAACTTTATTTGAGAATCTTGATGGCGCGGGCTGGCAAAGGCAAGTGTAACGATTGAATGAGCGGGTCAACCCGGTTTAGGGTGATTTAGCGAAATGAAGGAGTTACTCTTGCACGGGATACCGGAAGCTCCTGAGTGTAGGGAGTGAGGAACGAAAGACTGGAATGAAGGGGCTGGAGGGCTGGCAGCATTGAATTTAAATTTCTTTGAAAACGAAAAACATTGCTTATTCTTTGAATGTCTAGAATAGGAATGCGGACAAATACAGACATATTAGGCCGATTAACCTGCTAAATTTCAATGTACAAATACATTCCATAGGTTTAGTGGAGCTGAAACAACAGGATATAGATTCCCGGGTTCAGTTTCATTACACTATGGAGGAACAGAAAAACAAAAATATTGAAGAAGCAACGGAACGGGTAAAAAGCAGAATGCCTTTGGAGAAACTGCGGCTCGTACCCAAATACAGGGATTTGTCTGTTGAAGATTATGAAAGGCTTATAAAAAACGCAGAAGCGATCGCCCTGCTGATTTTAAGAGCCCTCTTTGGGAAGAAATAAAACAACAGTCTGGCTCAACGTCAGAGGTGCATTTTATCTCTGTTAGTTCAGATTTTTAACACAACAATATTATCCCATGAATGATTTAAGCCTTTTCAAACAGTTTGCACCGCAGGCTCCGAAGCAATTTCAGGAAGGAAATAATGCAGTTATTTATACCCGTGTATCATCAGCAGATCAGGAAGACAATACCAGCCTTGCATCACAGAAAAAGCATTGCGAGATGTATGCAGACCGGAGGGGACTGAATGTCGTTGGGTATTTTGGCGGTACTTATGAATCAGCCAAGACAGACGACCGTAAAGAGTTCAACCGGATGTTAATCTTTGTCAAGCGTTCAAAAAATGTCAACTATATAATCGTTTACTCTTATGAACGTTTTTCCCGTTCTGGCATTAACGGGGCTTCAATTGCTGACGACTTATTGAAAAAGTATGGTGTGATTACGTTAGCAACCACCCAGGAACTTGACCCAAGAACTCCTTCAGGTTCATTTCAGCAAAAGATATTGTTTTTGTTCGGGCAAATGGATAATGAATTGAGGAGGGATAAGGTAGTTACCGGTATGCGTGAATTGGTATCTAAAGGTTATTGGGTGTGGGCTGTTCCAAGAGGTTATAAAGATTTGAACAGAGGGAGGGCTACTGAACGCAAACTGGTTGTCAATGAAGAAGGAAAAATTCTAAAAAAAGCGTTTGAATGGAAGGCGTATGATCAACTGCCAAATGTTGAAATTAGCCGAAAGTTAAAGCGATTGGGGGTTAATATAGATGACAAGCGTTTAAATGTATTGTTTTTAAACCCATTTTATTGTGGACTTATTGTCAGCAAGATGATTCCGGGACAAATTATAGAAGGGCGGCATGAACCTTTAATTTCAAAGAAATTGTTTTTAGCGGTTCATAATATCCGTCAGGAAAAGAGAACTCAGGGCTTTATTCATGACAAGGATAATGAAAACCTGCCCTTAAAAGTATTTACCAAGTGTGATAAGTGCGGCCAGACTATGACCGGTTACCTGGTTAAAAAGAAGGGAATATACTACTACAAGTGCAGAACCAATGGCTGTAAAGTTAACCGGAGTGCCAAAGCAATGCATGAACTGTTTCGGAATGTGTTAATAACTTTTCAAATCGGGAAGGAAGAGATCGAAATTATTAAGGTGCAACTGGAAGAACTGATGGCGGTGTTTTTCAAGTCGCAAATGGAGAATGCTAAATCTTTAAAAAACCAACTAACGGAAACACGAAAAAAACTGAATGCCATAGAAGAACGGTTTGTTATTGGCGAAATAGACCGAAGCCTTTATGAAAAGTTCAGACCCAAATATGAAAAAGAGTGTTTTGAGATTGAACAGGAACTTGGCAGATCAGGCGGATACAGTTCGAACCTCAAAAAAGTGATAGATTTCGCCGTAAAATTATGCCAGAGTCCCTTTCTTTTATGGGATTCCAGTGATTTGAACGAAAAAAGAGTATTTCAGAATTTGCTGTTTCCTGAAGGAATCTACTATAACCACGAATTAGACTTAGTTCGAACCACAAGAATTAATACTTTTTTTTCACCAATCCCTGAATTAGCAAGGGTTCTGAAGGGACAAAAAAAGGGGGATTCTATCAAATTTGATAAAATCCCCGCTTTGGTGACCCTACCGGGATTCGAACCCAGATCATAAGAACCGGAATCTTACATTCTATCCATTGAACTATAGGGCCGTTTTTTATTCAGCGGCCACAAAAATAGCAAAACTTAAAATTAATCAACCTCTTTATTCAAAAAACATAAAGACGATTCTTCTTTTTTATTTAGTAACACAGATAAAAGTAGGCATTCAATAAAATTCAAATTTTCGATTGTTGATAATTTTTAGCCATCCCCTCCGTTCAGATAGTTAATTGTACTACTTTTGAAGTTAATAAATATACGATATGATTACTGAAATACTACTTAAAGAATGTCACCTGGAATTTGAAGAATATTTTAAGTTATTGATTGCAGATTCTGCTGAAAATCAAAGTAAAGTAGATGAAATACGGTTACATTCATTGCGGGTAGTTGATAATATAAATCAGCTTTCTAATGCGATACTGCAATCTGATGAGGACAAGTTGTTGGCCGAACTTATTGCACTATTTCATGATTTGGGTAAGGCTTTAATGATAATTCAGGGGACTGAATCTCCTACCAATATTCAGCGTGATCATTCGTTGGAGTCGGTAAAACTCATTCAGGAGATGAAATTTTACCCGAAGTTGTCTGCAGATATGCAGACGATTGCTCTTAAAGCCATCGAAGCACATAATAAACCAAAACTTCAGAAACTTGATAATGAACAGCAGGCGCAGTTTGCCAGGCTGCTTCGGGATGCTGATAAATTGGATATTTTTGATTCATCATATCGGTTTTTTAAAGAAAGATCAGGAATTCAACCGATTATGACGCTTGATTTAATCAATAGTCATGAAGTTTCCGACAAAATAATTAAAAGTATTATGGCGGGGAAAAATGCTGCTGTTGAAGACATGAGAACCATTAACGATTACAAATTATTGTTGATGTCATTGGTTTTCGATGTCAATTTCAAACTTACTTTTCGCATAATTAGTGAAAAACAGTACGTTCAGAAAATATACGAAACTCTTCCAAAACGCGATCAGATTATTGATGCCTTCCGAAGCCTGAAATTGTTTGTGGAGAATAAATTTGTTTCCTGAAAATCAGGAGTAGACTGATAAGTTATGGGCAGACGATTGGTTTGTATCTGTAATATGGTTACTGAAGATGAAATTCGGATTGCTTTAAAGAAAGGTGCAAGATCTACTTCAGATATTCAAAAAATCACCCGTGCCGGAACAAGTTGTGGTCGCTGTTTGGTGCAGATTGACGGACTTGTAGAAGAATTTTTATCTGAATTACCCGATGATCCTCAGCAAAAGTTAAATTTTGATAACCTCTAGCTTACCCGTTTTATCCCGGAAAAATTTTCGCGGTACTGTCCGGGAGTAGAACCTTTACTTTTTTTGAAAATCCGGTTGAAATTTGAGATGTTGTAAAAGCCACATCGGAAAGCTATTTCTGTAATTGTTTGATTCGTTTCGGTTAGCCAGCGGCATGCAAATCCAATCCGGTAATCGTTTAAGAAATCGACAAACGATCGACCGGTTCTTTGCTTCATCAGGCGCGAAAGGGTTGTTTCAGTCATATTCAGCAGGATCGCAATATCTTTTATTTTTATCTTTTCCTGAAAATTCTGTTCAATATATTCGCATACTTTTTTTATTCGGTCGCTGTTGGCAAAATCGGAGGTATTAAAAGCTCCGGAACAAAGTAGCTTTTGACTTTCGGAAATTGACAGAATATGCAATACAGAGATCAACTCGATAAATGCCTCAATCCCGTTTTTTTTTGATAGCTTAACTAAGCGTGGTATAATTTCAAGTGTAACCGATTCTGAAAAAAGTATTCCTCTGGAGGAGTTGCCAAGCATATCTCTGATGGGTTTCATCATGTTTCTTGCCAGCAGATTTTCATGCATCAGATCGCGGTGAAACTGAATGGTGATTTCATGAATTTCGGTGCTTTTACATTGTCCATTACTCCAGCCATGGTAGACATTAGGACCAACCAGAACCAACTCAAATTCGCTGATGTGGCTTTGGTGATCACCTACAATTCGTTGTGCATTTTGTGCATTGATTATGAGATTTAATTCATATTCAGGATGAAAATGAATTGGAAAATCGAATTTGCTTTTTACGCGGTCGAACACTAAAAGGCAATCACCTTGCGAAAGTGGTGTGATTTCACGTTGAATGCTTTCCTGTGGTCGCTTCATTTTCCGGATATAAATTTGTTGTTACGAAGATAGCAATCTTGGTGGTCAGAAAAAGAACAGGCAAAGAACAGCCGTTATTATGGGCGAAAATTTCAGAATTTTGCATTTCCTTTTGAAGAAAACAGGACAACTTCTGAAAAGAAAGTCCTGATGGAATTGCGAGTCTTTAAAGACTGAGACTAACTAATTGCGTTTAGCAGCCCAGTCAATCGCCAGACCAATGTGTTCAATGATTTTCGGATCTTCGTAGGCTTCCGATGTATGTCCGAAATCGGTATAAAAAGAACGGATATTACCTTTTTCCTGATACCAGATCAGCGGATGGTCGCCCATCTTCCATTTTTCGTCTTTCAGGGTTTCTTCATCCAGCGAAGTTTCGTCGAGCCGGGCCAGAACATTTACTTTATTCCGCGGATTTTCCTTATAGGTGTACCATTCGTCAATGGTACGGTAAGTTTCCATTCCTCGGAAAGGAGCCATGGCAGGATGATCGGTATTTTCCATTATTACTGTGCCCATCTGACAACGGGGGTGAGTTTTGAAATAACCTCCAACCAATTCACCATACCAATGCCAGTCATATTCACAATCGGCGGCTGAATGAATTCCAACAAATCCCTTTCCGGTATTCATAAAGTCTTCAAATGCTTTCTGTTGCTGATCATTCAAAACATCCAATGTTGGATTCATGAACACAACCACGTCGAAAATTTTCAGGAATTCAGGAGTGAATAAATCTGCATTTTCAGTTGATGTCAAGATCCAATTTCGTTTTTGAGCCAGTTCGCTCATCATTTTTAATCCTGAAGAAATGGAAGCGTGACGAAATCCGACTGTTTTGGAAAAGACCAGAACATTAATTTTTTTATCCTGTGCAATACCTGAAAATATCAGGATCAACATCAGGAAAAATACTGAGGTAAGTTTTTTCATGGTTTAGATCGTATTAAATTTAATTGGTTCACAAGAATACAAAATTCAGCACAAAAAAATGGGTTCATTCCTGATCAATTTTCGTGGTGGAAGAACTGACAGAATAAACCCATTTAAATTAATGAAACCGCGGTTGGATTTTGTTTGTATCGAAACAATATTCTAAATGTCAGTTGTGTATTGCCGCTGGGTGAGGCGCATTTTGTTCCATGCGTTGATTCATATTGACTGAATCGGTTTTCTTTATGATCATCTGGGGTTTCCAGCCCATAAAAAATAGTAAAACAAAAAATCCTAAAACGTAGGCTACAGAAACATGCCAACCCCCTTTTATCCATTTCCAAACTGATCGTGTTTCATGAAATTTAGTTGATATTGCGACTCCTGCTGACGAACCGAACCAGATCATAGAGCCTCCAAATCCTACAGCGTAGGCCAACATTCCCCAATCGTAACCGTTTTGTTCAAGAGCCAGTTTGGTTAACGGGATATTGTCAAAGACCGACGAAACAAATCCAAGTGAAAATGCGGTTTGCCATGATGCTGCCGGTAATTCGTTCACTGGCATTAAAGAGGCACAGGTAACCAGTGAAATCAGAAATAATGATCCTGCAATTGATTTTTTTGCTTCGGCCCAGTCTGTTTTTCGTATGAATGAGCCAATTAGAATAGCAATCCAGACACCCAATGCAGGAAAATCAAGAAACACATTGGTAAGGATTGTTAATAGCAAAATAAGTAGAACGATACCTAGTCTGTGCCAGTCAATCTGAACGTCTGATTTTGCGTTTTTTTGAATCCGTTGATATTTATCTTGCTGAAAAGAAGCAAAAACGGAGAAAAACACCAATGCAACCGTTGCGGCGATATAGGCATGTAAAACACCGAAAGGATTAACTCCTTCAATCCACATCAGAGTGGTGGTTGTGTCGCCGATAACACTGCCAGATCCTCCGGCATTGCTGGCCGCAACAATGGCCGCAATATAACCGATATGAACTTTATGATTGAACACAATCATGGCTATGGTGCCTCCAATTAATGCTGCTGCAATATTATCGAGGAACGATGAAAGTATAAAGACAGCAATTAGCAGAACTAGCGGCCCTTTCCAGTCGTTCGGCAATAAATCAGGTAAATATTCAGGAACCCTCGACTCTTCAAAGTGTTTTGCCAGGAGCGAAAAGCCAATTAAAAGTCCAAGTAAATTCAACAGAACGCTCCATTCTCCTTCACGCATTCCCTTGTGTAGAATTTGCTGCATAAAATCAATGTTGCCAAATAGGTGCTCGTGAAGATGAAACGACGCATCAAAAATGAATTTAAAAATTAGAATGGAGCACAGGCCAATGATGGCAACCCAAAGGGTGTAACGGTGAAATAGTGCGACTCCAAGCAATGTCAAACCGAAGAGTATAAATTCAGGCCTTAGACCCAAAATTACTGGTATAATTTGTCCAATCATTATAGTAGGTATGGTTGATAAATAATGTTTAAAGCGATAAGCCTAATCAATAGATTAAATCCGGAAGAGAACATCGGATAAATGTCCTTTTCATCAACATAAAAATATATCCCACAACGATTGCGAAAAATGAAACAATAGAAATAAGCTGGTGCTTTTGTTTAAATATTGGAACGATCGATTATGGATGAATTCAGATGCTGAAATCTCAGATGAATTTCGCTTTAATGAATTGATTAATAATCGTTTGTTTGGATTGTTGTTGTGGTCGGAATAAGAAAAGGAAAAAGTGATTGATGAATTTTCTATTGCTGAGAACGGTGGATTTGCGGTACATTCATACTTGCTTGTTTTATAATCTTCTGCGATAACTGGCAGACAAACTGTTTGCTGAATTTTGAAAGCGAAATTCAAAATTATTGTCAAGCTGATGAGAGACAGAAAATACCTCATTTCCCTTATTATTTATGGGTTGAAGGTAAAAAAAAGTAGATATGAAAATTCTTTTTTCTTAAAAATTTGTTTGCTCCTTTGAAATGAATTTAATTTGCAAATACCAAGAATCAAAAGCATTACGTTTACTAAAAATCACCTTCCCAACAACGAATTAGAAATGACAAAATCGTTATTTAAATTGCACTTTTTTGTGCCGGCATTAATCTTACTTCTTAGTAGTCATTCGATAGTTAGGTCACAGAATATTTTTCCGGAGAAAGGTACTTATGACGGACAGATTGGAAATGATAAAATTATTTTAGTTGCCCAATCAGAGGATTCAGAATTTATAAAAGGGTACTTTGTTTTAAATCGAGGGAAGGCAGTAGAGGAGGGGCATGCTTTTTCAATGAATATTTCCGGTGGCCGGCCGATCTTTCGGTCTGATATGTACCTTGGAATTTTAAAGTCTGCTCAGAATAGTACTTCCTCATTCGGTGGTGAATTGGCTCTTTTAAATAAAAAGAGGAGGTTTTTATTTTGGAGACAAAAGACCGGTTTGAATTTTATACGACGTCCGGATTCAAAGGCTATACCTACAGAACGATATCATCAGGAGATATTCAGCAACATTGAAATTAAGAGCAATCTGCTTTATGGAAAGGCTAAAGGTTACTGGACCAGTTCTCCCTATGCGGATGAACCATATATCAATACCCTCAGCAGTGGATTAATAAAATCATTTAAAGATCCTGAAACTCTGGACCTGAATTTGGATATTTATTATCCGAAAACTGATCTTTTCAAAAACAGACCTTTGGTAATGCTTATACATGGTGGCGCTTTTTATATTGGGAGCAAAGAGTCGGCGGCTGAAAAAGTGCTTGCGACCAGTCTTGCCAAGCGCGGTTATGTGGTGGCTTCAATCGATTATCGTCTAGGATTTAAGTTATATGCAAGCGATATTGAACTAAGCGGATACCGTGCAATTCAGGACGCACACGCCGCCTTGCGATTCCTGGCGCACAATGCCAAAGGCCTGGGAATTGATCCGACACAGGTATATGTTGGGGGGACGAGCGCAGGTGGGGTTGCATCGCTAAATTTGGCTTTTATGAAGAATGACGAGTTGCCTGAGCGTATTCTGGATGCGGTTAAGCGAGGTAAATTATCCAAAATTGAAGAATCGGGGAATAAATACGATGAAACTTTTACTATTAAAGCTGTGGCCAATATGTGGGGAGCTGTTTCTGATTTAAATATTATTGGGAGGGACGATAAAACTTCGGTTATTTCTATTCATGGAACTGCTGATGATATTGTTCCTTTTGAATATGATTTTCCATTTAAAAATTCATTAATGTTTAACCGGTTAATTATGGATAAGATGTATGGCTCGAAAATGATACACGACAGACTTAAAATCCAGGGTAACCGTAACAAACTTGTTTCACTCGTTGGACTCAATCACGAACCGGAATTGGATAACTACAATACGCTTAATCAGTATATGGATACGATTACCAACCAGGTTTCTCAATTCTTTTATGAAGAAACGGCTCCTGAAATTAAATTACCTTCCAGCCAGTTAACTGTTTCTGAAAATTCGTCAATGAAACCGATATTTTATGAAGTCATTAATGGTTCTCCGGTTGAGATTAGCGTAGCTGGTGGGGTGAAAGTAAATACAGATCCTACTGATGCAACAATCATTTGGTTGAAAAATACAACCCAAAGGAATTTGACGATTATGGCAAAGAATAGGTTTGAAGCCTGGAACTCAAAAATATTCCCGGTTTCTTTGACTAAATAAGTAACGATGTTTTGTTTTAAGGGGATGGGTATAAAAACAAAAAGGTAGAACCTCTGTCCTACCTTTTCTCTCTTAAACTAACTAACCTAACTAAACCTAAACTTATGAAAAAAAATGTACTACAAATATATGCTTGCGATCCACAATAAATGGAAAATAATTGTTAAGTGATAGTGAAATAATTGTGTCGGGGTGTTAATTAATCCCAAATTACGCGATAGGAATTTCTAATGCGTAGCATTAGGTATATTTGAAGTATGGAATTCGATATAAGCTATACCAATCAAGAGATTACGCCCTGGGGCGGAATGGTGTTTTTGCGCCAAATGTTGGACAAAATAGGGTTCAAATCGCAAGTTGAAAACTGTATTGATTTGCCTCAACCGGGATCAAACCGGGGTTACTCACCAGTTTCGATCATTGAATCATTTTTAGTGAGTATTTGGTGTGGGGCAAACCGGTTTATGCACACCGAAGTTACCCGCCACGATGAAGCATTGAAGAAGATATTTGGTTGGAAACAATCTCCGGCGCAGGACGTTTACAAACGCTATTTTGCCAAGTTCACACAAGTTACCAACCAACGGGTAAGCGACCATTTCTATTCCTGGATATTCAATTCGGTACAGTTTGATAATTACACCCTTGATTGTGATTCATCGGTTTTGACCCGCTACGGGGAACAGCAAGGAGCCAAGCGTGGTTACAACCCGCACAAACCGGGCAGGGCATCCCACAATCCCATTATTGCCTTTGTCTCGGATGTCAAACTGGTAGCCAACCTGTGGTTAAGAAGTGGTAATACCGGATCGGCAGAAGGTTTTATCCCCTTCCTGGAAGATACTTTTACCAAATTGCAGGGTAAAAACATTAGCCTGCTACGTCTTGACAGTGGATTTTTTGGCAAAGAAGTGTTTGATTATCTGGAAGAAAAAGAGAAGCCCATCAATTATATCGTTGCCGCACGTTTCTATGAACCAATTCAACGTATTATCGCAGGAACCCAGGTTTGGGCAACACTGGATGAAGGCATTGAAATCAGCGAATTACAATACAAATCACAGTTGTGGGACAAATCGCGCAGAATGATCGTGGTTAGACAAAAAATAGAAAAACGACCCAAAGCAGCAGGAAAAATGCTGAAGCTTTTTCAGGATGAAGATTATTACCGACAGTACCGGTATTCTGCATATATTACCAACCTGACCCTTTCTGCTGCCGATGTTTGGCGGCTATACCGTGGACGTGGCGATGCTGAAAACCGGATCAAAGAACTCAAATACGATTTCGGGTTTGATAGTTTCAACATGCAATCTTTCTTCGGTACCGAAGCGGCATTGATTTTTGCAATGCTTGCCTATAACCTAATGGCCTTATTCCGGCAGTTCCTGCTCAACTCAAATGTCCAGCACACCCTATCAACATTGAGGTATAAGACTTTTGCCATTGGTGCCTTTTTCCAGAAAATCAATAACAAATACACACTCAAATTGAGCTTGAACATGAAACGAAGGGAATGGTTTGCCGGGTTGTGGAATCATTCAAATCAGGTCAACCTGCCTTTTAAGTTTTCTAATGCGTAATTTGGGTTAATTGTAATGGCAAAATTTAGCCGCAAAATAAATGGTGAATCCAACTTTTAGAATAGGGGATTCACCATTTATTTTTGATCAGTAATTTCTTCCGGAGAAGAAAGATGTATCGTTTGATCTTTATTTTAGAAAATACGGAACCAATGTTACATACATTCCGGTTATAATAGCTGAGGTGATTACTCCTGAAATACTGGCACCTAACGCATCCTGTAGAATAATCGCTTTCGGATTAATTTTGGTGACTTCTCTCTGTGCCACTTTCGCAGTGCTTGGAATGCAACTCACTCCGGCAATACCTGTTACCGGGTTAAATTTACCTCCGGATAGCCAATAAATAATATAACCTCCTAATAAACCTCCGACTCCGGATAACAACAAGGCCAGAATGCCGAGAAGTAGTAAAGGAAGAATTTTTGGGTTCATAATCAGATGTGCCTCGCAGAGAACTCCTAGCAATAGTCCTAAAAAGAAGGTTGACCCATAGAGTAGAGGGCCTTTGATGAATTCAACTACCGGCTTAATATCAGCTTCTCTTACGGCTACTCCAAGGAACAGCGAAAAGAACAGTGGTGACGCAACAGGGAACAATAAGCTTAGAATGACGCACATAACAACGGCAAATATAAGTTTCTGCGATGAACTTATCTGATATACCTTTTTGGGTGCTGGCGATTGAATCCCACGGATGTGCTTTGGAACTAGTAACCTTATCAGATATGGATATCCTCCATAGGTGAATCCCAGGTATAAGTATGCCACAATAGTGATCGGCACAAAGAGATCTTTCGAAAGGATCATTGATGTGAACAAAACCATTGGTCCGTCGGCTCCTCCTACCATGGCAATAGAGGCACTGTCCTGTAAACTCATTCCCATTGCAGAAGCAATCGGAACGACTAAAAATGTACCCATTTCAGCAAACAGAGCAAGAAAAATGCTGAGAAACGGACGTCTGAGCATTAATCCAACATCAAGTAAAACTCCGATTCCCATGAAGATACAACAGGCAATCAATCCATTGGAAAAAGTGAAGGTGTAGATGGGTTGTAGCCAGTTAATCTGCAGTACGTTGAAAAGTTCAGCAGGATCGGTAACAAGGGGATCCACAAACAGGTTTCCCTGTTTTCCTCCAGGTAAAATTAATACTGCTGAATTAATGGTAGCCATTCCCAGTCCCATCGGAATCATAAGCAAGGGATCAAGAATTTTCTTTTTACCTAGATACACCAGGAATAAACCAAGGGCAATTAATCCTACCCTTATTAAAAACAAAGTGCTTCCGCTGGAAAATAATGTTCCTATTCCCTGAAATAAGGAGCCAATATCAATTTGTTCCATGTGTATATTGGTATAGTTCCTTGTTACTTACTGATTCTGTACTAATCAAATCTACTTTATGACCACTGGTTCCATGATTGTAATGATAAAGTTCTTTATTTACCTGATCATCAGTGAGATTGTTGTTGTGACTGGCTCCGATACTTCGAAGCGAAAAAATGTGTAGTAATTGAACTGACATTGAAGATTCTCTTTCTTTTGACATCAGCACCCATTTGATGCCCCAGACAATTGAAGCAACAAAAAAACCTGTTGCAAACGTCAGTGACGCTGCAACTAAAACAAAATAATTTGCATTCATGATATTATGTATAAAGTGATATGAAAAGACCGTTGACTGTCTTCGTAATAATTACATTGATTCTCAATAATCAAAGTGCAGGAGTACTAATCTGGTTAATTAGTAATCTCCTTTTTTATAGCAGGATGTGTTTAAAATTCAGGAAATCATTGCAGAAAAACCTGCCAGATGGAAAGTGAAGAATGAAAATGACTAATCGTTGAAAATGCGAAAAATTTGATGGAAGAAATTGAAAAAACAGCCTTTTTTTGAGCGTAAACAAATTTCGGGTATGTTTCTGTATTTCGTTTCTTCTTAAATGATAATTGTTGATCAACTGAGCCGGAAGTCCCGGGCAATTTGTGATCAAAACTTAGGAACGATTCGCATCGCCCGGCATCAAAGCAATATGAATTGCCATTAATGAACGAGCTTTGAGTTTTTGGTGAAGTTATTATTCTTTCATTATTGAAGAAAAACAAACTGAACAGACCAAAGGAAAGGATAATTAACTTAATCATTTCGAAATTTAGATACCTTTCAAAGGTACGTATACATAGACTGGACTGTCACTGGTTTTAAGGGATGTTGATGTACTGTTAACATTAAAAATTTAATATAAAAAAAGAGGTTGCCAAAATCGACAACCTCTTCAGAATATAGTATAAAATATCTTTTACATCAGGAAACTTAACAGGATACCGGCAGCTACAGCCGATCCGATAACACCTGCAACGTTTGGTCCCATGGCATGCATAAGCAAATGGTTTGTTTTGTCATATTCCAATCCAACAACTTGCGAAACACGTGCACTATCAGGTACAGCTGATACTCCGGCATTACCAATAAGCGGGTTCAATTTCTTGCCTTCTTTCAGGAATAAATTGAGGATTTTCACAAACAGTACTCCACCTGTAGTGGCAATAACAAAAGAGAAAGCACCCAATGCAAAAATTCCGATTGATTTCCATGTAAGGAAAGTGGTTGCCTGAGTTGATGCACCTACAGTTAATCCGATCAGGATGGTTACAATATCAATCATCGGACCTTTTGCGGTATCAGCCAAACGCTTGGTTACACCACTTTCTTTGAGCAGATTTCCGAAGAAAAGCATACCTAAAAGCGGAAGACCACTCGGAACAATAAAGGTCGTAAGTAACATCCCGGCAATGGCAAAAATAACCTTTTCAACTTTCGAAACAACACGTGGAGGTTTCATCCGGATGAGACGTTCTTTTTTTGAAGTAAGTAACTTCATAATTGGCGGTTGAATAACAGGTACAAGTGCCATGTATGAATAGGCGGCAATAGCAATGGCTCCCATTAAATCAGGTGCAAGTTTTGATGAAAGGAAGATTGCAGTTGGACCGTCGGCACCACCAATGATTGCAATTGCTCCCGATTCTGTTGGGCTGAATCCTAAGGCTAAAGCAATACAGTATGCACCAAAAATACCCAATTGAGCCGCAGCTCCGATTAAGATCAGTTTTGGATTCGATATCAATGCTGAGAAGTCGGTCATTGCACCGATACCAAGGAAAATCAGAGGCGGATATATACCCTGAAGAACACCAAAATAAAGGTAGTTCATAACAGAGCCGGTTTCGTACACCCCAATTTTATAGCCCGGAGCAAAGGCAACGTTTCCGACCAAAATACCAAACCCAATTGGAATCAACAACATTGGTTCAAATTCTTTTGCAATGGCCAGATATATGAATACCAAACCAATACAAATCATGATAAGGTGTCCGGCTGTCAGGTTTGCAAAAGCAGTAAAATGGAGAAACTGAGTGATATGTTCAAGAATAAATTCAAAAAAAGTACCCATATTTTAATCTCCTATTATAATTAAGACATCACCTTCCATTACGCTGTCGCCTTTTTGTTTCAGGATCGACACTACTTTTCCGGCCTTATCTGCTTCAATATTGTTTTCCATTTTCATCGCTTCCAGCATCAGCAGTTTTTGTCCGATTTTCACCGCGTCACCTTCTCTGACATACACATCAAGAATTACGCCTGGAAGTGGTGATTTAATACTTCCGGCACCTTTAGGCCCGGAAGGGTTGCTTGTTTTTGCAACCGAAGGATGGCTGTCGGTAGATGGTACCGCTTTGGGACGAACCAAAGTAGGAGTCTTTTGGACCTTTATAGCTTTTTCAACTTCAACTTTATATAAAGTTCCGTTAACTTCAATTTCAGCGATGTTATCCTCAATATTGAGAATGTCTGTCTCGTATTGATTGCCGTTTATGATGAATTTAAATTTTTTCATTTCAAAGATATTTTAGCGCAATGTTTTTCTTAATGTGTGAATTTTCGAACTCCAGGGGGAATAGTTCCTGGATACTTTATTGATTGTCAATACAGTATTCTCAATGTCATGCAATTCTGTTTGGTAAAGGTATAAAGCCATTGCAATTGCAGCATTTACTTCACCCGACATTTCTTCTTTTGGTTTGCCGGATATTGTAACTGCTTTTTCATCTTTTGCAGCAGATTTTCTTGCTCTACGGATAAAGAAATTACCGATGTTTTTATAGATGATGTAAAGCAATGCCAAAGCTGAAAATACAACCGACATAGCAATCATTGTCATTCCAATTCCATAAGGATCCATAGCTACAAATCTCTCTCCTGAAGAGGCTTTTCTGCTGTGGTCATTATTGGCTCCCGGAGTCGAATGGCCCAGCTTTTTCCATACTGAGCTGTAATCATCTATACGACCATAGGAAACATTGGCTGTTTGATCCTGAGGGATATCCAGTTTATCGATCAGCGTTTTCCCGTTTGCGTCAAAAAGTGCAATAGTTTTTGAATTCTTCAGTTCAAAATTTAAATGAAAAATTCCACGTGTAGGTTTCCCATCTGCCCAAAAAATAATATAACCTCTGGGCGAAACCTGTGTTGCAGGGTCGCCGGTTGGAATCCAGTATTTTGTGGGATTATTGAGATCATCAGTCAAATAACATCCTGCAATACTTATTGAAGAGTACGATGTATTTATTATTTCAATCCATGGACTGTGCTGCCCAAAATCGTCAACATAGTTTGAATCGTTCAACACCAGAATTTCATTAAACCTGAAGTCAGTTGCATTTTGGGCATTTGCCGTTTTGCATCCTGTAACGACTGCAAGCAGAATGAATATCCGGGATAAAAATTGTATAATTCTTCTTTGCATAATCATTGGTTATAATGGAAGGTTTGCATGTTTCTTAGCGGGCATAAAATCTTTCTTGGTTGCCAGCGCCTGAAGGGCACGAATAATCCGGAAACGGGTATTACGAGGTTCAATTACATCATCTATGTAACCGTATTTGGCCGCATTATACGGATTTGCAAATTTGTCCTTGTAATCTTCTTCCTGTTTGGTAAGGTATGCTGCACGTTCTGCCGGATCTTCAATAGCCGCAATTTTCTTTCCTTTAAGCACTTCAATTGCTCCTTTTGGACCCATAACCGCAATTTCTCCGGTTGGCCATGAATAATTGATGTCGCCACGAAGATGTTTTGAACTCATCACACAATAGGCCCCACCGTATGCTTTCCGAAGAATGATGGTTACTTTTGGAACAGTGGCCGAGCCATAGGCGAATAATAATTTGGCACCGTGAGTAATAATACCACCATATTCCTGCGCTGTACCCGGAAGGAATCCAGGAACGTCAACCAAAGTAACGATTGGAATGTTGAACGCATCGCAGAAACGCACAAAACGGGCAGCTTTGCGAGATGCATTTATGTCGAGAACTCCGGCAAGATAACTTGGCTGGTTGGCTACAATTCCTGTTGAAATACCATTGAACCGGGCAAAACCAACTACGATGTTCTGAGCAAAGTTACGGTGAACCTCAAGGAATTCGCCATTATCAACAATGGAGTGAATAACATCCTTAACGTCGTAAGGCTTGTTTGGATTCTCAGGAATAACAGCATTCAGCGAATCATCCAAACGATCGATTGGGTCGTCGCACGAAACCAAAGGTGCATCTTCAAGATTATTCTGTGGCATATAGCTCAGCATCTTACGAATCAGAAGAAGACCTTCTTCTTCATCGTCAGCAATGAAATGCGAAACACCTGACTTTGAACCATGAACGGAAGCTCCACCCAATTGTTCATCAGTTACATCTTCGCCAGTAACAGTTTTTACTACTTTGGGGCCGGTAACAAACATATAGCTGGTACCTTTACTCATAATAATGAAGTCAGTCAACGCCGGAGAATATACGGCGCCACCGGCACATGGACCAAATATGGCCGAGATCTGAGGAATAACTCCCGAAGCCATGATGTTACGTTCGAAAATTTCAGCATATCCTGCCAGTGCAGTTACGCCTTCCTGAATACGTGCGCCACCTGAATCGTTGATGCCAATAACCGGAGCACCAACCTTCATTGCCATATCCATTACTTTACAAATTTTAAGTGCATAAGTTTCCGACAAAGAACCTCCGAATACTGTAAAATCCTGCGCATAGATATAAACCACACGTCCATCGATGGTACCCTGTCCGGTAACAACACCATCTCCCAGAAATTTAGTTTTTTCAATACCGAAGTTATCGCAACGGTGAGTTACAAACATGTCATATTCTTCAAAACTTCCTTCATCCAAAAGCAAACTGATGCGCTCACGTGCGGTCATTTTGCCTTTTGCATGTTGTGCTTCAATTCTTGGTACTCCACCTCCGAGTTTTGCTTCTTCCCGCAGGTCAATGAGTTTTTTTATTTTGTCTGTATTATTCATTGGTTGTGTTACTAGGTTTGTATATTATTTATTTGAACATAATTCTGTAAGTACTCCCAAAGTTGATTTAGGATGCAGAAAACCGATATTTAATCCTTCGGCACCTTTGCGGGCAGTTTTATCAATTAACTGAACTCCCTTTTCGGCGACATCATTTAAAGCTTCATCGACATTTTCTACAGCGAATGCCAGATGGTGGACACCTGGTCCTTTTTTCTCGAGAAATTTGCCAATCGGACCATTTGGATCAGTTGATTCCAAAAGTTCGATTTTGGTTTGTCCAACCATGAAGAATGCGGTTTTTACTTTTTGGTCAGCCACTTCTTCAACGGCATAACATTTCAGCCCCAGTACGTTTTCATAATAAGGAATTGCTTCGTCCAGATTGGTTACAGCAATTCCAATGTGTTCAATATGTGTGATTTCCATGTTAAGTAAGTATTTAATTTGAACAAAAAATATTTTCTTCGTTATTACGGCCCGGCCGCAAAGGTATGTCGACTAAAAATCTTTTTAAACGTATTGCTCAATTATTCGAAAAACGCGATACGTGTTTTGCAGCAGCAATGTTTTTTTTCAATCGTTAATACTCTTGTTGTTAGCTGTTAGGACATGCAATTTAAACCTGACGCTTCAACAGCCGAATGACGTAATGTAAATTTAGTGTAAAGAAAAAGGCAGATTTTCAGCCGCCTTTTCCTTAATTATAATTTATAGTCTACTACTGTCTTTTACGAAATGGAAATGTGATCCAAACCGATCAAAAGCTGATTTTTCCAATGATTCCCTGTGTGCAGGGTGAGCAATAGAAATTAACAGCTTGGCCCGCTCCTGAAGTGTTTTCCCATATAAATTTACAGCACCATATTCAGTTACTACCCAGTGCATGTTGGCGCGTGTGCTTACGACACCTGAACCTTCGATAAGTGTTGGACTAATTTTTGAAACCCCTTTAGCTGTTACAGAAGGAATGGCAATAATAGGTTTTCCTCCTTTTGAATGACCTGCTCCACGAATAAAATCGATTTGTCCGCCAACTCCGGAATAATGCTTTATTCCGATCGAATCGGCACAAACCTGGCCGGTTAGGTCGATGGCCAGTGCAGAGTTAATAGCTGTTACTTTGTCTAGTTTACGAATAACTGCAACATTATTTGTATGAGCAACATCCATCATGGCAACACGTGGGTTGTCATCAACAAAATCATAAAGTGCTTTTGATCCCATCAGGAAGCAGGCAACCATTTTGCCCTTGTCAATATTTTTATATTTCCCTGTAACAATGCCCTTTTCTACCAAAGGCAAAATACCATCAGAAAACATTTCTGAATGAACACCAAGGTCTTTGTGGTTATGAAGCTGAGCGAGTACGGCATTTGGAATACCGCCAATACCCATCTGAAGACAGGCTCTATCTTCAACTAAAGCAGCAACATTTCTGCCAATTGCTTCTTCCAGTTCGGTAAGAGGTACCAGATCGTGAGCATAAAGTGGAATATTGTCTTCCACAAAGATGTCTATCTCGTCTATATGAATCATTGCATCTCCCCAGCAACGTGGTACGTTGGGGTTAACAGCAGCGATAACTATTTTGGCACATTCAACAGCAGCTAAAGTTGCATCAACTGAAGTTCCTAATGAAACAAAGCCATGATTGTCCGGAGGTGAAACCATAATCATAGCAACATCCACATTAAGGTATCCCTCACGGATTAGTTTCTGCGTTTCGCTAAGGAATACCGGAATGTAGTCAGCAAATCCGGCCTGAGTTTGTTTTCGCATGTTTCCGGCAACAAAAAATTGCTCGCCCTGAAAAATTCCTTCAAATTCCGGATTGGCATAATCAACCTGACCTTCGATATGAATGTGTTGAATTTTAACATCATACAATTCGCCGTTTCTTCCGCGCTCAACCATTGGCTTAATCAACGTGTGAGGTGTCACGGCAACCGAACTGAGGTGAACCCTGTCGCCCGATTTGATAACTTTTACTGCTTCTTGAGGAGATACGTATTTAATTTGTTTCATAAATGTGATATTGAATATGTGGGCCTGTAAATTGGGCGCAAATATAAATATCAATTTTTAAACGCCACAGGCTTAAACCCTATATTAAGTGTATTTGCATAAATCCGTAGGTATGTAAACTTAGTGTTAACAAATTCATTAAATGTTGATACACAATCACGTATATAGAAGTATAGATATGTTTATTGGTTCGATTTCAGTATCCAATCATGAAGGTTTTTATTGTGATTCAGATTTAAATTATTATGTAATTAATTGGCAGCAATATAATTTTCTGAAATGAAAATTAAAAATCCGGTTTTGGATTTTTAATTTAGATCTAATTTCCTGCAATTTTTCAATTTTTTGACTTACGGTTTCCCAAACCGTTTTATCCATTTGTTAACAGTTTCCTCAGGTAAGATTTTTTACTCGGTTTAAGCTTGAAATATTTATCTTTGTCGCGTTCATTTTTTAGTTGGGTGCAATTCAAATTATTACAATTAAATATTCCAAAATGATTCTATTCTTTAAAACTCCGGAAGAAACTTTTATCGCAATAAATTCTGTACAAAATATCAGTTCAGAAGATATTGAGAAGTTAATCTGGTTGTTTGGTGAGGCTGAAAAGCTTGATGGTGAGGTTTTAAACGGATGGTTTGTTGGTCCACGAAAAGAAATGTTAACTCCCTGGAGTACCAATGCGGTAGAAATTACCCAGAATATGGGAATACAGGGAATTCTTCGGATTGAAGAATATATTCAGGTAGCTGATCAGTCGGCAGGATTCGACCCAATGCTTAAGGCATTGTATCACAATCTGGATCAATCCATATTTACTATTAATAAAAAACCTGAACCAATTCTTGAAATTTCTGATATCTCTACTTATAACGATCAGGAAGGTTTGGCTTTGAGTGATGACGAAATTCAGTATCTGAATTCAGTATCAGAAAAACTGGGCCGCAAATTAACCGACGGCGAGGTTTTTGGATTCTCACAAGTTAATTCAGAACATTGCCGGCATAAAATTTTCAATGGTTCTTTTATTATTGATGGGGTTGAGCAGGAGATGTCTCTCTTTCAACTCATCAAAAAGACTTCGAAAGACAATTTCAATAAAATTATTTCGGCTTACAAAGACAATTGTTCTTTTGTTCAGGGTCCCGTGGTTGAGCAGTTTGCTCCAAAAACACAGGATAAACCTGATTATTTTGAAGTGACTGACATCGAAACGGTACTTTCATTGAAAGCCGAAACACATAATTTTCCAACTACGGTTGAACCTTTTAATGGTGCAGCAACTGGAACCGGAGGCGAAATCCGCGACCGTATGGCTGGAGGAAAAGGAAGTTTACCAATCGCCGGTACAGCTGTTTATATGACTTCTTATCCACGTACCGAAGATGCCCGAAGTTGGGAACAGGCAACTGAAGAACGGGAGTGGTTGTATCAGACTCCGGAAGAAATTCTGATTAAGGCTTCAAACGGGGCAAGCGACTTTGGTAATAAATTCGGACAACCAATTATCACAGGATCTGTGGTGACTTTCGAACATTTCGAGAACAACCGCCGGTTTGGTTTCGATAAAGTGATTATGCAGGCCGGTGGTATTGGGTTTGCAGCTAAAAAAGACAGTTTAAAAGACGAGCCGGTTAAAGGCGACAAAGTTGTGCTTTTAGGTGGCGATAATTATCGCATCGGAATGGGTGGGGGAGCAGTTTCATCTGTGGCGACAGGCGAATTTAAAAACCACATTGAACTTAATGCTGTTCAGCGTGCTAATCCAGAAATGCAGAAACGTGTTTATAATGCGATTCGTGCATTAAGCGAATCGTCTGAAAACCCAATTATAACAGTACATGATCATGGTGCAGGTGGTCACCTTAACTGCTTGTCTGAGCTGGTTGAAGCTACCGGCGGAAAAATTGATACTTCGAAATTGCCGGTTGGAGACTCAACGCTTTCGCAAAAGGAAATTATCGGAAACGAATCGCAGGAACGAATGGGGCTGGTGATGCATGAAAAAGATGTACCCATGCTGCAGCGTATTGCCGATCGCGAACGAGCGCCAATGTATGTAATTGGAGAAGCCACCGGCGATATGCAGTTTACCTTCGAAAACTCCAAAACCGGAGAAAAACCGATCGACTGGCAGCTTTCGTACATGTTTGGTAAACCGCCCAAAACGGTATTGACCGATACTACCCGTAATGAAAAATTTGCTGATCTGAAATACGACCAGGATAAAATAGAAGAATACCTTGAAGATGTTTTGCAACTCGAAGCAGTGGCTTGTAAAGATTGGCTGACCAACAAGGTCGATCGTTCGGTAACCGGCCGTATTGCGAAACAGCAGTGTGTCGGGCAATTGCAGCTTCCTCTTAATAATGTTGGTGTGATTACACTCGATTATCAAGGCGAAAAAGGATTGGCTACAACTATTGGTCATGCACCAGTCGCAGCTTTGGTTGATGCAGAAGCCGGATCGGTGCTTTCGATTGCCGAATCGCTTACCAATATCGTTTTTGCACCACTGTCAGACCAACTGAAAGGTGTTTCGCTGAGTGCCAACTGGATGTGGCCGGCGAAAAATGAAGGTGAAAATGCACGGATTTATAAAGCAGTGAAAGCCGCCAGCGATTTCGCCTGCGAATTGGGAATCAACATTCCAACCGGAAAAGATTCCATGTCGATGACTCAGAAATACAAGGATGGTGTGGTTTATTCACCGGGAACAGTAATTATCTCGGCATCCGCAGAAGTATCGGACGTAAAGAAAGTAGTTGAACCGGTGCTGATTAATAATTTGAGTTCTTCCATTTACTTTGTCGATTTTTCGAAAATGAACCGTTGTTTGGGTGGAAGTGCTTTCTCCCAGATTATCAATAAACTTGGAAATGAAGCTCCGTCTGTTGCTGAATCAAAATACTTTGCTGCCGCATTCAATGCAATTCAGGATTGCATTGAGGACAAAAATATTCTTGCCGGACACGATATTTCTTCCGGAGGTTTGATTACCACGCTTTTGGAAATGTGTTTTGCTGATAATTATTCAGGAATGAAACTTGACTTGAGCGGAATTCGAGAATCGGACAGCGTTAAATTGTTGTTCAGCGAAAACCCCGGGGTAGTTGTTCAGGTGGCTGATTCTGTTGCATTTGAAGCAAAATTGAATACTGCCGGAGTTCAATTTGTTCTGATTGGAAAACCAGCTGAAAGTCGCCAGTTTTTTGTAAAAAACGGTTCTGATGAATTTAATTTCGATTTGAATTCTCTTCGTGAGCTGTGGTTCAAATCGTCATACTTACTCGATCGGAAACAATCCGGAGAGAAGAAAGCATTGGAACGCTTTGAAAGTTATATGAAAAACGAACTGAAATACGATTTTAAAGGATTCACCGGTAAAGCAAAGGATCTTGGCATAGATCTTAAACGGAGGAAGCCAAGCGGCATTAAAGCTGCTATTATTCGCGAAAAAGGGGTGAATGGTGACCGAGAGATGGCATATGCTATGTATCTGGCCGGAATGGATGTGAAGGACGTTCACATGACAGACCTGATTGCCGGTCGCGAAACACTGGAGGATGTGAACATGATTGTTTTCGTTGGTGGGTTCTCTAATTCGGATGTGCTTGGATCAGCCAAAGGATGGGCAGGAGCTTTCAGATACAACGAAGCGGCGAAGTTAGCACTCGATAATTTTTATAAACGTGAAGATACGCTGAGTTTGGGCGTTTGCAACGGTTGTCAGCTAATGGTTGAGCTTGGTTTGGTTTATCCTGAACGAGCAGAGAAACCTAAAATGTTGCACAACGAATCGCATAAGTTCGAGTCAGGGTTTGTTGGATTGGAAATCCTTCCAAATAAATCGGTAATGCTCGAATCTCTCGCCGGAATGAAACTTGGAGCATGGGTTGCTCATGGCGAAGGAAAATTCAGTTTGCCACAGGAAGAATCGGCTTACCTGATTCCAATGAAGTATGCCAATACAGCTTATCCGGGAAATCCGAATGGTTCGGAATACGATACTGCTTCGTTATGTTCTGAAGATGGTCGTCATTTGGTGATGATGCCTCATCTTGAACGTGCATTTAAGCCATTTCATTGGCCATATTACCCGAACGACAGGAAATTTGATGAAGTGGCACCGTGGATCGAAGCCTTTGTAAACGCGAAGAAATGGATCGAAAATAAGATTAAGTAACAAATAATATTTTAGCAGAAATAAGGCTTTCCTGGTTAAAGGAAAGCCTTATTCTTTTCTGTTTGTTATATTTGGCAACCGATTACCTAAATAATAACGTAAAAAAAGCAATTCTTATGGTTGAGTATTTTCAGACGCTAGCCGATTGGTACATGTTACATATGAATTATTTGTCCATCACATTGCTGATGATCATTGAAAGTTCATTTATACCATTTCCGTCAGAAATTGTAATTCCGCCTGCTATATGGAAAGCTGCCGGAGGCGATTTAAATATGTACCTCGTTGTGCTGTTTGCTACTTTGGGAGCAGTAATTGGGGCTATTATAAATTATGTGCTGGCTTTATGGCTTGGCCGGGCAATCGTATTCCGTTTGGTCGAAACCAAATTGGGCAAAGTATTTATGCTGAGCAGGGCTAAAGTTGAAAATGCTGAGGTTTATTTTAACCGGCATGGGCGAAGTTCAACATTTATCGGAAGGTTGGTGCCGGGTATTCGTCAATTGATTTCAATACCAGCCGGTTTGGCTAAAATGAATATTAAACAATTTATTTTGTTTACCGCTCTGGGTTCGGGTCTTTGGAATATTATTCTTGCAGGTTTAAGTTATTCTCTTTATTCTCAGCAGGATTTGCTCAAAACATATATGAGCGAACTTTCATATGCCTTGCTGGCAGCAGGACTTATATTCGTAGTATATCTGGTTATAAAATATAGAAAGAAAAAGGAATAACAGCGATTGATATTTTATAAATTGTCGTTGGGCTGAAAAATCATTTTCTAAATAATAATTCGATTGAAGTTCCTTTGTTTTCAATGCTCGAAACAATTAGTTCAGCCGAATGTAATTCCATGATTTTGGCAACGATTGAAAGACCAATCCCATATCCTCCAATGTATTTTACGTTGGTGGCTCTTTTGAATGCTTTAAAAATATGATCAGTCTCTTCTGCCGGAATTCCAATTCCTTTATCTGAAATGTTTATACGAACTATTTTCTCAGAAGTCGAGATTCCTATTTCAATTTCATCAGTTGAAAATTTACAGGCATTCTCAATCAGATTTTTCAATGCTATTTCGAGTAGTCCGGAATTACCTTTAATAACAAAATCATTTTCATTTTCAGAATAATCAATTCTTGGCATAATTTTTCTTCCCGGATATTTTGATTTTACAGTATGAATCGCATTGAATACCAGTTCATCGATCCTTATTTCTGAAATTGAAATACTTTTATCGTTGTTTAAATGTGCCAGTTCCAGCAGGCTGCTTATTAACAGGTTTAATTTCCGAAGGTCGTTTGATAGTCCGGAAATGTGTTCAATGTATTCTTCCGGATTTCGTTCCCGGCTGATTATGTAATCAGATTCTGCAATCATGATTGCAAGTGGTGTCCGTAACTCGTGTGATGCATTGGATACAAATTCATCCTGATTATTAAAGGCAAGTTCAAGGTTTGATAACATCTCGTTAAAAGTAATTGACAGCTGTTCAATTTCATCTTTCCGGCTCCCTTCGTCCAGTCTGCTGTTAAGTTTTGAAGAGTTGATTGCTTTTACTTTTGTTATGATTTTTGATATGGGTTTTATGGCCAGTTTCGAGAAAAAATAGGATGCAGTTACTGAAAGCCACACACTAAAAAGAATACTCCATAGTAATACATTGCGTAAATCACTTAAATTTTCGTGACGGTATTTGTCATAGGCCATTACAAAAACACTGTGTAGCTCATTGCCTGTTTCGTGTTTATATATTACTCCGTCTTTTTCTCCATTTGAAAAATAATAAGGGTTTGGAAGATCGGAAACGTCGGTCAGTGTTTCAGCAGATATGACTTGCAGGTTATTGCTGTAAATTATTTTATTCGATACATCGGTAATTGCAATTTCCTCTTCTTCAAATGATCGGGTTGTCTGATGAATTTTTTTCAGCAAAGTAGAGTCTACATCCTCAATGTTTACAAACAGGAGTGCCGTATTTTGAGCCTTAACCAGAAGATTATCATTGAATTTTGAACGCTGACTCGTATACGAAAAATAGTAAATCAGAACTGAAAAGAAGATAAGTATTCCAAAAACTAAAAAAGAAAACTGGACGGATAATCTGGTTTTAATGTTCATCTTACATTTCTTTTTCGCTGCAGTAAAACCCAAATCCAAATTTGGTATGTATTATTTTAGGCTCAAAATCCTTATCGATTTTCTTTCGTAAATAATTCACATACACATCTATAATGTTTGTTCCTGTCTCAAAATCAAGATTCCAGACTTTTTCGAATATATATTCACGGGTGAGTAGCTTGCCCTTGTTTTTCAGAAAAGTTTCCATTAATGTAAACTCTTTTGACGTCAGATCAATTTTTTTTCCGGAACGAGTAGCAGTTTTTGTATCCAGATTCATTTCAAAGTCGGCAATATTAAGCTTTCGTGATTGCGGTATGGATGCGTTGGAACGTTTGAGGAAAACATTTATTCGTGCAAGCAATTCCCTGTAATCGAATGGTTTTAGAACATAGTCGTCTGCTCCGGCTTCAAAACCAATAAGTTTATTGTCCGGTGTTCCGAGAGCAGTCAGCATAATGATTGGTATTGTGCTATTCGTTTTCCTTATTTCCTTGCACAATTCGTAACCGTTCAGTAAAGGAAGATTGATGTCAAGAATGACCAAATCGTATTTGTTATGCGTGATCATTCTTTTGCCGATATATCCGTCATTGGCAATATCCGAAGAAAAACCAGATTCGAGTAATTGCTTTTGAAGGATTTCAGCCAATCGCAGTTCATCTTCAACAATTAAAATATGAGCTTCATCCATTTTGCCTTTATGTTTAGATACAAAACTAAGATACTATTTGCTGAAATGATTATTTTAATGAAATTCTAATAACTTTCTAATGTGCTTCTAACTGATTGATTACGAATATAACAATAGATTTGTTGATAAGATATACAATTAAATATTCGCATATGAAAAAGTTTAAGATGACAGGTGGAATGTCAATGGCTCTTTTCTGGGGGGCTGTTTTTGCACTGCTTATTCTTCTGAAAGTATTTGTTTTTCAATAATTTGTAACAATAGGTAAGTTTTTCAGTCTTCTGATTAACTTAAATTTCGTTAAGAATAGCTTTTAATTTTAGGGAAGAACCGTGGGTGTATACTCACGGTTTTTTGTTGTGATCTTTTTTAATTATTCCAAGCATCTCTTTGTTTTGGTTTACAATGAATTAAGTTTAGTATTATTTGTTTTAAGAAGCCATTTGTAAAATATTAAATACCATAAAAAACAACATTAATCCAAGAATGAGAAGAATTGAAATGATGACTTTCTGAAAGCGAAGTTTAAACAGTTTCATGAGTAAAGAAATTACACTAAGGAACATAAATGCAGACAGCCCTTTCAGGTAGGTGAGAAGCTTCATTTCTTTTGTTAACTGTATATCAGTATTTTGAGGCGTAGCGACTCCATCCGTCAATAAAATGTATATTGCCATAAAACCCAGTGTCACAAATAGAAAATGTGCTCCTAAAATAAACAGATCCTTTTTTTCAATCCACCCGAACAGGATCAGGGCTATCCCAATGAAAAGTGTCCATTGAGAGATGATGGTAAGAGTGAGTATCGAATTAGAAAGCATAGCTGAAATTTTGGTATTCGGTAAAAGTGTTAATTTTTAGCTAAACAAAAAACAATAAAATTCATCTTATGCTTTAAATGGCTATTTTTGGCAAAATTCAAATCGAATCAATATGATTAAATCGAATCTCACCATTAATCCAAAAGCAAAGGGATTGATATTTGATCTGGATGGGACATTGGCAGATACAATGCCTATTCACTATACAGCATGGAAGAATGCTGCAGCAAAATACGGAATTCACTTTACCCCCGAATTATTTATTGAACTGGCAGGTATACCGCTGTATCCAACTGTTGAAAAACTCAACCATATTTTTGGAAAAAGTATTAATCCCGTGGAAATGGGTGATTTAAAAGAGACGGAGTTCGAACAGAATATGCATTTGACTCCTGAAATAAAAATAGTTACAGATCTTGTTCGGGCAAATCATGGAAAGATCCCAATGGCTGTGGGAACCGGCGGTTCAAGGAGAATTGCATTTAAAACGCTGGAAGTTATAGGGCTTCAAGGGTATTTTGATATATTGGTGTCGAGCGAAGATGTGAGTAACTACAAACCAAATCCGGAAACTTTCCTTAAGTGTGCCGAACAAATGGGAATCGCACCGGTTGACTGCGAAGTGTTTGAAGATGGTGTTTTGGGTATTCAGGCAGCTCAAACTGCCGGGATGATGGTTGTGGATGTTACTAAATATTATGAAGTTACAATAGGAAAATAAATTATGAAGAATAATTTTTTGATTTTTGCTGCCCTTCTCTGGACATTAAGTTCCTGCAGTTCAGTTAGAAATACGCTGAAACACGAATACACAGTTGTTTCGTACAACGTGGAAAATTTGTTTGATACTGTTGATGATCCTAAAATTCCGGATGAAGAATTTCTTCCGGGGAGCGAAAAAAATTGGGATAATGAAAAATATCAGAAGAAATTGACAGATATATCCAATGTTATTTCGGAAATAAATCCGAACGAATTACCTGAAATAGTTGGCTTAGTCGAAGTCGAAAATCAGACTGTACTGGAAGACTTGATTATAACAACGAAACTCAATAATAAATATGCCATTATTCACGAAGAGAGTCCGGATTACCGCGGAATTGACGTGTCGCTGATATATCGGAAGGATGCCTTTACTGAAATAATGCACGAAACATTGCCGGTAATCTTTCCTGATGATCCGGAATTTAAAACGCGCGATATTTTGCATGTAACCGGTAAAATCAGGAATAAAGTTGTGCATATTTTTGTGAATCACTGGCCTTCGCGAATCGGAGGTGAGGAAAAAACCGAACCCAAACGTGTATTGGCTGCCAGTGTTTTGAAAAGCAAAGTCGATCAGATTTTTGCTGCAGATCCTAAATCCCGGATTATTATTATGGGTGATATGAATGATGAACCAGCCAATAAAAGTCTGGAACAAACTCTTGGCGCAAAATTACCGGATTCTGTCTCAGCGCTTGTGAATTTAATGACGTCTGATGATTCGGCACAACATGGAACTTATTTTTACAAAGGAAACTGGAACATGTTGGATAATCTGGTTGTTTCTGGTACAATGATATCGGGCAAACAGATCTATGTGGAAGATCATAAAGGTTTTATTTTCAGTAATGACTGGATGATTTATACCAATAAAGACGGAGATAAAACCCCAAATCGCTCGTATGTTGGGAAAAAATATGTTGGTGGCGTAAGCGATCATTTTCCCGTATACTTTAAGATGTGGGTTCGTTAATGCAACCAATTTATTTGGAATAAGACATAGGCTATAATCTTAAGTCTCTAACCAGTAATTATTCAGGATGGATTTTAAAATTGTTTCAGAATATCAGCCAACGGGTGATCAGCCTGAAGCCATCAAACAGCTGACCGAAGGCTTACGAAATGGTACAACATTTCAAACTCTTTTGGGAGTTACGGGTTCGGGGAAGACTTTTACCATGGCTAATGTGATTGAACAGGTGCAACGTCCTGCGCTGCTTTTAAGTCATAATAAAACATTAGCTGCGCAGTTGTACAGCGAAATGAAACAATTTTTTCCTGAAAATGCGGTCGAATATTTTGTGTCTTACTACGATTATTATCAGCCTGAAGCCTATTTGCCTTCGAGCGATACCTATATTGAAAAAGATCTTTCGATTAACAAGGATATTGAAAAACTGCGGCTTAGCACAACTTCTTCTTTACTTTCCGGAAGAAGGGATGTAATCGTTGTTTCATCAGTTTCGTGCCTCTATGGAATTGGAAATCCTGAAGATTTTCATGCGAATGTTACCCAGGTAACAAAAGGTGAAACGATTGGACGCAACGACTTTCTCCGGAAATTGGTTGATGCTCTTTATTCTCGAAATGAAGTAGAGTTTAATCGTGGAAATTTTAGGGTAAAGGGCGATACTGTAGATATTTTTCCGGCATATGCTGATATTGCTTACCGAATCGTCTTTTGGGGCGATGATATTGAAGAGATTTATTCCTTCGATCCGGTAAGTGGCGGAACCATTGAATCTCTGGATACAGTTATTATATATCCTGCAAGTATTTTTGTGACCACAAAAGAACGGATGCAGCTTTCTATTCGTCAGATACAAGACGATTTGGTTAAGCAGATTGCATTCTTTCAGGAAATTGGTAAACCTCTGGAAGCAAAAAGGATTCAGGAAAGGGTAGAGTATGACCTTGAAATGATGCGGGAACTGGGCTATTGCCCCGGTATTGAAAATTATTCGCGTTATTTTGATGGCCGACTACCCGGATCGCGACCATTCTGTTTGATTGACTATTTCCCAAACGATTTTATTACCATTATCGACGAAAGTCATGTGACTTTGCCTCAGGTTAAAGCCATGTTTGGCGGCGACCGTTCGCGAAAAACGAACCTCGTTGAATATGCATTCCGGCTTCCATCGGCAATAGATAACCGTCCGCTTACTTTTGACGAATTTGAGAGTGTAGTGGATCAAACGGTATTTGTAAGTGCAACACCAGCGGACTACGAGTTGGCTAAATCTGAGGGGATTGTGGTGGAACAGGTGATTCGTCCAACGGGATTGCTGGACCCAATTATTGAAGTTCGTCCAAGTATCAACCAGATTGATAACCTGATGCACGAAATTCATTTACGAATCGAAAAAAATGAACGGGTGCTTGTTACCACTCTAACCAAACGAATGGCCGAAGAATTGAGCAGCTACCTGGCGAATATGGGAGTAAAAACCCGGTATATTCATTCCGATGTTGAAACACTCGATCGAATTCAGATTCTTGAAGACCTGCGCAAAGGAATATTTGATGTACTGGTCGGAATTAATCTTTTAAGGGAAGGTCTTGACTTACCTGAAGTTTCGCTGGTTGCTATTCTGGATGCCGATAAGGAAGGGTTCTTGCGTTCAGAGCGATCGCTTACCCAAACGGCAGGTAGGGCGGCACGTAACCTGAACGGAATGGTAATTATGTATGCCGATAAAATTACAAATTCCATGAAGCGCACCATCGATTCAACCAATTACCGCCGTGAAAAGCAAACGAAGTATAACATTGAAAACGATATTACACCAACACAGATTATTAAAGCCAGTCGCGAAATTGTTGGCTATGGAAGTATTGGTATGAAAGTGAAAGGGTACAGTGGAGACGAACAGACAAACCTCGCTGCAGATCCTGTTGTTCAGTACATGAGTGTTCCTGCTCTGGAAAAAGCCATTTCAAAACTCAAAAAAGAAATGGAAGCTGCAGCCAAACAACTTGATTTCTATGAGGCTGCACGATTACGCGATGAAATGTTCAGTTACAAGGAAATATTGAAAGAGAAATCGAAGTAAATTGTCTCTAAACAAAATGCCCGGAAATCAGAAATGATTTCCGGGCATTTTGGCAATTAAACCTGAAAGAAGGAATTTTTTACATCCGTTCAGGAACATCAATTCCTAAAAGTTTCATTCCGGTTTTAATGGTTTTTCCTACTGTTTCTGCAATAACTAATCGCAGGTTGCGTAGTTCTTCATTTTCTTCGGCTAACATCGGAAATTCATGGTAGAATTGATTGAATTCTTTAACCAATTCGTAAATGTAATTGGCAACAATTGCCGGACTGTAATTGTCTCCTGCCTCCTTTACTGCAACCGGAAATTGCGAAATAGCTTTTATTAGTTCCAGTTCTTTTGCTGCGATATCAGTAGTATTCGCAAGGTGGTGGTTAATGGAGATCCCTCTGTCATCTGCTTTACGAAGCACCGAACGTATACGTGCATAGGTATATTGAATAAATGGTCCGGTATTACCATTAAAATCAATTGATTCTTCCGGATTAAAGAGCATATTTTTCTTCGGATCAACCTTGAGCATAAAGTACTTTAACGCTCCCAGGGCAATCATGCGGTATGTTATTGCTGCCTGTTCAGGAGTGTAGCCTTCCAGCTTACCCAATTCTTCAGACGTTTTCCGCGATACTTCAATCATTTCTGCCATCAGATCGTCGGCATCAACGACTGTGCCCTCGCGCGATTTCATTTTTCCCTGAGGTAGCTCGACCATTCCATAAGAAAAATGATGCAGTCCTTTTCCAAATTCAAATCCAAGTTTATCGAGCAGTATTGACAAAACCTGGAAATGATAGTTTTGCTCATTACCAACTACATATACCATTTTGTCGATGGAGTAGTCCTGAAAACGTTCTTTTGCAGTACCAATATCCTGGGTCATATAAACCGAAGTACCGTCACTTCGGAGCAGGATTTTTTGATCTAATCCTTCCGGAGTCAGATCTGCCCATACCGATGAATCTTCCTTTTGATAAAAGACACCTTCATTTAGTCCTCGCAGAACTTCATCTTTACCGTAAAGGTAGGTTTCCGATTCATAGTATATTTTATCAAAATCGACTCCCAATTCTTTATAGGTAACATCAAATCCAGCGTAAACCCATTGGTTCATTGTTTTCCAAAGCTCGATTGTTTCCGGATCTCTGGCTTCCCATTTCAGCAGCATTTCGCGTGCTCCCAGCATTGCCGGTGCATTTTGTTCTGCGTTTTCTTTGGTTTCGCCCTGTTCGATCAATTGTGCAATTTCTTTTTTGTATTCCTGATCAAATTTGACGTAGAAGTTGCCAACCAAATGGTCGCCTTTAATTCCGGTATTTTCAGGAGTTTGTCCATCGCCCCACATTTTCCAGGCATACATCGATTTGCAGATGTGAATTCCGCGGTCGTTCACAATATTGGTTTTCACCACTTTATTGCCATTGGCTTTCAGTATTTCACTGAGAGAGAATCCAAGGAGATTATTTCGGATATGACCTAAATGCAGAGGTTTATTCGTATTTGGCGATGAATATTCAACCATCACCAATTTTGAAGTTTCTGAGGATTCGGTTATTCCATAATTCGGACTAGTGGAGGCTGTGCTGAGAACAGACACCCAATATTCAGATGATATGGTCAGGTTCAGAAAGCCTTTAACTATATTGTATTTTTCAACTTCATTAACGTTTTGTTGCAGATAGTCACCGATCTCAGCTGCAGTTTGTTCAGGCGATTTTTTCGACATCCGTACAAATGGGAAAACCACCAGAGTTATATCGCCTTCAAATTCTTTTCGGGTATTTTGCAGCTGAACAAGGGATAAGTCTATTAGCTGATTATAAGATTTATCAATGGCTTCGACAATTTTGTCGCGTATAATTAATTCAATCGACATTTTTTTCTTGCTTTGAAATTTGAGCGACAAAGATATTTGAATTTTGTCATAAACCGGCATTTGAAAAACGTCAAATAGCGTTCAATTAATTGAAAGGTAATTAAACAACTAAATATTAGCACGTGTAGGTGGTAATAAAAAAGCCTTGTCTATTTGGGCAGACAAGGCTTTTTATCGAATATTCCAGACGTTATTTCAATTTGTATATCTCAAATTCAACGCGACGGTTTTGTAAACGACCTTCTTCAGTATTATTTGGGGCAATAGGTTTTGCTTCTCCAAACGCTTTTTGCTGAATAATCCGGTTTGCTGATATTCCTTTTGAAGATAGGTAGGCAACCACTGATTTAATACGATCCTGAGATAGCTTTATGTTGTGATCGTCTGGTCCCTGACTATCTGCATATCCATAAACATTCACACTATATTGTGGATTTGAATTCAACGTTTGAATCAACTTGTTAAGGATGTTTTTCGAATAGTCAGTTACATAACTCTTATCAGATAGAAAATGAACAGGGATAACTTTAATGTTTTGAATTTCAACCTGATCAGCTGTAATTTCCTTTTTCACTTCAGGAACTTTTACCGGGCAGCCTTTATTGTCTTTTGATCCGGCAACTGTTGGACAATCATCTTCTGCATCAACAACACCATCTTTATCCTGATCAAGTGGACATCCGCTGGCATCTACTTTGTTTCCTTTTTTTGTATTTGGACATTTGTCGTCACTATCGGCCACTCCATCAACATCAGTGTCTGGACATCCTTTTAGACTTTTTACACCAGCTACATCCGGACAAGCATCATCTTTATCGGCAACTCCATCCTTGTCGGTGTCTGGACAGCCATTGAGGGACGATAGTCCGGCAACTGTCGGACATCCATCAATGTAGTCAGCAACTCCGTCTCCATCCGTATCGACCGGGCAGCCGTTAGCATCAACCACAGCACCGGTTGGAGTGTCCGGGCAATTGTCTTTTTTATCTGATACTCCATCCATATCAGAATCAGCTGTTTTCCCAAAGGCAATTTCGAGACCAACTGTTACCTTCCAAATGTTATCTTTTACAGATTTGCCAAGAACTGTGGCATCTACGCCATTGATATAACCAGCATCAAGATAAAATGCGGTGGCTGGACTTACATAGTATTTTCCTCCCAAACCTAAATTGAAAGTGAGTCCCGATGTATTGTTGTCAGCAAGGAAACCCGGCCCTGCAAAAAGATATGGACGAAAATTTTTGGTTTCATCGGAGAGTTTATATCTCAGGTTAAGAGCAGGCATTGCCAAATCTCTATCATTTGTAAGATTGGAGTTAAAAAGACCAAGATCACCTTTAAGCATGATGTCTAATTTTGGACTTAGGTATCTGCTAAAATACAATTCAGGCATTAATCCTAAACCTCCGTTATTGAATGTTCCATATGCTCCCTGAGCGAAGCCAAAGCCCCATTTTTTTTCAGAAGTCTGAGCTTGGATGGCTGCTACTGCAAAAGCAATCATTAATGAAAGTAAAAATACTTTTTTCATGGATAATTAATTTTTGGTGATTAAGTGCTTAAAGTACTGTTTAATAATTAGCAATGCATCGATAGACAATATTATGAAGCTAAAATACACAAAAAAAAATCCCTGTCGGGTTAAACAGGGATTTTTCGTATCTCAGAAATTAATTATTTTGTTTTTATAACTTCAAATTCAACTCTGCGATTAAGTGCACGACCAGCTTCTGTGTCGTTTGTAGCTGCAGGGTTTGCTTCTCCCATGGCTTTTTGAGAAGAAATTTGTTTCTTTTTAATTCCTCCTGAAGTTAATGCTTTTACCACTGAATTGATGCGGTTTTTCGATAAATTCAAATTATAAGCATCAGAACCCAGACTGTCTGCATAACCACTGATATTAACTTTATAATTATCAGTGAATTTCAGTAGGTTTATCAGTTTTTCAATTTTCATTTTTTCTATAGGTAAATATGACGCTTTGTTCAGGTCAAAATAAACCGGCTCAATTTTCATTTTTTCCTTTTCAATTTCCTCAGCAGATTTTTCAACCACAGGACAGCCTTTGTTTTCTTTTGGTCCGGCTACCGTTGGACAATTATCTTCTGCATCAACAACACCATCTTTATCCTGATCAAGCGGGCAGCCACTTTCATCTACTTTCCATCCTTTTGGGGTATCCGGACATTTATCTTCTTTGTCTTCAACACCATCACCATCAGTATCCGGACAACCTTTGAATTTTGCAATTCCGGCAACATCAGGACATGCGTCGTCTTTGTCCGCGATACCATCTTTGTCGCTATCAGGACAACCTTTTAGCGATGTTAAACCTGGAACAGTCGGACAATCATCAATATAATCGGCAACCCCGTCACCATCGGTGTCAATCGGGCATCCATTTTCATCAACGGCAACTCCGGTTGGTGTATTCGGGCATTTATCTTTTTTATCCGATACGCCATCCATGTCAGAATCAGCGGTTTTCCCGAAGTCGAATTCCAAACCAGCAGTAGCTTTCCAAAAGTTATCTTGTACTGATTTCCCGGCAACAGTAGCATCAATTCCATTGATATAACCAGCATCAAGATATAATGCAGTACTTGGAGATACATAATATTTACCTCCGACTCCCAGATCAAAAGTCAGTCCGGATTCTCCATTATCGGCTAAAATACCTGGCCCTGCAAATAGGTAAGGTCTGAATTTTTTGCTTTCATTGCTGAGTTTGTATCTTAAATTAAGAAATGGTGCTGTTATATCAAGGTCATTTGTCAAATTTGATTTGAATAGACCCATATCACCTTTAAGCATAATGTCTAATTTGGGACTTAGATATCGGCTTAAATACAATTCAGGCATAAAGCCTACTCCGCTGGTATTTGTGGTTCCATATGCACCAACACCAACACCGACCCCCCATTTTTTATCTACGGTCTGGGCCTCTGTACTTGCAGCAAATGCAAGAATTAATGAAAGTAGAAGTAATTTTTTCATGTTTATTGACTTTTGGTTTTTAATGAATTTTAAATCTGTTATTTTATAATTTTGGTATTAAAACAACATTTGTATAATATTGTTGAATTCATAGTTTATAATACGGTTTAATGCTTCGGGCTTTTTTATATATGAATAAAGTTATATGATTTTTTTGATAAAATTGACATGATGGTAATCATAAATTTTAATATTTCATAAAAAATTAAATTTTGTACGCAATAATAGATATAGAGACTACAGGACAATCATCAGCTAATGGAAAAATTACTGAGATTGCCATTTTTATTCATGACGGTTTTAAGATAACAGATTCATTTACAAGTCTCATAAATCCTGAATGTTATATTTCTGGATTCATTACTAATCTTACCGGAATAGATAACGAAATGGTTAAAGCTGCGCCTAAATTTTTTGAAGTTGCGCGAAAGATTGTTGAAATAACAGAGAATATGGTTTTTGTTGCGCATAACGCTAGTTTCGATTATCGATTTATTCAGGAGGAATTCAAACGTTTAGGATACGATTATCAGAGGGAGACAATGTGCACCGTAAAGATGGGCCGGAAGTTTATTCCGGGACATAAATCTTACTCTTTGGGTAAGATTTGCGATGAATTGGGAATTTCGGTTATTGGCAGACATCGTGCCGCAGGAGATGCTTTGGCAACAGTCAGGCTTTTTGAGCTGATTCTCGCGGGAAAAGCGCAAAAGGAAGGGAAACAGCCCGCATCTCAGTTACGATTATTTTAGCTGTAAAGAGGACAAGCAATGGATTTCCAGATCAAAAAGACGTTGGAATATAAAAAAAGAAAGCCGTATGTTCGATACGGCTTTTCAATTTATTCAGTTTCTTTTTCTTCCTGTTTTTCTTCCTCAGTTTCTATGAGTAGATTTAAATCAGTAAGTAATTGGTACCATTGCAAAATCTTTTTCATGTCAGAAACATAAACGCGATCTTTATCATATTCGGGCAGAATTTCTTCAAAAAATGATTTGATCTCGTTGGCAGTGGCTTTAGATGTCAGTGTTTTTCCGCTTTCCTGAATTTTTTTGAATAATTCTTTTAGCTGTATTTCCCCGGTTTCAGTAAAAACAGAAATATCTGTAAGAGTACTGATTTTTGAAGTTGAATAAGCTGGAATTCGCTTGCCTGTAAGCAAGGATTCAACAATAATACTGTTTTTTGCTTCGGTCACAAGTTTAAATAATCCAGGCTGACCACTTATCGCTAATATTCCTTTTAACATACGTTTTAAATTTTTTCAGTGCACGAAGATAATACTTTCCCTGAAGTAAAAAAGAACTCCCGGATTAACCGGGAGTTAGTTTTATTTGAAATTTATCTTGTGACTAATGCCGAAACTGATCCACCGGCCGGGTTGTTCAACGGTTCCCAGATCATAATACTTTGTATCTAAAAGATTTGCTGCCATTGCATAAATCTCTGTTGACGGTGTCTTCCACATGATTCGCGTGTTGACTTGCCAGAAAGGTTTGTAAGGCTCAGTTGCAGTGCGCAATCCGTTCCGATCCTGATAACTTATTCTCCACGAAGCTTTCAGTCGGTTCCAAATCTTATGATTGATTTCAATATCGACTTTGTGTTTTAAATTGTCAAGCACATAGTAGGAAAATACATTATTGTCACCTTTGTTCAGTTCGCTGTATGAGTAATTTATACCCAGCTTAGTCAGAAAAACAGATTTGTTCCAGATTTTTTCGGGGAAAAAGGATCCGTTTATTTCAATTCCGGTAGTATTAATGCTTGTAAGATTTTTCGTTTGCCACTTTTCTGATTCGTTTTCACGAACCCAGTCTATCAGGTTTTTCCCTTTTCTGAAGTAAGTTCCTGCATGTCCGGTAAAACCTTTAAATGCTAGTTTTATTCCCCCCTCATAGTTTACCGATTCTTCAGGCTTCAGATCGGGATTCCCCAGATTCGTAGGTCCGTTATAAAATAAATCAGTAAATGTTGGCATTCGCAAACTAGTGCTTGCCGATCCATAAATTTTCAAATGGTCTGATAGGGCAAATGATGCATCGAGTCCCGGATAAATATTCCAGCCAAAACCAAGGTCCGATATCCAGTTAGTCATTGCTCCGACAGATAATGTTAAGTGCTTCAGGTATATCGAATGTTCAACAAAATAGGAAATGGTTGTACGTGAATATGATTTTGTGAAAAAATGTCCTGATTCACCCGGTACTTCAATTGGAGAGGTCAAAGCTTCACCAAGTACATTACTCCAAACATTTTCGGTCCTGATTTCAGCTCCGAAGGCGGTTTTTCCGAATCGCGAGGCGAACCAGGCGTTAAGATTACTGCCAAAAACATCAGTTAAGTGGTAATTGTGTCCACTGTACCAGGATGGCCAGGTATCCTGACTGCTTCGAAACAGTTCAAACCTATCCTGGTGGCGACGCCAGTATACCGAAGGGATCAAATGAACTTTTGTCCCTGATTCAAATTTTACAGAAGCAAAGGTCGTTTTTGTTTCTTCGAACTGATTAGGATAAGTTGCGGTATAAAAACTGTTTGCTCCAAAAGCTTTGTTTGTTCTGCCAAACTGAAAATCCAGTGTTCCTGGTTTTGTACTCACTTTTGCCTGGTAAAATGCGTTCCAAGTTTTGAAGTCGGTATTGTCGATGTAGCCATCAGACGACATGCGGTTAAAAGCCGCAAACTGATTCCATGCCCCGGTATTAAGATTTCCGGAAACATTGAGGTCGGCTAGCTTGTGCTGTCCGCCGGATACATCAAGTTTTAAACTGGTGTTACCCTCTGAACTGGTAATAATGTTGATTGCACCCGAAAATGCATTGGGACCAAAAATCCGGGCTGCGGGACCTTCAAGAATTTCAATTCGCTGGATGTTTTTTAGACTGACCGGAAGATCCAGTGCATGGTGACCGGTTTGGGGATCGGAGATACTGATGCCGTTTAGTAGAATTAGGGTTTGATCGAAAGAACCTCCCCTGACAGAAATGTCTGCCTGAACTCCATGAACACCTCGCTGCCGGACATCTACACTCAGCGCATATTCAAGCAATTCCTGAATACTCTGGACGGGAGCCGCCTCAATTTCCTCTCTGCCAATTACGGATACAATCCGTGCCACCTGCGAGAAAGCAACAGGTGCTCTTTGGGCGGAAACCTCGATTTCGTCAAGGTTATACTCCATGCTCACTTTCGCACTGTCGGTTTGGGCAAAAACTAATTCAGGTTCTGCTACAGTAGTATAAACAGCCAAAAGTACGCCAATGCGTACCGGCTTTCTTAGAGCACTGAATAATGAATAAGCTTTTCGTCCCCAACGCTTAAAAGTAAACATTTCAGCCCTGTGAATGGATTTGAATGTTTTTTTCATTTTAAAAATTAGTAAAAAATTTATGGCGGCTAAAGTAATAATTATTTGACTTGTGAAAATTCAAGATAATACTTCTCCGGATTTGATGTGTTTCAACTAATTTATATGTAAATGTGTGAATTATGTAAATTTTTGTTTGAGTTGAACAAATTTTTAGAATTTACAAAGCACTAACTTTACTTTTAAGATGGATATAGATATTCCTCATTTTGGGATTTATTACAAATAGGAAACATTTGTTTAAGAACATGTTATATTTTAAAAACAAACTTATGTAAACTCTCGTATATGCCACAATCTAATGTTTTTGAAATCCGATATAAATATTCTTTATCAGCAATAAAAATTATCTAAGAATAAAAGAGTCATAAATCCTTTTTTTGAAGATCCTAATCTCTATATTTGTATCAACATTAACAATTTAAAAACGAACGCCATGACACAGCTTCAATTTAACACCGCTCTTTTAAGCTTACAAGACAAGTTGTTGTACTATGCATTGAGTCTGACCTCAGACCAGGAAAAAGCTCAGGATCTTCTTCAGGAAACATTTCTGAAAGCACTAACATACAGAGATAAATTCACTCAAAATACCAATTTTAAAGCCTGGATTTATACCATTATGAAAAATACATTTATCAATAATTATCGCCGGAATGTAAAAGCAAAAAATACATTCGATGGAGCAAATAACGATTTTCATTTGAAATTTTCAAAAGATAAAAGTTATCCATCTCCTGAATCGATTTACAGTTCGAAAGAGATATTAAAATGCATAAATGCACTTGAAAACGAATACAAAGTTCCTTTTAATATGTTTTTGGACGGATTCAAATACAAAGAAATTGCTGAAGATTTGGATTTGCCGCTTGGGACTGTAAAGAGCCGTATCTTTTTTACCAGAAAAAAACTGGAGAAATCTTTAAAAGATTACGCTTACTAATTAGAATTCATTTTGTTCACATATTAAGTTGATTTTACGGGTAAAAATGGTACACTTTTAGTGTATCATTTTTTTTTGCCTCCGGATGAACTATCTTTGAAAGATAATTTTAAATATAGGTTTGTCGTTGATTAAAATAGCGAATGATCTATACCTTTAAATTCAGTTTGCCATGAAGAAGAAAATTGCTGTTCATTTAGCTAATGGGTTCGAAGAAATTGAAGCAGTAAGCATTATTGATGTTTTACGCCGTGCTGATATTGATGTTGTTGTCGTTTCTGTTACAGGGATGATTGAAATAACTGGGGCGCACCATATAAAAGTTTTGGTCGATACTTTGTTCGAACAGGTAAATTACGATGAAATTTATATGATTGTTCTTCCCGGAGGAATGCCTGGTGCAGCCAATCTGGATGCGCATTCAGGATTAAAGGATGTGATCCTCAAATTTAATGATGAGAATAAGCTTCTCGCAGCTATATGTGCAGCTCCGCTCGTATATGGTAATCTTGGACTCCTTGAAGGGAAACAGGCTGTTTGCTATCCTGGATTCGAAACCTATTTGAAAGGGGCAGAAGTACTACAAATTCCATATGTTGAATCAGGAAACCTAATTACCGGAAGTGGACCTGGCAACGCGATTAAATTTGCTTTGAAAATCGTTGAGAAAGCAGTTTCTCAAGAAAAGGCTGAATTGATTTCAAAGCAGATGTTGGTCGAATTAGAATAGAACTTTTTTAGGAAATAGCAGGAATCGTGAAAATGAAGGAACTTCCTTTTTTTAGGGTGCTGTTTACCCAAATCTCACCATTGTTCTTTTTTACAAATTCCTTACAAAGGATAAGACCAATCCCGGAGCCATCTTCATCATTCGTTCCTTTACGTTTTACCGTTGAATCGATCTTAAATAAATTTTCAACATCTTCAGCCGAAATTCCAATTCCGGTATCGGTGATGGATATATTTACATGATTTTCAATTTGTTTGGCGGTGATAGTGATTAATCCTTCTTCAGGGGTGAATTTGATTGCATTGTTAATCAGATTTCTCAGGATTGTTTCGAGCATTGTTGGGTCGGCGAATAATTTCAGTTCGTTGCTGTAATCAAATTGAATACAGATGTTTTTTTGTTCGGCCAACGGGCGCAAAATACTTACTGAATTATCAAGAACTCTCTGAAATTCGATTTCCAGCGGTGAAAATTTTAATCGTCCGGTTTGTGATTTGGACCATTCCAGCAAGTTTTGCAACAACCTGTAAATTCTGTTGGTTGAACTGTAAATGTCGTCAGCAAACTTTTTTCGTTCAGCTTCAGAAAAGCGTTCATGATCTTTACTTAACAAATACGAAAATCCCATAACTGTGTGGAACGGATTTTTTAAATCGTGTGCAATAATTGAAAAGAACTTATTTTTGGCTGCATTTAAAAGTCGTAATTCATTTTCGCTTTGTTCAATTTGACGATTTTTTTCTTCCAGTATTTTGTTTAATTTGATTTTGTCAATATATCTTATCAGTACAAAGAGAATAAATACCAGAAGCAAGGATGCTATAATGAATCCAAATTGCTTAAGTTGTTTGTTTTTGCGGAGTTCTACATCAGTTAATTCTTGTTTTGCATTTAGTTTAATTATTTCGTTTTCCTTCTTTTCTGTTTCGTACTTTTTTTCAAGACTGATGATTTGTTCGTATTTTTCTTTTTGAACCATACTATCATTATATGTCACAAATAGTTCGTGATATTTTAAAGCTGATTTATAATCTCCGGTGAGCTTATATGTTTCAGCCATTTCGTGATAATTTGATCTTTTTAGGAATAGACCCCGATTATATTTATCTGTTATTCTTAAGCTTTCTTCGAATGCACTCAACGCTTCTTTAAATTTTCCTTTATTGCGATATACAATACCCATTCCTTGACTAATTTCAGCTTCATATTGGTTCCATTCAAGCTCTTTGAATTTGATCAATGCCTGATTATAAAAGTCTATTGCTTTATCCAGACTGTCGGGATAGTTTGGATAAAGATTTGCAATGTTTGTTAAAGCAATGGCTTGGTATCCGGTGCTTTTTAATGTTTTAAACAGATTATATGCCCTCCGGAAATTTACGATAGCAGAATCAGGTTTATTCATATCCGTATACGAGTTGCCTAATCCGTTATAATTTATCGCAATACTTAACGAATCTTTTATCGATTTATTTATGCTGAGTGCTTTGCGGTAATTCGTTATGGCGTCGTTGTAGTTGTTCATTTTTACATGTGCCATGGCGATATTGGAGGTGATTTTAGCCGTATACTCTTTGTCGTTTTCGCAAGTCCGAAGTGCTTTTATAAAATACTCAATTGCTTTGTCTCCCTGAAACAAACAATGGTAGCATAAACCAACAGAGTTGTAACAGTTGGTTAAGTTGGAAGAATCGTTAAGTTGCTCAAAGATCGGTATTGCGTTTTCGTAATGTGGAATTGCTCCGGAATAGTCGCGGGAATAATAGCTCATTTCCCCTAAATAATAAAATGATTTGGCCTGCAAGGGAACTTGCTCATTCTGGATAGCCAGTTGATATGCTTTTCGGGTAAATAAATTACTAATGGATGAATCGTTTCTGGAATTAAATGACAATTCAAGGTAAAGGGCTGCTTTTTTATTTTCAGGTGCATTCTCACAAACTTTCAGCAAACTATCCGTTTTTGATTGAGCCGATGCGGAAAAAGCAATAAATAGTAACCCGGAGAATAGCAAAAACTTTTTCATTATCATATTTATAGCATACAAATATGTTCATTTTTTGCCAATGAAAGGTATTTTATATAACCTTTTCTGTACCTAATAACAATAGAATTTATATAATCATTAAATTATCCATTGGAATTATCGACTCTCCTTTATATCTGAGCATCAGATTGGCCAGCGCCAAAGTGTCTTTTTCACAATAACGTATGATTCGGTCAAGATCGCCCTCCTGATAATACACTGTCGCTACCTGACTTCCATCAATATCATCTTTTGGAGTTGGAATGTTAAATGCAGCACAAAGTAAGTCGAGTGATGTATAATTTTTATAATCGCCAAATTTCCACATTTGTAGCGTATCCAGCAACCTTTCTTTTATTTCCCAGGGTTTAGCTCCGGCAATATCGAGAATTTTGGGCACCCTGAGTCCATTTATTAATGTGCGGCGGGCAATGTATGGGTAATCGAATTCCTGACCATTGTGGGCACAAAGTTTTTTTGAAGGATTCGAAGTAAATTTTTCAAGCATCTGATTAAAATCCGATAGCAAAACTTTCTCATCATTATCGTGGAATGATTTTACACGGTAATAGCGTTCTCCGTTTTTCTGAATAATGACTCCTGCTGAAATACAAATGATTTTTCCAAATTCGGCATAAATTCCAGCTCTTTCATAAACTTCGGATGCCAGTTGCTTCTCTTCCCTGAAATAGATTGATTTCTTTTCCCATAAATGCTGAAACTGATCCGTCAGTTCAGTAAACTCGGCTTTTTGGGGTACTGTTTCGATGTCGATAAACAGAATGTCTTCGGATGAAATTGAATCGAACATTTATTTGAGGTTTTGTTGTATATAATTTGTCAGGATTTTAATAGCCACCAGATTGTTCCCACCTTCAGGAACAATAATGTCGGCAAACTGTTTCGTTGGTTCAATAAACTGAATATGACTTGGTCTGACTGTTTTTGCATAGCGGTCCAGAACCATTTGTACATTTCTTCCACGCTCTATGATATCGCGCTGAATAACACGCGATAAACGAACATCGGAGTCGCAGTCTACGAACACTTTAATACCCATTTGCTCCCGAAGAATAGCTGGGAAAAGCACAAGTATTCCTTCAATAATAATGACTGATTTTGGCCTGATTTCACGGGTTTCTTCGGATCGGGTACAGCTGAGATATGAATAAATGGGTTCCTTTATGGAATGCCCGGCCTTTAACATTTTTATATGCTCTACCAATAACTCAAATTCAATTGATGCCGGATGATCGTAGTTTATTTTCTGCCGTTCTTCCATTGGCAGATGACTATTGTCTTTATAATATGAATCCTGCGAAATAACGGCTACTTCGCCCGAAGGAAGATTTTCTATAATCTTCTTAACTACAGTTGTTTTGCCTGAACCGGTTCCACCTGCAATACCAATTACTAACATAGAAATTATTTTTTTCAAAGATAATGAAGCGCGCGGTTTTACAGCAAGCAAAATGATACGTTGTAGAACAGAGGTCAATAATTGTTAACTTCGCAGTGGAAAATATAAAATAGTGTTGTTATGATTAATCATGTTGTGTTGTTTAAATTGAAAAAATATAATTCTGATAGCGAAAAGCAGAATGTAATAGGCTCTATTGAAGATGCACTGCTCAGTTTGAAAGGGAAAATTGAAGAATTAAAATACATTGAAGTTGGTGTAAATTACGAATTAGCAACAAAATCATACGATATTTGTCTGGTATCGCATTTCGAAACTGTTGATGAACTCGATGCTTACAGGATTCATCCTGAACACCTGAAAGTTGGTGAACTTATTGGTCAGCATGTTGTTGAAAGAGCTGCAGTTGATTTCGAATTTTAGCAAAATACATTACTTTTCTATTTGATTTTTTAAACTTAATTATTCCTTAACGCATGGAAGGATTATATCCACTAAAGTTTACACCCATATATAAAGATAAAATCTGGGGTGGAAATAAAATTAATACAATTCTAAATAAGGATTTTGGTAGTTTGCCCAATTGTGGAGAAAGCTGGGAGCTTTCAGGAGTGGAAGGTAATGTCTCTGTTGTTTCTAACGGATACCTTGCAGGTAACACGCTCGAAGAACTGTTGGAAGTTTACATGGGCGACCTGGCTGGTGATCAGGTTTATGAAAATTACGGGAATGAATTTCCGCTTCTGATTAAGTTTATAGATGCAAACGACGATCTTTCCATCCAGGTTCATCCGAACGATGAGATGTCTCACGAGCGCCATAACGCTTTTGGTAAAACGGAGATGTGGTATGTGATGCAGGCTGATCAGGGATCCAAACTTCAATCTGGTTTTAATCAACAGGTTGATCAGGAAAAATATCTTGAGAAACTTGAGAAAGTTGAATTGACTGATATTCTGAATTTTGAGGAAGTGACCGCCGGTGATGTCTTTTTTATTCCTGCAGGTCGGGTTCATGCCATTGGTAAAGGGATTTTACTTGCCGAGATACAGCAAACTTCTGATATAACATACCGGATTTACGATTACGACAGGCGTGATGATAAGGGGGATTTACGCGAATTACATACAGAACTGGCACTTGACGCCATAGATTATACCCTTTCGCCGGAATATAAGACCAAATATAAATCTGTTTCGAACCAGTCTGTTGAGTTAGTGAATTGCAAGTATTTTACAACGAGTATACTTGAATTGAATGGAATGGTAGAGAAAGATTACAATAAACTTGATTCATTTGTAATCTACATTTGTATGGAAGGTGAATTGCATATTGAAACTGAATCAGGTTCAGAATCACTTAAGAAGGGTGAAACGATTTTGATTCCGGCATCTATTGAAAATGTAAAATTGACTCCAACAGCAGCAACGGCAAAATTGCTCGAAGTTTTTATAAGCTAAATAGAAAGTCATTGGCCGAAAATAATCGTCAATTACTGTGAATGACTATCAGTGACCATAAATGAGAAATTAAAACTTTGAAATTTTATAATGATCAAACAGGCAAAATTTTTAATCAGTAACACCGATGTACGTAAATGTCCTCCACCAGATCGGCCTGAATATGCATTTATTGGGCGCTCCAATGTCGGGAAATCTTCACTCATCAATATGCTTGTTGGTCAAAAGAGTCTCGCAAAAGTATCAACAAGACCAGGGAAAACACAGCTAATTAATCATTTTGTTATTGATGATTCCTGGTATCTGGTTGATTTGCCCGGTTACGGATATGCTAAAATTTCGATTTCGATTAAAGAAAAATTTCAGAAGTTAATAAGCAGATATATACTGGATCGTGAGAATCTGTATTGTCTTTTTGTGCTGATAGATATCCGTCATACTCCTCAGGCGATAGATGTTGATTTTATTAACTGGTTGGGCGAAAATCATATTCCCTTTGCCATTGTTTTTACAAAAGCAGATAAACTTGGTAAAGTCTCAATCGAAAAAAATGTTGCAGCTTATTTGGCTGAACTGAAAAAAATATGGGAAGAACTACCTCCTTTTTTGGTTAGTTCTTCGCTCAATGGATTGGGTAGGGAAGAAATTTTTTCATTTATTCAAAACATCAATAATTCGGCAGTAGAATAGCTCGGTTATGCATATGTTTCATATGTTTTCGCTTGCTTTTGTGGCAATAAAAATGAACTTGTTCCGAAGATTAAAGAGATATGAATAAGATTTTTTTACCTTTGCCGCAATTCCAGAAACACAACTTTAAATAGGAAGAAATGACAAAGAAAGCTCCGCTAAAGATTTTCCCGTGTACAAAAAGTGTGGATTTAACCAAGCGCATTTGTGATAGTTTGGGTGTTGAAGTTGGTAAGTCCTCATGTCCGATATTTTCGGATGGCGAGTTTGAACCTTGCTACGAAGAAACAATTCGTGGATCGCATGTGTTCATTATTCAGTCAACTCCTCCTCCTGCAGATAATTTGATGGAGTTGCTCCTGATGATTGATGCATCTAAACGTGCGTCTGCGTATAAAACAATTGCTGTTATTCCCTACTTTGGCTATGCAAGGCAAGACCGAAAAGACAAGCCAAGAGTTTCAATCGGTGCCAAGTTAATTGCCGATTTACTTTCTGCTGCCGGTGCAGACAGAATTATCACCATGGATCTCCATGCTGACCAGATTCAGGGATTTTTCAATTTCCCTGTCGATCATTTGTATGCATCGTCGCTGTTTATCCCTTTCATAAGTAAAATGGGACTCGAAAATCTGGTCGTAGCTTCACCTGATGTTGGTGGAACCAAACGTGCCAACACCTATGCGAAAATGCTCGGAACAGATATGGTTATTTGTCATAAGTCCCGCGCAAAAGCAAATGTTGTTGATAGCATGACCTTGATAGGAGACGTAAAGGGCAAAGATGTTATTATTGTTGATGATTTAATTGATACTGCCGGAACAATAGCTAAAGCTGCCGATCTGATGATGGAGAAAGGGGCGAAAAGTGTTCGGGCTTTTGCCGCGCACGGCGTATTGTCTGGTCCTGCTTACGAAAAGATTGAAAATTCGGCCTTAGCTGAAGTCTATTTTACAGATTCAATTCCAGGGAAACAGGAATCATCGAAAATTAAATATATTCCGATAGCGAAAGCTATGGGAGAAGCAATCGAAAGAGTTTATAAAAATCAATCAATTAGTTCGTTATATTACGGTTAATTGTATATATTTGCACCGCTTTTTCCTGAGCACATGTTATGCATGCTGTTTGCCCATTCATCGTAGTGGGAGGACTGAGTACCATAATTTTAACATTTTAAAAAGTAAGATGAAATCAATTTCAATTAAATGCACAAAAAGGGAAGTCGTTGGTAAAAAAGATACCAAAAGACTACGTTTAGAAGGATTAGTTCCCGGGGTACTTTATGGTGGTGAAGAGCCAATTCATTTTCAGGCAATTGAGAAAGAATTTAAACCATTGATTTATACTCCAAATGTATACATGGTTAATCTTGATATCGATGGAACTGTTTACCAGTCAATTCTTCAGGATTCTCAATTTCACCCGGTAGAAGAAAAACTTTTACATGTTGACTTCCTTCGTACTTCGGATGATAAAATGGTGAAAGTTGAAATTCCTGTAAAAGCTGAAGGTTTTGCAAAAGGTATCCGTAAAGGGGGTAAACTAAAATTAAATCTTCGCACATTAAAGGTAAAGGGAATGGTAAAACATCTTCCGGACTCAATCAATATTAATGTTGATGATTTGGATTTAGGCCAGAGTTATAAAGTTGGATCTCTTCACAGAGAAAATCTCGAATTTCTTAATGCTAAAGCTGTTCCTGTTGTAACAATCATGATAACAAGAGCTGCAAGAGCTGCAAAAGCTGGTGGTAAAGCTTAATCTTTAAAACTGTTTCATTTTGAAATACCTGGTTGCAGGATTAGGAAATCCGGGAAAAGAATACGAAAATACCCGGCATAATATAGGATTTAAAATATTGGACGCTCTAGCAGATGCGTCCAATATTGTTTTTAGCGATGAACGATACGGCTGGATTGCAGAATATAAGTTTAAAGGCCGGACATTTATTTTGCTGAAACCTTCCACCTATATGAATTTAAGTGGGAAGGCCGTAAATTATTGGCTGCAAAAAGAAAGTATTTCCATCGAAAATTTACTTGTGGTTGTCGATGATCTCGCATTGCCTTTGGGGTCGCTAAGGCTTCGTGCAAAAGGAAGTGATGCCGGTCATAATGGATTAAAAAACATTACTCAGATGCTTGGGAGTCAGGATTATGCCCGACTACGATTTGGAATTGGTGATAATTTCAGACAAGGACAACAAATCGATTATGTACTGGGCGAATGGGATAAGCAGGAAAAACCTGAACTTCCGGCTTTGATTGATGATTCGATAGAGATTATTAAAAGCTATGGTACTATAGGTGTAGCACAAACCATGACATTTTTCAATAAACGGAAATAAACTGAATCTTATGGCAGAAGGGGTTCGCATTGATAAATGGCTTTTTGCAGTGCGACTGTTCAAAACGCGCAGCCAGGCTTCTGAAGAATGCCGAAAGGGGAAGGTTACCATCGGTGGAATGAACGTAAAACCATCCCGCGAATTAAAAATTGGTGAAACGATTCAATTGCGCCGGCCTCCAATTACCAGGAGCTATAAAATTTTGGAGCTTACAGAAAAACGGATGGCAGCCAAAATGGTACCGGAATTTATGATTGAAACCACTCCGGCGTCTGAACTCGAAATTGTAGAAATGCAAAAAAACATGAGTGTTTTTAATCGGGAACGGGGAACGGGAAGGCCAACCAAAAAAGATCGTCGCGATCTGGATGATTTTTTTGATGTTTAAATATTGGCAATTAACCCTTCAATTATTGTTTAAAAGAGTCATTTTTTACTTAGGCTTTTTCATTGTTAATCATTGACTTTTATTTTTATGCTTGTAGCACAGGAAAAACGAAAAACTAATATTGCAGAATATATTCTGTACATGTGGCAGATTGAGGATTTGCTTCGTGCATGTGAATTTGATCAGGAAATGATTGAAAATAAGCTTGTCAGTCGTTTTAATTCCGAAGAAGTAAGCTCAACGGAAATTGCTGCCTGGTATAATAATCTTGCATCCATGATGGAAAAAGAACATGTTCAGGAAAAGGGTCATTTGCAGGTAATTTCGAATCTGGTAAATGATTTGAATGAGTTCCATCTCAAATTGCTTGCTGTTGGGAGCGATGAAAAATATATTCGTTTATATCGTTTAAGTAATGAAGCAATCACCGAATTTATGCAAAAATCAAGTTTTGGAAATGAAATTGATGCCTGTCTTCATGCTTTATATGGAGTCTTGGTGCTGAAACTTAAAAATGCCGAAATTTCACAAATTACCCGGGAAACTATTGGAGGATTTAGCCAGATGATCGGTCACTTATCTGCCAGATATATTCAGTTTGAAAACGACAAATTTGAGTTTTAAATGAATCTTTCTCGTTCTTCTTTGGATGGCAGGTAACACGATTCCCTGACACCAAAACATTTGTAGCGATTTTTAGCGATCCACAAATAGAGTGAATATCTCCATTTTTTGGGAATTAGAGTAAAGACAAATACCGCTTTATAAATTCCTCCCAGCTCGTTCCCGATTTTTAATATAGCATCAAAGTATTCGTATTTGGATTCTTTGTCGATTACAATAATCGTTTCGAATAATTCACTTTTGCCAGATTGTTGCAGTGTCTGAAATAGAAACTTCTTTTTTCGGTCGGCTTTCAATATAAGTTTTATCGATCGGCTGCATAGAATACACATGCCGTCAAACAGAACAAGTATCTTTCCTTCCGGAACAATTGGGTTCATTTTATCCTTTTATTGTATTCCTCAACTAATCCATCTTTTAGCCAATTAGAAACAGCTTGCCGGTTGTCTGGAATAATAAAACGTTGCTGATCGCGATTGTGATTAATGTTCCCAAGTTCAATAAATACTGCTGGCGGATACGAATTTTTTATAACGTACAAGTTTCTCTCGGAAACACTGCCATCGTATCCCCTGTTGGGTTGATGCAAAGCGTATTTTTGGGTGAATGTTCGCATTAGTGTTGTTGCAAGAGTTTTCCCGGCATTGCTTCTTTTGTCATGATAGAAAAAAACATCAATGTTTTCTTTTGTGCTTCTTGAATCGACATGAATTACAACCAGTCGCTGAAATTTACCTTTGTTTTGGATGTACAAATCATTTACAGCTTTTGTGCTTTGCCGCAAACGTCCTAATTGGCTTAGAGGAATATTTTCATCAGGGTAGCAAACTTCATCCTTATCAGGTGCAAGATACAGTTCATCGCGAATACCATCGTTGGGATCCCGGATGATCATGTAAACGGTGGCTCCCTGTTCCATCAGGTTTCGGGCTAATCTTAAGGTGACATCGTAAGCATATTCATCTTCGCAGAGTTGATGTCCATTTAATGTCCCGACGGCTCCGGGATCAGGTCCTCCATGACCGCTCATCAAATAATATACTGTACCTTGAAGGTCCTTATTCTTCAGTTCAATTTCCTTGTACTTGTTGCCGAATATCTCATAAACTACCTTCTTAGGAATTACTTCAATGTTAGGTGCAGTATTTTGATTCTTCGAATTTATTTCATTTTTAAAGGGTAAACGATATGTTCTGCCAAAAATTAGTGAGTTGTTCTTACCTAATTTCGTTTTATTCAATTCAACAAACTGATCAAAATATTCGGATGGAGAGTAATCATATTGTTTTAAAATGGTATATATTCCATCACCTCTCCCGGCTTTTATTGTTTGATTTTCCTGAGCCGACAATTGTGTGCCTACTGAAATCAGAAATACCGAAATCAGAATTTTATAAATAGTGGTATTAATTTGTATTTGGCTCAAGAAATAGATCATGTTTAGATGCGTATTTTAAAACGATTATGTGTTGATTTTGTTTCTATCTTTATGCTTGGTACGGTTAATAATCAGTAAAGAATTTCAATTCTAAATATAATTCAATGCGTCGTATATTCATAAGCTTTTCAGTCATTTTGTTTTTGTTTTCGTGCTCGCAGCATTTGGTTGTGCGTGAAGTAAATACAAAAAATATTTCAATTGATTCTCAGCTTGGACCTGCAGATTCTCTTTTGGAATCATTTGTAAAACCGTACCGGGACAGTATTGAACATGATATGTCTGGTCTGGTTGCCGTAAGTGCAACACCAATTGTAAAAGGTAAACCTGAGAGTAAACTGACTAATCTGGTATCCGATATCTTGTTGAATTACGGAAAAACATATTGTGCTGATAAAGGTTTAAACATTGACCTGGATGTCTCGTATGTCAATTATGGAGGTTTGCGGGCATCATTGCCTCAAGGTAATATTACTGTAGAGCATCTTTTTGAGTTAATGCCATTCGAGAATGAAATCGTTTTAATTCATATTTCAGGAAAATCGTTTGGTTTAATGGCTGAGCGTATCGCTTCAAGAGGAGGAGAGGGAATTGCCGGGATGAAGATGGGCCTCAAAAATGATAAAGTGGCCAGTTTAACTGTCGGGCATAAACCTATTGATGATACAGGGTCGTATTGGCTGGTAACTAATGATTACATTGCCAATGGGGGAGATCAAATGAGCATGTTTCTTGATCCGATTGAAAGAATAAATACCAAAATGAAATTTAGAGATATTTTGATTCAGGCATTGTCTGAAAAGTATAAAAAGGATGGAATAATTTCAGTAGAAGAAGACGGGAGGATTTACAATGAGCAATAGAAGAACTTTTCTGAAGCAGTCCGCTTTAACCGGAGGAGCCTTAATCCTGGGGCTTTTGCCAAAAGAGTTGTTCGCATCAGGTGAACTTATAAAATTAACGGTTATGCATACTAACGATATGCATTGTCACATCGATCCGTTTTCTGATTCTAATGCTGAATATCCCGGTCGCGGTGGGATGGTTAGACTTGCAACGCTGATTGAGTCTTGTCGCGCAGAAAATCCAAACTTATTATTGCTCGATGCAGGAGATATGTTTCAAGGGACTCCTTATTTTAATTATTTCAAGGGCGAAATAATGCTGAAAATAATGAGTAAAATTGGATATAATGCCGGAACCATTGGAAATCATGAATTTGATAATGGACTAGGAGATATTTTGTCAGCACTTAAATTTGCCAATTTTCCGATAATCACAAGCAATTATGATTTTTCAGACACTATTCTGGCTGGCCGGACCCAAACTCATTTAATTCTGAATAAAGGGGGCATAAAAGTGGGAATTTATGGGCTGGGAATCGAGTTGGCGGGTTTGGTTGGCGAAATGAATTACGGAAATACTCATTATCTTGATCCTTTGAAAACAGCCTTAAAAATGGAGCGATTGCTTAAAAAGGACCATAAATGTGATTTGGTAATCTGTCTGTCTCATCTTGGATTTTCATACGAAAACGGCAAAATAAGCGATTTGTCATTAGCTCCGCACACCAAATATACTGACCTGATTATTGGAGGTCATACTCATACTTTTTTGGAGAAACCATTGGTTCTGAATAATTCTGTCGGGAAACAAATTCTCATTAATCAGGCAGGTTGGGCTGCCTTGGGTGCCGGAAAGATTGAATTTGTTTTTGACCATACAGGAAAAATGAAAAATCAGACAGCAATTATAAATAACCTGTAGTCTGGTTATGCTATCTATGGCATATATTCAGTCAATAATTTGCTGATGAAAAAGAGTCTGTTATTTTTGCTTTCGGCAACTTCTGGGATTTTGTTGAGTCTTCCCTGGCTCATCCCAGGTCTGGGATGGGTTTTGTTTTTTTCATTTGTTCCATTATTAATAATTGAAAATTATATTTCCATCCATAGGGATCATAATAGCAATTCATTCTTCCACTACTCTTATATTACGTTTTTGTTATGGAATTTGCTGGCAACATGGTGGATTGGATATGTGTCTTTTATTGGAATGTTGCTTATAGCAGGCCTTAACGCCTTATTAATGACAATTGTCTGGTGGTTAACCCATCTGATTCATCGTAAATCTTCAGTTCAAACCGGATATTTTTCATTGATCGTTTTTTGGATTGCATTTGAGTATTTGCAGCATCATTGGGCCATTCCCTGGCCATGGTTGTCTCTGGGAAATGGATTTGCCAATACTGTAAAAATTATTCAATGGTATGAGTTTACTGGTGTTTTAGGCGGTTCTATATGGGTTTTAATGGTAAATATCCTGATTTATATTTCGTTTAAAAGTTTGCATGCTCAGTTGTTTCTAAAATTCTTCAGGCAGGCTGCTGCAACAATTGTTGTTATTTTTCTTCCAATTCTCATGTCATTATTCCTGTATTTCAGTTATTCAGAGAAGGGACCGACGCAAAACGTTATCGTTTTACAGCCGAACATCAATCCATATACAGAAAAATTTTCAGGGCTAAATCCTGAAGAACAGCTTGAAAAACTACTTTCGTTGGTCGAAGAGAATATCTCCGATTCAACCGATTTAATAGTTGCCCCGGAAACTTCAATACCTTCAATCTGGGAAGATTCTATCCAAATCCAAAATTTGCCATTGATTTCCATATTTGATATTATCAACAAATATCCACGTGTTTGTTTTATTGCAGGAAGCCTAACCAGTCGGAAATTTCGGATTGGAGAAGATATTTCTGAAACGGCACGACAATCCGCTGATCAGAGATTTTATTTCGATGTTTTTAATTCTGCACTGATGATGGATAAATCCAGTCAAGTACAGATAAATCACAAGAGCATATTGGTCAATGGGGTTGAGCGAATGCCTTTTCAAAAATATTTCTCATTTTTAAGTAAATACAATCTTAATCTGGGCGGAACGAGCGGAAGTCTTGCTGCAGCAAAAGAGCCTGTTTTGTTTTTGGGTAATGGCGATATGAAAATTGGATCAGTTATTTGCTTTGAATCAGCATTTGGCGAATATTCAGGTAAATTGGTACAAAGTGGTGCAAACTTACTTGTTGTCATTACCAATGATGGTTGGTGGAAAGATTCGGCAGGAGCATGGCAGCATTTCGGCTATTCGCGGCTTCGGGCCATTGAATCTCGCAGAAGCATTGCTCGAAGTGCAAATACTGGAATTTCAGGTTTTATAAATCAACGTGGTGATGTACTTAAGAGGACAATAATAAACACGAATACTGGCATTTACTCACCTGTTCGGATGAATGATGATGTTACTTTCTATGTGCTATATGGTGATTATATAGGCCGATGGAGTTTAATATTATCGGGCCTGATTGTTTTTTATTTAGCGATTATTTTTGGGCAAAAAAAATCCGCATTAATTCGATTGTAAAAATCCCAGAATAATAGGATTTGAGTGCCTGCCTGATCAAACTTCCAACGGTAGATAAACTACTCCCGCAAATGCGGTACTAGGCCTGTTTTAGCAGTCATAAGCTTACTCGGGTCAATTTAAAATGTTGAATTTTCCAAATATTGAATTAATGCGGACAATATCTTATGACGTATGTGACAGAACGATTTGTTGATTCAAATATATGTTGCTTCTTTTGATTTTCCAATTAAATCATCTGATTTAATAACATGTAATCAATATCAGGCTGATATACAGGAGGCTTGACAATCATATTTTTTTCGGGCTGAACTTTTTGGGTAATAAATCGTACATAGTGCAGGATGAGTAAGCTTTCCAAATTTTCAGGTTTATTCCTGATGCCAAAAAAAACATTAAAAAACACCAGATTTTTATCCGAATTGTTTTGCTAAAGAAAAAAGTAGTTCTATATTTGCACGCACATTCGCAAAGGCTGAATGGGTAGCGAAATCGAAAGGTAATTGCTACTGAAATTGAAAGATTGGAGTAGATTAAATTCTGTTACAATACCAAGGAGAGATGGGTGAGTGGCTGAAACCACCGGTTTGCTAAACCGACGTACGGGTCATTCTGTACCGGGGGTTCGAATCCCCCTCTCTCCGCACAAAAATATTGAATTAATCGGGGTGTAGTACAGTTGGTAGTATGCCTGGTTTGGGACCAGGAGGTCGTCGGTTCGAGTCCGGCCACCCCGACAAAATTGGGAGCCAAACCCAAATAAAAGACCGCAAAACATTGATTTTGTGGTCTTTTTGTTTTAGACCATATCAAGATAAACCATCTTATATCAGTTAGTATGTGAACTAACCGGTGACCTTTTTTTATATTTGGTTCACAGATGTCGACGTAACTGCTTGTTTTGTTGTTGTGTAGAGTCATATCGATAGATCTGTTTTAATTGATTCTGACTCGTTATGATATCAAATCACATCAAAATCGGTGAACCTTTTTTGAGTATGAAGATTAGAAATGGAATAATCATGGAAAAATCAACATTTGGAATTCATTTTGTTTTCATGAACAGTACACTATATAAGGTGCAAACAGTTGGTTTTGTGAAGTTGGCTATAGCTTTTGCCAGTACTAGTTTCCTCTCTACGGGGAATACAATGGTTTATGGCTGAATATCTAATTGATACAAATTTGATAGCTAAATCTTTGTAAAGTATATTTGAAATTTCATACACTCATTTTGGCTGATTTATTTATATAAGTTTTATCTGATAAGTTTACTGAATAGAATTGTCGTTAGATTTTAAGAGTCAGATTTATACTGGAGAAGGCTAATGGGGAAATTGATTGTTTAATAAAAAATGATAATTTTAGCTATTTCAATTGCATCATTGGTGTAGTTTGTTGATTAAGATTATAAAAGTTAGGGAATTGATGTGAAAAAACTTGGGACTATAAAATTCGGGCTTGCATTGATTCTATTTTTTCATCTTGCATTCTCACTGAATGTTTTGGCTGTAAAATTTTATAGCATTAACTCTTTATTTGGTATTTCTACCCGTGTAACAAATTCGGTTTGTAAAGACGACAATGGCTTTATATGGGCATCTTCAAAAACCGGTATTTTAAGATTGACTGATACAGACTACCGAATTTATCAACTTCCCTATGAAACGGCAGGTGCAATCGTTGTAAAGTTGATCTATGAACATTCAAAATTAATTGCCTTTACCAATAATGGTCAGATATTTTCCTACAATACGGTTTCTGACCGGTTCGAACTGTTGATTGATTTACACAAGACTATTAATAATGAGAAGTTTGACGTTTATAATTTATTAATTGATCGTTCAGGTGATTATTGGATTGCATTAAACAATGGATTGTATAAATACCATTCAGGAAAACTGACATTAATTGATGAAGTCTTGCAGGAAAGATATTCAATAACTTGGTTTGATGAGCAACATTTGATTATTACAAAACCTGGAGGAATCTGGTCGCTTGATATACAGTCACTTAAAAACAATCGAATATACGAAAACAAAAGCATAAGCCCGTTTTTACCTTCATCGTTATTTTTTGATAAAACCCAAAATAAAATCTGGATAGGGACTTTTTCCAATGGGCTATTTTGTTATAGTTTCAGTTCAGAAACTCTTTCACCCATACTCCAATCCTCATTTCCAAAACAACCCATTCTTGTCATTGAAGAAAATTCCGAATCAACTATTTTGGTCGGAATTGATGGACAAGGGATTTGGGAGATGAATAAGGAGGATGGTCAGGTGTTAAATATTTACAAAGAAAATGTTGATGATCCATATTCCTTGCATGGAAACGGAGTATATGATATTTTTTACGATCGTGGTAAACGAGTATGGATTTGTACAATTAGCGGTGGAGTGTCGTTTTACGAGCTTGCTTCTCCTCTTGTGAATCAGGTTGTACACCATTCTAATGATCTTAATTCATTGGTTAATAACGATGTAAATGGTATTGTTGAAGACCATGAAGGTAAGATTTGGTTTGCGACAAACAATGGCATTAGTTGTTGGGATGCGAAATCAGATAAGTGGAAAAATTTCTATTTCAATAAGCTTAAACAGGCGCAGGTATTTCTTACGCTCTGTGAAGATGACCTTGGAAGAATATGGGCTGGCAGCTACTCCTCGGGGATATATGTACTCGACGGAAAGACAGGAAGGGAACTGGCTCATTACTCCAGGGATGATAAGGAATTGTCGTCAGTAAGTAATTATATATTTGATATTTTCAAAGATAGTCATGGAGATTTATGGATAGGAGGAGTAAACGGAAAATTTATATGTTATCTGCCAAAAGAAAACAAATTCAAAACCTACATTGAACTACCAATAAGCTCATTTGCTGAATTATCGCCCAATCAAATCCTTATAGGGTGCAGCAACACAATCAAGTTGCTGAACAAGCAAACTGGTGAAATTAAGAATTTCTTGTCGGGTTATGTTGTACAAGATATTCTGGTCTTAGGTGATGTCGTTTGGGTTTGCACAAGTGGCGAGGGATTATTGGAGTATAATTATAAAGACGGAACAATAAAAAAGTACACTACCCAGACGGCAGGATTGCCTTCAAACTTCATCAATAGTATTATTTATACAGATAATAACCTGTGGATTGGAACTGAAAGCGGTTTGTGCCGTTTTAACCCCAAGGATAAAACGGCATTTACGTTTTCTTCCATATTTCCGCTATCGGGTATTTCATATAACAAAAGTGCACTTTTTAGATTGCAAGATGGACAATTGGTGTGGGGAACCAATAGCGGAGCTATTTTTTTTGCACCTCAATCGATCAGCGAGATTTCGTCGAAAGGAAAAATTTTCTTTCAGGACCTGACCATATCCGGGCGCTCAATCAGGGAGTTGCCATCTTTTAAACTGAAAACGCCTGTTGATAGTTTACAAGCGATTAATCTAAAATATTCACAAAATACCATCAGTCTCGAATTGATCCCAATCGGAAATCTATCAGGCTCAAAATTTTCGTGGAAACTTGAAGGGTTTGATAATGACTGGATAGCTCCTTCAGGAAACAAAGTTATAACTTATACCAATATTCCAAGTGGAGAATTCACATTAAAAATCAAGCTGTTTGACAGCTCTTTAACGAATGTTCTAACTGAGCGTTCTATTGCACTTAAGATTGTTCCTCCATTTTGGAGAACAGGATGGTTCTGGTCTCTGGTTTTTGTTTTTATGTGTGGAATTATTTTTCTTTATTTTCTATACTACATTAACCGATTGAAGCAGGAACATACAGAAGAGAAGGTTCGGTTTTTCACCAATACGGCACATGATATACGGACTTCCCTGACCTTAATAAAAGGTCCGGTAGAGGAATTAAGCAAAGAAAAAAACTTAACCGAATCGGGAAATTATTATTTAAATCTAGCAATTGAACAGACAAGACAACTTTCTTCGGTTGTTACTCAATTGATGGATTTCCAGAAGGTAGATATCGGTAAGGAACATCTGATGCTGTCGATGACAGATATTGTAAAACTGGTCTCAACCCGTAAAGTCATGCTGGCTTCCTATGGCAAAAGTAAGAATATCGAACTTAGGTTTGCTTCTGATCGTGAGAGTTATATTACAGCTATTGATGAGCTGAAAACTGAAAAAATCATTGATAACCTGATTTCAAATGCCATTAAATATTCTCCTGACAATAGCCAAATCCAGATTGATCTTAAGTTCGACAATAAAAAATGGGTACTTCAGGTGAAAGACAATGGAATTGGCATTAGCAGAAGGGCACAGCGACAATTATTCAAGGAGTTTTACAGGGGAGATAACGCAATTAATTCAAAAGTTGTTGGTTCAGGAATCGGACTTTTATTGGTTAAAAATTATGTAACTATGCATGGTGGCAACATTAGTTGCAGTAGTCAGGAAAATGATGGATCGACATTTCAGGTTGTAATTCCATTTAAAAAGCTAGGCTTGGAATATCCTGCAACAAATATACTTTCAGAAACACTAACTCCCAGTTCAGTTACTGATGTTTCTCAGCAAACTGAATCTGAAAGTGAAATTCAAACTTCAAGAGAAATGAAAGTGCTGATTGTTGAGGACAATGACGACCTTTTGAATTTCATGAAGATTACACTCAGCAGGGACTTTAAGGTATATACAGCTGTTGATGGACAAGAAGCCTGGTCTTTTATTTCAAAACAAATTCCTGATTTGGTAGTATCTGACATTATGATGCCAAATATGGATGGTTTTGAATTGTGCAAAATCATGAAATCGACTTATGAAACCTCTCATATACCAATTGTTCTGCTCACCGCTCTTTCAGAAAAAACGGATCAGATGCTTGGTCTGGGTTTAGGGGCGGATGATTATTTAACCAAACCTTTCGACATGAATCTTTTGATTCAGAGGATCAAGTCAATTATTCTAAATCGTGAAATTGTCAGGGATAAAGCATTGAAACTAATAAAGGGCGATTCAACTGAACATATTCTGGCAAACGAACACAACGACAAGTTTGTAAAGAAAATGTTGGAGGTCGTCATAGTAAATATCTCAAATGCAAAATTCGACAAGGATGAATTCGCATCGGCAATGCATGTTAGTTCTTCGCTTCTTTATAAAAAGATTAAGTCATTTACCAACCAATCGCCAACTGATTTTATTAAAACCGTCAGACTCAATCGCGCTGTTGAATTGTTGCAGTCGCGAAAATATACTATTACTGAGGTAAGTGAACTTTGTGGTTTTGCCAGTTTGACGTATTTTGGCATAGTATTCAAAAAACATTTCGGGAAATCACCATCTGAAATTTTAGAATAATCAAGAAGTATCGGTTACATCACCTGCTCATTTAACGAGATTAAAAATTTGTAAGCCTCTGCTTTTTTAGAAAACAGTTGTCGTTATTGTCTGGTACAGATGCCTGCTCTTATGGTTCTAATGCGCCATAGGGCAACTTTTATTTCTTCGAATGTATGTGTGATACACTACGAATTTTCACAATACAGCCCCAAAGATAGGTTCTTGTAAATAGCTGTATGTTATAATTTATCTAAAATATAGAATCAAATATCTATATTTTAGAGTCTGCCTCGGAGGCTCTCTATACTTTTACTTCGCTCGATTTACTAACAAACTTGAATTTCTATGAAAAGAACATCACTATACCTATTATTAGGCGTATTGCCAATATTGTTTCTTTCAGTATATTCAATTGCATTATATGCTTCTGAAAATATATGCAGAATAGAAAATCTACATCAATCAACTAATTATTTATTTTCTAATACCTCATATTTTAGTGCCTTTAAGCAGAACGGAACAGAACGACATCCAGATGTTTCATTCACTAATTATACCGAAAATATTGATTTGTATAGATTTGGTTCTGATAGTATTACCCTGAGTACTCCTGCCTGTGGTTTATATCTTTTGACAAATAAATTAGATTTCCTTTCATTAATATGCGTTGAAACAAGCGCTTCAAAACAAATGGTACCAACCTATGTGCTTAGGCGAATACAGCATCCCAAGTTTGAGGTTACAACTATGATGTATTTCGATCCGTTGGATAAAATGGAATCGGCCGGGAACTTTTTTGCTTTTCACATGAGAGATTCATCAATATTTTATTTCAGTTAACAACTCTGAATCAGGCGATTAAATGAAATATGTCAACATTCTTAAGCTAAATGATAATTTAATTTTAAAATAATAATATGAATAAAAAAAGGAAAAACGACTAAAGACACTGGCTAGCCAGAACAGGTTATCATCAATAGATTGATTTAATGATAACATCTCACTAATTACTTATTTAATTAACAAAAATTAAACTTATGAAAAAAAACAAGTTATTACAGGTTGCAATCATTATGCTGCCTATGTTGCTATTGTCCCTTTGGAGCTTTGGGCAATCCATCAAAGTTCAAGGTACTGTAACCGATGAAGGTGGAAGTCCATTACCTGGAGTGAACGCAGTTATCCAGGGAACGACTGTTGGTACGGTTACTGATATGGATGGGAAATATCAAATTGAAGCCAATGGTAAATCAACTTTAACCTTTTCATTTATTGGGTATAAATCCCAGGATGTTCCTGTTGACAGCAGAAAAGAGATCAATGTCAGACTTCTTCAGAGTGATTTGCAAGTGGATGAAGTTGTTGTTGTTGGTTATGGAACATCCAGAAAAAGTGATATTTCCGGATCTGTTGCCTCTGTTAGCAGCGAAGAAATGATGCGAAAAAATCCGACGAATATTTTACAAGGCTTGCAGGGAGCTGCTGCGGGTGTAATGGTTACAGCCCAGGATGGTGCCCCTGATGCGAACGCAGCCATTCGTATTCGTGGTGTTGCAACTATTAACGGTACTGCAAATCCACTGTACGTAGTAGATGGTGTACAAGTAGGTACAAATGCTAATTTTCTTGCCCCAAGTGATATCGAAAGTATTGAAATATTGAAAGATGCTTCTGCTACTGCTATATACGGAGCAGCCGGAGCTAATGGTGTTATCATGATTACCACGAAACATGGTGCAGTAGGTTCTACACATGTTACTTTTTCTGCAGACTATGGAGTACAAACATTAGCCTCAACATTGGATGTCGGTGATGCTGATCAATTTGCACAAAATATACGTACTGGTCGTGCAAACGATGGTGCAATTCTGGCAAATCAAATTTTCGCAGCAACCTATGACGGTAAGAGAAATACCATTAACTGGCAAGATGTAATGACACGCACTTCCTTAAAACAACAATATAATCTTTCGGCTTCAGGAGGTACTGAAAAAACACAGTCTAACTTCTCATTAAGCTATTTGAATAATGATGGTATTGTTATTAATACGAATTACAACCGTTTGACCGCTCGTGCCAATATAATTACGAAAGTGTCTAACTTCATTGAAATAGGTGGCGATATCAATTTTGTTCATTCAGAATCTCATGGTAGTAACGGAGGTACCGGAAATAACGGTAACCTTTCTTCTCTTCGCGATATGGCTTTCTTTTGTCCAACTTTGGATTATGTTACACCGGGTGGTGTTTATATGCGTAATAACTATCAAAATGCCAACGGAACATATGGTGCTGGTTTTCAGACAACAACAGGTTTCGATGGAGGTTCGCCCGATAATTTATTAGCCACACAGATGGAAAATAATGGGTTACGTAAAAATAACCAGGTATTTGCCAGCTCTTACGCCAATATTAATTTGGTTAAAGGTTTAACTTTTAAGACAATAGCTTCTTACAATCTTTCTACAGGGAATTTTGAAAACTTTTGGGGTAATAAAAAACGTTATGAATCAGACGGAGTAACGCCAATTACCTTGCTAAATTACGATGCCCGTTATCAATTACAAATTGACAATTCTCAAAGTAACACTATTGCACTTGAAAGCTATTTGACTTACAATTGGAAGAATGATTTTCACAATTTGACATTGATGGCAGGTAATTCGGTAACCAAAAGTTTCGGAAGCTGGACTTCGGCCAACGCTGTTGATTTTCCGGGAGATAACATCCGTGATATCAGTCTGACCAGCGACATTACTACAAGAACCGGCAGTGGCGCTTATAACCTGCAAGTTCGCGGGATATCTTACTTTGGTCGTGTCATGTACAGTTTTAAGGATCGTTACATATTAACAGGTACAGTACGTCGTGACGGTTCGTCTAACTTCGGTGCTGGCAACATGTTTGGTACTTTTCCTTCAGCTGCTGCAGCATGGCGTATTTCTGAAGAGAATTTCATGAAAGGCATTCCGGCTATAAGTAATCTGAAACTCCGTTTAGGTTGGGGACAGACTGGTAACTCAGGAGGTGCAACCGATAAATCAGTTGCCGCACTGACTTCAAATACGATTGCTTACTATTATTATGCACAAAATGGTACAGCAGGTTTAGGTTCAACAAAACAAACAGCTAACGGATATGCTATTCCATTAGTTGATACCAGACTGAAATGGGAGACCAATGAACAGACCAACATTGGTCTTGACTTAGGGCTATTAGATAATAGTTTGAATGTAACTTTAGATTATTTTACCCGAACATCTAAAGATCTGTTGTTGTATCAGTCAATACGCCCTTCTGCCGGTTATACAGATGTATATACTAACTACGGTGAAATTCAGAATAAGGGTATTGAATTCAGCATTAACTATAAGAAGCGTATTAATCAGGACTGGAATATTGGTGCCACGTTTACAGGCTCAAGCTTGAAAAACAAAGTTATAAAGATGGGTGCTGATTTGCTGAGTGTTAACGGAGAAACTACCAATGACGGTTCTAACGTTGGTGCGATAGGAGCGACTGCCGGTGTACATTGGGACGGTCACTCGATCTGTCGTGAAGGTTATGCTGTTGGTTCTTTTTACGGTTACCAGGTAGAAGGTGTATTCCAATCTCCTGCTGAAGTTGCTGCTGCCAACGCTGCAGCTGTAGCTGCTGGTCACACTCAATACCAAATGGCAAATACTTCTGCCGGTGATTTTAAGTATAAAGATCTTAATGATGATGGGTTTATTGATCAAAATGATATGACTATTTTAGGTAATGGTTTCCCAAAGGTAAACTACGGTTTAACCTTAAACGCCGCTTATAAGAATTGGGATTTATCAATATACTCGTACGGAGTGATTGGCCAACAAATCTATTCATATTCTGCAATGACATTATCTAACATTTACGGAACTGATAACGGTACCATTCCTAATATATTAAACTCTTCTTCTGCAGAAGCCTGGACTCCGGAAAATCACAGCAACACGCTATCTAAGTTGTCTATTCTGGATTACAATCAAAACATGCGTGGATCTTCTGCGTGGGTTAAGAATGGTGATTTTCTGAAAATCAGTAATATTCAGCTTGGTTATAATTTTGACAGTAACTTGATGAAGTCATTAAGCATTGAAAGTACACGTCTTTATGTTTCTGTTCAAAACTTAATTTGCATCTCCAGTTACAACAAATATGGTGACCCTGAAGCCGGACAAGGAAGTGTGCTCTATACCGGTTTGGATACAGGCCGTTATCCTAACCCGCGTATTTTTTCACTTGGTTTGAACATTCAATTCTAATTGTTCCACTTAAATATAGATTAATATTATGAAAAATATATCAAAAATATTATTTACACTTGTCAGTGGGTTATTCCTGTTCGGAATAAGCTCCTGCAACGACAAGGAATTTTTGACAGTTCCTCACTATTCCATTTTGGCTGCCGATCAAATGTTTAAGTCTGACAAGGATGCTAAGGCTGGTCTTGTTGGCTGCTATGATATGATGCTTCCAGTTGCAGATACCGACGGAGACTGGGGCTTCAAACCTAACTTGTTTGTAGGTGGTCATCCTACAATGGATACTCAGGCAACAGGATGGGATAAGGACTGGAACACTCAAAACTGGAATCCTGGCAGCCCGGAATTATTAAGCGGTTGGAAACATTGCTATAAGGCAATTTCCCGTTGCAACGATTTCCTCGCTGGTCTTGGAACTTCTGAGAATATAACTCCTGCGATAAAAACTTCACTCGACGGTCAGGCCCGGTCAGTGCGTGCTTTCTTCTATATGTGGCTGGCAAAAAATTTCGCTCGTGTACCTATGTTGGCAACAGGCGAAACTTATATTAATACTCCTGAAAAAGCCCGTGCAGCAACATTCTCTGAAATGTGGGATTTCATAATTGATGATTTGAAAGTAGCAGTTGATGAACTTGACTGGGATCCACTGGCTGGAGAGTATGGTCGTTGTACCAAAGGTTTTGCTCTTTCATACCTGGGAGAAGCATATATGTGGAAAGCATATCGCGTTCCTGAAGAGGCTTCAGCAAACTATACATTAGCAGCAGCTGCTTTAAAACAAGTAATTGAGAGCGGTAAATACGAATTAAATCCTTCTTTCACCACGTTGTTCGATCCGGGAGCTGTATGGACAAAAGAATGTATTTGGGAAGAGATTCTTGACGAAGGTTCACAATGGAACAGTTGGAACAATCTAACAGATGCTCATGCATGGGTAACCTATTTTACAGCTTGTCCGGCAGTCGGTGGATGGGGTTCACTGTACCTCTCCTGGGAATGGTGGAACTCATATGAACAAGGAGATAAACGTCGTGATGCATCTGGTGTTCAAGGTGCTGTACCAGGTATTGATCCTGCATGGAAATCTGAAACAAACTATGGTTACAATCCATATCTACAGCAAAGTATTGTAACTGATGATGCATTAACATCACATTATCATTTTTACAAAGATGGTGAAGCTGCTCCTTCAATCTGGAGTTTGAAAATGTGGCGAACTTGCCGTGCAGACTGGTCTGCAATGTGGGGTCCTCAGCAGATTTATTATAAACGTTATACGAATGTATTATTTGACTATGCAGAATGCCTGTTCAAATTGAATGGTGACAATGATGCAACAGCATGGGGCTATATTAATCAAATTCGTGACCGTGCATTTGGTAATATGGAAGTTGGAAAGAAAGATGCTTTAACTGCAACTTATCTTCCTTATTATGCGACTATTGCTGCATTCTACAAAACGACAGTACCTACTACGTATCCTATTCCATTCAATGAAACTACAGTAACTGTTGCTGATGCGAAGACTTATTATACTCAGGTAAAAGCTGATAAAGGTTTTACTTCTCCGGTATGGCTGGTGGCACTGGGTCAGGAACGTCGTAAGGAATTCAACGCTGAATGGTGTCTTGCTCAGGATTTGATCCGTTCCGGGTTTATGGAGGATCACATTACGCACAATTATCCAAAAGGACAAGGTTATCCGAACACTAATCCTCTGGTACAGGATGCATGGCAGACTAACCGTACTTTTGATTACGTTCCGGCAAAAATGGATATGCCGATTCCAACAGAAGAGTTGTTGAAAAATAAGTTGTGCGATCAAAATGAAGCGTACAAATAATACAAAGGAAATGGACTGCATCGATAGCTTTGCTTCGATGTGGTTCATTTGTTAGTTCAAATGAAACTGATTTTTTATGTTTGTTTAGTTTGTGATATTTTAAAAGGCGTCACAGCTTTTATGTGGCGCTTTTATTTCAAACCTGACGTATTTCAGATTCAACAGGAAATTATAAGATCCAATTTTGAAAATTTGCGATATTTATATATCCGTTATTCCAAACAGAATACCTGGAATCAGAATAGCTTCATATAGAAAATGACTATTTTAAACTCTACCTAAACCGATGTAAAATGAAAAAGTATCAATTTCTATTTTTGATTATTTGTTTTAATATTTTAACCACTTCAGGATATTCACAAAATACAATAACGACAGCACTGTTAGGTTTTGATATTTTACGTGAGGGAATTCCACATGGGAAAACTGATACCATAACTTATCATTCGAAGACAGTTGGAACCAACAGAAAGGCGTTGATTTATACCCCTCCGGGTTATTCAAAAGATAAAAAATACCCAATACTCTATTTATTGCATGGCATTGGCGGCGACGAAAAGGAATGGCTCAATGGTGGCCAGCCTCAGGTTATCTTAGATAACTTATATGCTGAAAAGAAAGTTGAACCCATGATTGTAGTGATGCCAAACGGTCGGGCCATGAAAGATGACCGTGCAACAGGAAATATTATGGCTCCTGATAAGGTTCAGGCATTTGCGACTTTCGAACAAGATTTGTTGGATGACTTGATTCCATTTATTGAAAAGAATTACCCGGTAATCAAAGATAGTGAACACCGCGCCATAGCTGGTTTGTCGATGGGAGGGGGGCAATCGCTCAACTTCGGTTTGGGAAACCTCGATAAATTTGCCTGGGTGGGCGGATTTTCATCAGCACCAAATACAAAAAAACCAGAAGAATTAATCCCTATTCCTGAAGGGGCTAAGGCCAGATTGAAATTGCTTTGGATTTCATGTGGAGATAAAGATGGATTGATTACATTTAGTAAACGTACTCATGATTATCTGAATGCAACGGGTGTTCCGCATATCTACTATGTCGATCATGGATACCACGATTTTAAAGTCTGGAAGAACAGTTTATACATGTTTTCTCAGTTGATTTTTAAGCCGGTTGATATTGCTTCTTTCGATAAAATTAGTAACACTGGTAGACCTGCGGAAACAAACATCCGTTCTGCTCAATATCCTCAGATTTTACCAGATGGAAATGCGGTATTTCGGGTAAAAGCTCCTGAAGCACAAAAAATTCAGCTCGATTTGGGCAAAAAATACGACATGGTGAAAAACGCGGATGGTATGTGGAAAACTACAACGGATTCTTTGAGCGAAGGTTTTCACTATTACTCATTGATTATTGACGGAGTTGCTGTTGCCGACCCTTCCAGTGAATCGTTTTATGGTATGGGACGAATGGCAAGCGGCATCGAAGTGCCATTCAAAGGTGATGCGTATTACGAAGTCAGAAACGTTCCTCACGGCGACATACGCATCAAGCGTTATTATTCCAGTGTATTGAATACATGGCGCAATTTTTACATGTACACCCCTTCCGGATACGATGAAAATGCAAGCGAAAAATATCCTGTTCTATATATCCTGCATGGTGGTGGCGAAGATCAGAGGGGTTGGGCCACTCAAGGGAAAACCGATTTAATTCTCGACAATTTAATTTCTGAAAAGAAAGCAGTGCCAATGATCGTGGTGATGATTGATGGGAATATTCCTTTAAATGGGTTTGGAGAAGAAACCTTGAAAGTCTTTGAAAAAGAATTAAAACAGTGCATCATACCTTTTGTCGAGAAAAATTATCGTGTGAAAACGGATGCCAATGATCGTTCACTGGCGGGCTTATCGATGGGGGGAATTCAAACCCTTTACGCTGGCGTGAACAATACTGACATGTTCTCCTATCTTGGGATTTTTAGTTCCGGATGGATTCAACCCATGCAAAAAGAGCTTGCCGATTCGCAATATGAGTTCATGAAAAATAATGCCGACAAGATAAACAGCAATCTAAAGCAATTCTGGATTTCTCAGGGAGGTAAAGAGGATATTGCCTGGAAAAATTGTCAGACTATGCTTTCAGAATTTGATGAAATGAAAATTAAATACACATATTACAAATACCCCGGAGGCCATTCGTGGCCCGTATGGAGGAATGACCTATATAATTTCGCACAACTATTATTTAAATAAAATATTGCAATGAAACGAGCCATGAGAGAAAACCTCACACACAGGAGGATGATTGTAAAGGCGAGTTCCATCTGGCAATTAAAAAACAAAATATAAACAGATGAAACAACTAACCAAATCTCTGCTTGTCCTTGTCTTTTTAACCTGCACACTTGTTACTTATCCGCAAAGCAAACAAAATCAAACAACCATTTGCAACCCAATGAACCTGAGTTACCGGTTTTGTCTCGATGTTCCATCGCGTCGTGAGGCTGCCGATCCTACAATGGTTACTTTCAAAGGCGAATACTACCTTTTTGCGTCCAAATCAGGAGGTTATTTTCATTCTACCGATTTAATCAATTGGGATTTAATTACTACAAAAGACCTCCCTATAGATGATTATGCTCCAACTGCGGTTGTCATGAACGATATGATATATTTTATGGCTTCCAAGAATGATCCTCCGCTTAAAATCTATAAAACCTCAGACCCAAAATCGGGTAAATGGGAAGTTGCCAATGCTGCTTTCCCGATTGGTATGACCGATCCCGATTTATTTGTTGATGACGACGGGCGATTGTATTTCTATTATGGCTGCTCCAACGTAAACCCAATTTATGTAGTTGAACTGGATACCAAAACACTGAATCCGATTGGGAAATCGGTGGCAGTGATAAAAAGTGACAAGAAAAATTACGGATGGGAAAGGTCAGGAGATTACAATGAGGTTGGCAACGATCCATGGATTGAAGGGGCATGGATGACCAAACATGATGGTAAATATTACCTGCAATATGCCGGACCTGGAACTGAATATAAAAGTTATAGTGATGGCGTGTATGTTGCTGATCAACCTTTGGGGCCGTTTAAGCTGGCAACTCACAATCCTTTTTCATATAAGCCTGAAGGTTTTGCAACCGGTGCCGGCCATAGCAGCACTTTTCAGGACATTTATGGAAACTACTGGCATATTGCTACAATGACTATCTCGCAGAAACATATGTTCGAGCGACGCCTGGGATTATTCCCAACCTTTTTTGATAAGGATGGTGTGATGCACGCTTACTCAGGTTTTGGTGATTTCCCGTTTAAAGTTCCGGCAAAAAAGATTTCCGATCCTACTGAGTTGTTTCCCAATTGGATGCTGATTTCGTACAATAAGCCTGTCGAAGTATCTTCAGAACTGTCTGGTCATCCAAAGAAATTTTCGGCTAATGAAGATATCCGCACTTTCTGGAGCGCAAAAACTGGCGACAAAGGCGAATGGATTAGTATGGATTTACAGAAAGAATGCACGGTAAATGCCATTCAGATTAATTATGCTGAAAACGAAACAAAAATCTTCGGGCGTAACGCCGATATTTATTATCAGTATCTCCTCGAATATTCTGCTGATGGCAAGAACTGGAAAACGCTGGCTGATAAAACACAGAACAAAACCGATGTTCCGCATGATTACATTGAGTTGGCAAAACCGGTTAAAGCCCGATACATTAAACTCACTAATTATCGGGTTCCTGATGGCACATTTGCACTTGCAGGTTTGCGGGTCTTTGGTAATGCTGGCGGAAAAGCTCCTTCCGAAGTACAGAATTTGAATTTGATTCGTTCGGAAACCGATCGTTGTGTGGTGGATTTAAGCTGGACAAAAATACCCGGCGTTGTTGGTTACAATATTCGCTACGGAACCAGTAAAGACAAACTCTACCAAAATTATCAGGTGCTTGGAACCGAATCGTTAACTATCCGAAGTCTAAATGCCCTTCAAAAGTATTATTTCACTATCGATGCTTTTAATGAAAACGGCATTTCGAAAGGTAAAAACATCATAGAACTTAAATAAGTAAACAGAGATAACTCCAATGCAAAAGTTTATCCTATTATTTACATTATTTCTTTCTGTTAGCATTTCAATGAAAGCTCAGCAGTTATTTGTTGGCGCTAATTACCATCCGCATGATGATAAGAACATTGAAAAGATTAAAAAGGATATTGACCTGATGAAAGCTGCCGGATTTACATCTGTCCGTATGGGGCATTTGGCCTGGGATAGTTATGAACCTTCGGAAGGGAATTTTGACTTTGAATGGTTTGATCGGGTCATGGACATGATGAATGATGCCGGCATTAAGGTAATTCTTGATATTGCCATTCGTCCGGCGCCAATCTGGTTGCATCACAAATTTCCTTCGATCGATATTGTTGATGCAGGTGGTGATGTGTTGTATCCAAATCATCGCTACATGGAAGATATTGGCGACCCGAATTACCAGAAATATGCTTTGTTGTTCACTGATGCCATCACCAAACGGTACGCCAGTCATCCGGCTTTGCTGGCTTTTGGGATTGATAACGAATCGGGCGATGGCCGGATTTCTTATTCCGAAACAGCCAGACAACGGTTCATAGTCTGGTTAAAGAATAAATATTCAAACCTTGACAATTTAAACAGCGCATGGGCAACCCAACGTTGGTCCAGAAAGCTTAACCAGTTTGACGAAGTTGGCTTTCCGGTGGCAACGCACGCTACAGATGTTCCTGAAAAGATGCTCGATTTCAGGCGCTTTGTTTCCGATGAGGTGAATCTGCTTTTGTTAAAAGTGCTCGACAAGGTCAACATCAATGCACCTAATGTCTTAACAAATACAAATGCCTGGTATTACAGTTCATTAAAATATTTTGATTATTCTCAAATAGCTTATTCAGGAAAAATGACACGCGAAGGCTGTGGCTTTTATCCCGGCACAACATTAACTACCAATTGGGGTGTAATGAATGCGTTATTTGGAATTTCACGGATTCAATTTGAAAGTACAAATCCGTTCTGGTGCAGCGAATTTACAACCATGACAGCGGTCCCAAATGCAATCCGGAAACAAGCATATTCAACTTTATTCTATGGCAATCAAATGGTTTGCGGATGGACCTGGCAAAGTATGTCAGCCGGCGAAGAACAGTATCTGGAAGGAATGATCGATTGGGATGGCATTCCAAATCGTAAATACGATGAATACAAGAAAATAGCTACGGAATTTAAAAAGATCGAGAAATTCTTTCCATATCAGCTTCAGGCAGAAATCGGTCTGGCTTTCTCTTTTCCAAGTGTTATTGCAAGTAGCTATTTTCCTGAACAGCATGACAACCAATTGCAAGCCTGTTTTGATTTGTTCTATTGGCGCAATATGGATGCCCGGATCGTTGAAATCAGCAGAAGTCCATTGAACTACAAAATCCTGTTTGTTCCCGGAGTTGCAGTAATGGATGAAGCAATGGCAACCAAAATCCGTGACTTTGTGAAAAATGGCGGAACAGTAATCATGACAAGCAATTCGGCTATTGTTGACGAATCCGGACAGGTTTTCACCACCACACGACCTGGTCGTTTAAGCGATGTATTTGGCATCCGGGTAGGAAGTTACGAAGAAACAGAAATGATGAATGAAGTGTCGAGGAAATCCTATAAAGGCAAAAAACTTGAATTTACTTATAATGGAAAAGGCATTGATACTGAATCGGCGAGGTTTGATATTGTTGAACCTAAAGGTGCTGAAGTTATTGGGAGCTTAACTAGCCTCGACAAGGATTATCCCATTATGACCGAAAATAAGTATGGCAAAGGTAAGGCAATTTATGTAGGACTGCCGGCAAATAGCGATGTACTTAATCCCTTGTTGGATGATCTGATCAATGAACTGGGCATTAAAAAAGGACCTGAAGTGCCTTCCGGAGTGATGGCCCGGAAAATCGATAAAAATCATTTTTTGTACCTGAATGTAAGTGGTGAACCAAAAGAAATTCCATTGAAAGGAAACTCGCGCAGCATCCTTTTTGATAAAGATTACACTGGTAATTTCACAATTTCACCTTATGAACCGGAATTTATTGAAATAAAATAATCAAAATAAATTAAACTGACAATGAAAAAAATATTCTTCGTAGCGATAAGCTTGTTTTTAACTGCAAACCTATGGGCTCAACAATTTCCTTATCAAAACCCAAAGCTTAGTTCAGAGGAACGTGCAATGGATTTAATATCCCGTTTAACTCTGGAAGAAAAAGCAACCCTAATGTGCGACATTTCGGAAGCTATTCCACACCTGGGAATTAAAAAATTCAACTGGTGGAGTGAAGCTTTGCACGGCCTGGCGAACAACGGTAATGTGACTGTTTTTCCTGAACCGATAGGTATGGCAGCTTCCTTTGATGATGATCTGGTATATCAAATTTTCGATGCTGTTTCAGACGAAACACGCGCAAAATACAATGAAGCTGTTGCAAATGGCCAGGAAAACAAGCGTTTTCTGAGTCTTTCGGTTTGGACACCAAATGTCAATATTTTCCGTGACCCTCGCTGGGGACGTGGTCAGGAAACATATGGAGAAGATCCTTACCTGACTTCGCGCATGGGCGTTCAGGTGGTGAAAGGTTTGCAGGGACCAGCAGATGCAAAATACCGGAAATTACTGGCCTGTGCCAAGCACTATGCCGTACACTCAGGCCCTGAATGGAGCCGCCATTCGCTTAACCTGAACAATGTTGATCCACGAGATTTGTGGGAAACTTACCTTCCGGCGTTTAAATCACTGGTTCAGCAAGCTGATGTCCGCGAAGTGATGTGTGCTTATCAGCGTTTGGATGATGAACCCTGCTGCGGTAATTCACAACTTCTTCAACGAATCCTTCGCGACCAATGGGGCTTTAAATATCTGGTTGTTTCCGATTGTGGAGCGATTGGCGATTTCTATACCAGTCATAAAGTTTCATCGGATGCCGTTCATGCTGCATCAAAAGGTGTTTGGGCCGGAACTGATGTTGAATGCCAGTGGATTGACCACAATTATAAAAAATTGCCTGAAGCTGTTGCAAAAGGTTTGATTACTGAGGATGAAATTGACAGACATGTGATGCGGGTGATGGTTGGCCGTTTCGACCTGGGCGAGATGGATGATGATGCCATCGTTCCATGGACTAAAATTCCGATGTCCGTGGTCAATAATGAAGCGCATCGGAAATTGGCGCTTGAAATGGCTCGCGAAACAATGACGCTTCTTCAGAATAAAAATAACATTCTGCCCTTAAATAAATCCAACAAAATTGCGGTTGTTGGCCCAAATGCCGATAATAAACCCATGTTGTGGGGAAATTATAACGGAACGCCAGTCAGGACAATTTCGATTCTCGACGGCATAAATTCAAAGCTTTCAGCCAAAAAGGTAATCTATGATAAAGGATGCGATTTGGTTGAGGACAAAGTTACCCAAAGCTATTTTTCGAATTGTTCGGTCGATGGTAAAAAAGGATTTAAAGCAACATACTGGAATACGAAAGATCTTTCAGGAGAAGTTGTTGCAACACAACAGATCGTAGATCCAATAAAATTAACAACAGCCGGTCAGCACGAATTTGCTTCTGGAGTGAAGTTGGAAGGCTTTTCTGCAAAATATGAAACCGAGTTCACAGCACCTAAAACTGAGGAGATCGTATTTAAATGTGGAGCCGCCGGATATTTTGAACTGTTTGTAAATGGAGAGTCTATCAGGAAATTTAATAACTGGAGGGTGCTAATTTCCCGAATTCCTTACAAAGTTGAAGCGGGTAAAAAATACAAATTTGAAATGCGCTTTGCTCAATTGAACAATTGGGAAGCAAACATCGAATTCAATTTTGGTAAAGAAGTGGACGTTGACTACAACGATTTGATAAGTAAACTGAAAGGTACTGATGTGGTTGTGTTTGTTGGCGGGCTTTCTACCGTTCTCGAAGGGGAAGAAATGCCGGTTAATTTTCCCGGGTTCAAAGGAGGTGATCGCACCAATATAGACCTTCCTGCTGTTCAGCGAAATTGTCTGAAAGCATTGAAGCAGGCCGGAAAGAAGGTGATTTTTGTAAATTGTTCAGGTTCGGCCATTGCTTTTACTCCTGAAACTGAAACCTGCGATGCAATTCTTCAGGCCTGGTACGGCGGGGAATCAGGTGGTCAGGCTGTTGCCGATGTACTATTTGGCGATTATAATCCATCCGGAAAATTACCTGTGACATTCTATAAAAATTCAGATCAGTTGGGCGATTTTGAAGACTACTCAATGAAAGGCCGTACCTACCGTTTTATGAACGATGCACTCTTCCCGTTTGGCTTTGGATTGAGCTACACCACTTTCAAAATCGGGGATGCCAAACCTTGCAAGAATGAGATCAAAAACAATGAAACACTTGAACTTACGATTCCTGTTTCCAATACAGGAAAACGAACCGGAACCGAAGTCGTTCAGGTTTATGTGAAGAAACTGAACGATAATGATGGCCCGATTAAAACCCTGAGAGGGTTTAAAAAGCTTGAAATTGCTGCGGGAAAAACCAGTCAGGTTTCTATTGAACTTCCTCCTTCGGCATTCGAATTCTATGATAGCAGCCAACTCAAAATGGCTGTTACTTCAGGCGAATATGAAGTGTACTATGGAACGAGTTCAGATTCCAAAGATTTGAAAATGACGAAAATCACAATTTTGTAAATTTAACTGATACAGCGCTTTATGAAAATTATTAAAGTCTCGTTAGCTGTCTTTTATTTCACAATGGTGATGACACTTTCAAGTGAAGCACAAACTTCTGAAAAAAAGCAGCTTGTTCCTACAGTAACCATTCCTGCGCCTTCAGGATCGAAAGGATTTGGTATGCCGCAACTCGGCAAGCCTGGTACAACTCTGGTCCCAAGAATGATCAGGGTAAGTGCAAGTGTAACCGAACAGCGTGAAATCAAGACCATTCTGTTTGATTCGATCAGCATGAGCGATCCATATATTCTGGCTGATGAGGCAACCAAAACCTATTACCTGACCGGAAGCGGTGGTTGTATCTACAAAAGTACCGACCTTAAAAACTGGACCGGACCCTATGGTGCATATGACACACGCGGAACCTGGATGGAAGGAATCAACTTTGTTGCTGCTGCCGAAATCCACAAGTTGAATGGCAAATATTATTACGCCGCCACCTTTGGCGACCGAAAAGAACTGGTTGATGTGGTACCACGCCGATACAATGTTTACCGCCATCAAACTATGATTTTAGAATCAGATCAGGCAGAAGGTCCTTTCAAACTAAAAAATCCTGATCCGAATTACGATTATCTTCCTCATCATCTTGATATTATAGACGGAACAATTTATGTTGAAAATGGTCAGGCTTATATGGTTTTCGTCAATGAATGGATGCAGACATTCGATGGAACTATGGAATATGTGAAACTTTCGCCCGATCTGAGCAAAACGATCAGTGAACCGGTGATGCTTTTCCGTGCATCCGAATCACCCTGCCCACTCGAAATGGTTGGCAACGGTGAAATGACTTACGGTCTTAAAATTCCGGGTTGGGTAACCGATGGACCTGAATTGTTCCGTACAAAAACCGGAAAGCTGGGTATGTTGTGGGCTTCGTGGGGCGCAAAACGTTACCTGGAATGTGTTGCCTACTCGCAGTCGGGTACCATTGACGGCCCATGGATTCAGGAAGAAAAACCATTTATTGACAATAACACGGGTCATGGTATGCTATTCCGAACATTTGACGGAAAACTATTGCTCAGCATTCATCACGCCGAAGGCGACGGCCCGCGAAAGCCTCAGTTCTGGGAAGTGGACGATTCAGGCGATAAGCTTGTGCTTGGAAAACGATATAATCCTTGATAACAAAGACCTTAACTAAAAATAAACTAAATATTTTCCGATTATGAAAGAAGTTATTATTCGAAATAAAATTGCATTTATTTTGTTCGTTCTGTTGACGTCTGGAGGATTTTGTTTTGCACAATCTCCATCAACAATTACTGAAGACTTCAAACCTTCATCAGTAAACCAGGCCGGAAAAGAATTTCCTCAGGTTAATTCCGAAGGCCGGGTACGTGCTCAAATTTCAGCGCCAGAAGCAAATAAAGTTCAGCTCGACATTAGCGCAGTAAAATATGATCTGGTTAAAGATGAAAAAGGCGTTTGGACCGGCGAGTCTGCTCCTCAGGACGAAGGATTTCATTACTATCAGATTTGGGTTGACGGAGCCGCTGTTCCCGATCCCGGAAGCCTTTATTTCTTCGGTGCAGGTCGCTGGGGAAGCGGTATTGAAATTCCGGCAAAAGATCAGGACTTTTATGCCCTTAAGAATGTTCCTCATGGTGAGTTGCGCGAAGTACATTATTTCTCGGCAAGCTCTAATCGTGCACGTCATGCTTATATTTACACACCTCCAGGTTACGACAAAGACAATTCAAAACGCTACCCGGTCTTATATCTGCAACATGGTATGGGCGAGAATGAAACAGGATGGAGCAACCAGGGACAAGCAAACCTGATTATGGACAACCTGATTGCTGAAGGGAAAGTTGTTCCTTTCGTTATCGTTATGGAAAACAGTAGCGTAAAATTCGAAAGACCAACTGCGCCAAAACCTGGAACAAATGAAAATGATAAGAAACCTGCCGGCCCGATGGGAGGTTTCGATTTTGCGGGCGAGTTCAAAAATGTTCTTCTCAACGATCTGATTCCTTATGTTGAAGCCAATTATCGTGTTATTGCTGATATGAATCACCGCGCTATGGCTGGACTTTCAATGGGTGGCATGCAAACCCGCCTGATCACGTTGGCCAATCCTGAAAAGTTCTCACAAGTAGGCATGTTCAGTGGTGGCAGCATAAGTATGGATGATATTTCCAATACACCCGATTTTAAAAAGAATGTCAAGCTTTTGTTTATCAGCTATGGAAGCCGGGAACTCGAAAACCCAAGAAAAGGCCCATGGGGTGATCCTAAAGAAAATACTGAAGCATTAAAAGGGGCTGGAATGAACACTCATTTCTATGTTTCACCACAGACCGCTCACGAATGGCAATCGTGGCGACGTAGCCTTTACCAGTTTGCTCAACTCGTATTCAAGAACTAAAATCGAAAACCTATGAAACGGCATTTAATTACCATCACTTTACTATTGAGTTTATCAGGTTCTTTGTGTCTGGCGCAAACAAGCCAATCGATTGTTGAAGACTTCAAACCTTCATCAGTAAACCAACCAGGCAAAGAATTTCCTCAGGTCAATTCCGAAGGCCGGGTGCGTGCTCAGATTTCAGCACCAGAGGCACTAAAAGTTCAGCTGGATATTAGCGCAGTAAAATACGACCTCGTCAAAGATGAAAAAGGGATTTGGACTGGCGAATCTGCTCCTCAGGACGAAGGATTTCATTACTACCAGCTTTGGGTTGATGGGGCGGCAGTTCCTGATCCAGGCAGTTTGTACTTTTTTGGCGCCAGTCGATGGGGAAGCGGTATTGAGATTCCTGCCAAAGACCAGGATTTTTATGCCCTGAAAAATGTACCTCACGGTCAGATCATAGAGCTTCCATATTTTTCAAAAAGCAACAACAGCATGCGTCGTTGTTTCATTTATACTCCACCCGGTTATGACAAGGATGCCCAGAAACGCTACCCGGTGTTGTATCTTCAGCATGGTGGCGGTGAAAACGAAACTGGCTGGTCCAATCAGGGGCATGCCAACCTCATCATGGATAATCTGATTGCCGGCGGCAAAGCCAACCCATTTATCATCGTAATGGACAATGGTACCTGGAGTATGGCAAGACCACCTGCAGGTGAGCGCCCTGCCGGACCATGGCCACCAAAAGGTTGGGCCGATGGCTTTTCAAAAACCTTGCTTGAAGACATTATTCCGATGATCGATGCCAACTACCGGACTTTGGCCGATCAACCGCACCGTGCGATGGCTGGTCTTTCCATGGGCGGTATGCAAACCCGTGTGATTACCCTTGCTCATCCTGAAGTTTTCTCGCATGTTGGCATATTCAGCGGCGGCAGCATAAGTACCGAAGATTTAGCAGCTGCACCCGGATTTAAGGAAAAAAACAAACTGGTGTTTGTGAGCTATGGAAGCCGCGAACTCGAAAACCCCAGAGCTGGTTTCGGAGGAAATCCGAAAGAGAATCAGGACAAACTAAAAGAAGCCGGAATCAATACCCATTTTTATGTTTCTCCGCAAACGGCTCACGAATGGCAAAGCTGGCGCAGAGCGCTGAATGAATTTGCACCACTTTTATTCAAAAACTAAAATTCAAAACATTGCTTTTTTTAAGCCTTCCCTTTTTGGGGAGGTTTGGAGGGAGCTTAAAATCCTAAAAATCATGAAACAGTTTTCAATTATCATTGCATTATTCCTGATTTTATCTGGTTCGCTGTGTTTTGCACAGACAAGCCAGCCAACCATTACCGATGATTTCAAACCTTCAAGTCTGAATCAACCGGGGAAAGAGTATCCGCAAGTTAATTCACAGGGTTATGTCCGTTTCCGCATAGAGGCTCCTCAGGCTCAAAGTGTTGTTGTGAGCCTTGGATTAGGCGGTACCAAAGGGGGTACTCCACTTGCCAAATCCGAGGATGGTTCATGGACGGGCACTACAGCAGGTCCAATGGAAGAGGGATTTCATTACTATCATTTGACAATTGACGGTGGAGTTTTTAACGATCCGGGAGCTTTAAACTTTTACGGTTCAACCCGTTGGGAAAGTGGCATCGAAATACCTGCTCATAATCAGGGAGTCACTGGTTCAAGCCCAGTTGGGCCCACTCCTTTAACAGCAAGCCTTCCAGAAGATGGAGGGCTTTCTTATTTTCAGCACCAGTACAACATGTGTACAACAAATTCGCGGTTTCATTTTATTTCCTTAACTTAATGGTCTTCAATTTTTGAATATCATTTATGGAAAAGATAAGCCAAATCATCGGTAGATGGTTTTATAAATTTAATCTCTACCGTTTAAATCTTCTGAATAAAACAATACTGAAGAACCAAACGAATTTTGCATTGGCCTTGGTTGTGGTTTTCGGAATACTCCCGTCATTAATATTAATCTTATTCTCTGGTTGGAATCTAAGCTGGGCACAGAAAGTTATGCTTGTGGCCGGGGATGCTGCTTTTATCTGGATCATGATCCTGCTTGCTGCTTCTTTTTTCGAGTTTAAAAAAATACAAGCGCATAATTCCTTTGGAATCCGGTTCATTCAACTGAATCTATCCACGATTGACTATGTTTCGTTGATGTTTGATAACATGGACATTGAAAATTTCAAAAGGCTGGTTTGGGGTACTGAGCTAAAAGGAAAGATAAATTACAGGATTAAACCGATAAGCAAGATCGGGGGAAACTACATGGTCTTGTTTACTTTTCTTGATCTGATTATTGAAGGGGGTATCGCAGGATACCAAGAAGAGAGAAGAAGAGCGTTCTTCAATTTTATCCAAAATGCTTTTCTAATTGATTCTGAGGCTGTCAAATATTCCAGTTGTGATACCGGATTTTCCAAGTGGAAAAATAAATATGAAGCTGGCAACCTTGTTGAAGAAACCGATTCGCTGAAAAAAATTCTGGGGTTTAAAAATAAATAGGGAAAACAGAGAGAAATTAAATAGAAAGGAAATTTTCTTTATTGACTATCTGTATCTGCTTGCATAGGTTTGTGTTGAAAAGTAAAAGTCCATTTATTCTTTTCTTATATAAAACACAAGCTATGGATGAGCAGATAAAAATTGTAGAGATACTTCAGGAGATCAAAAACCTTTTGTCTCAGAATAAGAAAGTGCTGAATGTTGATGACCTTGCAGAATATACCGGCTTGTCGAAAAGTAAGATTTATAAGCTTACCCAACTTAAGCTGATCCCAATGGGAAACAATCCGCATGTTCGTCAAAAGTTTTTTAATAAGAATGAGATTGATGCTTGGTTACTGGGAGAGCCCATTTTATCCGATGAAGCTCTTGAACAGAAATTTAGCAAGCAGCTACTCAAGAATAGAAAACGGGGTCGTTAGCCATTGTTTTTTATTTGGGATCAATTCGATGATTCAAAATAAGTATTCTTCAATATCGTATTTGGCTATCAGATCAGAAAGCTTATCCACAAAATTCCAAGCACCAACATAGTGCGAGTAAATATTCATAAGGCGAAAATGCTCCGCTCTTAATTGCAGAATCACATCACTAATGAATTCCATCAAAACATCTTTCATTCATTGGTGTATCCCGAAGGAAAGCTTTTTATCCTTCTTCCGTTGAACAAAGAAATCTTCCAAATATATTTTGCTCGCAAATTCATGGTCTTCTTCAGCTTGATGTTGTCAAATATAAATTTCATATATTTGACATAGAATCATATAATCTCAATTGAATGACTGAGCTTAACTCAAACACAAATGTTGTTCGGAAATTTTATTTTCTTGATTATTTCTATATTCTTTTAAAGAGCGTAAAATTGCATTCCAACCAGAATGACATTTTTGAATCATTTAAAGTCTTAAAAAAACAGCATTTACTTGGAGATTCTAAATATAAGAAGCTTAGCTCTGATGAGAATGTTGAGAGACTTACAAAAAAACAATTAGCAAAATTTCGCTATACTTTTGAACAGGTTATTGCAGAATCATTAGATTATAAGTTGATAGAAAAAAGGCATGCTGAAATGTTAAGGCCTGTACCTCCGAGATGGACTGCCGAAACAAGGAAAATTGATGATCAACGAAAACAGATTTATTTGACAAATATTGGGGAAGATGCTTTAATGGAATATGAGAGGAGTAAACAACATTTCAATCTTTTCGTATTGAAGTTGATGGAAAAAAATCATAATTCCTTCAAGCAATTGATAAATTTATGCTACTCCGATAGAACCTTAAAAAATGGGCTATTAATATTTCCTATATACTCAGGATTAAAATTAGGATTTGAAAAGTCTAATTTCGTCACTAATGGTCATGTTATTGAATATTCAAAAGCTCTGGCCTATCAGTTGGAAAAGGATATTAGAACATATACCAATAAAAATGTAAGTTTAAAGGAAAAGGAGGCTGAGCTCATCCTTAAACTTAAGAATGACAAAATTCTGGGAGAAGATAATTCAAAAGCGTTCAATACTGAATTTTATAATGCGATATTGAGCCGATTCCGAAAATATTGGTTGAATTATTTCTTAAAAGACATATACAATTACCCTAATTCATTTAGTGTCTTTAATATTTGGATTGAACGTGCCCGGCAAGTTGGAGTTTTACACACTACTGAGTTTTTTCCGGATTTTAGTGGGCGAATTATATATCCAACTTCAGTAGTTGTTAGAGAAATGAATAACCCTGATTTTTTGCTCGCTTTTAAATATCCAACAAATGAAACACTATATATCCACTCGCCAGTTTGGGAAAACTATCATGAACAATTCGTGAAAGTATTGCTTGATGAGTATTACATTTTGCAAAAAACCAGAAAAACTCATTTCATTAATCTTTCGGATCTTAAGGAGAGAATTTGCTTCAAATTAAGGATTCCAAGTTTTGTTTTTGATGATTTTCTGCAAAATACATATTCACTAAATTTACAGGGGAAGCTTCATATTCAAATATCTCTTGAAGCAGACAGATTACCACAAGAGACAAACGCCCTATATTTAAAAAGAGAACCGATTTTGGTCCATGGGAAATACAAAAACATTATAGCAATAAATTATAGATAGTCATGAAGAACATTATTACAAAAGCCACAGGACAAATAAACAATGATAACAATCCGTATCTGATTTATAACCTTAAAGAAAATCCATTTCCATCAAATCCATTTGTTAATCAGGAAAATAGTGATAAAAGATATAATGGAGATATATTTGAAGCATCGATAAGAGAAATTGAGGAAAAAAAGATTGAGGAAAATTTTTTAAAAGTTGCACAGAATAATCCAAATCACACTAGAATAGGTTATATTTTAGATACTTCATATGTTGGTAGGGGCAACGGAAAATCTTCTTTTGCTGTGAATTTACTCAAGATAATCAACAAAGATTTTTGCTTGGATATTACAGATAATGTAAACAAATGTTTCGGATTATATATTAAACCTGAACCAAGTGGAAAAACAAGAAGCTTTGTTAGCGTATTGGATCTAATAGCTGAGTCCCTGTTTTCATCAAAATTTATTGAATATGCACTGGCTGCATTAAGACTAGATGCGTTAATGAATTTGGGAATAAATTCCATCCCCGAAGATGATAATGACGAGGCTTTAATTGAAAAATTAAATAGTAGTGCCTGGTACAAATCAAATGGAATTGATCTGGAATCAATCCATAAACATATCTCGCAAAACAAAGATTATCAATTAATCTCCGAAGGTACTCCTTTTCGTAAAAGGTTCTGGAGTTCTTTTCTTGAGGAAAATCACAGAATCATGATTAATGATGATGTTCGAAAATATTATGGAACAATAAAGAAAGAAAAGGAGAAGATTGATTTTATTTTTAATGATTTAGTGCACTTCTTTGTGGCAAGTGGATTTAATGGTGCCTATTTCTACTTTCCTAAATTGATTTTTACTTGTAATATCTATCTATATCTGCCTGTCGCTGTCGGTGTCTTATTCGAATGTGCTCCAGACAAAGATCAACCTCTTTCTGTGTAGCAAATGCTGTGGCAATAACTAATAATC
>JBGSUC010000019.1:0-47654 GCA_041736275.1 Prolixibacteraceae bacterium
CAAGGCTTCTTTATACATAGGAGAGAAGACCAGTTGAATATATATTTGTGTAAATGCGCCAGGTTTCATCGTTTTGTAGTTTAACCGCTACGCGGTATTCTTTATGTTTTGTGATGTTTTTCTACAATAATACAACCGCTACGCGGTATTGCTTCATGTTTGATGTTTTTGCTATAATTATGAAACTGCTATGCGGTTTGATTTCTGTATGTGGTTGTAATTAATTCTATTTGTTTTCATACTGCGTAGCAGTTAAAATATTGTAGAATATTCGTGATCATGTTTTGTTTTACCGCGTAGTGGTTAAACTACAATAATGCATCCGGTACGAACACGTGGATATTCATTCCATTATTTCAAAATGGTTGTAATGGCTACCATTACAGTTGCCATGGTTGAAGCCAGCGCCAGCCATTTCCCGGTATTGTCGGTTTTTGGTTTTTCGGGTTTTTGCGGCACAATAATCTGACTTCCGGGTTCAACAGCAGGATATCTGCGAAAAATGAAATTACGGGTCACCTTTGTTGTTCCTTCACTGTAAATAACAAAAGTTTTTCCTTTCATTGCGTTGCCGGTAAATCCACCTGAACGGTTGACGTAGTATTTCGCGTTTCTGTTCGGCTCGTATGCAAGTCCGATCGGATTTTGTATTTCTCCCGACATTCTGACTTCCTGCGAAACTTCCGGAATAATAATTTCATCACCTTCTTTCAATAAATAATCATAGGTTGAGCCCGGGTTTTTCAGGATGTTTTCGAGACGTAATTCCAACTTGTCACTGGAAATTTGTTTTTCGGCTTTGGTAATTAAACTGTCAGCTAAATTATTCCGAAGAATTTCCATCTTTTGTATTGAATCCGGATTGTTCCTTTTCATACGGGCCCCTTTAATAAACGCATCAGGCATTAATCCACCTGCCCGTTTAATCAAATCGGATACCCGTTCACTTTTTGAACCAATGCTGTACGATCCCGGATAGCGAACTTCTCCGGAGATAATAACTGTACGCTGCACATAATAGGAAGGCGCTTTTCTGATGTAGATGTAATCGAAAGGCTGTAAATGAAAGGTATCACCTTTGCTGTCTATATTTAGATCCCGGTCTATATTAAACTGAAACAGTTTTACAATTTCGTCACTCTTCTGATTTGCTTCAGTGTAATTATGGCGGCGGGCAAGTTCAATGAATGCCTCACTTGCCGCTTCAGTAAACCCACCGGCATTGAAAATTACATCTTTCAAGCTCAGGTTATCCGAATAGTCATACGTTCCGGGTTTTTGTACTTCTCCAAGTATCTGTATTGTCCTCTTCTGGCGCATGCTGAAAATATCCTGAATGATTACCTGGTCTTCGCGCTGAAGCCTGATGTCTTTTTTACCGGCAAGTACTTCATCCACACTAAAAGCAAGAGTCATTGGAGCCAGATTGTTTTGTAAACGGATAATTAAACCGCGGTTGCTGAAAAAATCTTCCTTTACTCCCTGCGCTTTTTTTATCAGGCCTGAAAGAGTCAGCCCTTCGGTAAGCTCATATGTTCCCGGACGAAAAACAGCGCCCGAAATATTGATTCTGTTTTCGAACCGTTCGATGATTTCGGAGGCTGAAACTGAGTCACCGTTGTTCGGAATAAAACTTTCGAAGATGGATTGGCTGATGTCGATCACTTTTTTCTCTGTACCTGTTATACGGGTCAGAGAGAGTTGTGATTTAAATGCCCGGTCGGTGAATCCACCGGCATAACGAATGAGGTCTGACAGCTTTTCGTTTTCGGTTAGTTCAAAATTTCCGTTTCGTTTAAATGCCCCGGCCATTTCAACCCGTTTCTGATAAGTTGGTATGTATACAATGTCCTGTTCTCTGAGCTGAACATTCTCTTTCATATTTGCATTGATCAGATAATCGTACACATCAATCGTTTTTACGATTTTATCGTCGCGTATGATCTGAATATTTCGGAATGAACCATTCTCATTTGGGCCACCCGAAAGGTAAAGCGCATTAAATGCTGATGCAGTGGAAGGGAGTGTGTAGGTTCCGGGAGCCATTACCTCCCCAATTACGTTAATCCGGATAGAGCGCAGATTGCTGATACTAACTTCGGCATAAGTATTTGGTGTCTGGCCTTCCATGCCCTGATAAATGGCTGTCAGTCGTTTTTTGATGAGTTCTTTTGCTTTCGAGAATTCCATTCCAGATACATACACCGGACCAATATCCGGAATGTTAACAGCTCCGTTGGTTTCAACACTTAACTGGTACGTTTGCTGGCTGGCTCCCCATACCGAAATGGTTAATTCATCGTCGATGCCCAATACGTAATTTTGCGGTGTAGGGATATTTACCGGAGGTTCAAAACTTAGGTTTTCTGAATTAAAGAGTTGAAATCCAAATGTCTTTTTTATTTCAGGAGTAGGCGTAATTATTGCCTTCTCTGAATAGTTTCCCCTTTCAAAATCGCTTTGGGGGGCGTTCGGAGCTAATTGTTTTTGTACCGGATTCGCATTCGAATAGTTCAAATCCTGAAGACGCTGTTTAAGCTGTTCAATTTGTATGGGAGATGCCCCGCGCATTTGAGCCATGCTCGCAGCCTCGTCGATTGTTAAACCTCTGGAATTTACTTCCGTGGCAATTTGCTGGATTTGTTGATCTGTAAGTTTATTTACGTCGACATTTGCCGGATTTTGTGCCTGTGCCGTCAGAACAGATGCATAAAAGCAAATTAGAAGAGCAATGTAAAAACCTATTTTTTGCATAACGAAAAATTTTAGAAGCCTGTTTTTTTTGATTGAATTGGATGCTATTCAGTATTGTTATTTCAATTTTAAATCGGTTGACCGTTCGAATTAACGGTATTCCTGGTCATTCAGTTTAACCCCCTATTTAATCCGGTTAAACCAAACAGATAGCTAAGTTTTGTTGTTTGATGATTGTGATTATGTGGTTGAATATGAGTGTATATCGATTGATATTTATATCGCCATTTCACAGCTTCGCCTCCTCAGTCACATGGTCTGAGTGAGTATGATCCTTGATTATTAATTGAATCCAAATACCTGATCTTTAGTTCAGGAAGAAATTCAGAAGTAATGTTTCCAGTGTTTTAATTAGAGTGCAAAAGTAACTCAAATTGAGGACGTATTCAATATTTATAATAAACGGACTTGTATTTCTATCATGAATATGCATTTTTTAACTCAAACAGCTTCAATAATTATATGAAACAAGCCAGGAGGAAGTATTTCCACACAAATAAGGCTGACTTTTGGCACCTTCAATCGGGCACTAAAAAACAAATTATACAGATGAAAGAACGGCGTAAAGGATTTTATATTTTAAATCTGCCAACAGAAAGCTCTTCGGAAGCAATATTGATTGCATGTTTGATCTTGTAGTTGATTGCGATGCAAAAGCTTACACTTCCGGAATCAGGTTTAAAAAAACCTTCGGATTTTGTCCGAAGGTTTTTTTATATATGAAATATCTGGTTCTATGCCTGTATTTTTATTGCAGGGGCGTTGCCCCTGTGGCCCCAATTCCTTTTTTGCCTTGACTGGTTCGACAAGCTCTCCAACCAACAAAAAAAGGAATCAAAAAAAGTCAAGGCTACACCCGCTTCGCACGAAAAACAAGCGTTTACCAGCTAAAATCTTTTAAATTCACCTAACGGCTCAAACAGAAAAGATTTTTTAACGCCGGCTTCATTTGTTTTTCGGCTCACCGGCCAAGGCCATTGCTGCACTGATCAGCTTGTAGTCAAACAAGTATAATAACGGATAATCATTTTTTATTAATCTATACTGAATAAATCCGGAAATTCCACAATCCCCGGGATTCCAGGTTAAAACCTGATATCGAATCCAGCCATAAAGTTAATACCTGCCTGAGGGAAATATCCGTCCATTGCAAAACGCTCGCCGCCAAGCATGTATGAGTACACCCAGGCATTGCTCTCGTATTGTGCATCAAACAGGTTATTTACCATCAAATGAAGATTCAATTCTTTTGCAAATCTCTGCTGAACCCGATAAATAAATTTCAGGTTGTTCAGGAAATATCCATTTATTTTGCGTTCGTTGCTTGATGAATTGTCGGTGTATTGTTTACTTACCGAGTAGGATTGCATGCTGATGTTTAGTCCTTTTGCTGCCATCCAGCTAATCTGACTGTTGGCTATTATTTCCGGAGCAAAAGCCAGATCGGTTGTTCCCAGCTTGTTTGCAATTTGTCCGCCATTGTCCCAATCGTCCACATATTCAGTAAAATCCTTGATTTTGTTTTTACTCAAAGTCAGGTTTACATCCCATATTAACTTTTCTGTCAGTTTCATGCCGGCCATTAACTCCAGTCCTGTGCGGTAACTATTGTCAACATTTGTCATGATTGGTGCACCTACATCATTTATTTCTCCGGTAAGTATTAACTGATTCTGGTACATCATGTAATAGGCATTCACAGCTAAAGCAAGCTTTTTAGTATTGTATTTATAACCCAGTTCGAAATCGTTCAGCGTTTCGAAGTCGGGTTGTTTCCCCTGCGGATCAGCATCTACATAATTGTCGCGGTTGGGTTCGCGATTGGCACGGGCAAAATTGACATACATACTTTGTTTTTCGCTTAACTCATAATAAATGCCCACTTTCGGATTGAAAAACTCAAAATTGTGTTTTTGTGTCAGGTCGCGTAAATCATCATCCACTCCGCCAATGGTATAATCAATCCGGCGGTATTGCAGGTCGGCAAACAGATTCAGATTTTCGGTCAGTTCATAATTGTATTTGGCATATACATTTAAATCTTTTTTTAACCCGGTACCGCGATACCATTCGTGATTCTTTTCCGAATCTCCCGCATTCCGCATCCAGATTACCTTTCCAAAATGATTTCCATCGTATTCGTTGTACCCGCCGCCAAAGGTAAATTCCTGGGTATCTAACTTATGGTTTACCGAAAAGGTCATTCCGTAGAAATCATTGTTAAGCCATTTCCGGCGAATTAAATCAGACCGGTTAATGGTTTCGTTGCCAAATACCGAAGGAGTAATTAAATAATCAGCCAGTTTCTGATCCTCCTTGTATTGTTCGTAATAACCATTTCCTTTGGTATAAAATGCACTTGCATTCAGGCTTAATGCTCCGTTTAGCTTATGCGAAAAAAGTAGTTGGTAATGATCCTGCTGATAATAATCCACCTCGTTTTCATAAGTGTATAAATTATAAGTCCGGCTATTTGAATTTACCATTTCGTCCACCTGTTTCTGTGAGTAAAGGTAATGATCGGCATACCGCTGCATACCGGCCAGATCGTTGTTCAGACGAACAGAAGGCACTCCGTTCCATGCCTGATAAGTATCTTCCAAACCTGAAAACACATTTATTTTCAGTATGGTTGCCGGGGTGAAATATCCTCCGGAAACAAAAAATGATTTTAGATCAGATGAGGCGCGATCGATAAAGCCATCAGAGCTAACCTTTGAAAGCCGTGCATCGAAGGTGAATTTTTCCTTTATCAGTCCGGTACCTACTCCAACAGAGTTTCTCGCTGTTCCGAATGAACCTGCAGAAGAGCTGTATTCTGCAAAAGCATCTTTGTTAATTGTGGTTGTTTGCAGATTGATGGTTGCACCGAAAGCTGCCGCACCATTGGTTGATGTGCCAACACCACGCTGTACCTGAATGTTGTCGGTTGAAGATGCCAGATCCGGAATATCTACCCACCAGGTTCCATGCGATTCCGCATCATTCATCGGGATTCCATTCACCGTCACATTTATCCGGTTCAAATCTGTGCCGCGAATCCTGAAATTGGTGTAGCCAACTCCGGTTCCGGCATCTGAAGTTGCAACAAATGATGGTGTCAGCCCTAATAAATAAGGAATATCCTGCCCCATGTTATTGTCCCTGATTTCCGATTTTTGAACCGTGGTGAATGCAACCGGAGTCTTTTCCTTTACCCTGTTTGCTGATACCAGTACTTCTTCTGCCAGAATAAAATCCTGATTGAGCACAATGTCCAACGTTTGATTCCCTGTAATTTTAACATCCCTGGTTTGTTTTTCGTACCCGATGTAAGAAATGATCAGTTGATAATTTCCTGCTTTCAGCTTTTTAAACTGAAAAGCGCCGTTCAGATCGGTCGTAGTGCCGCTAAAACTGTTCGAAATAGCAAGGTTGGCACCAATTAGCCGTTCACCTGTGTCGTTTTTCACAGTTCCCTTCAGTGTAAATTGGGCGATTGCCATAAACACCGCGCATTGCAAAAGCAATGTCAAATAAATCCGTTTCATTCTTGTTTTTTAAATGGTTAATAAATAACCAATGAGGCAAGTTATTCCCTTTCGCCATCCCTTCGCCGGCATTATCCGTATCAGGTTCGGTGGGTGTGATCTCAGCCTGTAATTACCCCGGTTTTCACCAGGAAGGCACCCCATTGCGTAAATTGATGGGGCAAATGTAGATTTTTAGAGCATCCAAACAAAATGTTTGCTGAGAAAAAGTGTTATTAGTCTTTTTCTTAACCCTAAGTTGATCCTGCATAGAACGAGTCCGAAGCAAAACATGTCATTTTCGGAAAAAATGTCATTTCAAATGCATTCATAACTGAAAAAATGACTTGTAAAGTGTCTTTATGTCACTTACAGTCATTGTGTTAGTGGTTGGTATTGGATTTGAAATATTGCTACCGAAAACAATAAATAAAAACAATTTTTAATTTAAAATGGAGGATTAAGCTATGTTACCAGTATTTAAAAGTAAAAACTTACCGGGGATATTTGATGATTTTTTTAGCGGAAATTTACTTCCCAATTTTGTTGAAGAAGGAGCGTGGAAATCGACTCCGGCTGTAAATATTTACGAGAACAACGAAAAGTTCGAGATTGAAATTGCAGCTCCAGGACTTGAAAAGGAAGATTTTAAAATTGATCTGAAAGACGAATACCTGACTGTGTATTCTGAGAAGAAAGACAAAAAGGAAGAAAAAGAAAGAGGCAAGGTTGTTCGTTCCGAATTTCGTTATTCTTCATTCCAAAGGTCGTTCTCATTGCCTCACGAGATTGATGTAGCCGCCATCAACGCAACACACAAAAATGGCGTGTTAACCATCGAACTTCCGAAGAAAGTTGAATACAGAAATAATCTGACCCGTCAGATTGATATTCAATAGATTCTGATCGGATTGTGTGTTATTTGGGGATTGTGCTTTCGGGCGCAATCCCTTTTTTATTTAGCCGCAGTTAGACAACTTTTTATAAATAAGGCAATATGAATATCCGTTTATGTGCCAAATTGATTCAGCTAAATGAAGCTTTGCCACAAACCCTAATTACTTTTTTGTCTTAACTGGTTCGACAAGCTCTCCAACCAACAAAAAAGTAATCAAAAAAAGTCAAGGCTGCACCCGCTTCACACGAAAAACCAAGGTTTGCCGGCTAAAATCTTTTAAACTCGCCTAACGGCTCAAACAAAAAAGATTTTTTAACGCCGTCTTCACTTGTTTTTCGGCTCACCGGCTAAGGCCAGTTCAAGAAAATTAGCTGCTTTCATTTTAGATAAAAGAACGTATACTTAAACGAATTCAGATAGAACTCATTTTACAGATCTTTTTTTGAGAAGCTTAATGGCAATAAACTTTCCATGCCAGTCAGCAAAAGGATAGAATCTTTTCCGTCGAGAATAATCCGTATTGGTTTACCAAACCTTACTTCGGTTTCAGCAAGAGCCTGGCGGCATGATCCACATGGCTTTACAGATTCGTTCACAAGTATTCCGTCTTTTTCTGCAGAAATGGCTATTGCCTCGACTTCGGATTCAGGATAATTTGCATTGGCATAAAACAAGGCAACACGCTCGGCGCACAATCCGGAAGGATAAGCCGAATTTTCCTGATTATTACCGGTTACAATCATTCCGTTCCCAAGTAAAACCGCAGCTCCGACATGAAATCCGGAATATGGCGCATAAGCACTAGAGGTTATTCTTCTGGCTTCGCGAAGTAATAACTGATCATTTTCAGTCAATTCCTGAATAGTTTGACATTCGGATACAACAATTCTGATTTCTGTCGTTTTCATTTGTGAACAGTTTTTCCCAAATGTACGTTAATAGTTGTTATTTGCCAATGCTCTTTGATAGCAACAATTTCTTATTTTTGTGAAACGCATTAATCGATTGTTATGATAAAATACCTGCTGCCTGTCGTTGCTCTTTTTGTTTTTACTGTTGGATTTGCACAAAAAAAGCAGATAAGCCGTGATGAGTATATCCAAAAATATTATCCGCTTGCTATTTCAGAAATGGAACGAAGCGGAATTCCTGCAAGTATTACTCTTGCTCAGGGCTGTTGGGAATCGCAAAACGGTAACAGCAGGCTTGCAACTGAAGGAAATAATCATTTTGGAATAAAGTGTAAAAGTGAGTGGCGGGGCAAAAAGATTTATCATGATGACGATGCGAAAGGAGAGTGTTTCCGTAAATATGCTCACGGGGAAGCTTCTTATATCGACCATTCAAATTTCCTGATGGGAAGTACCCGCTATCATTTTCTTTTTCAGCTCGATCCGAAAGATTACGTTGGTTGGGCTCGTGGTTTAAAACAGGCCGGATATGCGACTGATCCCACCTATCCTGAACGACTGATAAAAATAATCGAAGATTATAAGCTTTATTTCTATGATGAATATGGAGACAACCGTCAACTTGCTTCAATTAAGCAGGAGCCGGCAGCTCCCCAAATGACCCGTTCCGTATTGGGGAAATCGAATGCGAGCCACAAAATTGCATTGAGAAACGGCTTACGAACGGTTGTGGTTGCCCAGGGTGATACGTACGGGAGTTTATCGGCTGATTTGAATTTGAAAGATTGGGAAATCTATACGTATAATGAATTCGGTAAGACCAGAAAGGCACGCGAAAATGAAATTATTTACATTGAAGCCAAGCACAGAAGAGCAGACCGGAAGCACCTTAAACATTCGACTGATCAAGGCGATACGATGCATTATATCGCACAGCGATACGGACTAAAACTTAAACCATTGCTTCGCAGAAACCACATGAAGAATGGAGACGAACCAGTTGCCGGACAGGTTGTTTACCTCAGACACAAAAAACCAAGAAGAAAGTAGGGGTGAATATTCCGTATTCGTTGGTTGAAAAAGTAAAAAACCGTAATTGCAGGAATCAGGAAATTCATCCTTTCATTAAGTTCTGTTCCAACGGCTGAAAAGCAGACGAAGCAATACCCGATCAGCAAAAAGAATAAAATTCAGGAGAAATACGACTAATGTTACCTGAAGTAAATTCTGACTTATAAAGGAGTAAATCTGCAAAAGCATGTCTTTGTTGGTGAAATAATAGGTGCCTGAAGCAACAGCAATAAGAAAAATAAGAATTCCGGCAATATTCAGGTATTCAAACAAGTCAGTTTTCCATTGTTCACGGCGTATAAGTGCAGCAGTAACCTTCTCCGAAAAGTTAGCAGGCAAACAAAATTCAGGCTCTTCGTTGAAAGTATGTTCTATGATCTGATCTAAATTTTCCTTATTCATTGCTAATCTCCTTCACATTTTTTAAACTGTTTTCATCCACTAAAAACTCAAGTTTTTGCTTTAAAAGCGCCTTTGCCCGAAACAGATAACTCTTAATTGTTCCTTCTGGCATGCCGGTAATTTGTTCAATTTCCTGATACGAGAACTCTTCCAGATGAAATAAAGTAAGCACTGTACGGTAATGAACAGGCAAAAGCTCAATTTGATCACGAATATACCGGTGTAAATCTTTTTTTTCGTAAGTATCCGATTTAAAATCAGTCAGGTTTCGCAATGCTGTTGAGTCATCCGGATTTACCTCATCGCCTTTTTTGAACTTACGCAGGTAATTAATACTCGTATTATAAGCTATGGTTGCAATCCAGGTTGATAATTTACATTCATTCCGGTATTTGCCAAGATTTTGATAGACTTTAAGAAACACTTCCTGACAAACGTCTTCCAGTTCGTCCTGACGCTGAATTAAACGCCCGGTAATATGAACGACCAGTTTCTGGTAACGGTTTACCAAAAACGTAAATGCATTTCTATTTCCGCTTAAAATCTGATTTATTAACTCAGCATCATTCATATTGGAAATTGGACAACAAACAAGGATTAAATGTTGCATCAAGTACCGATAATTTTTTCAGAAAAAAAACTGACTGGTCTGCAACATTTCTGAATCTTTTGCTGTCAAATCTTACAAACAATTTAAAACTGAAAATTATGAATGAAGTATTTATGGCTGCAGTCGTATTTTTTGCGATCTTCCAGATATTGAAAAGTTTTACTGATTTTTTACTGAAGCGAAAAATTATTAAAACAGGACATTTTGAAAAAGCCGGAATTCTGGATCAGGAAGTAGGTTCGATTCCTTCGGAAAATAGTGAGGCGAATAAATATCCTTCACTGAAATGGGGATTGGTAGCATTTTTTGCCGGCATTGGATTTATTATTATCAATCAGATGAGTCCCGGATTGAGCAATGGAAACTACTGGGAAAGCAATCATAACAATTTTATGGAACATAGCCTGCTCCCTTTCGGGATTGAATTGGTTTCCATCTCTCTGGGGTTTATTATTTATTTCCTGATTGTGAATTTCAGCAAAAGAAAATAGCCTGGTCCGAATTGACGGGCCAAACAATACAGAACAGAAAACAGGCCGGAAAACAAATTTAAAGGCAGGTGCAGAAGTTTATCTTTTGCGTCCTGCTTTTTTCTTTCTACATTTTTATTTGCCACTCGGCCAGCTGATGAAAACCGCGGAGCAGTTCATCAATGTGCATTCTTTTTTTTCCTGAAAGTTGAATTTCAGAGATCGAAAGCCAGCCATCGGGACATGCTATTTTCATATATTTTTTACCGTCAGTAAGAATTGTTCCGGGAACTGCAGGCAGGTTACTGTTGTCGCGGGTTGCTGCGTATATTTTGGCAGTAAGAACCTCTGGTTTGTCCGGATGAATAAGTTCTGTCCAGGCAGCAGGGTATGGAGATAAACCGCGAATAAGGTTACGAACCGACTCCGTATCTTTGGTCCAGTCGATGAGGCAATCGTCTTTGAAAATTTTAGGCGCTTGTTTTATCCTTTCCGGATGATCAATTAATTGATTCTGATCGATCGGTTGAACCTGTTTCATTGCCAAAGCATCCACCGTTTTTAAAACCAGTGCCGAGCCAATACACATCATTCGATCGTGTAAATCGCCCACCGTATCATTTTCATCAATAATTACCTTTTCCTGAAAGATAATTTCTCCGGTATCGATTTCGTGCGAAAGCAAAAAGGTTGTTGCCCCTGTTTCGGTTTCTCCGTTAATAATGGCCCAGTTTAGCGGTGCCGCCCCGCGGTATTGCGGGAGCAGTGAGGCATGAAGGTTAAATGTTCCCATAGGAGGCATACTCCAAACCATTTCGGGAAGCATGCGAAAAGCAACAACAATTTGTAAATCGGCTTTCAGTGCCTCCAGTTCAGCAATAAACTCCGGATTCTTGAGTTTTTCGGGTTGCAGTACTTTTAGCTTGTTCTCAACTGCATATTTTTTTACAGCCGATTCGCTTAGCTGGCGTCCACGTCCGGCCGGTTTATCAGGAGAGGTAATAACTCCTACAATCCGGTACCCATTCTCAATTAGTGATTTCAGGCTTTCTACGGCAAAGTCCGGAGTTCCCATAAAAACAATTCGAATCTCTTTTGAAAGCATCTTTTTTTTATACAAAGATAAGCCAAGCAAATGATCCTCAAAAGCGGAAACAAAAAATGAATTTAAAAGTATACGAAATTAAAAATAATGATTGTCCGTTTATTTATCTAATTGCTTTTTATTGAAGCGAATTATTGTCTTCCATAGTCATACTGTTGTCATTTGTCCTTTCAAAATAACTTATTGACTATCAAATGACCATTAAATGACTTCTTCATTTTACCATAGGTAAATTTGCGTGTATTCATTTTGAAAATATTATCCTGAAAATGAATGCCTTAATCTTATATTAACAAAAGTGTGTGACGATTATGTTGTTGACAATTAAGTGTTTAGTTATTTTTCAGGTTAAATTATTGTCAACTTATTACTAAATAATTTTTACACAGCTACTTACGTAATATTACCTCGCGGGATTAAGGTATTTTTGTCAAATCAAATTTTACTTTGTATTTAAAAATTGAATTATGAGCTTTAAAAAACAATTTCTCAAATCAAAACCTGTATGTAAGGTTTCTTTTAGGTTGGATTCTGCTGATGCTCCTAATGCCTCTAAGGTTCAGTTACTTGGTGATTTTAATAATTGGGATAAATCAACAGAGCCTATGACCGCGTTAAAGTCTAATGATTTTACAGCAACTGTTGAACTTGAGTCAGGAAAAGAATATCAATTTCGTTATTTAATTGACGGAACGGTATGGAAAAATGATCCTCAGGCTGATTATTTAGTAGCCAATAGTTTTGGCGAAGAAAATGGAGTAATTTCCACAACAGTTTAATTTCGTATTCCGGAGTTTTATTGTGTGAAAAGCAGAGGCAGGTAAACAGTTGATTACTTGTTTCTGCTTTTGCGCGAAATAATTGGATTCCTTAATCCGGTTTTGGGTATTTATTTTCAACGTCCGGTCTGAGCTTCCGGTTTCCTTTTACTGCTTTTGGAGAATAAGGACAGTTTTTGCACCCGTTGGAACAGCAATATCCTCTTTTTACCAGGTAATATTCTGTCATTACCTTGTAGCCATCCTGATTCATAATATAATCAACTCCTTCCACCTGAGTTTCACCATATCCGGATTCAAACATATCGTCGAACATTCCCATTTGTATTATTCTTTTATATGAATATCTGTTTCTATGCCTATATTTTTATTGAAGGGGCGTTGCCCCTGTGACCCCAATTCCTTTTTTGCCTTGACTGGTTCGACAAGCTCTCCAACCAACAAAAAAGGGGAAAAAAAAAGTCAAGGCTGCACCCGCTTCGCACGAAAAACTAACGTTTGACGGCTAAAATCTTTTAAACTCGCCTAACGGCTCAAACAAAAAAGATTTTTTAACGCTGTCTTCACTTGTTTTTCGGCTCACCGGCCAAGACCAGTTCCTAAAAATCATTTGCTTGCGCCTTAGGTATAAGAACGGAAATTTATTTTCTTTTAAGTCTGGCAAAATAACCAATTGATTTGATGTTTTGCCAATGGGTGAGATGATTTTTATGACTGTTAATATTTGGATGGTCTAGCTTGAAATAAAAAATCCTGCCGAAACAGGATTTAGAAATGTTATTTGTCGTATTTGTAATTCTTCAGGTTGTGACCCATTCGGTCGCGCTTTGTTTTCAGATAGTTTTGATTGAATTTATTGGGCTCTATCTCAATATTCACAGTAGAAACAACTTCCAGATGAAATCCTTCGAGACCTACACGCTTTATCGGGTTATTGGTTATCAAACGCATTTTAGAAACTCCCAAACTGCGTAAAATCTGTGCTCCAACACCATAATCACGTTCGTCAGCATCAAAACCCAGGTGAAGGTTTGCATCGATTGTATCCATGCCCTGATCCTGTAACTTATAGGCAGCAATTTTATTCATCAGGCCAATGCCCCGGCCTTCCTGCTGCATGTATACTAAAACGCCCTTACCTTCCTTCTCAATCAGTTTCATTGCCTGATCCAATTGTTCGCCGCATTCGCAACGCATCGATCCAAATATATCTCCGGTCATGCAGGATGAATGTACTCTGACCAAAATTGGTTCATCGGCTGCCCATTGTCCTTTAATAAGAGCAATGTGCTCCACACCGTTTGATATTTGTTTAAAAGGAATTATACGGAACGTTCCATTGCGTGTAGGCAGATTTACTTCCTCACCTCTTTCGATCAGGCTTTCGCTTTTCAGCCGGTAAGTGATCATATCTTTTATCGAAATGATTTTCAGGTCAAATCGTTCAGCAATTTTCATCAATTCCGGAAGGCGTGCCATTGTTCCATCGTCATTCATAATTTCGATGAGAACTCCTGCAGGTGTCAGTCCGGCCATTCGTGCCAGATCCACTGCGGCTTCGGTATGTCCTGAACGGCGTAGAACTCCTCTGCTTCTTGCTCTCAGTGGGAAAATATGACCTGGCCGACCCAGTTGTTCCGGTTTTGTATTTGGGTTTGCAAGGGCGTTTAAGGTTTTTGCCCGGTCGCTGGCCGAGATTCCGGTAGTACAGCCATCTCCCAATAAATCTACAGATATTGTAAATGGAGTTTCATGAGTTGAGGTATTATTTCCAACCATCAGTTCAAGATCTAACTCGTCGCATCGTTCTTCAGTCAGCGGGGCACAAACAAGTCCACGACCGTAAAGCGTCATAAAGTTTACCATTTCGGGAGTTACTTTCTCTGCGGCTCCAATAAAATCACCTTCATTTTCCCGATCCTCATCATCTACCACAATGATTAATTGCCCGTTACGAATGGCTTCTATAGCCTCTGGTATCGTATTCAATGTTATATCTTCCATTTCAATAAAATGATTAATAAAAACCGGTGCAAAAGTACAGAAAATTATCGATTTACCGGCAAGAAAGGAATCTCAGGCTCTTTGGGATTTTTCCCAGTTAACCGTTTGTTTGCCGCGCAGGAATCTCACCCAGCCCCGAAGAGAGGCATAATTCATTGCAGTGAAATAATACGGAATAAACATTGCTTTGAACCTTATCTTTCGACGTTCCAGTGCCCATCCAATAACGGCCAGTATATACATTACGGTCTGAAAAATGAAGAATGCAGAGTAAAAGGAAAATGTTACGGATTGAATTTCTTCAAGAAACAGAATAGATGATACCGGATACAGACCAAAAAGAGCTAAGGGAGCAATGGTCCACCGCAGTACTTTATGAGAGATGTATTGTATCGATAAAAGTCCGTATCTGAATGGATTAAGAAGTTCTTTTAGTCTCGAAATAGTTTGCAATCCGCCTGCTGCAATCCGAACCTTACGTTTTAATTCTTCAGCTACGTTTACGGATGCAGTTTCGATTGCGTATGCGTCTGGTGTATATGCTATTCTGAATCCTTTCTGAGCAATCCGCAGTGATATTATAAAATCATCAAGAATTGTGTCATTCTCCACTTCATCAAAAAGATTGGTGCGGATGGCAAATAATTCACCTACGGCACCTACTGCCGAATTCAAATTGCTGTCCATTCGTTTCAGCCACGATTCAAATTTCCAGTACAGATTTTCTCCCGAACCGGCTGCATCATCAGATTCGTGAGTTACAATTCGTTTTTCGCCGGCAATGCAGCCAACTTTGGGATCGTTAAAGGTTTTTACGATTATTTTAACTGCCTCGCTGCACAATTTTGTATTGCAATCTGAGAATATTACAATTGGCGCATCAACAAAATGCATTCCCCGGTTCATTGCATGTATTTTCCCATTACGCTCCGGAAGATGATAAACCTCCATCTGTGGATATTTTTTTAGCATTTCAGGAGTGCCATCATCTGATCCGTCAGTAATCCACAGGTATTGAATTTTGTCTGCAGGATAATCTGTTTCGAGCAGATTATTTACTTTCGAATCAATGTATTGACTTTCATTGTATGCGGTTACAAACATGCATATTTTTGGAAGAGGAACTGAATTGTTTTCCGGAGCGGGCTTTTTGCCGGTAAATATTTTTTTTAATGAAAGCAGAATGATAAGTAAAATGGCATATCCGGCAAAGGTATAAAACACGATAATAAATAATATCCGGAATGTGATTTCCAAGGTTACAGATGTTGTTTATAAAATTCAATAAGGGCATCAGCCTGCGACAGATTGTCATATTTTTCCTGAATAAAACCAATGGCGTTTTTCCCGATGTTATCAGCGAGTTCCCTATCGTTTATCAAACGGATGATGGCATTGGTAAATTGATCGGCATCGTTGGCAATCAGTATATTATTTCCATTTTCCGTTGGGATACCTTCGGTTCCTATATCGGTGGTAACGATGGGTTTCCCGAGAGCCATGCCCTCAATAATTTTAATTCGCATTCCACTTCCGGAGAAAAGAGGAACGACCATTACTGCTTTTGAGTTGATGAAATCATAGGCATCATTTATTTCGCCTAAATACTCAACTCCCTCGAGCCTGATGTGGCGTTCAAACCATTCGGGGGCATTTCGTCCAGCCAGATAAAACTTCAGTTCAGGATATTCACTGTGAATTTTTGACCAGCAGTGATCAAAAAACCAGATCAGTCCTTCTTGATTTGGGGACCAATCGAGTGCTCCGATGTGAAATAAGGATGGAAATTCGAGTTTTTTAGCTGTTGGCACCAGAGACGCAAAGTCAATCCCGGTTTGTGATGTATGTCGCGGTTTATTATTACCAAGAGAGTCGAGAATCTGCCCATCCCGTTCAGTAATTGGTACAAGCAAATCGTATTTATTTAAATAGCTTACCTCGAATCGTTTAATTCTTCGCGAAAGATTCCGAAGATATCTCGATCTCATTCCATGTGATAAGGTGGCAGTTCTGTCCCAAATTTCATATTCAATATTATGCGCCCGGTAAGAAACGACAGCCTTGGAGTATTTGCGGATTTCAGGAATATAAGGACAAAGGTATAATCCTTCGAGCTGAATAATGTCGAAAGTTTTTTCGGTTAAAAGTTTAATTAATTCAATACTGAATTCATCGGAAATAAACCGTTGAGCATTGTATGGGAGCTTTGAAAATACAAGGTTTAGTGATGCTTCGACCCAATTGATTGAGGCGGGCACTTCTACCAGTTGAAAGTCGGCAATACTCCTGATTTGAGGTGGCATTTCTTTAATGCTGATATGATGTTTTGAGGTGTTCATGCTCAGAACAGTTACTTCATGTCCAAGCATCGAAAACCCTTTGGTCATATTCATGCATGCGATAGCCCCTCCATCTTTAGGAGGCCAGGGTACTTTATTCATCAGCTGGAGTATTCTCATCTTTCTATAATTCAGGGTTACGATGCTTGAAAGAAATAAACTTCACAAACTTCTTAAACAGTATCTGATAACTTTCCACATTCATTACTCCGGAATCGGTTGCTGCTTTATAAGTCAGCCAGATTCCAAACGGAAGAAACGCAAATGAAGAGAACCACATTCCGTTCACCATCGACCATGCATCTTCACGGGCAAATTTTTCTCCAATAATAAGCAAAATATAGTAAGCAATAAACATTATAATTGAAACGACGACAGGCATGCCGAGACCTCCTTTCCGGATTATGGCGCCAAGAGGTGCCCCAATAAAGAAAAAGATTACACAAGCAAAAGAAAGGGTAAATTTCCGATGCCATTCCATCGCAAAATTATTTACCATCTTCTTTCTCACATACATTTCATCAAGTTGTTGACTTATAATCTGCGAATTATTTCGCGCATTTGAAACTGCTCTCCGGTATAAATCTTCTTTTTCAAAAGTACTTAGTGACGCAACCATCTTATCGATATCAACAATAGTATCCGGCGGCGTTATTTCCGGCTTTCTTCTTAATGAATCATATGGCATAGCGAGCCATGAAACCTGTTTATTAATGTCACTGGGGTATGACATGGAAGTCATAAACCGCCAAAGCCTGATCTTATAGTCAGAAAAGAGCGAATCGCCATGATTGGTTAGTTGAGAAATATTCATCATCTTGGAAACTCCTTTATAGCGATCTTCATCAATTCGGTTGAATGCAAAATCTTTCATACTGATGTTGATAACTTCTTTCTTAAATGATTCCCTCCGAAACGGAAACTGACGACCAGATCCCTGATTTTTTTCTTTTACATCGTTATAACTTTTACCGTTGTAAAGAGTAATCGACATGAATTTTTTGTCTTCTGTGATTTCCATTTTTCCTGAGTCAGAGACGGTCACGTTGGCATTTCCGGCATTGTCAGAATGGTCGTATATCATTACATCATAAAGCATATTGTTGTTTCGCCCCTTTCGCCCAACTTTTATGCTGTAATTTTCCATGTCATTACTAAATACACCTTCCTTAATTATCATCTCGGGCTTTTGCTCTTTGACACTGTACATCAAAGAATAAAATTTAAGGTTGGTCTTGGGTAAAATATTATTTGAAAAGTAAAATGCAATCAAAGTCAGAAGGACAGTAACAACGAGTAAAGGCCTCATAATCCGGAATAGGGAAATTCCTGAAGCTTTCATTGCAACAAGCTCATAGTTTTCGCCTAAATTTCCAAAGGTCATGATAGACGCCAGTAACATAGCCAATGGGAATGCAAGTGGGACAAGACCAAAAGAAGCATAAATCAGCAATTCCGTGACTATATTCCATTCCAATCCTTTACCTACCATGTCATCGATGTATTTCCACAGGAATTGCATCAAGAGGATAAATACACAGATGAAAAAGGTCATAAAGAATGGACCCAGAAAACTTTTTATAATAAATTTATGTAGTCGCTTCATGCTAAATGCTTGCGTAGTATAAACGATTACAAAACTAAAGTATTTTGAAGAATTAAAAAGTGAAACACGAAAACCTGCGGTATTTATTTAACGACATGTACATATTTAATGAGAAAGCCAGCGATAACAAGGGTATTGCTTTAGCAGACTTAGAATATGAACAAGCAGGAATTTAGTTTTAAACCGCAATGACAATTGGACGAAAATCTTAATTATATCGAATATTCTTAAAAACAATTTTCAGCGAAGGTTCTGATTAATTAACTTCAAAGCCCCGCTTTATGAACCCAGAAGTTGTTTGAGTTTAGCTATTTGAGTGGTCCATAAATCGGTAGTTTCTTCTATTTCATCGGGTTCAGCATAATCTATAATTATAAGCGATACATCGTTGGTAAGATCATCCAGGTTAATAATAAACTCAAAAAATGAATTGTCGTCTACGTCATCACCGACCCATTCATAACGAACCATTTTATTATCCTTAAGGTTTTTTCTTTCTGCTTTTTCATCGGTTTCACCCCATATAAAAGTGAAAAAGTTACCTTTTACACGAACATCATCAGCAAACCATTCTGCTAATCCTGACGCAGTACTGAGTCTGTTAAATAGTACTTTGGGAGAGCAGTTAATAATATACTCCAATTGAAATTGTATTTTTTCAGCCATAGGTTCTTTGATTTTCTGCAATATATGTATTTAAACAGAAATAACAAGTTAATGCAGATTGCATCAAACATTTTTTTTTGATTTTTTTTTGCCACAATCAATCAACGAATAAATAAAGTACTATATTTGCAACCGCAAAAAAGAAGCTTTGTGTTGATTTGATGCTCGTTCTTAAAACAACAAAATGGCGAGGTAGCTCAGCTGGTTAGAGCGCATGATTCATAATCATGAGGTCGCCGGATCATCCCCGGCTCTCGCTACTTGAAGAGGCAGTTTTAGAAATAAAACTGCCTCTTTTTATTTTTAATCCTTCCGTTTATTCTTGGTCTCAACTGTATCAAAAAGATTCAGTTATGATTCTACTTGTTTTGTTCTTTCTGGAATTTATTGTTTAATCTATCAATGTCTGGTGTTTGAAACAAGTTTCTCTATAGAATTACTGGTTCATGTCATGGAGTATTTTCTCAACTTCAGCCTCCGTTTTGTGGAGTTTATCTTTACAGATACCAATTAATACAGATACACGATTTACCTGTTCTGCAAGTTCATCCACATCCAGTTCTTCATTTTCAATTTTCTCCAGAATTTCTTCTATTTCTGTAATTGCGTCTTTGTAGGTTACTTTTTTCGTTGCCATATTTTTTGAGTTACGAGTTTTGTTTTTCAAGTTAGCCACATCTGAGATAATGAGCTGATTTGTTTTACATTCTTGTTTATTGTTGGATTATTGGTATTAATTATTCATTTTTGGATATTTCATTCACCTTACTTTCGATAATTCCATCACTCAACCGGGTTTTAATCAAATCTCCCTTTTTAATCTGACTAACAGATTTTGCCAATTTTCCGTTAACCATTGTAAGCGAATAACCACGTTTAAAGATGGTTTGAGGATCGACCAACCTTAGTTTTTCCTGAATCGAACTCAGGTTTTTCTTTTCAGCACGAATGGACTCAAGGGTTCTTATTTTTACGAAATGCTGAAACTGATTCAATTGGTTTTTACTTTTCAATACTTGTTCCCTGAAAATGAAATTCAGTTTATTCCCGGACTGATCGAGTAAATGGTTTTGACGGATAACAAAACGGCTGGTTTTATTTTTGGCCCCAAGCATTAATTGTTTTAGTTCCGATTGTTGATCTTTCAGGAAAACTGCAGAACGGTTTGCCAATTGAATTCGTGCAATGTTTAAACGGTTTTGATGAGAAACGATTAATTGATTTACCAGGTTATTTAGTTGTTCTGCTGCATCGTTTAACCTGTTTTTATTGTCTTCGAGTCGATCGGTGACCAATTCTGTAAATAGTTTTTCAAGTTCTTTTAATTCCTGTGAAAAACGAAGTGCTCCTGAAATCAGGAATTCAGCAACAGCAGTTGGTGTTTTCATTCTGGTATGTGCCACCATATCGACTACTGTGTCATCTTTGTCATGCCCGATGCCGGTTATTACCGGAAGCGGAAACTGCGCAACATGGGAAGCCAGATCGTACTGATCGAAACATGCCAGATCGAGTTGTGCACCCCCACCACGAATGATGACAACGGCATCAAATAAATCTTCGTATTGATAGATTTGCCCAAGTGCATCCATGATGCTGCGTGGAGCTTCGTTGCCCTGCATTACTGCCGGAAAAAGTTTGGTGTAAAAGACAAACTGATGCTCATTGTTGTGTAATTGATCCAGAAAGTCTTGTAATCCCGCAGCGGTGGGAGAGGAGATGATCGCAATCCGTTGCGGAACCTCGGGTAAATCGAGTTCCTTGTTCATTTCAAATACTCCATCCTCCTGAAGTCTCCTTATAATTTCCCTGCGTTGGCGAGCCATGTCGCCTAGGGTATAAACAGGATCAATGTCACGAATATTCAGGCTGAACCCATATACCTCGTGATATTCTACTTTTGCCTGAAGAAGCACCTTCAACCCTTCGGTAAACGTTTGTCCGGTAGTAGTCTCAAAATAAGGACGCAGCATCCGGAATGTATATGACCAGATCGTAGCCCTGCAGCGTGAAACTACCGTATCGCTTCCTTGTTCCGTTTCAACCAAATCGAGGTAGCAATGACCGCTCCGGTTCACTGTCATCTCACTGATTTCAGCTTTTACCCAAACGGGCAACGAAAAGGTATCTTCCAGACTAACCTTAACCTGTTTTTGTAATTCTGATAATGTAAGTTGCTGATCGTTCATTTATTAAAATCCAAATTTCAGGCATTCATCTGCCTTTGCTACTAATTTGTTTTGATGAGTTTTATCCGTTCTTCTTTATCTCCTGAACGAATACTAAGAATCAAAAGTCCGTTAGGCAAGTTAGCAAGATTCTTTAATAAAACAGTTTCTGAAGCCTTGATGGTTAACTGCCGGAAACAAATTCCCTGAAGGTTGTAAATGCTAATCAGGTAGCTATCCGCATGACCAGGATTTAGGTTTTTAATAAAAACATAATCGGTGAAAGGGTTGGGTGAAACAGCCCACGATCCGGACCAGTTAAGATGCGATATGCTATTTGTTTTCAGGTATTTGTCAGCTTTTTCAAAATCAGGGATACCATAACCAAGCAGCGAATCCGGCTGGTTGTATTGATTTCCACTTTGCTCAATAGCCATTTTTAGTTGAGAAACGTTTGCATAGGGATTGGCCTGAATTAAACAAGCCCCAACTCCTGCCAAAACGGGAGACGAAAAAGATGTTCCGCTTGAATTGCCTAAAATACCACTGGCAGTAACAAGATAGGTCGAAGAACCAACAGCCGCAACATTTGGTTTTACAGCCCCCCCGAAAGCTGGTCCAACCGAACTGAATGATGCACGTAAGCCATTTTTATCAACAGCGGCTACTGCAATCACATTTTCACCGTCTGATGGAGCTATAATGCGTTTCCATGGATCATTGGCTTCGTTGCCGGCACTGGCAAAAACCAGAATTCCCTTTTGAAAAGCCATATTTGCAGCTTGCGTGACTCTGGTTGTTTTTCCGTTCATGTCGGCATATGTGTGGTTCATTTGCGGGTCATCAAAAACGGAATAACCAAGCGAGGAATTAATAACATCGACTCCTAAACTATCAGCTAATTCGGCAGCGGCTACCCAATTGTCTTCTTCAATCAGATATTCTGTAGCATCATCTTCCGAGCGGAAAAGGTAAAACGAAGCATCTGGCGCAGTACCAATAAATTCTCCGGGTAAATTTCCGCCCATGCACGAAAGTACACTCATGCCATGCGTATGTTGTTTATAGAAATCCGATTGAGGATTAACGAAATCATGGATGCCTAATATTCTATTTGTTGACCGCAGACTATCAAATGCTAAAATCTCGTCAACAGACCAGAATCCTGCATCCAGAACTGCAATTTGAACGCCTTTTCCCCGAAATCCCATACTGTGCAAATACTGACCATTCATTAACGTAAGCTGATCGATTGCATTTCCGTAGCTGGCCGGATCATAAGTTGTATTTATTTCTACTTTCCTGAATTTTGAAGTGGCTGACTTTAATACGTTGGCTGGTTTTGTCAGCTGAATTGAATCCACAAATGAAAGTAAAGGGATTTTCAGTATCAAAGTTGTATCTTCAGTCCTGACCGTTACCCCGTTAAGCCATTTCGAAGTGTGAACAATTTCCAGTCCCATTTTTTTTAATGAATCAAGGTATAGGGGTGAAACAGGCAAATCGGTTTCGTCAATTGCTATATGCTGCCTGAGCCGACGATCAATAGCGCGCTTAGACAAAAAAGCTTCCGGATTACTAATCTGGTAAGGTGTGCCCGATTTATCTTTCAGTTGCACCCAGTATGAATCTTTCAGCTCGTTTTGCGCAAATAAATTGTTTGGGAAAGTTATGAATAACAAAAAAATCAGCGCACACATAAGCAAACATGAATGAATCGGTCCTGATTGTTTTTTAACAATCAAGTTCTTGCTATAGTGTCTGTTTATTGCTGATTTCAACATTTGATATCGGTTGTTTATGTTTGATTTAAGTACCGAATATGTCCGAAACGCGAATTTCAGTATTAATGGTTTTGCAGCAATCGCAGATACTCATCCGGATTTTGCATGAATTTTTCCGGATCAGGAATGTTGTCTGCTTTTGTTTTATAATTCTCGTTTTTTTCTTTGTCGATACTATCCTGAACTTCAGGATTAAGTAACTTTCCGAGATCATATTTTAATGTGTAAATATGAAATCCTTTTTCATCAAAATAATTCCAGTTTTTATCGCGTTCATTGTTGTTGTATGATGCATCCAACTCCATAGTCCCATCCGGAAACCATGTATGAAACTTCCCATTCCGTTTCCCTTCACTGTAATTACATTCCAGGTAGGTTTTTCCATTTTGAAAGTAAGTGCGGTAGAGCCCGTTGAGTTGATCGTTTTGCCAGTTTGATTCTTCGAGTAACTCACCGGTTGGAAAGTAGCGTTTGCTTATGCCGTTCTTTTGGCCATTAAAATAGTTCTCTGTTGATACTATTTTCGAATCGTTTAAATAAGTCCATTCTCCGGTTTTATTTTGCCCCAGGTATTTGCCACGTGCAATTAACTTTCCTCGTTCGTCGAACAGTTGAGCATCCGATTCATCGCTGCCTTCAATAAAAGCGATTATTGCTTTGACTTTTCCGTTCGGATGGAAGCGTTTCATTTCACCAACAGGCTTATCATCTTTAAAAGTTGCCTGGTACAACATATTTCCCCGGGCATCCCTTTTTATCCAGTATCCTTGTTTCTTGCCTTGTGCATCAGTCTTATTTACTGTGTTTTGACCAATTACACTTCCTGAAAACAAAAGGAAAAAACAAAAAATGAATACGCGCATATTTCTAAAGTTTTGTATGGCCCTAAATTAAGATTTATTTTTCCGAAATAAGGTTCTTTAAACCTTCAGAATCTTTTATTCAGCTTTTTTTATTTTATTTAACATTTGCAGTTGATGTTGTTTACTTACCTTTGGTTAACAGAATGTAAAGCGCAGACTTTTATTTCTTAATAGTCGGATTTATTCACTTAAACAATGTTCGAAATGAAACAACTTTCACTTTTAATGCTGGCTCTTTGTCTTTTTTGTGGTTCGGCAATTGCCCAATCTAAACTCGAATTAGGTATAACCACCGAAGGTTCCCTTTTGATTTTCGGTGACATTCCTCATTATTCCCAACCAAAAAAAAATTCTTAGGTGCTGGAATCGGCGTTTATGCCTCGCGTAACATTGCAGGAAAACTTTCAGCCGATCTGGGTGTGATGTATCGATATAAATTATTGAAAGAGTATTACGATATTTCTCCAAATGCTGGAGGATACGGTGATTATGGAAGTTACGGTGGCTATGACTATGGCACTAATTATGTATATGATTATGAGTTGACTTCAGGATGGAAGACCTATACGCTTCACTACATAGTTGTTCCAGTTCATCTTCAGTACCTTGTACGCAAAAATCTATTTGTCCGTGGCGGTATTGAGGCCAGTTGGCTGACCAATTATGATACGGGAAAAGACAAAACCGAGTGGAACTGGACTCTAGGGTTTGGAAGTCATCAACATAAATTGAAATGGTCGATCAATTATATCCGAGGTTTTAAAGATGTTGGGTTTGCTAATAATTTATTTACCCTGGATGGTATGCGTTCGGCGACGGCTTACCGAAACAATATGCTTCAATTGAGCCTGTCATATCCACTTTGGCTGAAAAAATAGTTTATTTTTGTAGCCTACTTACAATCTATCTAATACAATGCCTGAAAATATAAAAACACAAACAGAATCGGTCGAATTTCTTCGAACTACGAGTGAGAATAAGGATTTCAGATCTCTGGTCGATGCTTTGGATGAAGATCTTTATCAACGAAATGGCGAAGGTCAACTTCAATACAGGCAATATAACCAGATCGATAAAATCAAAAATGCTGTAGTAATTTATTTTGATGGGCAACATGTTGGTTGTGGATGTTTCAAGCGATATGAATCTGAAACTGTTGAGATGAAACGAATGTTTGTTCTTCCAGAAATGCGTGGAAAACAGTTGGCTGCGCAAATGCTTAAAGAATTAGAAAACTGGGCAGTAGAGGAAGGCAATACAAAAGCTGTACTCGAAACTGGTCTTCGTCAGGTTGAAGCGCAAGGTCTTTATAGTAAAGCCGGATATTTCAGAATCGATAATTACGGACAGTATGTCGGAATGGAAGACAGTATTTGTTATCGAAAGGAATTGAAATGGAGCTGAAAAGTTTAGTGATCAGGTGACTTAAGGTCTCCCGATCACTAAAAAGCTATCGTAAATTACAAATCCAGTTTTACTTTATTCAGTTCGTCTGTTATGAATGCAAGTTCGTGATCGTTTAAATTAATATCCATTGCTTTTGCATTTTTGACAGCCTGATCTGCATTTCGTGCTCCAACCAGAGCAATGGTTATTCCAGGTTGTTCAACTGTCCAGCGAATAACAAGTTGTCCGATTGTTGCATTTTTTTCTTCAGCCAGTGATTTTATCTTTTCAAGAAAAGCATTGGTTCGTATGATGTTTTCATCTCTAAAAAAAGGTACTCCGGCACGGTGATCACCTTCTGCAAATTGATGTCCCGGTTTCATTTTACCGGTTAACAAACCTCTTTCCAGCGGACTATAAGCCAGAATTGATTTTTTATTTTCGATAACATAAGGAATTAGCTCGTTTTCAATACCCCGGTTAACCATACTGTAAGGTACCTGATCTGATACCAATGAGATGTATTTTGCGGCTTCCTTCATTTGTTCCACGTTATAATTACAAACTCCCGCGTACCTTACCTTACCATCCTTAATTAGTCGGGCAACAGCTTCCATTGTTTCCTGGATCGGTGTTGTTGGATCGGCCCAATGTATCTGGTAGAGGTCAATGTAATCAGTACCAAGTAAGCGTAGGCTGTTTTCGCATTCCCTGATGATAGTTTCTTTAGATGCTAAACGGTGTATATCGATCGGCTGACCCTGGTTGTTAAAACTGCTAAAGAAAAACTGACCTTTTTTAGTATCCCAACTTAAGCCATACTTGGTAAGTATCTGAATCTTATCTCGAGGAATCCCCTTGATGGCTTCGCCAACAATTTCCTCACTCGTACCCTGGCCGTATACCGGAGCTGTATCAATTGAAGTGACACCAAGGTCAAATGATTCCCTTATCGCTTTTACCGAATCAGAGCGTTCAGTTCCTCCCCACATCCATCCACCTGCTGCCCAGGCTCCATATGTTACAACAGATAACTCTAAATCAGAAGTTCCTAATTTTCGATATTCCATAGTTATTCATGTATTAATAATTTGATTTATAATGATCAGCAAGAGCTTTCCATACAAATTTTCTTGTGTGATAGAAAATTCATGTGATTCGTTTTGTTCTTTATTTGTATGCTTTTACAACAAAGATGTGGCCTTTATTTCTATGAAACAAATACAATTTCACACAACCATTTATTGAAACGGGAGGGGAAATAATAGAGATAAATTGGATTTTTTTTTGAGAGAAGTTACAAAAAAGGCCTGCCGGAATTTCCGGCAAGCCTTTTTGAATACTATTATTTGGAGATTACTTGACTTCTTCAAAATCAACGTCAGTTACTTCGCTATCCTGAGTTGCATTTGCTGACTGTCCGTTACCACCCTGTGCTCCGGCATCAGGCCCTGGTTGTGCATTTTCCTGAGATTGTGCATTATACATTTCCTGAGATGCAGCCTGAAATACGGTGTTCAATTCTTCAGATGCAGCATCAATGCCTGCTATATCCTGAGCAGCATGTGCAGTCTTCAGTTTTGCAAGAGCATCTTCGATTGGTCCTTTTTTGTCAGCTGGCAATTTGTCACCAAATTCTTTCAGTTGTTTTTCAGTTGTGAAAATCAAACTGTCAGCAAGGTTCAACTTGTCAACTTTTTCACGTGCAGCTTTATCAGATGCTTCGTTTGCCGCAGCTTCGTCGCGCATACGTTTAATTTCTTCGTCGGTCAAACCAGATGAAGCTTCGATACGTATCGACTGTGTTTTACTTGTTGCCTTATCTTTTGCAGTTACGTGCAAAATACCGTTGGCATCAATGTCGAACATCACTTCAATTTGTGGAATACCACGTGGTGCTGGTGGAAGTCCGTCTAAATGGAAACGACCAATAGTTTTGTTCCCGTTAGCCATCGGACGTTCGCCTTGCAATACATGGATTTCAACTGAAGGCTGGTTATCGCTGGCAGTAGTGAACGTTTCCGATTTTTTGGTTGGAATGGTTGTGTTTGATTCAATCAAACGAGTCATTACACCACCCATTGTTTCAATACCTAAAGAAAGCGGAGTTACATCAAGTAACAATACATCTTTTACTTCGCCGGTTAATACACCACCTTGAATAGCTGCACCAATAGCAACAACTTCATCAGGATTTACACCTTTTGAAGGTGCTTTCCCGAATAATTGCTGTACTTTTTCCTGAACAGCTGGAATACGTGTTGATCCACCAACTAAAATAACTTCGTCAATTTCGCTTGCTTTAATGCCTGCATTTTGAAGTGCTTTACGGCAAGGTTCCATCGTAGCCTGAATCAGTTTATCTGCCAGTTGCTCAAACTTGGCGCGAGTCAGAGTTTTTACAAGATGCTTTGGAATGCCATTTACAGGCATAATATATGGCAGATTTATTTCAGTCTGTGTTGAACTTGATAATTCGATTTTAGCTTTTTCAGCAGCTTCTTTCAAACGTTGCAATGCCATCGGATCCTGACGTAAATCGATTCCTTCGTCATTTTTGAATTCAGCAGCTAACCAGTCAATAATAGTCTGGTCAAAATCATCCCCACCAAGGTGAGTATCGCCATCGGTTGATTTTACTTCGAATACACCTTCTCCCAATTCAAGAATTGAAATATCGAAAGTACCTCCACCAAGGTCAAATACTGCGATTTTCATTTCGCGGTGCATTTTATCCAATCCGTAAGCCAAAGCAGCTGCAGTAGGTTCGTTGATGATACGACGAACATTTAAACCTGCAATTTCGCCTGCTTCTTTAGTTGCCTGACGTTGTGAATCATTGAAATAAGCCGGAACTGTAATAACAGCATCGGTAACTTCCTGTCCCAGGTAGTCTTCCGCTGTTTTCTTCATTTTCTGAAGAATCATAGCCGAAATTTCCTGTGGAGAATATTTACGGTCTTCGATTACAACACGAGGAGTGCTGTTGTCGCCCTGAACCACAGTATATGGAACACGTTTGATTTCTTTGGTTAAGTTTTGATAGCTTTCGCCCATTAAACGTTTAATTGAATAAACCGTTTTTGCAGGATTAGTAATTGCCTGACGTTTTGCAGGATCACCAACTTTTCTTTCGCCGTTTTCAACAAACCCCACGATTGATGGAGTTGTACGTTTGCCTTCGCTATTTGGAATAACAACAGGCTCGTTACCTTCCATAACAGATACGCACGAGTTGGTGGTACCTAAGTCAATTCCAATAATTTTTCCCATTTTATGATAATTTTTAAATTTGTTGTTCTCTTTAAATGTTTATTTCGAGCATTCCTATTCAATCGCTGTGCCATTAGCCTGACATCCTAAAATTTGGCAAAATTGACATTTGATTTCTTTGGCATGGGTTTATCCTGTCATTTTTGGTGACAAAAAGACAGCGAATGCAACGAAGGATTAGAAAAAAACAGTTGCCAAGGTTTTTATTGTGCTGTTTTTTTGTTTTCGAATTCCTGAAATTATTACCTTCAACCAATCTAATTAAACCACAATAATGAAACACAAACCAACTCAGGCTGTTCCACGCGAACGGTTATTATCACTTGATGCTTTACGCGGCTTCGACATGTTTTGGATTACTGGCGGCAGTTATCTGGTAACAGTGTTGGCCAAATACACAGGAGCCAATTGGCTTAATCCAGTTGTTGAACAGATGGAGCACGTTCCATGGGCAGGATTTCATTTTTACGACTTGATTTTTCCGCTTTTCATGTTTATTAGTGGAGTTGCAATTCCGTTTGCATTGGTTTCGAAGCTTGAAAAAAAAGTTCCAAAAGATCAACTGGCAAAAAAAGTATTGAAACGTGCATTGACGCTGGTCTTTCTCGGCCTTATCTATAACGGAGTATTTAGTAATGGATTCGAAAATCCACGTTTTGCAAGTGTTCTGGCACAGATTGGATTGGGGTATTTTGGTGCAGCAATGATTGTGATTTATACCAAATCATTTAAAAGTCGTTTGTATTGGCTCGGCGGAATTCTTTTGGGTATTGCATTCATCCAGTTACTTATACCAGTTCCGGGATTTGGGGCGGGGGTTCTTACTCCAGAAGGTTGTATAAACGGATACATCGACCGGATGTTATTGCCAGGAAGACTTCATGGCAAAATATTTGATCCTGAAGGTTTGCTGTGTATTGTTTCCGCTGTTACCGTTACGTTAATGGGTTCGGTAGCCGGGCATTTTTTGCGTGACAAAACAACCAACGATTCAAAAAAACTTAAAACACTTTTTGCGGTAGGAGCCTCGGCTATTATAGTGGCATTGTTGCTAAGTACATTTTATCCGCTTATCAAAGCCTGCTGGACCAGTTCATTTAATTTACTTACCGGCGGAATTGGCTTTATCCTGATGGCTTCATTTTATTACATCATTGATGTAAAAGGATGGAAGAAATGGTCATTCTTCTTCCGGGTGATCGGTATGAATTCGATCTTTATCTATTTATTGACTGATATGGTAGATGTTGGTGGCATTTCCAAATACCTTTTCGGCTGGACTGTTCTTTGGGGCGATTTTGGTCTTTTATTTAATGTTGTCGGAAGCATCATGCTTGTTTGGTCGCTGATGTATTATATGTATAAAAAAGGAATTTTCCTGAGGGTTTAGAAACGAAGAAGCCGGTTCAATTGAGCCGGCTTCTTTTTTTTTATTCAGTGCGGAATTAACCGAAAAACGTTCTGCAAAATACTGTCTGTTATCCATGGTTGGAATCAATTTTAATGGTCAAAATGTGGTGATGACAGAGTATATTTGAGCTGAAAAAGTTATTAAAATGCATCTTGTAATTTATATCATTCATTGCAAACAAGACTAATTCTCTGTTTAAGAATCAAATAGCCCAAGAGTAAAATTTGCTGTTGACGCCAGAATTCTTAAAAGCTATATCCGATTCCAATTTTCACCCAATGATGATAACCAAGACCTCCTTTATAAAAAGAAATTATTGGCGAATATGCTAAACTATAAAAAACAGATTTTCGGTAAAAATCTTCAAATCTATACCCAATAGATGGTATCACATAATAGTCTATGGTACTTTCCCTTGGAATTTTAATATCTGAAAATCTTCTTACATCTGGATTACCATTAAAATTCCACCAGGAAATTGTATTATTTAATCCTAATTCAAGATGATGTTTAATCCCAATCAAATAATACAATCCAAAGGGTAATGCAATGATTCCCTTATTATAATTAAGATTGTCAGGAATATATAATAACCCAACTCTTGATAACAGTTTGTAATTTGCTTTCATTTTAATAAGACGCTCATAGTTTATTGAGCCAGCAATTCCTGCACCACCTAATTCAAGACTAAGGTGGTTTTTACTTAAAATCGAATCTTTTTTCAAATCTTGTCCGGAAAGGGAAAGATGAATCATCACAATTACCAAACATAAAATCAAAATTTTCATGATCTAGCTATTTAAATTGTTTTTTATAATGGGCCATTTTACAAATTCAGAATGGCCAAACTGCCAGATGAGCCGGCTTCTTTGTTTATTTTTAGAAATCTAAAAAATAGCATATCGTAATCCCAGGTTGTAATTCATAACAGTGGTATTTAGTGAATTGTAAATCTTGTCTGAATGCCCAATTCTGTAATTTCCAGTGATTTGAAGCTGAGGAGAAACATAATAAACTACATCTAACCCAAAGTAAATTTTGTTTGACCATTGTTTTATAAAAATCTCCGAAGACTTTTGATAATTTAATTCATTTCCACCATATCCCACAGAAGTTGATACAGAAGTTCTTGAGTCCGGAAAGAAGTCAAATCCAAAATTTACATCTGCATGAAAAAGATTTTCAGGATAATTATCTGAAATTGATCCTGTTCGATTAATCAATGTTTCATTTGACAACAATATATTTAAATGACGATCCCAAAACAAGTTCAATTGTTTGGTACAGTTAAAAGATAAATTCGAGACTAAATTCGTATTTGTCGAAATTTGAGAACTTGTACCAACTGATTTATAATAATATCTTGAATATTGAGGCGACAACCAAAGCTTAAGAACCCTTCCTGATTCCCGGTCCGGAAAGTATGCAAAACTCCAGTAATCGTTAAGTGTTGTAAAATAGGAAATATCAGAACCTTCGATCAACCCTTTTTGGTGTAACAAAGAATCTAATGCCTGTAACTCTGCGGTTTTTTGAAGACGGTAATCAAAGAAACGTTTGTTTTTAAGTTTTGAAGCAAAACTGGCAAATTCAAAAATATCTTTTTCGTCCAATTCCCTTGCAAGTGATTTTTGTTCCTTCAGCTTTTCCAGAATATAATCGGCCTGCCATAAATCGCTTACCTTTTCCATCCTACCTATTCCTACACCTAGATCAATTAATGCATTGAATGATTTGCTTATATTGTTTATATCCACAGTACCTCCAGTGGTTTTCTTTGACTCTGAGATGTTATATCCAAGATCAGGAGCTATTTCTAAAAAGAATTTGGCTTCTTTTAGATAGTATCTTCTGGAACCGCCGAAATTCAAACTGAAATTGGGATTCATCTGTTTTGTGATTTCAGCAGAACTATGATTTTTCGTAAAATCATATTGTCCTGAAATTGCTGCATGGAACTGATCTATTCGACTTCTTGTTAAATAGTCATATTTATATCCGAGTGAAACGTTTGAACGGGAAGAGTAATTTGAATAGTCATTTCTTACAGTGTTGCCAATTCCGTTATTTAGAATTTCATCATATGAGTTTTTATAATTACTTCCATTTGAGTTAAAATTAAACTCCAGTTCATGGCGTTTGTAATCCGGAAACTTGTACTTCGATAAATCAAAATTTTTATCCTGACTGAAACTTGCAAAAACAAAACTAAGGAGACAAAGCATTAGAAGTGTAGTTTTCATGTTTATGGATTTATAGTTTTAAGCTAAACGCTTTACATAACAAAAACAGTGCCTGTGATGTTCATAATTAAATATATTTAACAGTTTTGATCTGTTTAGAATGCTATAAAATTATTGACTGAAAGAAATCGGATATTCCAATCTATAAATTCTTACTTTTGTAGCCGAATTGAAAAGATAAGAATATGTCAGTCCACAAAGAAATAAGGCGTGTTACTACCCATGTGCTTTCAGAAATGAAACTGAAGGGCGAAAAAATCGCGATGTTAACTTCCTACGATTACAGTATGGCTAAGTTGGTTGATCAGGCAGGCATCGACATTATTTTGGTTGGTGACTCTGCTTCCAATGTAATGGCTGGTAATGAAACTACGCTGCCAATTACACTTGATCAAATGATTTATCATGGCAAGTCGGTGGTAAGAGCCGTTAACCGTGCTTTAGTTGTCGTCGATATGCCATTTGGAACCTATCAGGGTAATTCGCTTGAAGCGTTGAATTCTGCCATCAAAATTATGAAAGTTACTCATGCTGATGCAGTGAAGGTAGAAGGTGGAAAAGAAATAATTGAATCTGTTGAACGGATTTTGTCGGCTGGAATACCTGTTATGGGTCATCTGGGTTTAATGCCGCAATCGATTAATAAATACGGAACGTATAGCGTTCGTGCCAAAGAAGAAGTTGAAGCACAAAAGTTGATTGATGATGCTAAACTGCTGGAAGAAGTGGGTTGTTTTGCTATTGTTCTTGAAAAGATTCCAGCTGAATTAGGAGCCAAGGTTGCTCAATCATTAAAAATTCCTGTGATAGGAATAGGTGCAGGTGGGGGCGTTGATGGTCAGGTGCTTGTTGTTCATGACATGTTGGGGATTACTCAGGAGTTCTCACCTCGTTTCCTGAGAAGGTACTTAAATTTGGCAGAACAGATTCAAGGCGCAGTAAATTCATATGTTCTGGATGTGAAATCGCAGGATTTTCCGAACGAAAAGGAACAGTACTAAGAGTTCCGGGTTTTGGTTGTATGTGTTGCAGGTAATAAAATTAACCACGGCAACAACAGGACTTGAGGAATCAAAAGATATAGTATAACATCGGAATCGGCCGAATACATAAATAACAAAATGGAAGTAATTTACGAAGACAATCATATCATCGCCATAAACAAAGCTTGCGGCGAAATCGTTCAGGGAGACAAGACCGGTGATGTAACTTTAATCGATGTAGTTAAAGAATACATTAAAGTGAAGTACAAAAAACCAGGTGATGTATATCTTGGATCTCCTCACCGATTGGATAGACCAACGAGTGGGGTCATCATTTTTGCACGCACAAGCAAAGCGCTAACACGCCTGAATGAGATGTTTCAGGATAAGGAAGCCATGAAAAAGACTTACTGGGCGGTTGTTGATAAACTTCCGGAAGAAGAAGAAGGAACTTTGCATCATTGGCTGCTGAAAGATGAGGAAAAGAACAAATCACATGCGCATAACAAAGAGCGGAAGGGTGCTAAAGAAGCGATTCTTAATTATCGTCATGTAGCAACTTTGAGCCATTACCATTTACTCGAGATTGATTTGAAAACGGGACGTCATCACCAGATTCGTGCTCAGCTTAACCGCATTGGTCTGCATATCAAAGGTGACTTGAAATATGGAGCTGCGAGAAGCAACGAGAATGGTGGGATTCATTTGCATTCACGTAAAATCGAGTTTATTCATCCAGTGACTAAACTACCTATAAAGATTGTTGCTGCGCCTCCCAAAAAGGATCCCATCTGGAACGATTTAGTTCAGATTGATTATTTAAAAGACTAAAAAAGCGACCTGAAAAATTGGTCGGATAATATAAAATTATGGATTCCATCTTTGAGAAAAGAGATGGAATCTTTTTTTTACATGCAAAATTGATTGATTTTTTATCAGAATTGAATATCACTAAACCGTTTTCGCTTCCTGATATAAAACTGAATAACGATGCTTTTGGGCAGCTGTTCCGAGATTAATTGGAAATGTCCGGTCTTTTCAGCTTGTTTTCGTTTTATCTTCAGCTGAGGCAATGAGCGGTAAAAATGATAATGTGCCTTTAGAACTGCCTGGATACCTTTTATGTTGAACTCAGTTAAAAGTTTAATCGCTGCAACGGCATCAAGAATCATTCGTAAAATTAAAGTGGAATAAAGCTGACCTGTAGGGAGGTTTTTGTACAACAGCCAAAGGTTATTCCTGAAATTCAAAAAAAGTTTTTTTGTGTTGTCATACGAAAGGGTTCCGCCGCCAACATGATAGACAGTACTTTCCGGAGTATATACAATGCGGTAACCCCGATTTTTTAGCCTCCAGCAAAGATCAATTTCTTCCATGTGAGCCCAAAAATCTGCATCGAATCCACCTGCAAGGTGAAAATATTCAGCACGCACAAACATACATGCTCCGGTTGCCCAGAAAATATCAGCGAAATTATTGTATTGACCCAGATCGGCTTCCACTTCGTTAAATATTCGGCCGCGACAAAACGGGTAACCAAACCTGTCGATATATCCGCCGGCTGCTCCGGCATATTCGAAATGAGTTTTCTGGTAATAACTTAATATTTTAGGCTGAACAGCTGCAATTGCCTGATCTTCTTCCATTATTTTGACTGGAGAATCGAGCCAGCCGGGAGTAACTTCTACATCCGAATTAAGGATAACAAAATAATCGGCGTCGATTTGTTTGAGAGCCTCGTTATAACCACGGGCAAAACCGAAATTCTGTTTCAAATCTAAAATTTCAACTTCAGGAAATTTATCCTGCAGAATAGAAATTGAATTGTCTGTTGAGCCATTGTCTGCCACAATAATCTTAGTCGAATCTTTCTGGCTAAATTGAATTATTGACGGAAGAAATTGCTGCAACAGCTTTTCTCCGTTCCAATTCAGGATTACAATAGCTATTTTGGAAAGACTCATGAATGGCAGGTTGATTGAAAGATAAACAGCCGAATTATGGTACTAATAATTTGGCAAGTACGACAGCCATATTTTCTTTATCCAGTCCATAAATAATGTTGGCTATTTTTTCCATTTTATCTGGCTCTTCTGACTGTAAAACAATTTTGATTTCTCGAATTTGCTTGCCTGTCATTTCTTCTTCAAGCAGCGACCATATCTTCAGGTTTTCTGCTTCCTCCTTCGGAACACCCAGATATTCAAGTTCCATCTTGGTTGCTTCAAGTATTTCGCGGGCTTTGAGGATAACCGGGTCAGAATCTTTTCCTGTGCCGGCAGCATCGCGCAAACTCCAGCTCGAATAATTGTAATTCAGCTCTTTTATCATCCGGACTTTGCTGCTTTCTTTTCCGAAAATCCGTTCGAGAAAAATAATGGTGTGACTTTTCCACGATTCCAGATCGAAATTTTTTGCTTTCAGGCTTTCGAGCTGTTTGTTAATCAAGGCAATTTCTTTTTCGATCATTTTGTAGTGTGTGATTTTTGATGCAATTTACGATGAATTAGATAGGAACGCAAAATCAGACCTGTAAAGTTTTGGTCATCGTTATCTTTGTTATTAAAATTTGTGCCCAAATCAATAAAATCCCTCCGATAATAACGATGCCCCAAATCATCGGTACAATGATTTCAAAATTAAGCAGAAGCATATGCTGAATGTTGTATCCGGATCCTTCATATGATGGCCAGAAAACCGGAATATACACATATTAAAGTCATTATTATTCCGGAGAATAAAGATATCCGTTTTATAATTTGAGGTTGATCAACTGATTTTATTTTCTCGAATTGTATTCTGTTGCTGAAATAATACCTGGCAAATATCTTGTCGAATTTTTTCATTTCATGATTTAGCTAGCCCAAATGTTCGTTTACAATTCCATAAAATTCGTCAAAATAATTGGCATTGCATGCAATCATTTCACCGCCAAATAAATAATTTTCACCACCATGAAAATCGCATACCCGTCCGCCAGCTTGTTTTAAAATGATGATTCCGGCAGCTACATCCCACGAATGAAGGGCATGTTCGTAAAACCCTTCGAATCGTCCGGAGGCAACATAAGCCATATCGGCAGCGGCCGAACCCAGTCGGCGCATTCCGTGCGAGTTGCGCATGAAATAGTCCATGGCTTCCATGTATTTATCGAGTTTAGAAAAATCGTAATAAGGAAATCCTGTGGCAATTAGCGCATCTGCAGTATTTTCAGCTTTCGAAACTTGAATCTCTTTTCCGTTCAGGTAAGCCTTGCTTCCTTTCCAGGCATAAAACATTTCGTCGAGACTAATTTCATAAACAACTCCAAGAATTATTTCCTGATCTTCCATCAGTGCAATGCTCACGCAGAAAGGGGAAATGCCATGAATGTAATTAGTTGTTCCATCCAAAGGATCGATCACCCAGCGGAATTTTTCACCATTATCCTGTGCTGTTCCTTCTTCGGCTATAAATCCTGAATCGGGCATGATTTCCCGTAAAGCAGCAACAATTGTTTTTTCTGCAGTTTTATCGACATAGGTAACCATGTCTGATTTTCCTTTGTGTACAATATCATCTGCTGTAAATTTCAGTCGTTCGTCGTATATAAAACGTCCAACTTCGCGGGCCAGCGATTGTACTTGTGTGCAAAGTGTTTCGAGATTCATATTTGTCTGTTTAAATAGTTTCAAGTTTTAATCTTCGGCAAAATAAAATAAAATAAATTTCTATATCTCACAGGTTCCGGGTTCCTGTCTTATAATACTCTATCCCCTATGCCAATATGCTTCCCCAAACGTTTCCATTGGGCAATATGTTTTCAAGTTTGACCGATACGATGTGATTTTCAAGTAATTCGTTGTATTCGGTTTCAACTTTTATGTAATTGTCTGTAAATCCCGAAATGGTTTTTTTATCTTTTTGCTCTTCGAAGAGTACTTCGTGTACTGTTCCCAGGTTTTTACGGTAAAAATCTTCTGTTTTTCGGTCTGATAAAGCAATTAACCGTTGCGTTCGCTGTTTCCGTTCATCTACCGGAATCACTGGTTTTATCTCAAGCGCTTTTGTTCCGGGACGTTCTGAGTATGGAAAAGCGTGTAATTGTGATACATCCAGATCAGCAATAAAACGATACGAATCACGAAAGAATTCATCGGTTTCACCATTGGTTCCGGAAATGATGTCGACCCCGATAAATGCATTCGGAATTTCTTTTTTGATTTTTAAGACTCTGCTTTCAAAAACTTCACGCTTGTATTTTCGTTTCATCAAAGCTAAAACATCATTCGAACCTGACTGAAGAGGCAAGTGGAAATGTGGCATGATTTTTTTCGAGTTTGCTGCAAATTCGATAATTTCATCTGTAAGTAAATTGGGTTCAACCGACGAAATTCGAATTCGTTTAAGTTCTTCAATCTGATCGAATTCGCGTAGCAGATCAATAAAGGTTTCGCCGGTCGATTTACCAAAATCGCCTATGTTTACACCTGTCAGGATAATTTCGAGTGTGCCTTTTGCCACGATTTCCCTTGCTTCGGTAACTGTATTTTTGATGCTGTCGTTACGGCTCCGGCCCCGGGCAAACGGAATCGTACAATAAGTGCAATAATAATCGCATCCATCCTGTACTTTCAGAAAGCTCCGGGTACGATCGCCAAAGGAATAGGCATGAAAGTAATTCTTAATTTCTTGGGGCTTCTGTATATGAATTTCGGTTTGTTCTTTTTTTATCAGATTACCCAAATAATTGGTGATGTTTTGTTTTTCAGATGAACCAATAATCAGATCGACGCCATCAATTTTCTGAATTGCTTCGGGTTGAAGTTGAGCGTAACAACCAGTAACAACCACCATCGCTTCGGGATTTCTGCGAACTGCCTGGCGAATAATATTGCGGGTTTTTTTATCACCTTCCGCGGTTACTGAACATGAATTAATAACTACTACATCTGCATTTTCCGAGAATTCTACACGATCAAATCCCGATTCTTCAAAGCGCCTGGCGATGCTCGAAGTTTCAGAAAAATTTAGTTTGCAGCCGAGCGTATAAAATGATGCTTTTTTGCCTGAATATTCCATTAAAGTCCTTTCCATCTATCTTCTGATAATCAGGCCGCAAAAATACAAAAATATATTAACCGTTGCCTAAAGGCAAACGGCAAAGGATAGCTGTTCTTTAATTTTTTGAACTGATATTCTTTGTCGTCTGCATTAGCTGACTGAGTTGAAAATTACAATAAATCGCTGGCCAATTCAGCCAAATAGCTGCGTTCACCTTTTATCAGGTTTACATGGGCAAAAATCTCGTGGTTTTTCATTTTTTCGGTCATGTATGCCAGTCCGTTCGATTTCATATCGAGATAAGGTGAGTCTATTTGCTGTAAATCTCCGGTAAAAATCAGTTTGGTTCCTTCTCCTGCCCGGGTGATGATCGTTTTTATTTCATGTGGGGTCAGGTTTTGTGCCTCGTCGATAATGAAATAGGAATTGGATAGACTTCGTCCGCGAATATATGCCAATGGTGTGATTATCAGTCTTTCTTCTTTCAGTAGTTCTTCAATTTTTTGGTATTCAGCACTTCTTGAATTGAAGTTGTGCTTGATAACCGACAAGTTATCAAACAATGGTTGCATATAAGGACTAATTTTTTCCTGAGCGTCACCTGGTAAAAATCCCAGATCGCGGTTACTGAGAGCGACAATTGGGCGGGCAAGCAGAATTTGTCCGAAACTTTTGTTTTGTTCCAGTGCAGCTGCCAATGCGAGTAAAGTTTTTCCGGTTCCTGCCTTCCCGGTTAAAGCCACCAGTTTTATCTCAGGATTAAAAAGAGCGTCAAGGCTAAAAGTTTGCTCTGCATTTCGTGGTTTGATTCCATAAGCTGTTTTTTTCTCAACCCTGACCATTTTTTTCAGTCCACCATCATATCTGCCCAAAACACTTGCCTTAGCCGATTTCATGATAAAATACTCATTAATACCCGGAGTATTTTCCAGGTCCATCAATTCAATAGGCATCGTGTTTTCCGCGTATAACTTATCGATAAGGACGTCATTGAAGTTTTCGAATTCGGTTACACTCTTATTTAGTATTTGAATATCTTTTACTTTGTCGTTGTAGTAGTCTTCTGATTGTATTTTCAGCGACTTGGCCTTCATTCTCAAATTAATATCCTTGGTTACCAGAATTGTCGGACGGTCAGGAAATTTCTGACCGACATACATGGCCACCGCCAGAATACGATGGTCCGGGATGTCTTCGATGAAAGAATTTTTCATCTCTTCAGGAAATGGTTTCCCTGTTTCGATGATCAGTTTTCCTTTGTCGGGACCAAGTTTGATGCCGCCGTTAAAGAGTTTGTCGCCTATGATTTCATCCAGTTCGCGCACGAACTCACGTGCCTGAAAGTTTATCGGATCATTTCCGCGTTTAAACTTATCCAGTTCTTCCAAAACTGTTATTGGAATTACGATATCATTTTCCTGAAACTGATAAATACTGGTGTGATCGTGCAGAATCACATTGGTATCCAGCACGAAAATTTTGGTTTGTTTCTTCTTCGCCATCTCCGTAATCATTAAGGTTTGGCTAAATTTAGAAAATTTCGGATGGATCGCTTCGGATATAGCTGTTTAATTCTCAATTTTGTCTTTCTATTTTTCAACTAGTGTTCATAAGTTTTTGCAGAATGAAAAGCTATCAGCAAGTGCTCGATTTTTTATATAGTCAGTTGCCTATGTTTCAGCGGACTGGCCCGGCAGCTTATAAAGATAACCTCGACAATACGATTTGTCTTGATGAGATGTTTAACCATCCACATCAATCTTTTAAAACGATTCATGTGGCTGGTACCAATGGGAAAGGGTCTGTTTCGCATATGCTGGCTTCAGTTTTGCAGGAAGCAGGATTCAATGTTGGCCTTTATACATCGCCGCATTTGAAGGATTTTAGAGAACGAATACGTGTGAATGGTGAAATGATTTCGGAAGAAGCTGTTGTTCAGTTTACCGAATTCTTTCAGGTAAAGAACGAGGTTAAGAAACTGGAACCATCATTTTTTGAATTAACAGTTTCTATGGCATTTGATTATTTCAGAAGTCAGAAAGTTGATGTAGCTGTAATTGAGGTAGGTCTGGGAGGCAGGCTTGATTCAACAAATATTATCACTCCGGAAGTATCGGTTATTACGAACATTAGCTACGATCATATGGCTTTGTTGGGTGATACCTTGCAGAAGATTGCTGCGGAAAAGGCCGGTATTATAAAAAAAGATGTACCTGTGGTTATAGGAGAAACTTCAGCCGATACCAGTTTCGTTTTTGAACAGTTTGCAGAAAAAGCACAAACTGAAATTGCATTTGCTGATCAGGAATACGAAGCTGATTATTCAATGCTTACTTTGGACGGCAAACAAAGCCTGAACATCCGCAGAAATGGTGAATTGGCTTATCCTGGGTTACAGCTTGACTTGCTTGGTGTTTACCAGAGGCTTAATGTATGTAGTGTTTTAAAAGCTGTTGATGTTTTAAATGAGAAGGGCTGGAAATTAGCTGAGGAACATATTCGCAGTGGATTATTAAAAGTGATTTCGAATACCGGATTGCTCGGCCGTTGGCAGATTATTGGAAATAATCCTCTGACTATTGCCGATACCGGACACAATCAGGCTGGCATTAAATTAGTCGTTGAGCAGATTTATCAGACGGCATGGGAACGATTGCACATAGTGATAGGCATGGTAAATGACAAAGATCAAAGCAACGTATTAGCGCTTTTGCCTGCTAATGCAATTTATTATTTCACAAAAGCATCAATACCCAGGGCAGCAGAACCGGAAGAACTTGCCGCAAAAGCTGATCTGTTCGGATTAAAGGGGAAATGTTATCAGACTGTTCGTCAGGCACTTTCTGCAGCCCTTGCCAGTGCTGGGTTAAACGATCTGGTATTTGTTGGAGGAAGTACTTTTGTAGTGGCTGAAATTTTGTAATATTTTTTTCAAAAAACCATTGCAGATATCAAAAATGGGTATATCTTTGCAACGCTTTAAAAAACAAAGCGCGTTCTCAAAAACAACACAAAAGGGCGATTAGCTCAGCTGGTTCAGAGCATCTGGTTTACACCCAGAGGGTCGGCGGTTCGAATCCGTCATCGCCCACGAAAGAGAATAACGAAAGTTGTTCTCTTTTTTTTGCGAAAAAATTTACTGTAATTACAAATTGTTCTGCAACAATAGTCGAATTTCCATCCTTCTGTTATTTCCCAATTCAAAGAAAGCACAACTACAAAACTGTTGCACACTAAATATTTCCATTCAAAACTCCTTTTATCCAAAAGAACTATTTGTCCTGAAGCAGTTTTCCTTACTTTTGTTCCTTTAATTTTAATAACCAACTCATGACCAAATCGATCTCGTTTATTGCCAGTATTATGCTGTTTTTGGCGGCTTGCAACTCACCAGTTCCCAAGCAAGTTCAGGAAGAACGTTTAACCAATTTTGTTGATCCTTTTATCGGAACCGGTTTCCACGGACATACTTATCCGGGAGCAGCCTATCCCTTCGGACAAATTCAGTTGAGTCCGGACAATGGCACCCAAGGCTGGGACTGGTGCTCCGGATATCATTATTCTGATAGTATTGTATCCGGATTCAGCCACCTCCACCTGAGTGGAACCGGAATTGGCGATCTTGCTGATATTTCATTTCTGCCTGTTAATTCGGAAGTTACTTTTCTGAAGGATGAAAAGAATGCTGATTTTGTTTCGCGCTATGCCGGAAAGTATACACACGATCAGGAAACAGCTACGCCGGGATATTATTCGGTAACAATGAAAAACAATGGCATTAAGGCTGAATTTACGGTTACCGAACGGGCTGGATTACATCGTTATACATTTCCTGAACAAGGAGAAAATAATCTGATTATCAATTTAGGTTTTGCCATCAACTGGGACAAACCTTACCAAACATCGCTGAATGTTGTGGATAGCATGTTGGTAACCGGATCACGTTTATCAAATGGCTGGGCAGCCGATCAGCATGTGTTTTTTGCTGTCAGGTTCTCAAACCCGATTACTAAATCTGAAATTGTAAACGTCGGAGGAGAGGGGAGAACCGTTGGTTCACTTAAATTCAATGAAAAACAGATTATGGCTAAAGTAGGTGTTTCTTCGGTTAGTGTTGAGAATGCACTTGCTAATCTCGACTCATCATTACCAGGATGGGATTTTGAGGCAACAGAACAGTCTGCTTCTGATGCATGGGAAAAAGAATTATCGAAAATCCGGATTCAGTCAAATGATTCGGTACAGAAAACTATATTTTACACTTCCTTGTATCATACCATGGTTGCGCCGGCTTTATTCTCCGATTCGAATGGTGAATTTAAAGGCGTAAAAGGTGATGTGCAGAAGGCAGAAGGATATAATCGTTATACCGTTTTCTCGTTGTGGGATACATACCGCGCTTTACATCCGCTCTTTACCCTAACTCAGCAATCGCGTGTGAACGATATGGTAAAAACCATGCTCGATCATTACAAACAAACCGGAGTATTACCAGTTTGGGAACTTGAAGGAAATGAAACATGGTGTATGGTAGGCAATCATTCAATTTCTGTTATTGCCGAAGCTATTCTGAAAGGAATTGGCGATTTCGATCAACAACTGGCTTTTGAAGCGATGAAGGCTACTTCAATGGCCGATCGGGATGGAATGGGATTGTACGATAAATTGGGCTATATGCCAGCTGATAAAATACAGCAATCAGTTGCCAAATCGGAAGAAGTTGCAATCGACGATTGGGCAGTTGCTGCTGTTGCTCAGAAATTGGGGAAAACGGAAGATGCCGCTTATTTCTCTAAACGTGCGCTTAATTACCGGAACTATTTCGATAAAGAGACCGGCTTTATGCGCGGGAAACTAAGTAACGGACAGTGGACAACCCCGTTTGATCCGGCATTCTCGAAACACGAAGGAAGTGATTATACTGAAGGAAATGCATGGCAATACCTGTGGCTGGCTCCACAAGATGTGAACGGACTGATTGAATTACTTGGAGGCAAAGATGCATTTGCAGATAAGCTTGATCAATTGTTTAATGTTGAGGAAGGCGTAAAAGGCAACGAGGCATCAAGCGATATTTCAGGATTAATTGGTGCTTATGCTCATGGTAACGAACCTGGCCATCATACCTCATTCCTGTTCAATTATGCCGGACGTGCATGGAGAACTCAGGAACTTAACCGCCAGATTCAGGAGACGATGTACACCAACAAGCCTGATGGTTTGTGCGGAAACGAAGACTGCGGGCAAATGTCGGCCTGGTATGTTTTCAGCGCAATGGGATTCTATCCTGTGAATCCATCGGAATTGAAATACCAATTTGGTTCACCAATCGTACAGGAAGCCAAAATTGAGGTTGCTCCGGGCAAATTCTTTACGATGAAAGCTCCACTGGCATCGAAAGATAATAAGTACATTCAGGAAGTAAAACTAAACGGACAGGTTATTGACCGCACATTTATAACTCATCAGGAGATTATTGACGGCGGAACTCTTGAATTTACAATGGGTACTGAGCCAAATAAGGAGTGCTTTAAGTAGGAAAACATCGGCTGTAAAATATAAAAAAGGGGAGGATAATTAATTTTATCTTCCCCTTTCGTTTCCAAATGCGGTGCATGGTTTATCATGTCGCTTCGAATATCAAAGTCTTATTAAAAGAAAATAACTCTTAACTTTTTTGAATATTTCTTCCGGTTATTATTCCTCAATTTCCTGATAAACCCGCACATAATCTACCTCATACTTAATCGGAAATCTGGATTTATCCGGATTGCCGCCATTGCCTCCAATAGCCAGATTAAGAAGTAAATACTGAGCTTTTGTAAACGGATTACTGCCATCAGGATTAATTGTTTCCGAAATTAAAGTTGTATTAAGAAGTTCATCATCCAGATAAAGCTTGATCGATTCCGGAGTCCAGTCCATGCGCCAAACATGGAATTTTTTTACCCATTGCGGATCTTTGGCTGTAAATTTCGAAAAAGGAATTCGTTCGGTGTGCCATTTTGCAACATGTTTCTGATCGGTTCCCCATGCCACGTTTGCCAAAATGGTTGATGTATTCTTAACCCGGTAAAATTCCATGATGTCAATTTCTCCGTTGGAAGGCCATTCGCTATTTAGCCCAAGAGTCCAGATGGCAGGCCACGACCCCATGGTTGTATCTATTCTGGCTCTAATTACAAAACGTCCATACAGCCATTGGTTCAGACCCCGGGTATTTATACTTGAAGAAGTATAATGAGCATATTTGCGGTTTGTTTTCCAGTTTTGGCTTCCGGCTACATATTTTTTGTTGCTGATTTTTTCCCTACGACCTTTAATTACCAAAACTCCGTTTGTACAATGGGCGTTTTTTCCCTGATACCATTGTAATTCTTCGTTCCTGACAAAGCCTTTTTCGTGTTTCCAGAACTCTGGATTGGGTTTGCCGTTGATGTTAAATTCATCGGCCCAAACCAGTTTCATTCCGGGAATTTGAACAGGATCGCCGGAATCAGGAGTGGTGGAATCAACAGGTTGGGATAATCCAATAAATCCCAGAAGACAGAGAATAAATGTAAAGGTTATTTTTTCCATGAGGCTTAATGCATTCAGTTATTCGTTAAAAGTAAGAATTCCATCTCTTTTTGAAAGATGGAATTCTAAATATTTGATTTTCTGCTTTTAAGAGAAAATTATTTTGCTGGAATATTCTTCAGCGTTTCAACCAGAAAGTCCCAGAATTTACTGACTGATTCGATGTTTACCTTTTCATCAGGAGAATGTGGAAAACGAATGGTTGGTCCGAAAGAGATCATATCCCAGTTCGGATAAATTCCTCCAAGAATTCCGCATTCCAGTCCGGCATGAATCGCCTTGATTTCAGGAATACGACCAAATTTGTTTTGGTAAACCTGCTGCATGGTTTTAAGGATTGGTGAATCCATGTCTGGTTTCCATCCAGGGTAACCACCTGATGAAGTAACTTCGGCTCCGGCAAGCGTAAAAACTGAATCCATACGCGACCCCAGTTCTGCTCTTGCAGAGTCAACCGAACTACGCATCAGACAAGAAATATTGATTGATTTTGTTGCAATATCGGATTTCACAATGGCCAGGTTTGTTGAGGTTTCAACCAGCCCAAGCATACTGTCGCTCATCCGGATTACTCCGTTCGGGCATGCTACAATTGCATGTGTAAGGTTGATTTGTGTCTTTTCGTCGATAAGAGAAGCTGGCATTTCTGTTTTTGAGAGTTCAATTTTTAATGTAGGCTCAGTTGCAGTAAGCTCGCGTTTGATAATTGTGGTAAGTCCGGCAAGTAATCCAACCAGTTTGTCAGCATTTTCATAAGGAACTGTAACAACACCAAATGCTTCACGCGGAATGGCATTACGTAGGTTTCCTCCATTTATTGAGGCTAAACGTAACCCACAAACTTTAAATGCTTCTTTTAGCAAACGGAAGAAAATTTTGTTGGCATTTCCCCGCCCAAGACTAATATCCAGTCCGGAATGACCCCCTTTAAGTCCTGTAACATTCAGTTTAAAGGCGATTGATTCAGAAGGAACAGGGACTTCGGTGAATTTGAACTGAATATTGGAATCTTCGCCTCCGGCGCAGCCTACATAAAGTTCACCTTCGTCTTCTGAGTCCATGTTAATCAGAATGCTTCCTTTCAGAATGCCAGATTTCAGCCCGTTTGCGCCATCCATTCCTGTTTCTTCAGTAGCTGTAAACAAGGCTTCTATTGGTCCGTGCGCCAGATCTTTTGCAGCCAGAACGGTCATAGCCGCAGCTACTCCAATTCCGTTGTCGGCACCAAGAGTTGTTCCATTGGCTTTCACCCACTCTCCATCAATAATGGTTTCAATAGGGTCTTTGGCGAAGTCATGGTTTTTATCGCTGTTCTTTTGTGGTACCATGTCAAGGTGTCCCTGAAGGATTACACCTTTAAGGTTTTCCATTCCGGCAGTTGCAGGTTTACGAATGATAACGTTTCCTGCTTCATCCTGAATGGTTTCCAACCCCAGATTTTTGCCGAATTCGGCCATGAATTTACGGATTTGCTCTTCGTGGTTCGAAGGTCGCGGTATCCGCGTTAACTTGTAAAAATTCTCCCAAATTTCATTGGGCATTAATTTTGAAATTTCGTTGCTCATATAGTTGTTTTAAAATAAATTTCGTTTAGTACATGACAAAAATATAAATAGCTGATTATCAGCGAAATAAGTTCTAAAATATTTGTTTAAAACTCTGAATATCAGTATCTTACGAAAGATTACCACATCATTCAGTAAGAGAAATGACATCCAGAGTAGAGTCTAAAAGTAGTGAATTAGTTTCCATTTTCCATGAACAATCAGGTTGGAATCTGGCACGTGTAAAGTTCTTTGTTTTAATGATCAGTGCACTTTGCAAAGTGCAAACTGTTGGTTTTGAGAAGTTAGCTACAGCTTTTGACTGTTGTGCAGATACAAGTTCCTCTCTTCGGAGAATACAACGGTTTATGGCAGCATATCTACTTGATACTGATTTGATAGCCAGATTCATATTCAGGCTATTACCACACAAGCCGCCATTTCGTTTGGCAATGGACAGGACGAATTGGAAGTTTGGCCAGCAGAATATCAATGTTTTGGTGATTGCAGTAATTTATCAAGGAGTTGCATTCCCATTATTGTTTAAGCTGTTACCTAAGTTCGGTAATTCCAACACAAATGAGCGTATTGAACTGATTGATCGATTTATACATCTATTTGGATCAGAAGCATTGGATTGTTTGACCGCAGATCGTGAGTTTGTTGGAGAAAAATGGATCAAATACCTGAACGAGCAACGGATTCGGTATTATATCCGCATCCGCGAAAACTTTTGGGTATTGCAACCCCACAATGGCAAGCAAGTTAAAGCCAGTTGGTTGTTTACTAATTTGCCAATGAACGGATGCAGGGTGAATCACCGGATTGTCTATTTAAACAATCAACTGTGTTATCTATCAGCCTCGAAAGGAAAAGACAAGGATGGAAAGCCTGAATTACAGATTATTATCTCGTTCAACAAACCGGAAGATGCACACGAAATTTATAAAGAACGATGGCAGATTGAAACAGCATTTAGAGCTTTAAAAACAAGTGGCTTTAATATTGAAGATACCCACTTAACTGAAATTGAAAGAATTGAAAAACTGTTTGCTTTGGTGATTGTAGCTTTTACCTGGGCGTATTTGGTCGGAAATTATTTGCACAATTATATCAAACCAATCCCGATCAAGAAGCATGGAAATAAAGCGAAAAGTCTATTCAAACATGGACTAACTTATATCGCAACAGTGCTGTTAAACGCCTTCTTTCAGGATGATATCGATATTTTCAAATTTTTGTCATGTACTTAG
>JBGSUC010000024.1:0-68754 GCA_041736275.1 Prolixibacteraceae bacterium
TTCGGATAAGTATATTTTGCAATCTTCGTCCGATTTAAAGCGTTCAGCAAACTCTATGAGATTTTGACCTTTGAATATTTCCATGTTTCTGTTTATTATCAAGGCTACTAAGGTATGTATTTAAATGGTGACCTCTATAAATTCATTGCTGCCTCCGCCAATATCCAGAATCAGCGATTGGTCTTCGATTTGATTAAAAGCTAGTTTTACTCCTTTAAAAATTAAATCTGCTTCTTCTTCTCCTGAAATGATGTGCATCTTTATTCCGGTTTCTTTTTCCATTTCATGTTGGAACCAATCCCGGTTTTTTGCTTCTCTGATGGCCGATGTTGCTATAAGCTCAATATTGTCAATTCCAAAGGCTATAATCTTTTCTTTGTGCTTATTTGTGGCAAAGACAGCACGTTCAAGACCATCTTCAGTAAGCATGTTTTTGCTAATTCCGTTTTTCCCCAGCTTTACTATCTCCTTACCCTGATAAAGAATTTGATAGACATGATCCTGATATTCTGCGATTAACAGATTACATGTATTCGTTCCGAGGTCGATAATGGCAATTCGGTTATTCATTTATGAACAAGTAAGATTTCGTAAACGAAGTTAATATTTCAGCTTTAAGCTCAACCTTTTTGATGATAAAAAGGATTTTTGGTTCATCGAAAATGAGAAAGGCCGGGAAACCCAGCCTTTTTGCATTTATATTTTTTTAGACCTTCGGATTCCAAAACCCGTCAGATCTATATCAGTCAGGATATTAAAACAAGCCTTCAATTGATAAATAGCGCTCACCAGTGTCGTAAGAGAACGTAAGTATTTTTGAACCTACAGGTATTTCTTTTATTTTTTTTGCAACAGCTGCAAGCGAAGCTCCTGAAGAAATTCCTACGAATAAGCCTTCTTCCTTTGCTGCACGACGAGCATATTCAAACGATTCATCTTTAGAAACCTGAATAGTTCCATCAATGGAATCAGTGTGCAAGTTTACAGGAATAAACCCGGCTCCAATTCCCTGAATAGGGTGTGGTCCGGGATTTCCACCACTAATTACAGGTGACAATTCCGGCTCAACAGCAAACGATTTCAAGTTGGGAAATTTTTGTTTTAAAACTTCTGATACTCCTGTAATATGTCCGCCAGTGCCAACACCAGTTATCAGGTAATCAAATCCTTCAGGAAAATCGGTAAGAATTTCCTGAGCCGTTTTTTGTTTGTGAACTTCAACGTTTGCTGCATTGTCAAATTGCGAGGGAATCCATGAATCCGGCGTTTCAGCAGCCAGCTCGGCGGCTTTGTTAATGGCGCCTTTCATGCCTAATTCACGGGGCGTTAACACCAGCTCTGCACCATAAGCCGTAAGTATCCTTCTACGTTCAATACTCATTGATTCAGGCATTACCAGTATCAGTTTGTACTTTTTAACCGCAGCAACCAGTGCCAATCCAATTCCGGTATTCCCTGATGTAGGTTCAATTAATACACTTCCCGGTTTCAGAATGCCTTTTGCTTCAGCATCTTCAACCATTGAAAGTGCTATTCTGTCTTTGATACTACCGCCTGGATTTGTTTTTTCAACTTTTACGTACACTTCGTATCCTTCAGGATACAGGTTGTTGATTCGGACTAATGGACTATTGCCAATTGTTTCCAGAATGTTGTTTACTTTCATTTTATTGTAATTTTTAGGATTATAAACAAAAAAAGCCTTCCGGTGTTCGGAAGGCTTCGATATATTATCTCTGTTGTCAGATTCAAATTTTCATTGAAAGCATACCTTCTCCGGACTGTTTATAACAGCAGCACATATACATGTATGAGAAATTTGCTTTCATTCTTAATCTTTTTGTTTGCAAGTATAATGAAAAAATTAAACAAAATACATTTTTGTCTTTTATTTTTTTTAATTTTTATAGAATAACCACTTTGCTATTTCTTTAAGAGTTACTTTTTTCCCATACATAAGTATTCCTGTCCGGTAAATTTTTCCGGCCATCCAGATTGTCCCCATGATGGTGGAAAGCAGTATGGTCATCGAAAGTATAATTTCCCATGCCGGAACACCAAATGGTATACGAACCATCATACTCACCGGCGAGGTAAGAGGAATCATTGAAGCCCAGAATGCAAGTGGTCCTTCCGGATTTTTAGCTATTGGGAAAAGTATGATAATTGAAAAGATTAGGGGCATAGTTACCGGAAGCATCATTTGTTGTGCATCCTCATCGCTATCAACAGCCGAGCCAATTGCTCCCATTAATGAAGCATAAAGAATAAAACCACAAATGAAATAAAACAACAATGCGAAAATGATCAATGAAATATTCAGGTTCCCGACCATCCCAAGAATCTCAATAACTTTATTTTGGGCTGCTGGCGAATTCGCAGTAATCTGTCCGATTTCCTGTCCCGACATTATGTTTTGGGCATGAACAGCAGTCCCGGCCGATTGTTGTCCAATAAATGATGTAACTCCGGTGGTAATAGCTGTTCCAAGTATTATCCAGATTGCAATTTGGGTTAATCCAACTAAACCGATTCCGACAATCTTTCCAAAAAGCAATTGAAAGGGTTTGACCGAAGAAATGATCACTTCAACGATACGGCTAGATTTTTCTTCCATTACACCTCTCATTACCATGGTTCCGTATATGAAAACAAACATATAAATCAGGAATCCGGCGATGTATCCAATAGCCATTGCAATTTCAGTCGAACTTTTTACGGCTTTTCCTTCTTCACCTATTTTAATGGTTTCAAGGGAAATGTTTGTTTTTGTAGCGGCCAGTTTCTTTTCCAGATCGGGCACGCCAGTCTCATCTATGACTTGTTTCCTCTTTTCTCCTTCAATTATTTTTTCAATACGATTGGTTACCAGATTTTTAATATCAAAAGTGATTTGTTTATCTGAAATTATTTCGGCACGGCTGGCAGTCAGAATATTTTGAGGAATATACAGAACCGCATAGTATTTATCTGATTTGAAATTTTTACTTAATCCCTTGAATTCTGTTTCAGGAATGTAATGAAACCTGGTGAATTCATTACTTTCAAGCTGATCTAGAATAAGTCCGGTTGGATCATAAACAGCAATGGTACGTTCCTCCTTGTCGTCCATCGACGCCAGATATGCAGGCAAAATGGTAAAAGCAGCCATCATTAGCGGAACTAAAAGCGTCATAATAATAAATGACTTCTTTTTTACCCGGGTCAGGTATTCGCGTTTAAGTATTAGAATCGATTTATTCATGGCTTATAACTTGTTTTCGCGGTTTGATTGTTCTACTACATGGATAAAAACTTCGTTCATGCTTGGAATAACTTCTTTGAATGATACGATTTCAAACTGGTTCATTAGCAATCCCAATAACTCGTTATTTGACTGGCCGTTCAGAAACTGAATTTTCATTTGGCTCAGATGAGAAGTTTGCAACTGCTCGAGTATGTTGAAGTGATGCCCCAATTGTTGATGTAAATCGGGTGTTTCGCCACGGTAAACAACTTCAAAAGTATTGGTCTTAAATTGTTCTTTCACCTGATCAATTTGTCCGTCAAGTATCTTTTTTGATTGGTTAATCAATGCGATATGATCACATATTTCTTCAACTGATGACATATTATGAGTTGAGAAGATAATGGTTGTACCTTGTTTTTGAAGTTCAAGAATTTCATTCTTCATCAAATTGGTGTTGATTGGGTCGAATCCGCTAAAAGGTTCATCGAAAATCAATAATTTGGGTTGATGAATCACTGTAGTAATAAACTGAACTTTCTGCGCCATACCCTTCGATAATTCTTCAACTTTTTTGCCCCACCATGCCTGAATTTCAAACTTCTCGAACCAGTATTTCAGACTTTTAAGGGCATCTTTCTTCGACATTCCCTTCAGTTGTGCGAGGTAGAGTGCCTGTTCTCCAACCTTCATTTTTTTATACAGGCCGCGTTCTTCCGGAAGATAACCAATTTGGTATATGTCATCGGCTTTTAAATGTCGTCCCTCAAAAAATAATTCACCGCTATCAGGGGCTGTTATCTGGTTAATGATTCGTATAAGAGTTGTTTTTCCGGCACCGTTAGGGCCAAGCAGACCAAAAACTGAAGCTTCTTTTACTGAAATGCTGACGGAGCTTAATGCTGCATGTCCGGCATATTCTTTTACAATGTTATTTGCTTGAAATATTTCCATGGTTTCTTTGTTGAAAACTTATGTGTAAGTATTCATTGTTGCCCAAATATTACATGCGAAAAACCTTTTCAGAATAAAAAATTATTGAGAAGTTTCTTTATTCTTCTTTTAGTTCGTTTGTAAACATGCTGAAATGAACACTTCCGTAGCGGCGAAGTTCCTTGAAATTAGGATGATTTGAATAGTCAAATTGTTGGGAGTGTTCAAGAATAAACAATCCATCAGGGTTTAACAGATTGTTGTTAAAAATCAGGTTGGCAACATCGGCAAATTTGGGATGATCATATGGTGGATCGGCAAAAATGAGATCGAATTTCTCATTTATTCGTTTAGTAAAAACAAATGCATTTGATTTCACAATCCTGATGTTTTTTTCCCCCAGTTTTTCAATTACTTCTTTAATGAACTGAATATGTGCAACATTAATTTCAACAGCCGTAACGTCGGGGCATCCGCGCGAGAGAAATTCGTAGCTTATACTTCCGGTTCCAGAAAACAGATCGAGAACCCTGATGTTTTCAAAATCGACAGAATTCTGAAGCACATTAAACAAACTCTCTTTTGCCATATCGGTTGTTGGCCGGGCTTTAAAGGATTTTCCAGGATTAAAAATCCTACCTCTGTGTTTTCCTCCAACTATACGCATGGATATGTATTTAATAAGCTTATAAACTGATGTTTCTGTACTGTTTCAAAAATAGTTCCATAGTTGAAGTCAGTCGATGGCTTCAGGAACTGAATATTACTGATGTATTTTTTTAATTGTCTGACATAGCTGGAATCATCTGCTACAAATCCGCCAATCAGAATTTCGTCACGCTCAGGATCAAATTGCATAATATGCCATATATTGAGCGTGTTGTAAATAAAATCTGATTCATTTTTAAAGTAGAAGCTGTTGTATAAAACAATTTGCATTTCCTTTATTGCAACTATTCGGATGTACTGCTTTTCGAAATTAATCAGGAGTGAGTTTTTACTTTCACTATGTTGGGATAATGCCGAAGCTAAAAGTGGAACAGACTTATGTCTGAACTGGAAGTCTGTAAATTTCCTGTTCAGTAGAGTCATTAATTCTTTTGGGCAGCTATACACCAAATGATAATTAAATCCGGGAATATCATCGGTGTAAATACTCTCACTTCGACTCAATTCAGTGGTTAGTTCGGCAACTTTATGCTGATATTCCGGTTCTGAATATTCTTTTGGAATCAGTGATGCCTTATTGGTTGAATAGGTTATTGAAACGGATTTATAAGATACATGAAGCATTTTTTCCTGGTCGAAAATGGTTTCAATTTTTTTTGACAGGAATTGAAGCTTGCCTACAATCAGCGGAATATGCCGGAATACAATGTACTTATTTTGACGTTCATCCAGGATACAAAAAGAAAATCCATCCAGACCAAGCTGGATGGATATATGATATTCTGAAGCGAGTTTTAAATCGTATGAATTATCAATAAACTTTAATTCATGCATAAGAGAAATTATTCCCAGTTACCGGCATTGTTATTTGTTTCTTCCATTGATCCGACTTTTAATCCCGGATACTTATCATTCGTTCTTTTCGACTCATTCAGGTTAATAACCTGCTGTCTGTCAAGTTTGAATAATATTGTATTATTGTGTGCTTTGGCTTCGAATACAGGTACCTTAATGCCGGAACCAGTAGTGATATAGGTTGCGCCTAAATAAAATTCTGCAACAGTATCTTTTACTGGAACAAATCTAATCTGATCAATTTTGTATCCTTTCCCGAAAACAGTATCCAATACACTTACACGAATAGTATCACGAATAATTTTTCCTTCTTTTAAAGCCTTTTTTTCTGTCCAACCGGCATCAATCATACTATCGGTCAACATACCGATTTTACGAACTAGCGGAAGCTCTCCGGTTTTAACAAAATTTATCAGGGTATCAAAACTGCCGGTGAACTTTCCATATACATCTTTGTATGCAAGTTCAGCTTTTCTGATATCTTTAAGACGGTTAATTGTAGCGTCATATCTTACTTTTTTTACCTTTTCAAATTCCAGGGGTCTTTCGACGCTGGTGTATAGGAAATAAGCTAATACTACTGCTACTGCAATAAGTGCGATTTGTATTACTGTTTTCATCTTACAAATTTTAAGATTAGTTTTTGTTTGCGTGCAAATTTATAAAAAAAAATAATTTAGAATCTTTGGTTTTGTTTTATTTTAGCCATTCATGATAAAAAAACACATTCAATCCGAAATACTTAGGAATTTAAGCAAGTCTCCCACCAAAGGACAGGAAGAACTTTCCGAAAAATTAGCTGAATTTATATCAGGATATGATTCTGATACAGTATTTGTAATGAAAGGTTACGCAGGAACCGGAAAAACGACCATGTTAAGTTCGCTTGTAAAAACATTTGAGCAGTTTAAATTCAAATCAGTTTTGCTGGCTCCAACTGGCCGTGCCGCAAAGGTGCTGACGGGTTATACCGGGCAAAATGCCTATACAATCCATAAAAATATTTACCGGCAACAATCATCCAGCGATGGAATGGGACGGTTTGTTCTGAATAAGAATTTGTTTAAAGATGCTTTTGTTATTGTAGATGAAGCCTCAATGGTACCCAATACAAATTCTGAATCCTCTATTTTTGGCTCCGGGCGTTTGCTGGAAGACCTTATTGAATATGTTTATTCCGGTTTCAATTGCCGGCTTATTCTGGTTGGAGATACCGCTCAGCTTCCGCCAGTGGGACTCGATGTTAGTCCGGCACTGTCAAAAAATGAACTTGAATCCTATGATCGCATTGTTTTCGAATATGAATTGACTGATGTTGTGAGACAAGATCTTAACTCAGGAATATTGTTTAATGCCACATTAATTCGAAATCTTATTACAAGCGGATATTTTTCTCCCGGATATTTTCATCTTGAGTGTGATGGTTTTGAAGATATTAGGAGGATTGGTGGTGCTGATCTGATTGAGGAAATATCAACATGTTATGATCGGTATGGCTTGTTTGAAACGATCGTTGTCACCAGGTCAAATAAACGTGCAAATAAATTTAATGAAGGCATACGCAGCACGATATTGTACAAGGAGGCTGATATTTCAGTTGGCGATTTGATGATGGTTGTGAAAAACAATTATTTTTGGCTTCAGGAAAACGAAAAAATTGATTTTATTGCCAATGGCGATATTGCAGAAATTATTTCAATTTCCAAATATGAGGAATTGTATGGTTTTCGGTTTGCAAATGTATGTCTTCGTCTTATCGATTATCCGGATATTGAAATTGACTGCAAAATTATTCTGGATACCATAACCATCGAATCAGCATCATTGACCAGCGAACAGAATCGCAAATTGTATGACGCCGTTTCTGAAGATTATATGGATGTTCGAAGCAAGAAGAAACGCTGGGAGAAAATAAAGGAAAATCCTTATTTTAACGCGCTTCAGGTGAAATTTTCCTATGCTGTTACCTGCCATAAAGCCCAGGGGGGGCAATGGAAAGCTGTTTTTGTTGATCAGGGATATGTGACAGAAGAAATGATCAATATTGAATTTTTGCGGTGGCTTTACACTGCATTTACCCGCCCAACAGAGATGTTATATCTGGTAAATTTCAACAAGGAGTTTTTTGACGAAAGTCATTAGGAGAGACTCATTCCACATTAGGAAAAGGATATCCAAATTTTTCTAACGACTTTTTTGATAATTGTTTACATTAGTATTGTTGGTCATAATAAAATTAAATGTTATATTTAGAAAATCGATTTTTCTGACTCCTAACAGACATTCTATGAAACCAAAAATCAAACTCTTGTTTACGGTTTTCCTATGCTCAATTAGCAGCGTTTTAATTGCCCAACCAGTCGACATCATTACGGCTAAGGCCATTGCCGAAAATCATCTGGCAGCCACCAGTAGGTCGTCACTTAAATCGACAGCAAGCAAAGTAAAGAACTTCCAATTTACCTCAGTAAAGGCGACTGTCGAGAATAATGATACCCTTTACTATATTCTGAACGACACCATTAATAATGGTTTTGTGATCGTTTCTGCGGACAAACGTGCCTGGCCAATACTTGGGTATTCAACCGAAGGGAGCTTCAACGAGAAAAAACAACCCGAAGCATTTACTGCCTGGATGGAAAACCGGAAGAAGGAAATTGAATCCATCAAAAAGAACAATCTTCAACCCGATGGTGCAACAGTAGACGCATGGCAAAACCTAAGTCTTAAAAGTGTCGCAATAGAAACACCAGCAGTTGAACCTTTGCTGAAAACGAAATGGGATCAAGGCTGTTATTACAACGAAATGTGCCCGTCTGATACCAGAAGTGTTTATTGTGGTCATGCCCCAGTTGGATGCGTTGCTACAGCTATGGCACAGATTATGAAATATTGGAATTACCCTACTACGGGGAAAAGTTCAAATTCCTATTCATTGACTGATTATGAGTCCATTTCTGCCGATTTTGGAACAACAACTTACCAATGGGCTCAGATGCCCGAAAGTCTGTCTGGTTCAAACGATGCAATAGCTAAATTGCTTTACCATTGCGGGGTTGCGGGGTTTACAAAATATGGACCGACTTCTTCCTCAGCATATTTAATGACAGAATCATTCGTTGATTTCTTTGATTATTCCTCCAGCGCTAGACTTGAACTCAGGTATCGACATAGTGCTGACGAATGGATTGACCTATTAAAGAAGGAATTAAATCTAGGACACCCGATATTATATGCTGGATTAAATGCAATTGACACTCATGCCTTTGTTTGCGATGGATATCAGGATGTTGATTATTTTCATTTTAACTGGGGCTGGGGTGGAGCTAATGATGGATATTATCACATGTCAAATTCAGAAAATGCCGCTAATATTTCTATTTGTGAAAAAGCTATACTTCAACTATTACCGAACGACGTACCCGATGGATATAAAGGCCTCACTCTATCTGCGAACGAAGTCGACTTAGTTAGAAATTCTGGACAAGTCAATATCCTTTCAAGCGTTAAATGGACAGCTAATTCAGATCAACCCTGGATTTCTCTAAATATTACAAACGGTGAAGCAGGTAGTTCTTTAATGATTTTTACTGCTCAGGAAAACAATACCGGGAATAATCGTTCAGCAACTATCACAATCACAGCAGAAGGTTTCTCAGGAAAGGAAATTAAGATTAAACAAGACAATAAGTATAATTTTGAAGTTTCTGCAGGGGGCTTGAAACAGGCATTAGGCGCTAATTTGGAATCGATCACCTCCATGTCGATAAAAGGTACGATTGATGCTCGAGATTTTAAAACGATGCGTACTTTAATGCACAACTTAGTCGAGATTGATTTAAGTGGGGCGGCTATCGTAGCTTATACTGGAACTGAAGGATCATCGTTTGATTTAGGAAGTGTCAATTACCCGGCAAATGCTATTCCTGAGTTTGCATTTGCTGACAACCATCTCAAATTGACTTCTATTGACTTTCCCTCGACTTTAACAGAAATCAGCCGACGCGCGTTTTATAGCAGTTATAATTTATTAGCAGTAAATCTACCAAACTCTTTAACTACTATTGGAGATGAAGCATTCTTCGGGTGCCATATGTTTACTACAGTAAATATACCTCGTTCTGTAATATCTATCGGAAATTCAGCTTTTACTACTTGTGACAGAATGACTTCTATAAACGTAGACCAACTCAATCCCAATTATGCAAGTTCCAGTGGCGTTTTGTATAATAAAAGTCAAACCAATTTAATGCAATGTCCCATGAACAAAGCAGGAAGTTTTAAAATTCCCGCCACCGTTTTAAGTGTGGCGCCTAATGCTTTTGAAGGTTGTAATAAACTTACCTCAATTTCATTTCCATCGTCATTAAAATCAATAGATCGGGCATCATTCTTTAGTTGTTCAATGTTGTCCTCTATAAACATTCCATCCAGTGTTTCAACAATTGCTACTTGGGCTTTTGGGGCTTGTTCAGATCTTGATTCGATTATTGTAAATTGGCCTATTCCATTGGATTTACAGTCGTTGAATTCGCTGGATATTTTTTTTGATTTGGATAAGACCGCCTGCACTTTGTATGTACCCTATGGTACAGCCTCGTTATATAAATTAGCAGATAAGTGGAAAGATTTCACGAATATTGTTGAAATGCCAGGCTTTAAGCTTTCTGCAACGACCGCATTCGTAAAAGCAGCGCAAGGTAGTACGGCTACAATTGATATATCCTCTAATGCTGCCTATACTGTCAATTGCGATCAAACTTGGCTTGCCGTCAGCCCCGCAACCGGGAATGGAACCAGTACGCTGACCTTCACAGCAGCAGAAAATACAGGCAACACCCTCAGAACCGCAACTGTAACCGTTTCAGCAACGGGAATAGAATCACAAACCATTACCGTAACCCAAGAGGCAAAAAATACTACTGGAATTGGCCAGTTATCGATAGAACCTGAATTCATTCTATATCCCAATCCAACAACAGGAAAGGCAAAGCTGGTATTTCGCCAAATTCCCACGAACGGCATCTTAATAACAGTAAATGATATTAACGGAAAAAGCTGTTTAAAACAACTGATACACGAAAAAGAATCTTGGATTGATTTAAGTGGAAATGCTCCGGGTATTTACTTTATAAAAACAGATCAGAAAAACCTTAGAGCTCAAAAGGTAATTTTAAAATAGGTTTATTGTTGATACCATTTTATTGGTCATAATTATTAAAATATCTTATTCGTCAAGTGATTTAATTATTTCTTATTGACATTGTTATGAATACTAAATTTAGACTTCTGTTCACCTCTTTCCTATGCTCAATTGGCAGCCTTTTATATGCACAATCAGTTAGCATAAATACGGCAAAAGCCATTGCTGAAAGCCATCTGGCATCGGTCAGTCAATCTCAATCACAATTAAAATCGACAGCAAGCAAAGTAAAGAACTTCCAATTTACCTCAGTAAGGGCAACTGTTGAGAATAGTGATACCCTTTATTATATTCTGAACGACACGATTAATAAAGGCTTTGTCATTGTTTCGGCAGACAAGCGCGCCTGGCCAATTCTTGGGTATTCAACAGAAGGGAGCTTCAATGAAAAAAAACAACCCGAAGCCTTTACTGCCTGGATGGAAAACCGGAAGAAAGAAATTCAATCCATCAAAAAGAACAATCTTCAGCCCGATGGTGCAACAGTAGACGCATGGCAAAACTTAAGTCTTAAAAATGCAGCAACTACTTCAACATCGGTCGAACCTCTTATTCTAACTCAATGGGATCAAGGGTGCTATTACAATTCCTTATGTCCTGTAGATGCAGCCGGACCGTGTGGACATGCTTATACTGGCTGTACAATTACAGCCATGGCTCAGATCATGAAATATTGGAATTATCCAACAAAGGGAACCGGTACACATTCTTACAACCATTCAACTTACGGAAATCTTTCGGCCGATTTTGGGGCAACCACTTATCAATGGAGTCAAATGCCCAATAATGTTACAAACCAAAACGATGCGGTCGCTACCTTAATGTATCATTGTGGGGTTTCGCTTGATGCCGAATATGGACCAAGTACTACAGGGGCCTTTAATCCAAGAGATGCATTGGTTCAGTATTTTAGTTATTCTTCAAATGCCATACTGGTTAATAGAAATGGGTTTACAGCAAGTGAATGGATTCAACTATTGAAATCTGAATTGGACTTACGACATCCGATCTGGTATACTGGAGGTAATAGTTTGGTTGCACATTCTTTTATCTGCGATGGATACCAGGATGCAGATTATTTCCATTTTAACTGGGGGTGGAATGGTTCTTCTGATGGGTATTTCTATATTGGAAATCTGAATACGGGTTGGTATAGTTTTGATGAGAACCAATCTGCTTTAATAAACCTACTTCCAGGAAATTTGCCTGATGGATACAATGGTTTTTTCCTTTCTTCAAATGTATTGGATATAGCTACCAAAGGAGGCACTACTTCTGTTGACGTTTGTTCCAGTACAAACTGGACAGCTTTATCTGATCAATCGTGGTTATCCCTCAATATAACAACTGGGGGCTCAGGTAAAACAACTCTAATTTTGACTGCAACTGAGAACAATACCGGAAGTGACCGTTCTGCTACCGTTACGATATCAGCAGTAGGTTTTAGCGACCAATCAATTACTGTCAGTCAGATTACTACGGTGAATGTTACTCCAGGTGGTTTATACAATTTAATCGCGAAAAATGCAACAACAATTACGAAATTAACCCTATCAGGCACTATGGATGCACGCGATTTTAAAACCATGCGCGATGCAATGCCGGCATTAACTGATGTTGATTTAAGTGAGGTAACAATTGCCGCTTATAGTGGTACCGAAGGACCATTGTCTCCTGACTACAGAGCTTATTCTGCAAATGAAATACCTGATAATGCATTTCCAATAGCTTCATGCATGGGGCAAAATCATTTTAAATCGTTCATTCTTCCCTCATCAATTAAATCAATCGGAAGTTATTCCTTTTATAACTGCAAATTTTTAACTTCTATAAATATCCCGGTCTCAGTTACTAATATTGGGTTGAATGCCTTTGGAGGATGCAATGCTTTAATAAATGTTGATTCAGCCAATCCAAATTATTCGAGTGTTGATGGAATTCTGTTTGACAAACATCAAACAAACATAATTCATTGCCCGATTTCAAAAACAGGAAATTACACCATACCATCTTCGGTCACTTCTATAATAATGTTTGCTTTTGAATCCTGTGAAAAATTATCGGGCATAACCATTCCTACATCAGTAGTATCCATTGACGAATTAGCTTTTACTACTTGCAGTGCTTCAATAAATGTGGATGTGAACAACCCGAAGTTTTCAGGTATTGAAGGGGTTTTATTTAACAAAGAGCAAACTAAATTGATACATTGCCCGACCACAAAAACTGGAAGCTATATTATTCCCTCTTCGGTTGTTTCTATTGAAAGATATGCTTTTGAGCATTGTGGGCTTGAAAATGTAACAATCCCTTTTTCGGTCATTTTTATAGGAGATTACGCTTTTTTACAATGTTTGGCTTTAAAAATAGTAAGTATATCTCCGTCAGTTACTTCAATTGGATTTTCTGCTTTTTACTCCTGCAAAGCGCTGTCGGATTTGACGATTCCATTATCTGTTGCAAGAATCGAAATGGACGCATTTAGCGAATGCGTTAATTTGAGATCGATTCATTGCAATTCCATTTCTCCGATAAATTTTACTTCTTATGTGGCTGTTTTTAGGAATGTAAACAAAAGCACTTGTACTTTATATGTACCTTATGGCTCAAAAGATGCCTATCAGTCAGCTAATCAATGGAAGGATTTTACAAATATCGTTGAAATGCCAGGAATCTTTCTTTCGAATAATAAAATAAATATGGGGCCAGAAGTTAGTACTGTCGGAGTAGCTATATCTTCCAGTTTAGCCTGGACAGCTACTTCAGATCAAACATGGTTAACCGCCGGAGCTTCGACTGGATCTTCTGGTACTGATACGATTACGTTTGCTGCAACTGAAAACCCGACAACAACCATTCGGTCGGCAACAATTACCATATCGGCAACAGGGCTAACGCCACAAACAATAAAGGTAACCCAATACGGCAAAGTAGAAGTAACCGCAGGAAACCTAAAAACAATACTTGCAGGCCAGCTATCTACTACCACAAGCCTTACTCTATCCGGGACCATTGATGCCCGTGATTTTAAGACCATGCGCGATGAAATGCCCGTATTAACTAATATCGATTTGAGACGTGTGCAAATAGCTTCTTATTATGGCAATGAAGGAACAATTGATACAAGTAATAACTTATATCCGGCAAATGGTGTCCCCGGTTTTGCTTTTTACAATCAGAATATAGCGCAAGGTAAATCTGGTCTTAAATCTGTTCTTCTTCCATTAATGGCTACTACCATTGGAGTATATGCTTTTTATGTTTGTACTGATTTAACCACTATAGATATTCCTTTATCGGTAACATCCATCGAAGGTTTAGCTTTTGACCACTGTACCGGTCTATCCATCATAAACATTCCTGCCTCAGTAAATAGTATTGCTTTTGGTGCATTTGGTTATTTTAATGGAAAGATAACTGTAGATGAAAACAATCTCACTTACTCGGCTATTGATGGTGTCCTGTTTAATAAAAACAGAACAGAATTGATTCAATGTCCGATTTCGGAAACAGGGGATTATATCGTTCCTTCTTCTGTCACTTTAATAGAAGAAAATGCTTTTGGATTCTGTCGCGGACTAACGAAAGTTACGATTTCATCGTCTGTAAAAACTATCAGACGGTATGCCTTTTCATTATGTGATAATTTAAATTCGATTTTTGCTTATAATCTTATTCCGATCGATTTAAACTCATCGCTTGATGTTTTTTTTGATCTAAACAAAAGCACTTGCACCCTATATGTTCCTTATGGCTCAAAGGCTGCCTATCAGGCTGCCAACCAATGGAAAGATTTCACGAACATTGTTGAAATGCCTGACTTAACGCTAAGTGCAATAGAAACAAAAGTGGCAGCCAAAGCACTTAGTACCACTTCGGTAGTATTAAAAAGTAACATCGTCTGGACTGCCGTTTCCGATCAAGCCTGGTTAACTATCGATCATGCATCTGGTACCGGGGATCAAACTCTAACTTTTACAGCTCAAGAAAATGCTTCAGCAGGGCAACGTACAGCGATAGTTACGGTTTTGGCTAGCAATGTGCCTCAAACCATTACAGTTACCCAAGAGGGGAAAAACATTACCGGGATCGACCAACTATCAGTCAAGCAGGAATTCAAGGTATATCCTAATCCAACAACGGGAAAGGTGTTACTTGTATTTGATCAGGTTCCACAAAATGGGATATCTATAACCATAAATGATATTACCGGGAAGAGTTGTTTCAAACAACTGATACGCGAAAACGAAGTGTGGATTGATTTAAGTGGAAATGTTTCGGGTATTTACATCATCAGAACAGATCAGAAAAACATCAAGGCACAAAAGGTAATTTTGAAATAGATTCGATTCTCACTTCTATCTTCAATAAACTCATGAAATGATTTCTCCGCCCCAAAGTCGTTTGAGGAAAACGCTTCAGGGTAAAATCATTTATAAAATACATGATAAACTTAGGTAATACTTCAGTTTATCATGATAAACTGAAGTAGAAATATCGAAATGTTTTATAAAAACAATGCTGTCAGACAGATAGATATTAGTCATTTTCCTAATGACTTTTTCTATTTCCAAATAACTTCTTCTACGGGAAACACTTGCCCTTCTATAATCGCTTCGGTATCTGTGAAAATCTCCTGAGCTTCTTTCAGGATAACCGTGTGGTCTTTGTACCGGGCAGAAAAATGCCCAATAATTAACTTTCCAACTTCAGCCTTTAATGCAACTCTGGCAGCAGCTTCACCAGTTGAGTGATACGTGGTTTGTGCTAAATCTTTGTTATCGTTGGCAAAGGTTGCTTCGTGATAAAGCAAGTCCACGTTCCGAACCGATTCGATGTACGATTCATTGTAGCGGGTGTCGCTGCAAAAGGCAAAGGTTCGTGCCCGATGCTTATTCTTTGTCAGTTCTGAATGGGAAATAATGCGGCCATCGCTGGTAATGAAATCTCCGCCTTCCTTAATTCGTTGCCGGTCGCGAATGGGGATTTGGTATTCTTTAATCTTGTCAGGAAGTAAATTAGGTAAGGCTGGTTTTTCTTCAAATCTGAATCCGCAGGTTGAAATCCGGTGATCTATAGGAAATGAAAAAACGTTAACCTTCGAATCTTCGTAGATCTTCTGTTCTTTTTTGAAATTCAAGGGATGAAAAATGATTTTGAATGGGAGTTCGTTGGCATACAGGAATTCAATCTGAGGCAAAAGGAATTTTTGCAGCTCCGAATGAGAATAGATGTGCAAATCATTTATTCTTCCTAAGAGTACCATGGTTGAAATAAGTCCGATCAATCCAAAAATGTGGTCGCCATGGAGGTGCGAGATGAAAATGTGATTGATTTTAGAGAATCCAATCTTGTATTTCCGCATTTGGGTTTGTGTACCTTCTCCACAATCGATCAAAAAAAACCGCCCAAGTACATTGAGTACCTGGGCGGTTGGATATCTGTTTGATGTGGGTAATGCAGAACTTGTTCCGAGTATGGTCAGTTGAAAAGGCATTGACGAATCTGACATAGTCAGATTAAAGTTTTTCCTTTTCGAGCAGGAGATTCATTGCCTGGTCAACTGTTTTTGTAATAATTAAAACAGTATGTAGCATTGAAATCCTGATAATCTGCTCAACATCGGGTTGAAGACCAGTTAAAATAAACGTTCCGATTGCATCTTCACATAAACGGTTAGCAACTAAAATAGCACTTAACCCTGAAGAATCACAGTAGCTACAGCTACTTAAATCCAGAACGATATTTTTCTCGCCGTTCGTATTAACCACTATCAGTTCTGATTTTAATTCCGGAGCATTACTTGTATCCAGTCTTTCATTCAGAACTTTAATAAGTGTATAATTTGTTGTTCTTAATATTTCAAAATCCATAAATGCAATTTAATAAATTCAAATGGATTTGTAATACTTACAAATTAATTTTCTTTCTGTTCGTCAGCTTCCATTTGAGTTCTCAGAGCAGCCAATTCAGAAATATCTCCAAGTGTGGTTTTTTCAGCATTATTTTCCTTCACCTGTTTTACAGCCTTAGTTGTAGCTTTGGTTGTAGCTTTCCGTTTTGCTGTGTCCTCAGCTTTTTTCTCATCTTCAAAAACTCTTGAGTGAGAAAGAATGATTCGTTTGGCCGCCTTAGAGAATTCAATTACTTTGAATTCCATTTTTTCTTCCAGTTGAGCCTGACCACCGTCTTCTTTTACAAGGTGACGAGGAGTAGCAAAACCTTCAACTCCGTAAGGAAGAGCGATTGTTGCTCCTTTGTCGAATAATTCAACTACAGTTCCTTCGTGAACTGAATCAACTGAGAATATAGTTTCAAACACATCCCATGGATTTTCTTCCAATTGTTTGTGTCCCAGGCTTAGACGACGGTTTTCCTTGTCAATGTCAAGTACTACAACGTCAATGTCAGCACCTATTGAAGTGAATTCAGATGGATGTTTAATCTTTTTGGTCCAGCTTAAGTCCGAAATATGGATTAAACCGTCAACACCTTCCTGGATTTCAACAAAAACTCCGAAGTTGGTAAAATTACGAACTGAAGCTTTGTGTTTTGTTCCAATACCGAATAAGGTATCGATTTCCTGCCATGGATCAGATTTTAATTGTTTGATACCTAATGACATTTTGCGTTCTTCGCGATCTAATGTTAAAATCTGAGCTTCGATTTCGTCTCCAACTTTCAGGAAGTCTTGTGCACTGCGAAGGTGCTGTGACCATGACATTTCAGAAACGTGGATCAAACCTTCAACTCCGGCAGCGATTTCAACAAAAGCACCGTAATCAGCCATAACAACAACTTTACCTTTAACTGAATCACCAACTTTGAGGTCAGCGCCAAGGCTATCCCATGGGTGTGGAGTTAATTGTTTCAAGCCTAATGCGATACGTTTTTTGTCATCATCGAAGTCAAGAATTACAACATTCAATTTCTGATCCAATTCAACGATTTCATTCGGGTGAGTGATGCGACCCCAAGAAAGGTCAGTAATGTGAATCAAACCATCTACGCCACCGAGGTCAATAAATACTCCGTATGAAGTAATATTTTTAACAGTACCTTCAAGTACCTGTCCTTTTTCAAGTTTAGAGATAATTTCTTTTTTCTGCAATTCGAGTTCTGCTTCGATCAATGCTTTATGAGAAACTACCACGTTACGGAATTCATGATTAATTTTAACCACTTTGAATTCCATAGTTTTGCCAACATACATGTCGTAATCACGGATAGGTTTCACATCGATCTGTGAACCCGGAAGGAATGCTTCAATTCCGAATACGTCAACGATCATACCACCTTTCGTGCGGCATTTGATGTATCCTTTGATTACTTCATCTTTGTCAAGCGCTTCGTTTACACGATCCCAAGAACGTAAAGCTCTTGCTTTTTTGTGTGAAAGGATCATCTGGCCTTTTAAATCTTCGAGGCTTTCGATGTAAACTTCAACTAAATCTTTTGGTTTTAATTCAGGGTTGTAACGGAATTCGTTTAAACTTACGATACCATCTGATTTGTAGCCAATGTCAATAACAACCTCGCGTTTGTTCATTGAAATAACTCTTCCTTCAACCACTTCTTTTTCCTGAACAGTAGTCAGGGTCAATGCATAAAGGGTTTCAAGCTCTTTTTTTGCGTTTCCACTGAATCCCTTGTCTTCTTCTTCCAAAGCATCCCAGTCAAATTCTGCTGGTTCAGCAGCTGCTTTTTTTGCTGCCTTTGTTTCTTTTGCTGCTTTTACAGGAGCAACAGTTTCCTCAACTACTGCGATAGTTTCTTCTGCAGGAGCAACAATCTCTTCAACTGCTGCAATAGTTTCTTCAACAGGAGCAACAATCTCTTCAACTGTTTCGATAGTTTCTTCTGCAGGAGCAACAGTTTCCTCAACAGCTGCAATAGTTTCTTCTGTAGGAGCAACAGTTTCTTCAACTACTGCGTTTTTTGTTTCAACAGTTTCCTGCTGTTCGAGTTCTGCCTTTTGATCAAGGTTCTCTGACTTGTTTTCTACCATTTAATAATCAATTAATTAATGAGTTAGACTATATATTAAATAAATGCGCCGCAAAATTAAGACTATTCCATTATAAAACAAAGAAATTTAACGATTTTTCAATGTCGTAGATGCAATACAACCAACAAATTACTGACTTATATTTTCTGATTTTCAGAAATTGAAACGTTTTGAAAAAATTTAAAATCTGACATTCCTGAACATTTCAAGTTTAGGTGAAGTAATATTCCTTATTTTTGGTAGTTATAAAAATACATTAAAGAGTAAACCATGAAAATAGTTGTAGTAGGTACAGGTTATGTTGGATTAGTTTCCGGAACTTGTTTTTCACAAACAGGTGTTGATGTTGTCTGCGTTGATGTAGATGAGCGCAAAATTGAAATGCTAAACAATGGGAAAATCCCTATTTATGAGCCCGGCCTCGAAGATATTTTTAAATATAATGTAGAAAAGGGCCGTCTTTCGTTTACAACAAACTTAAAGGATAGTCTTGTTGATGTTGAGGCTGTATTTATAGCTGTTGGAACACCTCCTGACGAAGATGGCAGTGCTGATCTTAAATATGTACTAAGTGTTGCTCGTGAGATCGGTCGAAATATCGATCATTATATGGTAGTTGTAACAAAGAGTACAGTGCCTGTGGGAACGTCATTGAAAGTGAAAGCGGCTATTCAGGAAGAATTGAAAAAGCGTGGAGTCGATATCCCTTTTGATGTAGCGTCAAATCCCGAATTTTTGAAGGAAGGCAGTGCTGTTGATGATTTCTTAAAACCGGATCGTATTGTTGTTGGAATTGAATCACCCGATGCTGAAAAGACGATACGAAAGTTATATAAAGCTTTTCTGTTGAATGGTCATCCTATTCTATTTATGGATATTGCTTCCTCTGAGATGACAAAATATGCAGCGAACTCAATGCTTGCTACCAAAATCAGCTTTATGAACGACATCGCCAATCTGTGCGAGTTGGTCGGAGCTGATGTGAGCATGGTTCGAAAAGGTATCGGGTCGGATGCACGTATCGGCAATAAGTTTATTTATCCCGGAACCGGTTATGGTGGTTCCTGTTTCCCAAAGGATGTACAGGCACTGGTTCGTACCGCAGATGAATACGGGCACTCTCTTGATATTTTAAAGGCTGTTGAGGCCGTTAATTATCGTCAAAAAGAAGTTTTGATCAAGAAGATTAAATCACATTTTGGTGATAATTTAAAAGGTTTGAAATTCGGGATATGGGGTCTGGCATTTAAGCCAAAAACTGATGACATGCGCGAAGCGCCATCTTTGGTAATTATCGATATTTTGCTTAAAGAAGGTGCTTCTATAGTTGCTTATGATCCTGTTGCCAAAGAAGAGGCCGCTCGTATTTTAGGGGATTCAATCATTTTTGCGAATGATGAGTATGATGCTTGCATTGATGCTGATGCTCTTGTCGTGGTTACTGAATGGCCTGAATTCAGGATGCCAAATTTCAGAGTTTTAGGAAAACTATTGAAAACCAAAACTATTTTTGACGGACGTAATATTTACGAGCCTGAAGAAATGAAGGATCTTAATTTCAACTATTACAGTATAGGAAGAAAATCTGTTATTATTTCAAAATAATCTAAATGAAACGAATCTTGGTAACCGGAGGCGCCGGTTTCGTCGGATCGCATTTGTGTGAGCGGCTTTTGAATGAAGGGAATGAAGTTGTTTGCATGGATAATTATTTTACGGGGAAAAAGCAAAAGATTGTTCATTTACTTGAAAATCCATATTTTGAACTTATCAGGCATGATGTTACTATGCCCTATTTTATCGAGGTGGATGAAATATTCAATCTGGCATGTCCTGCATCACCCGTTCATTACCAGTTAAATCCAATAAAAACAATAAAAACCTCAGTAATGGGAGCCATAAATATGCTGGGACTGGCCAAAAGAATCCATGCTAAGATCTTGCAGGCATCTACCAGCGAGGTATATGGCGATCCGATAATTCATCCGCAGACAGAAGATTACTGGGGGCATGTAAATCCAATTGGAATTCGTTCGTGTTATGATGAAGGGAAACGATGCGCTGAATCGTTATTTGTAAATTACCACACTCAGAACGATGTTCGGATCAAAATAATCCGCATTTTTAATACGTATGGCCCAAAAATGGAACCTGATGATGGTCGCGTTGTTTCCAATTTTATTGTACAGGCATTGAAGAATCAGGATATAACTGTATTTGGTGATGGCCGGCAAACCCGGAGTTTTCAGTATGTATCGGATTTAGTGGAAGGAATGATCCGGATGATGGCGACAGGAGACGATTTTACCGGACCGGTAAATATTGGAAATCCCGGTGAGTTTACTATGTTGGAACTGGCACAAAATATCATCGAACTTACCGGTTCGAAATCGAAGATAATTTACCTTCCTTTACCGACTGATGACCCAACTCAAAGACAACCTGATATTTCTCTTGCCAAAGAAAAATTAGGCGGATGGGAGCCGAAAGTTCATTTACGCGAAGGTTTATCGAAGACCATTGAGTATTTCGATCATCTTTTAAAAGAAGAAACTAAATAAAGTTCAGATAGATATGAAAGGTATTATTCTTGCAGGTGGATCGGGTACACGACTGTATCCCATAACCAAAAGCATTTCGAAACAAATTATTCCGGTTTACGATAAGCCAATGATCTATTATCCATTGTCGGTTTTGATGCTGGCTGGTATTCGTGAAATACTGATAATTTCAACTCCAAAGGATATTCATTTATATCAGGATTTATTGGAGGATGGCAGTCAGTTAGGATTAAAACTTGAATATGCCGAACAGCCTTCACCCGACGGTCTTGCTCAGGCATTTATTATTGGTGAAAATTTTATTGGTGATGATTCCGTTTGTCTGGTTTTGGGTGATAATATCTTTTATGGATATAATTTTAGTTCAATACTAGAGGATGCAGCATCTTTGAAAGATGGTGCTATTATTTTTGGGTATTATGTGAATGATCCGGACCGATATGGGGTTGCGGAATTTGATGACAAGGGAAAAGTTCTTTCGATTGAAGAAAAGCCTGAAAATCCTAAATCAAATTACGCTGTTACCGGGTTGTACTTTTATAGTAACGATGTAGTGAAGAAATCACTCGGACTAAAACCATCTAAAAGAGGCGAACTTGAAATCACAGATTTAAACAGATTGTATCTGGAAGAAGGGCGTTTAAATATGAAAATGCTGGGACGTGGTTTTGCCTGGCTTGATACTGGTACTCATGAAAGTTTAATGCAAGCCTCTAATTTTATAGCAACAATAGAGCAACGTCAGGGATTAAAGGTGTCATGTATTGAGGAAATTGCATATTTGCAGGGATATATTAGTAAAGAACAGTTACTGGCTTTGGCTGAGCCTCTCAGGAAAAATCAATATGGTGAATATTTGGTAAAACTTGCGAATCGAAAAGTTTTATCGTTTTAACGAAAGAAATTAAAAATGAAGATAATTGAAACTCCAATCCCGGGACTCTTAGTCATTGAGCCCCGGGTTTTTGCTGATGAAAGGGGATATTTTTTTGAAAGCTTCAGTGAAACCAAATTTGCAGAAAATGGATTAATTTCCAAATTTGTTCAGGATAATGAGTCGAAGTCACATCAGGGAGTTATCCGTGGGCTGCATTATCAACTTGCTCCTTACGACCAAACCAAACTGATTCGTGTTGTGAGCGGAACTGTTTATGATGTTGCAGTCGATCTTCGCAAGGGTTCTCCAACATTTGGTAAGTGGTACGGTTTAGAGGTAAGTGCAATGAATAAAAAACAGTTTTATATTCCGAAAGGCTTTGCTCATGGATTTTCGGTATTGAGCGAGTACGCTATTTTCTCTTACAAATGCGATGCGTTTTATAATCCGCAGGCTGAAAGGGGAATCCGTCTGGATGATCCAGAATTGGCAATAGATTGGAAATTACCTTTGGGAAAGGCAGTGATTTCAGGAAAAGATTTGCAAAATCCATATTTTGCTGATGCCGAAATGAACTTCAAATTTGTATCAAATGACTAGAATTCTTATCACAGGTTCAAATGGACAACTGGGTTCAGAAATTCATAAAATTTCTGGTTTATTTTCTGAATTGGAGTTTTGTTTTACAGATGTTGCTGAACTTGACATTACTAATTCCGCAAAAGTTGCTGAATTTTTATCCGGTTTCAGACCTGAATATCTGGTGAATTGTGCTGCTTTTACAGCTGTAGATAAGGCTGAAACTGAACTTGATTTTGCAACATTGCTTAATGCCACTGCCGTTGGGATTTTGGCAGAGCAGTCAGCGAATATTAGTTGCAAAATGATTCATATTTCAACTGATTATGTTTTTGATGGGAAAGGCCCAAGACCATATAAAGAAAATGATCCGGTTGATCCTCAATCTGCTTATGGAAAAACCAAGCTTGAAGGTGAAATATTGTGCCAAAAATTCAATCCGGACAGTATCATTATCCGCACTTCGTGGTTATATTCTGCATTCGGAAATAATTTTGTGAAAACAATGGTTCGGCTAGGAGCCGAGAAACCCGAGTTGGGTGTAATAGCAGATCAGATTGGAAGTCCCACGAATGCAGCAGACCTTGCAGATGCAATTTTAACGATTATTTCAAATTCATTAAATAGTGATAAAGCCTTTGTTCCCGGGGTATTCCATTATTCGAATGAAGGTGTTGCAAGTTGGTACGATTTTACCAAGGCCATAATGGAGATAACTCAAACCAATTGTTTTGTGAAACCAATTGCAACGGAAGATTATCCATCTCCTGCAGCCCGACCACCATACAGTGTCATGAATAAGTCGAAAATTAAACTTATTTTTGGATTGGAAATTCCTCATTGGAGGGATAGTTTAGTTAAGTATTTTCAGATAAAAAAAGAATAATATGGCAACAAATCAGGAAGTTTTAGATAATGTGAAATTGAAAGCCGCAGAATGGCTGACTGATGTTTACGATGAGGCGACCAAAGCAGAGGTTCGGCGGATGCTAAATAATGATGATTCAACCGAATTGATAGATTCGTTTTACCGTGACCTTGAATTTGGTACTGGTGGATTGCGCGGAATCATGGGTGCAGGCACTAACCGAATGAATATTTATACTGTTGGTGCAGCAACTCAGGGATTGAGCAATTACCTCAAGAAAGAATTTGCCAATCTTCCAGAGATAAAAGTTGCGATTGGTTACGATTGCCGCAATAACAGCCGGTTGTTCTCCGATACAAGTGCCGGAATTTTCGCGGCTAACGGAATTAAGGTTTACATTTTTGATGATTTGCGCCCAACTCCGGAATTGTCATTTGCCGTCCGTGAATTAGGTTGCCAAAGCGGAATTATCTTAACGGCTTCGCATAATCCGAAAGAATATAACGGCTACAAAGCTTATTGGGATGATGGGTCACAAATCGTTTCGCCTCACGATGAAAATATTATTGATGAAGTTTCAAGAGTAAAAGCTGCTGACATTAAATTTAATGGAAATAAAAATTTGATAACAGTACTTGGAACTGAAATGGATAATCTATTCCTCGAAAAGGTGAAAAGTGTATCGATTTCTCCTGAAGTGGTTAAAAGACAAAAAGAACTAAAGATTGTTTATACCCCGATTCACGGAACTGGAGTTCGCTTAATTCCAGCAGCATTGCGTGCATTTGGCTTCACTAATATATTCAATGTCCCTGAACAGGATGTTGTTGATGGTAATTTCCCAACAGTGGTTTCGCCAAATCCGGAAGAAACTGCAGCATTAAAAATGGCCATTGCAAAAGCTGTTGAAGTTGATGCTGATGTTGTACTTGCATCTGATCCTGATGCTGACCGTATTGGTGTTGCTGTAAAAAATGACAAAGGCAAATTCGTTATTCTGAACGGAAACCAGACTGCACTTGTTTTTATATATTATATCATTAACATGCGCAAGGAAAGTAACCAGCTTAAAGGCAATGAGTTTATCGTAAAAACAATTGTAACCACTGAACTGATTGCTAAAATTGCCGAAAAAAACAAGGTCGATTATTATGATGTATTTACAGGTTTTAAATATATTGCCGAAGTAATTCGCGATTTGGAAGGCAAAAAGAAATACATTGGCGGTGGCGAAGAAAGTTTCGGTTTTATGCCAGCAGATTTTGTTCGTGATAAGGATGCGGTTTCTTCGTGTGCACTTATGGCTGAAATTGTTGCCTGGGCAAAAGATCAGAGTAAATCGTTGTACGAATTATTGCTCGATATCTATATGGAATATGGATTTTCGCGCGAAAAAATGAAATATGTGGTTCGTAAAGGTAAAACCGGAGCCGAAGAAATTCAGCAGATGATGGTAAACTTTCGTTCCAATCCACCAAAAGTTTTGGGTGGCTCGAAACTGAAAATCGTTAAAGATTATGATGTAAATATTGAGAAGAATATGCTGACTGGAGTTGAGACTGCTATAAACCAGAAAACGACTTCTAATGTATTGCAGTTCTTTACCGAAGATGGTACAAAAATATCAGTTAGACCTTCAGGGACAGAGCCAAAAATAAAGTTCTATTTTGAGGTTGCAGGCTCACTTTCCAATCGATCTGATTTTGATGCTGTTGAAGCAAAAGCAGACGAAAAAATTGATGAAATTATGAAAGAACTTGATCTTTAATTTTTGAACCCATTATTTAAACCCAATGATTTTATCCGTTAATGAATAATTAGAATTTCTGTTAACGGCAAATTATTTTAACTAAAAACCAATAAAAATGAAAAGTGTATTATTTTCAGTAGTAGGAGTTCTCGCTTTTACTTCAATTTTTGCTCAGGGCCGTACTGATTTTCCAATGAAGCCTGAAATGACAGAAATCTGGGATCCGGAAATAACTGTTGTTACGCCGGGTGAAACTCCTATGGATGCCCCTTCTGATGCTATTGTGCTTTTTGATGGGAAGAACCTAAATTCAGAATGGACCAATGAAGCTGGAACAGAACCTGGTTGGAAAGTAGCCGACGGCGCAGTAACAGTAGTGAAAGGTGCCGGTGTTATTAAAACAAAAAGATCATTCAATGATTTTCAACTTCACATTGAATGGCATTCTCCAGCTGAAGTGGTTGGTGAAAGTCAAGGCCGTGGAAACAGTGGAATCTTTCTTCAGGGACTTTATGAACTTCAGGTATTGGATAACTATAATAACCGGACTTATCGTAATGGCCAGGCCGGAAGTTTCTACAAGCAATATCCTCCACTGGTAAATGTGTGTAAAGGACCAGGTGTATGGCAGGTTTATGATGTAATTTATACCGCACCCCGGTTTAAATCTGATGGAACCTATTTCACGCCTCCAACTGTGACTGTATTGCACAATGGTGTATTAGTTCAGAACCATGTTTCTTTGCGTGGTCCAACCGAATATATTGGCATTCCTGAGTATTTTGAAAAGCCTCACGGCGCAGGTCCAATAATTCTCCAGGATCATGGAAATCCGGTAGGTTACCGTAATATTTGGATACGCGAATTGTAATTTATATCTTGGCAAAGCTTCCTGATTTCAGGAAGCTTTGTTTTTTTACATCTTTACTAACCACAAACAAATGCAATCTATCCTGAAGTTGCTTCCTATTTTACTATGCGGCGTTTTTTATATTTCAAGTGGCTTTGCTCAGGTTAATATCACTTCATCAAATCTTCCTTTAATAATTATAAATACTGGAGGGAAAACAATCCTTGATGATCCCAAAATCATTGCTGATATGGGCATCATCTGGAATGGTCCAGGGAAACGCAATAATTTAACCGATCCAAAAAATAATTACAATGGCAAAATTGGCATTGAATATAGAGGTTCATCTTCTCAAACATTTCCGAAAAAGGGTTATGGCATTGAGACAAGGGCGAGTGACCTCACTGATCTGAATGTTTCTTTGCTGGGAATGCCTGAAGAAAATGATTGGGTTCTTTATGGACCGTATTCAGATAAAACAATGATTCGGAATGCCCTGACTTATACCTTGGATGCTTCATTAGGACATTGGTCACCACGCTGCCGCTTTGCTGAACTTATTCTGAATGGGACATATCAAGGCGTTTATGTGTTGATTGAAAAGATTAAACGGGATAAAAATCGGGTAGATATAGCCAAATTAACTTTAACTGATAATTCAGGAGCTGACTTAACTGGAGGTTACATTATCAAAATTGACAAAACTACCGGAAGTGGCGGTGATGGTTGGAATTCAGATTATTCAAATGCTGTTGGTCGAACTTTTTATCAGTATGATTATCCAAAATCTGATGAAATAACTATAGAACAGGCTACTTATGCTAAGTCATATATCAGGAATATGGAAAAGTCTCTTTATGATGGAAAATTTTCCGGAGTCGGGAGTTATCACGATTTTTTGAACGATTCTTCTTTTATTGATTTTATGATCATCAATGAATTGTCGAAAAATGTTGACGGTTATCGGTTAAGTTCTTATTTGTATAAAGATAAAAATGGTTTGATGAACTGCGGTCCTGTATGGGATTTTAACCTGGCTTACGGGAATGCTGATTATTACGATGGCTATTTAACTTCTGGGTTCCAATACCAGGCATATCTTGGAAATGATTTATGGCAGAATCCATTCTGGTGGAATAAACTAATGAGTGATCAGAACTTTGTCAGTAGTTTGAAAAAACGATGGACGACTTTGCGAAAAAAGGAATTGTCTAATGAACGGATTAGTTTTGTTGTAGATAGTTTAGTGGATTTACTATCAGAGGCTGAGTATAGAAATTACCAGCGCTGGCCAATTCTTGGGACAAGGATCTGGCCAAATTATTATTTAGGATATAGTTATACTTCAGAAGTAGATTGGATGAATATCTGGATTAACAAACGATTAACATTTCTCGACCAACAATGGCCGTCTGAATTTACCGGTGTTGAAAATCAAATTGCTTCGGGTTCTGCGTCTGTATTCCCAAATCCATTTAATGAGCAACTGAATATTCAGCTTTCGCTTGATGTTACAGACAATGGTTATGCTGAATTTTATGATTCCCAGGGTCGATTGGTTCGCAAACTATCCATTGAAATTCTCAATGGGCAGATTCGATTCAATTTTTCCGGGCAAAACAATTTAAAATCCGGCATATATGTTCTTCGCATAATACATGGAATGGAAGTTTTATTCTCACGTAAAATTGTAAAGTTGGTATGATTTCATTTTTCGTTCTCTTTTAGATAAAATGGTGAAATAATAGTTGCAAACCAATTGATATAGAATAATTATTGTGTTTGTATTAATAATATACACAATATGTTGTATATTTAAATAGTAAGCAACTTTTCATATCTTGAAAATGACCTGCATTATTGGTTTGTAATATTTACCGAGAGATTTTTTTAATTAATGGAACATGGGAGGATATACTCTTAAACCCAGAGAATACCGTATTGGTATTGCATTGGGAGCCTTCATCTACTGGATATTTGGAATAGTTGATCCATTTATGTTGCCTGAAACTTATCATGATGTATGGTATTTCAGGTATGTTATTATGACTCCCGGAGTTGTGTTATCTTTTCTTTTTTCTTATACCCGATATTATAAAAAATATGCCAGACTGGTTCTGCTGATTGTTACATCAACGGCGATGCTTGGTATTGTCTACATGGTTTATCTGGCCAAACCCAATGAGGAAGGTTATTTTGGCTACTATTCGGGACTGGTAACTACCTTGTTTTGGGCTATTTTTATATTCAGGTTTACTAAAATAGAGACGATTATTCTGTTTTCTATCATGTTGGTAATGTATGATGTCGTTGCTGTTTTTTTTCAGAATTTATTGGGCCATGGATTCCAATCAATTGAATTTGCCTGGTTTATTGAGAATAATTTCATTCTGATTGCATCGGGCGTTATAGCCATTTCTGGCTCCTATATGATGGAAAAATACCGTCATAAAATTCAGGAAGAAAGTGATAAGTATCTTGTTGCTAAAGAAAATGCAGAGGAAAGTGATCGGCTAAAGTCTGCATTTTTAGCCAACATGAGCCACGAAATCAGAACTCCACTTAATAGCATAATTGGCTTTTCTGAGTTATTGTCTGACTCTGAACTAGTTGATGAGATTAGACAGAATTATGTTGAGCTAATTCAGCATGGAGGTGAGCAATTGCTGCGGATTATTGGTGATATTCTTGACATTTCAAAGATTGAATCTAATCAAATGAAAATTATTCATACACAGATCGATCTTTCCAAACTGATGAAAAAATGCTACTTCTCTGGTGATCGGTACCTCGAGAATCAACAAAAAAAGCACATCGAACTAAAATTAAAAATTCCTGAAGAATTTGAGAATATTACAATCGTCTCTGATCCCATCCGTCTCTGCCAGATTTTGGATAATTTACTTACCAATGCAATTAAAAATACGGATAAAGGATCTATTGAGTTTGGAATTGAAGGGATTACTTCAGTTGAGGGTGTTGATATGATACATTTTTATGTAAAAGACACCGGGATTGGCATTGATGAAGAAGATTTTGATCTTATTTTTATGAGATTTGGACGTGTTAGTAATAATCGGATTCAACGTGGAAATGGAATAGGGTTATGTATTTCCAAGGCTTTGGTAGAAATGCTCGGCGGAAAAATCTGGCTCGAATCACAAGTATCAGAAGGTTCCACTTTCCATTTTAACATTCCTCTTGTCCGGATATGATCTGTTGCCTTATAACTTTACCATTATCTTACTTCTTTTTCTCTTGAATCGTGACTAGTTTCTCCGCAACGTTTTTTATCTATCTTTGCGCCAATTCAAAAAAACAAGTCCCATGCAGGAAAAAATTCTAATCCTCGATTTTGGTTCGCAGTACACGCAATTGATCGGCCGGCGTGTTAGAGAGCTGAATGTTTATTGCGAAATCTATCCATATAACCATTATCCGGCGATTGACGAAACAGTTAAAGGAGTTATTTTATCCGGAAGTCCTTTTTCGGTTAGAGATAAAAATGCCCCAAAACCCGATCTGTCACTGATTAAAGGTAAAATGCCATTACTCGGTGTCTGTTATGGTGCGCAATACCTTGCACATTATTTTGGCGGCGAAGTAATGCCGTCAAACTCACGCGAGTATGGGAGGGCAAATTTGGGTTTTGTCGATACGTCAAATCCACTTTTTAAACAGATTAGCGAGCATACTCAGGTTTGGATGTCGCATGGTGATACCATCGAAAGACTCCCTGAGAATTATCAGATTATAGCCAGCACTGCTGATGTTAAGAATGCTGCCTTTCAAATCGAAGGTGAAGAAACGTATGCAATCCAGTTTCATCCTGAAGTTTATCATACCACAGAAGGAACTCTACTGCTAAAAAATTATGTTGTCGATATATGTGGATGTAAGCAAGATTGGACTCCAGACTCGTTTATTGAAACAACTGTAAAAGAACTGAAAGCTAAATTGGGTGATGATCGGGTTGTTCTTGGTCTGTCAGGAGGAGTTGATTCATCGGTCGCCGGAGTCCTTTTACACCGGGCAATCGGCAAAAACCTGACTTGCATCTTTGTTGATAACGGCTTGTTGCGTAAAGACGAATTTCAGCAGGTACTCGATTCATATCAACACATGGGCCTGAATGTGATTGGCGTAGATGCACGCCAGAAATTCTGGGACGATTTGTCCGGAATTACAGATCCGGAAGCTAAACGAAAAGTTATTGGGCGCGACTTCATTGAAGTATTTGACGTTGAGGCTCACAAAATACAGGATGTAAAATGGCTTGCTCAGGGGACTATTTATCCTGACGTAATTGAATCTGTTTCAGTAAATGGTCCGTCAGCAACTATAAAATCGCACCACAATGTCGGTGGATTACCTGAGAAAATGCATTTGAAGGTCGTTGAACCGCTGAAATTGTTGTTCAAAGACGAGGTTCGGCGAGTTGGAAAAGCTCTCGACATGAAACCAGAATTACTTGGGCGTCATCCTTTCCCTGGACCAGGATTGGGAATCCGGATTTTAAGTGATGTTACTCCGGAGAAAGTTCGTGTCCTTCAGGAAGCTGATGCAATTTTTATCAACGGACTTAAAGAGTGGGGATTGTACGACAAAGTCTGGCAGGCAGGCGTAATGCTGCTTCCTGTTCAATCAGTGGGAGTTATGGGTGACGAACGGACGTATGAAAATGTAGTGGCATTGCGTGCAGTGGCTTCAACTGATGGAATGACTGCCGATTGGGTCCATTTGCCATACGAATTTCTGGCAAAGATGTCGAACGAAATCATCAATAAAGTTCCAGGAATTAATCGTGTTGTTTATGACATCAGTTCAAAACCTCCCGCAACGATCGAGTGGGAATAAGGCTTGGTTTTGACAATACATTACACAAAAAGGAGGTTCATTTGAACTTCCTTTTTGTGTTTAGCTATAACTAGGATTGAATGGGGGATATTGCAATTAAGTAATTAAGGCTATTATTTTTTGTTTGTTTTAATTCCTAAGGGGAAATAGAGAGGGCAGAAACTAATAATACTTGTCAGAACAAATATTCCGGCCAGAACTATTAAAACGATTCCTACTGTTCCCGGAATTACTGCGGTAAAATATAAAATAGCAAAAATTGCAGCAACCAGTATTCTGATAATACGATCTGCTGCTCCCATGTTCTTTTTCATTTTTAAAATTTTATTTGTTTGACGAAATTCTGATTTTGTCAAAATTAGATATTCAAAAAATGATGTTCAGTGACTCAGGTCACTAAGATAAAATTTCAATGAAATTGTTGTTCTGTTTCACTTTCCCCTCATTTTCAAGTTTTTTCATTACCCGGCTGATGACTTCACGTGCTGTACCCAACTCACTGGCAATTTGCCTGTGCGATATTTTTAGTTGGCTCGAATTGGTTAATTCCGATTTCTTCAGCAGATAATCATAAAGCCGTTTGTCCAGTTGATCAAATAACAGGTGATTAATGGTATCCAGTAAATCACTGTATCGTGTATTGAATTGTTGAAAAAACAGGGAATTGATATCAGGAAATTGTTTGGTCCACCCAATTACCTTATCAACCGGAAGCAAAAGAACTTCTGTATTTTCTTCAGTAACAGCATATATTTTACTTGGCAGGTTTTTTAGACTTGCCGAAAATGACATGATGCAGCTCTCGTTGGGTTTGATGTAATAAAGTAAAAGCTCTTTATCTTCATATCGTGTAAATACTTTTATTAATCCGTTGATTACTATTGGAATCACCTTTGTGTACTGGCCTTCCCGAAGAATTTCTGTGCCTTCCGGTACGATTTTTAAGATTGAGCTATTATTGATTTCAACCAATAATTCGGCTGGGAATAATGGAAATAAACTGGTAAGTATTTTTTCTTCAATCATACTAGTAGATTCCTTTTCATCATATGAAATGTACTAAAAATCAGAATAATCAGTTGGATGCAACAAAATTTTAATCGATTTTGAAACAGTGTTTTTGTACTCAGGTAATGCAGATAAGGCTTTCCAGTCGGGATGAGCCCTGAATGCATCCCAGTGGGCATCATGAGCCGTCATATCGGCAAATGTAGTCAGGTACATCAGGTTTGGCATAGTGCTTCCTGAAACAACTTCAGCATAAAAGACCGCATTAAAACCGAGGCTTTTAAAAAGCTTAATTTCTCCACCTTCGTTAAACATTTTTATTTTTTGCTGGAACAGGTTTTCGGTTGGCCCTTCATAACTGCGTAATTCATAAATTCGCTCTGCTGGAGCAGTCTTATGATCAGGAATGAAAAAATATGGTGCGTCAGGAAATGCTTTTAATAAGATAGATTCTTTGCGTGCAAAAGGAGCCTGATCAAACGGAGCACCCAGAAAATCGATTCCTTTTGTTTGGTAGACTTGATCTTTGGCTAGTTGGTCCTGTATCTTGGAAAAATGATCCAGCGATTTGAATGGGATCCAGACATATACGCGTTTCCCAGATGTTGTGTCACTTTCGATGGGTTTAAAAACTCCAACTTTTAGAATTCCTGCCCGATGTAATGCGGGCAAATATGTATTTTTCAGGAAGTTGTCAACTTTTGCCTCCTGAATATTTTCCGTGAGCCGGAAAACCTGAATTTGATAATAATCGCGTTGCGCAGCGAAGCATGAAATGGTATAACCCAAAGTGAAAATGGCGATTAAAATGAATTGGCGTGTGTAATTTTTTAGTTGCAGGATTCTAAAATTCATGGTGTCAGTTTAGTTGGTTATTAATTTTTAAATGTAGAAAATATCTGTGATTTTCTCCAGGTAAATTGCAGATCAAATTTTTCAGCGTAATTTATTAACTCAAAAATGGACTTATTATCGCTCTTTAAGTATAGATGTTAACTTTAATTAAGAATAGTGGCTTTCTGTTGCCGGTTTTATGAACTATCTTTGTCAGTCAAAATTTCAAGGTTGGTTTTTGTATGATTTTGGAGCAAACCAACTGGATTAAAAAAGAGATATGAGATTTAAATTCAGAAATGCAGGTGTTTCAATTTTGCTGGGAGTAATGTTCATAGTGGGTGGGAGCGAATCGAAAGCTCAGGATGTACAGAGCAATACCATGAAATATGGCCGGCTACTTCGATTGATCGACAGTTATTACGTTGATTCAACAAAAATGGACGATTTAACGGAAAAAGCTATCGTTGAAGTCTTACGCAATCTTGACCCTCATTCAGTCTATATTTCGAAAGAAGAGGTCGAGAAAATGAATGAACCTCTCGTAGGGAATTTCGAAGGCGTTGGAATTTCATTTAACGTATACCGTGATACCTTAATGGTTGTTACTCCGATTTCTGGTGGACCATCAGAGAAAGTTGGTATTCGAGCAGGTGACCGCATTGTTGAAGTTGATGCTAAAAAAATTGCAAGTATTGGCCTGAAAAATACAGACGTTTACGACTTGCTGCGGGGTAAAAAGGGAACAAAAGTTGAAATGAAGATTAAGCGTAAAGGAGAGAATAATCTCCTTGATTTTACTGTAATACGAGATAAAATTCCAATCAACAGTCTCGATGCCTCATATATGCTTAACGACAATACCGGGTATATTAAGCTTAATAAATTTTCGGCAACAACTACCAGTGAATTTTATGATGCGATTAAAGCTTTGAAGGCAAGTTCGAAATTGAATAGCCTGGTTTTGGATCTGCGGGGAAATGGAGGTGGTTATCTGACAGCTGCTATTGAGCTGGCCGACCAGTTTCTGACAGCTTACAGGCTGGTTGTTTATACTCAGGGTCTGCATGCCGATAAGAAGGAATATGATGCAACTCCTCTTGGCGAACTTGAACAAGGCAAATTGGTTGTACTTATTGACGAAGGCTCTGCATCAGCCAGTGAAATTGTTTCAGGTGCAATTCAGGATTGGGACCGAGGAGTTCTGATCGGGCGTCGATCGTATGGAAAAGGTCTTGTACAACAACCATTTCCGCTTACTGACGGCTCTATGATTCGGTTAACAACTGCTCATTACTACACCCCGAGTGGACGTTGTATTCAAAAACCGTATACTGATGGAGTGGAAGAGTATCAGAAAGATTACCTAAAACGAATAGAGCATGGAGAATTATTTTCCAGAGATAGTGTGACTCAGGATAAATCGGAAAAGTTTTTGACAAAGGTAAGTAAACGAGTTGTATATGGTGGTGGTGGTGTAATGCCTGATTTATTTATTCCGCTGGATACCTCTAAATATTATGCATATTATAATAATTTGAGCCGAAAAGGTCTGGTTTATACCGGAGTACTCGATATCATGGATGAAAACCGCGATAGTTTCGTACAACAATACACTGATTTTAAAACCTTCACTGATAAGTTTGAAGTTTCTGATGAAATGGTTGAAGAAATTATCGCAGCTGGGGATAAGGAAGGCGTTAAGGGTGACGAAAAAGCCACAGAATTTGCACGTCCTCTGATGAAAAGGCAAATGAAAGCATTAATTGCCCGGGATTTATTTTCGACGAGTGAGTATTTCCAGATCATGAATGCAGACGATGAAACAATCAACAAAGCAATTGAAGTGATCACTCAAAAAGGAGCTTACGAAAAGATTCTGACCGGAAAATAATTGATGCGTGTAATCAAGATTTATTTTAATATTCTTTTTTATTAAAACAGAGACACACAGTCAGTGTGTCTCTGTTTTTTAACAATATGATCTGTTTATGGAGATAATTATCAGGTGGCTTTCAGAAAATTACATCGAACTGTTCGGAGCCATTTTAGGTATTGCGTATATATTTTTCTCAATCCGTCAAAACATACTAACATGGCCGGTTGGATTGCTAACATCTGTACTTTATGTGTGGGTGTTTTTTGTTTCGAAGCTATACGCGGACATGGGACTGCAAATGTATTATGTAGTAATTAGTATTTATGGCTGGTACGAATGGCTTTTTGGAAAACAACTGGGCAAGCCGGAATCGCTTAAAGTTAGCCGGTTGACTTTAAAGTTAGGGTTAGTGCTGGCTTTAGTAAGTTTGATAATTTTTATACCAATTTGGTATGTTTTAAATAATTATACTGATTCACAAGTGCCGTTTGCTGATGCTTTTGCCACATCGCTAAGTATAGTTGCTACCTGGATGCTTGCACGTAAAATTCTGGAGCACTGGTTGGTCTGGATTTTTGTTGATGCTTTCTCTATAGGTTTATTCCTATACAAAGGACTGATTCCTACAGTAATTCTTTTTGCAGTATATACTGTAATGGCTTATGTTGGCTTTATTGAATGGAAGAAAGAGATAATCGGGGATGCGAAATTATCAAAAGCGTAATTTAGATATTCAGCATAGCTGAAAATTGTTTTCTGATGCAATAAATAGATATGGATATTCATGAACAACAAATTCGAATAGCAATTACCGGTCCTGAATCGACTGGAAAAACTACTCTGGCTAAACAATTGGCTGAGTATTTTCAGGGGCAATACATTCCTGAATATGCCCGTAATTATGTTGAGAAATTACCAGGTCATTATACTTTCGGGGATGTTGAAAATATTGCAAAAGCACAGGTTGATCAGTATCTCCTGACTCAAAATAGTTCTGAAAAGATTTTTTTCTTCGATACCTGGCTGATCATTACCAAGGTTTGGTTTAACTGGGTTTATGAAAAGACACCGGTTTGGCTTGAAGAAAAAATAACGAAATGTCCGATCGATCTGTACTTGTTATGCTGTCCAGATCTTCCATGGGAAGCCGATTCTGTAAGGGAAAATGGGGGTGAAAACAGGGAGAAACTGTTTAATCACTACCGGGATCAACTGATTGATTATGGATTTAATTTTGTTGAAATTGGTGGAGAGGATGAAACTCGCCTGAACAATGCTATTATAGCAATTCGTAGTTTTTACGAACGAACTTAAAACTTTAAGCCGATTAAGTTTGATTTCATACCTAAAAGTATGATTTTTGTTTAGGTTTTGTTTTATGCCCTGAACTGCAATGTTTTTTGGTGTATTTTATTCAAAATCAGTTGACTGTATAAGTTTTAACTCAAAATGTTTAAAAATGTTTTCAGAAAAAAATATAGAGCACAAGATGAGGAATGCAGTTGAGCAACTGTCAGATCCGAAATCGTTAAATATGGTTTGCCACGAACACCGGATAGGTGAGCCATTACCATCTATTGAAGCATTGAGTAAAGTTGTTGGAATAGTTCGTGAAATATTATTTCCCGGCTATTTTGGCAATACGAGCTTACGCACAAATACAACCAGGCACTACGTCGGAGTATACATAGATGAGTTATTCGAACTTTTGTCGGAACAGATTTTGGCGGGACTTTGTTTTACCTGTGCAAACCCGGAATTGGTTGATATGCAGGAGCGCTCGAAATTTGCTCAGGGTTTGGCTTCCGATTTCATCTCGTTTTTACCCGAAATTCGCAGATTGCTGGTTACCGATGTTGAAGCTGCATATCTTGGCGATCCTGCTGCGAACAGTCAAAGTGAAGTGATTTATTGTTATCCAACGATCAGGGCCATAATCAACCACAGAGTAGGGCATCAATTGTTGAATCTTGGTGTTCCGCTTATTCCACGTATCATTGCGGAGATGGGACATTCAGAAACCGGGATTGATATTCATCCCGGAGCTCAAATTGGTGAATCATTTACCATTGATCATGGAACTGGTGTGGTAATTGGATCAACCTGTATTATTGGTAATCATGTGAAGCTTTATCAGGGAGTTACTTTGGGGGCAAAAAGTTTTCCGCTTGATGATGGAGGAAATCCGATTAAGGGTATTCCGCGCCATCCGATAGTAGAAGATAATGTGATTATTTATGCTCAGGCTACCATTTTGGGACGAATCAGGATTGGTGCCAATTCTGTAATTGGTGGCAATGTATGGGTAACCAATAGTTTACCAGCAAATTCGAAACTTGTTCAGTTTAAAGCCAAAGAATCAGATTACAGCGACGGTGCCGGAATTTAAGACTCCGATCTTATTTAATTTGAGTATTCTCATTCAATAGATAAATGATAGAACTTATTCAGTTTATTAAAGGCTATGTTGATCTCGATTTAGTTACCGAACGGGCAATATTGAACAGTTTTAAGATTGAAACATATGAGAAGAATGAGTGCATTATTGAAGAGGGAAAGATATGTACAAAAATGAGTTTTATTAAATCAGGATTAGTAAGGAGATTTTACCTGAATGATGGACTGGAAATAACAAATTGGATATACTATGATGGCCAATGGCTAACTTCAATGACCAGTTTTTTTGAACAGAAACCTTCTTTCGAAAGTTTTCAGGCCTGTGAAAAAACCATATTGTATTCAATCTCGTTTTCTGAAGAGCAAAAGCTTTTAGAGTTTCCAATATTTCAGCGGTTTCAAATTAAATTACTCAGGCAATATTTGGCATCGTTAAATGAATTTCATCATAAATATAAATCCATGAATGCGAATGAAAAATATTCCTATTTGTTAACCTATTTCCCCGAAATTGTAAAGAGGGCTAAGCTAAAGCATATCGCATCGCTAATGGATGTTAGTCAGGAAACGTTAAGTCGGATCCGTGCATCAATTAATTGACATTACATCAAATAAACTCCCTTTAATTTAAGCAACATTTGCACTTTAAACTTAACAGGAATAGTATGATTTCGAAAAGTGCAATAATTAGCAAAAAGGCGCAGATTGGAAAGAATGTTCGGATTGGAGATTTCGCGACAATTGAAGATGATGTTATTATCGGTGAAAATACCTGGATTGGAAACTATGTCAATATTCAAAACGGAGCCAGGATAGGTGAAAATTGCCAGATACATGCGAGTTCAATACTTGCTGGAAATCCTCAGGATCTGAAGTTTAATGGGGAGTATACAACTCTTGAAATAGGCGACAATACGATCATTCGTGAATTTGTCACCATTAACCGAGGGACATCCTCAAGAGGAAAGACAGTAATTGGACGCCATAATTTAATCATGGCCAATTCGCACATTGGGCATGATTGTGTGATCGGTGATCATTGTGTGATTGGGTTTAATGTGGGGATGGCAGGAGAGGTAATCGTATCTGATTGGGCTAATATTAGTGGACTTTCAGGAATCCATCAGTTTTCTAAAATTGGAACTCATGCCATGATTGGTGGTCTCAGCAAAATAGTGAAAGATGTTCCACCCTATGTAATTGCAGCAAGAGATCCACTTTCATATGAAGGAATCAATACCGTTGGGTTAACCAGAAGAGGTTTTGAATCCGATAAAATAAATGAATTGAAAGCAATTTATAGAGTTATTTTTCAGGAAAAGAGGAATTTATCTCATGCTTTGGAATTCATTGAAATCAATTTTGAAAAGACAATGGAACGAGATGAAATTATTAGTTTTATACGCAATTCGTCCCGGGGAATAATTAAAGGTTGCAATGAATAGGAACTTCTGAGATTATTTTTAGACTTTTGTGGTGAGTTTTACCCTGAATGGTGAAACATTTCATAACTTAAAAAATACAAATTGAATAAACAAACATACACAGCCACAACGATGGCGGGCCTCGAAGAAGTGCTGGCTCAGGAATTAATTGAAATTGGTGCTGACGAGGTGCAGATTGGCCGTCGGTCAGTTTATTTTAGCGGCGATATCAAATTGCTTTATAAGTCCAACTATTGTTTGCGTACAGCCTTGCGAATTTTGGTTCCTATTGATTCGTATAAGATTTATTCGGTTGACGATTTGTATCAGCGTGCAAAAAATTTCAAATGGGAAGATTTGTTCGATTGCGATCAGACTTTCGCAATCCAGAGTAACGTTTTTTCTGATTTGTTTGATAATTCAATGTATGCTTCGCTTAAACTGAAAGATGCCATTGTCGATCGATTCCGGTACAAGCTTGGAAACCGGCCTAATGTTGATTCAAAAAATCCTGATATTTTGATAAATCTGCATATAAGCAATGAGCTTTGTACTATTTCGCTTGACAGTAGTGGCGAATCGCTGCATAAGCGTGGATATAGAGTAGGCCAGAACGAAGCTCCTATGAGCGAAGTTTTAGCTGCTGGGTTAGTTCGGTTGTCGGATTGGGATAAAAAAAGTGAATTGATCGATCCCATGTGTGGATCAGGAACAATAGCAATAGAAGCGGCTATGTTGGCTAATGGAATTTACCCTGGAAAAATAAGAAAGAATTTTTGTTTTAAAAACTGGAGAAATTTCGATCCGGAATTGTTTAAAAGGATGGAGAATGAAGTAGAACCAGTCGATAAAACTCCGGTAAAAATTTCGGCTTCCGATATTTTGCGGCGAAACATTGATATCGCGTCTAAAAATGCTGATGAAGCCGGGGTTAGTTCACTTATTGATTTTAAAGTATCCGATTTCAAGGTACTGGAACCTGTTTCCGAAAAGCTCTTCCTGCTTTTCAATCCACCTTATGGTGAACGATTGACTCCTGATGACACCAATTTTTATTCGATGATTGGTGAGCGTTTGAAGCATCATTACACCAATGCCACTGTCTGGATCATTAGCACCTCGCAATGCCTTAAATCGATTGGATTACGTCCATCACGTAAGATTCCAGTGCTGAACGGTTCTCTCGAATGTAGTTTCCGAAAATATGAGTTGTATTCGGGATCAAAGAAGTATACTGCTGTAAAAACGGAAGCAGAATAAATACTTGTTTTATGAATGAATGGGAATTTCTTAGCTTCTTTGAAGTTTGAAATTCCCATTCATATTAATTTAGATACCAAAAACGCCTTTTCTTAGCCTGATTGCACATAATTGTTCTTAGCTGTTCCATATCTCCCAGGCTCTTATGGCTTGAAGGTGAAGCATTTCCAATCCATTTTTTATTTTTGCTCCTTGAGCTTTTCCCTTTTTCAGAAACAAGGTTTCCTCCGGATTGTAAACCAAATCGAACAATACATGATTGGAAGTAATTGATTGGTAAGGAATATCCGGACAATTATCAACGTTTGGAAAAGTTCCGATAGGAGTGGCATGAATGATAATCAGATATTCTTTTAATAATTCATCGTTAATCTGATTGTACCTTATTTCTTTTTCAAAAAGTTCTTCTTCGATTGAAGCAGAAACATAGTCAATCTGCAATTTAATTAAGATGTATTTAATGGCTTTTGATGCGCCACCAGTTCCCAGTATCAAAGCTTTTTTATGTTTGCTTTCAAGCATTGGCAGGAGCGAATTTTCAAATCCGTAAATGTCGGTGTTGAATCCTTTTAGATAACGTTTACCATTTTTATTGGTAATTTTAACGGTATTTACAGCACCTATTTTTGCGGCTTCCGAGTCAATCTCATCCATAAACTGCATGATTTGCTGCTTGTAAGGAATTGTGCAATTCAATCCGGCGATAATATTTTTACCATCAAAAATGCCTGGAAATTCATCGATTGAATCCAATTCAAAATTTACATATTCATGCTCTGAAAGATTTTCAGCTGCAAATTTCTCAGTAAAGAAATTTCTGGAGAAAGAATATCCCAGCCGGTGTCCGATTAATCCGAATGTTTTCATTCCTGTTTAAAATTTAATGATCAAAATTATAAGGTATTTCTATCTGTTTTTTCTTTTACAATTCACTCAATTCAAGCCAACGCATTTCTTTTTCTTCGAGCAAATCAGTAATCTCACCAAATCTGTTCGATTTCTCATGTAATTGGTTGTTATCCAAGGCTCCTGAATTCAATTCGTCACTTATTTGTAGCTTTTCAGTTTCGAGCGATTCTATCTCTTTTTCAAGCGTTTCCAATTCTCTTTTTTCATTAAAAGTAATTTTTCTTTCCTTTATTTTTAATGGTTGTGTCTGTTCCTTAAGTTCAGGCTTTTTAAGTTTTTTCTCTTCCATTTCCTCCTGAAGCTGTTTTTCCCTCCAACTGGTATAGCTTCCCGGAAAATCTTTAATATTGCCTTCTCCATCGAAAACGAACAGGTGGTCAACTATTTTGTCCATAAAATAGCGGTCGTGAGAAACAATCACGACACATCCCTGAAAAACACGAAGATATTCCTCCAGAATTGCCAATGTCATTATATCCAGATCGTTGGTTGGTTCATCAAGAATCAGGAAATTCGGATTTGTCATTAAGATGGTACATAAATATAATCTCCGTTTTTCGCCACCCGATAGTTTTTCTATAAATGAATATTGAGTGTCGGGAGGAAATAAGAATGTAGTGAGAAGTTGCGAAGCGGTAAGTTTTCTTCCATCTTCGAAGTTTATCACTTCAGCTATTTTCTGTACAGCATCAATTACTTTATCGCCCGGATTAAATTCCATTCCGTTTTGTTGGTAATATCCAAAACAGATGGTTTGTCCTATTTCTACTGATCCTTTATCTGGCTGGAGATTTCCGGTTACGATATTCAGAAATGTAGATTTACCTGTGCCGTTTTTGCCTACAATTCCAACCTTTTCAAATCGTTGAAATTTGTATGAAAAATCCTTTATCAGGTACAATTCGTCGTATGACTTGCTGATATTCTCCAAATCAAGAATTTTATTTCCGATCCGTGAAGAATTCATACTGAGTTCGATGTTGTTCTCGTTAAGATTTTGCGATGCCTTTACGATCAGGTCATCAACACGTTCCATCCTGTATTTCGATTTGGTTCCCCGGGCCTGTGGCATTCGTCGCGACCATTCCAATTCGGTACGCAGCAGGTTTTTTGCTTTTTCGACACTGGTGGCTGTCGATTCCATTCGATCCTGTCGTTTTTCCAGAAAATACGAATAATTGCCGCGGTGTCGGTAGATTGTATTTCCTTCCATTTCCAGGATTTCATTGCACACACGATCCAGGAAATACCGGTCATGAGTAACCATAAAAAGCGTGATTTTGGTTTTTTTGAGGTAGTTCTCGAGCCACTCAATCATTTCCAGATCAAGGTGGTTGGTTGGCTCATCAAGCATCAGTAAATCTGGCTCATTAATCAATACATTTGCCATGGCTACCCGTTTCTTTTGTCCTCCTGACAGTTCAGAAATTTGCTGGTCGTAGTTGGTGATTTTCAACTGGCTTAGAATCTGTTTTACCTTAACTTCATAATCCCAGGCGTGATGACTTTCCATCAACTCTGTATATTTGGTGATGTCAGCTTTGTTATTAAGTCGTAGGGCATTCTCAAAGTTGCGGATAGTTTCCACTATTTCGTCGCCTGATTGAAAAACCGCTTCAAATACGGTTTGATTCTCACTTAAATCAGGTATTTGCTTCAGATAACCTATTTTAATATCGCCTGTTTTTGTTATTTGTCCAAATTCCGGAGTATCATTTCCGGCCAGAATTTCCATCAAGGTAGTTTTGCCAGTCCCATTTCGTGCAATGAGCGCAACTTTTTGGTGTTCGAATATAGTGAATGAAATATCTTCGAAGAGTAACTGATCGCCAAATCGCTTCGATAAATTTTCAGCCTGTAAATACGGAGTCATATTTTTTTCTGCAAAAATAACAATTTAAGCCTATTAAATTGGCTTAATCCGGAAGACGTGTTTTTCCTGTATTTTGTTTAAGTTTGAAATTCAATATGCCAAATAATCGAAATGCAGAAAAAAGAATTATTTGAACGGGTGATCAGTTATTTTCAGAAAGAGATGCCGATTGCGGAGACAGAGCTACACTATTCCAATCCTTATCAGTTACTTGTGGCAGTAATTTTGTCGGCCCAATGCACCGACAAGCGCGTTAATCTGATCACTCCCGAATTATTGAAAAGGTTTCCAAGTCCGGAAAAGCTTGCAGAGGTGGAGCCGGATGAGGTCTTTGAATACATCCGTTCGTGTTCATATCCAAACAATAAAGCCAAACATTTGGTTGGAATGGCACGAATGCTGGTGAAAGATTTTGATAGCGTGATGCCTGATGATATTGATGAATTACAGAAATTGCCCGGAGTTGGACGCAAAACTGCCAATGTAATTGCTTCAGTAGTTTTTAATAAGCCGGCAATGGCTGTTGATACACATGTGTTTAGGGTGTCTGCTAGAATTGGTTTGACTACCAATTCAAAGACTCCGTTGGAAACAGAAAAGCAGCTTGTAAAATATTTTCCTGAAGAATTATTGCCGGTGGCGCATCACTGGTTGATTTTGCATGGAAGATATACTTGTCTGGCTCGTTCACCAAAATGTGCGAAATGTGGGTTGACAGATGTTTGTAAATATTACAAAACCAATCCTATAAATTGAATACAGACTAAGGTAAAACACGCAAATTATCGGTTCAATATTAATTGTTCAAAATCTGGTGCAAATTAATTTTGTTAATTTTTTGATTTTTTGCCAAACTTTGTACATTTGCTGCATATAAAATCAAATTAAAATAGAACATTATGGCTTATAAGATTTCAGAAGAGTGTATTGCTTGTGGAACATGTATCGATGAATGTCCTGTAGAAGCGATTTCTGAGGGAGATATCTATAAAATTGATGCTGACCTTTGTACTGACTGTGGTTCATGTGCCGAAGTTTGTCCGGTTGATGCAATTTCTGTTGCAGAGTAATTCCCGGGTCGACATAAAGCAAAAAGAAGCTGTTCCTGAAGATCAGCTTCTTTTTTTTAGCCCTTATGCAACTATATGGTCTGGTTTTTGTCTATTAAAGCAGAACTCAATAAGATTGACTATGAAGACTATTTTTACTTTTTTACTTATAATATTTGTTTCTCTAGGTAGTTTTGCTCAAAAAGCAACATCTGCCAGTTCAGAAACAACAACTTTCACCTCAATTATTGATACTCAAACTTTTTCCGTTACAAAGATTTATCCTAATCCTGTAAAAGATTTTTTAATAGTTGAAATGAAATCCTCAGTTCCGGGTAATGTTAAGATTTCATTATTCAATATTTTAGGTACTGAAGTGAAAAAATGGGATCCTTATTATCTATCTAAAGGTGACCAAAAAATGACACTTGATCTTTCCTTTATCAAAACGGGGGTTTATATTCTCAAATTGATAAAATCAGATCAGGTAACCAGTCAGGTTATCCGAAAAAACTAGACTCTTCAGCATATTTATAATTAATTATAAATTGTGGATATAGCTTGCACTTTCTTTGAATGTTTCAGGTTCCATTTCAACAAAATAGTTTTTTATTCCACATTTATCAGCTGTAGCAAAGAGCTCTTCCCAGTCTACAATTCCTTGTCCGATTGGGACTTGTTTGTTTTCTGCTGCTGACCAATCAGCAAGATGTGCTGAAATAAATCTTCCCGGATATTTTTCGAAATATGTTGCTGCTTTATACCCGGCGCTGATTACAGCCACCTGAAATTGCATTTTCACCATTTCCGGATCAAAATTTTCCATCAATGCATCGTAAATCAGTTTTCCTTCAAGCTTTTCAAATTCCATATGGTGGTTGTGAAATCCAGTCTGAATACCAGCTTTCTTTGTTTTTACGCCTATTTCATTGAGTTCATCTACCGCTTTCATCCAGTCGCTCATGGTGGCATCTTTTGGTAACCAGAAACTGGAACAAATCATTTGCTTTTGTCCCGATTCAAGAGCAAAGTCAATTCGTTCACTCAGATTGTCTCTAAGTTCACCCATTCCATAATGAGTACTTACCAAGCTGAGACCGGAATCTTCAACGATTTTGCGCATCTCTTTAGGTTTTATGCTCATTAACGGACCAAAACCTGAACTTTCGTATCCGGGTGGAGAACACATTTCTACGGTTTCGTACCCTAATCCGGCCATCATTTTTAATGTTCCGGGAAAGTCTTTTACCAATTGATCTTTAACCGTCCAAACCTGAAATCCAAGAGGTTTTTTTAATGCTTTTTGATTTGTTGCTGCAAATAAATTCAGTGGGAGTTGAGTCGCTAATACAGCTGAACCAATTCCTATGGCACTTTTCCCAATAAATTGTCTTCTATTTATCATGATAGTGAAATTTGAGGTTTATGATGATTTTGGTTTAAATCGATTGTGGCTCCCAGCCTTTGCGGTACTCACGCGATAAATAAATATTTGCTTCAGGGATATTTGTAATTTTCATTGCTGATGCATCGTATTTTAGCATTCGTCCTGAACGAAGTGCAGCAGCATAGAGATTTACTGCTTCAGTAATCGGACCAGCTTCATTGAAACTTCCGGGGCATTGTTTCCCTTCCTTGAGAGCATCAAGAAACAACTTAAATCCCAGCGATCTGTCTTTCTTCTGCACTTCAGGAAGAATTACAGCTTTCATTCTTTTCTCCGGAATTAGATGAGGATCATCAACATTGAATCCTGCCAGGATTTTTCCTTTGTCTCCAATAAACATCATCCCTTCGGCAGACAATTCTTTATTATCATCGTACAATTCTTCAGGAACAGGTGGGCGCATTCCCCCGTCGTACCATATTAAATCAATAGCCGCTCTCGATCCTTTGGCCGGATATTTAAATCGCACAGAGCTGGCCATTGGAAACGAAAAATCGTTTTTTACCTGAAAAGCGGTTGAATCGCGAAGTCCGCAAACATGACTGAGGTTAGGCTCAATAACGGTTGGTGCTCCAAGTTCCAGCGCTTTGAAGACTGTCCATAAGCTGTAATGGCCCATGTCGGCCATCGAACCTCCACCGAAATCGTACCACCCCCTGAAAACCATATTGGTATAATTAGGGTGATAGGGTCGTTCCGCTTCTGGCCCAAGCCAGAGATCCCAGTCCATCCCTTTAGGAACAGTAGGTTTATCCTCGGGTAGAGTGGGGTATTGCGGCCAAACCGGTCGATTCGACCAGTTATGCACTTCTTTGAGTGTTCCGATCGCACCTTTATTTATCCAACTCATTACCTGATCCATTGATCCATTTGAATCCCATGGAATTAAATGAGTAGTCACCTTCGATTTTTTAGCCATTTCAATAACCTCATGTGCTTCAGTTAGCCGGTTTGATATGGGTTTGTGCATCGATATATGAATACCTTTTTTAATTGCAGCCATTGCAATAATACCATGTAAATGATCTGGTGTCATTACCTTAACTGCATTTAAATCTTTTTCTTTTTCAAATAGCTCACGGAAATCGGCATAAGCGTTACAACTCTTGAATTTTTGATCAGCCCTGAATTTGGAATAATAGGTATCAACGATCTCTTTCCCGTTATCGAGACCACCCGGAATGGTATTGTCTCCACCTGATTTCCAACCAGGTATTTTTAAGGTATCCCGGATTTCATCGCGTAGACCATTTTTACCCCAATCCTGATAACCTGTAGCATATTTTTGTGGATCACAAACGGCAATAATTTGAAGTTCGGGAATCTGCAACAATGGCAATAATTCTCTAAGTCCTTGTGTCCCGAGACCAATATAGGCCAGAGTTATTTTGTCGCTTGGTGCAATAAAGCCTGATCCCCCAAGTACATGCCTTGGAATGATTGTTATTGCCAGTGCAGCTGATGTAATTCCACCAATAAATTTTCGGCGGTTGATAAGATTTTCAGGTGAAACTTGTTTTGAAGTTGTGGCAGGATTGCCCTTCTGATTGATTCTTTTGTTCATCATGTCAGTAAGAATTAGGTTTATAGAAGAGGATAATAAGATACGGAAAAGAAATTTAACTTTTTGTATATTTATCTCAGCTTTTAACGCTGTTAATTAAACTAACCTACAATTAATCAAGCTGAAATTAAAATCATGGAAAACAAACACTCCCGTCGCATTTTTTTGCAAAGAAGTCTTATTACTGGTATTGGACTTTCTGTTATTGACCCTTTTACAGCATTGGCGCAATCGGATAAATCAACAATGAAACTCGGCTTGGTAACTTATCAGTGGGGAAAGGATTGGGATTTACCGACATTAATTACCAATTGCGAAAAAGCCGGTTATCTGGGCGTTGAACTTCGTTGCGAACATGCTCATGGAGTTGAAACTTCACTTTCTCCAAGCCAGCGCGCTGATGTGAAGATGCGATTTGATAATAGTCCGGTTACATGTTTAGGCTACGGATCAAATTTCGAATACCATAGTTCTGATCAGCCTAAGCTTCGAAAAAACATTGAGCAAACAAAAGAATACATTAAATTATGCAAAGACATAGGAGCATCAGGAATTAAAGTAAAACCAAATGATTTACCCGCAGATGTTCCAAAAGAAAAAACGATTGCTCAAATTGCTGCTTCTTTAAACGAAGTTGGAAAATTTGCCAGCGATTTAGGACAATTAGTTAGAGTGGAGGTTCATGGAAACCTCACACAGGAAATACCAAACATGAAAGCCATTTTTGAACAAGTGACAGAAAAAAATGTGAAAATGTGCTGGAATTGTAATGATCAGGATTTATTGCCGCCGGGATTGGATGCAAATTTTAATTCTGTTAAAAAATGGTTTGGCGACACAGTTCATGTTCGGGAATTCAACGTTGGTGAATATCCTTACCAGCAGCTTATGAATTTATTTGCCGGGATCAATTACGATGGATGGATTCTGCTTGAAGCGCGGACAGAACCAACAGATAGGATTGCTGCAATGAAGGAACAAATGAATCTTTTTAAAGAGATGACTTCTAAAGTGTGAAAAGACTGATTTCTGTTAAGATTTTAATAATAGGATAAAACCCACCGGAATTCAGTGGGTTTTTTGTTGAATCTGACTTTTTTTTGACTTTTTGAAATTATTTCAGGTACCTAAAGGCGCTGATATTGCATATTTTCAGTTGTTTGTGTTGAGAAAATATACAGTTGTATGTATTATATACAGTGTACGTAAGTGTCATATATAGAGTGAATTAGTGTATTTTGATGATTTAGGTGTTGAGAAAATATACATTTTGCGATGTAAATATATTTATCACATCTGGTTTAATGTGCAGTATGTCAGTGTTTTATGTATGTATTTGTTGATTGGCCTCATATTTGAATTCCCGAATATTATCACATTTAATCGGGAATCATCATGAAAACCAAGATCTTTTTATTTGTCGCATTACTCTTTCTAAATTGCACTTCTGGCAAAAGTGAAGAGTTGATCAGAGGGAAATCTCCTTCGCTTAAAGGTTCAATAAACGTATATACTTCGCCGGATTTATATAATATGTCAGTGAAGTGGGCGAATGAATACTCCAATCTAAATCCTAAGCTGAAAATCCAAGTAAATGAAGTCGGAGAAGCCGCTGTTCTGGAAAAAATAGCTTTGGGTGATGGAATTGGATTTATTGATTCTAAATCGTATCCAAAATCAGGCAATTTGTCAATTTGGAATATGGTGGTCGGTCGCGATGTGATTGTGCCGATCATAAATGACAATAATCCATTACTTGATGAAATTAACAAAAAGGGTATTTCGCCAGACGAGTTGGCTAAGTTGTTAGGAAATAAGAATAACGAAAATTGGGGAAGTTTGCTCAATGAATCCCAAAACATTCCTATCCATTTATATTTACCCAACGACCCTTCTACCTTAACCGGAGTGGCGAATTTTTTGAAGATCAATCAATCTATTCTCGATGGAGTCAAAACTGCCGGTATTCAGGAAATGATTTCAGCAATACAAAAAGATCCGAATGCACTGGGTTTTTGTAAGCTGATTCAGGTCACTGATTTAAATAATCAAAGTCTTATTGCTGGATTAAAGCTGGTTCCAATTGATAACAATGGGAATGGCAAACTTGATTATATGGAAAATATCTATTCGAATTTGCAGGCTTTCACTCGTGGAGTTTGGATTGGAAAATATCCTAAAGCTTTATCTGGTAATATTTATTCAGTTAGTTCTGAAAAACCCAGAAATGAAAATGAGCTTGCTTTCTTGAACTGGATTATAAGGGATGGGCAGCAATTTTTAAGCTCGAATGGCTTTAGTGATCTTGTTTACGCTGAAAGACAAACACAACAAGGCAAACTTGACGAACCTGTCAATTATACCACTATTCCAGTTAAAAGTACCAATGCATTTGTAGCTTTATTACTTATGGTTTTAGTTGTTATTATTGCAAGTGGCATTATTGTGGATTTGGCTTTTAGGCGAATCAGAAATAGGAAAGAAGCCAAACAGCAAGCCAAATTGGTTACAGTTCATGCATTTGATGATGAATCTGTGATTATACCCAAAGGACTCTATTTTGATAAAACGCATACCTGGGCTTTCATGAAAAAGAATGGCCTGGTGAAAGTTGGAATCGACGATTTTCTGCAACATGTTACAGGCAAGATTACAAAAGTTGATATGAAAAGCACCGGCGATAAGATTAAAAAAGGTGATTTATTGTTATCAATTATCCGTAAAGGAAAACTCTTAAATATCTATTCACCCATTTCGGGAACAATCTCAGAAATAAATAAAAACCTGTTTAATAATTCTTCGTTGCTTAACTCTGCTCCTTATGATGAAGGTTGGGTTTACGAAATTGAACCATTAAACTGGAGTCTCGAGATTCAATATCTAAGTATTGCTGAAAAATACAAAACAGCTTTGAAAGATGAATTTTTAAGGTTGAAAGAATTCTTTGCATCAATTGGAAATGCCAATTCTCCTGAATTATCAAATGTTGTTATGCAAGATGGCGGTGCTCTGAAAGACAAACCTTTGGCTGAATTTGGGCCAGAAGTCTGGGATGATTTTCAAACAAAATTTATCGATGTATCCAAATAGGCTAGCGAATTATTTCCATAATAAAAACCTAACAATAAACATAAGATGAGCATAAATAGAAGAGACTTTTTCTGTGTCGCTGGTCTCGTAGGATTGACACTGGCGCTTGGGAAAAAGGCATCAGCGTCATCAAAAAACAAAGGCGATGTTGAATTCAATGGTGTTTTATATGATTCGACCCGCTGTGTGGGTTGTCGTACCTGTGAATACGAATGTGCCGCGGCCCATGGTTTACCGGAACCTGCATCTGAAGTTGATGCAATTCGGAAAACAGATGAAACCTGCAACACGGTGGTGAATACTTTTCAAACGGAAAAGGGGGAGGTTTATATCAAACGTCAATGCATGCATTGCAACGAACCTGCCTGTAGTGCCGCCTGTCTGACGCAGGCGATGCATAAAGACGAAACAGGTCCTGTTACCTGGAATGGAGATAAATGCATGGGATGCCGTTATTGCATGGTTTCATGTCCATTCGACAGTCCAAAATTTGAGTTTCACAGTACGAATCCCAAAATTCAGAAATGCGATATGTGCTTCAATCGGCAAAAATCAGGAGAGAAACCTGTATGTGTAACCAACTGCCCGGCTGAAGCTTTAGTTTTTGGTAAGCGAAGAGATCTGATAAAAGAGGCACGAAAACGTATTGTTGAAAATCCGGAATTGTATGTCGATCATATTTATGGTGAACACGAAGCCGGCGGAACCGGATGGCTTTATCTCTCTCCGGTCCCATTTGAAGAACTTGGAATGAATACGACCATACAAAAGGCATCATATCCGGCACTGACAAAAGGATTTCTTTATTCTGTTCCTTCTGTTGATTTGCTTTTGCCACCACTATTACTCGGAATTTACGCTGCTACAAAGAATAACCAATCTAAAGAAGAAGAAAATGAATAATTCGGTATATCCTGTTGCAAATGAGAAAGATAAAAAGTTCGACTGGGAATTTTTGTTTAGCGAATTGAAACCAAAAGGGAAATGGCTTACACCTTTTAATATTATTTCCATTCCGATTATGCTCTTGGGTTTGTTTCTGATTGTGATACGGTTTTGGAAAGGTTTAGGTGAGATTACAAATCTGACGCAGGAAGTTCCCTGGGGTTTATGGATTGGCTTTGATGTTGTTACTGGTGTTGCATTTGCCGGAGGTGCCTATGTGGTCACATTTATGGTTTATATCTTGAATATGAAACATTATCATTCCATAGTAAGGGTTACGGTATTAAACGGATTTTTGGCTTATGCATTTTATACCGGTGCTTTATTGCTCGATTTAGGACGCCCATGGCATGTAATTAATCCAATGATTGGTAATAGTTTCGGTGCCAGTTCAGTCTTGTTTCTGGTAGCCTGGCATTTTGTGCTGTATATGCTTGCCGAATTGATTGAGTTTTCGCCGGCAATTGCTGAATGGCTGGGATCCCGGCGTGCACACAAAATTCTTTCGGGAATGACCATTGCTGCTGTAATCTTTGGTATTACTTTGTCTACCCTGCATCAATCCGGACTGGGAGCCCTCTATCTGATGGCAAAAGATAAAATACACCCATTGTGGTATTCCGAATTTATACCCATGTTGTTTTTGGTATCAAGTATTTTTGCCGGACTCTCCATGGTTATTTTTGAGGGAACAATAAGTAGAAAGGTATTTTTCAACCGAATCAGCGAAGAAAACGAAAAGGCCCAGAATGGTATTATTCACGGATTATCAAAAATATGCGCAGTATCCATGTTTGCTTATTTAGTATTGCAATTTGTGGTTTTTATACATAACCACAATTGGGATTATTTAAATACTTCAATGGGTTATTGGTTTCTTGTTGAAATTTTTGGTTTTGTATTGATTCCGATGATGCTGTTTTTTTACAGTTACCGTACCGGCAATATTTTCATGATTAGACTTGCAGCAATATTGACAATGATAGGGGTTGTAATGAACAGATTAAACGTTACAGTTATTGGATTTAGATGGGATGCTGCAGTACCTTATGTCCCGTCATGGATGGAAATTGTTGTAACTCTTGCAGTAATTTTTACTGAGATCTGGATTTTCAGATGGGTCATTAACCGGATGCCGGTTTTGGGAGATTCTCCTTCATGGGCAAAAGAAAACAACTAAAATAACCGCATTTGCATAACCAGCCAGATGCATAAAAACAAAAAAAATGAACGAATTTAGCTATAATGATATTTTTGCAACCAAAGGTATTGAATACCTGATAATAGTTATTTTTATGGTTCTGCTGATTCCATTCTGGATGATATTAAACAAGCAAGTTAAATCTAAAAAACCGATTTCTAAAGCATTAGGCGTGCTTTCTTCAGGTTCTATTCAAATTCCTCAGGGACTGTTTTTTAATCGATATCATACCTGGGCTCATTTGGAAAAGTCGGGTGTGGCAAAAGTGGGACTCGATGACTTATTAATGCACATCACCGGAGAAGTAAAGCTTAACCGAGTTATCAATTCGGGCGAAAGAATTAGAAAAGGGGATTTTCTTGCAGAAATCGTGCAAAACGGGAAATTATTAAAAGTTTATTCTCCTATTTCAGGAGAAATTGTTGAAGCGAATACTTTGCTCATTAACCGTCCTGAATTGCTAAATGCAGACCCTTACGTGAAAGGCTGGATGTATAAAATTAAACCAACAAGTTGGGTTGCAGATACTCATTCTTATTTTCTTGCGGAAGATGCAACCGCATGGTCTATTAATGAACTGGAACGGTTTAAGGATTTTTTGGCATCATCAATCGGGAAATATTCACCAGAACCTTCGGCTCTTATCCTGCAGGATGGGGGAGAATTGATCGATCAACCACTCGCTGAACTTCCTGACGAAATATGGCAGGACTTTCAACAAGATTTTCTGAGTAAAAAAGTTTTATGCCGGAACAAAAAATGTTTCAGGAATCCGGAATAAGACAGAGTTTGTTGAAAGTTTTTGATTTGTTGTTCTATGTAAATTTCAATTAAGCAAAATACATGTGCTTAATATTTAAAGCGGTGTAGATTCTACATCGCTTTAAATGTTTTCAGACAGAAGAAATGTAATTTTGTTGAGTTAAATCTGCGATTCCTTTAAACAAAATCAATTTGTTGAAGCCGAATTGAAAATTTGAAACTAAATTAGCATTCAGTTAATGACTTAAGTGTTTTCCCATAATTCAGGAAATATATAAATCAGTATATAAAAGAAAAACAAATGAATTGGTTTAAAAAAACAGTGCAAAATAATAGTGTTGGAAGTCCGATACTTAAGCAGTATGTCAAATTCCGATCATCAATATATGGCAGAGTGGTTTTTATTATTACCATTATGTCTGTTTTTCTTTTTGTATCTTTTAATGTTATTTTTCAGTCAGTTAACGAACAGTATCTTAATACTATTATTCGTCAGAGCGGCAATAATATTGGTTCTATTGTCGAAGGGTCTTTGTATCATTCAATGCTGCAAAACGATAAGAGTGGCCTTCAGAATACCCTCGATATTATCAATACACTTCCTGGGATTGATGAAGTAAATATGTATGACAGCGCTGATAGTTTGGTTTATTCATCCTTTGCCCACGGAGCTGAAAATGAGCATAGTGACCCTAATTGTATCAGTTGTCATTCAAATATTCGAACCATGTTTCCCGGAAACGAGAAGTCGTATAAAATTGTAGATGTCAACAGCGACTGTCTGATGAATAAGAATGACAATGGCAGCCGACATTTGCTAATCCGATCCCCCATTCTTAATGAACGTTCTTGCTATGCAAGTTCCTGTCATGCTCACCTCGAAACCGATACTGTACTTGGTTCACTTGTAATTAAAATACCATTGGAAGCTCAGGATGCTGCTATTGAAAAATCTTCGACAGAATTTTTTCTTCTCGCCATATTGGCAACCTTTCTTCTTTCTTCTTTTTTATTGCTATTTACCCGAAAAAAGATCAAAAACCCATTGAATGAACTTGTTAAAGTTAGTGTTGCAGTTGCAAATGGCGATAAAAATACCCGTCTTGTAATCAAACCCAACCAATTGGATGACATGCGTGTGGTGTCTGAAGCATTTAATGATATGTTGGATAATATACATAATGCGACTGTCGAACTTGAAAACTGGTCGCAGCAGCTCGAATATAAAGTTCAGAAAAAATCGGAGGAACTGGGTGCTGCTCAACACGAACTGATGCATGTGGAGCGATTGGCTTCGCTTGGGAAATTATCTTCTTCGGTGGCTCATGAAATAAATAACCCTTTGTCTGGAATCCTGATCTATACCAAGCTATTGCATAAGCAAGTCAGTAATCCTGAATTATATGCCTCCAAAAGAGACTCAATGCTCAAACATTTAAAGTTAATTGAAAATGAAACGAAACGTTGCGGAGATATTGTAAAAGGATTGCTTGATTTTTCGAGAAAAGATCAGAATGACTTTGAGCCAAAGCATTTACACGAGATACTCAAGGAAACTTATGAGTTGATGACTCATCCAATAAAAATAGCAAACATCAGTTTTATTGCAGATCTTTCTGCTAATTCTGATTTGATTTATTGCAATCCGAATCAGATTAAGCAAGCATGCATAGCCATTCTGGTAAATGCTTCGGAAGCAGTACACGAAAAGGGAGAAATCATAATCCGAACCAAAAATCCGGACGAAGATACGGTCATTTTCGAAATAATTGATAATGGTTTGGGGATAGCTGAAGAAGATATTTCCCATATTTTCGAACCATTTTTCTCCACTAAGCAGGATGTTAGTGGCATTGGTTTGGGGTTAGCTATTGTTCACGGGATTATACAAAACCATAAAGGCAAAATTCATGTAGATTCTGAATTGGGCCATGGAACAACAATATCAGTACATTTACCTTTGAATAAAAGTTGAGGAGAAAGCGAAATGGCAAAAAAAATTTCTATATTAATTGTTGACGATGAAGAATCAGTAAGAGATTCATTGTATAATTGGTTTATTGAGGATGGCTTTCGGGTTGAATGTGCTGAGAACGCAAAGCGAGCGCTGACAATTCTTGAATCCGATCAGTTTGATATTATTCTTGCTGATATTAAAATGCCGGGGATGGATGGACTCGAAATGCTCCGGAGAATCAAAACGATTAAACCTGATTCCATTGTCATTGTTATGACGGCTTTTGCTACTGTAGATACTGCTGTTAAAGCGTTGAAAGATGGTGCTTATGACTATGTCACAAAACCTTTTGATCCGGATGATTTAACCCATTTAATCCGGAATGCAACAAAACAAATATCACTGGCCGACGAAAATGAAATCCTTAAAAGCAAAGTAATTTCGCTTGAGAATGTTGAAGACCTAATTGGGAAAAGCGAAGCTATGAAAAATGTACTCAGTCAGGTAGAGAGTGTGGCACAAACCAATTCGTCTGTGATTATTACAGGCGAAAGCGGTACAGGTAAAGAGCTTGTAGCCAGAGCAATTCATGCTAATTCACCTCGAAAATATTTTCCTTTTGTAAGTGTGCATTGCGGCGCTCTAACCGAAAGTTTACTTGAAAGTGAATTGTTTGGCCACGAAAAGGGAGCTTTTACCGGGGCAATGTACAACCGCAAAGGCCGCTTCGAAATGGCTGATAGCGGTTCTATTTTTCTGGACGAAATTGCTACTATTTCAACAAAAATGCAGGTTGAATTGCTTCGTGTTCTGGAATCAAAAACATTTGTGCGAGTGGGTGGAAATAAGGAAATCAGTTCGGATTTCAGAGTGATTTGTGCCACAAACAAGGATCTAAAGAATATGGTTGAAAATGGAACATTCAGGGAAGATCTGTTTTACCGTCTAAACGTTGTAAATATTCAGATTCCGCCTTTGCGTGAACGTAAAGACGACATCCCCTTACTGGTTGATTTTTTCATTAAAAAGTATTGTACATCAATGAATAAGCCAACGGCATCAATTGATTCTTCTGCCTTGAAACGTATTCAGGAGTTTAACTTCCCGGGAAATATCCGCGAACTTGAAAATATGATCGAACGGGCTATTGTTGTTGGAAGTGGCAAGAAAATAACGTTGAAGGATCTGCCGCTGGAAAATACATTTGTTAGCAGTACCGCTGAAAGTCTTGACGATTTTGAAAAGGCATTCATCCTCCAGATTCTTGATAAATATGATTGGAATATTTCGCGCACGGCCAGAGCCTTAAAGGTTGACCGGGTTACCCTTTATCATAAAATAAAGAAATACGACCTGAAACATGTGAATAAATAAGTTTCACTATGGATCTGCAAGCCATTACCTTAGTTTCATATGGGTATTTCGGGAATGATACTCTTGAGAAGACAGCTGAAGCTGTGATTCAGGAATACCACTGCCCTGTAATAATTAAGGATGGGCATATTGATTTAAGCGAATATTATGACGCATCGAGGAGACAATACAACGGAAATGGGTTGTTGAAGTATATGGATGTTCAGATATTCCCTGATGCCTTAAAGATTCTTGGATTATTCAATGTCGATCTTTTTATCCCCATCCTTACGTTTATTTTTGGTCAGGCCTTTCTAGGTGGCAGATCCGGAATTTCTTCAGTATATAGACTTAGTAATGAGCGATACGGGATGAAAGAAAACAATTTACTTATGCAGGAACGGTTCAAAAAGGAGGTGAATCATGAACTTGGACATATGTTCGGATTGATTCATTGTCAGAACCCGAAATGTGTAATGAGGTCGAGTACTTACGTGGAAGATATTGATCAGAAAGATCAGCATTTGTGCATTCGTTGTGCAACAAAACTTAGATCGTAAAGCCGATTAAGATTCTTATTTCCATTTTTCGGACGAAGGATTAATTGATAATCAAATGTGATGGGTGATTGGCTGGAATTAGCAGAAGGATTGACTAAACGAAAAAAGCCTTACTTTAAAAAAGTAAGGCTTTAAATAATAAATGTCTTATATAAGTATAAACTAAGCTAGTTTAACGTTTACGGCATTTAATCCTTTATTTCCTTCTTGAAGGTCAAAAGTTACTTCGTCATTTTCTCTTACTTGATCGTTTAAACCAGATACGTGTACAAAGTATTCTTTATCTGATCCACTGTCTTTAATAAATCCAAATCCTTTGGATTCGTTGAAAAATTTTACTGTTCCTTTATTCATGATAATTTTAATAAAAATAAATATTCGTGCAAGATACGGTTTAATATCAGATAATACATTTATTTTCAATAAATTAATTAAAAAACTTTCTTTTGCCTGATTATTAAATTCTGGTCGACTTGCGTTTCCTTTATATTGAGGCAATTTTATAGTGATTGGAACATTTCATTATAATGAAGTTAGTATCTATCGTTACTAACTAAGAAGCCCAAAGTATAACTCTGCTGGATTTATGATTTATTCAGGATAATTCGCCTGATTTTTGAAATTTAGCTGTGTTTTCCAGTTGGCATACAGAAAGGGGTTGTGTGTATGAAATGTACAAATGCTTTATTCCTGAAAAACCAGTGGGTTTGCGGTGTTCTCGTATTTAATGAGTTTTAAATTTACTATGCCAACAATGCGAATGTCCATCTGAATTGAAACAGGTATTCGGTTGTTATCGTCTGAAAGCCATATTGTTAAATCATCAGCTCGTTTGAACATTCGCCCTACTTCGACCACCGGACTGATTTTAAAACAATTAATTTTACCGAATTTGGTTCGGACAGTTTCTTTTCCTTTGTAAACAAATCGAAAAGGAAATACTTCGTCTGAAAAATACATGTTAACAAAAATGACTTCACCTTCTTTTATGTTAGAAAAATCAACCCGACGTATGTAGTACAGACTTGAAGATAAATCTAGAATTTTTTCAGGAACAGGATGTATACCAGATAATTTTGAATGAACAGTGTTGTCTTTTCGATTGTAAGTTACTTCGTTGTATTTTTTATACCGGCCTTCGCTTATATTTCTTGCCTGTTTGTAAGGTAGGTTGGTTTCTTTGTCAAACCAGCTTTCGTAAATATCTTTTACTCCGTATATTTTGTCAGCCAATCCGGAGGTTTGCGCAACGGTAAATGAATGAAATACCAATTTGTTTTGATACATCACTTCTTTTAATGCAAGGTATGTTGTTCCGGCAGTAATAAAACCATATTTAATCTGGTAGGTAAGGTTTTCTCCGGCTATAAATGCATTGTTGAATTTAACCGGCGGATTTACTATTTCCTGTGCATGAACAGACAGAATATTGAGCAGAATAATTAAGAGAAGTGATAGGCAAACTTTCATCTGTTTATAATTTGTTTTATAATTTAATTCTGAGCTTTACTGAAGACATGATGTTTCCTTAAAATTGTTCTTCAGATAGATCAAGATTTTCTTCGGATTGTTCATAAAACAAAAGTGGTACCAAAAACAATTGAAAGTGTTACATAATTGTTGCCTCGTGTTACAATATTCACACTTTTTCGATTGGTCTGCGAATTTTAATCTTAAGTTGCTTGTATTGGGAAGGAGTTAATCCGGTTGTTTTCTTGAATTGATTTGATAAATGGCCTATACTGCTATAGTGCAGTCTGTAGGCAATTTCAGTGATGTTAAGCTCGTCATAAATCAAAAATTCCTTTACCCTTTCAATCTTTTGGTTCAGGTAGAAATGTTCAATGGTAAAACCCTGAGTCTCCGAAAAAATATTTGCCAAATAGGTATAATCATGACCTAGTTTTTCGCTGATATATATAGAGAGCTTTAATTTGATTTGATTTTCCGAATAATGAACAGCCTCAATAATAATATTTTTAATTTTTTCGATCAGAATATCTTTCTTATTTTCAATAAATTCAAGTCCAGATTTCTTTAGATTTATATTTAGTTGGTTTTTCATTTCAACGGAGATGTCTTCTATTATATCTACTTCGCCCAGACTTATTATATAGTAATGTAATCCAAAACTTTCAAGTTCCGATCTAACGATCAGTTTGCAGCGATCACTTACCATATTTTTGATTTGGAAATTCATGCTACTCTTAATTGTTTTGAATTAATGATATTTAATAGAACTTGCTTTTAAACGAGAGTATGGCTGATTAATTGCAATACAGGCACCTGGCGTTCAAAACAACTACAAATGATTTTTTCTTCATTTAATCATTGGCTGCCTTACCGACTGGTAACAGACCTTCAAAAATTAATTATTTACGGTATAAACTATTCTAAATATGAACTTGTGATTGTACTGTATATTGATAACAAATGTTACTTCAGGCAGATTACTTTTCGGGAATACAATGATTCTTCTATTTTTTGAAGGTTGAAATATCGACAACCGATAGCAAACATTTTTCATCGTCGCCGGTAACAATGGCTTCGATATACACAGGATATAAATGTTTCGGGTCATTTCCAAGCATCACTTCGCAAGACTCTTTGGTTTTAAGCAAATAAATAATACTTAAAAATTCATTAAAAGCAGGCAATGTTTCATCAGAAACAAAAAGCTTAAAATTGCTGTTTAGCAGATGGAAACGTCTGTCTCCAAGCATCTCTGCTCCTGTAAAATTTAGATCACAAATCATACCGGTGTTATCAAGAGTAAAATAACCCAAAGGTGCAAAATCATACATCATCGTATATTTTTTAAGAGCTGCTTCTGCTCTTTCGTTTGCCTGACGTAACTCTTCGTTTTGCATTTCCAGCTCTATCTGGTGCACCTGAAGCTCGTGAACAAGCCTCTTTACATCAGTTTCAATTGTTGTGATGGTCGATTTGTCTTGAGTCGAATTCAGTTTTTCCTCAGCATTTTTTCGCAACAACTGCGAATCGGTTAAATACTGTTCCTCGTTCATCATGTCTTTTAAGTTTTAATTCATTGTTATAAAAAGTATTTTATAGTCGAAATAAGAAACCTTGGGTTACTCTTCCGGCTCTCTTTTTCCGTCATTCTTATTTTTTTGCAATCATTATCATTTCATTCACATTTGTCAGACTGCTGTTCATTAAATTTATCGACCATTCAACTTCATAAATCTTCCCATCAGATGCAATCATTTCCAATTTATATTTGGTATCCGCTTTTTCCTTCAGAAGTTTGGTTAAGTCTTTTGTTACTTTTTTCTGTTGTTTTTCCGGAACAAACATATTGATGTAATTTTGACCGATTGCATCCCTTCTTTTTTTTCCGAAGAATTTTTCTGTCTCAGGATTAAATTCAAGGATATCTAAGTCGCTTGATAATTTAATGATCAAATCAGACGAAGAATTCATAATCAACTGATGCATCAGTTCATTTTCATGTAATTTTGCTTCCATCAGCTTCAGGTCGGTAATATTGAAAAAGGTAATAACCAGTCCGTCAATCCGGTCTTCGAAGGTGCGGTAAGGCATTATGCGGATGGAAAACCACCGTTGGTCTTTGGTTGGTGTTTGTTTCTTTTTGAAAATCAGCGTTTTTAGTACTTCGTCGGCATCTTCAGCAAACTCGGGATAAATCAGATCCGAAACCAGGTCGGTTAATGGCCTGCCTACATCACTCTTTATTAGTTTGAATAATTTTGTAGCCTGAAAGGTAAATCTTCTTATATTCAGATTTTTATCCAGGAATAGAGTCGCAATGTCGGTACTGTTTAGCAGGTTTTTCATGTCGTTGTTAACCCTCGAATAATCGTCTATCTTGAATTGCAATTCAGCATTTACTGTTTGCAGTTCTTCATTCAGACTTTGCATTTCCTCCTTCGAACTTGTAAGTTCTTCGTTGGTCGATTGCAGTTCTTCGTTTGTCGATTGTAATTCTTCGTTGGTTGATTTGAGTTCTTCTTGCGAAGTCTGCATTTCTTCTATCGAGTTTTGCATCTCCTCACGCGTATTACGCAACTCTTCTTCCAGATGCGATTGTATAATGCTGGCAGGGATATTCTTTCCTTTATTTTCTTGAATATCAGTAAATAGAACCTTTGGCAGATCGGTAAAAATAATCATTACCATTCCAATTAAAGGATTTGGTTTATCAATGCATTTTATGGTAACATTGATGTATTGGGTTCCACCATTTGTACCAACTTTGATGTTGTGCAAAATAACAGTTTCTCTATTTTGAATGGCTTTCCGAAATCCAATAGGAAATTCATTTCGTAAGCCTTCGCGTAACATGGCGAAAATATTCAGGTTTGCTTTACCCACTGCTGGTTCCAGATATTTTCCGGTGCGTCCGCTGATGTATATAATGTCTCCATTCACGTTCACCAATACTCCCGGAGGAGAGAAGTGCTGAAGTAACAATTTATCGGCAAGTTCCTCTATGTTTTGTGATGTTTTTACTGGCATTTTTTGCTCCATACTGGTCGGTTTTGATCGAGAAAATGATGAGGGGAAATTGTATAATCCTTGAACTTCAGTAGTATTGTCCTGGCGTTTGTAAATTTTCAGCTTATTATCAGCCAGTTTAAAAAGATGGCTTTGTGTACCGAGTGTTTCGGAGGTGCCAAGCAGCATGATTCCTTCAGGATTAAGGCTGTAATAAAACAGTCCAAGTATCTTTTTCTGCAATTCCGAATCCATGTAAATTAAAAGATTCCGACAGGTTAGAATGTCGAGTTTAGTAAAAGGCGGGTGCATAATAATGTTGTGCTGAGCAAACACCACCATTTCCCTGATTTCGGTATTAATACGATAGCCGCCATCCTGCGCAGTAAAAAAACGCTTCAGTCGTTCTTCTGATACATCTGAAGTTATGTTTTCGTTGAAAACGCCTTTTCTTGCTGACTCGATCGCTTCATTATCGAGATCGGTAGCAAATATCTGCAACAAAATACCGCCACGAGGATTGATGTTTTCGAGTGTTTCTTTAAATACCATGGCCAGCGAATAGGCTTCTTCGCCGGTTGAACAACCGGCTACCCATGCCCTTAGTACTGAGCCTTCGGGAAGATCGGCAATCAGATCGGAGATCATAGTTTCTTTTAGTTTCTCCCATACGGCTGCATCCCGAAAAAAATTAGTTACGCCAATCATCAATTCCTTGAAAAGAATCTCCACTTCCTTCGGATTTTCTTTCAAAAAGCGGACATAGGAGTCTATCTTATTGATTTGATGAACACTCATCCGTCTTTCGATACGGCGGTACATCGTATTCTTTTTGTATAGCGAAAAGTCGTTTCCAGTGTGAGTTCTGAGTAGGATAATAATTTTTTCAAGCGAATTTTTATCCTGAACTTCAATTTCCGGGTTTGATTTAATTTCAGGAATATGATTCAGAAATTTAATGAGACTTAATGGTAACTCATTGGCCGGTGCAACAATATCAACTATAACCGAATTAATGGCGTTACGAGGCATACTGTCGAATTTTGCGTTGGCCGGATCCTGCACCAAAACTGTTCCGTTTTGTTCTTTTATTGCCTGAAGTCCTAAACTGCCATCGGATCCCATTCCGGAAAGAAGAACACCAACGGCATGCTCGTGCCTGTCGTTTGCAAGCGAACGCATAAAAAAATCGATTGGCAGACGTAGTCCTCTTATTTCAGTCGGATCGACCAGATGAAGCACTCCTTTGGCTATCGACATGCTTTTATTTGGAGGAATAACATATACGAAATTTGGCTTAACTGCCATACGATTTTTTACCTGAAAAACCTTCATGCTTGAAATTCGCTGAAGTAATTCGGGCAACATTCCTTTTTGCGTTGGGTCCAGGTGTTGAATGACAACATAGGCCATCCCGCTGTTTTCAGGTACATGACCCAAAAATTGCTCCAATGCTTCCAATCCGCCCGCCGATGCTCCGATACATACGATTGGAAAACTAGTTGTCATAGGATCTGAAGGCTTTCTTTTTAATGGCTCTTCAGGTTTTTCTTTCGGTGTTTTCAAGTTATCGTATATTTTAATTTATTTGAAATATACAACATATTCCATTTAATTCTGATCCTTTTAAGCTGTTAATAACGCATTCCGAATCACTATGCCAGAACAATGAGGCCTACTTGCTGATAATGAATGATTACCGTTTGTTACTGTATGATATTGAACTTAATTGCCGGGCTTTTATTTGTCCCCGGAGAAAAGATTTCATATACAACTTGTATATATGAAGGTCAATTAAATTTACTGGTTAGTGGCAAAGCATCTCAGATACGACAGGGAAGTTATACTTAAAGTTGTCCCAAATTAAATTAACAGTTCACATATAAACTATATTTCGTTCTTGTTTTTTTTATGAAGTGCCGATAGATTATCTAATAAATGCTCGAGTCTGTTGATGTCTTCCTTAAATTTATTTTTTAATAATATCCATTCTGCTTTTCTCTCTTTTTTATAATCATTCATTTCTTTTTTCAAAGATGATATTTCATTTCGGAGTTTCCCTTTTTCCTCTTTCCAGTTTTCCTGATATGAATTTGATTTTACGATTTCCATAGTATTTTGATTTATGCCTGTCGGTTGACTGACTTATTATTATTTATATGAATAGGATTGTTTGTTATTAAATCAGTATGAGATGAGAATGACCGAATTAGCCGTGTCATTCTTTCTTGCTGCACAATGATTCCGGTTAAAAAATCGGCGGTGTCAATGTCTTTAAATTGATGTGAGATGGGATATATTTCGTGCTGAATTATTTTGATAATCGTTTCGTGATCTTTTAGTAGTATTTCAAAAATTTGTTCTGAATTACTAAGATTGTCATTATTGTCTCTCATTTGCGAAATACTCAAAAAATCCTTCAGAGAGCCTAATGCAAAATGTCCGAGCGACCGAATCCTTTGTGCGATTTTATCTATTATTTCGTCTAATGCGTTATACTGGTTTTCCAGAAACACATGCATCTCGAAGTTATTTAATCCATTAACGTTCCAATGTGCAGTTCTGATTTTTGTGTAAAGCACATATTCCTCAGCCAGTAAAAGATTGAGAAAGGTAACAACGACTACACTATCTTGATTGGAAATTCCGGTAGTTTGTTTCATAACATTACGGTTTATATTTATTCTTTACAAAATATATTTATGTATAAATATACAATACAGTTTTTGTAACGTTGCTACAAAACTTTTAAAAAAATTTACACAATTCACACATTCACAGGTGACTCCGGTTTTTAATTTGAATCAAGAAGTAACTTAGAGTTAAACATACCTGTTTCTTTCATTTTGTTTTTAATTCAACCAGAAGGTATTTTGTTTCGTTATTAAATGCATGTATTTTGGGCTACTTATTTGGGAGTTGGATGAAAATGCCTTTAGGATATTGGCCATTTTTTCGTGTTGATCCATTAACATACTTATGAAATTTACTGTTTCAATGTGGCTTAAATTATTCGAAATTGAAAAGATCTCCTTTCGAATAATACGGATAATCATTTCGTGATTGGTAAGAAGCGTTTCGAAAATTTGATTTGATTTACTGAAATTGCGGTTATCATCGCACATTTGTTCATTACTCAGAAAATCCTTTAGAGAGCCTAAAGCAAAATGTCCGAGAGATCGGATTCGTTCCGCTATTTTATCTATTATTTCGTCTAATGCATTGTGCTGGTTTTCCAGAACCACATGCATCTCGTAGTTGCGTGCCCCATCAACAGTCCAATGTGCAGTTCTTGTTTTGGTGTAAAGCACATATTCGTCTGATAATAATTGGTTGAGAAAAGGAATATCAACTTCACCATTTTGATTGGAAATGCCAGCAGATCGTTTCATAACTTTATGATTTACATGTAACTGCGATAAAAGAATCTATCACAAATATACAATCTTGTAAATGTGAAGTTGTTACATAAAGTTTGAAAAAATTTACATGATTCACACGTTTCTGACGAGCATTTCACGATACATTTTTTATAGGTAACGCGGTAAAGTAAATTTGAATTTTCTTTGATATGCCTTAATATTGCCTCAGACCGAATCGAAAAATAAAAGTGTGAAACGATCTCTTTCTGTAGTAGTTAAAAAGCAGAAAAATCAACCTTTTTCTTAGGGATCTGGATGAAGAAGGTGGATTTTTCAAAAACATTAAAGTAGAATTTAGTAATATTAGGAACCTTGGACAAATTCCCGGCAGATATTTGAGTATCTTGTTTTATTCGGATTTATGTTGACTAATCGAGCCATCAATTAGATTGAACGTTTAGCTTTTTCCACAAAGAATATCTTCGGACAATATCTAATTTGTTTTAATTTATCAAGAATGAATGCAGTCCCTTAAGTACTTTATGAAAGGTTTAGAGAGCTTCTATTATTTTTGCAAGTTCGAGTTTTGTGATTCCAAGCTTATATTCAAGCTTTTCAATCATTTCTTTTTCCTTGCCTTCATAGAAGTTTAAATCCTGATCGGTAATACCTGGAAACTTTTGTTTGATTTTTTCTTTTTTCCCATTCCAGTATCCCAATGCGATAGTTTCCATTACGATATTTTTAAGTTAGATGATAATTATATGAAATTAGGTGATTTGCTTCAATAAAAATTATAAAATTCTAAAATAAATTTACATGATTCACACATTTCAAATAAACATAAAGATTTCGGGAGGTTCCCATAGAGTTAGTTCCCTGATTCATTGAGCGAAACCATGAAGTTTTATTTTATTTCGAATGTGATGTATTAAGATATTCTAATACAAAAGCTACTTGTTGATTATCTTAAATTTTATCAGCCGATTTTATCCTGAATTTCAACGCATCAAAATGACTATTATACTTTAGAACATTCTATTACTTAAAATTATTGCTATTTGTCAGCCCGTATACGGTTCTGAAATGATAACCATACACTGCAAAAGTTAATGCTTCGGTTATTAGGCCAGGCCGCCTGAAAAGTGTCCAGATTAAAAATTTCCAATATTCGCTTTGCCCCTTATTCACAATTCCGATAATAATAACCGATTTTAGAAATCCAAGAAGAAAGGGGAAATCCCTTGTTTGCTGTCCGGCGTGAATCCTGTTGTAGGTAAGTAAAAATTGACGGATTCTTTTGTAGTATGGTTTTGCAGAATAAATACTCTGTATGATTTTTTTATATCCTTCAATTAGTTCCTGCTGATTCATTCTGGGAATAAAATTCATGGATGAATCAGTGTTATTCCCTGACGTTGCCGCTGTTAACCTGTTTTCTGCTTTAAGTCGTTTATAGAGTGCCGTGTTCTTTGGAGCATTTAACAGCCCAACCATTGCTGAAACAATTCCACTTTGCTGTATAAAGTCGATTTGCTTTTGAAAAACAGAAGGTGTATCCGTGTCAAAACCGACAATAAACCCTCCTGAAACCTGTAATCCGGCATTCTGTATTCTTTTAACGCTCTGGAGCAGATCTCTGTTTTTATTCTGACTCTTTTTGCAGTTCTGAAGTGAATCTTCTTCGGGTGTTTCAATTCCGACAAAAGTTGAGTTAAAACCAGTTTGGGCCATTAATGACATAAGCTGATCGTCATCAGCCAGATTAATTGAGGTCTGGGTATTGAACGTAAACGGGTATTTATGGTCTTGCATCCATTGTCTCATAGCAGGAAGTAAGTTGTTTTTAACTTCTTTTTTGTTCCCAATAAAATTATCGTCCACAACAAGTATAGGACCGCGCCAATTTAATTTGTAAAGCATTTCAAGTTCTGCCAAAACCTGACTGCTTGTTTTCATTCTGACCTTGTGTCCCAAAAGTGAAGTTATTTCACAAAAATCGCACTCAAACGGGCAACCGCGTGAAATCTGAATATTCATTACAACGTAGTCGTTTGCCGACAAAAGCCTGAAATCGGGAACCGGTGACTTTGTTATATCTGCAAATTCATTAGTCTGATAAATTTTTTTCGGTTGTTTCCCTGTCTTTAAGTCCTTCAGAAACAAAGGCAAAGTAATCTCTGCTTCATTCAAAATGAAATGGTCAATTTGCGGATAGTCTTCGTATTCCTGCGTAAATAGCGGACCGCCTGCAATAATTTTTGTTTCATATTTCAGGCATAGCTCAATAATTTTGTTTACCGATTCTCTTTGGATACACATGGCACCAATAAAAACATAATCTGCCCAAAGAATATCTTTGGTTTTAAGTACCGTAACATTCAGGTCAACCAGTTTTTTTGACCAATCCAAAGGTAACATGGCCGATACGGTTATTAACCCAAGGGGAGGAACTGTAGCTTTTTTTGCTATAAACTGCATAACATGCTTAAAACTCCAAAAAGAATCAGGGTACTGCGGATAAATTAATAATATATTCATCTGTTTATGATTTGTTCTTTAATTGTCAAATACCTGCATGGTTTGCAAGTCAACCCGCCTAAAAAAATCATCTTCTTTTTTGATGAAGTTTTCCTCATGGGCAGTTCAATCTTTGAACTTATTCCAGTAGTATGCAGTCTGATTAAGGTAATTTTAATTTTCCCAGATATAGTTGCTTTCTCTTTGGTGAAGAGATATTTATGAAAGTTTAAAGGAGTTTGAAATATTACTGTTATATGATTAGCGAAAATATTAGTGCAATTCAAATCACTCTTTCATTCAGGACCGTATTTCCTTGATTAAAAATCAGGACAGGTATAATTTAATTTTTGTCAGGTAATAGGTTGTAATTATGATCGTACGTTTTCCACGTGAAAAACTAGTTGGAGAGCTGTTGAAAGATGCTAAATACGTTTGAAAAGGATTGTTTTTTATTGTTTTGCTTTTTATAAACGATTTTATCGATCGCATCAGGGTTTTGGCTTCAATAAGACTGATCTCAGAAGGCGGTTTAGTACACTTTGAGTGTATGAGACGGAACTGAACTGTTTTAACACACTGAGGACTGCTTTTCGTGGAAATGAAATCCGTAGGTTTAAAAACCATTAATGATTGATTATTCTGCAAACCATATTTTTGATTTTTCCAATTCATTGTTTTGTTTTTGAACTAGTCTTTTCAATTGGCTGTTGGGATAAAAATTAGTAAATCCTGATTAATTACCTGATGTGCGGACAATACGCGATCTTTAAATCCATCCAGGCTGCGGTGCATGGCTGATGCATATATTTCTCCTAAGCTCAGTACAATCATTTCGATGTTCTGGATTTCCTTTTTGATAGTAACTTCTCTGTTTTCTTTTTCCCAGGGTAAGTTTTTTTCCAGCTGCAGAAGGTCATTTTCAAAATTCCTATCAACTTCTCTGTAAAGTTCAGATAGAATTGATTCGCAGATAAAAAATTTGGTATGTGATAATTTTATCACTGCAGTTCTTTCAGCATTATTCAGTTTAAACCCTTTGCTGGCAGCAAGTAGTGATATGTATGCGGGAAATTTAATAAGTTCTTGCTTTTTCTGCTCAGAGAGTTGTTTGAATAATTTCATTTTATTGCTGGTTGTTATTGTAATTATAAAGTGTAAAGTTCTGAATCTCTGTCCTAATAAGTATTACAAAATTTTTGGAAAAAATTACAACATTCACACATTTTCAGAAACTTAGTGTTTTATGCGGTCTGCTGTTTATGCATTAAACGAGATCGTTAAGCAGTGTAAATAACCATTTAAAGAACAAAATTCGGGTGTCCCTAATGCCATGCCTGTAAAATGTCTGCAATGGAAATTTCAATCAGGATATAAAAATATCCGGGCGGGATAAAATTCCATAACTTTACTCTTACGGGAATCCGCAATAAAATATCGCCTGAAAATATCCGGGATATGCCTCTCCAAAATTCACCTTAAATGCTAAATTTATAACCGTTACTTATTACAATAGTTCGTTCAAAAAACATTAAAAATTAAGCGGCCATAGTGCCGAAATACAATAGTTCATTGACATGTTGACGATTTTTGATTGAGTTCGGGTTAATAGCGAACAGGCGTAAAAATCTCGACAACAATAATG
>JBGSUC010000059.1:0-34245 GCA_041736275.1 Prolixibacteraceae bacterium
TGTTAGATAAATTTTTTTTATCTGCTCGTTTTGGCTTCATTGTCAAAACAATCAGAATGGATTAATAACTACTGTAAGATATTAATTATTAGCAATATAACAAAACAAAATATCTCTATTTTTCAATCTGGTAAAGTAGAACTAATGTAAGATTAGTAACTGAGACATTTTCGTAGGCATTATCGTAAATCACTTTTTGCCCGGGCGCAATTTCCGGAGCTATGTTAAAACGAGCATCAGAGCCATAATTCACATTTTTTTGCGGAAATGCATCAACGGGCGCTCCTTCACGAATAACCACAATGCGGCGTGTTCCGTCGCCCGCAGTCCAACGCAACGAAAAGCGGTCGGCTTCAATCTGCGACGAAATAATACCGGATGACGGAATGGTTGGCTGGGGCAAAGTTTTGGCACTTCCGCGCAAAGGATTTGTGGTGAGGTAAACCGGACCACTGCTTCCATTGTATTCAAAAACCGCAAAATGGTACGTGATATCGGGGTTCATTTCGCTTAAGTCTACACTCGTTCCGGCGCCTTTATAAACCACAAAATTATTGTCGCCGATAACTGAGCCGCTGTTTGACCCGCGATATTCAACACGGGAATAATCCCTGTACGAAAGCAGTTCGACCGGGTTGGCATTTACGGGAGCACCTTCTTTTGCCAGTACAATCCGGTTAGACCCGTCGCCAGCAGCCCAGGAAAGTTTCATGGTATTGCCGGTGATTTCGAAAGCTGAAAAACCGGAAGGTTGAACTGTTGGAGCAAAAAGTGTTGAAACACTTTCGCTTAAAAAAGAAGTGGTTAAAAATTCGGAGGTTAATCCGGAGCCGTTTACTTCATAAATTGCCAGATAATACTCGGTTTCAGGAACCAGGTTATTTATACCGAATGAGCTGCCCGAACCATTGTAAACAACAAATTCTCCCGGCGCAATTTCCTGTCCGTTTCCGAAAGTTATGCTGGCAAGATAACTGTTCCCGTTTTGTGGGACAGCCGTTCCCGGCGAGCCCATTTTCAAAATGGCAATTCGCGAAGTCCCATTTCCTTTTGTGAAGTAGAAATAAATCGAATTTCCTTCCACGTTGCCTGTTGATAGATTTGTTGCGGGAATTGTTGGTTCTGCAGCCAACAGAAAAAATGGTATCAGCATTAACGAAACCAGAAAGTATAATTTTCTCATGTGCTTACTTTTTAAATTAAAGGCTTTACAATTCTATGTTCAGGCTAAAAATATTTCACTAACCATTTAATCTCTTTGTCATCCAACGGATTGATAATCCGAATTTTACTGGGGATTGAAGACGTCTCGTTTGGGTCGGTTTTATGGATATCGTCAATTTTATATTGAACCAGGTTGAAGCCCTTTTTCAGTTTCAGGTTGAACTCATTAACAGCTTCCACATTTTCATTCGGTAAATTGTAGGTGGTTGTACATTGCGTGTCTAGCGACAGGTCGTTATCAACGTAGATGATTTGGAAAAACGACGATTTAACGGGCTCCATGTAATAACGGTCTTCGAGCCAGGGCTGTAATTTTTCGTCAGAAACGAGGTAGAAAGAGCCAGCCCAGTTGTTGTTGTACCAAAGTGCAGGCATTTCGCATTTTATGGCTTTAATCTCGTCTGAAACTTGTAAGCCATCGGGATTATCGCAGCCTGAAAAAAAATTGTCGGCAACACGCCCGAGGTAAACATCCCGGGTTTCTGCCGGAATGGTGCTGATATCAACAGCATCCAGATTAATCGCCACATTACCTTCTTTATCTATGGTTCCTATTTTTACAGGATGTTCCATTCCGAAAGGGAAAACAACTACGTCCATGGCATTGAGATTAAAGTCACCTATTTTTCCTGAAAGCTGTTGTCCCTGTACCGAAAAGGAGACAAGCAACACGAAAAGAGTTATAAATTGTTTCATTTTTCTTCTATTTATATTTTGATAAATTCTACACGTCTGTTATTCGCCCTTCCGATTTCTGTCGAATTATCCTCTACAGGTTCTGTTTCGCCTTTTCCTGTGGGTTCAAACCGTTCGGCAGTCAAGTCAAATTCGGCAACGAGGATATTCTTCACCGATTTGGCGCGGTCTTCTGAAAGTTGCTGGTTACTTGCATCATCGCCCTGACTATCGGTGTGCCCAACAATTTTTAGTTCGATATCCTGATTTTCGGATAGCAGCAATGCAATATCTTTAAGGATACCGTAGGATTCCTTTTTCACTTTGCTTGAGCCTGTTTCAAAATAAATTCCGGTTGTACTAAATTTTCCGTTTTTTATGAGTTGTGAACGGAGGTCTTCGGTAGATTCGGCAATCCGAAAATTTGAAATGCCGGCAAACTGTTTTTTTTCAGGAAGAATATCACGTGCTTCTATTAAAAAGTATTTGCCCAGTTTGCCTTGCAACAGGTTTGGCGAATCGACCAATTTTTCCTGGTCAAACCAAACGCGCAACCGTTTTTTGTTTACTGCTATTGAAATGTGTATAACATTGTTTGAAGGTTTTTCAAGCGTTCGTTGAATTCGGTTGGCAATGCGCACCTCTGCTTCGCTTCCGAAATTCTCAACATTATTTACAGTGAACATTTTCGAAAATAGCAATTCCACATCCGCAACGCTACCAGCCTGCCCCATCGAATAGGCTTTCTTTGGTAGAAATGCCAGAAATAATTTGCTTGAAGCTGAATTTGGCGTACCATAACCATTGGTAATCAGGTCGAATTCGATGGTGTAATTTTCAGGAAGTTCAGCTTTTGTAGAAGGAAGATAGCCAGACCTTCGCTGGAGTGAAAGCCAGCGCCCTTCATTTTGATTGGTGGTCACTATTTCCCCGCTGCCACCGGTTTCCCATTGTGCCGGGAAATCGCCAACAGCATCTTTCCCAAAATCGTCGTAAAACAACAACTTACTTCCGGGCACGAAAGTGAAATTGGAGTAAACGCCAAAATCCTGTTCCTGCGGGAAGGATGGAGAACCATCGGCGTAAATCACTTCATCGGCGTTTGCTCCGGTCTGGTTTTCATTGTCTTCATCCGCATTGTTTTTTTTTAATTTTGGATTCAGTAACAAATCCAGTAAGTCATCCGTTTTTTCAGCCACTTTATCCGAAGTTTTTTCGATAATAACGTCTTCGCTCCGCTCGGTTATCCGTTGTTTCAAATTCTTCAGAAGTTGTGCTTTAACCGGCAGGTTTATGGTTAAAAACATCAAGCCCAAAATCATTGTTATCCTGATTATTTTTTGATTTTTCATGCCCAGTTCACCTTACTGTAAATGAGAATTGAGCAGGGCTTAAACCTTTGGAACCGGAAAGCCCGACAGGTACCATTTCAAAAGAGACTTCGTACTTTCCTTTTGGCAATGGTGAGTTTATTGCCCGGGAATCAGATTTTTCCACAGAATATTTCTGCAATGCAGGTATCAGGTCAAAAGCTTCCACAGGAACAAACATATCACCCGGCAACCAGGGCCAGCCATCCCGCGAGTTTTGCGAAATTATTTTCCCTTCATATCTCACTGTTGTTTTCATGTTAAACAAAACCAGACCTTTGGAATTAACCTGATTGGTTTTGTAATTGAAACTGACTTTGTACTTGCCGTCGCGCCAGGCTTTGAAAAAATCTACCGCCGTCGTTTGCTTTATGGTCGTATTTAACCCGCTAACCGACATTCGTCCGCTTATTGTTTGCGCCATAAGATTTGGGGTTAAAAACAGGAATAACATAGCACATGCTAAAATTTTAATTGTTCTCATTGTATAAAAATTAATTAAATAACTATTTTTCATCTGCGGTTTCTGCCCCGACTACAGGAACAGAAAGCAATTAGTATGAAGTGTATCTGAATAAAATACATTTCAGACTTCATTGTCTTTTATTCAAAATTATACCAATGAGAACGATGTTTTGGGCGGGAATGAGTGGGCAGATGAATTGGATAGATTAAATGCAGGTTTGGGTGAGTTTACGGGATCTTGTTCCCTAAACCTGACGAAGGACACTGGAGCGGAAGGATTCTATTTACAGAAAATTCTGCATCAAATTCAGGATATTTTGCCTGTTGTTTCTGGAAACAGGAAGAATATCCCCATTTTTCATGACCAATTCGCCTCCCCCAACTTTCAGGTATCTCCGGACATGTTCGAGATTTATGAGAAAAGACTTGTGGATACGAATAAATTGTTCGGGAGGCAGGCTTTCATCGAAATATTTAAGCGTTTTACTTGCTGTCTTTTTCCGGTCACTGAGAATAAGTTCGGTGTAATTTCCGTCCGATTTACAATACAGAATATCAGAATAAGGGATTAATTCCATTCCTTCCATATCGGGAACAGAAATTTTATCTTTTAATGCCGAATAGGGTATGTTATTTTGCTTTTGTGCAACTATTTGCTGCATCACCTTTTGAAGCGAATCAGGCAAAACCGGTTTCAGAATATAAGCAATGGCTTTTGTTCCCACGGCCTGGATTGCATATTCCTGATGGGCAGTTGTTAAAACAACGCGGATATTGAGGTCATCGACCAGCTTCATTAAATCGAAGCCATTGATAACCGGCATGTCGATATCGAGAAACAAAAGATCAGGAAGTTCTTTTCTCAACTGCATCGCTCCTTCCAGCGGGTCTGTTGAAGAAAATACAATTTCAACCTGGTCTGAGAAATCTTCGGTCAAATCGTAAGTTAAAGTTTCTATCGCATGTATTTCATCATCAATAATCGCAACTCTCAATTTCATAGCATTAGTTGTTAAGTAAATACATATTCGGCCCTGGTGGAAACGGGTAGTTTTAAAATGACTTCGGTCCCTGCCGGAAGGTCGCCATCTTTTATATCATTTACAATAATATTTTCAATTGCCTCTGAATCTTTGGCTGATAAATCAATTCTTTTTTTCGTTAATTCCATTGCCATCGATTTATGATCGGATTTTACAGAATTTGACGGTTTATCGTGAAACTTTCTTCCAACGCCATTATCGCGTATGCAGAATTCCATCAAACCATTCACAATCCTCACATCTACCACAAGTTTATTTTCTTCTTTACCCGGAGCCAATCCGTGCCTGATTGCATTTTCAACATAAGGCTGAAGGATTAGCGGGGGAACAAGCATATTAAGCGGATCGACCGGGGAATGGACAGTTATTTTGAATCCAAAATCCTTTCGGTAGCGCATTTGTTCCAGTTCAACATATAATGTAAGGGCGTCGATTTCTTCTTTTAACGAAATTTTGTTTTTGGAAGAATAATATAGAATCAGTCGAATAAGCTTTGCAAATTTTGTCAGGTAGTCCGAAGCCTTTTTTATTTCGTTGGAAATAACATAGGCACGAATCGAATTCAACGAATTAAAAATAAAATGAGGATTCATTTGTGCTCTCAGCGCAGTTAATTTAACGTGATCAATTTCTGCTTCAATCAATTGTTTTTCCTCTGCTAATAGTTTAATACGATAACCCATTCCTAATGAAAATACAAACACCTCAATAGAAGCCCCCAGCATCATATACTTTACATCACTATAGACCAATGCAATTATTGCCCCGGCTAAAAAGAAAGAACTACCCCAAAGTATAAACAATACAATCCGGTCTTTATAATGCTTTATAATATAGTAATAGGAACCAAATGTGAACAGAATCACAAACCATCGTTCAAAATTTATTAGATAATGTTCCAAATATTCATATTTTCCCGAAAATAGAAGTACCAATTGCAATACAACAATTGCGACAAGTATTCTGACCACAATTCGAATAGCAATAAAAAGTTTAGGAAAATCGGTACGGGCTTTCAAAAATATTGCCGCAAACTGAAGGTAAAAAATATTAACAGTAACTTGAATTATCTCATTGAATACATAATTATGAAAATGAAAATAGGAGTCTAACTCAAAATATATAATGGGAGCTCTAACTCCAAGATATAATAATAAGGATAAAAGATATAAAGAATACAGGATGTAAAGTTTATCCTTATACATAAAATATATACCAAAGAAATAAAATATCATCAATAGCATCCCACCAATAAATATGTAATAAGGGATATTCAGCAGATTTTTTTCACGGGAGGGATAATTATGGTCAAATTCGACAGCAAACAAATTTGCATAAAATGCATCCTTAAGAGTACTGGCTTTGACAGTATTCTTAATGCGAGCATACAGATAACGACCTTTAAACAATTCATGTTGAGAAAAAGGCAGATCTGTTATAGTATGATATTTATCTTCAGAATTAATGTCAGTAAGACTATTGGTGCAAAAGTACGGGACATTATTCTTTTGAAAATACAGGGTGATTTGATTATAGGGAGGAAATCGAATAATCCATTGATCAGCAACAGACAAATCGATACCATTCATATCAATTTTGTACCAGTAAACTTTATGGGGCGATACAGGTTGACCTTCAGGCACTGTAAGAAACTGAATATTATTGGTTGTATCCAAGATTTCTGCAATTGAAAGATTTTCATCCGAAGAAATAAAAACCCGGGCGTTGGTATACCCAACATGGTTTAATAAATTGAAATCAGTATTTGAAAAAACTTTGTGATTATTAAAAATAGATAATATAACGATGAATAATAGAGTGAAGTATATTTTAAAATCAACTGCTATAGGGGAAAATAGGCTAATAAATTTTGTTTTGCTCATTTAACTTTATTTATTGTCAGATAATTTTCACTTAGTCCTGACATAAATTTTCAGTAAAACCGTAACTGTTTTTATCAATATATTTTTAGTTGGAACAAACCAGAATCGCTTTTTGTTGAAAAAATCGGTGATATGTTTGATTATCACAATTCAATCAATTATAGATTACCTTTTCATCTGAAACAAATACAGACTTTATTCTCATTAAGAAAGTGCAACACGATTCTTATTTTTCTCAAGTTTGAAGGATAACTTATTTCTGACTTATAGATATTGGATGAATAATATTTAATATACTGAAATTATCAACTGTATAATATTGATTTAAAGTTAATTATTAACTGTTTTTAACTTTTAAATCCCATTTTGGCAGTTTTAATGGTTATATTTGCACTTTATGAAACTTTTCCGGAAAATAAACGTTCGCAATTGTGTGACCTACCGTAAAAATTCTTTTAAAGAAAAAAAACAAATAAAATTATTCAGATTTTGGGATTAAGGAAATAATCAAAATACATTCATTTTTACTTATGAATGATTGGTTATCTCGTATAAAACTTCAAAAAGCCTGAATAAAAACCTGTGTTTTAGTTATTAAACAATAAATAGGAAGGAAAATAGAAATGTACGAAAAGAAGCAGCCCACGTTTAACACTCCTGATTTGTCAAAACTTCAGGAAGTAATTATTGACGTTAAAACAAGAATTTACATTGCTGTAGGAGCTGATCCTAAGGAAGCCAGAAGCCGTTATATGGCTCGTATTGGGGCAAAGAAATTATAAAAAACGATCCTGTTTCGGGACTGCAATCCTTCGGGACTGCAATTTCGGAATGGATGAATAAAGGCTTTCCTGATAAAATGCACTTATATTTTTCTTCATTCATTTCCTGAAGGTTTCTGTTGAAGCTGATTCCCAAATAAAGCAGATACATTCGAATCACAACAAATTCCAACTTAGTTTATTTTTTCTGCCAAATGGATTTATTCTAATCCATTTTAAAGATAGCTTGTTATACTTTTCATTTAAAAGTATATTCGCAGCAGAAAAATTTGGACTATGTCATTAATAACTCCTGAAAATCATCTTGTGCTTTTTGCTGTAATTGTTGGTGCAGCAGCACTTGGAATCTGGTCAGAACATAAAAAATGGTTAGGTAAAGTTTCCGGAATTTTGGTAACCATGATTCTAATGTCATTGTTATCCATGTCAGGAGTAATACCTGTTGCATCCAATCCCAATATAAAAGTTGATGTTTATGAGTTGATTTTCAGCTATTTTATTCCGTTAGCTATTCCAATGATGCTGATGGGATCTAACATTACCCGTATAATTCGCGAAGGAGGGAAATTACTTGTAGCTTTCTTGATTGGTGCGCTGGGAGTAGTATTGGGAAGTTTCATTGCATTTTATTTCATCGATTTAGGTCAGGACTCAGGAAATGCTGCAGGAGTGATTGCTGCAACTTTGGTTGGAGGCAGCATGAATTTTATTGCCACCGGAGAAATACTTAATTTCAGCACTCATCCGCTGTTTTCAGCAACCATTGCTATCGACAATTTTGCTGCCAATGCGTATATTCTAATACTCTTTGCCATTCCATCCATCACTTTTCTGGCTCGTTTCTTTGTAAAGCCCAAAGTTGAAAATCTTGAAGTCGCGGAAGATAGCTCCAACAAAGAAGTTTACCCCATTACCATGGAACGAATAGCGCTTTCGGTTCTGCTTGCAGCAGTTATTGCCGGAATTGGAAGTATGATTTCGGATGTCATTCAACAAATTTTCTCTACCCGTATGAGTATGGGTATTCTGATTATCACCATACTCTCGGTAATAATTGCCAATCTGATACCTCAAAAACTCAAAAAGCTCGAAGATACTGCCTTTGCCATCGGATTGTGGATGATGTATGTTTTTCTGGCAGCTATTGGAGCTTCAACCAACCTGAGCGATATGCTGCATGTTGGTCCTGCTGTTTTAGGTTTTTACGTGATCATCCTGCTTTTTCATTTTACATTTATGGTTGCGGTAGCTAAATTGTTTAAATTAGATGTATACGAAGTCATTATTGCATCTGCGGCCAACATCATGGGCCCATCAGTTGCAGCTCCTATGGCAGCCTCTCTCGGACAAAAGAAACTAATCACTCCCGGGATTCTGGTCGGAATACTCGGCTATGTAATCGGAACATTTATCGGTGTTTCAATTGCAATGATGCTTAGCTGATATACTGCTTGTTGTGTCGGGTTAATTACAACAAAACTACAATCGGACTTTGGCGCGAAGCTTCGTTTCTGTATTTAACTTTGGGGTAACCAACAAGTAATGAAGCATAGACTTTGTGATTTGCGGGTACTTTAAACTGAGGATTCAGTTTGCTTCTTTTCCCCATGGCTTTTACAATAAAACCGTTAAAACATGTCCCCAATCCAAGTGTGTTGGCATAAATCGAAGTATAAGTAGCCCAGATATTGGCATCGGCTTCAGCCATCCCGATTTTAGAAACCGGTCCGTGGAAGAGAATTACTGCCGGAGCATGATGGCAAATCTGCGAATCGTTCTCCTTTCTCCGTTCTATAAATGAATCCTTATTCTTGATGTTAATCGATGGGGCAAAAACACGGATAAACGGACTAATCCATGGAGAAGTAATAAGGGCAAACATCTGAATCAATGACTCAGCGGTCAGGTCATTTAGAAGTTTTACCTTTTCTTTCGATCTGACAATGGAAATCTGCAAAGGTCGGGCATTACTTGCCGACGGATAATGTTTCATATTATCAACCAGCTGCATTAAAACGGCATCCGGAATTTCCTTGTGAGAATAGCTTCTGCATGTACGAATCTCTGCCGTTAAATTCCTGAAATCTTTCGGTGTCATTGTATGTGGCTGAAGCAGAAAAACATCGCCAAAATCAGGTTTTACAGCCATTTCAGGACAAATGGCCACACAATGGCCGCAATGAATACAGGTATCGGCAATTTCACCCGTCTCAATGGTAATTGCATTGGATGGACAATCTTTGACGCACTTTAAACAGCGGGTACAACGTTCGAGATTAATAAAGGGCATAACGGTTTATTTAGAAAGATCAAAAGTACGAAAATGAGGACTAAAACAACAGAACTCGTTTAATCAACAAAACCATTAAAAAATGAACGTTCTGCCCTACCCTTTATTTTATTTCCTGATTACCAATACTTCGTTTCAGATCACGAATTTCATTGGTAAGTACTTTCAATTGCTGGCCAATTTGGTTGTCTGACAACTGAGGTTCAGCTACTTCACGGCTAATGTAATGCACGAATTTCCAGATTTCAAGTATTTCGGTTGCTGCCAGTTGATATGGTAAATAAGCTGTATTGATTGAAATAAGCCTGAAGCACCCACTTTCTTCCAATTCGTTTGTCAGTTGTTTAAAAACCAGACCTTCATTTAATGTGAGTACCACATACAAATCACCCGACTTTATTTCATTCCAGTCCTGAACAAATTCACCGGTAATCCAGGCACCGTCAGGTATGGGTAGCATCGAATCGCCACTAATCTGAAATGTCCGGTATTTTCGTTCCGACGACAAAAAAGGAAGCTGAAAAACAGGCAGTTCCGAAATATACTCCGGATCAGAAAATCCGTTGGTATAACCCGCCTTGGCTTTGGCCGAAACCAACTCGATGTTATCGCGATTCTGCCGGTCTACGGTAGTGGCCATCACGCGCAGGTTGCTGCCTTTCAGAAAAACATCCCGCCCGTGTTCCAATTCGTAAAGCTGACTTTCGCGTAGCCTGGCCAAATCAACCCGCAACAAAGTGTCGATGGCCACATGGAAATAATCCGATAAGATAACCAGCGACTGAATACTCGGACCAGAAATACCATTCTCGTAATTATTCAGGGTCGAGCGTTTTATTTCCAGAGCCAAGGCCAATTGATCCTGTGTCAGCTTCTTCCGGTTTCGTAAAAATTTAATGTTCGAATCGAAGTACATTTCTTTGCAGTTTAAATTCATTTGATTAAATTACAATCGTACAATTTGATTAAAATACAATCAAATATATGAAACTGAAATTGAAACACAAAAGATTGAGGGATTTTTTTGATCCTTCCTCAAACAGTCACCCTGAATTTATTTCGGGGTCTGACATTGAGATGAGGAAATCCTGAAACAAGCCTTCGACGTGAACTCAGTCGAACGTTCAGGATGACGGGTTACCAAATAAGCAGGGAGGATAAAGCAATGAATTTTCAGAACAGCACCATAGTACATTTAGATCTCGATACATTTTTTGTATCGGTTGAGCGACTCATCAATTCCGGATTAATAGGTAAACCGGTTATTATAGGCGGACTTTCGGACCGTGGTGTAGTTGCCAGCTGCAGCTATGAAGCCCGAAAATTTGGCGTTCATTCGGCCATGCCCATGCGGATGGCTCTAAGCCTGTGTCGCGATGCAATTGTGATTCGTGGTGATATGGATCAGTATACCAAATATTCGCGGCTGGTAACCGATGTGATTTCTGACCGGGCTCCGGTGTACGAAAAAGCTTCGATCGACGAACACTACATCGACATTTCGGGGATGGATCGTTTTATTGGTTCGTACAAATGGACACACGAATTGCGCAATCGAATCATCTCGGAAACCGGACTTCCTATTTCGTTCGGCTTGTCGGTGAATAAAACAGTGTCGAAAATAGCCACCGGCGAAGCCAAGCCGAATGGCGAGAAAGAGGTGGCACGCGATCTGGTACAACCTTTTTTGAATCCACTTTCGATCAAAAAGATCCCGGGCGTTGGCGATAAAACCTACCATTTGCTGCGTTCGATGGGCGTGGTTACCATCCATACGTTAAGTGGTATTCCTCCGGAAATGATGCAAAATGTGCTTGGAAAATCAGGAATTGACATCTGGCGAAAGGCGAATGGCATTGATTCGACCCCAGTCATACCCTATTCGGAAGAAAAATCAATCAGCACCGAGCGAACTTTTGAAACCGACACCATTGATGTGCAGATGCTGGAGCGCCTGCTGATTGCCATGGTTGAAAAGATTGTGTTTAAAATGCGCGAAAAACAAAAACTGGCGTCGGTGGTCACTGTGAAGATTCGTTACTCCAATTACGACACGCACACGCTGCAAAAGAAAATTGCCTACACCTCGTTCGATCACACACTAATGGATACCGCACTCGAATTGTTCCGGCGACTGTACGAACGGCGCATGCTCATCCGGCTGATTGGTGTTAAACTTGGTGGTTTAATTGGCGGTGTTCAGCAGCTCGATTTGTTCGACAACAACGAAAAGATGATCAAACTCTACCTCTCTATGGATCAAATCCGTCTCCGTTATGGTGCCGGGGCTATTCATCGCGCTTCGGGTGTGGAAAAGAGCGACAAGATCAAGATAAAGAAAAACCCCTCTCCCTCTCTCTCACCAAAAAGAGAGAGGGGTTTGGTTCATATCAATATTGAACGGGAATACATGGATGAAATATAAAAACAGAGCTTACCGCGTAGCGGTTAAGGTATTGTCGTAAAATGATACAAAAACAACAGGCGCATCGGCATATAATAATTGAAAAATGAAAGATCTATGCGCCGAGGGCGAAAGTCAAAATCAGGATCCAAAAGTTTAATTGCTACGCGGTAAAGGGTGCCGGGTTTCTATTCTCTCTACAAAACTTTAATCGCTACGCAATAAAACAAAAAACTACGGACAGCATAACTTCGAACCTTAAATCTGGAACCTTCTCATGTACCTCAATTGTCATTCATATTACAGTCTTCATTATGGCACGCTGAGCATCAGCGAATTGCTTGATCTGGCCATCGGGAACGGTGTCAGGAGAATTGCTCTTACCGACATCAATACCACGATGGGCATTCCGGAACTAGTGAAAGAGGCACAGCAAAAAGGTATAAAACCCATTGCCGGATGCGAGTTTCGTAATGCGGATAAACTGCTTTATATAGGACTTGCCCAAAACAGAGAAGGACTAAAAGAATTAAACGACTGGCAAACGGAGCACAATTTAGAGAAAAAGAATTATCCGGTGGATGCTCCGGAGTTTAAACAGGTATTTGTTGTTTATCCCTTTGAAAGGAAATCGGTAGTGCAACTGCGCGAAAACGAGTTTGCCGGGATCAAGGCAGAAGACCTTAATAAACTGCTGACTTCGGAATACCGCAACCATCCTGAAAAACTGGTAGTTTGGCAACCTGTTACCTTTAAAAATCAGACCGGACGCTTTCTGCATAAAATCCTTCGGGCTATTGATCACAATGTACTGATTAGTAAACTCCGGAAAAATCAGTTTGCGGACCGACTCGAACCCATCGACCTCAAAAGTTTAACGGATCAGTTTCTGAATTATCCGGAGATTATACACAATACCGAAAAGCTAATGGACGCTTGCAGTATCAGCTTCGATTTCAAGTCAAACAAGAATAAAAAGGTATTTGGCCAATCGGCATACGACGACAAGCTTTTATTACGAAAGCTGGCGCTCGACGGTATGATTTACCGCTACGGAAAAAACAATAAGGAAGCGCTGGAGCGAATTTGCCATGAACTGGAGATTATTGACAAACTGGGGTTTTCGTCGTATTTCCTGATTGCCTGGGACATTATCCGATACAGCATGTCGTGCGGATTTTACCACGTTGGACGAGGCAGTGGCGCCAACAGCATTGTTGCTTATTGCCTTAAGATAACGGACGTTGACCCTATTCAGTTAAACCTTTACTTTGAGCGATTTCTGAACCCTAAACGCACTTCTCCGCCCGATTTTGATATCGACTATTCGTGGCGCGATCGCGAACAGGTTCAGGATTATATTTTCAAGCGCTACGGACGCGATCATACCGCACTGCTGGGCGCAACATCTACTTTTAAAGACCGGTCGATTTACCGCGAACTGGGTAAGGTTTTCGGACTTCCGAAAGAAGAAATTGATTTGCTGGTTGACAATCCTGATGATGACGGGAATACAAACAAGATTACACGAATTATCAAGACAATGACCAATAAAATGGTTGATTTTCCGAATCTCCGGAGCATTCATGCCGGAGGGATATTGATTTCGGAAGAACCCATCACTTATTACACTGCGCTGGACTTACCACCCAAAGGTTTTCCTACCACCCAATGGGACATGCATATAGCTGATGATCTGGGTTTTGAAAAGCTGGATATACTGAGCCAGCGCGGCATTGGGCACATTAAAGAAGCTGTTGATATTATTCGCGAGAACCGGGGCGAAGATGTGGACGTACATCAGGTTGAACGTTTTTTTCAGGACGAACAGGTCAAACTTCAGCTGCGAACGGCCGAAACCATTGGCTGTTTTTACATTGAAAGTCCCGCCATGCGAGGTTTGCTTACTAAATTACATTGCGATAATTACCTGTCGTTGGTTGCAGCCAGTTCGATCATTCGTCCCGGAGTTGCCAAATCGGGTATGATGAAACAATACATTCAACGGTTTCATAATCCACAGTTGATTCTGCATTTACACCCGTTAATGCAAGAACAACTTGAAGAAACTTATGGAGTAATGGTTTACCAGGAAGATGTGATCAAGGTGGCGCATCATTTTGCCGGGCTCGATCTGGCCGAAGCCGATGTGCTGCGCCGCGCCATGAGTGGCAAATCCCGCTCAAAACAGGAATTCCAGCTCATTGTGGCTAGGTATTTCAGTAATTGCCGCGAACGTGGTTATTCAGATCAAATTACCCGCGAAGTGTGGCGGCAGATTGAATCGTTTGCAGGCTATTCGTTTTCCAAGGCACACTCCGCTTCGTATGCCGTTGAAAGTTTTCAAAGCCTATTCCTGAAAGCTCACTTCCCGCTCGAATTTATGGTTGCCGTGATCAATAATTTCGGAGGTTTTTATCGCACCTGGGTGTATTTTAACGAAGCTCAGCGCTGTGGGGCACACATCGAACTGCCCTGTGTTAATACCAGCAGGAACGAAACCCGGATTATTGGCAAGACCATTTATATGGGTTTTATTCACATACAAAATCTTGAAAGTACTTTGATTGCTGAAATTGTGAACGAACGAAACTGTAGCGGACCATTTATGTCGCTGGCTGATTTCATACAGCGCGTTCACGCCACTAAAGAACTGTTGGTGATTCTAATCCGTTTGGGCGCTTTTCGTTTCACCGGAATACCAAAGGCTCAATTATTATGGGAAATGCACATGTTACTTAACAAAAATATTCCGATAGCCAGTACCAATGCGATGTTCGAAACCAGACCGCGGGAATTTGTTCTTCCTAAACTTGAGCATTCTGTGTTGGGCGATGCCTGGGACGAAATAGAACTGATTGGTTTCCCTGTATCAATGACTGCTTTCAGCATGCTCCAAACCAATTTTCGCGGCGAAATCGTGGCGAAGGAAATGATGAATCACATTGGTCGCAAAGTGCGGATGCTGGGACGCTTGGTAACCATCAAATACGTCCGTACAGTACGAAAAGAAATTATGCACTTCGGGACTTTTATTGATGTCCAGGGAGAATTTTTTGATACGGTTCACTTTCCACCATCGCTGAAATATTATCCGTTCCGTGGCGATGGCATGTATCTGATTTTAGGCAAAGTGGTCGAAGAATTCGGATTTCCGAGCCTTGAAGTGGAAAAGATGGCAAAGATGCCTTTTCAGGCTAATCCAAAAGCGTAAAAAAAAAGCCATCACAAACTAAAATTGTGACGGCTTTTCCTGAATTCTTCAGAATAGCAGAAATCAGTTTATTTCTGATTCTGCTTTAAGGTTTCCAAAAGAGCTTTGGCTGCAGCTTCCGATGATGCCGGATTCTGACCGGTAATGAGTAAGCCATCCACTTTTACATACGATCCCCAATTGGCGCCTTTGCTGTAATGACCACCCAGCTTTTTCATTTCGTCTTCAAGTAAAAAAGGTACAACTTTAGTCAATCCAACAGCATCTTCTTCATTGTTCGAAAATCCGGTTACCTCTTTCCCCTTTACCAGCGATTCCCCGTTTGGTAATTTTGTATGAATCAAAGCACCGGGTGCATGGCATACAAATGCGATTGGCTTATTCTGATTGTAAAAAGATTCGATGATTGCAATTGAATTCTTATCGACAGACAAATCCCACAATGGTCCATGACCTCCGGGATAAAAAACAGCATCGTAGTCTTTTGCACTTACATCACTCAATTTCAAGGTATGAGCCAGCTTTTCTTTCAGCGAAGCATCATTATTAAAGCGGCGGGTAGCGTCGGTTTGTGAACTTTCCAGCGCACTCTTGGGGTCAATCGGTGGTTGACCACCTTCTGGAGAAACAATGGTTATTTGCACTCCGGCATCTGCAAGCACGTAATAGGGAGCTGCAAATTCTTCAATCCAAAAACCGGTTTTTTCGCCGGTAGTACCTAAATCGCTATGCGAAGTCAGTACAATCAGTATTTTAAACATGGTATTCATATTTTGTTTCTGTTTATGTTTCTAAACAATTGTTTTAAATTTTCTTAAATTTCAACTAAAGCTTTCCCCATGTTATCACCTTCAAAAAGGCCAAGGAAAGCCTGAGGCAGATTCTCAAACCCTTTGGTAACAGTTTGTTTGTATACGAGTTTTCCTTCCAGCAGCCATTTGGCGAGTTGTTTTACTCCTTCCGGAAAACGTGTGGTATATTTGCTAACAATAAATCCCTGCATCAAGGCACTTTTTTTAAGCAATGTTGGCTGAATGCGGGGTCCGACTGGCTGACTTGTTGCATTGTATAATGAAATCTGGCCGCAGATTATAATTCTGGCGTTATTATTTATTTGTGTCACAACAGCATCCGAAATATCACCTCCCACGTTATCAAAATAAACATCAACACCAGACGGACAGGCAGTTTCGATCGCTTTTGCAATATCCGGCACAGTTTTATAGTTGATCACCTCGTCAAAGCCAAGTTCATCTTTCAAATAAGCGGTTTTCTGATCATCACCGGCTATTCCAACCACACGACAGCCCTGAATTTTAGCTATTTGTCCGACTACAACACCAACAGCTCCGGCTGCACCAGAAACAACGACAGTTTCTCCTTTTTGTGGTTTCCCAATATCCAGCAATCCGAAATAGGCTGTTAGTCCGGGCATTCCCAAAACACCTAAATAATAACCAAGTGGTGCCAAATTACCATCTACTTTATTTGCTATGTTGCCAGGCACCGTAAAAATTTCCTGCCAGGGGAACATGCCGATTACATCCTCGCCAGATTTGAAATCAGGATGTTTACTTTCGATTACTTCGGCAACAACGCCACCCACAATCGGCTCTCCCACCTGAAATGGAGGAGTATATGATTTGGCATCACTCATTCGACCGCGCATATACGGATCAACCGAAACAAATTTCGATTTTAATAACAATTCTCCTTCCTGAATAGACGGAACTGAGACTTCTGACATCTCAAAATTGGCTGCAGCTGGCATTCCAACAGGTCTTGATTTTAGTACTATTTTTCTGTTCATTTTTGTTTCTATTTTGAAATATGTATTTGATTATAAATGAATATTCACTCAGTATGCAGATAAAAACTATGTCCGGATAGCATCCCATGATGCGCCAAATGCAGCATTAATCGCTTCAATACTCAATTCTTTTCCGGATTTGATGTATGACTGAGCAACGTAAATTATTGGGAACAATGAGAATGCAAAAAGCATTGGCCTGCAAAAAGGTTTAATAATTCCTTCCAGTTGTCCTCGCTCCCAAAGATCGAAAAGCGGTTGTACTGATTTGAGTCCGAATTCGCGGCTGGCGTCGGTCACCATCGGTGTATTGTCGCATTGCTCCAGAAATGCAGCTTCTTCAGGCTCGCTTAACTTATAAGCCAGTACATTTCGCCAAATGGTTTCAAATCCTTTCTTTACTGGGATATCCGGATTAAAATCCTGAAGTGCTTTTAATGCAAACTTCGCTTTCAGTTCTCGGTAAAGTGTATTTACCAGGTCTTCCTTATTCTGAAAATACAGGTAAATAGTTCCGGCAGAAACACCTGCATCTCTGGCAATTTTCGACATAGGTGCAGCATGGAATCCATTGTTGTTGACTAATCTTAATGTAGCCAGCAATATTGCTTCACGCTTATCTTCTGTTTTAAGTCTTACCATATTCTAAACTAGAAATTGAATCTAAAACATCTAAAATGAATGATTGTTCATTTTAAGTAGAATATTTTCAGAAAAAGAATTTTCCGTATTGATATATTATATCGAAAAGACGAAGCTAAAGCGTATCCTTGAATCAGGATATAAACAAACGTAACGCTAATCGTGTGAAAATAATTTCACATATTCACGGTAGTCTGAGAAGACCTTTGCCCGAGAAATAAAACCCCGGTATTTTCCATTGTCGATAACAGCGAGATTATATCTTCCGCTGGACACAAACTTTTCGACCACTTCATCCATCGAATCGTATGGCGAAATCCAATGTTCAGGCAGGTACATGATTTCTTTTAATGTAATTTTGTCGTACACGTCCTGTTTGAATATCAGGTGCCTTACATCATCCATCTTAACCATACCAATCAGCAATCCGTTTTCATCAACAACAGGAAAAAGATTACGGTGCGAAACAGATATAGCCTCTACAAGCTGCCGCAGCTTATCATTTGGCTTGAGCAGTATGAAGTCGGTTTCAATTAAATCCGGAACCTGCATAATTGACAATACCTGTTTGTCTCTGTGGTGAGTAACCAATTGTTTGTGTTGCGAAAGTTGTTCGGTATAAACCGAATTTTTGGTAAATATTTTTACGGTTAGGTATGAAAATGTAGCAGTTATCATTAAAGGGACAAAAAGTTTGTATCCTCCTGAAATGTCGGCAATCAGGAATATTCCGGTAAGCGGAGCATGCAATACACCAGTCAAAATACCTCCCATTCCAAGAAGTGCAAAATTATCAACATTGATATTGAAACCCAGAACATTTTTCAGGACATACGCCAGAAACAGGCCGGTATTTACACCCGTAAAAAGGGCAGGTGCAAAAATGCCACCAACCCCACCCGCCCCAAAAGTCAACGAAGTAGCTACAACTTTAGTCAGGATAACAAGTGCCAGCAAAAGTAAAATAACCAACATATTGTTGTTGTACGAAGAGAAAAAGCTATTATTAAAAAGGTAACCCAAATTTCCGGTCAGACCACTGTTAATCGCTTCATATCCTTCGCCATAGAGTGATGGAAAAATAAAAATAAGCATTCCAAGCATTGTACCTCCAAGTATCAGGCGATATCTCTTAAGCTTTACTGCTGAAAATAGTTTAGCAATTTTGACATACATTTTTATAAAATAGGCTGAAACCAAACCGGTTAAAACGCCCATAAGAATGTATTTTGGAAATTCAGACAATACAAAGACAGATTTAACTTCAAACGGATACAAAACATCCATCCCCAGAAAAAGGTATGATGTAAGCACAGCTGATGCTGATGCCAGCAATAATGGAATCAGCGAGAAGGTCGTCAGATCAATCATGATAACTTCAACCGCGAAAACAATACCTGCAATTGGAGCCTTGAAAATTGCAGCCATAGACGCAGCACTGGCACATCCTAGCATTAACACAACATACTTATATTCAAGCCGGAAGAATTTACTCAGTTGCGATCCAATAGCCGCCCCTGTAGATACTGTCGGTCCTTCGAGCCCCACAGAACCTCCAAAACCAACCGTAAAAGCAGCAGTAATAACAGACGAAAACGTATTATGCCTGCTAATGAACCCCTTTCTTTTTGAAATTCCATACAGCACATTGGGGATTCCGTGCCGGACAGGTTTTCGCAAAATGTATTTAATAAAGATCACCGTTAACGTAAGGCCAATGATTGGGTATAAAAAGAAAAGATAACGGTTCATGTCATCAAAGAAGAAAACCTTTAGAAGCTTGTGTAAAAGTTTTACTGCATTTTTTATAATAACGGCGACAAAGCCAGATGAAATTCCAATAAGAACGCTTAGAATCATTACGAAATGTTTCGTACTGATTTTATTTATTCGCCATTGATGAAAATCTTCTAATTTTCTCTGAAAAAGATTCATTCAACTGTTAAATTAGGGTATAATCAAGATATTTTTTGAAAAATAAGCATTTTCTATCTTAATTCGGACATTGAAACGACTTAAGTTCCTCTTGTTTTTTTAGGTTATTTAACAGCCAATGATTCATTTTTCAATCTTTTCTACTTAATTTGTAAAAAAAGATCTTTTTTGATCAAATGGCATCTAAATTTCTTTTGCCTGCTGAACAAATATTCAGATTCTTATTTAAATAGACCTATGATTTTCCAGGCAAAGAATATTCGACTTTTAATCATTCAGTTTATTGATTATTTCTACGCGCCATTCCGCAAATACATTCCACTTGAAACTTTCCGGTATGCTGCTACCGGAGGATTTAACACTGCACTTGATATATTTCTGTACTTTGTGTGTTACAATTTTATACTCGATAAAAATTTAGTTAATCTGCAGATTGTTACCATAAGCCCATACATCGCTGCCTTTTTGATTGTCTTTCCGATCACCTTTTTTACCGGTTTTTTGTTTGCGAAATACATCACATTTACAAATTCAGAGATTCGTGGACGTATTCAACTGATACGTTACTTGATTTCCGTATCAGGCTCTATTCTATTAAATTATATATTCTTAAAGGTATTGGTCGAATATGGTGACATATGGCCTACCATGGCAAAAATAATCACAACCTGTATTGTGGTTGTGTATAGTTATTTTACACAAAAATTCTTCACTTTTAAAACAGGAAGACTGGTTCATTCCTGACATTAAAAATTCGAATATTTTAAAATCCGACAGCCAGGACCTTTATCTGTTTGGTAAATTCTCCCCGAAATTTTCCGGATTATTTTAGCCCAATATTTGTTTCTGAATTTAATTTTGGTCTATCTTAGCAGCCGAAATGGTGATGCTATTTTAGTATCAAGAGGGAATCCGGTTCAATTCCGGAGCTGTACCCGCAGCTGTAAACTCTGTTATATTTTTTGCAATTTCTGCCACTGTTCGTTTCTTAACGGATGGGAAGGCTGCAAAAATGGAGTAAGCCAGAAGACCTGCCATTCATGCTACAATATTCAAAGCTTTCGGGAGAAAAAGCTTGGAGTAACCAAAATCAGAATTAATCAGGTTATTTCAGCAGTTTTGCGTATTGTAATTGTTTTGAAAACATTCAAAATTATTACATAATGAAACACATCTACATGGCAGTTATTGCCGTTTTTTTAGTTTTTAATGCTAAGGCACAATCTGTTGCTACATTCGATGATTTAACTCTTGAGCCGGAAACGTTCTGGAACGGATCTGATCTGTCCGGAAGTTTTATCAATGCCGGTGTCACTTTCTTAAATTCCTATAATCCGGATTGGGTTACCTGGAATGGGTTCGCTTATTCAAACAGTTCAGATATTACAACCGCAGGATACGAAAATCAGTATAGTGCAATTACTGGTATTGGATACCAGGGAAGTGCAAACTATGCTGTTTGTTATCCCACTCCTACAGCTATTGCAGAGTTAAAAACAATATCAGGAACAAGCGGATTTTATGTAGCAAACAGCACGTATGCTTATCTGTCAATGAAAGATGGTGACGATTTCTCGAAAAAATTTGGAGGAGAAACCGGCAATGATCCTGACTTTTTTAAACTAATGATTGAAGCGTTGGATGCTGACGGTGAACCTGTTGACACAACTTATTTCTATCTTGCTGATTTTCGCTTTGAAGACAATTCTATGGATTACATCCTGAATAAGTGGACATGGGTTGATCTGAGCCAGCTAAAAGAAGCAAATCAACTTCGGTTTAGTCTCAGTTCAAGTGATAATGGAGACTGGGGTATGAATACTCCTGCGTATTTCTGCATGGATAATTTCAATGGTGAAAAGCCATATGACTATAAAACTGTGACTTTTGCCAGCTTCGAAAACGTTGATTTGGGAATCCAGGGTATTTATGATGGACGCGACCAAAAAGGTGAATTTATAAGCGGTAATTTCAGGTTCTATAACGACTACAATACCGACTATGTTAGCTGGTCGGGTTTTGCCGTTTCATCGAAAACCGACGAGACAACTGCCGGATATGTCAATCAGTACAGTGCCATTGCTGGAAAAGGTGTTGCAGGAACACCTGCTTATGCAGTTGCTTATCCAGTGCCGGTTTCTACGGTTTCATTTAAAGATACCATTGTTTCCGGAGTTTATGTAACCAACAGTACTTATGCCTATTTGTCGATGAAAAACGGCGATGATTTTTCTAAAAAATTTGGAGGTGAAACAGGTAATGATCCTGACTGGCTGAAACTTACAGTAGAAGGATTCGATTCAAGCTTCAAATCTACCGGTAAGGTTGAATTTCGTTTGGCCGATTTTACTTCTGAGGATAATTCAAAAGATTACCTGGTGGATACATGGGAATGGCTTGATCTGAAGCCGCTGGGCCGGATTTCAAAGCTCGAATTCTCATTGAGCTCCACAGATAATGGTGACTGGGGAATGAATACTCCCGGATATTTCTGTCTTGATAATCTGAACCATGAAGTATTAACTTCGACAATAGAAATACCACAATTACAGGCCTCAGTTTTCCCCAATCCGTTTGATGACCGAATCGTAATTTCAGGAATAAAGGAAAAAGCTCATGTTACCCTTTCCGATATTTCAGGCCGATTGATTGCTGAATATTCGAATATCTCAAACAATCAAACCATTAGCGGTCTCAACAAACTGACTTCAGGAGTATATTTTATAAAAATTGAAGAAGGAGAAAAACAATTAACGACTAAGCTGATCAAAAAATAGCTTTCAAATAGTTGTTGTATTTTACAGCTCCGGAGGTAAAAACAATTTAAAAGAATCAATACCATGAAATTATTTTTACCTCAAACGATTTTTTAATAAACCAAAGTCCGTTTCTGATGTTATTCTTAACTAAATGAAATGAATAGGTCGATACTTTTTTTATTATCCGCGAATTTTATTTCTTTGTGCAATTATTAAAAATTAAACATTAAAACAAAAGGCTATGAAAATAGGAAAAAACAAAATGGTTTCCCTGACATACGATTTACATTATGATGATGCTCAAGGGGAATTGATTGAACAGGCAACGAGCGAGAAACCATTGAGTTTTGTGTTTGGCGCAGGCCTTATGCTTCCCAAATTTGAATCTCATCTTGAAGGTTTTGAAGTAGGTAACCCGTTTGAAATTAGTTTGCAGGATGTTGATGCCTATGGAGAACTGGATGAAAATGCCATTGTTGACCTCCCAAAACACCTTTTCTTTATCGAAGGTCAATTCGACGATGAGATTGTTTCCGTAGGAAATACTGTTCCAATGATGAGTACCAGTGGTCAGAGACTTAATGGTCTTGTTCTGGAAATCACTGACGATATCGTTAAAATGGATTTTAATCATCCTTTAGCTGGTGAAAGCCTGTTCTTCAAAGGTCAGATTACTGAAGTTAGAGAAGCTACTGACGAAGAACTTACTGCTTTGGTTAGCGGTGGCGGATGTGGCTGCGGAAGCGGTGGTTGCGGCGATGAAGGCTGTGGTGATGGTGGTTGTGGTTGTGGCGAAGGCGAAAGCGAGTGCAGCACCGTTGGTGAAAGCAGTTGCGGATGCGGTCATTAATCAGACCAATCAGATAATATTTAAGATGTTGTTTCAAAATTTCGTATTTTGGGGCAACATTTTTATTTTTAACAAATTCAAAACATAACTCTACCTGTCAGTTCATTAACTCGTCATGTTTTAATCCCGATATCTGACACAAAATACGAATCATGAATAGCTTTGGACAAATTTTTAGATTAACCTCGTTTGGCGAATCGCACGGTAAAGCCATTGGCGGAATTATTGACGGTTGCCCTGCCGGTTTGGAGATCGATCCGGATTTCATTCAGAATGAATTAAACCGTCGTAAACCTGGTCAATCCAAAATTACGACTCAGCGTGATGAAAGCGATCAGGTTGAATTCTTATCCGGAATATTTGAAGGAAAAACACAGGGAACTCCCATTGGTTTTATCATTCGGAATAAAGATCAGCATTCGTCTGATTACAACGATCTGAAAGATATTTTTCGTCCTTCGCATGCCGATTTTACTTACATTCAGAAATACGGAACCCGGGATCATCGTGGCGGCGGTCGTTCATCAGCCCGCGAAACCATTGCACGTGTTGTTGCCGGAGCTGTAGCCAAATTGCTGCTTCAGAAGGTTGGTGTTTCCATTCAGGCCTACGTATCACGGGTTGGCGATATACAGGTAACCAAATCATACACCGAACTCGACTTAAGTCAAACCGAATCGAATATTGTTCGTTGTCCGGATGCTGAAACCGCTGAGCGAATGATTGCCCGGATTGAAGAAGCTGGCCGCGACCACGATACGGTTGGCGGAGTTGTAACCGGAGTTATCAAGGGTGTTCCTGCTGGTTGGGGCGAACCCGTTTTTAATAAATTACATGCAGATATGGGTTTTGCCATGCTGGGCATTAATGCTGTAAAAGGATTTGAATACGGTTCAGGCTTCGATGGAACCCGTTTATCGGGCTCAGAACACAACGATGTGTTTATAAAAACAGAGAATGGCGTTCGGACGAAAACAAATCATTCAGGCGGAGTACAAGGTGGCATTTCCAATGGCGAAGACATCTACTTTAATGTCGCGTTTAAGCCAATCGCAACCTTGCTGAAAGAACAAAATACAGTTGATCGCACTGAAAATGAGGTAGTCATAAATCCAAAAGGTCGCCATGACCCATGTGTACTACCGCGTGCAGTCCCGATTGTGGAATCGATGGCTGCTATTGTTCTTGCAGACCATTATTTATTAAACAGGATCAATCATTTATAGCCTGAAAGGCACATTTAAAGTCAAAACTCCTGTCATCCTGAACTTATTTAAGGATGACAGGAGTTTTTGTCAGACCCCGAAATAAATTGGGGGTATTTCAGTTTGTAGAAATTAAACCTTCAACTCCTCCCCTTCCGATTTTGCAACGATAACGGCAATGCAGGTATCGCCAAAAACGTTCACTGTTGTTCTTGACATATCCAGAATCCGGTCGACAGCAAGTACCAGCCCAACTCCCTCTAATGGAAGATTTACTGCATTTAAAACGATAGTCATCATAACCAGACCGGCCATGGGGATACCAGCAGAACCAATTGCTGCCAGAAGTGCCGTAATTACAACAATAACCTGTTGCCCCATAGTTAGGTGAACTCCATATGCCTGAGCAATAAAAATAACGGCAACACACTCATAAAGAGCAGTTCCGTCCATGTTTATCGTTGCCCCCAATGGCAACGTAAAGCTGGTTATTTTTCCGGAAACGCCATCGTTGTGTTCAACGGCTTCCATCGATAACGGAAGAGCTGCATTGGACGACGAAGTTGAAAAAGCTGTAAGCAGTGGAGTTGCCATATTCCTGAAATGCTTGTATGGATTAGCTTTGCCGATAAATTTCACAGCTAACGGCAACGTAATTCCTGCATGAACAAGTAAAGCGATCATTACTGTCAGCATATAAATCCCTAGACTGCCTGCAATATTAGACAGCGACCCGGAATTCCGGGCAACTTCTTTGGCCACAATAGCAAAAACACCAAGTGGCGTAAACCGTATGACGAACATGGTTATTTTCATCATGACCTCAAAAATGGAGTCAAAGAATTTGGTCAGTATTTCCTGTTTCTCCGATTGAATCTGGGTGATAAAAAAACCAAAAAGAATGGCAAAAAAGATAACCGGAAGAATTTGCCCGTTTGCCATGGCATTAATAATGTTATCAGGAATAATTCGCAACAGAATTTCGCTTATCGAATTACCAAAAGCTGGCAGGGAATCAACAGTACTGGCGGTACTCAGATTAGCGCCTTTGCCGGGCTGAAAGAGATTTACAAAAAATAATCCGGTAAGAATGGCAATAAAGCTTGTTGAAAGATACAACGAAATGGTTTTTATTCCGAGTCGCCCAAGGTTTGATCCTCCCCCAATACTCGCGACACCACTGACAATTGAACTAAAAACCAAAGGAATAACAATCATGCCCAGACCACGAAGAAAAACATCGCCCATCCACGAAATGTATGGAACCCGATCAGGAAGATAATAACCAAAAGCTACAGCAAGGATAAGTGCAATGAGAATTTGCCAGTGAAGTTTAATTTTTGAAAGCATAAATCGGATTATTATTCAGAATAAACAAATATAGTAAAAATGGAATCCGTGAGTCTATCGAAATCGGAACCAGCAATTGCTATTATGTTTCTTTTTGCATTTCAAAATTTCAATTTCGTGTCATCAAAGCGACTAAACCTGGCCGCTGGATTGCTGATGTTAGCTTTTTTTATTCCCGATCTTTTCCCATATATCCTGAATATTTTCCTCTCCTTCGAAATAGCTTACTTGAGAATCCTTATTGAAAATCTCGTATGACGGTGCTAAAAATATTTTATTCGAGTCTGGATATTCAGCTACATCGTATCCAACAAAAGTTCTTATATCCAGGTAAACACAGGCATCAGTAGTATGATTATAAAGCTGATGCGCTCCTGTCTCTCCCATCTCAAAAAATATCAAATCTCCATTATTTATAATTTCTAATCCATCCGGAGTCCTCAACGTTGCGGATCCAGAGATTATCATAAATAGCTCCTCAGCAAATCGATGAAAATGATATGGTGCAGAATACTGGCCCGGATTTAATTGCCTTAAATCAAAATTTAAATTTTGAGGGTTTATCCCTTTTTTAATCCTGGAAACATCAGAGAATAATCTGAAATTATCAATCTTATTTGGGTTTTCCTGAAATTCTCTTTGGTCCGATTTTAAGATTGTTGCCATAATCCAATATTTTAATTGTTTACAAATCAACATTCAGATTCGCTACAGTGAGTAGTCGCACTTACCGTAACCACAACGTTCAGCCGTGCAGTGCCGGAGTTTTTCGATGAACCTTTTGCAAAGATCTGCTTTTAATTTATTCCTTTTCTGCCAACTAAGCAATGAAACCCGGCTTGCCGGTATTTTGTTGTTAGCAAACGTTATTTATTTGTCTCATTGTCTCAACTTTACCCCAATCTGTCTCATTTTGGCCCAATATTGTCTCAAATTTACCCCAAGTCGTCTTATCTTTACCCCGAACTGTCTCATCTTTACCCCAAGTCGTCTTAACTTTACCCCAAGTCGTCTTATTTTGGTCCAAATCTGTCTCAACTTTAGGAGTATTTAGGGAGCATTTACGAAACTGTGTCTAACCTATATTTTCTTTTCGGGAATAACTTCGGTCAAAGAGGTATCAATACCGTATTATATTACTAAATCGATGAACTGGTTGATGCGCACTTATTATGGTCCCAAATGTTCCGCAGCTGCACTCAGTGCGGGAGATCCGCGAGGAACCTCCTGCTAAGAACTGCATTTCAAATTACTAATTTCCTGCCAACCAAGCAACCAAACCCGACTTGTATTTTGCTGTTGCAACACGTTTTTATTGTTTTTCATTTTCATTTTCCAATGTCCAAATAAACCCGAAATCCTTTCTTTTGCCCATTTCTAATGACATAAATTGAGTCAGAGTGATTAAGACGATAGAGAGTGTCATTGACTTGTATATAGTCGTGAAACTCCTCTTTCTCACCTGAATTAGTAATTTTTCCATTAATAGTCGAATACATAATTTCCATGTCACTTTCATACTTTTTTCTAAGGTCTGCTTTATCATTCCATACAATAATCCCAATAAATATTGCAATTGCGAGTAGCCAATACAGAAACTTCATAATTTGAAAATTATTTCATTCATTTTAAGCAGGAATGTTTCCAATATTTTGTCATCCTCCAAGCTTATTCAACGCGCTTTAAATGTGTTACAACTAGTAAACATCACCAAATATATACCACTTTTCTTAACTTCCGAATGAACTACCCCGCCGCAAGCGGCCGGGGAAATAACCCAAAAGAGATTATATTAAGCAGTTTTGTTTCCGATTGTTTATCAACAGGTTTTAAGTAGTTCATTCCTAATTCAGATTAAAAATACCTGTCAATCGTCGCCCAGCTGAGTTTTGGCCATCCTATTGAGATATTTGGCTTACAGAAAAGGGAGATTCTAGTCCGTACAATCCAATAACTGCCGGATCTTCGGGACGAATCCATTATTACACCCCGGAAGTTTAATAAATCTGTTTCCTAACATTTAAATTTCAGAAAAAAAACATTTACTTAGCAGCACAGTACAGGACAACAGATTATTGCCTGATATTATTCGATAACATACTATAAAACTGACAATTAAAATGAATTCAAACAACAGATTGATTGGCCGGTTGCCTAAAGTGGGCATCAGACCTGTGATTGACGGAAGAGAACGCGGTGTGCGCGAGTCGCTCGAAGTACAAACCATGAACATGGCCAGGGCAGCTGCAAAGCTTATTGAAGAAACCCTTCGGTTTCCGAATGGCGAAAAAGTTGAGTGTGTAATTGCCGATACCACCATTGGCGGCGTGGCCGATGCTGCAAATTGTGCCGATAAATTTGAAAAAGAAGGCGTTGGCGTTTCGCTAACTGTTACGCCATGCTGGTGTTATGGAACCGAAGTAATGGATACCACCCCGATGTTACCAAAAGCTGTTTGGGGGTTTAACGGTACCGAACGCCCCGGAGCTGTTTATCTGGCTGCAGCGCTGGCCGGCTATTCACAAAAAGGGCTGCCTGCCTTTGGCATTTATGGTCGCGATGTTCAGGATTCGGGTGATACCAGTATTCCTGAAGATGTTAAGGAAAAAATTATACGTTTCGTAAAAGCTGCATTGGCTTCAGCGCAAATGAAAGGTAAATCTTATTTATCGATAGGCTATTCTTCGATGGGTATTGCCGGTTCAATGGTCGATCCTGATTTCTTTCAGGAATACCTTGGAATCCGCACTGAATTTGTCGAATCGGTTGAGTTTTTACGCCGCATTGAACAGGGCATTTTTGATCCTGAAGAATATGCAAAGGCATTGGCCTGGACCAAAGCAAACTGCACAGAAGGAGAAGATCCAAACGCTGCCGAAAAACAGTCGGGACGTGAACGTAAAGACTGGGAATGGGAAACAGTGATAAAAATGACGCTTATTGCACGCGATTTAATGATCGGCAACCCAAAGCTGAAAGAAATGGGATTTGGCGAAGAGTCAAAAGGCCGGAATGCCATTTTGGGAGGATTCCAGGGACAACGGCAATGGACAGATTATTATCCAAATGCTGATTTTACAGAAGCTATCCTGAACTCATCGTTCGACTGGAACGGAATTCGTCAGGCTTTTGTGTTTGCAACCGAAAACGACAGTTTAAATGGGGTTTCCATGTTGTTTGGCCATTTACTTACCAATACAGCACAGATATTCTCGGACGTTCGCACCTATTGGAGTCCCGATGCTGTTAAACGTGTTACAGGCAAATCGTTAACCGGAAAAGCAAGCGGCGGTGTTATTCATCTGATTAATTCAGGGTCGACAACTCTGGATGCAACAGCTCAGCAAAAAGATGCTTACGGTCATCCTGCCATGAAAGCATTCTGGGAAATACAGGAAGGAGAAGCAGAAGCCTGCCTCGAAAATACGAGTTGGTGCCCGGCTGATCTGGGTTATTTCCGTGGAGGTGGTTTTTCATCACTGTTTAAAACTGCAGGTGAAATGCCTGTCACCATGTCGAGAATAAACCTAGTAAAGGGAATCGGACCTGTTTTGCAAATTGCTGAAGGCTGGACTGTTGAGCTACCGGATGATATTCACTCTGTGCTCGACAAACGCACCAGCCCAACCTGGCCTACTACCTGGTTTGCACCACGTTTGGCCGATAATGATGCGTTTAAAGATGTTTACAGTGTAATGGCAAACTGGGGCGCCAATCATGGAGCAATTTCATACGGACACATTGGTGCCGACCTGATTACATTGGCTTCGATTCTCCGGATTCCGGTAAACATGCACAATGTAAGCGAAGATCAGATTTTCAGACCAAGTGCATGGTCAGCATTTGGCACAGAAAAGGAAGGTGCCGATTATCGCGCCTGTGCCACCTATGGCCCATTGTACAAATAAGTACTTAAAGTGCGCTAAAGGTTGGGGTGCCTAAAGTTGAAAAATTGTTAACTTCGCACGATAAACTGATGAAAAGCCTGAACTGTATTTGCAGTTCGGGCTTTTTCAAACAAATATGCGAATGAAAAAATTTACCTTTCAGTTCGATGAAACTTCATCGCAAACCAAACTTCAGCAGTTAATACATGCTGTTTCTGAAGCTATTAACCTTGGCATCCTGAAAGAAGGCGATTTTTTACCTTCAGTTAATCAATTGAACAGAGAAAGTGGATTGTCGAGAGATACCATTTTTAAAGCCTACACATTACTTAAGCAACGAAGTATTATTTCGTCAACACCTACAAAAGGCTATTTTGTAACTTCCGAATCGTACAAGGTTTTTGTGTTACTCGACGATTTCAGCGCATTCAAAGAACAGTTATACAAATCCTTCAGGGCCAATCTTCCTGAAAATTATTCAGTAGATCTGCTGTTTCACCACTACAATCCTGATGTTTTTAATCAGCTTATTCTTAATAGTCTGGGTCGGTACAGCATGTATATCGTGATGAATATCGACAACAAAAATCTGGAAGATGTAACCCGGAAAATTGATCCTAAAAAATTACTGATCCTTGATATGGGTTTCGATCCCAAAAATGAAGTTTCTTACATCACCCAGGATTTCAATCAGGCAGTGTACGATTGTTTAAGTTCCGGCGTAGATCTTATCCGGAAGTATCGTGAATTTATACTCGTATTTCCGCAAAACACGCCGCACCCAACTGAAACAATTGAAGCCTTTAACCGCTTTTGCAACGATCATCAGTTAAACCACGCCGTTCTAGAGAACATTGACGACCGTGAAGTTCAGCCCGGGCAGGTCTATTTGGTGATCAAGGAATCTGACCTTGTGAAGATTGTGAAAGATTGTAAGAAAAATTCGTTTCCTATTGGTCAGGATGTAGGTATTATTTCATACAACGATTCACCAATGAAAGAAATAGTAGGAACAGGAATTTCTGTAATTTCAACCGATTTTGTGCGTATGGGTAAAGAGTGTGCAAACTTTATTGTAAGCAAGCAAAAGGTCGAAGAAATTATCCCTACCCGTTTAATCATCAGGGGGTCCCTGTAAAAATAAACAACAGCAAAACAGCATAGCTGATGACATCTATGTCCCCGGGCTACAAGCTGTTTTAAGATCACATATCCCTTAGCACAGACTGAACAAACATTCCGCTGTTTATGAAAGTACCACGAAACTCAATTCGATTTAAAAAGGTAGGAATCATGTAACTTATCCTGAAAATTATGTAATGATAATCTGGTTAAAAGTTCAGACCTTTGTTATGTATTAATCTATTTTCAGATAATTCATTTCACTAAATGGTCATGAACAGGAAATAATAATTCATGATTTACCGTTTAATAAAAAAAGCAGCTATGAAAAAACTTACAATTATTTTTGTTTTAGCAGTATTTGCACTAACAGGCAATGCTCAGGATGTATTTGATTTTGGTCCGAAAGTTGGTATAAATACCACGAAAATTTCTGCCAATGTTGCTGATTATAACCCGGAAACAATTAGTAAATTTCAGTTTGGTGCATTCGCCCGGATTAATTTTGGCCCGATTTACGTTCAGCCGGAAGCCTATTTTAACTCAAAGGAATACATTGATGCGGTTAATTTATCAACCAAAGACAAGTTTGACTTAAAAACGATTGATGTTCCGGCCTTAATTGGTTTTAAAATCATTAATCAGGAAGCACTGAATGTCAGAATAATGGCAGGTCCTGTTTTTTCGTTTTTAACAGATAAAAGCGGAAAAAGCCAGTTAAACCAGGAAAATTTAAAAAACAGCCGGTTCGGATGGCAATATGGAGCTGGTGTCGATTTTATGTTTCTGACCCTCGATGCACGAATGGAGTCGTACAGTAAAAATTTCGACCCGAAATTTGATACAAATGGAACTTTTGTTATAAGTTTGGGACTAAAGTTATTTTAGTACGAACCTTAAAGTTTAATACCGTATGAAACGGTTTTTATTCATACTGATTTCCTCTTGTGCTGTGATTAATACCTATGCGCAGGAGGAAATTTTTTCTGATAGCATTCCGGCAATCCACAGAGCGGTTGATGGCCCAATGCCCGAAATTAAAATTCCTTCGAATTTTAATGATTCGTTTTCAACAGATGAAATTAATCTGATTGATAGATCCATGTTTTTGCAACCGCTTCTCCCCGATTATTCTGGAAATCTTGATTTTCTAAAACACATCAATACTCCGGGTTTAACAACCAATTCGGTTTTCACTACCGGAATAATATCTCCCTTTCTTACTTACGGAAACGTTTTTAATCAGGCTATTTATAAAGCCACAAACCGGTTTTCTTTTGGTGGTAATAGTTTTGGAGCGCAAAGCATTTTTGATCAGCCCAAATTAAATACATCTATTCAGGATATGAGCATTAAAGGGGCATCCATGTTTATCCAGTACAAAGTATCCGATAAATTTAAGATTCAGACCCGGGTAAGTATCACCAACCATTCATCGCCTTTTGATCGTTAGTTGCTCCAGTTTTACGGCCTTTTCATTCCCTGATTTATAAACAGCTATGCAGTTATTCAAAGCGAAAGATTTGTATTCCATTCTTTTCACTTTCAGTAATAATTATTCAACAATTCGACTAAATTTGGCACACATAATCTCGGAGTATTTTTATGCTTGATATAATAAGAAAAGTTGAACGGGTTTTTAAACAGTTAGACAAAGAGACTGAACGGTTCTCTAAGCAATCGAACCTTAAGTGTGTAACCAACTGTAATTTGTGTTGTTTAAAACCAGGACTTGAGGCCAATGTTCTGGAATTTCTTCCGCTGGCCTATCATCTGGTTAGTAATAATCTGCATAATGCAGCTCTTGATCTTTTGGAAACAGAACCGGAACATTGCATTAATCTCGCCAAAATACAAATTCCGGGGCTGACAGCCGGCTGTGCTGCCTATGAACATCGCGGATTAGTATGCCGTTTATTCGGATTTTCTGCCATACGTGCAAAAAACGAGAAACTCGCTATTTACACCTGTTCGCACATGAAAAATGAATTTCCTGAAGAGTTTAAAAATGCTTCTGAACGAATTAATAAAGGGCTGAATATACCTATGGTCAGCGAATACTATTCGAAAATTGATTGCATCGACAGTCAGATGGCAAACGACTACAATCCGATTAATGTCAGCATCAGGAAAGCGATTGAAAAGGTAGCTTATTATTATTCGAACAAACCCTTAAGAAAGCCTAAGAAAAGGCCGGATTTACAAACGGAAAAACTGATATAGATGTCCGAATTGAGTATTGATATTCCCGATTTATCAGCAGAATTTCAATTCCTTACTTCACGTAGCAGCGGCCCCGGAGGTCAGAATGTGAATAAGGTGAATTCGAAAGTTGAACTTCGTTTTGATATTCCGAACTCAAACTTGTTTTCAGATGGGCAGAAAGAGATTCTACTCTCCAAACTGTCAAACAAAATCAATTCCGAAGGAATATTAATAGTTGTTTCGCAACTGGACCGTTCACAACTCAGCAACAAAGAAGATGCGGTAAGGAAGTTGTATTCATTTATTTCAAAGGCATTACAACCCGTAAAAAGGCGCAGGAGAACCAGGCCCACCAAGGGATCGATCGAAAAAAGACTAACAGTCAAACGAATAAAGTCAGAAGTAAAGCAAAACCGCAGGAAGTTTGACGAATAAAAATGAATTGAATTCTTAATTCATTAGATGCAATTTATGATACAACTTATTCCGGTAATTCAAACAATCTATATCAATTCCAAACTCCGGCAAATTTATGAAGAGGCTTTCCCTTTGGATGAAAGAAGGGATTGGAATCAGTTAATGGGATTGACTGGAAATTCGAACTTCTGTTTGAATGAGATTTACTTTGAAAACAGACTTATCGGCTTTATTTCTGTATGGAACCTTGGTGAATTCAGCTTTATTGAACATTTTGCCATTCTGAAAGACGAAAGGGGAAAAGGTTTTGGATCACTGGCACTCACGCGGATTATTGCTCAAAATTATACACCATTCATTCTCGAAGTGGAAGAACCGCACAACCTGATAAACAAAAAACGGATTTCATTCTATGAAAATATGGGCTTCAAGGTTGTGCAAGACGATTATTATCAGCCACCCTACTCTGCCGGAAAAAATAAAGTAAAGATGTTATTAATGAGTTATCCGGAAGCAATTAATAATTTGGAGTTTAAAAAGATAAAAGGTCTGATTTATGACCTTGTGTATAATTACAATACTTCGTTCAAAACTTAGTTATTTATCTGATTTACAGCAAAATAACTGATTATTTATTAGATTAAAACCGCAGAGATTTGTATCTTTAAAGTATTAATTACCAGTTAATTACTTTAATTATGGCCACCTCTGCG
>JBGSUC010000006.1:0-9646 GCA_041736275.1 Prolixibacteraceae bacterium
CAATAATTTTGATATGCTTCCGGGAAAAACTTACAAGGTAAAATTTACAAGCAAAAGCGGTTTTGCTGAATCAGATTTACAAATTATGTCAGTTACAGATACATTTATAAAATAAATTTACTTATGAAACAGCTTTTTATACTCCTGATGTTGCTCTCCACGATATTAATTACCTCGGCTAAATCCATCGTAAAAGATACCATCGTTGAGGAAAAACTTCAGTTTCATTACATTCGGATAAATGCAGCAGACCATTCTATTTTGCCTTGGTACTCCAATGATTTGGGGGAGTCATACGATTTCATAGTCAATCAGGTTTGGAATTTCTGGGACACCATGCGGATTGATTACAATGGCCTGCCCTATTACATGAATCACCAGGTTTGGAAAGCACAAGTAAATGATACCAGGGGAGTTGCAGGTTCGCAATTCGAAATGGCACTATGTTCGTGGCGGCTATTGTACCAGTATTCTGGCAATGATCGGATTAAAGAGAATATGAAATTCATAGCCGATTATTTGCTAAGCCACAGCAATTCGCCTTCTACGGCTGAATGGCCAGATTTGCCGTATCCCTACAATACCTTGGCCTATTCGGGGATTTACGATGGGGATATGGTTATTGGGAGAAATTATACGCAACCTGACAAAGCAGGTTCTTTCGCAAATGAATTGATTCAACTTTATAAATTAATTGGTTATGGTTCCCATGGACAAACACCAACCGGAATCTATCTTGAATCAGCTATAAATATTGCCAATACGCTTGCCAAACATACAATTCCGGGAAATGATTCAATATCGCCTTTGCCCTTTAAAGTGCATGCATTGCTTGGCAAGACCGGCAAAATAACCGACCTGGATGGAAATGTAAAGGAGGTGCAACTGTTCGATTATACCACCAACTGGTCGGGAACTTTGGAGTTGTTCCTGAATTTAATATACATGAAGAAAGGCAATACCAAGGAATATCAGAAAGCATTTGATACGATACTGGCGTGGATGAAAAAATACCCACTGCAAAATAATCGCTGGGGACCATTTTTCGAGGACATTGTTGGCGAGAGTGATACTCAAATTAATGCCACCACCTTTGCGCAATTTATGATGAACCATCCCGAATACTTCCCAAACTGGAAGCAAGAAGTAAAAGGGATTTTTAATTGGGTTTATGAAAAACTTGGAAATAAAGAATGGGAAAAATATGGGGTAATTGCAGTGAATGAGCAAACTGCATTCAATGTTCCGGGCAACAGCCACACATCCCGACAGGCATCTGCAGAATTGCAATATGCGGCACTCACAGGAGACAAGTCGTTTGTAAAAAAAGCTATACTACAATTAAACTGGGCTACTTACATGGTTAACAACAAGGGAGAAAACCAATACCTGCACGATGATATTTGGTTGTCTGACGGATACGGCGATTACGTGCGACATTACCTTCGCTCAATGGCATTTATGCCTGAACTGGCTCCTGCCGGGCAGAACCACTTGCTGAGTTCAAGCTCCACCGTTCAGAAAATTAAATATGAAACAGATAATATTTCATTTACAACTTTCGACAAACAATCGGATGTTTTGTTGCGGCTGGCATCAAAACCTAAATCGGTAACGGTTTCAGGCAAAGAATCGACACAATTAGATAAATTGGACAAGGAAGGGTATGTATGGAAAGCACTTGAATATGGCGGAATAATGGAGCTGAAGTATATGAATGGTTCAGATGTAGTGATAAAATTCTTTTAAAAATAGTAAGTAGAAAATTAAGATTTTACAATTATGAAATCCATTTACATAGCGACACTTACTTTTTCTTTATTAATTACGGGGTTTTCTGTTTATGCGCAGGATATGGGTTCGCAGGTCTATCTGCCAACGGTTGAATCCCTCTCACAACGAGAAACCCCGCAATGGTTTAACGATGCTAAACTTGGCATATTTATCCATTGGGGTTTGTATTCGGTGCCGGCATGGGCAACACCCACAACAACGCCGGATAAAGTGACCGACTGGAAGGCTTTTTATAAAAGTAATCCGTATGCCGAATGGTACCTTAATTCCTTGCGAATATCGGGTTCGCCTACCCAACAATACCATGAAAAAAAGTATGGTAAAAACTTTGATTATTATGCCTTTCGCGATTCGCTGCTGCTGCAAACCAAAGGATGGAAAGCTGATGATTGGGCCGAAATTATCCAACAAACGGGAGCCAAATATGTAGTTCTCACCACGAAGCATCATGACGGGTTTACGCTGTATCCTTCCAACATAATTAATCCGTTTCGCACAAAAGAAGAAATTAACAGTCCGCGCGATTATGTTGGTGAATTGAGCAAGGCTGTTCGCGAAAAAAATATAAAATTTGGAGTGTACTATTCCGGTGGCCTTGACTGGACATTCAACTACAGCTCCATTACCAATTTATGGCCCGATTTGTTTCAAAGTATGCCAACGTCGATTGCTTACACGGTATATGCCGATTGCCAGTTGCACGAACTCATTCACAAATACAAACCCGATGTGTTATGGAATGATGTAAATTATCCCGCAAATGGTGATTTACTTGGAATTTTTTCTGAATTGTTCAACACAAATCCTGATGCTGTTGTAAACGATAGATGGCAACAATATGAAGAATTAACGGATTTTTCGACTCCGGAATATACTGTGCGCAATTCTATTTCTGAGGATAAATGGGAAACTTGCCGGGGCTTAGGGTATTCTTTCGGATACAATCAGGTAGAAGGCGATGCACAACTGCTTTCTTCGGCTGATTTAATAAAATTATTGGTAGAGGTTGTCAGCAAAAATGGAAATCTACTCTTAAATATTGGGCCAAAAGGCGATGGAACGATTCCCGACAACCAACTGCAACGACTCCGTGATTTGGGCAACTGGATGCAAATGAATGGCGAAGGGATTTATGGCACAACGCCATGGGAAATATCTGACGCAATACTTAATGATGGAACAAAATTGTGTTTTACCCGGAAAGATGGCGACCTGTATGTGTTCGTAATGGGCCAGCCAAAAAACGGTTTCATTTCGTTACCGTTTATTCAACACAATTCCGAAAGTAAAGCCATTCTATTTGGCAATGGAAATGAAATACTTCCTATTTCACTGACGGATAAAACTGTTAAAATACAATTGCCAGAAAAATTGGATTTTGAGTTTGCAATGATGATAAAAATAACAAATACATAATGAAAAGGAACTCGATTTCTTTATTCTTTGTGCTCATCTTCAGTATGTTGTTAGTTTCGGCAAAAGATGAAACTGTCATTCTTCGTCAACAGAATTTTAACGGAGGTTGGAAATTCAACTTAGGCGATAATGCAGCATTTAAAAATCCAACTTTCGATGATAGCGGTTGGCGAAGTCTGAACTTACCCCACGATTGGATGATAGAAACGGAAATGAAAGAAAATAACCCCAGTGGCCCTATGGGGGCATTTTTGTCGGGAGGCGTGGGATGGTATCGAAAGACATTTGAACTTGGCGATTCATTAAAAACTAAATCAATTACCATACAATTCGATGGCATTTATATGAATTCGGAAGTTTGGGTCAACGGCCATTTTCTGGGACTTTACCCGTATGGTTATTCCCGCATTCAATATAATTTAACGGAGCTGCTCAAGTTTGGCGAAAAAAATGTGATTGCTGTTCGGGTCGATAATTCACTGCAACCTTTTTCCCGGTATTATTCCGGCTCAGGGATATATCGCAATGTTTGGCTGATTTTAACCAACACTGCTCACTTTCATAATGCCGAAGGTATATTTATTTCTTATCCGAATGTAAGCGAAAAAAAAGCTGCCATTTCTTGCAAATACAAAGTGGTTGCGGGTGCGTTTGAAGGAACCGAATTTTTCTGGTGGCGACAAAATAGCGCACTAAACAAACGGGTTAAAAAAGAAATGACCATCGCATCGGTCATAATGGACGCGAAGGGGAAAGAGGTTGCGAACTTCAGCCAAAAAGATAGTATTCAGGATTATACAACAAAAGAAATAACCCAGGCTTTTGACATTTTAAACCCAGAATTGTGGTCGGCCGGTACCCCAAACATGTACTATTTAAAAAGCAGCTTAAGTTATGACGGGCAAATTGTTGACGAAAAAATAACTCCCATTGGGATTCGCAGCATCGAATTTACCTCTGAACGAGGATTTTTGATCAACGGAAAACAAGAGAAACTAAAAGGAGTGTGCTTGCATCAGGATGCGGGTTCACTTGGCAGTGTGGTTCCTGACGGCGTTTGGCATTATCGCCTGTCAAAATTAAAAGAAATGGGGGCAAATGCCATCCGAACCAGTCATCATCCTTTTGCTCCGGAGTTTTATCACATGTGCGACAGTTTGGGCTTTTATGTGATGGACGAAGCATTTGATGAGTGGAATAAAGGATACGATCTTTCTATGGAGAGGTCGGATGGCAAAGTTGCTTATGGCACCCATCTTTTTTTCAATCAATGGGGGGAGACCGATTTACGATCGATGATTCAGCGCGACGGCAATCATCCATCCGTAATAATGTACAGTATAGGGAACGAAATACCTAACCAGCTTTATGCTGATGGTGCTGCTTTAGCGAGAAAACTGCAAAGCATTTGTCACGATGAGGATTCAACACGGAAAGTTACAGCCGGCTGCGATTTTATTTCTTATGCCAATAAAAATGGGTTTTTAGATGCCTTAGATATCGCCGGGTACAATTATTTGGGTAGATACAATGCCGAAGAAAACTTGTATGGGCCTGAAAAACAAAAATATCCGAACAGGTTGTTTCTTGGAACCGAGACTTATTATGACACTTTCTATTGGAATGCTGTAAAGGACAATGATTATGTTATAGGGGAGTTTATTTGGGTTGGTTTCGATTATTTAGGCGAAGGCCTGAAATGGCCAAAACGTGGTTGGGATGCCGGTTTAATTGACATGGCCGGTGCTGAACGGCCAGAGTATTACAAACGAAAAAGCATGTGGAACGATGAGCCTGTGGTACACATCGCAGTGCCATTTGCCGAAAAACGCCAAAGCGAGTGGCATCCTGAACCTGTGGTTTCGCATTGGAATTGGAAATGGAATGCCAGCTATCTAACCGATGTTTACATATACTCTAATTGTGATGAGGTAGAATTGTTTGTGAATGATGTTTCGCAAGGGAAAAAAGTCGTCACGAAAGATGAAAATCTTGTTATTTGGAAAATTCCTTTTTCTCCTGGCACAATAAAGGCCATCGGGTACAACAATTCAATGCAAGTAGCGGAACACACCCTAAAAACGGCTGGAGAGGCTAATGGCTTGCAATTGAATTGCAATAAAACTTCGTTAGTTGCTAATGGCACCGATGTGGCGATTATTGAAATAGAAATCATCGATAAAAATGGTGTTCTTGTGCCAACAGCCCAAAATGAAATTACGATTACAATTGAAGGAAATGCAACGCTAATTGGTTTGGATAGTGGCGATCAATACAGCCACGAGAAATACAAAACCAACTCGCGCAAAGCATATAACGGAAGGTTGTTGGCTACAGTTCAAACCACTAAACTAAGCGGCGAAATATTATTATCTTGTTCTGCAAAAGGTTTCGAGCCAACGATTTTGAAAATAAATTCTTCGAAAAAAATCTTTAAATAGCTCAAAATATAAACTATTTGGTATGAAAATTACTTACATTTTTCTGGCATTTATCATGACAACAAACCTATTGGAAGCTAAGGATTTGGAGAAAAAACAATTAATGAATTGGGAACTCGGATATTCATCCAATTATGAGGCACAACCTGAAAAATGGATACCTGCTTCTGTTCCGGGTGCAGTCCAATTGGATATTGCCAAGGCCGAAAATTATCAACCTTACTTTTATGCCGAAAACTGGAAGGACTACTTATGGATGGAAGATTGCTACTTCACGTACCGGACAACTTTTGACAAACCGGAATTGGCACCTGGAGAAAATCTACATTTTATTTCAAAAGGCATTGATTATCAGTTTGAAATATTCATAAATGGTGAGAAGATTCTTGAACAGGAAGGGATGTTTACGCCGGTAAACCTCGACCTTACCTCAAAATTGAAAGACAAAAATACACTGATAGTCAAAATTTTTCCTGCACCTAAAATTTATCCTAGCCCTGTAAACCGATCTCAGGCTTCCTACAGTGTGAAACCGGCTGTCAGTTACGGTTGGGATTGGCATCCCCGGTTGATCCCGCTTGGAATCTGGGATGAATCCTACCTTGAAATCCAGGCGAATGTTTTCGTTAACGATGTCCACATCAATTATCAATTGAACAACGAATTGACAGAAGCAGATATTTTTTTGGAAGTGAAGGGCAGAAACCTGATAGGTAATCGGTTTCAATGGCAGTTGAAAGATAGAAACGGGGCAACCATTTCGAATCTTGAAGGGAAAATTGAATCTGATGACTTAGAATCGTCTGGTACAATTAGCCGACCAAAGCTTTGGTGGCCTCATGATCAGGGCGATCCTTATTTATATCAATCCGTTTTTCAATTGTTCGACAATTCAGGGAAAATCATCCAAACCCATAAATCAAATATTGGTTTTCGGAGGATAAAATTGGTGATGAATGAAGGTGCCTGGACGGAGCCTGTTTCTTTCCCCAAGACCCGCAGCGTTCCGCCAATCCAGTTTGAAGTGAATGGAAGGAAAATCTTCTGCAAAGGGACCAATTGGGTAAATCCCGAAATATTTCCTGGCATCATCACTGCTGAGACATACAAGCAACTCCTCATATTAGCTAAGGAAGCGAACTTTAATATCCTGCGTGTTTGGGGAGGTGGAATAGTAAACAAGGAATCGTTCTTCAATTTGTGTGACGAAATGGGCATTCTGGTTTGGCAGGAATTTCCGCTGGCATGCAACAATTACCCCGATGATGTACATTATTTGAAGATACTTAAACAAGAGTCCGCCTCAATAATCAATCGATTAAAGAAACATCCTTCATTAGCATTGTGGTGCGGGGGAAATGAGTTGTTTAACAGTTGGAGCGGCATGACCAACCAATCAATAGCATTGCGTTTACTCAACAGTCAATGCCTGAAACTCGACCCCGCAACACCATTCATACCAACATCACCGGTGATGGGAATGGGACATGGGAATTATGTTTTCCGCGACATGAGCACCAAAGAGGAAGTTTTTCAGGAAATGGCACGTTCAAATTTCACTGCCTATACTGAATTTGGAATGCCTGGTCCTGCTTCTGTCGAAATTTTAAAATCGATTATCCCGAAAGATGAACTATGGCCTCCAAAGCCCGGAACTTCATGGGAAAGCCACCATGCTTTCAATGCATGGGTTGGAAATACTTGGCTTTGCCAGGATATTATTGAAGAATATTTTGGAAAATCCGAATCGTTGGAAGAGCTGGTCGCTAATGGCCAGCTATTGCAAAGTGAAGGTTATAAATGTATTTACGAAGAGGCACGCAGGCAAAAGCCTTATTGCTCCATGGCAACTAACTGGTGCTATAACGAACCATGGCCTACTGCTGCAAATAATAGTATTATAAATTACCCAAGCCAGCCAAAACCTGCATATTTTGCTGTAAAAAATGCCTGTCGGCCTGTTTTGGCAAGTGCCTGTTTCCCCAAATACAAATGGAAGGAAGGCGAAACTTTTCAGGCGGATCTTTGGATGTTGAATGATTATTATAAGGATTTACCTCCCGGAAAAATGACTATAAAAATAGTTGCCGACGGAGTGGAAATGAATTTATTGAATTGGGAATATAACGGACTGAAAGCCAATATCAACCAAACTGGACCAACCGTTCGATGTGAACTCCCGGCCTGTAAAAACGGAAAGTTTAAAATAATTCTCGAGGTAGAAGGACATCCGGAATACAATTCTGAATATACTCTTGCCTGTCATGCTGTAGAAATGGTAAAGGAGAAACCAGAGCCAAAATTGAACCAGTAACCAGTTGCGGAAAATGAATCAGAATTTTTGAAAAATTTTACCCATTCAAAATAAAATGAAAACTTTATGAAACGTAGTGAAATTAACCAGATTATAAAAGATGCCAAAGCTTTTATGGTAGAGAAACAATTCATTTTACCTCCATGGGCGTATTGGAGCCTTGAAGATTGGAAGAAAAACAAACAGGGTGCCGAAGAAATTATCACCAACATGCTGGGTTGGGACATTACCGATTTTGGTTCCTGTGATTTTCATTCGCGGGGCTTGTTCCTTTTTACCCTTCGCAACGGAAAATTTAATGTGGACAGAAAGCCTTACGCTGAAAAGATTATGATTGTGGAAGAAAATCAGGAGACACCCATGCACTATCATTGGTCAAAAATGGAAGACATCGTCAATCGTGGAGGAGGAAACCTGGTGCTGGAATTATACAATAGTACCTCCGACAGCAAGTTCGACTTGACCTCGGTAAATTTTAAGACCGATGGTGTACAACGTTCGGTGCCAGCCGGAGGAAAAGCAATATTGGCTCCTGGCGAAAGCATTTGTCTGGAACAAGGCATTTATCATCGCTTTTACGGTGAGCCCGGAAAGGGAAAAGTACTGGTCGGCGAAGTGAGCGCGGTGAATGATGACAATACTGATAATTGTTTTTACGAACCGGTGGGCAGATTTCCTGAAATAGAAGAAGATGAACAAGCACTTCATTTACTTGTATCTGATTATGAAAAATTAATCTGACCATGCGCAACCGCAAAATATACATTTCAGGTACAGGCTGTGCATTGGCTGATTTTCTCTACAATCAAGTGGATTTTACTGCTCATATATTTCAGAAATTTGCATCGAAAACCTCAAGCGACGGAGGATTAAGTCCAGGAAAACTTGTTTTTACCAACGAACTGGAAAGTTTTACCAAAAAATCATATCCTGAAATTCTGCGCGAATTGGTTGGCAAAAGCGAATATTCGAGTTTCAACTTAGGAGGTCCGTCACTTGTTGCGCTCATTCATGCTGCGCAAATGCTTCCACAAACGCAATACCAAGTCAGCTTTTATGGTTGCACAGGCACCGACGAAACGGCTAACCTTATACGGCAAAAAGTAGCCAAAACACCTCTGAATACAGATAATTATATAACTATTCCTGTCGAAGACACGGCTTTTACACATGTGCTGACCGACCCCGCTTTTGACAACGGACACGGCGAACGGACATTTATCAACAACATTGGCGCTTCATGGAAATATAAGTCTGAGTTTTTATCAAATTCATTTTTTGACGCCGACATAGTATGTTTTGGCGGAACAGCATTAGTTCCTCAAATTCACGATAATCTCGAGTTATTGCTCCAAATTGTAAAATCTAGAGGAGGAATAACCATTGTAAATACAGTTTTCGATTTTAGAAGTGAAAAAGAAAATCCCGGTAAAAAATGGCCATTGGGCCAAACTGAAGAATGTTACAAAAACATTGACCTACTGGTTATGGATTTCGAGGAAGCGCTCAAAATTAGTGGCCATTCAACAATGAAAGAAGCAGCAACTTTTTTTATAACTAATTATGTGTCTTCGTTTATTATTACAAACGGGAACAAAGATATATTGGCTTATTCCAACGGTTCAATTTTTAAACATCTTCCCTTGCAAGCTTTTCCGGTTTCCGACCAAATTGGAATCGA
>JBGSUC010000012.1:0-4263 GCA_041736275.1 Prolixibacteraceae bacterium
GACATTGGCATGCCTTTCAGAAACAAAAGAAGGATACCGAATGCACATTGTGACCGGCGAAGGGAAAGAGCGGCCTAAATGGGTTGAAATGGGAGTTCCGCTGCCTTCGTGGCCAAGTGTGACTTTTTATACCGATGTTCCGGTACGTCAGGTGCTGGATCATGTTCAATCGCAGCACTTTGCGGCTGTGTATGGAACTTACGTCGACGAACTCGTCGATTTATGCAAACTTCTGAATATTGAGGCGGTTATTGATTCTACATTGTAATCCCCACCAAACTTATGAAACACCAATACAAACCACTTATCCTGCTTTGCCTGGTCTTTTTGACGGTGGGTTCAATGTTCTGCATGAACGACATCTTGTTGCCTTCTTTAATTCAGTATTTCAAGCTGAATTATACCCAGGCAACAATGATTCAGTTTTCATTTTACATTCCTTACATCATCTTTCCATTGCCAATTGCATGGATGATTCATCGTTATGGATACCGCGTTAGTTTATTGGTGGCATTGCTTACCTGTTCATTGGGTTGCGCGTTATTTTTTCCGGCCAAAGTATTCGATTCCTATATATTTGTTCTCACAGCCATCTTTACCTTGTCAATAGGGATTACGGTCATCAATGTGGCAGCAAACCCGTTCATCACCTTGCTTGGCACTCCTGAAGGGGCACATATCCGCATGAATTTTGTTCAGGTCTTTTCGAGGATCGGATATGCCGCCACCCCATTGGTGGCTACAGCACTAATCTATACCTATTCAGGCGAAATACGTTTCCATTTTCCATATTTGCTTCTCTCCGGAATCATTTTAGTACTTGCCGTGCTGATCTATTTCTCGAAAATGCCCACTTTTAAAGCTGAAAAAGAAGATAAGTTTTCAGTACCTGAACTGTTTAGGGAAAGCCTCAGGTATAAGCATTTATTTTACGGGGTGATTGCCATGTTCTTTTATGTTGGTGCCGAAGCTTGCACCGCAGGTTTCTTTATCCCGTACCTGAAAGAAGTAGTTGGTCTTTCGGATACTGAAGCTGCCAAATACCTGACTCTTTATTACATTTTTGCTGCTGTTATGGGTTTGACAGCAGTCTTTATTCTCCAATTTGTGAAGGCATATAAACTTGTAGGGATATTCGGAATATTTATGATCTTTTGTTATCTTGTTATTATTTTTATGAAAACAGGATTTAACGAATATGTATTGGCCAGCCTGGGATTATTCTTATCAATCATGTTTCCAACTATTTTTAGCTTAGCAATTGAAGACATTGGGACTTTCGCCGGTAAAGGCTCTGCCTTATTAAATTTTGCAATTGTTGGAGGTGCAGTATTTCCACCAGTACAAGGTATGATTGCCGACAGTTATAGTGTCAACACATCGTACTTTGTTCCCATGCTTTGCTTTGTTGTCATAACTTTTTACGCGTTCTTTTTTACCAAAACCCCATTATTGCAGAGAAATAAATCACTCAGATAAAACAATCCAATATGTTTAGTCGCGAAACCTATGTTACTCGCCGCCAGCAGCTCAGGCAAAAAATGACCAATGGCATCGTTTTGCTTTTGGGAAATGGCGATTCTCCTATGAATTATGCCGACAACACCTTCCATTTCAGACAGGACAGTTCATTTATTTATTTATTCGGACTCGACATTCCAAATCTAGCGGCAGTGATTGATATTGATTCAGGAGAAGATATCCTGTTTGGAAACGACGTAAGTATTGACGATATCATTTGGATGGGACCTCAAATTCCGTCGAAAGAAAATGCCAAAAAGGTTGGTGTAACTCATTCACATCCATTAAAAGATCTTCGGTCAATGATCGAAAAGGCAATTTCATTGGGTCGTAAAATTCACTTCCTGCCCCCATACCGCACAGATAATATGATACTGCTCAATGACTTATTGGGCATTTCGGTCTCTAAATTGAAAGCCTATTCTTCAGTTGAGTTGATCAAAGCCCTGGTTGATTTGCGTTCAGTAAAAGAAATCCAGGAAGTTGAAGAAATCAGAAACGCTTGTGCCATTGGATACCAAATGCACGTAACAGCCATGAAGATGGCTAAAGCCGGGGTTTTGGAACAACAAATTGCCGGAACCATCGAAGGCATTGCCCTTGCTGGTGGAGGAATGGCTGCATTCCCAATAATCCTTTCGCAGAATGGCGAAACGCTTCACAACCACGATCATTCGCAAATCTTGCAGAAAGGTCGTTTGATGATTGTTGATGCCGGCGCCGAAGTGAAATCTCATTACGCTTCGGACTATACCCGGACAACTCCCATTGGAGGACGATTCACCACGAAACAACGCGAAATATACGATATTGTATTGTCTGCAAACAATTATGGCCGTGAGTTGACCAAACCCGGAGCAACTTATCTTTCGGTTCATTTGGCGGCCGCTGAAGTCATTGCTTCAGGGCTAAAAGAACTCGGATTGATGAAAGGTGATGTTAAGGAAGCTGTAAAATGTGGTGCTCATGCGCTATTTTTTCCCCATGGCTTTGGGCACATGCTTGGTCTTGACGTTCACGACATGGAAAATTTGGGTGAACAGTATGTGGGATACGATGAAGAAAATCGACGGATTGATCAGTTTGGGACAGCCTATTTACGCCTAGGCCGCCGACTTAAACCGGGTTTCGTAATTACGAACGAACCCGGAATTTATTTCATCCCGGCTTTAATTGCGAAATGGAAAGTCGAAAAAACCAATAGCGATTTCATTAACTTCGACCAGTTGGAAAGCTACCTCGATTTTGGCGGGATCCGGTTGGAAGACGATATTCTGGTAACTGAAACAGCTTGCGAAATGATAGGCGACCGCATTCCTGTTACTCCAGACGAAGTTGAAGATATTATGGGGTAAAGATTTTTACCCAAGTTATTATTTACAATCTAAGATCATAGAGGCTTGCTGGTTCATCAAGCGTGCAAATTCTTTTGGTATCAAGTTTTTTGAACCCCTTAATTCAAGCGTAATTGTTTTTAAATTGGGGCTATTTCGGATAACCTGCTGAGTTAAACTAAAAATACGGTCTGAAAGCGCATCTCCTGTCGAAAATGGCAAATGGGCATCGGAATAACCATCTTTAGTATTACCTTCCGGAACATTCACATGGATTTGATATATTTTATCTTTCACTATATCAATCAGTTCATCAAAATAGCCCTCGATTGTGCCGGAATATATTCCTAAATTGATTTTTGCATCAGCAGTGATAAATACATGGCTGATATCAAATAAAAATCCAATTGAATTTTCACCAAGACTACTTAATTCACGGAATATATCGTCAAAAAACGAGATGTCGCTAACCCACCGCAATGCCGCATTGGTGCCATATTCCCTAAAAACCTGTTCAATTTCTATTTGGTGAGCCTTAACTTCATCCGATTGCATCTGCCAATTCACCGGTTTGCTACGCGAAAAGTCCATCGGTTCCAACAAAACCTGCTTTTGCGAACCAATATTCGCCGATTGATTTAATAAACGTTCAATTCCGGTGATGTTTCTGGTAATCGTTGAAAGCAAATCCTCCCTGTTTTCATATAAAGTTGATGCCACCGGAGCTTCAGGATAGGCACGCATTTTATAAACTTTTTGTGCCGAAAAGCCGCAATGAAAGGCCACAACAGGCGAATCGGTACGTTTGATCAATTCGATTACCTTTTTACCCCGACTTGTTTCGAAAATACTGAGCCAACCGGGATCACCAAGGTTATTCATTTCAAAAACCTGCGGATCATGGGCAGCACATTTCAATCCTGCATTTTTAATCGGCTCGAAATGACTGAGAAGGCTATAAATTTCGATTCCTGAAATAATTCCTGACTGACGGATCATTTCAACTGCTTCGGAATCATTTACCAGGCCATCAAATAAGGAGATGTAGATGTCGGCCATTTCTGAAAGTTTTATAAATCAATTATACATTTAAAAGATTAATCTAGTTTCAAGTTGAAATCAAATCGATCTTATCGGTATATTTCTTTTTGATTTTGGGCGAAATATCGTTGTCGGTAAGTAAATGATTGATGATTTCAATCGGAGCAAACTTGCTGAAAGCCTCTTTTTCAATCTTTTCGGAAGTAATGACAAGGAAAACTTCATTAGCGTTTTCAGCCATTCTGTTGGTAATTGCCGACTCTTTTGTATCATAGGTACTCAACCCGTTATTGATTGATACTCCGTCTGATCCGATAAATGCTTTGGATACATGATATTCAGAAACATTCTTTTCGGCGATTGAGCC
>JBGSUC010000052.1:0-299246 GCA_041736275.1 Prolixibacteraceae bacterium
CAGAGGTGGCCATAATTAAAGTAATTAACTGGTAATTAATACTTTAAAGATACAAATCTCTGCGGTTTTAATCTAATAAATAATCAGTTATTTTGCTGTAAATCAGATAAATAACTAAGTTTTGAACGAAGTATTGTTAATAACAAAATAGATTGTATCAATGACAATGAAGAATCACCAATACATTTTTAACTATTTTTAGCAAAAAATTACAATTACAACTTAAAGTTTACATTATGAAGAAATTAGTCCTTGTATTTATTGCCAGTTTATTTGCCTTTGGGGCATTCAGCCAAAACATTCAGTTGCACTACGACTTTGGGAAAGACCGGAAATTAGTTACTTCAACAGTTGAAATGTTCCGTCCTGACAAATACGGTTCAACTTTTTTCTTTATAGATATGGATTACAGTTCGGATGCGCGTAATGTAAATAATGGTATTTCGTTGGCTTACTGGGAATTTGCCCGTGCGTTTAAATGGACTGAAAATCAAACTATTATGCCACGAGTGGAATATAACGGCGGAGTTTTAAAACTAGATGGAGATGCTACTCCTTTTATTCCGATTGAAAATTGCTGGTTAGCAGGGGTTGAACATACCTGGGCTTCAGCTGATTTCTCAAAAATTCTGACTTTGCAGGCTAACTACAAACGAATTAAAGATAAGGAAGACGCGTCATTCCAGCTGACTGCAGTTTGGACGATTAAAATGTTGAAAGGCAAACTTGTTTTTGATGGTTTTGCTGATTTCTGGAAAGAAGAAATGTTTTGGGGGACGGACTACCGATTCCTTACTGAGCCTCAGCTCTGGTATAACTTCTGCCCTAACTTTGCAGTTGGTTCCGAGATTGAAATAAGCAACAACTTTGTTAAAAACGGAACTCAGATAAATCCAACACTGGCCGTTAAATACACATTCTAAACAGAATTATTATGGAATTTTTAAATAACTTTTTTAAGCTGCAGGAGAATAAAACGACTGTACGCACCGAGATAATCGCAGGTATTACCACTTTTATGACAATGGCCTATATTTTGGCTGTTAATCCTGATATTTTGAGCGCTACGGGAATGGACAAGGGTGCGGTTTTTACCGCTACAGTTATATCCTCGTTAATTGCGACGCTTGTAATGGCTCTTTATGCTAAGTTACCATTTGCACTTGCTCCGGGTATGGGCCTTAATGCCTTTTTTGCTTTTACTGTTGTTTTGGGCATGGGACATTCGTGGCAATTTGCTCTTACCGCTGTTTTTCTTGAAGGTCTTGTGTTTATTGCGTTAACCGCATTCAATATCCGGGAAATGATTGTCAATTCGATTCCTAACAATATGAAACATGCGATTTCTGTAGGTATCGGACTTTTCATCGCTTTTATTGGATTAAAAAACTCGGGAATTATTGTCAGCAGCCCCGCTACCTTTGTGACTTTGGGTAATTTGACTGATTTCACCAATAACGCCGGAGCGATTGTTGCTTTGCTGGCACTTGTTATTACTGGATCGCTCCTTGCTTTACGCGTAAAAGGTGCATTACTTATAGGAATTTTAGTAGGTACAGTTATCGGTTTACCATTCGGTGTAACTCATTTCCCTTCTTCTCTTGAAGTTACTCCACCATCAATCAGCCCGATATTTATGAAATTCGAATGGAATAATATTATGACCATTGATATGCTGATGGTTGTATTTACTTTCCTTTTTGTGGATATGTTTGATACTGTGGGTACCTTAATCGGCGTTTCATCCAAAGCGAATATGCTCGACAAGGAAGGTCGTGTACCTCGCGTGAAACAGGCTTTAATGGCTGATGCTATCGGTACAACTTGTGGTGCTATGCTTGGAACATCAACTGTTACAACTTATGTTGAAAGTGCGGCTGGTGTTTCTGAAGGTGGACGTACTGGTTTAACCTCACTCACAGTTGCTGTATTGTTCTTCTTTGCGTTGTTTCTTTCACCAATCTTTTTGATGATTCCTGGCGCCGCAACAGCTCCGGCTCTGATATTGGTTGGAGCGATGATGATGACACCGATCAAAAACATCGATTTTGACGACTATACCGAGTCAATTCCAGTTTTTCTTACCATCATTATGATGCCGCTGACATATTCGATTGCAGAGGGTATTTTGTTTGGTGTTCTTTCGTATGTCATTCTGAAATTACTGACAGGTAAATTCAAAGACATTTCAATTGTTACGGCTGTACTTGCAGTATTATTTCTACTGAAATTTCTGATGTAGGACAATTTGAAAAGCATAAAAAAAGCTCCTCGTTTCCGGGGAGCTTTTTTTATGTCATTTTAATGCGCACAGATTATTATTTCTTTTTGCGTAAGAAAAAGAATGCACCGGCAGCAACAACAACTACACCACCGATAATGGCATAAATCGTTGTATTCGAAGATTCTTCGGCAGCGGGCTCTTCATAAAAAATTGGATCCATGTTGTCAATTGAAATGGTATCTGTTGGTTCATCAATAGCAACTTCAACAGAATCTTGTCCCTGTGCATAAACCATTGATGGTCCTGCAATAAATAGCATGCCTAATAAGGCGAATAGGATTAATTTTTTCATCTTCTAAATTTTTATTAAAGGTTATTTTAATTTATTTATTAATTCATCATATTTTCCGGCAATTTCCGGATTTGTTTCGCGGTATGTATCAGCTAATGCATGCATAGCTGGTTTGTATTTCGGATTAATTCTCAGACATTTTTTTAGAACCTGACGGGCCTGATCTAAATTGGTTTCTTTATATATTCCAGCTAATTTTGGGTAAACGCTAAAATACTTTCTGTTCACCTGTATAACCCGTTCATAATATTCAGCAGCCTTACCTGTTTTATTTTGTTTTAAGGCCAAATCGCCAAGCAGGGAAAGTGCCTGTTCAAAATCAGGATTAATTTCCAATGATTTTTTTAGCATGTGTTCTGCTTCTGTATATTTCTCCTGGCCAATTAAAGCTTCTGCAAATTTATAACAGATCAATTCATTTTGCGGGTCAAATGTCATTGCATTCTGAAATAACAACGCAGATTTAATGTTATCGCCTTTTCTCTGCGCTGTAATTCCCAGAAAATCATCTTTTGTAACACGCTCAATTACTGCACAAACCGGAATTCCGTCTGCAAATATAGTATGAATTGTATTTGTTGGCGGCCAAATTTTATTTTTTAGTTGAAATGGTGAAATGTAACTGTTTGCCATAATGGCATAGTCCCAATTGTATTCGCTTCGGTTTTGCCAGGGGAAATAGATAAATTTTACAGCCTTATTATTCCTGAAATACCACTGGCTTGGGAAATTTCCACCAACAACGATCTTCTCATTTTCTGGTTTTGTTTTCAGGTAGTTCTGAAGCCATTCGGCTCCTTCACGCATACTGTTGTAATAGTAATCGGTTTCATATTCTGCGTAGGCACCTTTCAGGCCGCCGGTAAACTGATTGTAGTATAAATAATAATACGGATGATTTTTGGCCATATAACGGATCGGGTGTATGGCCAGCAGAAGAAAGGCAATGATTCCTGTAATTCGAATTGTTCGCTGCTTAAAACGGATAAAAAGGGCATGAATTCCGAGGGCCGAAATAACTATGATTCCCGGATAAACAAAGAGAAAATGACGCCAGGAACCGTAAAGGTTTGAATCTTTCAGGATCACAAAAACGATTGGAAAAAGTATGGTAAAGCCAAGTAAGGCGATTTGCTTCTTTTGATTTGGACTGTAATTTTTTCGTCCATTCATGAAAAATGCAATCAGGCCTGAAAACACAATGAAAGGAACGGTAATGACCATGTATTTGGGTAGATAATACCATGGATGAAAGTCTGACCAGTCAAATTTTCCTTCGAATATCTGTCTTACTGTAGTCGGGAAATGTGTCATTACCTGAAAGGATTTCCAGGGATGAATTATTGGGTTTTCAAGTGCATAAGGCCAGGTTAACATGCTTAAGAAATAGCCGGCGATAGAAATTACTATAATTTGTAACAATTGCTTTTTAAGAAGTTCCGGATTAAATCTGTTGTTTTCCCGCCAATTTGAAAATGTTTTCAGGATAAAGAATAATCCGAGATAAAACAAAACCAAAATTCCGCCAACACGAATTCCTATTGAAAGTGCAATGCTCAAAATCAAGAGTAAAATAGTCTTTCCGGAAGGTTTCCCATCTGAAAAAGTAAGCTTCAAAGAAAAATAGACACTTGAAATATATGCCAACGCAAAAGGAATGTCTTTCAGATTATTTTGTGAATGTCCTAAAAAAGTGGGCGAAAGTGCAAAAAGGATTAGAACAATTATTGCCGAACCATACCCTGAAATCCATGCGGCGAATAAGGCGGTTACCAGAATTGTCAGCCATCCGGAGAAGCTGCTCATCAAATGCCTGAATGCGTATATGTCATCAATCCCAAACCAATGAATTAAAATGGTAACCAAATTATCGGATGCTTGTCCGTAATATCGAAGATGGGTTTTGGGAGTGTTGAGTGATGATTTGTCGGATCCAAAAGAACTGAAGTAGTCGTATACCATTTCAGATTGTTTGTAATGCACTTCTTCGTCACCGGAAATGCCGGCATCGCGACTGATCAGCAGCATGGACACCAACATAAGAACAGCAAGAGTCCAGAAAATCAATTTGAGTTTTTTTTCTCCCATTATTCCGTTTCGGCGTCATAAAAATGTTTTACCAGATAGATTGGGCGGTTTTGCGATTCTTTGTAAATGCGGTAAACATATTCGCCTACAACGCCTAAAAATATGAGCTGAATAGATCCCAGGAAATAGATGCTTAGAACAGTTGAAGACCATCCAAGAACTGCAAATCCAAATATTTTGGCAATTAAAACATACATGCCTGCAAGCATGAATACAAAAGTTCCTAATATTCCAAGAAAGAGACAAACTTTGATTGGAAATTTAGAAAAAGAAAAGATAGCGTCGGCCCCTAAAACAATCAGTTTCCCGAGTGTCATCTTTGGTTCACCCTCCAGCCTGTCTTCGCGGATGTATTCAACATATCCCTGATTAAATCCGATATAAGAACGCAATCCTGGCAGATATCGAATGGTTTCTTTCATTTTTATCAGCGCATTAACAGCAGCGCGATTCATTAACGAAAAGTTTCCTGAATTTTCCATATCGTCCATTCCGGCTACTTTTTTGAAGAATGCATGGAATAAATTAGTTGTAAATCTTAATCTTTTTCCTTTTCTCCCTATGCGCTTCCCGCTGATAATGTCAAAGCCTTCTTCTGTAATTTTACGGTACATTTCGGCAAGTAATTCAGGAGGGTCCTGAAGATCACCATCCATCATGGCTACATATTTACCAATTGCCATTTCTATTCCGGCAGTAAAAGCAGCCTGATGTCCGAAGTTTTTCGAAAGATCTACAATCTTTATTCTTGTGTACTTTTGCCGGGCAGAAATCAGTTTTTGAAGTGTTGTATCGGTACTGCCATCGTTTATGAACAATATTTCATAGTTGGAAGTGAATGATTCAAGAGCCTTAACTGATCGTGCGGCAAGTTCTTCAATCAGACCTTCTTCATTATATACAGGAATTATTAGTGAAAACATAGGAGATACCTTTTATCAATTTTTTATTTCAAAATTAGCTTTTTACACGAGCTAAAATTCTTGAGACTGTGAACTGCTTAAACGACTAAATTTTAAATATAGCAGGGTTAACCGAGGGTTAAAGATACAGATTTTCAGTTTGCAAATACCCTTTGGTTCAATCCTGATTGTAAAGGTTAATTTAAAAACACTGCCAGTTCAGGAATCGTAATTTCCCTCGCTGGCAGATTGTTGGTTGGTTTAGAAAAGATCCCGATACATCAGGATGAAAAAGCTATTGAAATTTTAAAAATGAAATCTCTAAATTGTTGGGATTTTCCATGGTTCGCGGAAACTCCTCATCAGCATTTTGCTTGCGGAAGCATTATTGATGACTTGCTCTTTGTCCGGATCCCATTTGATGGTTTGTTTTGTTGTCATGGCAATTTCGCCAAGTAATGCTACTGAAATTGAACGGTGAGCAACCTCAACCGGGGTGATGGTTTCTTTGCGGGTGCGGATGCATTCAAGGAAATTTCCTGAATGATCGAGGCTTTTGTAAAGTGCCTTTTTATTGGATCCAAGTTCTTCTGAAATCAATTCCGGTTTTGAAGCAGTAAGAATATCGCCTCTGTCAACATGAATCCAACCGTTTTCGCCGTACCACGTAACACCCATTCCTTTGGGTAATCGGGCCGAATTGGCAACTCTGATTGTAACACCCGATTTATATTTGCAGTTGAAATCGAATTCGCCTGGAACATTGTATAGTTCGGTGGCTGGCGGGTAAACTCCTATTCCGGAAACTTCAATTGGTCCGGTCCGGTCGAGGCCCAATCCCCAATGGGCAATGTCAATGTGGTGTCCTGCCCAGTCGGTTAATTGTCCGCCGGAATAATCGAGAATCCAACGCCAGTTCCAATGACATACGCCCCGATAAGGCACTTTTGGAGCAGATCCAAGCCAGAAATCCCAGTCAAGTTCAGCCGGAACCTCTTTTATTGATGGCATTCCAACCAGTTTTGCTGCATTTGGCAATCCAACCTCAACATGATCAACTTTGCCCAAACGTCCGTTAAAAACAAGTTCAGCACCCTTGTGGAAATTAGCAACCGACCGCTGCCAGCTTCCTGTTTGCCAGATAATATTGTTTTTCCTGACCGCTTTTACGATCTGCTGGCCTTCGCCGATGCTACGGGCCAGTGGTTTTTCTCCGTAAATATTAATTTTTTTATTCGCTGCAGCAACGTATGCAATGCTGTGCCAATGGTCAGGAACCGAAATACAAACAGCGTCAAGCTTTTCTTTTTCCAGAAATTCGCGGTAATCTTTGTATGTCCGGCAGTCGTCGTTTTTATAGTATTGATTCACAATCGACGAAGCTTTTTCAAGATGGCTTGAATCAAGATCGCACATAGAAACAAGTTGTACTTCTTTAAAACGAAGGAATCCTTTCATATTGCCGGTTCCCTGAGATCCGACACCAATGGAGCCCATTACAATCCGGTCGCTTGGAGGCACAACTCCATTCATTCCCATAGCAGAGGAAGGAATAATGTGAGGAAGCACAATTGTCCCGGCCACCAGGGAAACCGAGTTTCTGATGAAAGATCTGCGTGAGCTCTTGTTTTCCATACTTTCAAGTTTTTTAGTTAATAATTCAGTCTTAATTAGTATAGTTCAATTTGAAAAAAGCAGATTAGTAGGTTCAGACTAATCTTAAAAAAAAGGTTTAGCAGGCAGTTGGTTTAGGTTTGTTTTTAGTGAATAATTTATATTTTTTGCTTGATTCTTATCCTTTATGAGCTGTTCCCGGAATTGGTACTTCAAATTGCATGTCAACCGGGCCAAATACAATTTCTTTTGGGCCAAGATCCATGTCCGATTTGAATATTTCGTCCCAGGTCACTTTTTTGCCGGTATAAGCAGCTGTGCGTGCCATGATAGCAGATAGTGTAGAATTGGCGGTCATCTCAGCCTGGTTTACGTATTCTCCGGTTCTTATAGCATGAACCAGGTGCATATGTTCCTGCACATAAGGCGGAATTTTTAACTTATTGGTCTCATTCCCGTTTTCGTCTTTTGGGTATTCAAATTTCCATTTTACCGATCCGTCCATGTTCCAGATGGTGTTTACACAGTTGGTATATCCTTCTGTGCCCATTATGAATTCGCCGGTCCCGTTTGCGCAATTATCGATTTGCCGGCACATACTGTGCGAGAAAACTCCATCGCCATAATCAAAATCGATACTAAAGAAGTCGTACTGATCGCCTGTCAAACGCCTTGCCCTGCCACCATAACCAATGGCACTTTCCGGTAGTTTTCCGAGGAACCAGTTAATTACATCGATGTTGTGGACGTGAGTATCCAAAATGTGATCGCCACACAACCAGCAGAAGTTATTCCAGTTACGGATCATGTAAGTCATATCATCCCAGCCTTCTTCGCGCGTGCGAAACCAGACATGGTTTTGATTCCAGAAAGCTCTGGCCGAAACCGGCTTCCCGATTGCGCCGTTTGCAACCTGTTTGTATGTTTCAATATAATCTTCCTGATGACGACGTTGAGTTCCGGTCACTACATTCAATCCGATAGCCTCTGCTTTTTTTGCACTGGCAATTACCGAACGGATTCCAACCGGATCGACCGCAACCGGTTTTTCCAGGAATGCATGTTTATTTTGCAAAACCGCTTCCTTGAAGTGCTCAGGTCTGAATTGAGGAGGTGTAGCCAGAATGACCACATCAACATCAGCCAAGGCCATTAATTTTTTATATCCATCAAATCCGGAAAAACAATTTTCTGCCGGAATTTCCATTTTCAATTTTGAAAAACGATCGCGGCATGAGTCAATTTTATCCTGAAAAACATCGGCCAAAGCAACGATATGTAAATCGGGTCCACAGCTAATGAAATTCATTGCTGCGCCAGTTCCGCGGTTACCGCAGCCTACCAGCCCGGCACGTAATTTTTTTCCCTTTGGCGCAGCGCGTAAAATAGGCGGAAGACCGAGAGCTTTCGCATCTTTTACATCTTTGCATCCTGATATTATTGCGCTTGCTCCTAATAATCCAATACTGGCCAATGCTGTTGCACCAAGAAATTTTCTCCTGTTTATGCCGTTCGTATTACTATTGTTATTTTCCATAATGGATATTTTTTCTTATTGAACACTCTCGTCTACTTCACACACAACCCTAAAACCGATATCAACACAATCGGAATACCACCAGACACTTTTTGGCATTTGCGGATCGGTAACAAGCCATGCTTTGGTTTTGGTAAAGTCACGTGCTGCGCTGCGCACATCTTTTGCATCACTTTTAAACGATCCACCTCTGATTACATGCTCTCTTCCTCTTTTAGGCCCAGTCGGGTCAACAACCATCTTTCTGTAAGCAGAATATGCTTTTGGCGAATAATAATCTGAGCAGAATTCATACACATTACCCAACATATTTTTAAGTCCAAAAGGATTTGCTTTAACTGCTTCCGGTTCTATTGTTTGTGAATTACTGTTCACCTTATAAGCAACATACGATTGAATTGTAGTCGTATCTGGTCCCCAGATCTTTTTAAAGAATCCCTCTGAAGTGAATTTTTTCGGGTCGCCTTCGAAAAAATATGGCGTTTCTTTTCCTCCGCGTGCGGCGTATTCCCATTCTGCCTCGGTGGGTAGGCGGTATTTTTTCCCGGTTGTTTTCGAAAGCCATTTGCAATAAGTATTTGCTGCTTTCCACGACATGGTGATGGCCGGACGGGAACCTTTTCCCCATCCCTGATCGGGAGCACCCCATGGTGGTGTTGGACCTGAAATGGCATCAACGTTTTCATTTTCTTCAGCTTCTTTGCGTCCCTGAGATGCGGTAGCTTTAAAGAATTCAAGGTATTCGTCCCAGCTTACTTCTATTTTTCCCATGAAGAACCGGGTTAGTTTTACCGGATGCAGCGGTCCTTCATCAGGTTTTCTGAATGGCTCTTTTTTGGGGCTTCCCATTTTAAATTCACCACCGGGAATGGCGATCATGTCGAACTTAAGGCTTGTTCCCGGTATTTTCTCAGTGAAATTTACAAACGATGTTACAGGAGTTGGTTCAATATATATTTCGGTATTTTCTGCGACAGAATTACCGAAATCCATGTTGTGTTCGTGTTTATTATTCGGGTCGAAGTGCCCAACGTCGAGGTGACAATTTAAGCAACTTACTTCTGTTTTGCTGGTCAAAAAGTTAAGGTGAGCATTTTCCCCATCAACTGTAAGGGTCTTCGGGAACAGGTTCTGATGGCATTTGACGCAAGACTCCGTATAAACAAATTTTTTGGCTTTTTCCAGTTTACGTTTTGCAGCCCAGTTAAAATCTGCCGAGTCTTTAAATAAATAACCATACACATCTATTGCTCCATGTTTGGCCTTTGCATATAGCATACCCTGGCCGGCTGGAGGAAGATGACATTCTGCGCAATGAACGATTACTCCGGATTTATTATCATGATGAGGAGAAAGTTTCCAGCTTTGTTCGGCATGAGGATGAACATGACATGACATGCAATATTCATCGGTTGAGGTATGATGTACCACTTTATTCCCTGCCAGCATAAATACTACACCAGCAAGCAGTCCGGCAAATATCAACCAGATAAACGATTTTTTACTTTCAAATGTAGTAAGAATAGAATTCCAGATCTTCATATAATAACAGCTGTTTTTAACGGAACAATAGATTAATAAATTCCCAAAATGATTTTAATGACCCTAAATTCAGTATAAAAATCGTTCAGCAAAGGTAATACAGAGCAATTAGTGTGGTTTTAGCTAGGGTTTACGGGCGGGTTAAGGTAAGGTTAATCTTGGGTTAATATATTCGATATATAAAAGGTGCAAAAATTATAATTTATTGATATTAAGCTAATTGATTAATTAATACGTCAAATTAACCCTGTTAAATAACATGTTTTTATTTTGTTGTCAGATCATCAAATTTTCCTGAAAATTTTTCACCGTACATCTCTTCATAGAGTATGCTGAAACGGTCAAATGTAAATCGTGCCAGATTATAATTGTTTTGGGTGATCAGGCATTTTAATTTACTAGCCAGTGCCTGATCGTTTACCGGATCAGTTATAAGTATACGATCAGTTAATTTCAGGATCAGTTCATTGTCGTTTTCAATATCCAGCTCCTGAACAAATTTTTGCAGGATATCTACAATATTGTTACCAACAAATCCTTTAAAATCATCGAGCCAGTCGTACGCTTCACCTTTAAATAGTTCACCTTCCTGAATAATGTGGTAAAAATTGAGGTTAAAATCGGTGTTATGAATTTTTTCCCGTTTCAGGAGTTTTAAACATTCCACATAATCGCAATAAACCGAACCACTAAAGGCCATTGACCAACTATCAACGTTAAAATTAATCTGAACAGTATCAAGGGCTTCAATTATAAGACGCAGTTTACGTATCGTTACTCCACGGCTGTTTTTAGCGCTTTGCGACGAATGTCCCTGCCAAAGGATTTCTGTTAATTCCCTTGTCGAGATACCGCTTTTATTTCGCTGCGAATGCAAAAGAATAATCAGGAATAGCTGTTTTAATTTTGGGGTAAACAGACTGGTAATTTCATTTCCCTCTTTATCTATGACCTTAAAATCGCCAAATAGCTGTATGAAATTTGATTCCGGTTTTTTAATAATTGCGCGGTTAATACTCCTTATTTTTTCAGCATCAGTCGGTTGTTTTTTTAAAAAATTTCGCAGCTTTAAAAAGATGAGAGTAAACAATGAAATACAAATTAAAGCAATGACCGACCATGAAATATATGGATAAAGAATAAATACATTTTTTACAGGAACGATTTCAATAACTTCTTTGCTCAGTTGCCATATTTCTTCTTCGCCCAAACCTCTTGACCATATGCTCAGGTTATCGATTGCTCCATGCATATAGGAAGAACGGCTGAACCCTGCCAGACCAATGTATAGATTATCGCGTCCTTTGTAAGCCGGATGGCCTAGTGACCGGCTATCTAATTTTCCATTCAGGAATATGGCTTGTTCTCCACTTAATTTATTGTACCTCCATACCAGATGATACCATTTCCCTGCTTCAAGAATGGTGTTGCCTTTTAGATCGTTATTGTAAAACCCGAAATATGGTTTTCGATTCCTGATCAAAAGGTGAATTCCCTGTTGATAGGTACTGGTCTTTGTTCCAAGAATGCAGTAGTCGTCCTTGTTGGGCAGATATTCTTTAATCTTGACCCAGGCAGCAACTGTAAAATCGTGATCGCGAATTTTAAATGATTCGGCGCCCGGGAGTATGATGTAGGTTTTTTCGCTAAAAAGGGCTACAGTCGATCGGATCGAGTCATTCACGAACTTAACGTTATAAGATTTTCCGTCAAATCCGTTGATGCTGAAATCATGAGCTTCTTTTGCAAAGGTATAATGACCCTCAAGATTGTCTGTAATTTCCAAGGCTGTAGCAACAAAGTGCTGAATAATATTCTTATTCGGCTCATTAAATGTTACTGTTTCAGGTGTAAAACGGAATCCCGGACTTTTCGGGGTCAATGTCAGATTATCGCCTGGTCCAACAGGGAAACAATATTTGCCACTGGTAAGGCTTCCTGTTTGAGCCCAATTGACATAGTCGAGAACCTGAGTATTGTAGGTTACGGTTCCTTTAATTGTTTTGAATCCACGAACATAAGACAGAACACTCAATATTGAGCTTTCGTAACGATCGAGCATGATAAAATTTGGAGTCTTTCCTGTATTGGTCCAGGTATTTTTAACATGCTCTATCAGGTAAGGATTTTGATTGCTATCGTATTTTAGGTTTTTGGTTGCTTCCGATTTTCTTGGAAAATTGTAGTCGTTATAAATTAGAAGGCTGTTTTTTGGATCGCCTTTTAAAAACTCACCTTTAAATGCCGGAGCTTCCCAGATAGAGAAGTAAGGTTCAACCGCATGATTCCAAATATATAACAGCCAGTCGGGGCTATTTCGGTGTTCCTGCATGGAAAAAACAACTAACCGATGATTTTGCTCAATCATACTTTTTAAAGCTGGCCATCCTTCTTTTGCGTCATAAGAGTACAAAATGGGAGATATACCAACTTCCTGAAACAGCTCACTTAACTCATTTACATTTGTTCCAAAATCGAGAAACAGGGTAAATACTTTATCCGGATTATTTGCAAGGAAATTATTAATTTCATGTAATGTTTGCCTGAAAGAAATTGAAGTTCCATCGGCTTTTCTGATCATGAGCTGATTTTGCTGTTTTTCCCATTCAAGATAAAATCTGAAGCCACCCACGTTTTCATTGAGAAGTTCCTGAATTGATCGGGTTTCGTTTAGGTTGGCATCTACTCCGGAGAAATTAGAGATTACAAAAATTGTTTCGTCGTATTGTTTCATCAATGCCTCTTCGCTGGTTTTGGCACTAATAGTCAAAACGGAACAAAGCCAGAAGACCAAAACACCAACACGTTGAAGTACAGAATTCATATGAAACATTTTTTATACACCACACAATAATAAAAGGCAAATTAACCCTTAAATTAACCCTTGAAGGAAAGTCAAAAGTAACTTTATGAATCGTAATTGTCAAAATTTGGACGAATTATTGAGCAATTAAGAAAGAATACAAAAAATTTATATTTTTGTGGCGCAAATAATTGATTTTATAAAAAAAGAAGGGCTGTTAGCTCAGTTGGTTTAGAGCATTACCTTGACAGGGTAGGGGTCACTGGTTCGAATCCAGTACAGCCCACTTTTGAAGAATCCGGTAGATCATTGATTTACTGGATTTTTAGTTTTAATCTGGGTCCATATCTTTAATGGATAATACTAATAATTAAGTTCTTAGTCCATTTCGAATACACTTTAATAACCAAATTGTTTTCAAAATTAATATTCTCGCAGAAGTTTCTACTTTTGTTCAGATAAAACAAAATATTTTGGCGAAGCAACTTGCAGATAGCGATAAGGAATTGATCAGAAAGCTGAAAAGGGGAAATATTGAAGCTTTCAATCGGATTTTTTATACTTATAGTTCAAAGTTGTACCATTTTGCTTACGGCTATTTAAAGTCGAAAGAAGATGCCGAGGAAATGGTTCAGGAAATATTCTCCAAAATCTGGGATAAGCGGGCAGATATCAAAGAGGAATATGAATTCCGGTCATACCTTTTTTCTATTGCTTTCAACTATATCAAAAAGCATTTCAGGTCGAAGGCTCTAATTAACAAATACACTGAATTTGCCACTGCAAATCTTCCTCAATCGGAACAAATTCAGGAAGATGTCAATTATGCTTCTCTTAAATTGAGAGTGGACCAATTAGTAAACCAAATGCCTGAAAAGCGAAAGACAGTGTTCTTCAAAAGCAGGTTTGAAGGGAAAAACTCAAAAGAAATCGCGGAAGAAATGAATATCAGTCCAAGTACGGTTGAAAATCATTTGAACCAGGCGCTGAGGTTTTTAAGGCAGCACTTAAAAGATGAAAACCTTGCTGGGCTGCTCTTTTTCTGGTTATTTATTCATTAACCAGAAAAAATATTGCATTTGACTAGGTGCAAACTTCAGATTGTGGATATACCTTCTTGAAACATTACTTTCAGGCAACATGGATATTTCTGATAAAAACCGAATCCACAAATATTTTAATGATTCATCAGCTGATGATGAAGACTTCGTTGCTGCTCGGTTTTTAAGTGAGAGTAATATTCCTGAATTGAAAGAAGTTGCTCAGAAACACTGGGAAAAATCTCCTTCAAAAGAAGTTGAGTTACAGCATATCCTAAACCGAATTCACTTCCACATCAACACGAGCATGGATAAACGGCCTGTTATTTCCAGAATTTTGTTTGCCTATTATCGTATTGCTGCTGTTTTATTGATTCCCCTTATCATTGGAGGAATTTATATGATGGTGCAGAATTCTGCCTGGAATACTACATATGCAGAAATCTCCGCACCTCAAGGCTCGAGAGTGCAATTCACTCTGCCTGATGGGTCAATGGGGCATCTAAACGGCGGATCCAAACTGAAATATCCTGTCAATTTTTCTGAACACAGAGACTTAATTTTAAGTGGAGAGGCCTTTTTTGAAGTTACAAAAGATAAAAAGCATCCTTTTACCGTCCGGACAAAATATGCCGATGTACAGGTTTTTGGCACTAAGTTCGATGTGTGTGCATATGAGAGCGATTCTGAAATATATACCACCCTGGAAGAGGGTAGCGTACGGGTTTTAAACAAAGCTGGAAAAACATTTGCCATGCTGAATCCCGGTGAACAAAACGTATTCAACAAGAATAATGGCAATATGCAAAATATCAAAGTCAATACGAATCTCTATACTTCATGGAAAGATGAAATGCTCCGGTTCAATAATTCACCTTTTGATGAGGTGGTAAAAAAGATGGAACGTTGGTACGGAGTAAAAATCTATTTGGATAAGAGTCTTAAATATTCTGAAAATTACACTTTTACGGTTAGAACAGAGAGTTTGAAGGAACTCCTGCAGTTGCTCTCTATCACTACACCTATGAGCTTTAAAATTGATAATGATACAGTAATGATTTATCCAATAAAAAAGAAATCAATGAATTGAGAATAAAAAAAGGAGGAAGGCGCTTGCAACACCTTTCTCCTGTAACATTAAATAATACCCGTAAGGGGCATTTTTAACTTAGCATTACAAAACTATGAAAAAAAAGTGGATGTTTAACAAGGACAGGCTGCCACACACCCTGTCGTGTTTAATTCGAGTTATGAAACTAACAACCTTTTTCTTGCTGATTACATTCATTAGTGTGAACGCAAGTGTTTATTCCCAGGGAACCAAACTGAACTTAAAAGTGCAAAGTACATCGGTAAAGGATGTTCTTGGCAAGATTGAAGATCAAAGTCAGTTTTTCTTCATGTACAACGATCGCAAAATTGATGTTGAACGTAAGGTTGACCTTGATTTAAAGCAGGCCAAAATCGAAGATTTACTGAATACAATCTTTGAGGGCACGAATACAAAATTTATAATCAAAGATCGCCAGATTGTTTTGTACAACTTAAGCGATGAAGAATTTCGTTTTCCAAACTACGAAGCGACTGCACAACAGCAAAAATCCGTTTCTGGTAAAGTTACCGATTCTTCAGGGAACGTATTACCCGGTGTTTCAGTAATTATAAAGGGAACTACAATCGGTACGATTACTGATATAAATGGCAACTTCTCTCTATCAAATATTACTGAAGGCGCTATTTTACAACTTTCTTTTATCGGGATGAAAACTCTGGAGGTTGAAGTTTCAGGAAAATCAACCTTTAATATTACGATGACAGAAGACGCTATAGCAATTGATGAAGTTGTCGCAATTGGTTATGGAACAACGAAAAAAAGTGACCTTACAGGTTCTGTCACTAAAGTAGTGATGAATGAAATGAAAGATATTCCTACAAATTCGATTGCAACTGTGTTGCAAGGTCGAGCTGCCGGATTACAGGTAATTTCTTCTTCTGAGGATCCCGGTGCCGGAACGACTATACGTATACGTGGCGCTAGTTCATTAAGAGGATCCAACTCACCTCTGGTTGTTATTGACGGTTTCCCATTGGGAATTGATGATCTCCAGCAAGTCAATCCATCAGATATCGAATCCATAGAAATATTAAAAGATGCTTCAGCCTCAGCAATTTATGGCTCAAGGGGAGCTAATGGTGTTATAATTGTAACAACAAAGAGGGCTCAACTTGGGAAAACCAAAATTAGCGTGCAACAGCAGGTTACTGTTTCTGAATTTACTTCCAAATTGGATCTTTGGAGAAATCCGGTTTTGATGGCTCAGCTTAACAATGAATCAAGAATAAACGGAGGTTTTCCGGCGCAATACATTGGTGCAGTTTCTCCATCAGGTATTTACTATCCATCCGTTGAAGAATTATCTAATGGTGAATGGCCGTATAATACAAGATGGGATGATATCGTTTTTAGAAAGAACCCTACTTCGAATAATACGACTTTAAACATTTCAAGCTCAAATGAAAAAACGAATTTTAACTTGAGTGGAAATTATTATACTGATAAGGGAGTTTATATTGAAGATGATTTTTCGAAATTGAATTACAATGTTAGGATAAGTCAGAAAATATTTGATAATCTGAAGGTGACTTTTTCAAATGTCCTGACAAAGGGAATCAGAAACAACAATGGAGGTTTAGCCTACTGGAGAAGTCCCATTATTCCTATTTATAATGAAGATGGAAGTTATTATCGATACAATAATAATGATTTTGAGCATCCTATTGCAATAACAAAAAACCGGATTAATAAAACCAAATCGCTGGATGTTTTGTCCTTTCTGGATACGGAGTTTAAAATTGTTCCTTCTTTAGTATTAACATCCCGATTAAATTATAAAAGTGGAAGTTCTATTAATGACCAGTATCAACCTAAATTATATACTCAAGCCGGGGAGTATAATAAAGGAGCTGCTTCAATTAGTAATTATCTGGGAAATACGTTCGTTTCAGAGACTTTCCTCAATTTCAATAAAACTCTTGGAAAGGTTCATCAGCTAGGGGTAATGTTAGGTCATTCCTATCAAAATGATGTAGTTCGAACATCAGATTTAAGAGCTTATGATTTTGTGAATGAAACGCTAAATAATGAAAATCTGGCTGCAGGAAACCCGCAATTAAATTCTCTGGGTAATAGTCTTACAAAGACTCAGCTGGTATCAGGAATATTTCGGGCAAACTATATTTATGATAATAAATATTTGTTAACCATTACAACCAGAGCTGATGGATCTTCGAAGTTTGGAGAAAACAATAAATGGGCCTATTTCCCTTCTGGTGCACTTAGCTGGAAAGCTCACGAAGAAAATTTCATTAAGAATTTGAATTTCTTTGATGAGTTGAAAATCAGAGGAAGTTATGGAATTTCGGGAAATCAAGGTATTTCACCTTATCAAACCTTAAGCCGATATGGGATCAGTAAATACTTTAACGATGGGAATTGGGTCACAGCTATTGGACCAGGTATGGAAGTAGGACGAACCGGACAAGATGGTATTGAGGTACTTTGGGGTGGTATACCAAATCCTGATTTGCGATGGGAAACCACTGCTCAGACTGATATTGGATTAGATATGGGAATTCTGAACAATAGGTTACAAGTCATTTTTGATTACTATGACAAACGTACGGATGACCTTTTGCAGCAGAGAATATTGCCAACTTCGTCTGGTTACGACAGAATGTTAATCAATGATGGGGCAATTGTCAATAAAGGAATTGAGTTGACTTTGGAAGGAAAGATTATTTCAACAGGGGATTTTCATTTGAACTCGACATTAATTTTTTCAAGAAACAGAAATGAAGTCACCAACCTGGGGAATACTCAGGAATCAGGTCTGATAACCGATAAAAATACCGGTATGCAATATCAGTATTATGGAAACAGTATTGAAATGTTTCGCGGCTATCCCAATATATTGGCAATTGGTCAACCTGTAAATGCTTTCTATGGCTATGTTACAGATGGAATCGTTCAAAGCGTGGACGAAGGAATTACCGCTGGTCTTGAGGGTGATGATGCCCAACCAGGAGAATTCAAATATGTTGATGTTGATGGTAGTGGGACTATTGATGAAAATGACCGCAAGATTATAGGAGATCCAAACCCTGATTTTACGGCAAGTTTAAACATAAGCATGAATTATAAAAAATTCGACGCCAGCATCTTCTTTAATGGGGTCTTTGGTAATGATGTTTTGAATACAAAGGCATTTGGTTCGCCACATAATTCACCACTAAGATGGACTTTGGACAATCCAACGAATGATTATCCGAGTTTAAGAGATGGCCGTCAGGTAAAATTTTCTGACTGGTGGATTGAAGATGGTTCTTTTGTTCGTATCCAAAATCTAAACCTTGGATATACAATGGATTTAAAATCTAAAATTACTGTTCGTTTATTCATGAATGCTTCAAATCTATTCACATTCACGAAATTTGATGGTTATGATCCTGAGGTTGGAACCGATGGCAGATATTATGGGGGATATCCCAGATTGAGAAAATGGTCATTCGGATTAAACTTAACATTTTAAAAGAATACTACTATGAAAAATATATTCAAGACATTATTATTATTATTATTTGGAATTATTCTTCTTAATTCCTGCGATTTAAATGAAGAACCTTACGGATTTTATTCCGAAGATAATTTCTTTAAATCTCCTGAAGATGCTGAAGCAGCAGTAATATACGCCTACGATGCCCTTACTTTCTTAGAATATTCCAGAACCGTATTTTATCTGGGAGATATGCCTACTGAAGAATGTGGTCCTAAGGCTGACGAAGGATCAGGTAACCGTGATTTAAATAATTGGAATACTGCCAATTTCCCGACAAATGCCAGTTTGGTTAACTTTTTCAAATATGCATATATTGCGATTAACCGTTCGAATGCTATATTGGAAAAAGTCCCGGATGCAGATTTTTCACAGGATTATAAAGATCAGTATCTGGGTGAAGCATATTTCCTGAGAGCCTGGAATTATTTTAACCTGGTGCGTCATTTTGGGAAGGTTCCCATGCATAAAACGCTTGTATCTTCATTGTCTGAAACCGCTACGCCAATGGCTGCAAATCTGGATGAAGTTTATGATCTTATTTTGGGCGACTGCCGGAAGGCAATAGATTTGTTGAAAATTAATCAGGTTACCGGACGTGCAGATAAAGTTGCTGCTCAGTCGCTTGCTGCAAAAGCTTATCTTTTTATTGCTTCTGCAAAAGAACACAATGTGCCGTTGTACCCGGATATGAGACGTGATATTACGATGATGTATGACAGTGCTGCATATTTCTCAGGTCAAGTTGTTAATAACCAGACAACTTATGGATTTAGTAACAATCTGCTGGATATTTACGACGTGGATAAGCCCAAAGGACCGGAACACATTTTCCTGATGTCGATGGATAGAACCGGTACAATTGAGGGGGACTATTCCAAGATTTCAAAATTATTTATCCCTTACATTGCAGGTGGTGCTATCTATCTGGATAACCAAAATGGAACTTATACAGTATCGCATGACGGATGGAGTGTATTTCAAACAAAAGAAAGTTTTTACGATACTTTTGAAGCTACTGATTTAAGGGCACAGCTTCTGCTTGTAAGCGAAGTTTTTGATTCCAAAGGGGCATCAATTGCCAAATATCCAGCCAAAATTCCTTATCGGTTTTCCAGAAAATATGTAGATCCGAAATATATTGGAGATAAAACAAGCACAAAACCATTCCTGATTAGATACTCGGATATTGCTTTAGTATATGCGGAGGCTGTCGGACCTACTACAGAGGGTTATGCGCAGGTAAATGCGATTCGGACAAGGGCAGGTTTGGGTGATCTTCAGCCAGGTCTTTCCATTACTGATTTCAGAAAAAAAGTATGGCTGGAACGCAGTTGGGAATTACATTATGAAGGCAACAGGCTTCATGATTTACGAAGGTTTAATGAGGTAAACAAAGTGGTGGAAGAAGCTGCCGGATTAAGTTCCGAACAGGTGACTTTTTATCCGATTCCACAAGTTGAGATTGATTTAAACCAGGCATTATAAATTAATCACTCCTAAAGAATTAAATTATGAAAAAGATAAATTATGCATTATTACTACTATTAGTAATAAGTCAACTTGCCTGTGTAACCGATCCTTTAAAGGATATTGAAGAAGGAAATTGGAACAACGAGCGAAGTGTTATCAATATAAAATTAGAAAATCAGGTTGGTAAAGCAACAATTGAACGAATTGACGACAACACCGGTACAATTGTTTTAGCTATTAATTCTGATGCGGTTCCTGATTTAAGCAGTATAAAATTAAGCAGCATACAACTTTCGTATGGAGCTGAATCTTCTGTTAAAATTGGTGAGTCGTTAAATTTTGAAAATGCTTCGAAGAGTACCACAATGACGGTCACCTCTCCAACAGGAAAGACAAGAGAATACACCATTACGGCAACATCATTTAAGGAGACTATTTTGGGTACTTATAAAATTACTGATCTGGTTGTTTATGGAGGAACTGGTCCTGAATATGGAGGTGCTTCGGTACTTGCTATGACTTCAAAATCATGGCTCTGGCCTGAAACCGGTGGCCCGGCTGCGGAACTGGACAATACCCTGACCTTTGCTCTTTCGGGAATAACAGAAGATGGAAATACCTATGGTACAGTTGTAAATAATGCGGGCGACGATGGTTTGTATGCTGATTTCATGTACATAAAAGATCCGGTGACAGATGTAAACAAACATTACCGAAAAATCCCAAAAGGGGAAGGTGAATGGAGTCGGGACTATACAACAGGCCTTATAACGTTTACATTTCCTGATGATAAAATGACCTCCTGTACATTCATTGGAGCCGGAGTTGAGGATCTGGGTAATAAAAAAACTAAAACTACAACGGATAATGCCTTTAGATTTACTCTGAACGGAACTGATGATTGGGATAAAATTTACAGCGACTACGATAAATTTGTTAAGAAGCCAAGAGTGCTTTGGGTCGATGTTACAAAGCAATAAATGAATGAAAATCTTGAAGATAAGCCAGCTAGCCTTATCCGGCTATTCTGGTTTATCTTCTGAATTTATTTTGAATTGGCCTATTGGAAATCATCGAACAAAAAGTGAATTCAACAGGCATTTAATATGATGATCTATGAAGCAAATGTGTACGATATTAATTCTTTTATTCCTATTTTTCAATTCGTGTTCTTCTAAAGAAAAAACAGATGTAGCACCTCCTGATGAAGAACAAAAAGTGACATTGCAGATTTTGGATAAAGATGCAACGGCTGAAACAAAAGCCTTATATTCTAATCTTTGGAAAATTCAATCCACTGGATTTATGTTTGGCCATCACGACGATCTGATTTATGGAAGGGACTGGAGTACAGAACAGGGGCGGTCGGATGTGAAAGAAGTTTGTGGCGATTATCCTGCTGTTTTCAGTTTGGATTTTGCTGAAATTATGGATGAACGCAATACTACCAGCACGCTTAATGAACACCGGAAAAGAACCATTTTGGAAGCTCGTGCTAGAGGTGAAGTTATTACAGCCTGTGCGCATATTAATAATCCACTTACCGGAGGCGATTCGTGGGATAATTCGAATACAACCGTTGTAAAGAAGATTTTGGAGGAAGGCGGTGATGTAAACATCAAGTTTAAATCCTGGCTCGATAATCTATCAGTTTTTCTGCATGACCTGAAAGATAGTAACGGGAAACTTATTCCGGTAATTTTCAGACCTTTCCACGAGCATACACAAACATGGTCGTGGTGGGGATCAAGTTGTACTACTTCCAGCGAGTTTATTAATCTTTGGCGGTTTACCATTGATTATTTAAAAAATCAGAAAGGTGTTCACAACCTGATTTATGCCATTTCGCCTCAGTTAGATTCTCCGCAGTCAGTCGACAATATCCTGTTTCGTTGGCCAGGCGATAATTATGTGGATTTTATCGGGATGGATTGTTACCACGGAACAAATACAAATGCTTTTACTACCAATATTAAAAATTTGGCGCAGCTTTCAAAAGACAAATTGAAACCCTGCGGTGTAACGGAAACCGGAATAGAAGGTATTCGTACTGGTGGAGTTGAAATCAGTGATTACTGGACAAAACAGATATTTACCCCTGCGGCAGGAAAAAAGATTAGTATGGTGGTGATGTGGAGAAATAAATACGATCCTAACCATTCTGGTTTTCATTATTTCGGCCCTTGGTCCGGGCATAGTTCGGCCTCCGACTTCGTGAAATTTTACCAAAGTTCGTTTACTCTCTTTAGCAAAGATTTGCCTGATATGTATAAAATGGCAGATGGTATATTGGTGGAATAAGCTTATTTGATTGCAGATAATCTACTTGCCTTTCTATATAAAAGTAAGTACGTAACATTTTTCCGGCATTTTGAGTTGAACTACCAAATCTGAGCCGTTTATGAGTGACCTGTTCTATAATTCGTAATTGTTGGATTTGGATTGCGTATAATTTCTTATGCCATTCAATTAAACATTTTCTATTGATCAACTCTTGTCTCCAAAAATACAAAGTATGGAACGAAGATTTTTTATTTCAAATTTATCCGGACTTGGAATTACTTTAGGTCTATCCGGAAGTTTAATCAGTTCGTGTAATCAGAAGGAAGAAAAACCTGCCGAAATTCCATTTGTAAATAAGTCAGTGCTTGAGAAAGTCAAGCTTGGCATGCTTTCGATGCAGCGGGCAACCTGGGAACAGGGAGTTGCCATGCAGGCATTGATGGAAGCCGGCGATAAGGAGATGGTTATTTTAATGGCGAAAGATGCGGTACTTCGTCAAAAAGAAGATGGTCGTGTAGCTATGATGGGCGAAGAATTTGCGCTGAGCGATGCCGCTTCTCCCGGCGAAGCCATTTTATATGCTGCTAAATTAACCGGTGATGAAAAGCTAAAAGCCGGTTTTGATAAATTGCTCGATTACATCCTAAACAAAGCTCCGAGAACGGACGAAGGAATTCTCTACCATTTCAGTAATATTCCGCAAATATGGAGCGATATCAATTATATGTTGCCTCCATTTTTAGCTTGTGCCGGAAAATACGAAGAAGCCATCAAACAGATTAATGGATTTAAAGCCTGTTTGTGGAATGATGAAAAGAAGCTCTTATCGCACATGTGGGATTGCGAAAAGAAAGTGTTTCCGAGGAAGGACTTTTGGGGTGTTGGCAATGGCTGGACCGCAGCTGGTCTTTCAAGAGTTATTATTTCACTTCCTGAAAACATGAGCAGTGAGAAAGAAAAACTCGTTCAATATCAAAAAGAATTGATTGATGGTTGTCTGGTTTATCAGCGACCCGATGGATTTTTTCATGATATCATCGACAATTCCGAATCATTTGTTGAAACCAACCTGGGACAAATGCTGGCCTATTCCATTTATAAAGGAACTAAAGGCGGATGGATCGACTCAACATATCAGGAAAAGGCTGATCAAATGCGCGCAGCGGCTCACAGTAAAGTGGATGAATATGGACTGGTTCATGGTGTTTGCGGTTCTCCCGATTTTATGCATTCGGGCACTGCAACCGAAGGGCAGGCCTTTTTTATCTTAATGGAAACTGCTTACCAGGAATTAATAAACAGCTAGCTTTTCCTTTTTCAACATGAATTTTTCATAGGGAAAATCAGATATAAAAACATTAAAACCAGATGATATACAATATTTCAAAATTTAAATTCCGTAGCTGCTTAACCATTTTATTTTTCCTGAATACCATGTTCTTCCTGAATGCACAACCCCGAAGAGAATACAACGGATTACTTCAGAAACAGGAAGAAAGCAGCTTGCCAAAATCAACAGTTTCCATTGTTATGCCAGTTCAAAAAGCAAGGGTTGAACCGGTAACAAAACTGATTAAAGACAAAGACAATGAACTCATCATTACCGGTGGGTGGCTGCTTCAATCAGCCAATAAAGTGAATGCATCTGGAGGAACTATCTCGCAGCCTCAATTTAGTTGTGAAACATGGTACAATGCAACCGTTCCGGGCACAGTTTTAAGCACATTGGTCGATCAGGGAGTTTATCCTGAACCTGATTTTGGTTTGAATAATCTGGTAATTCCTGACACCTTGTGCCGGATGGATTGGTGGTATAAAACCAATTTTTCTTCCCCTGAAAAGAGTCAGCATAAAAAAGCATGGCTTATCCTGAACGGAATAAATTACCGGGCTGAAGTTTGGTTAAACGGGGTATCGGTCGGTTTTATTGAAGGAGCATTTAAACGAGGTGAATTCGATGTGACCAATTGGATACACCGAGATAAAATGAATAGTTTGGCGATCCATATTTTGCCACCGTTTAATCCCGGAATTCCTCACGAACAATCACCAACTGCGGGAATCGGACCAAATGGAGGAGTGCTGTGTATGGACGGACCTACTTTTATCGCGTCTGAAGGCTGGGATTGGATGCCGGGAATTCGTGACCGGAATATTGGAGTTTGGCAGGATGTGCGGTTAAAATTCACAGATGATGTTATTTTGAAAGATCCGCAGGTAATCACTGATCTTCCTTTGCCGGATTATTCTTATGCCGATATTTCAGTCCATGTTGATATTTACAATTCTGATATTTGGCCAAAGGAGGTTCGTGTATTCGCGAAAATAGAAGAAATTGAAGTGAGTCAGCTTGTTAAATTGGAGCCGGGAGAACTTCGGGAAATTGAGTTTTCACCGAAACAATTTCCCGAATTAAAATTGAATAATCCTCGTTTGTGGTGGCCAAATGGTTACGGCAAACAAGAACTGTATAATCTGGAATTAAGAGTAGAAAATGATACCCAAGTTTCAGACCGTAAAATGGTTCGATTCGGAATTCGTGAATTGTCGTACGATTTAAGTGTGAACACGAAAGATCAGAAACAATTGCGAATAGATTATAATCCCATTCGGGATTTAACAGAGAACAAGCCAATTATCAACAACATTAATCGGAAAGAAGCAATCAAAGGGACTTTAATTCCGGCATTGAGCGATTGGGTTGACGAAAGCCAATTGGTAACAAGCAGAGATACTAGCACAGCTCCGTATTTGGTCATAAAGGTAAATGGTCAGCCGATATTTTGCAGAGGTGGTAACTGGGGCATGGACGATATGATGAAGCGTGTTTCTCGTGAGCAACTTGAACCTGCCTTCCAAATACATCAGCAATCGAACTATAATATGATCCGGAATTGGACAGGAGAAAGTACTGAAGAAGTATTTTACGAATTGTGCGATGAATATGGCATGTTGGTTTGGAACGATTTCTGGCTTTCAACACAAGGTGCAAACATCGATAAAGTGGATCAGAAATTATTTATGGACAATGCCACAGATGTGGTTAAACGGTTCCGAAATCATCCATCCATTGCCATTTGGTGCCCTCGTAACGAAGGTTATGCACCTGTTAATTTGGAGAAGGCATTGGCTCAAATGCTGGTTGAGGAAGATGGCACCCGCCATTATCAGGGTAATTCGCGATACCTGAGTACACGTACAAGTGGTCCATGGCATTACATGAAAAATCCTGCAGAATATTATACACAACGAGCCGATGGATTTTCAACGGAATTAGGGACGATGTCGGTTCCAACTGCCGCAACTATCCGATCATTTATGCCACTTAAAGACCAGTGGCCAATAAGCGATACCTGGTATTATCACGATTTTCACAAGGGCAGTCCGGAATATCTTGAAGACATTAACGAAAAATATGGAGAAGGTACCAGTCTTGATGATTTTTGCAAAAAAGCCCAACTGGTAAATTACGACAGCCACAGGGCTATGTTCGAAAGCTGGAACAGTAAAATGTGGAATAAAGCGAGTGGAGTTTTGCTATGGATGACTCATCCGGCATGGCCCAGTATGATTTGGACCACTTATTCTTCGGATTTTGAAACCTATGGTTCATACTTCGGGGCTAAAAAAGCCTGCGAACCCATTCACATTCAAATGAATTTGCACGACAAAAAGGTCGTCGTGATAAATACAACATTAATTGCTTACGAAGCTTTAAATGCAAGCCTGGAAATAATTGATATCAACGGAAAAAAAATCAGTCGTAAAAATGTTGAGGTTAATGCAGTGGCTAATCAATTAACCGAATGCTTTACCGCTGAATTGCCTTCGACTTTGCCTTCGGTTTACCTGGTACGATTAACCCTGAAGGATAAAAAGCAAATTTTGTCTGAAAATGAATATTGGAGAAGAAATGAGAATAACACTTCCTTTTCGGAATTTAATAAGCTCGGAAACAGTGAACTAGTCATGAAGACGATAAGATTAGATGGAAATAAACTAAAATTTGAAATTACAAACAAAGGAAAAACACCTGCTATTGGATTGAAGTTTAATCTCAGAAATACGGATACAGGTAAATTTTTTCTTCCGGCATTTTTCTCTGAAGGATACTTTACGCTTTTCCCAGGCGAGAAAAAAACGATTGATGTAGCGTGGAATACTTCAGAAGTGAATAACATTGAGCTTGCTGGAGAGGCTTACAATACAACGATTAAATCATTACCAATCAGAAAATAATCAGAAGAGATATGAAAAATAAAACACGTCGTGAATTTATATCAGGAGCTGGTTTGACTGGTTTGGGTTTACTTGTTGGTGGAGTTGTTAGTCCAACCAGTGCAGGAACATTGTCAAATAAACCTAAAGGTAAAATCGGAGTGGCAATACTCGGGCTTGGTGGTTTTGCCAAAGACTCAATTGCTCCGGAAATTGCCTCTTCAAAAAATGTTTGGTTTGCGGGCGTAATAACCGGCGATCCTGAAGTTAAAGGTAAAGCCTGGGCGAAAAAGTATGGTTTTCCGGAGAAAAACATTTACCACTACGATCAGATTAGCCAGATCAGGGATAATCCTGATATTGATTTTGTACATGTGGCAACTCCAAACGGATTGCATGCGAAATATACCATTGAAGTTGCAAATGCCGGAAAACATGTGCTTTGCGAAAAACCCATGGCCATTAGTTCTGAAGAATGCAGGATGATGATTGCAGCATGTAAAAAAGCCGGGGTTTTGTTGGGAATCAATTACCGCTTGCACTGGGAGCCTCATCACCTGAAAATGATGGAACTGACAAAAAACCAAACTTATGGCAAGCTGAAGAGTATTGTTGCAGATTTTTCGTGGTTACGCCGTGACGCCAAATCCTGGTTACTCGATTTAAAACTTGCCGGTGGTGGCGCATTTATCGATACGGGGATTTATTTGGTGCAGGCGGGATGCTATCTCACTGGCGAAGTTCCCGTTCGGGTTACGGCTGTTCCCGGAAGCACTCGCGATGTGTATCTTCCTGAAATAGAAGAAACCATGAGTGCGGTATTCGAATATCCGGGTGGTGCAGTCATGTCTGGCAGGGCAAGTTATGCTTACAACAATCATCTCTGCAGCGTGAGTTCCGAAAATGGTACTTTTTCGTGCGAGGAATCAGTTTTTGCTCAATCCGTTTATGGAAAACCTGCACCAAAACATCTTCAGTTACCCAAAGGTGAGTTGTTTCAGGCTGAAAACACCTTGCAACTCGCAGTAATTCATGATGCTTTTGCTGAGTCAATTTCAAATAGAACCTCTTTTAAAACATCTGGCGAAATGGGTTTGCGCGACATCCTGATCGCTGAGGCAGTTTATCGTTCTGCTGCAAGTGGAAAAACCGAACGAATAACCTATTAACCAAAAGCTGTAAAAAAATGAAAAAAGCACAGTATCTGGTCGTCTTAATTCTAATCAATTGCAGCTTTTTCCTTCAAGGATTTGCCGCTGAACGTCCTGAAATCTGGGGTGTTGCCAAAATGAGTTTTCAGGTAAATGATTTGAAATTAGCTCATGAATACTATGGCGATTTTTTAGGTTTTGAGGAAGCGTTTACATATTCTTCAGAGGCAGGACCGGTCATCTCATTTAAAATTAACGACCGGCAGTTTCTTGAATTTACTGAAAACAAACAGGCTAAAGAGGGATGTGTTTTAACGAGAGTTTCGTTTGATTGCGATAAACTGGATCAAATGCAGTCCTATTTGGTATCGAAAAATATACCAATTCTGAAGGAAAAAAGCCTGGATGCTGCCGGAAACGAAAACTTGATCATAGCTAGTACCGAATTTTACCAGATAGAATTTATATGTTTTAAGAATGATGGGTTGCACAGATTATCGGCAGGCCGATTCCTGGGAGATAGAAGAATATCAACTCGTATGCATCATGCAGGTTTATACATTTCTGATGTTGAAAAAGCGAATCAATTGTACCATGACATTCTCGGTTTTAAGGAAATGTGGCGTTTCAAAGAAGATAATACGGCCATCCCCAACTTTATTTATCTCCAAATTCCCGATTGCGTTGAAAATATTGAATATGTGGTTGTCAGCGATCCTAATGCTTCACACCCCTGCTTTCGGGTTGAGGATATGCAGCAAACAGTTTATGAATTGAAAATGCGAAAAGGGGATTATCCTTTTGCTAAACCAAATATTGGAAACGGTAACCGGTGGTTATTAAATATTCTGAGTAACCAGGGAGCCAGAATTGAATTTACTGAATCATTCACAGTCCGATAAAGCATTTAATGGTCATTTGGATTTGTATCGAATCCAAATGAAGCAAACAATATTAAGCACATGAAATCAATAATCAGAAATTATATTTTCATCCTAATATCAAGTCTGCTTTTCTTGTCTCTTTCAGCTTGTGATTCAAAAACAGATAATTTGAGTATAAAAGCTTATGATGCCAATGATATGCTCCTGGCTGAAAGTGTTTCAAAAGTAACTAACGGGATTGTTTCTGCTGAAATGCTGTTGGAAAGAGAATATCAGCAAGGTGATTATTTAGTTATTCAGGGAGCCCAATATTTAAACATTCAGCTTGATGAAAATATTCGATCGAGTGATATTTATGCACCCAACGGAAGGTTCAATTTTCCAATTCCATTTAAGGAAAATGGGAATAATTATTCTCCCGAAAGTTACACCGGAAAGCAACACCAAATAGTTGTAAAACACAGTCAGAAAGAACACCTTTCAAAATACCGAAATTTAGCTCTTAATACATTCGATATTCGGGGTGAATCTGATTTTTATCCACATGCCACTTCCAATAGTGAATACAAAGAGATGAGCATTTTTGCGGCTATAAATGCAATCGATGGTAATGTTTTAAATACAAAACACGGTTATTGGCCATTCCAATCATGGGGGCCGCATAAAATAGACAGTTTGTGGTTCAAAATTGAATTTGGAAGAGAGGTTTTGGTCAATAAACTTGTTATTGTTAATCGGGCAGAATATGAAAAAGAACACGATAGCTATTGGGAACAAGTACATGCCGAATTTTCAGATGGAACTTCTGAGTTAATCCAGATTGGTGAAACTCATTTGCCACAAAAAATAGAAATACCACCCCATAATACATCCTGGATTAAGTTTTCAGAATTTAAAGGGCATAAGGATTTATGGAATTCCTGGATTGAATTAGAGGTTTGGGGAAACGATAAATAATTCAAAATAATTAATGAGCTAACTAAAAACTAAAAAAATGGAAAACAATGTAACTCGAAGAAATTTCATAAAAGGCACAGTAGGTGCAGGATTATTTCTTGCTGCTTCAGGTTCTTTTTTAGGGTGTAAAAGATATGATGCCAAAGGACTTCCAACCTCCATGCTGGGAAGTACAGGAGTGAAAATTCCAAGGATTGCCCTGGGACTTGGAAGCCGGTTTTGTAATATCACAAACGAAGATGAGGCACTTTCCATTTTAACTTATGCGCTCGATAACGGCCTGTACTATTGGGACACGGCCTATATCTATGAAAACAAGGAAAATGGAGTTATAAGCGAGGAAAGAATAGGCAAAATTCTCCAGCATCGGAGAGATGAAGTATTTATGTCGACCAAGGTAACAAGCCGCGATCCTGACGAAGCCATGAGACAAATTGAAGGTAGTTTGAAGCGGTTACAAACCGATAAACTCGACATGCTTAAAATACATTCAATTGAATCGCTTGAAGATGTTGAACTGATCAGTAAAAAGGGTGGACTTATTGACATTGTTCAACGGATGAAGGCTGAGGGAGTGACGCGATTTATCGGATTTTCAGGACACAACCATGCTACTGCCATGAAGGCGATGGCCGATCGGGGAGATTTTGACAGCATGTTGATCGCCATGAACCACTACAACAGCGAGAAAAATCCGCAGAACAGACAGGAATTAGTTATTCCGGCTGCATTGGAAAAGGGAATGGGTGTGATGATCATGAAAGTCGTTCGGCCAAAGGAAAATATTCCATCCATTCAGGTGAATGATCTGGTTCGTTTTGCTTTATCTCTAAAAGGTCCAAGCGGATTGGTTGTTGGAATTGACAGTCTTGATGTTTTGAAATCGAACATACAAATACTACGGAACTTTGTGCCCATGTCGGAAGAAGAGAAAGCTAAAGTTGCAGGTTCATTATCACCATATTTTAATCACGAGAATCTGGAATGGATGAACGAAAATTACTCCGATGGGAATTGGAAAATCAAGTTCACGGATATGAGAATGATTCGAAATGCATAAGACACAAACCTGTGTCCTAAATTTAAACATCAACCATGAAACTGACTTTAAAAATTAGAACAACCGTATTGATTTTCCTGATTTCCATGTTTTGCTTCAAAAGCAATGCAAAAGCTGCTGATATAAATCTTGCAAAGTATCGCATTGTTACGCATTCTTCTTCTGCAGACGTTAACCAGTGTGGCCATTTGGTGGTTGACGGTAGTTTGAATACGTATTGGGAAAGCAGAGCCGGAGGGGCACAGTGGTTAACAATTGATTTAGGGAAGAGTCATAAAATCAATCGGGTAATTATTCATTGGGGCGAAAATTTCGCGACAAATTATAAAGTGATTCTTTTACTGGATAATCAGGATAAAGGAACTGAACTTCTCACTGAAGACAAAGGTGAAGGTGGTGTTACCAAAATTAAATGTGATACCCGGGTCAGGATTGTCAGGTTGGATATATCAAACGTTAAAGATGCTATCCGGGGTTGTGTGATCAAAGAAATTGAGGTGATGGGAGAAGGGGAAGAGCGATTTCTGGCCTCTAAACCTGTTTCGGTCCCCATGCAAAATCTGTCGTTGAACGGAAATAACTGGCGCATCCAGAATGCCGCGTTCATAGCAGACAAGCCGGAAGTTGTAGCTTCAAAAAACTACAGCGACAAAGAGTGGATTCCGGCACAAGTTCCGGGGACCATATTGGGAAGCTATTACAATTTTGGCGCTTTTCCTGACCCGCTTTTCGCCGACAATATGCACCAGATCTCCGATTCATTTTTCTCCGGAAATGATTTCTGGTACCGTACTGCAGTAAACCTTCCAAAATTGCCGGAAGGTAAAAACCTGATCCTGAATTTTTCTGGCATAAACTGGAAAGCAGATGTTTATTTTAACTCAACCTACCTAGGGCACATCGATGGCGCTTTTCAACGTGCAGGATTTGATGTCACCAAACTTGTTTCGACCAGTGAATCCAATATTATTGCAGTATTGGTGCATCATTTGGACAACTGGGTTTCAGGAAATAACAAAGTTATCCGCAAATATTTAGGATCGAGAACCACCAACGGCGATATGTCGGGGCTTGACAGTCCAACTTTTATGGCATCTTCAGGTTGGAATTGGTTACCAATTGTAAAAGGCCGGAACATGGGAATTTGGAACGATGTTGGATTTGAGGTGACCGGGAAAGTCGCTATAAAAGATCCATGGGTTTCAAGCATTTTGCCTTTGCCTGATACGACTAAAGCCCATCTTACGATTCGGACTGAACTTCAGAATAACAGCACAACTGCCATTGAAGGAAAGCTGGTAATCCGGTTTGGTAAAACAGAGATTGAGCATCCTGTCAGGCTGAACGCGAATGAAACCAAAACAGTATCCCTGGACGAATCGCAGTATTCACAATTGATGATTAAAAATCCGAAGCTGTGGTGGCCAAATGGATATGGACAACAGAACCTGCAAAAACTTTCCTTGCAGTTTATCGAAAACGGAATAGTTTCCGATACAAAAACGATCAGCTTTGGCATTCGTCAAATCGATCATAAAGTGGTTGATAATGTTCTGTTTTTGTATTGCAACGGTTATCGGATATTGCTCAGGGGCGGAAACTGGGGACTTCCTGAAGCCATGCTACGATGCGATAGTGCCGGATACGATTTGAGAGTGCTTTTGCACAAGGAGGCCAATTTGAACATCATTCGCAACTGGGTTGGACAAACCGGGCATGAAGCGTTTTACGATGTGTGCGACAAACACGGAATCTTAATCTGGGACGATTTTTGGCTGGCCAATCCTGTTGATGGTCCTGACCCAAAAGATACAACGATGTTTATGAACAACGTCAGGGATAAAATAAAATGGGTACGAAAACATCCATCTGTAGCACTTTATTGTGGTCGAAATGAAGGCCTTCCTCCACTTGAACTGGATATTGCTATGAAAAGGGAAACGCAGACACTGGACGGTACGCGTCTATATATTCCGCATTCGGCAGATGGAACGGTTACCGGACTTGGACCATATGACGTTCGCAACCCGCAGTGGTATTTCACTAACCGTGGATTCACCTTGCACAGCGAGCAGGGAATTATTGCATTTCCGGAGGTGGAAACCATGCGCAAAATGATGTCTGCCAAAAATTTGTGGCCAATCAACAACATGTGGGCGATACACGATTACCAATTCGGACGTTCGGATAAATTTACGGATACCATTGTTTCACGTTTTGGCCAGCCAAACAGCGTTGAAGATTATTGCCGCAGGGCGCAATTGCAGAACTACGAATCGGCCAAAGCTATTTTTGAATGTTTACAGAACAATCAGGGTAGCGGGATGATTTTATGGATGAGTCAGGCTGCCTGGCCATCGATGATTTGCCAACTTTACGATTATTATTTTGAATATACGGCCTCTTATTTTGCTGCAAAAAAAGCAGCTTCCCCCATTCATATTTTCAGGGATATATTGAAAAATGAAATTCGTATTGCCAACAATACGATATCCGACATTCGTAATGCCAAAGTCACTGCTTCTGTTTATGATGCCGGTGGAGCTAAATTATGGGGAAAATCGTTTAAAACAGATGTGATAGCGGGTACCGCAAAATCGTGCTTCGAATTGGAGTATAAACCCACAGATCAGGTTGTTTTCCTGAAGTTGGAATTGGAGATCAATGGAAAGCTTATCGACGATAATTTTTACTGGCTGGAAAACAAGGCCGGAAATTGTTTGGATTTGAATGAATTACCCTTGACCAATATTACAGGAACACTGATTGGTGAATCAAAAAATGGCTTTTACACAGCAATAGTCAGACTTAAAAATGAGTCTTCCAGCATCTCCTTGCTCAACAAAATTAAGGTGAAAGACAAAAATTCCGGAGAAAGTATTTTGCCGGTTTTCTTCGATGACGATTATGTGTCACTTCTTCCGAATGAAGAAAAAACAATCAACCTGAGAATTGAAAATAAATACCTGGAAAATAAAAACGCCGAAATTCATTTGGAAGGATGGAATACCAAGTCAATTCAAATGACACTAACGAATAACGACTCCAAATGAAGATAAAAGGAATGCGCTGGGTAGTGCTCAGTTTAATTGTTGTAGTAACAGTGATCAATATTCTTGACCGTGGAACCTTGAATTACATGTGGAAGGATGAAGTTGATCAGACTACCGGTGTCGTTGTTCAGCGGGGAATCGCATCTGAATTAAATATTATCAGCGATGATATGAGTCCGGAAGAACGGCAACAGCGCGGGAAAGAAGTTTTCGCCTGGATAAATATCTTTTTCATGGTTGCATACGGAGTGAGTCAAATGGCTTCCGGATCAATGTACGACAGGGTTGGAACACGTAATGGGTTTAGCATATCGGCACTGATATGGGGTGGAGCCATCGCATTAACCTCACTTGTTTCCGGGATAAGGAGTCTGGCTTTTTTCCGGGTAATGCTTGGCTTGGGAGAGGCCGGCCCATGGCCTGGCACAACCAAATCGAACGCTGAATGGTTTCCAATAAAAGAACGTGCCATTGCTCAGGGCTTTTTTGGTGCTGCTTCTTCATTGGGAAATATTTTGGTTCCCATCATTATTCCTTTACTTTTTCTGGCTTTCGGTTGGCGTATCACGTTTGTTATTTTGGGTGGACTTTGTCTGATCTGGATTCCAATATGGTATATTATCAATAAAAAATCACCAAAAGATCATCCATGGGTAACTCAGGAAGAAAGAGATTATATCCTTCAAGGACAGGGTGAGATTGAGAAAAAAGAAGTAAGAATCTGGAGCATCCGTGAGTTGTTGGGCGACAAACGGAGTTATTCGGTTATTGCCAGTCGGTTCTTTCTCGATCCTGTTTGGTGGATGTTTATGACCTGGCTTCCTATTTACCTTCAGGAAGTGTATAAACTTAACTTGCAAGGTGTAGCAACGGTTGCATGGATTCCTTTTGTTGGCGCTGCGATTGGAAGTCTGGCCGGAGGTTGGTGGGCCGGAAGGCTCATTAACAAAGGAGTTTCAGCAATAAAAGCACGCAAAATAACTGTTGTTATTGGTGGAATACTTATTTTGCCGGGTATGATCGGCGCTGCATTTGCACCTTCCGCGTTTTTGGCATCACTCATGCTCATGTTCATTTTGGGTGGTTTCCAATTTGCAATGACCAACATTCAAACCCTTCCCAGTGATTTTCATTCAGGAAAAACAGTGGGTTCATTAGCCGGTATCGGTGGAGCTTCAGCAGTACTTGGAATTGTGATTTCGACCTATCTGGTACCAATACTTACCCGGGGAGGAAACTGGATCCCGTTTTTTGGAATGGGCGTTTTATTGGTGCCTTTGACCATATTATCGGTTTATGTTTTCAGTCCGAAACAATAAAAATTGAATGATGCAGAATAAGAAATTAGCGAAGGTCCCTTTAAAACAGTTGTCAAATAGGGTTTGGCGAACCTATCAGGGGGGAGCTTTAATCGATCGCTGGAAAGGAAATACAGCTGAAAGTGACGGTAATTTTCCTGAAGAATGGATCATGTCAACCATTTCGGCCAGGGGCAAGAACCGTCCTCCGGAAGAAGGACTTTCGATTTTGGAATCTCCCTCCGGACTGGTATCGCTTAAAGAAATGATTTCGGAAAACTTAGAGCTCTTTATTGGAAAAAACCTGGCTGAAAAGTATGGAACAACCGGATTGTTAATAAAAATGCTTGACTCGAAAGAAAGACTCACCATACAGGTTCATCCCGATAAGGAATATGCCCGCACCATGCTCAATTCGGCCTTTGGTAAAACCGAATCATGGTATGTTTTGGGAGGACGCGAAATTAACGGCGAAAAGAGTTCGATTTATCTTGGTTTTAAAGAAGGTATCACGCCTGAAATATGGGAAAAATATTTTTATGAACAGAATATTCAGGGAATGCTGGATAGTCTCCATCGGTTTGAAGTAAAACCGGGAGATGCATTTATGATTTACGGTGGTGTACCTCATGCCATCGGGAGTGGCTGTTTTTTAATGGAGGTTCAGGAGCCAACCGATTACACCATGAGGGTTGAGAAAATTACTCCTGGAGGTCTGACGATTGGCGAAGAACTCATTCATCAGGGTGTTGGAGAAGAGAATATGCTGAACTGTTTTCATTACGATGCATGTTCCTTTGAAGAGGCAACCCGCAGGTGGAAAATCACTCCTGAAATAATAGATAATTCAGATTCATATTGCCTGAAATCTATTTTCAACGAAAAGCATACGGATTGTTTTGCACTTCGTGAACTGGAATTAAATGGAGAGTACAATCTGAAGGGCAATGGAAGCTTTTTTGTTGGGGTAATTTATTCCGGAGAAGTAACGGTTTTATGTGAAGGTATCGAATACAACTTTAAACAGGGCGATGAGATTTTCTTTTCCGCAGCAATCGGACAGGTTACGTTAAGATCGAAATCGGCTGCAAAAATATTGCTTTGTTATCCACCCAACTAAGATCAAAAATTTACAATCATGAAACTAAAAAACAGCATACTACTTGCAACTTTACTATCCTTCATCACATTGAATTTGCACGCACAAATTCTGAAAACTGATTTAATTAATCAATCAGTCATCCAATACCAAAAAGCCGAATGGGAAGTGGAATTGAAATCCACCTGGATCAATCCATATGCTTTTAGCAAGATTTCTTTGGATATGAATCTTACTTCACCTTCAGGAAAACAGATTTTATTACCCTGTTATTACGAATCGGGTGAAAAAGCAGGCAAATCGTTATGGAAGGCTCGTTTTGCTGCCCGCGAAACGGGAACTTATTCCTATCAGTTTGTATTAAAGAAAGAAGGGGAAGAGACTTCAGTTACTCCAAAATCTGAATTTAATGTAATCGCATCATCAGGCAAAGGATTTTTAAGTCCCAATAATTTATGGACTTTTCGTTACGACAACGATGAATTATTTCGTGGAATAGGCGAAAACATTGGTTGGGAATCGCGCGACTCGGATGATTCAAAATTTTTTCGAACTCTTCAGGAAGAAAAACGCTACAATTATGATTTTATGCTGAAAAAGCTGGCAGCAAACGGCGGTAATTTTTTTCGGACCTGGATGATTTACTGGAACCTGCCTGTTGACTGGAAGACCGTTAAAAACAACAGCCGCTATCAAAATACCACTTCGCCATACAACGAAAGCGGAATGAAGCGAATGGATCAACTTGTTCAGCTTTGCGATTCGCTGGGAATTCATATGATGCTGGCACTTGAAAGTCATGCCGGTTTTTTGGGAAAGGGCTGGGAGTTGAGCAATTACAATATTGCCAATGGCGGTCCGGCAAAAACTCCCTATGAATTTTTTACCCTTCCGGAGGCTAAACAACAATATAAAAACAAACTACGCCTGATGGTTGCAAGATATGGCTATAGCCCTTCAATTGGAGCATGGGAGTTCTTTAATGAAGTAGATAATGCCATGTATAAAGGAAAACCCGAAGATCAATTACCTCCATCAATAATTACTCTTTGGCATGATGAAATGAGTACATTTCTGAAAAGCATCGATCCATTTAAGCACATGGTAACAACCAGTATTTCGCACCGCGATGTTGAAGGGATGAACGACCTGAAAAATATTGACTTCAACCAGAAGCACATCTACAAAAACACAGATGGAATTTCAGCAACAATTAATAAATATACAAAGAAACACAACAAACCTTATGTGATTGGCGAAGCGGGTTATGAGTGGGACTGGAACAAAAATTTTAACAATTTTGCAGACGAGATGGACAGCGATTTTAAACGTGCTTTATGGTACGGATTATTCAATATAACACCTATCCTGCCTATGTCGTGGTGGTGGGAATTTTTTGAAAACAGAGGCATGATGAGCTATTTCAACCAGGTTAGTAAAATGAATCGTATGATGCTTCAATCCGGAGAAGGTCAATTTAAAGCGATTGAAGTCAACGCTGTTCAGGAGGAATGGAAAACATACGGTGTTCAATGTGGAAATACAAAATTTGTTTACTTATATAATCCAACGGAAGCAAATTCGGGCATCGAATTTACTATGAGCGAAACGCCAAAAGAGTCGGGTGAAATGCAACTTTTTAATTGCGAAACAGGCAGATATACGAAAACGAAATATATAGTTATGCCGGATAGAAGAATTCGGATTGAAGATCAAAAACTGTCCTCAAAAATGGATGTGATATTGGTTTTTGATTAATTGATGTTTCAGGCAAACGAATTAGTAAAAGACATGATTTGCCCAATAAATCCGGTTTTAGTAAAATGGGTTGTCAAAATATCCAGATTCTTCGTATTGGATTCTACGGTATTAAGCAATCTGCTTTTAATTTACTACTCTTTTTATTTTCTTCTTTAGGCAAAATAATTCATTCAATTTCAATAAATAGGTGAACGATAGGTCGAGGGAATAATCCTGATCATATTTCATGGGTATGGTTACATACTTACAAGTCATGTTACATGCTTTCAAGTGGTGTTAATTCGGTAACCAAAAGGTAACATGCTTTTAACATTCTGACACATACGGTAAATCTCAAAATTGTCAGGCGTTGTAAGTTTGGTGTAAATTATTCATCGAACTTATGAAAACACAAAACGTCATTTCAATTTCGCTAATCATTGCTTTGGGCGGATTTCTTTTTGGTTATGATATCGCCATGATGTCGGGAACCACTTCGCAATTGCAGTCCATCTTTAATTTAAATAGTACGTGGCTTGGTTTTACCATTACCATTGCCATACTGGGAACCATTCTGGGTACATTAATAATAGGTAAGCCTGCAGAAAAATACGGTCGCCGTAAATCGTTAATCGTACTTTCAGGATTATTTTCTTTGACAGCACTCGGAAGTGCAACTGCATTTTCCTGGGAGTTGCTGCTTTTCTTCCGTTTTGTTTCCGGAGTTCTTTTAGGATGTATTACTGTTGTTACGCCAATGTTTATTGCTGAAATTTCACCGGCAAAAAAACGTGGACAATTGGTTTTACTCAATCAGTTTTTTGTTGTGTCTGCCATATTCCTGGCTTTTGTGGTGAATTATTTTTTAGCGCAGGTTATTGCCGACGGATCATGGAGATGGATGATTGGTGTTGAAAGTCTTCCGGCGATTCTGTTCTTCGGATTACTTTTTATTGTTCCTGAAAGTCCACGTTGGTTGGTTAATCAAAACCGAAGTGTTGAAGCTTTAGCCGTTTTTACCCGCATTCAGGCTGAAAACCCAAAAGAAGAAGTTGCCATCGTTGAAAAATCGGTAGAGCAGGAGCTCAAATTAGGTCATGGAAAACTATTTGTAAAAGAAAACCGGTACCCTATTATTTTCGCTATTTTGATAGCTGCATTCAACCAGTTAGCCGGTATAAATGCCATCATGATTTATGCTCCCCGGGTTTTCGAAATGGCTGGTTTTACAACCAATGCAGCTTTGTTGCAATCCATTTCTATTGGAGCGACCAACCTACTTTTCACCTTTGTAGCTCTATTCCTGATCGACCGTTACGGCCGTCGCACACTGCTCATGATCGGTTCTGTTGGAATGATTTTTTTCCTCGGAATGCTTTCGAAAGCTTTCTTCACCAACAACTTTAGCGAACTCGGCGGATATGGTGTAATGATATACCTCATGGGCTTTATCGCGTTTTTTGCCTTTTCGCAGGGAGCCGTTTTATGGGTTTTTCTTTCTGAAATATTCCCGAACAAAGTACGCTCAAAAGGACAGGCTCTGGGTAGTTTCACTCATTGGATTATGGCTGCCGCATTGATTTGGGGATTCCCGATTTTTGCTGAAATGCCCGGTGTAGGCGGCGGGCCTTCATTCGCATTCTTTGCCGTGATGATGGTACTTCATTTCTTTTTTGCCTGGAAAGTTATTCCTGAAACCAAAGGAAAATCACTGGAAGAAATTCAGGTTGAATTTACTGAACGCAGAAAGAAATCGAAATAAAAATTCAAATCCTAAATACTATGAAAATCAAGAACAATCGGATATTATGTATTGGTGAGATCCTGTGGGATAATCTTCCTTCAGGAGCAAAACCAGGCGGAGCACCGATGAATGTGGCTCTACACCTTAACCGGGTTGGGCAGCAGGCAGCTGTTGCCAGTAAAATCGGAAACGACGAGCAAGGCAAAAAATTGCTGAACTTTCTGAAAACTTCAGGATTAAAAACTGATTTAGTGCAGGTTGATGACAGTTGGCCTACCAGTGAGGTTCTGGTGCATCTGGATGCAAATAATAATGCGACCTATGAAATATGTGAACCGGTAGCCTGGGATAACATTACCCTGACAGAATCGCTTTCAAAGACAGCCAAAGAATCAGGATTAATTATTTACGGTTCATTGGCATCACGAAATACTGAAACCCGAAATACAGTCCTGAATTTACTCGAAAACGATGCCCTTAAACTCATCGATGTCAACCTCCGGAAACCATACGACACCAGCGAAATCGTTGAAATGCTAATCCGAAAATCGGATGTGGTGAAACTAAACGACGATGAATTGCGGGTTTTTGGTCAATGGAACGAGATACAACTTCAGGATGAAAAAAGCCTGATAAAATGGTTTGCTGACAAATACAATTCAAAAATGGTCATTGTAACCAAAGGCGATAAGGGCGCCATCCTTTTTGCTGATGGCGAATTCTTTGAACATCCCGGGTTTAAAGTCAATGCGGTCGATACCGTTGGTGCCGGAGATGCATTCCTGGCCGGATTGATTGCTGCCCTCTACGAAGGAAAGACAAACGAAAAGGCACTTGAATTTGCCTGTGCTACCGGGTCGTTTGTTGCAAGCAAAGCAGGAGCTACTCCTGAATACAATAGGTTCGAAATTGAACATTTAATAATTTCTAAGTAATCAAACTATGAAGAAAAAATCTCTTAACACGAAAAAAATGGCCAGAGGAATTTCCCTGCTTCTGGTACTCTTATTTTCCATTGGTGCTATGGCTCAACAGGCATCAGTTACCGGAAAAGTTACTGATGAAACGGGCTTTGGATTGCCCGGAGTAACGATTGCAGAAAAAGGAACGACCAATGGAACCATTTCCAGTGCTGGCGGCGAATACTCTGTTAAGGTTGCAAATAACGCGACGTTGGTCTTTAGTTTTATTGGCCTGAAGACTCAGGAAATTCAAGTATCAGGACGCACAACCATTAATGTGGTCTTAGAAGAAGAATCCATTGGTCTGGATGAAATTGTAGCCGTTGGATACGGCACTCAACGAAAAGCAGACTTAACCGGAGCGATTGAAATTGTTGAAATGAAATCCATCGAAAATGTTACTTTAAGTTCCGGAAATCCCATGCAGGCGCTTCAAGGCCGGGTACCCGGACTTTATATCGAAAAAACAGGTAGCCCAAATGCAGCAAACAGCCGGATTTTGATCCGTGGTGTAAATACACTGGGTGACAACAATCCGCTGTATATTATTGATGGAGTTCCGACGAAACGTCCGGAAGTTTTCCAGAGTCTGAACCCGGGTTCGATTGAATCTGTCCAGATCCTGAAAGATGCTTCTGCATCATCCATCTACGGATCGAGAGCTTCGAACGGTGTTGTAATTGTAACTACCAGTAATGGTGCAAACAAAGCCGGGAAGGTGAATATTCAGTTCAATTCAAACCTTTCGGTTCAATCCGAAAAATCTCAGCGTTACAAGATGCTGAATTCTGTTGATCGCGGTAAAGCTTTGTGGCAAGCCTCAGTAAATGATGGTGTTGACCCGGCCAGTGGATATGGTGAAATCTATAATTTCGACTGGAATGGCGATTACAATAATCCTGTTTTAAATAGCGTAACTCCAAATCCCTATGTGGGTGGAAATCAGACTGTACCTGTTGGTGATACAGACTGGCAGAAGGAAAGTTATCAGACGGGCTATGTCATCAACAATGATTTAACAGTTTCAGGAGGAAACGATAAATCATCGGTTTTGATGAATGTTGGCTACCTGAAAAATACCGGGATGCTAAAATATACCAACTACGACCGGATCAGTGCCCGCTTAAACGCTCAATCGAGCGCATTCGATAAAAAGCTGAAATTCGGGATGAATACCCAGATGGTTTCATCGAATGAAACTCTGGAAACACCCGATCTGGGAAGTGCGCCAACTCCGGGACTTGCCATTACTCTGGCACCAACAATCCCCATGTTTACAACCACTGGCGAATATGCCGGACCTGTTGGTTCAGGATATTCAGATCGTAACAATCCGGTACACATGCAGTACATTAACCGTTGGGACAATACAAACCGGACATATTTATTTGGAAATGTATTTGCTGAACTGGAATTGGTGAAGGATCTGGTTTTCAGAACCACGCTGGGGCTGGATTATTCGATGTTAAAGAAAAAGAATATTGAACCAAGTTTTGTTGAAGGATTCATTGCCCGTTCAGTAAATAATATGTCGATTTACAACAGCGACTTTAAGAGTTATACCTGGTCGAATACTGCCAGATACAATTACAAAGCTGGTAAAAATAGTTTTGGATTCTTGTTGGGTCTCGAAGCTGTGAGTGACAATTTCAACGATTTCACCGGTTACAAGGAAGGTTTCTCAACTCAAACGGAAGAATTTTTTGTACTGAGTGCTGGTACCAGCAATGGAAACAGTTTTGGAACAGCAACAGGCAGCCGTCTGTTCTCCGAATTCGGAAAAATCGAATACAATTACGCCGATAAATATCTGGCCTATGTTACCGTACGTCGTGACGGTTCATCCCGGTTTGGTAAAGATAACCGTTATGGTATTTTCCCTGCAGCAACCTTTGGATGGAGAATTATTCAGGAAGATTTTATGAAAGACATGAAAAATCTGTCGAACCTGAAACTTCGCGTTGGTGCTGGTCGGGTAGGTAACCAGGATGTTGGTGATTTTGCCAGTCTTGGATTGTATGAGCCACGTTATGGCGCTACTGCCGACCAGGTTAGTGCAATTTTCCACAACGGTTTCTTCGATCAGTTCTGGAATGTTGGTTCAGCATACTCATTAAGTGGTGCCGATTCAGGAAATCTACCATCTGGTTTTGTTTCTGTTCAGGCCGGAAATTCAGCTTTGAAATGGGAAACTACCGATGAAGTCAACCTTGGTATCGATTTTGGATTTTTCGACAGCAAGCTGGTTGGTTCATTTGATTGGTTTACCCGCACCACCAGTGGTATTTTGATCCAGCCACCAGTAATTTCGGCTTTGGGTGAAGGACAGCTTCAGTTCCTTAACGGAGCAACCAAAACAAATAAAGGTTGGGAATTTGCATTAAGTTACCGCAAGGACGTAACCAAGGATTTTAATTACGAGGTTACAGCAAATGCCAGTCACTTTAAAGATAAAATCACAGAATTACCCGAAGAGGTAAGAACCGGATATCCGGGTAATGCTGAACAAACCATTATTGGCCATTCAGAATTATCGATTTTCGGATATGTTTCTGATGGTCTTTTCCAGAACCAGGGAGAAGTTGATTCACACGCCAAACAAGTAGGTGCTGCTCCGGGAAGAATTCGTTACAAAGACCTGAACAATGATGGCGCCATTGATGCACTCGACCAGAAATTCATCGGCACTTTGCTTCCAAATATGGAATACAGTCTGAATATTAGTGTGAATTACAAAAATTTTGACTTTGCCATTTTTGGTTCAGGAGTTACAGGAAAAACAGGTTTCGACCCCTACACATTCTACAATAATTTTATCCGTGGACGTGAAAATGTTGGACCAGGCGTATTTGACGCATGGACACCACAACACACCAACACCACTATTCCTGCTTTAACTTTGTCTGATGGAAACAGTGAAACAAGAACTTCTGATTACTTCAATGTAAATACTTCGTATTTTAAACTTCGGAACATTCAGCTTGGCTACACATTCAATTCGGCATCGATACAGAAAACCGGAATCGAAAAAGTAAGATTGTATGTAATGGCTGACAACCTTTTCTGGTTTAAATCCAAAGATTTTCAGGGTCCTGATCCGGAAAGAACTGATATGAATAGAATACCAGTCCCAACCACGATTTCTTTTGGTGTAAATGTTTCGTTATAAACCACTTAAATTAACTATCATGAATATAAATAAAATATATATCGGTGCAGCCGTTTTGTTAAGTCTGTTGGCTACATCGTGCAACAAGTATCTTGAGACCGAACCACAGGGTTTTATATCTGCCGGAAGTCCGACAGTTGACGGAGCTGAAGGTTTGCTTACCGCAGCCTATGCCGGAATCGGCAATGACGATATGATTGGCCCTATGGCAAGCATGTGGGTTTATGGAAGTGTTCGTTCTGACGATGCCTACAAAGGTGGAGGTGGAGTTTCCGATCTGAACTATTTTAACTTCTACGAGCAATATAACCTGACTCAACCCTCTCAGGCTGAAAATATTGGTATCCCTTTTTCCTGGGAAAATTTTTACAGTGCTATTTCAAGAGCAAACACAGCTTTGCGCACCTTGAACCAGTTAACCGATGATGAATATCCGCTCCGGAAAGTCAGAATCGCGGAAGCACGTTTTTTAAGAGCTCACTCACATTTTATGCTGAAAGTTTTGTTTAACCGGATTCCGTATATCACTGAAGATCTAAGCAATGACGAAATCAAACAGGTTTCGAACGTAGATTTAACCAGTGATCAGTTATGGGATAAAATTGGTGAAGATTTTCAATACGCGATAGATAATCTGCCTGAAACTCAACCTGAAATTGGCCGCGCCAATAAATTAAATTCTGCGGCTTATTTAGCCAAAGTAAGATTGTATCAGGCTTACGAACAGGATGACAATCATCAGGTGACTAAAATAAATCAAACCAGATTGCAGGAAGTGGTTACATTGACTCAAATGGTTATTGGGTCAGGAAAATATAATCTGCAACCCGACTTTGGTGAAAACTTTCTGAATGGATACGACAACGGCCCTGAATCAGTGTTTGCCATTCAGTTTTCGATTAGCGACGGAACAACTGCCGGACGCCTTAACTTTGAAAATGGCTTGAACTATCCTCATGGAGCACCTCAGTACGGATGTTGCGGATTTCACCAACCAAGTCACAACCTGGTTAACTCTTTCGCGACTGATGCTTCAGGATTACCAAAATTCAATACATTTAACGATGTAACTTTAAGTGCAGCCGACATTACCCCAACAGGAGTTACTGTTGATCCGCGTATTGATCATTCAATTGGTATCGATGGTCACCCGTATAAATACCGGAACGAACCTGCCTATATTTTCAGCAACAGCTGGATTCGTGATGCGGGTGTTTATGGTTTCTTCCAGAGTATGAAAGAACAACAGGCTGCCGACTGTTCCTGCTACAAAAAACAGGGACCGTTTATGGGAGTATCTAAAAATATCGATATCATCAGGTATGCCGATGTACTTTTAATGCAGGCTGAAGCTTACATTGAATTAGGTCAGCACGACAAAGCAATGCCACTCATTAACCAGGTTCGTGCCAGAGCTGCTGTAAGTACCGAACGTACCAAGCTGGCTAATGGAACTTCGCCATCGAATTACAAGATTAGTTTGTATGATGGTTCAAATCTTCCATGGTCGCAGGAAAATGCACGTATGGCTTTACGTTGGGAAAGAAGACTGGAATTTGCACTGGAAAGCCCACGGTTCTTCGACCTTGTTCGCTGGGGAATTGCTGAACCAACATTGAATGCTTATCTGGCTAAAGAGAAAACCAGAAAAAGCTTTCTAAACGATGCTAAATTTACTGCCGGAAGAGACGAATATTATCCAATTCCACAACGTGAAATTGATTTCACCAAAGGATTATACAAACAGAATCCTGGCTACTAACATCAAATAAAAAATTCATGGGTGATTCATTTGAATCATTCCATGAATTTTCCTTTTAAATTTGGTTCAAATTCTAAGCAAAGTAATCCTCCGCCATGTCTCAAAAAATTATTGCTTCAATATTACTGATCTTCGTTTTGGCAGCCTGTAAAACAGCTTTAAAAAAAGAAACAGCTCAGCCTGAAGTTCATTTCAGCTTAACGGACATGAATCTTGGCGCTCCAACCGGCTTGTTTTATTTTGAAGATGAATACCACCTGTTTTACCAGTGTTCGCCCGATTCAGGCAATTTGAATTCAGGAAGCTGGGGACATTCGAAAACCGCCGATCTCGTTCACTGGCAAAAATTACCCTTAGCCATTCGTCCTGAAAACGACGAAATACCCGGTTCAGGAAGTATAGTGATCGACTGGAACAATTCATCTGGTTTTGGCAACGGAACAACACCGATGGTTGCCATTTACATCACCAGGAATGAGCAGGATTTAAATCCTGAAATTCAAACTTTAGCCTTATCCTACAGCACCGACAAAGGTATAAGCTGGCAAAAAGATGCGACTTCAATCACTCTGGAAAATTGTTTTATTCAACCCAATGATGTTCGTGTTTTTTGGCACGAAGAAACTCAGCGCTGGATGATGGGTGTTTTAACCGGCTACGAAGTCAGGTTTTATTCATCACTCGATTTGAAGACCTGGAACTATGAAAGTGTATTTGGCGAAAATATTTATACAAAAGAAGGTGACTGGACCCATCTGTGCTTTTTACCGCTAAAAATTGATAGCACACAAAGCACCAAATGGATCATGATGATCAGCGGAAGTAGCGGATCGCCCAATGAAGGAAGTGGTGTGCAATATTTTTACGGCGACTTCGACGGATATGTATTTAATTCGCCCCGCAATAAAGCCAAGTGGCTCGATAACGGAAGTGACAATTATGCCGGAGTCGTTTTGTCGAATTACATCGAATCAGGGAAACCAGCCTATTATATCGGATTGATTGATAATTACAAGTACAAACAAGGTCAGGCCGGAAGCAAAGTTGCCGATGTTTATTCCATTCCCCGAAAGTTGACACTGCATGACGAATACAATGATTACTACATCATATCGGAACCTGTAAATGCATTTGAAACCATTGAAGAAAGCAAACAACTGCTAAAGGAAACAAAATTTTCCGGAGAACTTAAGATTAAAAAGCAATTGGATATTCCGCTGGAAATCAATCTCAAATTCGATGTTAACAACCGCATTTACCTGAACATGGCTGAGATTTTTGGCATTCGTTTATCCAATGATTATGGCGATGAACTAACTATCGGATACCACAGCCAGCGGCGGTATTTTTTCATTTCTGAAATAAAAAAGGGAGAAGTACAGACCGATGTCTGGGACGGATTCCAGTATGCTCCGTACGTTATTGAAGGAGAATCTGTGGATTTAAAAATAATTGTAGATCACACTTCAGCCGAGCTATTTGCCGCAGATGGATTGATTACTTTATCCCGAAAATATTTTCTTTCGACCCAATGGAACAAAATTGCCCTGATTTCTGAAAATGGTGATATTACCCTGAAAGAAGGAGATATTACTGAACTTAGAAGCATTTGGTAAAACCGCTAACTCAAACGAAACTAATATTAAACGATATGCAAACAAACTATTTCAAAATCCTGATCTTCATCTTATTTCCCTTGTTTTTTGGATGTTCTTCCAACTCAGGAAATAAAGAGAACAAAACAACTGATTCTGATAGTATTTACAGCGAAAAATACCGGCCGCAATATCATTTCTCACCGCAAACCGGCTGGATGAACGACCCGAATGGTATGGTTTATTATGCCGGTGAGTATCATCTTTTTTATCAGTACTATCCAGACAGCACGGTTTGGGGACCGATGCACTGGGGCCATGCCATCAGTAAAGATCTGGTGACCTGGGAGAACCTTCCCATCGCACTTTATCCCGATTCTTTAGGTTTAATTTTCTCCGGAAGCGCTGTAGTTGACTGGAAAAATACAAGCGGATTTGGTACGGCTGAAAATCCTCCGCTGATAGCTATTTTCACCTACCACAGTATGGATTATGAAAAAAAAGGTAGAACAGATGTTGAAAATCAGGGCATTGCTTACAGCAGCGACAAAGGCAGAACCTGGACGAAATACGAAAATAATCCGGTATTACTGAACCCGGGCAGTCGCGATTTTCGTGACCCCAATGTCTTTTGGCACGAAGGAACTCAAAAATGGAACCTGATTCTTTCGGCTCATAACCGTGTTCAAATCTACTCTTCCGGAGATCTGAAAGACTGGAAGCTGGAAAGTGAATTTGGCAGCGATGCGGGCACACACGATGGAGTTTGGGAATGCCCGGATTTATTCGAACTGAAAGTGAACAACGGCGATCAAACCAAATGGGTGATGATTGTAAATATCAATCCAGGAGGTCCAAACGGAGGGTCAGGAACGCAATATTTTGTGGGCGACTACGATGGACATGAATTTACCGCAGCTTCAAAAGACACCAGTTGGCTGGACTATGGCCGCGATAATTATGCCGGTGTTACCTGGTCAGATGTGCCCAAAGAAGACGGACGCCGCCTTTTTATCGGCTGGATGAGCAACTGGAATTATGCCAATCTGGTTCCGACTGATGTATGGCGAAGTGCCATGACTGTTCCCCGCGAATTGAAATTGGAAGAATCGGCTGGCAAATATATGGTGGTATCAGAGCCAGTTAAAGAATTAGAGAAGTTGAGAGATCAGGCTTCCAAAATTACTTTTGTTGAAGAGCAGATTTCAGGAGAAAAACTGCTCGGAACAAAAAATATTAACCTGCATCAATGTGAATTAATCCTGAATCTGGAAACAGAAAATACGACTTCCGGATCATTTGGATTAACACTTGAAAACTCATTGGGAGAATTGGTGAAAATAGGTTATTCAGTAGCCGAGAAGCAATTTTTTGTTGACCGAACAAAATCAGGCGATATGAGTTTTTCCGAAAAATTTACAGGCATCGATACCGCTCCATATATCATTGAAAAAGAAGTTCAGCTGCATCTGTATCTTGATGCCGCTTCGGTTGAATTGTTTGTGGATGGCGGGAAACTGGTGATGACGGATTGTTTTTTCACGACAGAAAATTTCACCAAACTGAGTTTGTTTGCTGAAAAGGGTGAAATCAAACTGAAAAGTGGAAGCATCACAAATCTGACAGGCATCTGGAAAAAATAATTTTGCAATTTAAGCAAGTTATCTTTTGCAGAATTTTCATTTTTGGCGATGGTGCATCATGAAATGTTGGTATATTAAGCGTTATGTTTTGAGTTTTGGGGAGCAGAATTTTACTGTTCCCCTTTTTTGTTTTGCATGTATTCGGTAGGCGACATTTTAAACTGATCGCGGAAACAACGGGTGTAATATGATGGCGATGAGAAGCCAACTTCATAGGCAATTTCGGCGATGGTTTTACCACTGTTTCGAAGCAGTTCGAGCGACTTTTTAAGTTTTACCAAAATGACGAATTCACTCACCGACATATCAGTCAGTTTCTTAATTTTACGATACAGGTGTACGCGCGAGATTCCAACTTTTTGTCCCAACTCATCCACACTTAAGTCTTCCTTGTCAAGGTTATCTTCAACAATTAGTGTGAGTTTTGCCAGAAATTTTTTATCCAGACGGCTTATTCCTGTTTCCTCTTCCTTAAATTCGGAGAGGCCGCGGTAATGTTCCCTGATTTTCATTCGCGTTTCGAGCAGTTTTTTAACCCTGATTTCCAGATGACTGCTGTTGAAAGGTTTTGGAATATATGAATCAGCTCCTTCTTCCAGTCCTTCTAGTTTATGCTCCAAAGTTGCTTTGGCAGTGAGGAGTATTATCGGAATGTGGCAGGTTTTCATATCTGTTTTCAGTTGGCGGGTCATCTCCAGACCATCCATAACCGGCATCATCACGTCGCTGATAATCAGATCGGGTTCTTCCTCCAGTACTTTGGCAAGCCCCTCTTTCCCATTTGTTGCTTCCAGTATCAGGTATTGATTGCCCAAACTCATCCGGATAAATTCCCTGACATCAGCAATATCTTCAACCACTAAAATTATTGGTCGGCTTTCGTCTCCACCGCTTACTTTTTTCCTCTCAGGGAAGCCAAGTTCATCATCTGAGTATTGTTTCTGATGCCTGACAACTGCTTTTTCAGAATCAACTAACATTTCGTCGGCCAATAGATGGTTATTGCCCAATGGCAAATTGATATAGAAAGTAGTGCCTTTGCCTTCCTTGCTTTTCACTGAAATACGGCCACGATGCAATTCAATAAATTCTTTGGAAAGATTGAGTCCCAGACCAGTTCCGAGATAAGCCTCAGATTTTCCGGCCTGATAAAACCGGTCGAATATTTTTCCCAGATCTTTCTCCGGAATACCTTTGCCGGTGTCGCTGATTTCGATGTGAACTTCGCTTGAATGTAATCCTCCTGAAATTGCTTCTGATTTGGTAATTCGAATCGTGATTTGTCCTCCGTCGGAAGTGAATTTAAAGGCATTCGAAAGAATATTGAAAAATACTTTATCGAGCTTATCCACATCGAACCAAACTTTCAGTTCGGATTCCCTGCAGACGATTTTCAGTTCAATATTTCGGCTTGCAGCAAGTGACGCGAAGGATTCTTCAATTTCTTTAATAAATGCCGGAAGATCGTTTTCTGTGGCATTTAATCCCATTTTTTTATTATCCAGTTTCCTGAAATCCATCAGTTGATTAACCAGCCTTAACAACCTGACTGTATTTCGGTGCATCAGTTTAAACAGATACTGCTTTTCAGAAGAAAATTCCTGATCTGTCATCAGGTTTTCCAGAGGGCCTTTGATCAGGGTTAATGGTGTCCGGAATTCATGAGAAACGTTAGTGAAAAAGCGAAGTTTCGCCTGTGAGACTTCTTCCAGTTGGTGGCTCACTTCAACCAGTTTATCCCGCTGATCAATGATTTCAAGATTCTGCTTTTCTATTTTTTGATTTTTTGCCTCCAATTTCCGGTTGGCAGCAGCTTTATTTATGAATGCGTTATAAATAACAAACACCAAAATAACAATCAGTAAAAGCAATGCTATTACGAAAATCAGGATCAGCCGCTGACTTTGATACTTTGTAATTTGGAGATCAAGAAACGATGTCTGAGCTTCTATTTTTTGCTGAAGCGATTCGACCTGCTCGGTCTGAACTTTCAGAATTTTGGCATTGGTAGAGTCGATGACTATAGTTTGCGAAATTACTTCCCGTTCAAAAGGTTTTTGGTGTAAAATCTCACTTGCAATTTTTATAGCATGATCACTGTTGGTCGGATATAGAAATGTGGCATCCAGATCTTTATTCAACACAAACTGAATTCCTGCATCAGGACCCGGAAGCCCATCAACTCCGAGGAAAAAACAATGTTTTTTGCGTCCGGACTCTCTGAATACGGCATGAGCTTCGTGAGCCATGACATCATTGTGCCCAAAGACCAAATCAAATTCAATTCCTGAACTGATGATTTTTTGCATCACTTCACGGGCTTTATCGAAATTCCAATCACCGGAAATGGACTTTACGATCTCAATTTCAGGATAATTTTTAAGTGCATCGGTAAAACCATTGCTTCGCTCAATAGCAGGTGACGACCCATCCAGACCGGTAATTTCAACAATTTTGCCTTTTCCGTTTAACAAACCTGCGGCATATTTCCCGGCTTCTTCGCCGATCTGAAAGTTGTCGCCTCCAATGTAGGCCGTATATGATTCGGAACTGATCAGCCGGTCGATTAAAACAACCGGAATTCCTTGTTTAAAAACCTTTTCAATGACCGGAGTTAGTGGATCAGACTCATTGGGAGAAACGATAAGCAAATCAATACCTTCGGCTAAAAATTCCTCAATTTGCCGGATTTGTGTTTCATTGTTGTCTTTGGCATCTTTAATCGTCAGTTCAAGATCAGGATAAAAAGCCAGTTCGATTTGCATCAGCCGGATTTGCGCCTGACGCCATTTATCAGCCGTGGTACATTGCGAAAATCCGACTTTAAATTTTGCATTGGCAAAACCGGTTGAAACAATGAGTATAAAAAGGGTGAAAATGAAATACTTTATAGTTTGCCTGAGTTGCATATAAAATTGGATATTTACCTTTCCCAAAGATATGAAGTTTCAGTAACAAAAGGGAGTTTGAATGCAAAATAGGTATTAACCCGAATGCCGGATTTGTTGAAAATGAAGGACTAATAAATACCATTTAATCCTGACGGGTCCCGAAAATTCATCCGGATTTTAAAAGGTTGTGGAGCCTAAATTCAAGCTACTTTCGGTTGCGGTTATCATACCTGTTAGTCTCTTTCTTTCAGACCATTTTTCCTCAGTTCTTAAACTAGGAGAATAACTGACATTTGAAATAGCTTACAATCCATGTTGATATTAAGATTGTAGGTTGTTTATTTCCTCTCGCTCTCGACATTAAAAACAAAACTGTCACCCCGGTAATATCCCAGATTAAATTCGATAGGACGTTTATTTTGGTCATAAACAAACCGTTTTCTGAATAGTACCGGATCGGCAGATTCAATACTCAGTTTATTACACAAAAAGGCGGTCGATCTGATTGCGCTTATCTCTTCGTATGAACTTGTTGCGATTACATTCTTTTTTTGCTGTAAAACCTCATACAATGGCTGGCTAAAATCTTCATTTCCTGTAAGTCCAATTTCAGGATTGAAATATGAAATGAAGTAGACAAACGGGAAATTTTCTTTCCCTCTAAGTCTTTCAAGTGCTAAAATCCGTGTGTTTGGTTCAAGTCCAAAAAATGATAAAACCTGTTCTTCAGGTATTACCCAACTGATGTGCAACTCAAAATTACATACAGGAATTCCGAGTGCCTTCATTTCCTGGGAAAAACTAAGCCAGTTCTTGGCTTTTCCCGAGATTCCTTTTGGAGCTGCTTTTGTTCCGTAACCCTTTTTGCGAATCAGTAAACCCTCGTAAACCAATTTGTTGATGGCCTGCCTGAGTGTATTTCTCGAGATGAGAAGTTCTTTGGAGAGATCAACTTCGTTGGGAAGCAATTTTCCCTTCTGATATTCCTCCCGATTAATCAGTTCTCTTAACAGTTTTTCTGCCTGAATATGAAGTGGAGTTGTACTGTTATGGTCGATGTTGAACTTCATGTATATACAAATTAGACTGTGCTAATATATCTACAAACAATTGGACGGCAAAATATTTAATTATTTTTATGATTTCAGATAATATGGCTATGTTTGCACAATAAGTATATGTATGAACATACTAGTAAACTACTAATAATAGTATAGTAAATCAAACGATATAAAAATTACACATTATATTATGAGAAAAAATATTTCAACCTTGGTTATGTTGCTGATAGTCATGAATGTAATGGCGAATCAGTCTGGTAAAAAACCGATAGACTATGTGAATCCAAACATTGGAACTACTCATAGCAGGTGGTTTTTTTATACTCCTGCTGCGGTCCCTTTTGGAATGGCAAAGCTTGGACCTTCAACAAATGGCAGTTATGGGAACAAAAGTGGTTGGGAAGCTGTGGGTTACGAAGATCGGCATACTTCCATTGAAGGATTTGCCTGCTTTCATGAGTTTCAGGTCGGTGGTATCATGCTGCAGCCTGTTACCGGGAAATTGCAAACAGAACCAGGAACAATGGATAATCCGGAAGATGGCTATCGCTCGGTTTTTGATAAAAAGGACGAATATGCAACTGCCGGATACTATTCGGTTTTGCTAAAAAAATATCAGATTAAGGCCGAATTAACGGCGACCGAAAGAGTTGGCTTTCAGAAGTACTCTTTTCCGGCAAGCCAGGAAGCCCGAATAATTTTTGATGTTGGAAACAGGTTGGGCGAAAGTGGTGCCGTAACAAATGCTTCGGTCAAGATGGTCGATCCTTATACTGTTGAAGGTTTTGTGGTTACAGAGCCTGAGTATGTTAAAAAGTATCAGGCAGGCGCCAACGTAAAGATGTATTTCTATGCTAAAATTGATAAACCTGCAAAATCGGTGAATACTTTTCTTCGAAATGGCAATGTTTCTTCAAAGCCGGAAATAAACGGAGTCGGTTCTGCTTTAGCTTTAAATTATACAACCGAAGCCAACGAAACGATAACCGTAAAGTTGGGTCTTTCATACACTTCGATTGAAAATGCAAAAAACAATTTACTTGCTGAAGCCCAGAATATGAGTTTTGCTGAAGCAAAATCAAAGGCTTTTGCGGCCTGGTCTAATTCGCTCCAGAGGATTAAGGTTAAAGGTGGAACCGGGGATGATCAGACAAAATTTTATACAGGACTTTATCATGCTCTGCTGGGTCGTGGTTTGGCCAGTGATGTGAACGGTGCCTATCCGAAAAACAACGGTCAGGTTGGGCAGATTGAGATAGATAAAAATGGGAAGCCAAAATTTAATTATTACAATACCGATGCAATCTGGGGTGCCTTCTGGAATTTAACCCAACTCTGGGCCGTGGCCTATCCTGAATATTATTCGGAATGGATTCAAAGCCAGTTGTTGGTTTACAAAGAAACCGGATGGCTCGGCGATGGAATAGCTTGTAGTAAATATGTTTCCGGAGTAGGAACAAATTTTACCGGTTTGGCAATTGCTTCGGCGTATAATTGTGGGATACGCGATTTTGATGTTGCATTGGGATACGAAGCTGCTTTGAAAAACGAAGTAGAATGGAGAGGCAGGATTGAAGGTGCCGGCAAAATGGATTTAAGGCAGTTTATTGAAAAAGGATATTCGCCATATTCCAAAGATCTGGACATGAAAAGTACCGATTTGGGATCGGGATTTGGTGCTTCGCATACACTTGAATATTCTTTCAGCAGTTATGCTGTTGGGCAGTTTGCCAAATTGCTGGGCAAAACGGATGATTACAATATGCTGACAAAGCTCTCGGAAAACTGGAAACTTCTGTACGATAAGGATACAAAACTTATTCGTCCAAAAGATGATCAGGGAAGGTTTATAAAAGATTTCGATCCGTTGGCTCCATGGGTTGGTTTTCAGGAAGGGAATGCAGTGCAGTACACCTTTTATGTACCTCACGATGTTGAAGAATTAGTAAATACGATTGGTCAGGAATCATTTAACAACCGTTTGGATAGTATTTTCATTGTATCTCAAAAAAACTCGTTTGGCGGCGGAAAAACAGTCAATGCGTTTGCAGGAGTTACCGCTCTTTATAATCATGGCAACCAACCTAATCTTCATATTTCGTGGATGTTTAATTTCTCCGGAAAGCCTTATTTGTCGCAAAAGTGGGTTCGTACAATTTGTGACGAATTTTACGGAACCGATGGTTTGCATGGATATGGCTACGGTCAGGACGAAGATCAGGGGCAATTGGGTGCCTGGTATGTGATGTCGTCGATGGGATTGTTTGATGTGAAAGGACTGACAGAAATAAATCCGAAATTTGAAATTGGAAGTCCGGTTTTTGACAAAATAACCATTGAACTCAATCCAAAATATTATTCAGGAAAAGAGTTTGTAATTGAAGCCAGACATAATTCGAAGGAAAACAAATACATACAAACCATTCAGCTGAATAAGAAAAGTCAAAAATCGATATTTTTACCTTTTTCTGAAGTCGTTAAAGGTGGTAAATTGGTTTTAGAAATGGATGATATTCCAAACAAAGCGCTATAAATGAAAGCAAATTACGATAAGTTTCCATCAATAAAATTAGAAGGTCAGGTTTTTAACAATTGGGCTGATATAATCGGATTATTACCTGAAAAAGGAATTATAGCCATCGAATGTTATCCGGGTGTAAATATCAGTGAGATTAAAAATGCATTTCAAAATTCGGCAACATATATTAATTCCGATAGTTTTTTCAAGCCCGAAGATCAGATTTTGGCTTTGACTCAGCCAGATGTAACTGACGATATTATTTTTGGTTTTATTACCCGGCTGAAACTGGTTGATTTTGTCGACCAAACAAAACTGGCTGCCGTGCAAAAGCAGATAAAATCGAACAACGGATTGACCGTGGTATGCGGCCCGGGTGCACTTTTGTGTGTTCCCGATGCTGACTTAAAAATATATGCCGACATGGCTCGTTGGGAAATTCAGTTGCGCATGCGCCGGAAAGAGGTGAATGGTTTGGGTGTGACCAATTGCGAATTACCATTCAGCCATCAGTATAAAAGAGGTTATTTTGTTGACTGGCGGGTTTGTGACCAGTTCAAAAAGGAGTGGTTCAATCGGTGTGATTATTTGTTGGATACGAATAAAGCTAATCAGCCGAAACTGGTAACTATGGATACAATTCGCGAAGGACTGGCAAAAACGGTAACGCAGCCTTTTCGTCTGGTTCCGTTTTTTGATCCGGGGCCATGGGGCGGACACTGGATGGAGGAAGTTTGTGATCTGGATAAGACCGATGTACCCAATCATGCCTGGTGTTTCGATTGTGTTCCTGAAGAAAATAGTCTGCTATTTAATGTGGATGGTGAAATTATTGAGATTCCATCAATCGATGTGGTATTTTTCCAGAGTAAAAAGCTGCTTGGCGATGCAGTGGAAGCCAGATTTGGTCAGGAGTTTCCGATCAGGTTCGACTTTCTTGATACGATGGGAGGAGGAAATCTCAGTCTTCAGGTTCACCCTGATACGAATTATATTCAACAGAATTTCGGCCTTAATTACACGCAGGACGAAAGTTATTACATGCTTGATACCAACGAAAATGCAAAAGTATATCTGGGTCTGAAAACGGATATTAATCCTGTTCAGATGATTAACGAACTGTATGAAGCACAAGAGGGTGGTGCTTCTTTTGATGCAGAGAAACACGTCAATGTTTTTCCGGCTAAAAAGCACGACCATTTTCTGATTCCGGCCGGAACAGTGCATTGCTCCGGGCAAAATTCCATGGTGCTCGAAATCAGTGCTACACCATATATTTTTACATTTAAAATCTGGGATTGGGATCGTTTGGGTATGGATGGAAAACCTAGACCTATAAACATTAAACATGCCAGCAAGGTAATCGACTGGACCAGAAACACTGAATTTGCAACCCGGGAACTGGTGAATCAGGTGGTTAAGGTTGCAGAAGGAGATGGCTGGGTTGAAGAGCGCACAGGTTTGCACGAACGTGAGTTCATCGAAACCCGCCGGCATTGGTTTTCAAAACCTGTTCACCATTATACCAGCGGAGGTGTCAATGTAATTAATCTCATTGAAGGGCGTGAGGCCGTTGTTGAAAGTCCGGCAAATGCTTTTGCTCCATTTGTAGTACATTATGCCGAAACTTTTGTGATTCCTGCAGCTGTTGGCGAATATGTGATTAGTCCTTGTGGCGAAAGCAAAGGAAAAACCATTGGAACGTTGAAAGCATTTGTGCGCACAAATGCCTGACAATGACCAACTCTATCAACATATGAAAGGATCTCAGGTTGTTATTCCAATTCAGGGGATCAACAGAACCATCGCCTTTGATTCGTAAAGCTAAAAGTTATTTAATCTGATTTATTGAGAAAATAGCGCATTTTGAATATCCTCAAAATTGATCTTTCTTTGAAGAGATTAATCCTAATTTTTTTCCTGATTGAAAAAGAATAATGCTATAGCAGAAGCCGAATTGATTCGTGCACTAAAAGTGGGCAATCTAAAAGCATTTAATCAACTTTTTGATCGTTACGGAAAGCGGTTATATCATTTCTCCCTTGGATATCTGAAGTCTGCACAGGATGCTGAAGAGATTGTTCAGGAGGTGTTTCTGAAGATTTGGAACAACAGGGAGGAATTGTTGGTTGAAAAATCTTTTGAATCTTATTTGTTTACCATTGCAAAAAACGGCATTTTAAATACCATACGAAAGTCAAAATCGGAGCAAGCATATTTGGATTACGCGAAACTTCATCCTGGCGAAAATGTTCTGCTCGATCAGGAATTGAATTTCAGAGAACTTGAGAAAGCCTATAAAGAAGCAGTTAATCAATTAAGTCCACGCCGGAAAGAAGTATATCTGTTGAGCAGAGAACAATCTCTTTCGAATGCAGAAATTGCAGAAACGCTGAATATATCTGTAAAAACAGTTGAAAATCAGATGACTGCAGCCTTATCCGAAATCAAAAAACATCTCCGGACGCTGGGTTTTTCGGGAATTATCTTTTTCGAACTGTTTTTTTAAAAAAAAGTTAGTTTCCCGATAGGGGTTTGTCTCAACATATGTGTATACCTATTTGAAATAGCAAAAATCAGAATGGGTAGCAATCACAAAGAAGACATTAAATTTTTCCTAAATCAGATGGTTTCGGGTCGTCTGACAATTAATGAAAAGGAAAAGCTTAGGAATTACATCGAAAATTCGTTCGGAGACGAGGAACTGGATGAATTGATGCGCCAACATTGGTCCGGATTGGAAAATCAGGATTTAGCCGGCGATGAAATCCAGATCCAAAATTTAAAGAAAAAGATACTTACCAAAATTACGTTAACAGAACCTGTTGGAAGGAAAGAAGTCCGTTTATTCCCGGCTGATTGGACGAACAGGCTGATGCGCGTTGCTGCAATCCTGTTTATTCCATTATTACTTGGCTCAATCGCTGTTTTTTATGTGATGGAAAAACGCATGAACCAGCAGAACAATTCGATGGCTATGCAACAGGTAATGGCAAGCCCTGGCTCCCGCGTTCATTTTACATTGCCAGATAAAACAGAAGTATGGCTCAACTCAGAAAGTATGCTTGAATTCCCGATGAATTTAAATCATTTGGATCAACGGAGAGTGAAATTAACCGGACAGGGTTATTTTAAAGTGGCACACGATAAGTTGCATCCTTTTTTTGTTGATGTGAACATGATGAGTGTTAGGGCATTGGGTACTTCTTTTGATGTGTCTGGTTATGAAAATGATAAAGAAATAAGTTCGACACTTGAAGAAGGTTCGATCGCTTTAACCAGCAAAAGCAACAAGGAATTTGCCCGCTTAGTTCCGGGTCAGCAAGCCGTTTGGAATAAAAATACAAATGAACTGGAAATTAAGGATATTGAAACCATACAGGTTACTTCTTGGAAAGATGGAAAGCTCATTTTCAGAAATGCCTCACTGAGCGAAGTCACCAATAAACTTGAACGATGGTTCAATTGTAAAATACAGGTTGATCCTCAGTTGAACGAATTGGATCTCAAGTATACAGCTACCATTCAGGACGAAACGCTTGGTGAAGTATTAAAAATGATTGAAATATCGACTTCAGTTAAAACTAAAATTGTAAAAAGGGAGGTTTACATCGGACGTACCAATTAAAAAAAATAAGAGCAGTGTTTGCACCACCGCCCTTATAGAATTAATCATTGTTATAATTAACTCAAGAAAAACAAATTTATGAAAAAAACTTGGTTCTTAACAGACTACAGGTATCTTTTTGCTTGTGTCGAAAAATTCCTAAAGATTATGAGAATTAGCATTTTACTAATTGCTTTTGCCAGTTTGCAAGCATTTTCGCTAACCAATTATGCGCAAACAAAAAAGATTGATTTGAAGATTGAACAGGCTAGTATTGTCAAAGCGCTCGAAAAGATTGAAGATCAAACTGACTTCTTCTTTTTCTATAACAATCAGGTAGTTCACCTTGATCGGAAAGTTTCAGTCGATTTGAAGAATAAATCAATCAATGAAATATTGGATGCTTTATTCGTAGGTACAGAGATTCAATACACGATCAATAACCGACAGATTATTCTTTCAGAAAAGGATTTAGGGAATAATGCAGGTCAGCAGCAAAAATTCATTTCCGGGAAAGTTACAGACTCTTCAGGAGCGACTTTGCCCGGAGTTTCTGTGTTGATTTACGGGACAACTACCGGAACGATAACTAATTCCAACGGAACCTATAACCTGTCAAATGTGCCGGCTGATGCGACCATTATTTTCTCGTTTATAGGAATGAAATCACAAGAAGTCAAAGTTGGAACTAAAACTGTTGTTGACATTGTGCTTAACAGTGAATCGATTGGAATTGAAGAAGTGATTGCCATTGGTTACGGAACAATCAATAAGAGGGAACTGACCAGTGCTGTATCTCATGTAAATAATGCTCAATTGCTTCAAAGTGGCAGCACCAATCCACTAATGTCTATTCAGGGGCTGGTTTCAGGTCTTTCGATCACTAATACAGAAGGAATCAATCCCAATTCCAGTCCCAGTATCCAATTACGGGGGATCTCATCCCGCGATGCAGGAAGTAGTCCGCTTGTAGTAATTGATGGTGTGCCCGGAGGGAACCTGGAGAATATTAATCAAAATGATATTGCTTCAATTGATGTATTAAAAGACGGAGCTGCATCAGCCATTTATGGAACACGGGGCAGCGCCGGGGTAATTTTAGTGACAACAAAGAGAGGTAGCAATAGCGCTATTACTACAACTTATAATGGATATACATCAGGAAGTTTTGCTAACAATCAGCTAAAATCCCTGTCATCAGAAGATTACCTGAAAAATAGTAGAGGACCGGATTATGGAGGAAATACCGATTGGCTGAAAGAGGTATCCCGGGATTACTCGTTTACTCAAAGTCACACATTGTCAGTATCGGGCGGAAATAATAATACCAATTACAGGGCAACGGTAGATTATCGCGATGCAAATGGTTTAGATCTTCGTTCAGGCCGTGAAGAATATGGAGCACGTTTTGCCCTGAATCATGCTCCGACCAGCAATCTATACAAGATCTCGTTTAATCTGGCTCCCCGCTATGTTAAAATGGATAACTCAAACAATGATGTTTTTACTCAGGGTTTAACACTGAATCCAACATATCCTGTCAAAGATCCTGTTGATCCAACCATGTACTATTCGATTACCGGAAGCGATGGTCAGTTCAATCCGGTTGAACTTCAAAAGCTGGAACAAAGCGGAACTGAAGCAAAGTTTTTGGACTGGGATGGAACCTTTAAGCTGAATATTACAAGAACACTTAATACTCAGGTTACCCTGGCTCAAAGCACAAAAGATTACTTTGATTTTTGGTTTAAACCGTCAAACATGACAACCGAGATACAAAGCGGTTATAAAGGAGAGGCCAGTCGTAATTATAATAAATACGATCAAAAAAGTTTGGAATGGTTGACAAATTATTCTCTTGTTTTAAAGAAGCATTCGCTGAAAGCGATGATGGGTTATTCTTATCAGTATTTCATGAAAGAGGGAATGTCAGCTGAAAATAAAAATTTCACCTCAAATGCGATTACATACAACAACCTGGGCGATGGACTTTTTCAACAGGTTGAAGGACGCAATGGCATGGGCAGTTATAAAGAGGATTCGAAGTTAATCGCATTTTTTGGTCGCGTAAGTTATTCCTTAGCAGATAAATATCTGGCAACAGCAAGTTTGCGGCATGAAGGTTCTTCGAAATTCGGAACCAATAACAAATGGGGAAATTTTCCGGCTGTTTCGTTAGGTTGGAGAATCAGCAAAGAGCCTTTTATGCAGAATATTGACTGGATTGACGATCTTAAATTACGTGGTGATTATGGAGTTACAGGAAACCAAAATTTTGGCAACTACCTCTCTTTATCAACATATGGCGGATTTGGTTATTATTTATTTAATGGCAGTTATTACCAGGTCTGGGGACCAGGAAATAATACCAATACCGATTTGAAATGGGAAAAGGGAAAAAATATGAACATAGGTCTGGATTTTGCCTTGTTCGGAAATGTTGTGCAGGGAAGCTTCAACTACTACAGAAGAAAACAACAAGACCTTTTGGGCTGGTATAATGCTCCGGTACCTCCCAATCCACAATCTCAAACTTATGCCAATGTGGGTACCATGCTTAATACCGGACTCGAGATCGATTTGAATGTTAAAGTCATAAGTAAAAGAGACTTTAATTATCAGATAGGGTTCGTTGGAGCAAGCAATGACAATAAATTTCTTTCATTTTCCAATAACATTTTTCAGGGACAGAATTATGTAGACATGGCAGGTATGCCTGCCCCCGGATCACCTGGTGCGTCACAGAGGCTGGAGGAAGGTCAACGAATCGGTAATTTCTATATGTGGAAGTTTGCCGGCGTCGATCAAAATGGAAATATGCTGGTTTTCAATGAAGAAGGAAAAGTCATTCAGGCAAATACTGCGACTAACGACGACAAACAGGTTGTTGGTAACGGATTGCCTCATTTTACAGCAAGTATGAATCATTCCTTCAAATATAAAAATTGGGATTTAAGCCTCTATTTCCGTGGAGCATTCGGTTACGATCTTTTCAATACTCATGAATTCTACTATGGCCTTCAATCGTCGCCTAACACAAATGTATTGGCTTCGGCTTATGGAAAAAATGCAGCGATCAAGGGTGATAAAGTTTTATGTGACTATTTTCTTGAGAAGGGGGATTATGTGAAGTTGGATGTTGTAAATGTCGGATATACGATCAATTCAAATTCAAAATATTTCAGTTCGATTCGTCTGTATGCTTCAGGAAAAAATATTGCTAAAGTGACTGGTTTTTCAGGCATAGATCCTGAAATTTATCCAGTTAATGGATTAACCCCAGGAGTCAATACGTCCAAATCCTATTATCCAACAACTATTCAAATATTGATGGGTGCACAAATCTCATTTTAACCTTAATATTTTAAACAGATGAAGAAGAATCAATTTTTATATATGCTCCTGGTCTTCATGTTCGGAAACCTGACATTAAATAGCTGTACTGATCTTGAGGAAACAACTTATAACAAAATTATTTCCGACAACTTTTACCAGACGAAGGACGATGTTTACCGTTCATTCCTGAGAAGTTTTGAACACGGATACTGGACGATACAAGGAACCCAATATATGCTTCAGGAGAACCCGGCTGACCAGATTATGACTCCTAACCGTCAGGGTGACTGGTACGACGGAGGGATATTTATTCGTCTCCACAATCATACCTGGACTACACAAGATGGATTCTGTGCCGATGCATGGAAAAACCTGTTTATTGGAATTTCTTTGGCAAATAACTCACTCGAAGATATTAGGGCTTTAGATGTTTCTAAATTTAACATGAGTACAACTGAACAAAAAAGTTTGGTTGCGGAACTTCGAACTTTACGAGCCTGGTATTATTTGAGATTGTATGATCTTTACAGAAATGTACCCATCGTTGAAACAACCAAAGGAGCAGATCAGGCCCCACTGCAAGCTACTCCTCAGGAGACCTTCGATTTCATCGAAAAAGAATTGAAGGAAGCTGTAGTTGATTTAGGGAAAAAAGGTGATGAGGGAATGGTGACCAGTCGTTGGACTCAGACCGGTGCCATGGCTTTGCTTTCACGACTTTACCTGAATGCCAAAGTTTATACCGGAGTGGATCGGTTCGAGGATTGTGCCACAGTATGCCAGGATATAATTGATGGCAAATACGGATCGTATGGAATAGCAAACCGATGGGATGCACCTTACGACTGGGACAATGATTTGTGCGAAGAAACTATTTTTGCTTTTCCTGGTTCTTTTGGTCGTACGCACTGGCAATACGAGGGTGGTATGTATTGGTGGGCTCTTCCATACAATGCTAATAGGTACCTGGAATTTACTGATTTTGGAACTGCAAACCCAAAATATACCCTGCAACCGAGCCGCGATGTAGCCGGAACCCTTTATAATTTTACATCCAATTTGGGACAGCCGTTTGAGAAGTTTAAAAATTATCCGGATGATGTTCGCCTAAAACTGTATAAAAATCTGGGAAATGATACCCGCGAAGGTATGTTCTTGTATGGTTATCTCACCTATAATAACGGACAAGACACAATCTCTACATCGAAAGGCAATAACCTATATATTAGGGATCAGGTAGGCTGGTTTAATGAATTAAAACCCGGGGTAATTCCGACTGATTTAACTTCAAACATGAATCACGCTGACCAAAATTCGGGTGTTTATTTTGTAAAATATCCATTCTATAAAACAACTGACCTTCATAAAATCGAATCTGATTATGCCGAAATTAGGTTGGCGGAAGTTTATTATGCCCTTGCCGAATGTAGATTCAGAAAAGGGGATATAGCAGGAGCTGAAAAGGTCTTGAATTTAGTTCGCAAGCGCTATTACCCGGTAGGATCTCCCAGCCTGTATCCTGAAGATGGAAGTAAACTAACGGAATCAGAGTTGCTGGATGAATGGGGCCGCGAATTTCTGGGAGAAGGTCGTCGGCGTACAGACCTGATTCGCTTCGGCAAATTTAATTCAGCAATTTGGTGGGATAGATCTGCTGATGCAGATAGTCATACCGAGATATATCCTATTGGTCAGACAGTCCTTGGCGTTTCGCCTCAATTGAAACAGAATCCTGGCTACGATCAATAAATTAAGACAACAGAATTCTAAAAGATTAAATTATTCAGTATGAAAAATATAAAATTGTCTTTGACAATGTTTTTATTCGGTCTTTTTGTGTTCTCTGCTTGTGAGAAGACCAAAGACATCACGGTATATAATATTCCGGAGTATGAAAACCTCTATTTAGTTGGTAATGCCACGCCTGCAGGATGGGATATCGATAATCCAACTCCAATGATTGTTGATCCAAACGATCCGTTTACGTTTACATGGGCAGGGCCTTTAACTGTTGGCGAATTTAAGATTCCTACTACCAAAGGAAATTGGGGTTGTGATTTTTTTATGCCCGTGACAGATGGAGAAACTGATCTTTCAAAAACGACCATCCAGTTAGTGAAAGGTGGAAATCCTGATAAAAAATGGAAAATTACCGAGGCCGGTAATTATAAAATAACAATCAATATTCTGGATCCGGGTCCTTATACAATTGTGTTTGTTAAGCAATAATAGATTTTATACAATTCAGAGCCAGGAGACTGGCCCTGAATTGTATAAAAAGGGAAACATGGCGAATTCGAATAGGAAATACCATGTTTCTGTTATTTCTGAAAGGAGATTTATTTTTCAGCAGAACGAAAGAAAACAGAAATATAGTGCATTTTAAAATGAATAATTAGATGTTTGGAATTGGTTTCTACTCCATACGATTTCATCATTATTTCAATATCCATATCAGTGGATGCCTGACCGGAAGATTACGGATTACTTCGGGATGAGTTGGGTTGGCAGCCGAACTCAGAAAAGTGTTGATGTAATCCTGATTTTCATAAGCTAATCCTGAAAAGAGCAGCGAGGATTGGCGAACCGGCCATTCTTCCCAAATGTAAATGTCGTGCGCAAATGGCCATTTCGATTTGTCAGCAATAAACGGGTAAATAAATTCCATTCCTTTCTTTAGCGATTTTCCGTCGGGAGTTTGGAACTCAAATAGATTATCTTCAGGAGTGGAAAGAATCTGTGCCAGGTTGCACATAGCATCAATGTTGAAAAGTGAATAACCGTACGGCTTGGTACGTTTCAATTCAAGGGGAAAACTGCCGTTTTCATCCATTTGCGATGGAAGTAGTACTGTTTTAAGCCGGTCGCTGCAAAACGCCTTAATTTCGCTGTTTTCGACCAAGCTAGCCATAACCGATGCCGTGACTGCCCAGCAAGTTCCATGATTGTTTTTAGCATTCATTTCGTCGATGCCATATTGGTAGGTAATCATCCATTTTAAAAAACTGCTGAACCATGCTTTAATTTTCTCTGCGTCTTTCTCCGGAATGGCCTTTTTGTCGATTAAAACTTTGACCGATTGTGCCACTTCAACCAAATGATATGCGTCAATTAATCCAATACCGCGACCAGTAAACCGACCCCAGATAGCCTGCGCGTATAGCATATCGGGATTCATTTTGGTCTCCGGATTCACAAACCATGCGTTAATGTGTTTCTCAGCCTGATCAGCATACTTCTGATCACCAGTGAGCAACCAGGCCGAAGTCAAAGTAGCGGTTATTTCACTTAACCGTATCATGGCCAGCCGGTGGTCCACAAAATTTTCCGGATTGGTTTGTCCGTCTTTCTGAATGTAAGGGCCAGTGGGATTGGTTGGATCAGACCACCAGTAATCGCCTTCCGAATAAAAATCGTGCTGACCTCCGGCACTTCGTTTGCATGACGAAGCCGTCACCGTTACTGGTTTTTCTGAAAGCATCTGATTGGCTCTTACAATAGTTTCCTTTCTGACGTTTTCAATTACCTGTCTGGCCAGTTTGTTTTGTGCCTGAATCGAAAATCCCGTCAGAATAAAGTAAAGTAGAATTGCAGTTTTAATTGACATATCTTTTTGAATTCAACCCTTTCAGGGTTAGATGATTGATACTTATCTCTTATTTCACCGGATTTAACCAATTCAATTCGGTCAAATATTTGGGGATTTTATTTTTAATGGCCTTTCATATTCATCCTTCATATAATAAGGAAGTTTCCAGATATTACCATCGAAATCGCCAAAATATAATTCGGATTTGCTGAATTCATGTGAATGTCCATCAGCCCAGAAAAAACAAAAAGGTGACTTATAATTCAATGGCTTGCGAACATACGAATGGCTCATTTTGCTGTTTTCAGTTAGTTGTTTTTCCTTCTCCCAGTTATTGCCATGATCGGTCGATTTCCAAATGGCCAATTCACCGCCGACACCCCATTTTTGCGGCCCTATTTCTGTTGGCCCCACAATTTTCCAATCGCTTTTGCTGATAAACAGGCTTCCCATATCGTAATTGTGGTCCGATTCGGTTACCACAGTTGTTTGCCAGCTTTTCCCATCCCATGCTGTTACGCACCACTCGTAGGGACCACTTACCGAGCCGGGTATATGACCAGAACTCCGGATATAAAGACAGGCTGGATTTCCATTTTCATCAAAAGCCATATCTTTTAAATACAAATTTTTACTTTGTGATGTATAATCAATTGCCCGTGCAGGAGAGTCTTGTTTAATTACAGGGATTTGAAGTTCAACCTGATCTACCGTTGTCCATGTTTTCCCCAAATCGGCAGTTTGAATGTAATACAAATCGGTTCTTTTATCAACATTTCCATTGGGATGGCGGTTAAAAAATGTTCCCAATATATTTCCATTAAATACACCACTTGTTTGATAATGCCCTGAAGGTTCTCCTTCATGAACAGGAATCGCTGCCAGCAATTTATCTTCAGTCCACTTTATACCGTCCTTACTGGTTTCGAAATAGAGTTGCCGAACACCTGTGTACTTTGTAAAGAAATGAAAATATCCTAAATCGGTATTCCATGGCTGGGGATAGGTCATTTCCTCTTCACTTATTATTTCAAATTCATCAATATTAAAAGGTTTTTTACTTCTGATTTTAAAGCCAGGCCGTGTTTGCCCTCTGCCGCTAACAAAAACCCAGATGTAACCTTCATCGTCAATCATTAAAGATGGGTTGTCGTGTGGGTCGTTTACCCCATTTTTATCATATACTACCGTTGGTTTGGACACCTGTCCGGTTTTGTGGTTATACTCCCCAATCATGCAAAGTAAGTACCTTTCATCCTCAGATTTTGTACCTCCAAAAACAAAAAAAGTTTTATCAGCCTCCCTGGAGTAGATTGCAAGTGGAACATGTTTTGCCGTGTAAGTTCCCAATGCACCGGAGTATTTGTCCCCATCGTGATATTTCTGATTCAGTTCAAACCAAATACCACGATAGCCATCTATCTTTTTGTTATTCAACGATTGGGAATTTGATGGCATCGCCAAAAATATCAAACCCGAAATAAAAATTGTTTTTAGTAGTTTCATTATTTATTGCTAATTATCACATGATTAGTCGTATCGTTCAATTTTGACTATTATTGACATATTTTTTACAGCATTCTGTCAGGGTTAAATGATTGATACTTATCTCTTATTTCATCGGATTCAACTGAATTTCTTTAAACGTGAAGCCGGTTTTGTTCTCCGGAAAATTTTCCGGAATCAACGACAGTTCATATTCTCCGGCTTTCTCGAATTTGATTTTTCCGGCCGAAGTGTGTATAAGTTTCCAGTACTGGCTGCGCGGATTGTATTCGCGGCTTTCGTCGCCTACAGTTGTTTCCTGCAATTGTCCGGCACAGTTGATTTTTATCTTTTGCCCGCCTTCCCATACCGGCGAACCATGTAATCCGGTTTCGGTAGTTACCAAATCAATCTGATAGGTTCCGGGTTTCTCAACAGTGAATTTCCAGTTCAGACTTATTTTGGCATCGCGCCAGTCTGCACCACCACCGCGTGCAGTAAATTTGAGTTCGGCTGACTGATCGTCTTTTTTTACTGCTCCTGAAATTCCGGGCAATAAAATGCTTTGATCGGCCTGCTGACAAATGGAAGTTTCCACACTGACAGGACCTTCGATTTCCACAACAACCACTGAAATTACCTTGTCAGGAGCCTGTTTTGGAAGGTCAATTTTCAGGCGGTGATGGTCGGTTTCCTGATTGTAGGATTCTTTAAACGGAAGGGCTTTCTGCTGTTTATCCGAAAGTAAATACACTTTTTTCACCTTGTTTTTCAGCCCTTCCAAATAGAAACCGGAAGTTGGCCAATCGAAAATACCCAGATACAGTTTCCCTGATTTTTGGGTGATGTTGCCCCATTTGAATTCCATTTCGAATGGACTGGCCTGCGTTCCGTAGATACACTCGTTGTTAATTTTCATCCAGTCGCCCACTTTGCCCAGAATGTCAACCGATTCCTGTGGAATCAGTCCTTCGGAAGTTGGACCAACATTCAGGAGGTAGTTTCCGCCTTTGGAGGCAATGTCGAAAAGCAAGCGTGTCAGCGCTTCCGGCGATTTCCATTCGTGATCGTTCTTTTTGAAACCCCAGGTATTGTTGAGTGTGGCGGGTACTTCCCAGTCGTTTCGAATAACTGTTGATGGAATCACATTATCGCCGGTCGACATGTAATCGGTTTCGACGCCTCCACCCAAACGACCACTAATAATGGTTGCGGGTTGAATTTTCCGCACCAAATCTTTCAGTTGCTGAGCCTGTTCTTTCGAAATGGTCATCGGCGTATCAAACCAAATCATTCCGATGGGACCGTATTGTGTGAGTAATTCGGTGAGTTGAGGTTTTACCTTTTCATCAAGGTATTTCTGGAAATTACGTTCTTTCGGAAAATCCCAGTCGTTATCCAGGCCGTTTGGTTCGTGCCAGTCGCGCGACTGAGAATAGTAAAAACACAATTTTAGTCCTTCTTTCTGACATTCTTCTGACAAGGCTTTAATCACATCTTTGCCGTATGGAGTGGCATCTACAATGTTGTATTTAGATGCGGTGGATTTGAACATGGCAAATCCATCGTGATGTTTCGAAGTGATGGTGATGTATTTCATTCCGGCATTTTTAGCGGTCATCACAAAATCGTGCTCATTAAATTTTACCGGGTTGAATTGCGTAGCAAGTTGCTCGTATTCCTTTACCGGAATCTTCGCGTTTTTCATGATCCACTCGCCAATTTGCGGATATTCCACACCATTCCATTCTCCGGCGGGAATGCAATACAATCCCCAGTGAATAAACATACCGAAGCGGGTATCGCGCCACCATTGCATGCGTTCGTCCTGAGTGATTGTTTTTTGTGCCATAAGAACAGGCTGAATACCAATCAGCAAAGCCAGAAATAGGATTATCTTTTTCATTGTTTTTCGATTTAATTATTCATGACACTTACCATTTCCCCAATGCTTTTTCAAACTTAATTTTTTCAGGATCAACAGAACCCGGAATAAGTAAAACCTGAATAGCTTGTTTTTCATTTGGCTTCAATTGAAATTCGAATCCAACCAGGTATTTGTCCGGATTTGGTGCATCGTAGTTTGTGGTTGGTTCCGTTGACCATGTTTTCATGGTGATTTTAGCTGGCGAATCAACTTTCAGTAGGAGCGTGTTGCCTTCTTTGGTCAGCTTAATGCTGTTTGTTCCCAATTCAGGAATCGCAGATGTTAGCATCGTCCATCGAACAGTTGTTTCCTTGTCGGGTGCAGCCATTTCATCGCGCACTACCACAAATTTTTGATCAACAATTGCCACTCCGCGTTTTTCAACTGCCAATTGATTTTCATAGACAGTGGACAAATCGGAAATTGCATACATAAAATCAGGCTTATCGGAGAATTGGTCGATTTTGGCATATCCTTTTACCTGCTGAAGCTGATCGTTTATCGTAAGTGTGTTGTGTGCACGGTTATTTATCCTGAAAATGCTCCATCGCTGAGCGTCCTGTGAGCGTCCAAAAACCTGAATTCCTTTTGATTCGAGTGATTCGTAATCCTGACTCCCAAAATCCGTAGCCCAGCGAGAGCCATCAGCTTCCATAACGAAGGAGCCAATGTCCATATGCCCGTGATTGACAGAAGCCGAACCAGCCTTAAATCCAAGAAAAATTCCTTTCGGATCGGTCCACGAAGTTCGCATCATGCAAACCGGATTGTCGCCTTGTCCTTTCCAGAAAGTGTACTTCGGAGCAGTAATTTTGTCGAGTGGCAGATCTTTTCCCCAGATCATAACTACCGGTATCAGCCTGTCTTTTATGAAAGAAGAATAATCATCCTTTTGCAGATATCGTTTTTCAATCCACAATTGCGATGGGTCGTCATTGCGTGCGGCAAACCAAAACATGGCAGGACTTAGGTTACCGCGAGGTCCGGTGTCGCCCCAATTAAAACAGAGTGAACTTACTGCGTTCATATTTTCGTAAAAGCCTGCAGTTTGCAAAAATCCGGGAGTGGCTGTCAAGCCAAAGTCAGTAGAAAACACTTTTTCAATAGCACTCAGAAACATCACATTAAACGAAGTACCATATCCCCAGTAGCCAAACCCTTCAGGATAAGCACCCTCAGGCTGATATTCGTCCATTGACAATGGAATTGAATTGAGCGCACGGTCGATGATTTTTTTTGAAAGATCGGGATAATCTTCTGCTACTGCCAATGCGCCGTAGGTCATTCCGGCATTGCAAACCTGGTTCCAATTGGTTACAGCTTTCAGCCAGCTGTTGTATTTTGAGTCGAGTGATGGATTAATTCCTTTCGAAACAATAGCTTCGCAGATTGCCTTTTTTGATGGTTCTGATAGTTTTGGATAAAGCCAGTCGTAACCAATAGCCATGGCCATAGTCATTTCTCCAACGTCCAGGAAATGTGAGGGATTCCAGTCGCTGAAATTGGATATTGCCAGCATTTCCTTTTCACACCGGTCGAAATATTTCTGCTCGCCGGTTATTCGCCACGCGTATGAAAGTTGAAAAATTCGACGTAGAGCTTCACGAGATTTATCCAGCAGACGACGGCCAATCTGGATGCGTTCAACAGGGGGAAGTTCCATCATGTTGTCACATTCCCTGAGGATCGTTTCATGGATTTTCTTCCAGTTTGTGTTGGCAGCAATCGATTGCTCAATTTGCGATTCTTCGCCTTTTAATAGTAAAATGCGTGGATGCTCTTTGTCAGTAATAGTCTTTACAGTTATGGATTGCTGCGAAAAACCGGCTATTGCCAGGCAATTCAAAAGCAGAAAAATCAATGTGTTTTTGATGGTTTTCATGGTACTATTTGGTTTAGATTTCCAATGTTAATGCTTGCCATAAGCTTCGTGAATATTCAGGAAGCAATTCAAACAGTTATTTTGCTACTGTAAAAGTAAGTTGCTGACTTCCCTTCAATCCGGGTTTCAGGAATTCAAGAATTACGCGGGATACTCCATTCGGCCAATAGCTCTTTAATTTACTATCGGTTATCGGGATAAATTCAATTTTTGGATTTACAACCTTTGGGTTATAAGTCATATTGAGTGTAAAACCATCTCCCTCAAATTTTAAAAGTCCCGGTTTAAGTTCAGTAACCCTGCAATAACTAATTAAATTTGAGCTGGTTGTTCCTGAAATCTCTGACAAATCGTATTTATCGCTGATGCTGAAATTTTTACCCCGGTTTAAGGTATAGCTGCGAATCCAGCTATTCACTTTTGCTTCTTCCGGATAGGCTCCGGAAATATCGGTTGAAAAAGTTACCGACTTATCGTTGGCAGAAAAGCCGGAGTTTTTTGCTTTATACTTTTCTCCCGGCAACTGTTCAACGCCATTAATTACTGGCAAGGTATGGTATTTAGATTGCATAGTCCAGATCTCATAACGATGCGAGCTGAATGTTTTGGCAGTGTATTCTTCGCGGCCTAAATCTATCAGGCAAGGTTTTCCATCGAAATACATGACACAGGTTCCAACATCGTTGTGGTTGTGACTTTCGGCATTAAAACCACCTTTTGCACCAAAGAAAAATCCGGCAAAACTACCTTCCTTATCGCGCGCACCGGCCACTTCAGTATCGGGTAACCAGAATTCAGCGACTAATGCCTCTTTTGCCGGCGCATTTTTCAACTCATCCAGAAGTTCGAGATTTTTAATCTGATCGCCAATTTTTCCGCTGAAACTGCCTTCTCCCCATTTGCCAATTCTGGCCAGGTAGGCACCAAACTCCTGCATCCGACTATCATTAATGGCTTTTCCGTAGCGGTAAACAGCTGATGGATTTCCTCCGGTAGTTGCATCGGCATCGGCAAAATTGATAAAGTACGGAGCGTGAATATTGACCTGATAAAAGTACTTGCCAATATTCTGAATCAGCGGATTGCTGAAAACATCGAACTTTCCGGCAGTCGCATTTTTCAGAACTTCAAGACTTTCGTAGAGCAAAGCACCGGCTGCACCCCAGTAGGATGGACCTTCATCGCAACCACCATCGTCGGAATAACCGTTCAGGAATTTATCGAGTGAAAGAATTATTTTCTGAACTTCGGCCACTCTTTTTGCAGGATCATCTTCAAGTAGCATGTAGCTGGTTAACATGTTGTAGTTGATCCAGGGGTTCCAGTTATTTGGTCTTCCGCCTTTAAATCCCATGTATCCAAAATCATCGCGCTTAAAATAGGGCAGAAGCGACTTTTCCATTATTTCCTGTTTCAGACGCGAAGCAATAAGAGGATGCACTTTATCAAATTCATCTTTAAAAAGGTACAAGGTCCAGGCCAGATTACTGGTTACCTCGCCAACTCCCAGATCGACATATGGTTCATTCACATCGGGTAACCCGGTTCTGGCTTTTTGTGCACCCAAATGTGCCGACCAGCCCCACCATGTTTGTTCGCTGTAATACCAAACACCGTTGATAATCTGATCGGTAAATCGTCCTTTGCCTTCAACCAATTCACCCATAACGAGTGAAATCAATGCGTTGCTGCAAGCTGCATAAACCTTTTGGCGGCGGTCACCCGACCGTATAAACTCCAGATAATCGGTTGCCTTAACCACAGGCCAGTCATACTTAAGATAGGTTTCGGCTTTTGTAATGTATTCGTTTCGGATGTTGGCCGGAAGATTTTGCCAAAACTCACGATTTTTGTAATCAGGAAATTTGTTCCATGAATTGTCGGTAATCAGAACTTTGGCAAGGTCAATTGATTTTGCTTCATTCGCCAGAATATTTCGCTCTTTATTGGTTAGTTCGGCTGCAGAACGAAGACCGGAGAATGCGAAAACCAACAGAAGTAAGCCAGTCAGCATTTTATTCGGGGAAATAATACGTTTCATGGTTTAGGTTTTTATGAGTTGTGTTAATTAGGTTTATAAAGGTAACAAAGCCGCAAATAATTGAATAATTGCAGCATTGAATTTATTTAAGTGATTTGTTATTCTGCATTTTGCTATAATTAATTCATGATAATCATTTGGCATATTAGCGGTCACAATTTTACTGTAACACTTTTCCCTTCCAATACGGTTTGTGGCAGATCGATGGCAATTTCAGTAACACCTTTCACATCGTTCCACAATGTCTTGTAATTTGTTGCGTCATTCTCAATTTTCATATTGATGTTCAGATGAAATACAGCCAATTCGCGGTTGGGATCGGCCACCGAAATTTCTGTAACTTTTTCATCCTTCAATTTCAGCATAACAATCCCGGGATTTTCGGAAACCAGTTTCACCTTTTCAGTAAGTTGAATCGAACCTGCCTTGTAAAATACAACCTGATACATATTCAGACTTTTGTTTTTTACTGCTTGAATTTCAGGAGTATTGGATAAAATAACGACATCGTTTTTAGAATTGTTATTTTCCAGTTTTTCAATCGTAGTTGCCGGAACAACAATATATTGATACGACGCCTCGGATGGATTTTCGCCATGATTCAGCCAAAGTTTAAATACATCAAGATTAACTTCGGCTTTCGGCGAATCGGATTGCTTATTGATATCCCACCATGAGCCACTGGCTGTATTGTTCTTAATAAAAGCATTTTCGGGTTTTGTAAATACATATCCAATCCCGTCCTGATAAACCCAGTCAAGATTTTCAAACTCTTTTTCACCTTTTTGAATAACAAATTTTTGACCTTTTGAAGAAATGGTAACATCGCTTCGCAGCAGGCATTGGTTTAATGTTGTAACTACCGGAAGTTTGGTTTTGCATGAAATACCCGTTCCAAGGCAAACATATTCACTGTCGAAAAAGAACCATGCTTTTCTTGCAATCAATGGATCGTGCGGACTTTTAAAATCGAAAACTGCTGCGCCATATTCTCCATCGGTTACCGCCCCTACAAAATCGGTCAGTCCAAGTTTCTGTATCTCGTTGGCCGGTGGCATTTCCGGTTTTTGCATTACTGTAGTTCCAGGTATTTTCTGATAGTCGTAAACAGGTGCCATGTTGTAATATTCGTCACCGGTTCTCGAAATGTAATTCGTGCCATCGCCACGGTAGTGATTACGCAAGCCTTCGCTGTTATATGGAACCTCCATATTGTAATTACGTGTTGAATACATTCTTACCGATGTAAACCAATCGGGTCGCTGAAACGAAAAATGTTCTGAATTCCAGAAAAAAGTAGCATGTGAAAGTGTAGGTTTGATTCCCTTTTTTCTCACATCAGCAATTTCCTGCAATTCTGCTTTTCGGTAATTGGAGGTCAGCATCAGGTTTTCTGCTGTTTTGGCTGAATAAGGATGCAATTCTCCTTCGCGACTGATGCTTCGGTTTTTGGCACCGATATCCGGAAATTTTCCGAACACTGCCATTTTACAAATTCCATCCAGGTAATAATCAATCAGCTTATCCAGTTTCTGCTCCGAAAACGCATATTTTGTTCCTGAAGTATAAACGGCCCATTCCACAAAAGCTTCGGCGTAACTCAAACCATACGAAAGGGTATTGTTTACCCCGTCGATCCGGTGGTGAAAACTGTTGTCATACTGAATACCCCGGCCATTCTCGGTACGGTTTTCGAACCCGCCAACTTCTCGTCTGAACCCATATCCATATTTCATACCGATCCATTCCACATTTTTAATCTCTCCTTCAATCACCCTGACTACCTTGTCGAATGTTTGGTCGTTGCCGAGGAACAACATATTTTTTGCCTGAATACCTGCAATTTTTATGCGGTCGCCTCCCGGTCTGGCTCCCGGCGCATCAATGGTCGAACGGCCCAGGATAAGCTCGGTTTTGTCAACCAGCTCAGCAGGCAGTTCATCGCCAATCAAAAGCATTAAACTTACCAGGCTGCCTGGTGTGCCAATCTGGTTATGCCACCAGTTCTGGCAAATGAAATCGTTTTTCGTCCAATAAGTAAGGGCAGAAATTATCGTTGATTTCACCTTTTTGCTTTTGTAAAATTCTGAGGATTTAGTTTTGTATGCTTTTGCCAAATCAAGCATATTCGCCAGATGGATACGATGTTCAAATCCTTCGCTTGAAACATCTTCATAATTAATTCCCGGCCAGGTTCCATCGGGTCGAATGGAAGTCATCAAATCTCCGACATGGGATTCATCAACTTTAGAGGCCAGAAGTTCGGCAGTTACTTTCTTCCGGAGAAGTTCTATTTCAGGAGTTACACTTTTTGCGCCAAGAGCAAATAAAGCAAAAACAAAAAGTGTGAGAATTCGAAAGCTGGATTTCATATTTTGTGGTTTAGTTGTTTAATCGTTCAAAGTTGAGGTATATCTGGTCAGATCAGGGTTGCCCATCTTTCCAAAGTTTAAAATCATCCCAGTAAATCTGAAGTGTTTTGCCTTCAGCATGCATGTAATTAATCAGTTTTTTCGAGGTGTATAGTTTCATAGGATTAAAATCGGTAACCCCATCGGGATTTGGATCGGTTGAATTATGGGTTATTTTAGTCAGGTCATAAATCACCTCCTTTTTGCCGCCTTCAGGTTCAATAGTCATGTAGAATTTACCAGTACTGGCATCGCCTTCTTTGTAGTAATATTCAAGTGTAAACCATTTTCCTATTGGTATTTTCACGGCTTGATTAGTCTCCGACCAAAGGGTTGTATATTTCTGACTGCCGTCCGGAAATAATTCGCAATTCTGTGCATCCAGTATAAAATACAGATCGCTTTCAGTGGCAACCGGTTTTCCAATTCCGAGCGTTATCCGAAATCTATAGGGAACAGTCTGGCTCCAGGTAATGTTGTTCCAGAATTCGGCGATAGTAAGCCAGCTGATTTTTTCAGGAAATTTTCGGACTGTATTAAAATCAGAGGGAAGGAAAATCCGCACGCTCTGATAAAATTCCTTCATGCCTTTATTGCCATACAGATTGGCCTGAATTCTTCCTTTTGATCCTTCCACATTGGGTTCGTTTAACCAAAATTGAAGGACATGATTGGATGGATTTCCCGGTTCAGGGGTTATTTTGGCGAAACGCTGAGTTGAATCGCCTCCCTGATACTGAAGATTAAAATTACCGATATCCGGATTGTTGTCGAAATCTGTCACCCAATCGTTGTGATCGGAAAATGAATGGTCAGTTCCGGAAATATCGGCATCTGTTCCCCTTGAGACTACTTTTGAGTCCGGTTCAAAACCTGATTGAAAAATCAGTGTTCCTGAAACCGGCACTATATCTTTTTCCTGCGAACAGGCTGAAAAAATCAGAATTTGAAATATGCTTATGAGAAAAAGGGTTTTCATTTGTTCATTTTTTATGCTGATAATTAATTGTGTCAATTCATTATCAGGTGTTTTTCGGTACTTATTTTTTCATTTGATTTTAAATCAGCACCATTTCCGGCAAAACTGTTGTTTTCTGATTTGAGGTTTTCAACGGCATACGCTTCAATGCCGAATCCATTGTTGTAATGAATCAGATTGTTTGTCAGCTGAATATTTGCTGAACCGTTATATAAAAACTCCGCCATTATGCCACTTCGGTCATTTGCTTCAATCAAACTACCGGTAACCGAAATCCGGTTGCTTTCTGAAATCAAAATTCCGTAATACGCATTTCTGGCAATTTCGCAGTTTTTAATGGATGCATTCGAACAGTTGCTCAGCGCAATTCCGCTGCCAAAGGGTGATGTGTCCATGCGGCTGTTCTGAATATTGATTTCAGAGCAATGGGTTAGCAATAAGTTATGCTGAAGTTTCGGTCCGGGAACCACGCTTGATCCATTTTCGTTAAAATCGCAACTGTTGATCTGAACATTTTCAGCCCCGCTGATGAAAACTCCATTATAAGTGCAGTTTCTTACGGTGACATTCCGGAGGGTGATGTTTTTCATTTGTCCTTCATGCTGTCCCCAAAGAATAATTCCACCGCGATTTGAACCGCTTCTGTACGAACGACGGCTGTTTGGATCAGTTCCCGGATCAGGATCTGCAGCACCTTCAACCACCAAATCACAGATTGTAACATCGTGCAAATCGTCCGCAGCATTCACAATTGCATCGCGAACTTTTGATGCTGGATCGAGAAAAAGCACCGTTGATAATCCTTCGCCGGAAAGCGTTATGCCTGAAGGGATTTTTAATGTTGTAGGAAGTGTATGTAAACCAGCAGCTGCAATTACCCAGCCGTTTTGTTGAGAAGCCTTATTCAATGCTTCCTGAATGGATTCGCCGGGATTTACCCGAATAACATTTTCCGGAGATTTGATAACCGGGAGTTGCAGAGCTCCTGCGGGATAGGCAATGGACGAGAGTTTTGGTTTTCCCTGATTTGCAATTTGTTTTCCGGAAGGAACTCTGAATGCAGTTAATACACTCCGGCTTGCTTTTGGTCGGATGGAATCTGCTGCCTGTTCAGTCCAGGGCATTTCTACTCCCTGTGATTTGTAATGACGGTAAACGTATTCATAATCGTCTCTGAACTTTTTTGCACGTTCGGATATTTTTCCATAGCACTGCGGAGTATCTCCCAATAGAAAACGGGCTGTATATTCATAACCAAGTGCAATGCGATTATTGGCAATCGAAAATAAATCAACACCTTGTGTCCAGGCAAGCCTTGCAGCTCCTGCAAACTCGCCGAGTCCAAGTTGAACATGACCCTGATCGCGCATTGATTCCTGGCATTGGCCACTTGGATAAATGTATTTGAAAATGCTTCCGTTGACCTGAGCATGAAGAAAATGGTCAATTGCGTTTCCGAACATTTCGCGGTTATCCGTAAAAATTGCGATAGCCAGAATGGAATGAATGATGGCGCCATCCCAGTTTCCGTTTGCCTGCGGATAATAAAAACGCATCAGTGGATAATATACTGTTATGAGCATTTTACTGAATTGCTCCATTTTTTTTTTCTGCCATCCTGAATTCGTATACTTTAAAATTTCAGCAGCATTGCAAAGCAAGTGGCCTGTCCATCCTGCCAATAATTTGGCATCGTTATAGTCGAAATCCCAGATAACCGGTGACCAGCTGTTTAGTATTTCAATGGCTTTATCTGCATAAGTCTTTTCTCCTGAAATGTACCAGATTAGTGCACAATTATAAGCTAGATTTGATCCCTTCGATAGATCGTCGCCGCCAATATTTGGTTTTCCGTAAGGTCCGCGAACAACATGAGTAAAAGGCGTTATTTCGAATTGAAGATCACTTTCTTTTTTGAGCCTGTCGAATGCATCTTTCCAGGGCTGTTCTCCTTGAAGTACCTGCTTTTTCATATATTCCAGATCGGCTGAAGTCATATCAACACCCGGATGAACAAATTTTTGAGCTACTGAAAAATCAATAGTTGAAAAGGAAAGAATCAGCACTAACCAAAGAATAACATTTAATTTTCCGGCCATGGCGTCTGTTTTTTGGAATAATTGTACGATTTAGAAAAAGTAATATAATTTCCCGGATAGAATCTTCAGGATAATGTACGGTTGGTATCCTGTCACTTTTAGAGAATGTATCTGGTGACTTTAATTCAATTTATGAGTGTCTATATTGCAATCAACATCCAGAGCAAAGGCAGAAGAATAGTTAACAATTTGCCTTTATCTAAATGACAAATTAGGTTCAATTGCTCTTTTAAAATATTTAGATTAATTATGAAAAAAGGGTAATTGTATTCATAAATTAAATACAATTACCCTTTTGTGTGATTTGATGACTACATTGTATAACGTTTGATACTTACAGTCATTTCTTTTTTCGTATTATCCACTTTATTTACAAAAATGTAAGCCCGGTATTTACCATCAGCAGTCTCTACCCATGCACCCGATTCCACCTTCATATTGATGCCGTAATTTGGAGCATTAGTGAAATCCAGAGCAGAGAAATCAACATCGTCGATATATATTCCGTATTGAAGGCGAGCTAGTTGCTGATCACGAAGTCCGTATACTTTCCAGAAAAAAGTACTTTTATTTACACCTGAAGGTAAAGTCACGTCTGAAAGGTATTCCGTGTTTGCTGGTGAAACCAGAGCATGTGCGAACGTAATTCCGGTAATTGAACGATACACGTATACCAAATCAATTTTAGCTGAATTGGCCGCAGCGTCAGTTGCATTGTACACAGCCATGTCTGCAATCGAGAGGTAACTGTTATTGTTATCACTCAGCACCAGATCAAGTTTCATATCCATTTTTGTGATGGTATATGGTCCCATGTCGTAGGTAACTATTTGCCCGTTGCTTGCCTTGGCTGTAAACTTGAAAGAAACCGTTTTCCCTCTTGCTTCTTCAGGAATTATATAGAAGTAGCGCAAAGTTGCAGCACAGGTGTCTTTCGTAAAAGTTACCGTTGTTATTGCTCCTGAATTGACTGAAGGTTCTCCAATTTTGACGGCAACATCCTGACCGCCGCTGCTTGTGTGATACGAATTATTCTCGAGATATGTGTCAGCAGTTCCGGCGATGGTAGCTTCAACCTGAGCAGAAACGATTTTCCCTTTGCTTTGAGGCAATGCCATAGCATAGGCAAATTCAATGTTCAGGCCAACAACATTAGGTCCGAGTGAACGTTTGATACAGTCGTTCTGTAATTCTGTTCCCGCTGCCGGGATAGAATATTCTTCCTGCTGACAAGCCGTAAACAGTAGCGTAAGGCTTGCCAAAAATAAGATGCTGTAATATTTAAGTTGCATATTCATTTCTTTTAAGGTTTGGCTTGAACTGTTAAATAAACAGTGTAAGTTTTTTTAACTTTCCGGTTACCTGAAATGACTGTCCATTGTTTTGGATTTGACAGGTCAGAGAAATCAACCTTTCCGGTAATTTTTGGATCCAGTTTGGCATCGGTAACCAGGCTGAACTGAGGATACAGATTTTTGAGGTCGGTTCCGTAAAAAACTTCCACATTGATCGTTTGAGCAGTTGTGTCGACCACTGCAGTTTGGGTTCTTACCGTTTGAAAATCAGATCCAAGCAGTTCGAAGCTACCGACATAACATTCGCTTCTGGTGGTGATAAGCAAGCCATCTTCATCCACAGGGAAATCGGTGCAGCGAACCCAGGCAACCAGTACCAGGGCAATTAGTGAAAATATGATAATATATCTTTTCATGTTATATGTTTTTAAATTACACATTTGTTTAAAATGCTACAACCAGGGTGTGTTTTGGGTAAGATTCGGATTCCGGTCGCGTTCGCTTGGCGGAATACGGAAAATGTAACACTGTTGATAAGTAAGTTCCGATCTGTTCTGGAAATAGCGTGATTGATTGGCACCCCAAGTGTCTATTCTCCACACTCCTTCTCCATATGGCGGACACCAAACGCGTTCGATGGCTCTCCAGCGGCGAAGGTCGAAGGGACGTTGTCCCTCTCCCAAAAGTTCAACAATACGTTCCTGTTCAATTGCTGAGAAGAAGTCATCTTTATTGGCAGTTTTTTCAGGAGCAAGAGCCGGCAGATTTCCACGGTGGCGGATTTTGTTAACCAGTTCGATGGCGTCAGCTTGGGGACCATTCACTTCGTTTGTAGCTTCTGCATACATCAGGTACACATCGGCCAAACGCATAACCGGCCATGCAAAATCACCGTCGCTACGTCCCTGTCCGGCGTAATTCCTGAGGAATTTACGGAACACATAACCTGAATTGGAACCATCGGTATTGTAAGATGTGTATTTTACACCATCGATTGTAACAGCAGCATTCCAGGTTTTGTAAATAAACGGACACCATCCTGTTTCTTTCAATGAAATCATACCCATACTTTTTTCGTAATCCCACATAATGGAAGATTTCATACGATAATCGCGGTTGGCATAGCTTTCCGGATTAACTGCTGAATTTAATGCTGTTCTGGCACCGGCAGTACTTGGATTCATTGGAATTAATGGATCTGCAAAATCACCGGTAATGGTTGATTGGTAACGGTCAGCAATTTCATATCGGGGACTAACCCAGCATTGCGAACCTTCGTGCGAACGACCAGACACATCGCGCATCAATTCTTCACCCTGGCTTGTTCCGGTTCCGCCATGCGTAAATACCATGATCATTTCGCCGTCCGCATTTGGGTTTCCGGTTGAAGGAATAAACATGTAATAGTAGTTTGGAAGTACTGAAGCGTCTCCCATAGTTCCCCATTCTCCTGGTTCTCCGTTACGGAATAAATTAAGTCCAAAGTCTTCGATTACCGATTTGAAATCGGCTGCGGCAGCCTGATAAGAAGCAGTTGCTTCTGTCGCACTTGGAGTAAAACCTGTCAGTTCGGGCCAGCCATTTTTATTCCAGCATGCCCAATACAGTTCAAGTTTTCCCCGGAAGGCAAGTGCTGCTGGTTTGCCTGCACGTCCAATTGCCGAACCTTTTTCTGGCAGTTTTTCGGCAGCATAGGTAAAATCGGCTATGATGGAATCTTTAACCTGAGCAATCGGAATACGTGCCAATTCCGCAACTTCATCGTTGGAGTTAATTATGTGACCAAAATATGGTACATCGCCCCACATGGATATTAGTCGGAAATAGACCATTCCACGAAGCAAACGGGCTTCACCAATTATGGCTTCCAACCCAGGTTTAGATGCTTCGCTTGCAGTGGGCAGCATTTTTTCAACATTCTCAATCACATAATTTGCACGATTAACACCACCATAGAGATATTTGTACATTTTGTCGAAATTATCACCATATCCTTCAGGATTGAAATCAGCCCGATAGGCATCTCCGCGTCTTAAATCGTCATTAGTTGTACTGTTATTGCCGCTACGATCACGCACATATTCTCCTTGTCCGTCAAAATAATAATCGCGGTCGAAAAGTGGTCTGACAGCGGCATAGGCGCCCATCAGGGCGGTTGTAGCATCTGCTTCGGTTTTCCAGAATGCCGAAGCACCCAAATCTACCGTAGGTTGCTGGTCGAGCAAATCTTTGGTGCAAGAACCAGTTAAAAGAGTCATCCCTGCTATAGCAGAAAAGACAAGTATTTTTGAAGTTATTTTTTTCATGATAACTGTATTTTATATTCCAATATTAACACCAAAAGAGAAGGTTTTATTTAGCGGATAAGCATCACTGGCATTTCCGGTTTTTTCAGGATCAAGTCCGCGGAATTTTGTGAATGTGGCCAGATTTTCGCCTGATCCGTATATACGTACACTTTCAATTCCATATTTCAGCAACCAGTTTTTCGGTAGCGTGTAACCTAGTTGAACATTTTTCAAACGGAGGTAGCTCAGATCATCAAGCCAGAAGGTGGTTTCAGCTCTGTTGTTGCCGCTTCCGCCCAGACGAGGCCAAAGCCCGTCACGGTTTTCAACACTCCATGGGTTGTTCCAGTGATCCCAGGTTGAAGCATAACGTTGGTTTCCAAAGTTGGTATTGTTATATATGTTGAGCCAATAAGTTTTGCGGCCTGCTGCCCCCTGAAACAATACTCCCAGATCAAATCCTTTCCATGCGGCATTGAAATTCAGTGCATAGTTTGTAGTTGGTCTGTCTCTCTGGATATGTGGATAAGCTTTCATGTCGTTCCCATCAATACGGCCGTCACCGTTCAGGTCTGTACGTAAAATGTCACCGGGTGACGCCCCCTGAGGAGTTGCATTGTAAACATCTTCCCATGTCTGAGCGATACCGTTGTCAATATAGGTATAGAGGAAATGATAAGGCATGTTCAGGAAGGTATAGCCTCTGCCTAAATATGAATTCCAGCTTTCCAATACAGTGGCATTGTATGAGGCATTCAGGTTTACGCTGTACTCGAATTTACGAATCATGTCTTTCCATGTGAAGTTACCTTCAATACCCCTGTTACGCATGTTCCCAATGTTTTTTGGTGGAGCATCGTAGGCTCCCGAAAGAAGTACAGACATATCCGACGGACGAAGCATTCCTTTGGTCAAACGGTCGTAATAATCAAGCTCGGTAGTTAATCGATTGTGCATAAACGCGAGGTCAAATCCAACATTGAACACATTGGTAGATTCCCATGAAAGCGCCTGATTAACCATTTTCGAATAGGAAAAACCTTTTACGATAGAACCGCCAATCATATAGTTTGTTGCGTCAAGAGTTTCCTGTTGCTGGTAGCGACCAACACCACTGTTATTCCCTAAACCTCCATAGGAAACACGTAACTTGCCGCTGTAGAGCCAGTTTTCAGTAAAGGATTTGATAAAACTTTCCTCGGTGAAACGCCAGCCAAGCGCTGCTGAAGGGAAGAAGCCAAACCGGCTTCCTTCAAGAAATTTGGAGGATCCATCGTACCTGAAGTTGGCTTCAAAAAGATACTTGTCGAAAGCGGCATAGTTTAAACGACCGATAATGGATTGAAGACCTTCAGTACTCGAATTACCGCCAGTACTCTGAATGTCTGTCAGAGCAGCATCAATCTCGTGTAATGACGGATGCAGACGGTCGTTACGTGAGGACATTTGATAACGGTCGTACCAATATTCTTCGCTGTATACAGCCAATACGCTGATGTCGTGGTTGTTGGCAATTGTCGTATGGTAATTTAATCGTGAAGTTAATTGAGTTTTGTACCCAGTGTTAGTATAGTTGGCAACTCCGGCGTTGTCGCCCACATAAACACGAGATCCGAAAGCTTGAGTTTGAAAATTATACGAACGGTTAGGCATAGCTGCAGTATAACGGAACTGGTTGTAATAATTCAACGCATATTCCACACGTGCGGTCAACCCTTTAATTGGAGTCCAGTCCCAATAGGCGCTGACGTTTGCTTCCTGACGATTCTGATGATTTAGATTGTTAATGTATAATGTATATGGGTTATACGCCTGAGGATCTTCGTTGTAAGCCATAACACCTCCATAATTTCCGGTTGCCGGATCATAAGGTAAAATACCTGCAACGGCATACTGCATATCGAAACCTGCAGTATTGCTTGAGTTGTCATCGGTAAAGCCATCTTCAAGGGCATATGTATAGTTCGACCAGTTACCATTGAATTTAGCACCCACGTTCATGTTACTTCTTACTTTGTAATCGTAATTGAATCGGGCATTGTAACGTGAATAATCGTTGTTGATCTGCAACCCTTTTTCATCCATCATACCAATGGAAATAAAGAAGTTCGATTTGTCGTTGCCTCCCGATGCAGAAACGTTGTGGTTTTGTATCTGTCCGGTACGCATAATGGTGTTCCACCAGTCGGTGTTTGGATAAGCCACCGGATCAATCATTCCCAGAGCCATCCACTGATCAATGGTTCCATCTTTGAAGAAGTAGTTCGACCGAAGAGTGTTCACGGAGGCCAGACGCTGATGCAAAGAAAGAGCACGCGGGTAGTCGGCCATAAATGAATAAGCCTTGGTTGGATTTTCTACAGCATATGTGCTTGAAACATTGATTCTGGTTTTATCCATTCCTTTTCCTGATTTGGTTGTAATCAGGATTACACCGTTTGCAGCACGTGAACCGTAAACTGCAGCCGAAGTTGCATCTTTCAAAACTGAAATACTTTCAATGTCATTCATGTTCAGTCGGTTGATATCGATATCGGGCATACCGTCCACTACTACCAGCGGTTTGGCATTGTTAACAGTTCCCAACCCGCGAATCAGTAACGAAACATCATTTTTACCTGCCATTCCGGTGTTTTGACTAACTGCCAGACCTGGTACAAGACCTGTTAATCCTGAAGAAACATTGGATACAGAGCGGCTTGTGATTTTTTCATCAATCTTTACAGCAGCAACCGAACCTGTCAGGTTCACTTTTTTCTGTGTTCCATATCCAACCACAATAACTTCATCTACGCCAACGGCCTCCTCCTGAAGTACAATATTGAAGACTGTTTTATTGCCAACTTCAACATCCTGAGAACGCATTCCCACAAACGAGAAAGTGAGTGTTTTTGCATCAGCAGGAATTTTTAATTGGAAAGAGCCATTATTGTCGGTAATTGTTCCAGTGGTCGATCCTTTCACAACAACCGAAACTCCCGGCAGGGGTTCTCCATCTTTATCCTTTACAGTACCCGAAATCAGGCTTTGCTGAATAAGGGTTGCACCAGCACCTTCGGAAGCTTTTTTAATAACTACCACCCGATCATCTATTTCATACGAGAAGCCGTTTGGAACCAGTATCTTATCCAGAATATCTTCCAGTTTTGCATCTTTCACCTGAATAGATACCGGAGGTAATTCTTTCAGGAGGTCAGACCTGTACAAGAAGTAGAACTTACTTTGCTCTTCAATTTTTTTCAGAACCTGCTCCACACTTGTATTTTCAAGTTTCAGACCAAGGTTTGTTTGCTGAGAGTATGCACTTGCGGAGACCTGCAGCAGGCTCAATAATATAAAAAATACTGTAATCCTTATCATAAGGAATAGTTTTTTCCACCCGTGCCAACGGATAGAGGTACATCGATTTTTTTTCATAGATTTGTACTGTGAGTTAATACTTCTTAGTTTATTTCACTATGTAATAGGTGGGAAATGGTTCGAACATTTTCCACCTTTTTTCTTCTATTTTATAATTATCAGATTCTTATCAATTTCAAATTTCACTTCATTTGTACGTTCAATTTTTTTCAGAATACTGCTAAAATCATCGTATCGCTCAAGATTTCCAGTGAACCTCACATTTTTCAATTCCTCCTTGTCAAAAACAACATCAACATTGTACCATTTTGAAAGGGTCATCATAATTTCCTTGAGCGTTTGGTTCTGAAAAACAAAACGACCCTCTTTCCAGGCAACGTATTGGCTGACATCTACAATCTGTTTCTGAATTTTATTGTCGGTTTGACTGATTGTGCTCTGCTCGTTGGGTTTCAGTATCATTTTTGCATCAGGATTATTTAGCAGGGAAACTTCCACTTTACCATTAACCAATGTGGTATATATATTCGGGTTATCAAGATACGATGAGACATTAAATTGTGTTCCTAGAACCTTTACTGACTGATTACCGGATGAAACTATAAACGGTACCTTCTTATTTTCAGTCACTTCAAAATAGGCTTCTCCTATAAGTTCAACTCTTCGAACATCACCTGTGAACTGAACCGGAAAACGAAGCGTAGTTTCTGAGTTTAGCCAAACTTTGGTGCTGTCAGAAAGAACCAGAAAATACTCGCCTCCGCGAGGTATCTTTAAGGTATTGTAACGCATTTCTGTAGGTTTGGTATCGTATCCGGAGTATTCCAGTTTGGTTCCTGTATTTTTAATTTCAGTACCGTCAGTAGCAATAATAGAACTCTTATTTTTTGTCAGATCATATTCACTGCCATCCGACAAAACAAGTGTAGCTTTAGTGCTTCCGGGAACAATCGATTGCACAATCTGCTTATTTGTAGTAGTTTGCGTTATTTTTTCATTAAAAAACTGAAAATACAGCACAAAAAGGATGCTGGCAGCAATACTTGTAATGGCTATAATTTGCTTATTTCTGGACGGGGAGCTTATCCCTGCTTTCCGTTGAATTATTTTAAGTGCTTTCTCTAGTTCTGCAGAAGTATTTGAATGCTGCGAACCGTTCCTGTAGTATTGTATAGCATTTTCGAAATACTTCCGGTGAGATGCACTTTGAGTTAACCACGTTTCAAGAACAGCTTTTTCCTCTTCAGAAGCCTGATCATGGATTTTTTTCCATATTATTTCAAAATCGATATTTTGATTCGGTTCTGTCATATTAGTTAAGTCAAGTTAGAAACAAGACACATGAATATGAAAAAAGGGTGACAGAATCAGAGAAATAATGTTAAAAAATTTTAAAAATATTGTCTGTGAAGTATTATAACTATAACTAAAAGATGACGTTATGTGTTAGTTGAGGCTGTTTAGAAAAAGAATCTTAAGGCAGTGCTTTGTAACAATTGTTTCCTCATTTTTTCTTTTGCACGCTTGAGCTGCGTTTTTACTGTATTTTCCGAAATCTGGTTAATCTCAGCAATCTCCTGATATTTGCGTCCAAACAAGTATTTTTGCTTGAAAAGTTCTGCCATTTGCGGTGGTAACAGAGCAATAGCTTCCTGTACTTTTTTTATTATCTCAAGATCAACCCATCCAGGGGAATCGTCTTCGTTAAGTAGCGCTTCCAGATACAGCAGTTTATGCTTATCCTGAACATGAATATCTCGTAAGTAATTTAAACAGCGGTTTTTAACAGATTGATAGAAGTATGATTTAAGTGAAAGCTGAATATCGATACGATGGGTATTTTCCCAAAAGTAAATAAAAAGGTTTTGCACAATGTCTTCGCAAGCTTGCTTATCGAATACGAAACCTTCTGCGTAGCGAGTCAAATGGGGGTAATATTCATAAAATAACGATTCAAAAACTTTTCGGTTTCGATTCCTGATTTCGCCGAGCAATATTTTGTCTTCGACCTTCATTGTTTTCGATACTTATTTTTCGATAAAGGGGTTGAACTCCTAAAAATATCCTGGGTTTATTTTGCGTTTAGAATTACACAAAGTTGTACAATTTAATCACAATAACTAATTACAAGGAAAAAATAAGTTCCCATTTAATGAGTATTCATTATGGAGATTAAAGTTGTACAAACCTGTAATTCACTGATATTTTTAACTTTTTGTGGTTATTCTAATTCTTTATTTGATCTTCAATTGTTTGGTCAATTACAACTTTATTCGAAACGGATACATCGCGGGCAGTAAATATTCCGAGCACAGGTTTGCCATCACTGGCGGTAAAATTTCCTTTAATGTTAGCTGCCGGAACACTAAAAAGCGATCCGGTACTACTTTGGTTTATCATCTGGAAATAAAAATTGTAACCAAATTCTGAAATTGAATTCTGTTTCACAGTGATTGTATCATTTAGTCGAAGTGTGCGATCTTCAGGCTTATTCGTATCGTAAAAATCGGTGTAAATTTCGAGTTTCGAAACGTAATTTCCATCAACGAACTCATCACTTGCAATGGCAATACGATCGGCATTGTGAATAAGCGTGTCATTTACATACAAATCCCATTTGTAATAGTTGCCAATTCCCAAAGGCTCCTTGCCATAGGTGAAAACCCCGAGAAATCTTTTGTTCCCCCGCAATGATGGAATAACCTGAATAGAATCGATCGGTTCAACTTTAGAAAGCTGATCTTTTGCAACCAAATTAACACCTTCGGTTTGAATATTCACGGTATACTCACGACCGGCAACACCCAGATAATTTTGGTTTTGCGGGACAACGTAAAAACCCTTTTTTTCAGGATTTTCAGTCAGGGTGATTGTATTAGCTGGTGTGGCATTGTCCGAAATTGTAACCGTAGCACCACTAATTCCCGGGTAGGCAACATCCTCATCAACTTTCAGTGTTTTATAGAGAAAAACAGTTGGTTGGTCAACCGTTGTAATGCTGGCTTCAACTCCAAACAAGTTAAGATCTTCATGATTTAGTTTGACATCAATCACGTCTTCGCACGAACTGAAGATGGCAGAGAATGCTATTAATAGGAGGAATATATTGTTTTTCATGATTGTAAAATTTAGAAATTGAAATTGTAGGTAACCGACGGAATCATACTTCCGATAATTGACAACCGGGTAGCTTCAGAAACATTCGGATTGTCTTCGTTTTGCCTGAATGAAACCGAATAGGCATTCCGGCGGGCATAGAGGTTATAGATCGAAAAATTCAAGGATTGTTGCACCTTTCGTCGTTCATTTTTCTTAAAGTCGTAGGTAAACGAAATATCCAGCCGGTGATAGTCAGGAATCCGGTTACTGTTACGAGCCGCGTAGTAATAAATTGTGTTTCCCTGAACATCGTATTTTGCAATTGGGTACGAAGTCGGATTTCCGGTAGAGAAAACCCAGCTAGTGGAGAAATTCCAGCGTTTGCTCAGATCATAATTTGCTACAACCGACACATCATGTGTGCGGTCGTAAGTTGATGGATACGCTTTACCGTCGTTAATTCCCGGAATCTTGCGCATCGACCGTGCCAGCGTATAACTAACCCAACCAGTCAGGCGGCCTTCCTGCTTTTTAACGTATAGTTCCATTCCATAGGCATAACCACTTCCATTCAGTAATTCTGTCTCCAGATTTTCCTTCAGGAATAATTCTGCACCATCAACATAGTCGATTACATTCTCCATTTTCTTGTAATAGGTTTCAACCGAGGTTTCGAACATGTTGTTATTAAAATTTCTAAAGTATCCTAATCCTACCTGGTTGGCGATCAGTGGTTTGATGTAAGTACTGCTTGGCAACCAGATATCGAGCGGAGTAGGCGAATTGGTATTCGAAATGAGATGAAGGTTTTGAACCATCCGGTTGTACGATGCCTTAATGGAGCTTTCCGGAGTAAGCATGTATTTCAATGCCAAACGTGGTTCCAGATTGTGATACGAAGGAGGAACCAGTTTCCCTGAACCATATTCTTTTATTCCAATTACTTCGCTTTCTTTTGGATTATCCGGATGCAGGTATTCCCGCACTTTTCCCTTCCCGATTTGTTGGAAGTATGAATAACGCAGACCATACCTCATCGTTAATTTTGGGCCAATGCTTTGTTCATTCGAAATATATACTGAATTATCAAGCGCGTTGTAATTTGCCAATTTTAGGTCGGTGAAGTAAGATTTTTCATTGGCATCAACCTGCCCTGGCTCAAAATGATGATAAATCATATTTACTCCCAGCGTCAATTTGTTTTTTGAATTGAGGTACCACGAAAAATCTTCCTTGAAATTGTAATCCGAAATTTGTGAGGTCCAGTCGAACTGATCGGCTCCTGAACCGGGTACTCCGAGATTGTAGTTGTATCTTGAGAATATCAGCGATGTATTTGAAAAGAGTTTATTGCTGAATAAGTGGTTCCACCGTGCAGTAGAAGTCAGGTTTCCCCATTTCATATAAATAGATTCGCCCACTTTGAAATAATCGTCGCCGGTGTATGCCGACAAGTAAATGCGGTTTTTATCATTAATCTCGATGTTGGTTTTCAGGTTCAGGTCGTAAAAATACAACTGGTTTTCCTTTAGTGCCTCAACACCTGCAAGTCTTCCCAAATAATCGGCATAAGTACGGCGTCCTGAAACAATGAAACTCCATTTATCTTTAATGACTGGTCCTTCGACAGTAAGGCGGCTGGAGATGTTGCCGATTCCGCCGCTCATGCCCAGTTGCTGCGTGTTCCCGTCTTTCATGCGGATATCAATTACCGAAGAGGCCTTTCCTCCATATTCAGCAGGAATACCGCCTTTGTAAACCTGTACATCTTTGATGGCATCCGAATTAAATACCGAAAAGAATCCGAGCAGATGCGATGCATTGTAAACCGGGGCTTCGTCCAAAATCATCAGGTTTTCGTCCGGGCCACCGCCACGTACATACAAACCAGAACTTCCTTCGCCGCCGTTTTGTATTCCGGGCAAAAGAGTGATGCTTTTGATGATGTCTACTTCACCCATAAAAGAAGGCAGCTTTTTAATCATTTTTACCTGAACTTTCTCCATACTCATCTGGAGGTTTTCCACGTTCCGGTTTTTCTTTTCTCCGGTAACTACCACTTCGTCAATTTGCTCCGAATCTTCTTCAAGCAAAACGTTAAGCTGTTTGCTGACATCCAGATTAATAACAGGCATTTGAGTTTGGTAACCGATATATGAAAAGTTTATGGCATAACTTCCCTGAGGTACCGAAATGGAATAGAATCCGTATGGATTGGTGATAACTCCCGTTTTTAACGAGGGGATAAATACTGTTGCTCCAATTAAACCTTCCCCGTTGGCTTTATCTTTCAGGTAGCCGCTTAGGGTCACAATTTCTGAGAAACCGGAAAAAGTGAGGAGCAAAAAAATTAAAATAGTACTGAACTGTTTCATTGTTTGTTTTCTGTTTTCTGAACTTGATTTATTGTGATAGACGAAATCGAAAGTAGTTTATTTTAAATGAGAGGTTCATCTAAAATAAATTACTAAAATGATAGATTGGTATTTTTTGAATAGGTTGCTTTATGCAATCAAAAAATTACGATCTACAGCTAATTTTAATTGTTTTTTAATGGCAACGCAAAGGAAGTGTCTTTCTTTAGATAAATAGCGATGAAATCTGTAAATGGGGTGTTTTTACCGATGAATGATGGATTTGCTGCGAATAGGATAATCTGAAATGTCGGATGTTTTTATTTTGAAGATAATCAGCAAGAGCTTTGCCTTAATGCTCCGGTTGTCCCAGTCAAAATATTTTTACAAAAAAGGTTGCAAACCCTTCGGCTTGCAACCTTCAACTAATAATTTATTTTTGTTTAATCCTGTAACACTTTTTTAGGACGAACCAGTTTTTTATAAAACTAACTATTTTGTCTCATTGACCGATTTTGTAAAATCGTTCTGTATTTTCATCATGTTGACAGAATAAATCAGAATATTTCGGGCCTCACTCAGGATACTCAGTAAAAGCATGCTGTTTTTGGTTCCAACATCATTCTTTTTAATGGCTTTGATCAGGTTTTTACGTGCTTCCCTGATTAATCCAATGATTCGGGCTTGTTCAACATTTATTGCTTCCAGATTTTCTTCCGAATTGGAATCAAGCGATTCAACCATCTGTTTAGAAAATATGGCAAACTCTTTGGCAATTTGAGTAAGTTCATCTGCCTGCGTTGGGATAATCGGTTTATGATTATTGTCGACATGGTTAAAAACTGGTTCAGCCATGTAGTTAATACAATGTGCCAATTCCTTTAGGTAATCAAGTGTTAGTACATAGTAATGACTCGCTTCAACTGCATCAGGAGGAAGAGAATTGATTGTCTGGTGAATTTTACTCTTCTTATTGGCAAGCTTTTGTTCCAGATCAACAGTAGCCTGAACCTGTTTCTTCAGATCCTTGCGGTTCTCTTTAATTAATCCTTTAATGGTTTCGCTAAAGATTCCATTTACAGCGTTCAGGGTTTTGACAATAATTTTATTGTTCGCTTCGAACATAGAGATAACAGTAGGAGTTAAATCAATTTCTTCCGTCTGTGCCATTTGATTCTCTACACGTTTTTTGTGCGTTAAGTGCGTACGGTAAAATGCAACAATAGCAAAAACCAAAATAGAAATTACGCCAAAAATCTGAGCCCAACCCATAAACAAAGAGAGAAGGAAAGCAACGGAAAAGGCAGCAAAACCAGTAATAAACCATCCACCGATAACTGTAAATACTCCGGTTATACGGTAAACTGCGCTGTCGCGACCCCACGCACCATCCACCAATGATGTACTCATGGCTACCATAAACGTGACATAGGTAGTTGAAAGAGGTAATTTAAATGATGTTCCTATTGCAATCAAAATTGAGGCAACCATCATATTAACTGATGCCCTAACTAAATCAAACATTGGTGCATCAGGCTCTCGTTTTGACTTTGCATCCATTTCAGTAGTGTCAAATCTTTTACCGATTTTATCAATTACCGATTGTGGAACTACATGACTGAAAAAAGTTCCGGCATTTACAACACGACGAACTAAAACCCTTGAAAAGACTGATGATCCAAAACGTTCAGAACCTTCGTCCTGGCGACTCAGTTTTAGCTCAGTTTCAGATACAGTTTTAGCCTTTTTCGAGAACCAAATGGTGACCACCATAATAAAACCGGCGCCAAACAGAAAATACCATGAAGTTTGTATCTCTCCCAGCAGACCACTCATCAATAAATCGTTTCCGTTATTGGCCACAAAAGATTTATATGATTCGAGACCAGCAAGCGGTACACCAATAAAGTTTACCAGATCGTTTCCGGCGAAAGCCATTGCCAAAGCAAATGTACCAGCTAAAACAACGATTTTAAGTGGATTAATTTTGAAAATCCAATTTGATAATTGCAAAATAACAGACCACAGAACAAAACTTAATCCGATGATTGTTAAGGTATTTTCTTGTATAATCTGATAATTTTCTTTGGTCATGAATGATGCCTCTTTTAATCCTTTAATCAGGATAAAATAGGTAATAGCCGATATTGCCAGCCCTCCCCAGGCAGCGCCATAGTATTTAATTGATTTTTCTGTGTTAAAACTGAAAATTAAACGGCTGATCCATTGAATTACAACTCCAAACACAAAGGAAAAAACTACTGACAATAAAATACTTGAAATTATGGCGAGCGCTTTCGATGAGTTTATAAAGTCACCAATTTGTGCCATTTTTTCAACTCCTTCTACCATTATAGTAGCTCCTTCACCTACTTTTAAAAACGCCATTCCAACTGCGGCACCTAATAAACCGAATACCAATGAAACAGTGGTCGATGTTGGTAAACCAAAGGTGTTGAAGAAATCGAGCAGAAGCACATCGGTAAACATCACTGCCAAAAAAATGAGGATAACTTCGGTAAACAGAAAATACTGCGGATAGAAAAGACCTTTACGGGCAACTTCCATCATACCATTCGAAAGCAGTGCACCAGCCAGAATACCAGCACTTGCTATGATCATGATTATTCTTCGTGTTGCAACTTGCGATCCAATTGCTGAATTCAAAAAGTTGATGGCATCGTTCGCAACTCCAACCATTAGATCGGAAATTGCCAATAAGAAAAGTACTACTAAAAAGAAAATGTAAAGACTCATTGGAAAGATTTTAATTTTCGAATTGGGAATAGGTATCAGAATGAAATTCTGATGGATTAATGATTTTTATCTTTGGGGTCATTAATTGTTTTTTATTCGAATCTTAACTGATTTGTAATTTTTTCGAGGACAAAAATACATTTTTTATTATTCGATACGTATGACTTGAATAGTTTAATCAAATCATAACATTGAATATCACCTTTTTTTGAACTCCAGAGTTCCATTCACCATATTATATTCTTTCTGAATCCCTTTATACACGGTTCTTTAAACATTGAAAATTGAAATTTTCAGGATCGGTGCCGATTCTGGAAATTTTATCAGGACCGTCTATTTTTTCTATGCCTTCCAGACCAGGTGCGAAGTCGAAATATCGGCTATACGGGAATGCTCAGTTTTGGATAAACCTCAAACTGATTGACCATTGGCTAAATGTGCGATTAATTATAATTTCCCGAAAATGCCTTTTATGTTGCGATGAAATTTATGAATGGATTGAACCGGAGGTGCATACATCATGATGCATTTTTTTGTTACAACAGGTAATTGCAATGTGTCAATAGTTTGTTGCACTTCAATCGACCAGGCTCCCTGCTGCAACCAAATGTTTTTCAGTCCGATTTGTGCGGCATCTTCCAAAACAGGTGTTACCAGACCGGAAGGAATGGAAATAAACAGAGCATCAATTTTGCCTTCTAAACTTCTCAAATCAGGATAACAGCTTAACCCGTCAATTTCTTTCGCTTCCGGGTGAACCGGGTAGACAGTGTATCCTTTTTTTATTAATTCCTTGCAGGCTGCATTTCCGAATTTTTTTCCTGAACGGGAAATACCAACCACTGCAATTCTTTTTGACTGGATAAAATCATCGATTAAAGGATTCATAACAGACTAAATTAAAGTATGGTGTAAAATTACTTATTTTGAAGGAAAACGACGGATCATAATTTCACTAATCCAACTAATTCGGCCAAATTATTTACGTGTCTTTTCCTGAATTTCCTTAATCACTTTTCGTGATGCCAGAAAAACCGCTGGTTTGCCCGATAACGGATTGTTCTGTGTAACAACCACCGTTTTGTATACATCTTCGATATGCTGAAAAGTTAGAACTTCTTCCGGAGTACCCTGGACGTGAATTTTCCCATGATTTACCAAAATCAGACGATCACAATATTCGGAAGCCAGGTTTAGGTCGTGGATAACCATCAGCACAGATAATCCCATTTCCTGGTTTAATTCCTGAAGTACATTCAGGATATGCACCTGATGTGTTATGTCCAGATGTGAAGTTGGTTCATCAAGCAAAAGCAGTTCAGGCTGTTGGGCCAGTGCACGGGCAATGGCTGCTAGTTGCTGTTCCCCTCCGCTTAATTCTGACATCAACTGATCTTTAAATCGCCAGGTGTCTGTCATTTCCATGTATTCGCGGGCAATGCGAAAATCGTCTTCACTTTCAAAAAAACTGAAACGGCTGTGGTATGGAATCCGTCCCATCAGCACGTAATCTTCCACGCTGATATCACCGGCATCAATAAACTGGCTGACAATGGCAATGTTTTGCGCTCTCAGGCGTGGCGAAAGCTTACGGAGATTCTGATTGCCCAACAAAATTTTACCTGATTTAATTCCAAGTGTTCCGGTTATGGCCCGGAAAAGCGTCGTTTTACCCGATCCGTTTGGTCCAATAATTCCGGCGAACGATCCTTTGGAAATGTCAATATTGATTTCGGACAGCTGAAACTTAGGATATCCGCAGCAAAGATTTTGTATGCTTAAAATGTCTGGGTTCATCATCCGTTATTTTTTAGTGAACGAACCGACGATCGGCTCATCATCAGTAAAAAAACAATTCCTCCCACAATTCCGGTAATCACGCCAATTGGTAATTCGTTGGGCGAAATAATGGTGCGTGCAATTACGTCTGACAGAACCAGAAAAATGGAACCCGATAAAAATGAACTGACCAGTAAAATCCGGTAATCGGAACCAACCAGCAGACGCATCAGGTGCGGAATAATTAGTCCCACAAAACCAATAACTCCCGCAACTGCTACACAAACTCCGGCGAGCAGCGAGGCCAGCAAAAATATAAGTTTAATGGTGGTGTCGGTATTTATTCCGAGGTGCTTGGCTTTTTCTTCGCCAAGCCGCAAGGCATTGAGTGGCTGCACAAATAAGTAGGAAAGTGCCAGAGATACCAGTGCCAGAATCATCGTGATATAAATGAGCGACATATCAGGTTCATCGAGCGAACCCATGATCCAGAAAATAATGCCGTGAAGATTTTCTGAGCTTGTTATCGCCATCAGCAGCATCATCGACGAGGAAGCGATAAAACTAATCATCACGCCGGTCAGCAGCATACTTTGAATGTTAATGCGCCCACTTCTGGAACTGATGGTGTACACCAGAAAAATGATCAGGAAAGCTCCGGTAAAACCGGCCAGCGGCAGCACAAACGAACCAACCAGCAGATGCAGCCCGAAAACAATGGCAAAAGCCACTCCCAGCGATGCTCCTCCGGAAATTCCCAGTGTATAAGGTTCAACAAGCGGATTGCGGTAAACGCCCTGCAGCAGTATTCCGGAAAGGCTGAGTGCCCCGCCGACGGCAATGCCCAGCAATATGCGCGGAAGACGAATCTGACTCAGAATGGTATATTCCATGCTTTCGTGTCCTTGTCTGAGAATTTTGAAAATGTCAAAAAAGCCCAGCTTCATTTCGCCAACCGAAAGCGAAAGCATTACGGAGGCAACCAGCAGGACGAATAATCCGGCAAGATATACCGTCCAGCGAAAATATTTTTTTTGAATTTCTATCACGATTTCCTTTTTTGCTCTTTTTAGGCGCACACCATCACCGATTAACCTTTAATACTCAATTCCCTTTCGACTGAAAATCTTGTTGTCGTAAGGATGTTTAATCTTCTGAATATAACTCACATAATCAGCTTTTTTAATCAATCCGGAAGAAGCTCCACGGCCAGTCAATACCAATTCCATGTGTTCCGGTTTTTGGTCGATAAAGCTAATCAATTCATCTTCTTCCAAAACACCATCCCGTATTGAAATTAGAATTTCGTCGAGAATAAGCAAATCGGGTGTTTTCCCTTGAATAAATCCGTAAAGTTGAATCAGTCCGTTTTTTACATCTTCGCGGCTGCTTTCACGGGTTACTTTCGGATTAAACGACCAGTGCCCTTCGGTAAATCCGAGGATTGTGGCGCCCAATTTTTGTAAACTTTGAATTTCGTTGTAACCATACAACTCAGGCCGCTTATTAAAATGAGCATAACAAACTGTCATCCCGTGGCCCAATGCACGAACAGCCAAACCAACGGCTGCGCTGGTTTTCCCTTTTCCTTCTCCGGTATAAATGTGTACTAATCCTTTTTTCATGTTATTTTGTTTTTTGAACTACATAGACACATAGGTCACATAGTTATTTTAGATCAATTTTTATGGCTCTTGTTTTATTCTGAGGTTGCCTTAAAAGTCCTTGATCACGTCATCCTGAACGTTCGACTGAGCTCACTTCGAAGGCTTGTTTCAGGATCCCAATGCATTGTATGTCAGACCCCGAAATAAATTCGGGGTGACTGGTTCTTGAAACACAACACTGATTATAAAACTATGTGTTCAACGTGTCTATGTGGTTATAGTTCATTGCCTTATAAATATATTCCAAGTCGCAGCTTTCGCGCAAATGTGCAGCCAGCTTGTCGTATTGTTCGTTTTTGTATTCCTGATAATTAAATTCATGAAGTTGGGTTTCTTTTCCGCAGCTTTTCAGGATAGATTGAACAACTACCCGATTATCGAAAATACCATGTAAATACGTGCCCCATGTTTCTTCATTCAGGAAACAACCGTCAGAAGATCCGTCGTTGAGTTTGGCGAGCGGCATCCCATCCTGTAATTCACTTGTTCCCATGTGAATTTCATAGCCTTGGCATATTTCCTTTTCGTTCCTGAACATGAACGTACTTTGAACGGTACGCTTTTCAGCTGTTAAAGTGCTTACAACCGGCAAAATTCCAAGACCCGGCATGAATTCAACATTTCCCTCAACCTGTTCCGGATCATGAATTTCAGTTCCCATCATCTGGAAACCACCACAAATTCCGTACACGGCATTTCCTTTCTGATGGCTGTTCAGGATGGATTTTGCCAATCCTGTTTGACGCAAATACGCCAAATCGCTCATGGTGTTTTTGGAGCCGGGAAGAATGACCACATCGGCCTTTTCAATTTCTTCGGGATTGGCCGTGTAAAAAAGGTTGATTTCAGGTACGCGTTCCAGCACATTAAAATCGGTAAAATTCGACATGTGCCGAAGTAAAACCACCGCCACGTTTACCAGTCCTTCCTGCGTTTTTCCTGATTTGTGATCAATTACCACCGAATCTTCATCGTCGATGTGGATATCCCGAAAATACGGAACTACGCCAACTACCGGAACTCCGGTGAGCTTTTCAAGCATTTTTTTTCCTTCCGTAAAAAGATCGATGTCGCCCCGAAATTTGTTGATCAAAATGCCTTTGACCAGCTTCCGTTCTTCATGGGGAAGTAACTCCAGTGTTCCGTACACGCTGCCAAACACGCCACCCCGATCGATGTCAGCGATCAGAATAACGGCAGCATCGACTTCGAGAGCCACCCGCATGTTGACAATGTCTTTATCACGCAGGTTAATTTCGGAAATGCTGCCTGCACCTTCAATCACCATCGGATTGTATTGCCTGGCAAGTTTGTCGTAGGCTTTCATCGCTTCGGCAAAAAGTGCATCGCGGTCGGTTCCCAGAAAATATTCTTTGGCCGATTGATTTCCAATAGGTTTCCCGTTCAGCACCACCTGGGCATTTTGATTGCTGGTTGGTTTCAGCAAAATGGGATTCATTTCGCTGCAGGGCTCAATACCGCAGGCTTCGGCCTGAACAGCCTGAGCACGGCCCAGCTCGAGTCCGTCAGTTCCGGCAAATGAATTGAGCGACATGTTTTGCGCTTTAAACGGTGCGGGCGAATATCCATCCTGTTTAAAAATGCGGCAGAAACCTGCATTGATGATGCTTTTCCCCACATCGGAACCGGTACCGACAAACATGATTGGACGAAGTTTTTGTTTCATTTTGAATAATGATTAACAAATTATTGATTACTCGTCATGCTGAACTTGTTTCAGCATCTCTTCAGTTATCAGACCATGAAACAAGTTCAGGGAGACCTGACTTAGTTTTAAATTCGTATATGACTGGTGTTAACCACCTGCGCTTCCTCAAACGAAGTCATTTCGGAAAGCACGGCCACTGCACCTTTTAGCACTGAATAGGCAATGGCCGCCCCGGTTCCTTCGCCCAGTCGCAAGCCGAGTTTCAGCACGGCGGAGGCTTTCAGGTGTTGAAGCATTTTACGGTGCCCCTGTTCATCCGATTCATGCGAAAAAATACAATAATCCAACACGCGCGGATTAATTTCATGAGCCACCAGTAGGGCAGAAGTGGTAATAAAACCATCGACCAGAATAACCATCCGGCAGGAAGCTGCTTCGATCATTCCACCCGCAATCGTCGCAATTTCGTAACCACCAAACCGTGCCAGATTTTCGAAAGGCGAATCAGAAATTCCGTGTTTTTTGATGGCCTGCTGAATGATATCGCCTTTGAGCCGAACGCCTTCGCTGTTCAGTCCTGCTCCCGAGCCGACACATTCCTCAACCGGCAAACTGCAAATGATCGACATCAATGCCGAAGCCGGTGTGGTATTCCCGATTCCCATTTCTCCAAAACCAATCACATTGCTTCCTTCCTGAAAAAACTTCCGGACGATCGTGCGTCCATTATGAAAAGCTTTCCGGCAATTTTCCATACTCATGGCTGGCTGATGCAGAAAGTTTTCGGAGCCAAAAGCAACTTTGGCATCAATCAGTTTGGGATGCGGCCCGAAAGTGTAATTAACCCCGGCGTCAACCACCCACAGATCCAGACCATAAACGCGGGAAAGCAGACCAATTCCGCCGCCGCCCTGTAAAAAGTTCAGCACCTGCTGCCAGGTAATTTCTACCGGACAAGCGCTCACTCCTTCATCCGTAATTCCATGATCGGCGGCAACCGTTAACATGATCGGTTTTTTAAGTTCCGGAGAAAGTGTGTTTTGAATTAATCCAACCTGCAAAGCCAGCGATTCCAGTTGCCCAAGCGACCCAACCGGTTTGGCTTTGTTGTTGAGTTTGTGTTGCAACTGTGGTATAAGTTCCGTATTCAACTCCGGAATATCGAATTCAGTGTTCATGGTTTTCAAGATTAAAAGTAGTGATCTGCCCGTATTCCAGCGGAGTTTGAAAAGCTTCTTCCGGAGTTTTATTCTGAAGCAGACACATCATGGCGCGGATAATTCCGGCATGTGTAAAAATAAGTACCTGTTCTTGCGGATTCTGACGTAAATCATTCAGAAATAATCCGGCTCGTTCAATCATGTCGTTACACGATTCACCGTTCGGACAGCAGGTATTCACATAATCGGCAAACCAGGCTTTTCCTTCTGCTGATTCAAACAGAAGATTCCAGGCAGCCATTTCCCAATCTCCAAAATTAAGTTCAGTCAAACGGCTGTCGGTTTGAACCGACTGATCTGTGATTATTCCGGAAGCCAGTTTGGTACAACGGCTCAATGTGCTCGAATATACCCGGTCGAACTTTGCTGAACCCAGTTTTTGCCTGACTTGTTCCATTTCATCCCTGAAGGTCGGAGCAAGCGGGACATCGGTTATTCCGTAGCAAATGCCTTTGGGAACATCAACGGATGTATGTCTGACGACTGTTAACTTCATATCGCAAGTGTTTGATAAATGACAAAACCCAAATAGAATTCCACTTCGGTAATTTGCTGCAAAGCACCCAGACAGTCGCCGGTATATCCGCCAAGTTTACTTGTTGTATAATTCCTGAAAACTAAGGTTGTTAGCAGGATCAACGGAATTAATCCCAATAGATATTCAGGAGAAAAGATTGCCAGTGGTAAAATGCCAAAAATCGAGGCGATAATTAAATCGCTGCTTTTGCTTTTCTTCCCGATGGGTTTGGTTTTGCTGGTCGCATCATCGCGCGAATATTCTGAAGTAAAAATGATAAGTACCGGCGGAATACGGCTCAGCGCATGTCCGGCAATTAGTAGAAGCGGAATTTTTTCAGGTGTAATGGCGCTGATACTTGTGAATTTCGTGGCCAATATTCCGATTAGTCCGATGCTGCCATATGTGCCGATCCGGCTGTCTTTCATGATGGTAAGAATGCGTTCGCGGGTATAACCGCCGCCAAACCCATCGCAGAAATCAGCGAATCCGTCTTCATGAAAAGCTCCGGTGACAAAAATAGTGGTCAGCATACTCAACAAAACAGCCAGTTCTACCGGTAAAATAAACTGCAAGCCGTAAAAAACGGCCGCACCTATTCCACCAATTATCCAACCGATGAACGGAAAATACCGCGTTGAACGGTTCAACATTTCATCCGAATACGGCAGGTTTTTCGGCACCGGAATCCGGGTGTAAAACATGATGGCATTCAGTAATATGTGCAGTTGTTTTCGCATAATTTTGTTTTATTATTGCCAAAAGCCACCAGGATAAATATCCAATACCCAATTTTCAATAACGAATATCGAACAAAAAAAATAAAATTCGAAGAATATTGCTGGTCGCGAACATGAAACTTGAAACCTGAAACTTTGAACTATTCTTTATTCGCTACTCCGGCATCGTCAAAGCTAGCCATTTCATTCAGAAAACTGACAGCAGCCTGTACCAATGGTAAAGCCAGAACAGCTCCGGTCCCTTCGCCCACACGTAAATTTAACTGGAGCATCGGACGGGCATTCAGGTGTTCGAGCATTATTTTGTGACCCTGCTCATCCGATGAATGGCAGAATACACAATTTTCACGAACTTCAGGATTGAATTGAATCGCAGTCAAAGCTGCTGCTGTGGCAATAAAACCATCGATCAGCAAAATCATTTGTTGTTCGCGGGCTTCGAGCATGGCGCCAACCATCATGGCAATTTCCAGTCCGCCAAAAGTCGCCAATGTTTCTTCCGGAGTTTGTGGGTTATATTTTTCAGAAACTTCTTTCAGAATCTGCATTTTCCAACTCAGTTTTTCGCCAGCCATTCCCGTTCCCGCACCGGTACATTCTTCGATTGGAATATTAAGGAAACGGTGCATCAGTAGCGAAGAAGCAGAAGTATTCCCGATTCCCATTTCGCCAAAACCAATGGTATTGCAGCCCGATTCGGCTTCGAGTTTCACGAGCTCACGACCTTTCTGGATGGCAATTGAACATTCTTCGGAAGTCATGGCAGGTTCACGGCGCATGTTCCGGCTTCCGCGGGCAACTTTCGCGTTGATAACCGGGACTCCTTCCGGAAAATCGAAGTCGACACCGGCATCGACGACCTTCAATGTCATGTTATTTTGGCGGCAAAATACATTGATGGCAGCGCCACCAGCCACAAAGTTCATCACCATCTGCCAGGTTACTTCTTTCGGGTAAGAACTAACTCCTTCATCGGTCAGACCGTGGTCGGCAGCAAAAACCAACATGGACGGATTTTTAATTTCCGGAGTCAGCGTGTTTTGGATAAGGCCAATCTGAAGGGCCAAATCTTCGAGTAAACCCAAAGCGCCCAGCGGTTTGGTCTTGAAATCAATTTTGTGTTGCAGTTGTTGTTCGAGTGTCATGGGTTGTATGTATAAACTGTTGTCGTTGCTGTGATTGTTGTCAAAGGTGTCGGTTATAGACAGGACTTCACTTGTGGATGAATTTTATAAACGAATATCCGGGAGTTTACCTAAGATCATTTAAAAGTCATTCAGTGTTCATTAAGTTGCCGGGAAACGATAAATGACAACATTTGACTATTATAAAATAGCAAATAGGTAAATTAACGGATAAGCATATTTTATAAACTGAACACTCTGACTGATCACTTTATTTTAACCGGTATTCCGGAGATCATCAGAAAAACTTCGCTGGCCTGTTGGGCGATGTACTGATTCATCCAGCCTTGCAGGTCGGCAAAGTTCCGGGCTGATTCTTCTACCGGATGAACGCCCATGCCCAGTTCGTTACTCACTACAATCAGGTTCATTTCTTTTTGCACAAAACGGTTCCACTCGGCTTTCGCTTCTTCGAGCGAAAGGTCTGCATCAAACTGATTGTCGAAAAAGATATTGGTCAGCCAAAGCGTAATGCAGTCGAGCAAAACGGTTTGCCCTTCAACCTTGCAGGCCGAAAGCTTTTTTTCCTGCTCCAGGTTAATCCAGTGCGGTCCGCGGTCGTTTTGATGCCGTTCGATGCGAAGGCGAAAATCTTCGTCCCAAACACGGGCGGTGGCGAGGTAAACCGGATTCGGACTTGCTGATTCGGCTAGCTTTTGCGCGTAACTGCTTTTCCCTGAACGGGTACCTCCGGTAATGAATGTGATTTGAGCCATAGTATTTTATTCCGTTTTGTTTAAAGAGTCATCCTGAACTTGTTTCAGGATCTCAAATAACTAGGGAACGGACCCCGAAATAAATTCGGGGTGACGTAACCCTAACTTTCTTAAAATGTGTACGCCAATTTTGCAACAATGCTTCGTCCCGGCATGTTATAGCCATCTTTTTCCGAATAATTTTCATCCAGAAGGTTGGCCACTGTAATTCTGAAATTTACTTTTTCAGAATAAGCATATCCGATTGAATAATCAAAAACCAGGTATTCCGGGTGCTTAAGAATTTTGTCAGCAGCCTGATATCCTCCTTCGGAATAATAATTATCGGCAACAATTCCGGTGCGCAGTGCACTGAAACTGTCACGTTCAAGTCTTGAACCAATAAAGCGGCCATTCAGGCGCATACTGATTTTTTCTTTTGACTGGTAATTCAGTCCAAAATTACCGTTCGATTTGCGTGTGTATTGCATATTGCGTGTCAGCATTTCAGTTCCAACGAGCTGTGTAAATTCGTTTCGAAGCATCCAGGTGAAGTTGGCATAAGCTTCCAGATCAAAAGATTTGGCAAACAAACTTCCAATATTGAACGAAGACATCAATTCAATTCCTTCCATCTTCGATTCGTTGGCATTCGTGTAGGTATATTCTCCTGAAGCCAGCATTTCTTCCACAATTTTATGGTTGTGCAAGGTTTGAAAATAAGTGACATCGATTTTCAAATCCTTTTCCGGAGAAGCAAATGACAAACCGAAATCGCTTGTTTTTGATTTTTCAGGATCCAGATCCGGATTTCCGACATACGATTTTCCGAAAACGGTATATTTTCCGGCTACTTTAAATGCATCGGGCACCGAAAAAGCGGTTCCAAATGAAGCGTGAGCCTTGAAATTTTTCAGGAAATTATATTGTGCGCCAACCGACGGATTCAGCGTGTTGTAGCTGGCATCGGCTTCCGGAGCTTGTAGTCCTTCATTCGGATCGATGTGATAGGTAAAATGATCGAAACGAATACCGGCATTTACGTCCAGATTCAGGATGGAATAAGCCAGTTGTGAAAACAGGGATGTATTGGTGAATTTATTATCCGGCTTATACGGATCGGCAGGTGTTCCGATGGCTGAAAAACGATCGGAATGATAATCGTACACTTTCAGATCGGAACCCACGAGCAGATCAAACTGGCCCAGTTTGTAATTATCCTGAAGTTGGTAACCCAGTTCTTTCACCTTGCTGCTGAAGCTGATAAAACCCGCGTCTGTATTGTCGGAATAGTTTGGATTTTGATCGTTGGTGTAATACGGACTAAATTTAAAACTGTTTTTCTTGCTTCTCTGCTCCAGTGTCAGATAGAGATTCAGCCGGTTGACATCCTTTTTGCTTTGTCCGTAAGTTCCCCAGTAATTACCAGCAGTTTCAACATCGTAAGCATAAGTGTATGTAGCTTCAGCGCTGGTTTTCCACTGGTTGTTGATGAGATAACCGGCGAAAGCACTTGCTGTATTCATCTCATATTGCGAATTGTCCATGGCATCCCCATACGAAGCGGCATCCAGAATTTTCTTTCCGGTTTCCGAAATATCCAGCAGGTTTTTTTTGCCGATACGGTAATCTTTGGTTTGCTCCGAGTGACTGTAACCGAGGTTGTACGATAGTTTACCGCGTGAACTTCCGGAGAAATTAGCCGACAATTTGCGGTAACCAAAACCGCCCGATTCAATGGATACAGTACCTTCAGGAACTTCACTGCCCTGTTTGGTAATGATGTTTACCACTCCGCCCATGGCGTCCGACCCGTAGAGGACCGAATACGAACCTTTTACGATTTCGATTTGCTCCACATTATCGAGATTGATAGACGCGATGTTGGTGGTTCCGGCAGGTTTTCCGTTAATGAGCAACAAGGTGTAACTCCGGGCATGTGCACTTGGCGAAAATCCGCGCATGCCAATGCTTGCAGAGACTCCCGGATACTCAATAATATCGAGATTGGTGGTACGCTTGAGCAATTCGGCAAGATTTTCAGCCGGAACTGAGCGAATCAGGCTGGCCGGAATAATTTCAACTTTTTGCGGAAGATTTTTCAGTTTCCGATCCATTCGCGAAGCCTGAACAGTAACTTCTTCAACCTGATAAACTTTAGTGGAATCAACCACCGAGGCAAGCGTACCAATGGCACAGAGCAAGCCCATACTAATAACAGCAAGCTGTTTCAATTTCATGACAATACTTTTATGGTTAAACATTAAAAAATGTTGACCATAAACTTTCAGCATGTTCCCCGATACATCCCGGGCTGACAAAAAAAGGAACAAATGGATAAATTAGATGAAAACGATCACCCCATTGCTTTTATCCCGAAAGCTATGATTAACTGCATGGAATTGGCAGGTCTTCTGGCTCACCTTGCTTTCTGAGGCCTTCCCATCCGTCGAAAGACGAACAGTGGCAGGAGTTTCAAAAAGTTTTTACTAAGGCTTACAGCTGCGGGTACAGCTCCGGTATTTCACCGGATTCCCTATTATTCCTTGTTGGCCTGTTGCCAACCTCGGAACCACTTCCGGAGGCAAAAGTAGAGATTATTTACCACAGATTACACAGACAAACACAGATAAAAAACAAATTTGCGTAAAGTAAAATGGAATCGCAGCTTAACGTATTACAGATTAAGAAGGTGAAAATTTCACAATTTGTGAGAATCCGTGTTATCCTTGGTGGAAAAATAACACAGCAACACAAATCAATACAATCATCACCAAACAAGTAAAGAAATTAACCGCGCAGGTTTTGTAAAAATCACGGTTCGTAATTTCCCTGACATTCTTTCCAATAAAAGGTTTTTCGACCAACACACCGTGATAACTATTCGGGCCGCCAAACCGGCAATTCAGAATTCCGGCCAGAGCTGCTTCCGGATAACCGGCGTTTGGACTGCTGTGTTGGTGACCGTAGCGAAAAATAAATACCAGTCCGCGCCAGCTAAAACTGAGAACAACCATCAGCAAGGCAGTAATTCGTGCCGGAATGAAATTGATCATGTCGTCGAAGCGGGCGGAAAACCAACCGAACTGACGGAAACGTTCGCTTTTATAGCCAACCATCGAATCGAGCGTATTGGCCATTTTGTAGACCATCATGCCCGGAACGCCTCCCAGCGCATAAAAAAATAACGGTGCAATCACTCCGTCGCTGAGGTTTTCGGCAAGCGTTTCGAGCACTGCAATGCGTATTTGCTGTTCAGTTAGGTTCTGTGTTTCGCGGCCAACAATGTAACTCAGTTGTTTTCGTCCGGCTTCCAAACCCTGCTTTTCAAGCGTTGAAATTACTTTATGCGCTTCCGAAATCAGGCTTCGGTTAGCCAAACCATAAAATACTCCCAGACTTGCCAAAACGATAAAAAGCAAATCGGAGCTTTTTGTGAGTGCCAGCACCAGCCAAAAACTCCAGAATGTAGCTGAAATCAGGAATAGAGCCATCAGCATTCCTTTTGCTTTCCGGTATTTCCCTGAATTCAGTTTTTCGGTGAAAAATGAAATAGCGTTTCCAAAAATGCGGATTGGATGCGGTAGCCAGAGCGGATCGCCAAAAAGGGTATCGAGCAGGAAGCCGATCAGCAGAGGGATTATAAAGAGAAGTTCTGGTGTCATTGTTTAACTATTTTACCACTTTTTTTACCACAGAGATAACAGAGGAAGAAAGAGAAAACGGAGTTTTTATCCTATGTTTTAAAGTCTGAGTGCTCTGTGTTTATTCACTTTTGAATAGTTTTTTAGTCCTTCTACAAGCAATTGATTATCGCTTTCATTTCTGGTGCAAACCCTGAAAAACCGTTCGTTCAAACCCCGGAAGTTTGCAGCGTCGCGAATCAGGATTCCATGTTCAGCAATCAGAAACTGTTTCAATTCGGCAGCGGAACCCGCTTGCATTTCAATCAGAAAAAACGATGCTTTCGATGGAACAACCCGAAATCCTTCAAGTTGGTTAATTTCCTTTTGCAGATCAGTAGAAAGAGCGGATACTTTTTCGGCATCAAGTCGTTTGTTCGATCCGGCATTCAGGAGAAATTTACCGGCTTCCTGAGCCAGTGCATTCACCGACCAGGGTTGCTGAAATTGTTTCAGTTTTGCTGCCAGTTGTTCAGAAGCAACTAAATATCCAAGCCGCAATCCGGGAATTGCACAACATTTGGTCAGCGATCGAACCACAATCAGGTTTGGATACGATTTGGTTAACGGAATAGTCGATTGAAATCCAGGAATAAAATCGGCGTAGGCTTCGTCAACAATAAAAACAGTGTTCGGAAAAGATTCAACCGCCTGTTTAATTTCCTGAAATTCAAAAATATGTCCGTCCGGATTGTTGGGGTTTCCGAACCAGATTAATCCTGGATTGGTTCTGAGTGTTTGTTTCCATTCCTCTTTTCTGAAAAATTGCGATTGGTGTTTGTGCATGCGGCAGGCATCTTCGTATTCGGCAAATCCGGGGTAAAGAATGGCCGAATCAGCTTCACGAAAAGCCAAAGCAATGGTGTAAAATGCTTCTACCGATCCGTTAAATGCTAAAGCCTGAGTGAAATCTACTTTGTGAAAAGCTGCAATTTTACCGCACAACTCAGCTTCGTCCGGTTCCGGATACCGTTCAATCAAATGCAGGTTTTGTTTTAAATGATAGATTAGTTCGGGAGGAGTACCTTTGAACCAAACGTTTGAACTAAAGTCGGTTCGAACCGTCGCCTGATACCTATGACTGTCGTCGCCGTGGCCATTAATCATCTTTCAGAAATAAATTTACGGATACATCAGTTTGATCATTTCTTCCAGGGCGTCCAAAAACAGAACCGGAGTCGGGCTGCAGGTTTTATCGGCATCGAGAATAAAAATCTTCTTATTCTTAGTGGCTGAAAGCGCTGAATAACTCAGCCATGTATCTTTTTCTTCCTCGGCTACAATTCCCATCGTCACGATAAAAATGACGTCGGGATTTTGTTTCAGGACAAATTCACGGGTAACGCCACCCATTTTTAAATCGGCAGCTATGTTTTTCCCTCCTGAAAAGCGGATGAAATCTTCCATAAACGTATTCGGAACCGCGCAGAATAAAGGTTTGGCCCCTATCTGGATGAACTCTTTTGGATTTTTTCCTGCAGGTACTCTTGCAATTAATTCGGTAAGCCGTGCTCTTTGCTGAGACACGATTTCCCGAGCCTTTTCCGGTTTCCCAATCAGCTCGCCAATCTGAATAAAATAGGAGCATATTTCTTCGAATGATTGCGGATAGGGCAGATAAGCTACTTTCAGCCCCAGCTTTTTAAGATTGTCGATGGATTCAGGCTTAATTAACGACGAAGCCACGACAACATCGGGTCTCAGTGTCAATGTTTTTTCGATGTTGATGCTCATGGCAGAAGCAACTACCGGAATATTGTCGGAAGCTTCAACCGGGCAATAACTGGTGCAACCCACCAATTTCTCCTGTTCGCCCATCAGGTAAATGCTTTTGGTTACCCACGGAACCAGTGAAACGATGCGTTTGACTTCCTGCGCCGAACTAATCAGCTGACAAACAATAAGTATAATAAGAAGTGAATATGTTTTTTTCATTTTTCCGGAATTAAAGTATTTCTAAAAACCAATGGTTATTACGGAAACTTACCGAACCTTTTTCGAATTGAACCGGATGTCGGAAATTTGGCCCGTCGTAAACAAAAGTGTGAAACTCGCCCAACTCGGCACAAACATCAACGCCTTCAATTTTTGAAAGTTCTTCCACAAAAGCGGAATCGTACACCCGACCCAGAAAATCTTCAGTTAGTTGTTTGGCATTGACCGAAACCGTAAGTGTTTTAAAATCTTCCCCAATAATTTCGGCAGCAAGCACATTGACCGGATTGTCCCAAAGCGGGAAAATGGCTTCGATTCCGCATTCTGCGCAAACCCGTTCGATCCAGTTACGATGTTCCCACAAATAAATATCGCCAAATACTCCTCCGGAAATGCCTTCCTCTTTCAATTTCAGGATAACGGATTTAAAGTTCTGTTCGTAACTGGCCCGGTCGGTTTTGGGCTGAAGCAATTTGATGCCCAAGGCGTCGGCCTGACGAATAACCAAATCCTGATGAATGCCGTGCGAGCGCGAAAAGTCGGTTTCGGCATCGCACATGTTTACGAGGACTGAAACCTGATGTTGCCCACTTTTTTGCAGACGGTAAAGCGCAAGCATACAATCTTTACCACCACTCCATGATGAAAATACATTCATTACTGTAATTTTTATTCCGGAAGAAATGAATAGGAAACCAGGGTTCACCTTTCACCGATCTTTTTTCCCGAAGATTCGAATTGAAATATCTTGAAGTGGCAGGTCTTCTGGCTCGCCTTCTTTTTGTGGCCTTCCCGTTGCGGTGAACCGAAACAGTGGCAGGGATTACAAAAAGTTTTACTTAGGCTTACAGCTGCGGGTACAGCTCCGGAATTTAACCGGATTCCCTTTTCTGACTCGCTTCCGAAACAGGAAACGTGTCAACCAAATCGCAACAAAAGTATTAATTAAAAGAAAATAAAGCCTGTATTTTATTCTGAAATTGTTTGTTGAAAATTAATCCTAGTTTTGTTTCATTAAAATCTCTTTATAAAATATCAAATTAAAAACCCTTAGAAGTACGAACGTCCTTGGGTGTCGTTTAAAAAAAATATTGGAACGGGTTAATTTTATTGTCAAAATTTTATAAAGAATAAAGATGAAACAAAAAATAAAAATTGCTGTTTTAGGCGGAGGTGGCCGAACAGGTAAGTATTTAGTAACAGAACTATTAAATCAGGAATACCACATTAAATTACTTCTCTGAAATCCTGAGAAATTCCAAATTGACAGTCCTTTTATCGAAATCATCCAGGGTGATGCCATCAATCCTGAATCGATCCGTAACTTAGTTCAAGACTGTGGGGCAATAATCAGTACTGTTGGTCAACGTCCTGACGAACCGCTTGTCGCAAGCAGGGCAGTGACAAATGTGTTGAACGCAATGAATGAGTTTGGCATCAAACGTTTCATTTCGCTTGCAGGGCTAAATGTAGATACCCTTTTTGATAAAAAAGGAAAAGAAACCATTTTGGCAACAGAATGGATGAAAACAAACTTTCCGGAAATTCACGCCGACAGGCAAAAGGCATATGCAATTTTGTCGGCAAGCGATGTAAGCTGGACATTGGTTCGTGTCCCTTTCATCGAGTTTTCGGAGTCCTCAGAAGAATTTGAGGTAAGTTTAGAAGATTGCCCCGGGAACAAAATAGGTGCCGGTAACATTGCTGATCTTCTAGTTGCGCAACTTTCCGATGAAACGTTTATCCGGAAAGCGCCATTTGTGGCAAGCATATAAAATACTTAGTCAGGGTTTCACACAAAGTGAAGCCCTGACTATCCAATCAGATTACATCTTTTATTGTACTTTTACCTGAAACAAATCTTGAATTGTGAGTCAAAAAGTACTTCTCATCACACCGCCATTTACTCAACTGAATACGCCGTATCCCGCAACGGCCTATTTGAAAGGATTTTTAAATACCCAAAATATTCCGTCGTACCAGTGCGATCTGGGGATAGAAACCATTCTGGCTTTATTTTCTTCGGAAGGCCTGAAATCGCTTTTTCAGGAACTTGAAAACAGAAATATTCAACTTTCTCCTAATTGCCAACGGATTTTCAATTTACGCGAAAGCTACATCCAGACCATCGATCAGGTGATTGCTTTTTTGCAGGAAAAGAATATCGTTTTGGCCCACGTGATTTGTGAAGGAAATTATTTACCTGAAGCTTCGCGCTTTGCCCAAACCGAAGATCTGGAATGGGCTTTCGGAACGATGGGTACGCGCGACAAAGCCAAACATTTAGCCACACTTTATCTCGAAGATCTTTCTGATTTAATTATCGAGGCCATCGATCCGCATTTTGGATTTAGCCGTTACGCTGAACGATTGGGACGATCGGCTGCAACTTTTGACGAACTGGAAACGGCTTTGCTTGCTCCGGAGAGTTTTATCGATCAGCTTTTACTACGGTTGCTACTGAAGAAAATAGAACTTTGCGAACCAACCCTGGTTGCTTTTTCGGTCCCTTTCCCCGGAAATTTATACAGCGCATTTAAGTGCGGACAATTCATAAAAAAGCATTTTCCGGAGCTAAAAATTGTGATGGGCGGCGGGTTTCCCAATACTGAACTGCGCTCACTGACTGATCCTAGAGTTTTTAACTACCTCGATTTTATTACCCTCGACGATGGCGAAGCTCCAGTGCTGAACCTGATTGAATACCTTGATGGGAAACGCGCCAAAACCGAATTGAAACGAACTTTTGCGTTTGAAAACGGCGAGGTTGTTTACCTCAATGGCTCCAGACAAAACGACTTTTCACAGTTCGAAGCCGGAACTCCGGATTATTCCGATTTTCAGCTGGACAGTTATCTTTCGGTCATCGAAATTGTAAACCCGATGCACCGTCTTTGGAGTGATGGTCGTTGGAATAAACTCACGCTGGCACACGGTTGTTACTGGGGACGTTGTACGTTTTGCGATACTTCACTCGATTATATTCGCCGCTACGAACCGAATACCGTGCAGGTTTTGTGCGACCGGATCGAAGAAATGATCCGGCAAACCAAGCAAACCGGTTTCCATTTTGTTGACGAAGCTGCACCGCCAGCCCTGATGCGTGCTTTGGCATTGGAAATTATCCGACGAAAACTCACGGTAGTTTGGTGGACCAACATCCGTTTCGAAAAAAGCTTCACTTTTGATTTGTGTTTACTGCTGAAGGAATCAGGCTGCATCGCGGTTTCCGGAGGTTTGGAAGTCGCTTCTGATCGTTTGCTGGGAATGATCAACAAAGGAGTGAGCGTAGCTAAAGTTGCCAAAGTAACCGATAATTTTACGCGTGCCGGAATCATGGTTCATGCGTATCTGATGTACGGATTCCCCACGGAAACTGCTCAGGAAACCATCGATTCGCTGGAAACTGTGAGGCAATTGTTTGAAGTTGGAGTCATTCAATCCGGATTCTGGCATCAGTTTGCGATGACAGCACACAGTCCGATTGGATTAAACCCGGCACAATTCAAAGTAGAAATTGAAAACGAAAAACCCGGCACATTTGCCAATAATGATTTGATTCACAGCGACCCAAGCGGAACAGAACATGAACGGTTTAGCGAAGGATTGAAAAAATCACTTTTCAATTACATGCATGGCATTTGTTTCGATTTTCCGCTTCAGGATTGGTTCGATTTTAAAGTGCCACGAACCAGGGTTGCTCCCAATTATATTCAGGAAGCTATTGAAGAACAGCAATTTGAATCAGCAAGTCCGAGTGCAAAAATAGTCTGGCTTGGTGGAGTTCCTTCCATCCGGAATTATACCAAAAAGAAGAAAAGCCAATCGTTCGAAATGGCCGAATTGACTTTCAGTAATAAAAAACAGGATTTGGTGATTCAGTTGAAACAGGAAGCAGGGAAATGGTTATTTGCTCAGATTCCGGTATTTTCCGTGGAGAATTTGTCTCAAATAACTTTCGGTGAGTTGGAGAAAAGCTTTGTACAGCAAACCGGAGAAGATTTTGTACTTTTCTGGAACAGCCCAGCGATAAAGGTATTGAGGGAGGGTGGATTGCTGATGTTGTAAAACTATTTTTCACCACAGAGAACACAGAGGAAACACTGAGTTAAAATTAATATTCCAATAATCAAGGAATTAACCAATATTTAGGTAATTAGCCATTATGCAAACTTATTAATCTCTGTTCTCTCTGTGAATTACTATTTTTAAACTCTGTGGTTAAGTTTTCTTTTTTACCACATAGAACACTGAGAAAAACCCAGAGCTTTTTTCGGCTTGGAACTTTTCCCATTTTCTTGTGAATTGAAAATTGTTAGTGTATTTTTGCTCCCCGTTGAATTTAATTGAAAATCATGACCAAACAGATAGTTGTCAGTGGCATCAGGCCAACCGGAAATTTGCACCTTGGAAATTATTTCGGTGCTGTACGTAGCTTTTTAAAAATGCAGGAAGATTACAACTGCTATTTTTTTATTGCCGATATTCATTCGCTCACCACACATCCGACTCCGGTAAATCTTCAATCGGGTGTAAAACAGGTTTTGGCCGAATACCTTGCCTGTGGAATTGATCCTGAGAAATCAACCATTTTTATTCAAAGCGATGTGCCTGAAGTATCAGAACTGTACGCCTTCCTGAATATGAATGCTTATTTGGGCGAGCTGGAACGCACCACTTCCTTCAAGGAAAAAGCGCGCAAAAATCCTGAAAATGTAAATGCCGGATTACTGACTTACCCAGTTTTAATGGCCGCAGATATTATCATTCATAAAGCACAGTTCGTGCCTGTTGGAAAAGATCAGGAACAAAACCTCGAAATGGCCCGTAAGTTTGCTGGTCGTTTCAACCGGATGTACAACTGCGAACTGTTTCCGTTACCTCAGCCTTTTACATTCGATGGTGGCGACATGATTAAAGTTCCAGGACTCGATGGCAGCGGTAAAATGGGAAAATCAGAAGGAAATGGTATTTTTTTGGTTGAAGATCCTAAAGACATTCGCAAAAAAGTGATGCGTGCAGTGACTGATGCCGGGCCAACCGAGCCCAACAGCAAAAAAGCCGAAGCAGTTGAGAACTTGTTTACTCTGATGAAAATTGTTTCAACACCTGAGGTGGTGAGTCATTTTGATGCTGCTTACAACGATTGCAGCATTCGCTACGGTGATCTGAAAAAACAATTGGCTGAAGACATTATTACATTTACCTCACCGATTCGCGAACGAATTCTGGAAATTTTGAAAGATGAGGCTTATCTGGGCAAAGTTGCACGGATGGGAGCAGAGAAAGCCCGTGAATCAGCGCAGGCAACGCTTAACGAAGTAAAAGATTTAATTGGGTTCAGGAGACTATTCTAATTCTCAGAATATACATTTTCAGTAAGGGCTTCACTTCAAAGTGGAGCCCTTACTTGCTTTATACCTCCAGCGTAATGCTTAAATCGTTAGTTCGTTCTGCTTACGGTTGCATCAAGTTTTAATAAGTGTTTACTCCTTTTAAACTTTGTTAAAATGCTGAAATTCAATAAACTATTTTGATTTTAATTTGTCTGATGCAGTGAAAGTTTTTTAGTATTAATATTTAAAAGATTTAACCATGAAAAAGTTAGCAAGATTATCAATGACTATCTTGTTTGCAATGGCTTTTATACAATTGCCAGCAAAAGGAGTGAGAAAAGAAATTTTAAAGTCCGCAATTACAAAGGAAAGAAAGGAGATAAAAACAGAAAGGCAACAGCTTCGAAAGCTTGAAGGAAGTTCGGTCGATCAATTTACAAAAGAAGCTTTTTTTACCGACTTTGGAAACCATTCGGATGTGCAATGGAAAAGAGCTGATTACCTGGATGAAGCTGTGTTTACCAAAGATGGAAAACAAATGAAAGCTTATTATGATTTTGATTCCAAACTGGTTGGAACAACCACAATGAAAACGTTTACTGACATTCCCCAATATGCACAGACTGAGATTAAAACAAAGTATAAAGATTATACTATCGGACCAGTAGTGTTCTTTGAAGACAATGCAGAAAACGAAATGAATATGATGTTGTGGGGTACTCAGTTTGAAGATGCAGACAATTATTTCGTAGAACTTTCGAAAGCTGACAACCACATTGTTTTAGAGGTAAATCCTAAAGGAGAAATATTCTTCTTCAAGAAGATATAGCAAAAAAAAATAAGTTTTAACAGAAAAGGATATCACATAAATTAAATGTGACATCCTTTTTTAGTCAGGGTTTCGCTTCAGGTGGAGCCCTTATTTATTATATGAAATCTTCATTTGTCAGCAATGAAAACGTTCAAATTCCATAGTTTAATATAAGCGCCAGAGAAACAATAAGTTACAGTGATGATTAATTAAGACAATAAAGTCTCAATTAGAAAACAATAAAGGTTTATTACTGTTTGAGTAGCATAATTCAACTGTCAATAATTTATTTTACAATAACTTAGCTGCCTGTTTATGAAAAAACTGTTTTTTATTTTTGAACTGCTTATCCTTACCTCATTTGCCGGAATTGCACAAACCAACACAGGGCTTGAACTCAGAAATTACAACACAAACAATTCTAAATTTATATCTGAAGGTTCTAAAATTCAGGCTATTAAAGATGGTAAAACATACAAGGGCAATTTAAAAGTAATTTCCGATAAATCAATTTGCATAAATTCCGATACACTCCTTCTTAGTCAGATTCAGGAAATAAGTGCGAAAACATTTTCCAGACAGCTCGGCGGTGCAGCACTACTGGTTCCAAGTAGTTTCGTTGGAGGTTTTGGATTGTGGGCTGTAGCCATGGGATTAGCATCAAGCGATGGTTATGGAATAATCGTTGTAGTTTTTGGAACCCCTGTGGCTGCTGCTGGAATCCTGGGAGTTTATATTGGGGCTAAACTTATTTTTAAGGGAAGGAAATTTAATCCTTCACGTTGGGAATACCGTGTTGCCGAAACTCAATCAAAGCTACATCAGAATTAACTATACCAGTACCAGTAATTCAATCAGCGCTAAGTTGCAGCACAAAAATTGAATCATAACCTGGAGCTAATATTTATCGTGGCCCTTATCTGATTACTATGATGAACTTTAAACTTATAATATTCATTTTACTTCTTGTGCCACTTATTTCAAATAGCCAGGATGAAATCAGATCTGTTAATGTGATAAAATCAAATGGTATTTCTGTTGGTCTGAATGGAGTCGTATACAATAAAATGGTATCAAACAGAATGTTATTCGAATTAGGATATGGTTTATTTGGACCTGTTTCAGGAGTTAATTATTTTATCACCGATCCCACACAGCGCAGAATAAACTATTACACTGGCATATCAGTTTCGAAAAACCCACAGGATCCTCTTATGATTAATCTTCCATTTGGAGTATCGTATTTTGCTAAAAATAACTTCCAATATAGCTTTGATCTGGGAATAATGATTGCCAATAATATAGATCCAAATCCTTCTCCTTGGGTTGGAATTAAGATAGGATACAGATACGGAGATGATATTACGAAACTTAATGAACATGAAAAAACTGCTTTCAGGAATATTATTAGTGGTCAGCTGGGAGGATATGATGTGGTAATCGGGGCGATATACGAGCGGTTACTGACTCCGTTTTTAGGCGTTGAAGCTGGAGCTGGGGCTGCGGGGGCATCTCTTGGCGCAAAAATTTATACTCCATCGATATCCAGTGATCATTTAAATCTTCATATCGGTGTTACGCAATCCATTGGATACTTTGGCTGGAAAACATATTTCCCGATAGGTGTAAATTTTCTAACCGAAGGAGCTTATCTGTATAGTGTTGATGTCGGACCACAAATTTGGCACAGTGAAGGTGATGATATCAGACCATCATTTTCTATTCGGGTCGGAAAGGCTTTTAAAACTTGCCTTATTTATACCACTCCTTATTTTTCTAATCCAATTCGTCGTGCGTTTTTGATGATGCCTGAACCATTTGATTGATTTTGGCAACTTCTGCATCCGTCAGATTTCGCCATTTACCCAGAGGAACATCAAGCAAAATATTCATAATCCGGATACGCTTCAATTCCAAAACTTCATATTCCAAATATTCGCACATCCTGCGTATTTGTCGGTTTAAACCTTGAGTTAATACGATTCGAAACTCAAATTTACCGATTTGTTCAACCACACATTTGCGGGTTACCTGACCCAAAACCGGAACTCCGTTTTTCATTTTCAGAATAAAATCACGGGTAATTGTTTTATCCACAGTTACCAAATATTCCTTTTCGTGATAGTTTCCGGCGCGCAATATTTTATTGACAATATCTCCATCATTAGTTAAAAAAATAAGCCCCTGGCTAGGCTTGTCCAAACGTCCAATCGGGAAAACACGAACAGGATACTTTATAAAGTCGATGATGTTATTTTTTTCGCGTTTTGTGTCGGTTGTGCACACAATTCCTTTCGGCTTGTTAAAAGCAATATAAACCGGTTTTACTTTCGGTTCGGTAATTAAACGGCCATCAACCTTAACCACATCGTCGGGCATCAATCTTGTCCCTATTTCAGGCACACGACCATTAATCGTAACACGGCCTTCATCAATAAGCCGATCGGCAGCCCTGCGCGAGCAATAGCCCGTTTCACTCAGATATTTGTTAATTCTGGTCGATTTGCTTTCATTCATCATTTCACTGCCTGTTCCAAATGTTTTACTATGTAATTGCTGGCAAAGTTAACACTTAAACAGCAGATTCCGGATAAAGTGAAAACCCACTTCATTTAGTCCGCATGCTCACCATTTTAATTTCAACCCCATTTCTGTTTTCCCCCCGAAGATATTCTGTAGTTGAATGACTGCTTTTAACTCATGCAATTGGTTACTCCCGATCTGAAAGCCAATACTTCGGGTTCCGGCATATATGCCTTTTTTATATAGAGGTATTTCAAATGCCTTATATTTCAATGTTTTATCTTTTAACTTTCCACTCATTTTTCACTAAAAATTAACTTTTATTCAAAATTTCCGGTACACATATTTTATTCGTACCGTATTGCGTCAACCGGATTGCTTACCGCGACTTTCAGCACATTGTAACTAATTGTAAGGAAAGCTATAACTGCAACCAAAACTATGGCAACCAAAAACTCGGAAATACTAAGTGGTTCTTTGTAAGCACCCGGCATAGTTTTGTAAATATAAATTGCAGCAGGACATCCAATAAGAATAGCGAAACTAAGCATTCCGACCACTTCGGTAGAGAGCTGCCAGTATATTGAGCCAACTGAGCTTCCCAAAATTTTCCGGACTCCAATTTCTTTCATTCGGCGCTTAACAGTGAACAGAATCAAACCGAAGAGGCCAATGGTTGAAATAACCAAGGTTACCACTGCAAAAAACATAAACATTCGTTTCATCGATTGCCAGAATTCGATAGCATCGTCGAGATAAAAAGCTACACTAAAATCCTTAAATTCGAATGGATCGTTTGGAAAGATGTTTCCCAGTTCGCTGGTTACCAAAGCTCTGGCTTTTTGTTCGTCTCCGGTAAATCGAACTGATAACAATGTGGACCCTGAAATTACATTGTCATTCATGAACATGATGTAGGTTGGAATTGGATTGTGAACCGAATAAGGATGGAAATCCTTTACGACTCCGATAACAGGAAACGGTTTTCCTTCCAGGAAAATCTGTTTTCCAATCGGATCGCTCCACCCAAAAACTTTTAAAGCCGTTTCGTTAATAATGCAGGCCTTATTATCGGCCGGATAATCTTTCGAAAAATTACGGCCGCAAGCCATTTTCAGGTTATAGGTCGGGATAAAGTCGTAATTCACATAGTTGCGGCTGATCATTTCTTTTTCATCCTGTGCGGCTCCGTCCCAGGTTACATATCCACCAATATTTCCAATAAACGGAATCGTTGATGAAAACGAAATATCTGCGATTTCGGGATGCTGCAACATCCTGGTTTTTACGGTTTCAAACGGCATCTTATCTCGTGGGTTGAGTTCGGTATAAATTATGTTTTTATTGGCGAAACCCAAATCTTTATTCAGGATAAAATTGACGTGGTTGAAAAGGATAAAACTTACGATGAGCATGAACAGGGAGATGGAAAATTGTGCCGCAACCAATATTTTTTTGATGCTAATTGAGTTTCCAACGTTGGTGAATATTTTGCCTTTCAATACTTTAACCGGGTTGTAGGCCGAAATAACCATCGAAGGATATAATCCTGAAAGTACACCTACCAGTAAGCTAACCAGGAAAACGAAAATTAAAAGTCGGTCATTGTTCCATAACAAAAAGTCAATATTCTTATTCAGGATTCGGTTCAGTAACGGGAAGGAAGCTTGCGCAACAAACAGCGCCAGAATGGTGGCAAACATCGTGTGCAGGATGGTTTCAGCCAGAAATTGGGTTGCAAGGAGCTTCTTCGAAGACCCAATTACTTTTTTTATTCCAATTTCAGTGGAGCGCTGGGTGGAATTGGCCAACGAAAGATTTACGTAATTAACACTGGCAAGAATCAATACAAGAATGGCAGCCAGCGAAAGAATTCCCAGACCAATAATCACGTCGGGTTGGCTGTTGGGTGAAATATGCAATTTTGAAAGCGGATGCAGGTATGGTGAGCTCTTTTCAAAGTTTTTCACGTCCTTAAAAGCATCCTTTATTTTAGCGTCAACAAGTTTAGGATCAGCGCCTTTTTTCAACAACACATAGTTGTCGAATGAAATATTGGTCCAATTATCGCGATATTTAGGACCATCGCCCAGCACATCGTAAGTTGGCATGGATACCAAATAAGTTGCCTTCAGGTTTGAGTTTTGCGGAAAATCGGCATAAACGGCAGAAACAGTCAACGGAAATCGTTTCCCGATGATAACCTGTTTGCCCATGGCATTTCCTTCGGGGAAAAGCTTTTTGGATAAAGTTTCAGAGATAGCAATCGTATTGGGTTCAGTCAGAGCGTTGTTCTTATTTCCTTCAATAAGTTTAATTGTAAAAATGTCGAAGATTGAATTTTCGCTCCAGTAGCCGTTTTTTTCGTACAACTGACTGCCATCGGGAAGCGTAAAGAACTGGCCGGAACGAGCCCCACCTGAAACCTCGCGCATAATTAAAACCTTTTCTACCTCGGGAACCTCAGCCATTAAATGAAAGCGAAATGCCGGAGGGCTGTAGGTGCAATAATTCGTCGGATACGAATCTTCCTGTTTGGTTTGCACCCGGTAAATATTGTCGTAGTTTGCATTAAACTTGTCGTAGTTTAACTCGTGAGTGATCAATGCGCTGAACAAAATGAAGACGGCAAGTCCGATTACAAGATTCGTGAGGTTTATAACTGTGAAAACCTTATTGGACCTTATGTTGCGTATTATGCTGATGAAAAAATACCTGATCATGGTTTAAAAATTAATTGGATTAGAAATAATAAAATTTAATTCATCCTCGAACTGAACAAGTGCTTTTTTCTCCCTCTATATTTCTTCCCACCAATTTCCTGTTCTTTTTCAGATCAGGCAACCCAGAGATTATGCCAATCTTTTAAGTATTTGATATGAAGCGTAATGAGATAAATATATGAATTTGTTTTGTCAATTTATTTTACAGATTTTGTATATTTTTTTGTCACTATTCTGACTATTATTCATACCTCAACGCTTCCACTGGGTTTCTCGTTGCTGCTTTCCAGCTTTGCCAACTCACGGTTAGCAATGCAATTCCCAATGCCAGCAAACCTGCCAAAGCGAAAATCCACCAGCTTAACCCGCTTTTATATGCAAAGTTTTCGAGCCATTTATTCATTGCAAACCAGGCAACGGGTGTGGCAAATACAAAAGCTACCACCACCCATCTCACAAAGCTTTTATTGAGCAACACGAGCACCTCTGAAATGCGGGCTCCGTTTACTTTTCGAACGCCGATTTCCTTTACCCGCTGTTGGGCTATTAAAAGCGAAATTCCCAATAGGCCCATCGACGAAATGAATATGGATATAATGGTGAAAATCGTTAATAAACGAGCCTGAAGCAATTCGGTTTTGTAAACTTTACGGTACATGGCGCCAACCGATTCATAGCTGAAAGGGTAAGTTGGAAACAAGTCTGTCCAGACTTTTTGGATGTCCGACAAAGCTGCTGTGCGCATGCCCGGTTTGTAAGAAATCACAAAATTGATCAACCACAGTTTGTCCCGCTTAAACATGACCATTGGATTCACTTTCTTTTTCATACTCGAAAGGTGAAAATCCTCGACTACTCCGATTATTTTACCGGCAGGTATTTCGATTCCCTGCGCAGATGAGATCAGCTTAAAGTCCCTGCCAATCGCGTCGCTGGGATTGGTGAAATTCAGGTAGTGAAGGGCTGTCTCATTAAGGATGTATTCTCCTGAGCCTTCGTTGTCGTTATTCTTTTCTGAAAAATTTTGACCGCCCAGAAATTTGATTCGAAACAATTGAGCGAACGAATAATCGCAGGGAAATACGCCAATCAGGTTTTTTCGCTGGTCATCCGTTTTATCGGAGCCTTCCATTTCATACTGGAACATGTCGTTGGCCTCTCCACCTGGAGGTTCAAGCATTGCCGACACGGATTCGATGCTATTGTTTTTTAGTAATTCTGCTTTAAAAACTTCAAATTTTTGCTGAATGTTGGCATGGACCGATTCGAAACAGATGATGTTATCTTCTTTCACGCCCATTGAATTGTCGAGGGCGAATTTGGTTTGCCGTGAAATGACGATGACTGAGGCAATCAGCATAATGGCAAGCGAATATTGAGTTACAATTATGCCTTTGCTCACAAAAATGCTCCTTGTATTTAGCAGTGAGGAAGAAGTCTGACTGTATAACTTTCGGATATTTTGTTTCAGGACCGGTTGCAATCCGGCCAATATACCGAGTAAACAGAAAAGTCCAGAGATCAATACACTCAGTGCAGCGTTTTCCCTGAAAAGGTTGATGCCAAGCTGTTTATCGATAAGTAAATTTGCAGGGATCGAAATCAGAAGTGTAAAAGCAATGGCTGTTCCGACGATAATCAGGCTTTCGATGAGAAAGTATTTCAGGTTCATGTTGCGGGTTGAACCCAGAATACGGTTAATTGAAATAAATTTGCTGTTAAACCCGGCCATTCCCAGATTCAGGCTGGCAAAATTACTTACCGAAATAAGCAGCAGAATAAGGGCGGCAATGGCCAGAACATAAATATTGGTCATATTCCCATTATTCTCAATTTCGCGCAACTTATCGGAATGAAGGTGAATGTCTGTGATTTTCTGCAAATAAGCTTTGGTTTCAATTTTATTGGCTGGCTTGTCGCTTTCCAGAGCCAGAAATCCGGTGTAGCCTGAGGCGATATTTTTTGGATCGGAATTCTTGTTTAACAGCAAATAGCAGTAAGCCCACCAGGTGATTTTTCCTTTATCCGGAGTAGTAATTAAATCAGAATGAAAATGACTGTTCTGTGGAAAATCTTTCATCACACCCTTTATGGTGAAATCCGAAGGATTGCCATAAAACTGGCCGGAAGGAATTGACATTGTTTGTCCTACTGGATTCTCGTTCCCGAATACTTTACGGGCAAACGATTCTGAAACAACCATTGAGCCGGGAGCGTTCAAAACCGATTGTTTGTCGCCAACGAGCAAATCGGCATCGAATAAATTGAAAAAAGTACTGTCGCAAACAAATGCTTCGTTGATTGAATAGTATCTTTCGTTGTGAACCATTACTCCACCTCGAATGGGAGCCAGCCGGGCATAACTTTCAATCTCCGGAAAATAATCAGCGAGGCCGGGTATCTGTTCCGACTGATAAACGCGGGCAAAATGATTTTCTCCGAAGAAAGTCGGGTCGGTGACAGTGAACCGGTAAATTCGGTCAGCGTTTGAATTGAAAGTATCGTACGAAAGCTCGTTCTTAAGAAATAAAGAAATAAATAATAACCCGCTCAATCCGAGCGTCAATCCCAACACTTTAATGAAATTCAAAAAAGGACGTTTCTTTAAGTTTCGTAATACAAATTGAAATAGCATGATCTTGTTTTAATCGTTCAATTGTACAGTACCCTTTCAATTCATAAAAGTTCAGATTTATTTATTCATATCTCAACGCTTCCACCGGATTCCGTGTTGCTGCCTTCCAGCTTTGCCAACTCACGGTTAACAACGCAATTCCCAAAGCCAGCAATCCGGCCAGGGCAAAAATCCACCAGCTTAAGGTGGTTTTGTAGGCAAAGTTTTCGAGCCATTTGTGTATGGCATACCATGCAATGGGGGTGGCAATGACAAAGGCGATGGCTACCCATTTTACAAAGTCGCGGTTGAGCAGGATTAATATTTCAGAGATTTTTGCACCGTTTACTTTTCTGATTCCGATTTCCTTGGTCTTCTGTTTGCTGATAATTGAAGCCAGATTTAGAAATCCCATTGCTGAAATGAGAATACTAACAATGGCAAACAATTGCACCAATATGTTCTTTTTGCTGTCATTTTCATATAACATAGCAACCCGTTGATCTAAAAAGTGATATTCAAATGGGGCTTCAGGAAAAAATGATTCCCAGGTTTTTTTGATGCTAGTAATTGCCTGCGTAATATTTGGCGTGCTTAGTTTTACATTCAAATACCCATTGGATCTGTCATTTAGTTCGAACAGCACTGGTTCTGCTTGCGTGTGGAGGGAGTTGAAGCATACGTCTTTAAGTATCCCTATTACTTTTACCCCTTCAATTCCGGAATCAAGGATAGAATCATCGAAACCGCAAAAGTCAACAAATGCCTCGTTTACTACTATCGATTGTTTTTCATCCGTAGTATGTTGCACGTCAAAGTTGCGTCCTGCCTTTAACTCCATACCCATTAACGGAATGTAGTCGTAGTCTATACGCATGTGGTTAACTATTTTGGTCACCTTTTGCCCCTCTTTGTCTATCTGAAATTGGAGGCTGCCTAAAACTTCTCCGGGAACATGTGACGATACGGCGGTGCGGGCAACAAGCGTACTTTTCTCCAATTCAGCTTTTAATGAATTAACCTGCTGAAGGTTGATCTTCTCATTTGGCAGGTTTATCAAAACAACGTTGTTTTTATCAAATCCCATATCGCTGTCAACAAGAAACCGCAGCTGTTTTGTTATTGCTATGGAAGCTATGATCAGGATTACCGACAGCGCAAATTGTGCGACCGCAACCGATTTGCCAAACCGGAGCCCCTTGATTGTTATTTTTGTGGAATTTTTTGTAGTAATGAGAGAAAGACCTTGTTTTTTATATTGATTGAAAAACGGGACCAAAGAGGAAATAAATGATGTTAACGCGATCAATAATACCGAAACAAACAAGATGCTGTTCCATTTTACCAGTTCTGAAGGGGTTATGGAAGTAATTATTTTTGAATAGGGCAATGTTAGGCGAAACACGATCAAAGCCAATACAACAGAAATGCTGACAAAAAGAACCGAACCAACCAGAAATTGAAAATACAGACTAAGCCTTGATGCTCCAATTATTTTCTTTATCCCAATATTTTTAGAATTGGAGATACTCTGGAAAACCAGCAGATTGCCATAATTGAAAAAGGCGATCAAAAAAATAAACAGACCCACATAAACTAAAATATAGGTGTATGATTTATTGCCTTTTGGAAAATCATAACTCATATACCTGGAAAAATGCAAATCTTTCATCGGGATGGCAAGGAGGTTGAATTTCGAATTAATCTGTGTTCCAAACGTGGCCATGTATTTAGTATAAAAAGCCCCGAAATTCCCTGTTATTGCTGAAATACTACAGTTAGGTTTTAATCGGATGAAGGTATATGCAGAAGGCATCCAGAATCCTTCAGAATGACTCATCGGATCTAAGCTGGATACATCAAAATCAGGTTTTGAGAATAAAACATTGAGTTTATGATGAACGTTTGTGGGAGAATCTTTTATAACTCCCTGAATAGTCAATGCCCTGTTATTTTGCTTCAGTATTTTTCCAACCGGATTTATTTTTCCAAAGATCTTTTCAGAAAGGCTTTGGTTAATAACAACCTGATCGGGGGCGACAAGGGCCTTTGAGGTATCGCCATAAACTAATTCGAGAGAAAACATATCAAAAACAGAATGATCAGCGATATACGCCTCCTCAACCTTAAACTTTTCTTTATTATTTTCAAGAAAAATGGCCTGCCGAAAAGAGCTTAAACGTGCAAACTCTTCCACCTCCGGAAATTCATCTTTTAAACCTTGTCCCATTAAAGGGCCTAAAATCGCATGTGTCATGGTATTCTCAGAAGCAACTATCTCACCGCTGATGCGATATATCCGGTCAGCATTTTTATACTTCGTGTCGTAGCTCAATTCATACGACACATAGGAGTAGATATAAAAAATGGAAACGAACGCAATAGTGAGGCCAAGCAAACTAATTGCTGAAGAATTGCTTCTGTTAAAAACATTCTTAATTGCAGTCCTAAAGATTTGTAATGCCATGGCTGGTTATTTTATTTTTAACATTCAATTTAAAATCTATTTTTTACTGTTAACCGCCCGCCCAATCAGGGCTTCACTTCAAGTGAAACCCTGACCATTCATACCTCAATGCTTCCAACGGATTCCTTGTTGCTGCTTTCCAATTGGCTGAACTTTGATTTGCTTGATTTTATGAAGACCTTGATTTTTGAATACTGCCCATTCATAGTCCTCAATCAATCATAGTTTTGACTTTTCATCTTTTCTTATAATCCCGTCTTCCAGCCTGATAATTCGTTTTCCGTACCCTGCAAATTTTTCGTTATGTGTTACTTGTATGATGGTCATTCCCTCGTCGTTCAGTGTTTTTAGCGTTTCCATAATCATTTCGCCCTGGACAGATTGCAGGTTTCCTGTTGGCTCATCGGCTAAAAGGAGTTTTGGCTTACCGATAATGGCACGGGCAATACCAACTAACTGTTGCTGCCCACCTGAAAGTTGTTGTGGAAACAAATCCTTTTTAGCTACCATATTGAAACGATCAAGCAATTCGGCTACCATGGCCTGTCGGTCGCGGCTTTTTACACCTTTATAAATCAGTGGCGTTTCAATGTTTTCATACACGGTCATTTCCTCAATCAGGTGATAAGCCTGAAAAATGAAACCCATAAAATTGCGGTGGTATTCAACCTTTGCTTTTTCTTTCAGGTCGAGCACCGAATTTTCGTAGAGCGAATATTCTCCGGCCGACGGTGGATCGAGCAGACCGATGATGTTTAGCAAGGTTGATTTACCTGAACCGCTTGGTCCCATAATACTCAGAAATTCGCCCTCTTTAACTTCAAGGTTAACAGCCTTCAATACAAAAGTTCGTTGAAACTTAGAATCGTAATACTTGTCGATGTTGCTTAAGTGTATCATTTTATAGTTTTTATGTTGTAATATAATTTCAGTTTTCTTTTTACCCTAAATTTGAGTTCAGGATTTTTTATGTAATTTATTCATACCTCAGCGCATCTACCGGGTTACGGGTGGCAGCTTTAAATGATTGCAGGCTAACTGTCAGTAATGCAATACTCAGAACCAAAATTCCAGCGACGGCAAAAATCCACCAACTAAATATTGTTTTGACAGCAAAATCTTCCAGCCATTTTTGCATAACCAGAAAAGCGATCAGACTCCCTAAAAAAGAGGAAACAAGAATCCACTTTGCAAAATCTTTATTCAGCATGGTTAAAATCTCTCGAACACGCGCTCCATTTACTCTTCTAATTCCAATTTCTTTAATCCTTTGTTGAGAAATGTTGATCGATAATCCCAGCAATCCTAGTATTGAAATTATAATTGCTAAAAAACTGAGCGCACCAAAAAGTTGTCCAAAACGTATGTTACTGTGATATTGTCTTTCGTAATGATCATTCAAAAAATAATAATCGAATGAACCACCAGGGAATGCTTCAGCCCATTTTTTTTGTACAGTTGATATCACATTTTGAGAAGTCCCGTTGTAGCGAACAACAAAATAATTGAATTTTAACCAATCATTTTCACGACAATAGAAAAATACCGGTTTAAATTTATGTATAGGCGATTGCTGTCTATAATTTTTTAGAACGCCTAAAATAGTTACTGGTTCAGATTGATGCATTTCCGGTAAATAAACCTGTTTCCCAATTGCATCTTCAGGGTTTTCAAACTTCAACAGGCTTAACATCTCTTCATTGATCAATATTTTACGCTCAGTATTCATTCCATCGGCAAAGTCCATCCCTGCAACTAATTCAAGTCCGAGTGTCTCCAGGTAATTGTGATCGATGCGTCCACCATCAGTTATTTCATGAACAGGTGGATTAATGCTGGTTCGATCAATCATATAGCCCATATCCATATATTGCCCAGGTATATCACTCCCGGCTGAAATATGCACAATTGAAGCATTTGCCGAAAGCAACTGTCTGAATTTATTTAAGCCCGAAGTCTGTGAATCGGTTCCACCTGGCGCTTTAATTACGATCATCTTGTTTAAATTGACACCTGTTTCGTGTGAGCGTAAGTATTGAATTTGCTTAAATACCACTATGGTGCCAACAATTAGCATTACTGAAGTAGTAAATTGGGCAACAACCATTACCTGTCTAAAACGAGCGCCGGTAGACTTTGCATTTGGATTGAGAAGAAAATCCGGATTCTGAATAAAGAAGAAAATAGCAGAAACCAAGCCTGAGGATAAAGTTCCAACCAATAAAATAGCAAATAATAAAGCTGAAATAAATTGGTCTTTAAAAATGAACCCAATACCACCATGATCAAAAAAGGCACTAATTAAGGGTGTTGCAAGAAATATTAGGCAAAGGGCCAAACACATTGAAATAAGGTTTACATAGAACGCTTCGGTAACAAACTGCATAATCAACCTGGCCTTATTTGCTCCAAGTATCGACTTAATTCGTGTGTTATTATTGCGTTGGCTTGCCAGCGAGGTACTAATGTTCATATAGTTCAGCCACGATACAAGTATGATTATAAAAGCTATGACCATCAGATATCTGGTTTCAGCCCTATTCCCCTTTTCTTCTAGCTCCCACTGTAGGGGTTCATCCAAATGAATAGATGGGAAGTGAGCAAGTTCCATTTCGTACCTGAGATTACCTGCCGGAACTACGCCACTTGATTCGAGAAAGACTTCCTGAATACGATTAGTCAGCCACGCAATATCTGTATTCTCTACAACTTGAAGATAAGTATAGGAAATTCCAAAATTCCAGGAATTATCAATTCCTGGCCATCTTTGTTTCTGGCTTTCTAATGAAATCAAAAAATCAAACTGTAAGTTTGAATTAATTGGTAAGTCGTAAAAAATTCCTGTTATCTCACATTCATAAGGATTATCGGTGGTACTTGCTGAAAGTTTCTTTCCTAATGGATTCTCATCTCCAAAATACTTTTTAGCAGCACTCTCCGAAATCACCATGGTATTCGGTTTGTTTAAAACGTCATTAATTGATCCTACTTTTAATCGATAATCAAAGAAAGAGAAGAAATTTGAGTCGACTAAAAAAACATGCGGTTCCCGATAGGCAATAATCGTTTCATTTTTTGTACTATAGGAGATAATTCGTTCCGACTGATAAGCCAGCATCCGGACAAAGTCCCGTACTTCAGGAATTTTTGCTTTTAATGTCGGACCATAAGCATTATCGGAAGTTGCATACTGACTTATATATCCATCTTTATGCCCGTAAATAGGGTGCATTCGATAAATATTCTCTCCTTTTGAATGCATATCATCATAGCTGTACTCGAACTTGTGATGCATAAAAACGGTAATAAATACAGCAAACCCAACACTTAATCCAATAATGCACAATGAAAAAATCAGCTTGTTTTTAAAGAAAAGTCGAAGAACTGTTTTAATATCAGTAAAATTCATATTTCCTATTAGTTATATTATTTGTACATAGCTTATCAAGCTTAAATTTATCATCTCCCTATTCATACCTCAACGCATCCACCGGATTCCTCGTTGCAGCTTTCCAGCTCTGCCAGCTCACTGTTAGCAATGCAATTCCCAACGCCAGTAACCCGGCCAGCGCAAAAATCCACCAGCTTAGATCGGTTTTATAGGCAAAGTTTTCGAGCCATTTATTCATGGCGTACCAGGCTATGGGTGTGGCTATTACAAAAGCGATGGCTACCCATTTTACAAAGTCGAGGTTGAGCATGGTTATCACTTCGGAGATTTTTGCGCCGTTTACTTTTCGGATACCAATTTCCTTTATCCGTTCATTGCAGTTGTAAAATGTTAACCCGAATAATCCCAGTGAAGCAATGAAGATGGCCAGGAAAGTAAAAAAGCTAAATGCTTTACCAAACTTTCTGTCTGAATCGTAAAGAGAGGTAAATTTTTCATCCACAAAATTGTATTGAAAACCGCTCTTTGGAAATATTTGCTGCCATTCTGATTTTATTTGACTGATAGCATTGTCGACTCTGGAAAGAGATGTTCTGTTGTTTAATTTTACCAATACTCCATTGGAGGCATTATTTTTATTATACATGAGTACTAAGGGTTCAATGTTATATTTTAATGAAAGGGAATGGTAATCCTTCATTACTCCCGCAATAATCCAGCTTTGATCCCAGAATTTAATAAGCTGATCAACTGCATCTTCCGGAAAGTTAAAACCCATCTTTCTTGCGGCTGTTTCATTAATTATTACTTTATTTTTGTTCGTTTCGTCAGAACTTGAAAATACCCGTCCGGCAAGCACCTTTATTCCCATCACATGGATATAGTCTTCGTCAATTTCAGCGTTGTACCATTTAGTCTGCCCATCATTGGTTCCATCGGGATATGTTATTCCCATAAAATAGCCTGTATTATCGCTTCCCGGATAAGATCCGGCTATAGCGACCGACTCAACAGAAGGTAATTTTTTTAACTCTCCTTTAAGTGTTTCGAAGGCTTTGCCGTAATTGTCCTTTTCATCAAGCATGATGCTTTTTATGGAGACGACCTGATTAATATCAACACCCAATGGCTGACCAGACACAAAACTCATCTGCTTAAAGATTGTAATTGAACCAACCAGTAAAATAATCGCTAACAGAAACTGTACGACTACAAAGGTGTTTGCGAAACTTGTTTTTTTTGAATTACTTCTGATCTTACCTTTCAAGATTCTAACTGGCTTAAAACCTGACAATGCAAAAGCAGGGTAAGCACCCGAAAGCAAAATTCCAAGAATGCCGATTCCGGCAAACAAAAGCATTGGTTTACCGTATGATAATCCTAGACTGAGAGACTTACCGGTAAAGGAAATAAAGTAAGGTAATAATACTGCCACAATACCAGCTGCAATAATGAGTGCCAGTAGGTTGAGCAATAACGATTCGATCAAAAACTGGGAAATCAATTGGCTCTTCCTTGCCCCAGCCACTTTTCTGACACCAACTTCCTTTGCACGTTCAAGGGACTTGGCATTGGTGAGATTGATATAATTTAACCATGAAAGCAGGAGTATAATTAAAGCAATAGCAAATAAAAACCTGATTTGCACAATACTCCCGTTGGTTTCAGCTTCAAAAGGTTTATCCGAAAACAAATGCAAACTGGTAAGTGGTTCAATGTTGTGCCTTTCATCTTTGAGTGGTGTTTTCAGTTCTGTGATCTTTTTTCCTAAATCTTCGATATTGGCATTTTTATCAACTAAAATGAATGTAAAAAAATTGTTGTTGGACCAGTTAAGTTCAGGACGGTCGATTTGCCAGTTTTTTATGGTTTGAAACGAAACCAGAAAATTGGTTTTCAGATAGGTGTTTTCAGGAATGTCTTTAAGAATGCCTGTTACCGTTAAAATTGTTTTGAGTCCTCCTCGATAAATGGTAATGATCTTTCCTATGGGGTCAGTCATACCAAAGATAGTGGTTGCTGTTTTTTGTGATAGGACAACCGTATTAGGTTCGTTTAAAACTTTGCCTGGGTCGCCTTTTATTAATGGATAATTAAATATGTTGAACCAAGAAGGATCTGCAAGAAAGCCATTTGTAATCTCGAATGTCGAATTTTCAGCCTCAATGGATGACCCCTTAAGTTGATGTAGTCTGACAAAATCCGTTATTTCAGAAAATTCATTTTTTAACGTTGGTCCCGACTGGTTATAAGCCTGGGCATCACCTTGCTCAAAATGATCACCTTCTTTATAATCCATATAAACCCGGTATATATTTTCCGAATTTTTATAAAAGCGATCATAGCTATATTCAAACCCGATGTATAAAGCGATAATTACAAACGATGCTATCCCGATTGCTAATCCTGAAATATTAATAACTGAAAACAGTTTATTTTTCAGCAAATTTCTGAATGCAGTTTTTAAATAAGTCTTCAACATGTTTTCTTCCTCTTAAATTAATTTTTATATCTATTCATACCTCAGCGCCTCCACCGGGTTTCTTGTAGCTGCTTTCCAACTTTGCCAGCTAACCGTTAACAAGGCAATCCACAATGCCAACATACCAGCCAGGGCAAAAATCCACCAGCTGAGTTCGGTTTTGTATGCAAAATTTTCGAGCCACTTATTCATGGCGTACCAGGCCATTGGAGTGGCAATGATAAAGGCGATGGCTACCCATTTTACAAAATCAAGGTTTAGCATTGTTAATATTTCAGTGATTTTTGCACCGTTCACTTTGCGGATGCCGATTTCTTTGGTGCGTTGCTGCGAAATAAATAGCGCCAATGCACTAATCCCTATTATGCTAATCAGTATACCGATGCTTGAAAAAGCAAAAAGAATGCGGCTAAGAATGGTTTCAGCTTTGTATTGCTGTGCTATTTTCTCATCAATAAAAAAGTAATCCATTTCCTGGTTGGGGTAATACTCGTTCCATACCCTTTTTGTGGCATCCATGCCAGCATGCAAACTCCCATCGCCTAAGCGGATATGGGCAAAACGTGCACGGTTTCTTGATTCATCCAACAAAAAAGCAAAATCACCAATGTTTTCGTGAGCAGAGTTGTAATTAAAATCTTTTGCTACGCCAATAAAATTGATACGTATATGCCCGGGCTCCAAAGGTTTGGTTAACTGAAAAGCATTCAAAGCCTCCATACTTCCATGTTTTTCCATGAGCCGTTTATAAAGATGCTCATTGATGACCATTCCCCTAACAGTATCAGTAGTTGGGCTAATCCAATTTTCAATCAACTTAATATTCATGGTTTTAAGGTAATCGTAGTTGGCAAGAACTAACTCTGCGGTTCCTTCAATACCTAAACCTTCAAGTGGCAATGTTTGTGTCGGGTATCCGAAGTACTGATATGTCATTCCAACTCCGGTCACCTGACTTTGCTTTCTAAGCTCTTTTGTAAAAATACCTGCATCCTTTGATAGGTCTTTCATATGTAGAACAACTATATTTTCCTTATTAAAGCCTAAGGGTTTATTTAATACAAAGTCAATTTGTTTATTTACCAGAAAAGTTCCCGACATTAATATAATTACAATAGCAACCTGTCCGACCAAAAGGCTTTTTAGCAGATAACTTCCCGAGAAATTATTCCGTTGGGCAAGAATATCAATGGTGGAATTTCTACTCAGAAAAAACACGGCAACAAAAAGGGTTGTTATCGTTAGGCACACACCAATAACTGCCAGGATACTCCAGTAAATAACCGGTTCGTTGTAAAACATTTTAAACTCTATATCAAACGACTGGTTAATAAAGGGTTTTACACCCTCAATAAATAACAATGAAATACCAATTGACAGCATACAAACAATCAATACTTCGGCTAATACCTGCATGATAATTTGCAACCGGCTAGCCCCAATGAACTTTTTTAAGCCCAATTCTTTTGAACGTTTAATGAGCTTGGCTATGGAGAGGTTGGTAAAATTTAACAAAGAAACCAGCAAAATAACAAAGGATACAATTATAAACAGTGAGATATTTATTTTGCTCGAACTTTCGCGCAACTCGAAACGGAAATCCGATTTCAGGTGGATATCGTCCATTGGGAATAATGAAAAATCGAATTCTTTAGGTCCACCTTCCTGTTTCAAAGAACTCTTATCCCAAAAAGCTGTTAACTTTTTGGCAACCAATTCGGGAGATGCACCTTTCTGAAGTTTAAAGTAATTGTAAGCCCATAGAACTTTTAAGTTGGGTAATGATTTTTCAAAATCCTTTTGTAAGCTGCCTTTTTGCGAGAATAGCAATTCGTATTTAAAATGTGTTTTGGGATGGGTATTTTTTACAATTCCACGAACTTCATAATCGCCAATATCTTGTTTATACTGGTCGGCTTCAAATTTGATGATTTGCCCCACGGGATTTAGGTTTCCATAGTGTTTACGGGCAAAATCTTCTGAAATAAAAACGGTATTGGGTTTCTCCAATTCCGATAGGTTGCCTGCTTTGGCCTTAACTTCAAACATTTCAATAAAAGCCTTATCAACCGCCATAATATCGTTCTGCTGAAACGAGTCGTCACCGATTTTTATGGTTCCAACAGGAGAATGTATAAACTGGGTAGCCAGTTCAACCTCAGGAATTTCAGATGATGCGGAATGGACAATACCCAAACTACGTGCCCATATGCTGGGATTGCCCTTGGCAGTAGAGCTGATTCGGTAAATATTTTCGTGTCCTGTAATATGTTTGTCGAAACTTTTTTCGTTGGAAACATGGATGAATAAAATAAGAAATGACGAAATGCCAATTACTAAACCAAAGACATTAATTAGCAAGAAAGTTTTGTCTTTTAAAAGTCGGCGAATTGTTATTTTTAAGTTATACATAGCTTAGTATAATTTTAGATTTTAGATTTTAGATTGTTTTATTCATACCTCAGCGCCTCCACCGGGTTTCTTGTAGCTGCTTTCCAACTTTGCCAGCTAACCGTTAGCAACGCAATCCCCAATGCCAGTGTACCTGCCAAGGCAAAAATCCACCAGCTAAGTTCTGTTTTGTAGGCAAAGTTTTCGAGCCATTTGTTCATGGCGTACCACGCCATTGGAGTGGCTATGATAAAGGCGATGGCTACCCATTTTACAAAATCAAGGTTTAGCATTGTTAATATTTCAGTGATTTTTGCACCGTTCACTTTGCGGATACCGATCTCGGTCGAACGGTTGACGGCAGCAAGAGAGGTGAGTCCCACCAGGCCCATACAGGCCAGAAATATGCAAATAGCTCCGGCCCAGCCAACAATCCTGCTCCACCGTTTTTCCTCTTTATAGAAATCGTCAAATTTCTGATCCAGAAAATTGTATTTCATTGGTAAATCGGGCGAGATGGTTTTCCATGCAGCGGCTATCGCGGTTAGTGCTTTCGATGGATCTCCGGGGTTAATCCGCACAAAGAGTGAGTTTGGCTTGAAGTCAGCCGGACACAAAAACATTTGTGCCCGAACGGTTCGGGTTAAATCTTCAAAGTTAAAATTCCGGCTGACCCCTATTATTACTTTTCGTTCGGTTCCTTTGCCACTTGTAAATTCCTTGCCCAGCGCTTCTTCCGGAGTTAGGCCCAGGACATCGTGAACCAATGCTTCATTTACAATGACCGATGTTGTTGCATCCGAAGCTATCGTTGGGTTAAATGTTCTGCCCGCAATAAGTTGCATTCCTAAAACATCCAGAAATTCAGGATCGACGGGATATACGATAACGGTTTCTTCCTTATTATCGAATTTGTATCTGCGACCCATCTGACCTTCGTCATTTCCAAGTCCGATGGATGAACCTGTAACCCCCAATATGATGCTTTCCGATTTCAATATCTGTTTGAAAACCGGATAATTTTTTTGCAAATCAATGTCTTGAGTATTGATTGTCACTACATTTTCCTTGTCAAAACCAATGTCTTTTGATTGCATATATCCAAGTTGCCGCATAAATACAATCATCGAAATAATCAGTCCAATGGAAAGCACAAACTGAAAAGAGATCAGCGATTTGGTAAAGAAATTGGATCCCGAGAACCGGAGTTTTCTTTTCAGCACTTCCGAAGGCTGAAATCCGGAAATAGCCAATGCCGGATAAATACCTGAAATTAACCCAACCAGCAACACTACTCCTGAAAGAATACCAATCATTTCAGGATATTGGCTGAATGAAAACGACAATGACCGGCCTGAAAGTTCGTTGAAAAGGGGTAATAGGGTATAAGCCAGAATTAATCCTATAACTGCGGAAATTACACTCAGTAATAATGATTCAGACAGAAACTGGTAAATCAGCTGATACCGGTGTCCGCCTATAACTTTCCGGATACCGACTTCTTTTGATCGACCGGCCGACCGGCTGATCGCCAGGGTGATAAAATTGATGCATGCAATGAGTAATACTCCGAAGGCTATACTCATCAGTATCCAGATGTTTTTGGGATCGGAGGCTCCCCACTTGTCAATTTTTACGTCGGTGTGAACATCGTTTAAGGGCTGAAGACCGAATCCGTTTGTTGGACTTCCATCATTGTTCTTTTCTGTTTCACCCGGAAAATATTTTCGCCGGAATACGGCTATACGCGCCGATTCATTTATCAGTGTGCTGTTTTCGTATAGCAACACGTATACCGAAAGGCCTATGGTCATATTCCAGTCCTTAAGGCTGGCCTTTCCATATTCAGTGTTCAGGATGTAAGAGAAACTGCCAAGAATATCGAACTGAATACTTGAGTTAACCGGAATATTTTCGGCCACCGCCCCAACGATAAATGGTTCGAACTGATTGCCGTTTTTGATTTCCACTGTTTGTCCAACCACATCGGTTCTGCCAAACAGCTGAATAGCTTTATCGCGGGTAAGTACAATGTTCCCGGGCGATTCCAATGCCGTGGCGGTATTTCCCGTAATGAGAGGAAATGTAAAAATCGAGAATAACTGCGGATCGGCAAACGATACGTTGATACGATGTATTTGATTCCCGATACGAATGAGCTTTTCGCCTGTTGGTTTTATTCGTACAAAATTTTCCACGTCCGATAAGTCCTGCTTCATGGCTGGTCCAAGCGGAGTAGCTGATGAAGGTTCGCTTCCCTGGCGGTCGCTGAATGACCACCAGTCGTAAACACGGTAAATGCGCGATGCTTTGGCATTAAAGCGGTCGAAACTAAACTCGTTTACGGTATACAGCGAAAACAAGCTGAAACAGGCGAGCCCAATGGATAGGCCCAATATATTAATCAGTGTAAGTCTTTTTTGCCTGACCAGATTCCGGAATGATATTTTGATGTAATGTTTCAGCATGCCTTTAGATCTTTAGTATTATTTTATTTGTTATTTGTACCTCAATGCTTCGATCGGATTTCGCATTGTCGCTTTCCAATCCTACAAATGATGTTTCATCTAATTATTCATCTTTCAAACATTCCACCGGATTAACCAGTGCGGCTTTCATCGTTTGAATGCTTACTGTAAACAAGGCAATTAACAGTGTTGCCAAACCAGCTCCGGCAAAATACCACCATTTCAGGTTAATCTGATAAGCAAAACTTTCCAGCCAACGATGGGCAATCAGATAACCAACCGGAAGGGCAATTATAATAGCAAAAATCACCAGACCAGTAAAATCGCCTGATAATAGTTTGACAATTTCTGTTGTGCTCGATCCCATTACTTTTCTTATACCGATTTCTTTCGTCCTGCTTTCTGCAGTAAAAGAAGCCAGGCCAAACAGCCCCAGGCATGAAATCAGGATGGCCAGTCCGGCAAAGTATTTGGATAGTGCCGAAACGCGCTGTTCAGCCACGTACAACTGCTGATAATCATCATCCATATACTTAAACTCGAAAATTTGTCCGGGATAATATTTCGTATAAACCTTTCTGAGGTTTTCCAGGCATACTTTTTCCATACCAGCCTTAATTTTCACCGAAACCTTTGGGGCATACTGTATGGGTGCCGCAAAAAGGACACAAGGTTTTACTTTTTCATAAAGCGATTCAAAATTGAAGTCTTTGACCACTCCAATAATCTGCATGTCTTCACCTTCAATTGAAACCGTTTGTCCTATCGGATCAGTCAGTCCCATTGTTTTAATTGCAGTTTCATTAAAAATGGCCTGATTAGGCGAACCAAAATCTTCAGAAAAAGCTTTCCCGGCAGCCATTTCCATTCCCAATGTTTCAATCAGGTTATAGCTAACCCACTTTACTGAAAAAAATGTATTGGCATTCGGGCTTTTCCCTTCCCAGTTAATACCTGAAGTGCCTCCCAATGGAGAACCGGCCTGTATGTTGCCCCCTGCTGCATTGAGAATGCCAGGAATATTCCTGATCTCAGACAAGGCAGACGAACTCATCTTATCCACGCTAAAATAGATCACATGATCTCGATTATAGCCCACGTTTTTGGATTGAACAAATGCCAGTTGTTCAAAAACAACCCAGACCGACACAATTAGTATAACCGAAGCTGCAAACTGAAAAGTCACCAATCCTTTTCGGGCCCAGGTTTCTCCAGAAGAAGCAACGAATTTTCCTTTTAAAACATCGACAGGCGCAAAACGGGAGAGGTACAAAGCTGGATAACTTCCGGCTAGCAGGCCGGTCAGCGTGGTGACACTCAAAATGATCAGTATAAAGTTTGCATCGAAAGAGAGTGTTAAATACTTTCCTGTAAGGTTATTAAATGGCGCGATTAACAGGCTCACAAGAAGGACGGCCAGGCCCAAAGATAAAAAAGCCATCATCATGGATTCTCCGAGGTATTGTATAATAAGGGTTTTTCGTCCGGCACCCACGGTTTTTTTGATTCCAACCTCTTTGATTCTTCTTGATGCCCTTGCCGTTGATAAATTCATAAAATTAATGCAGGCAATGATTAATATAAAAAGAGCGATCAGTGAAAACAACTTTACATATTCAATTCGTCCCCCCGATGGTTTACCATTTTCATAAATGCCATTCAGGTAACGATCCGAATAACGTTGAGCGACCAATGTCACATCCAGGTTTTTATCTTTGGATTTTATAAAATCTATTATCTTATCATTGAACACATTTGGCGAGGTTCCCTCTTTTAAAAGAACGTAGGTACGGGGACTGCTGTTTCCCCATCCGCTCCATGGGTTGGATCCTTCATATAAATTATAATTCAGAAGCAAGTCAAAATGGTTGGTTGCATGCGAAGAAGGAGGATCGAAAATACCTGAAACGGTATATGTTCCGCTAATATTCTGAGCATTCCATTCGATTGCCTTTCCGATTGCATCTTGTATGTGGTCAAATAGTTTCAAAGCCAGCTCACGCGAAATAACCACATCATTTTTTTCTGAAAGCAATTTGCTTCTTTCACCGTAAAGGATTTTATAGGAAAAAACATTGAAAAAATCTTCCGACACATATTGTCCAACTGATTTGATGTGTTTTTCGGCCATGGAAATAACGCCTTTACTGATGTTGAAGGAGGTTGGGACAACGGCAACGGCATATTCAACTTCCGGCACTTCTTCGGACAGGGCTTTGGCCAAATGACCCGGCGTGGCATCAATTGTCTCGATACCATTAGCCCCCTTTGTGTTTTGCATCACCTGAAAAAGCTGCTTGTCATTTGCAAAGAATTTATCAACCGATAGCTCGTCATTCACCCAAAGAAAAATCAGCAATGCACAAGCTAAACCTGTTGTTAATCCTATCAGGTTTATAAAGAATGAACTGCGGTTACGTTTAAAATTCCTGAAAATTATTCGGAGGTTATATTTTATCATGGCTAATAAATTTACTTTTAAGTATTCAGAAATCGTACCGTATGTATAAGTGTTTGTTTACCAGTATATCTGATAAACTCAGGGATTGAAATGTGTATAATAAATTGACGGTTTTTGTTAAAATGTTTGTCACTTAGGTTTGTTTGAACGTAGTCAGGGCTTCACTCGCAGTGAAACCCTGACTACATTGTTATTCGTACCTCAGTGCCTCAACCGGATTCCTTGTTGCTGCTTTCCAGCTTTGCCAACTAACAGTTAGCAGTGCAATTCCCATTGCCAGCAAACCTGCAATGACAAAAATCCACCAGCTTAGTTCTGTTTTGTAAGCAAAGCTTTCGAGCCATTTGTCCATGGCATACCAGGCAATGGGAGTGGCAATTAGAAAGGCTATCGCCACCCATTTTATAAAGTCACTGTTCAGCATGGCCAATATTTCAGATATCTTGGCTCCGTTTACTTTGCGGATGCCGATTTCTTTGATCCGTTTGTTAATGATCAGAAGTGTCAGTCCGAACAAGCCAAGAGATGAAATAATAATCGCAATTAGAGCTGCATAACCAATAATTCGGCTCCATTTCTCTTCGGCCTGATACCGTTGATTTAACTGTTCATCCCAAAAGCTGAAATTTAATGGCTTATCCGGTGCAATCTTGTCCCAGCTTGTTTTTAAAAATGGGATTAAGCGGCTTAACTGGGTCGGATTATATTTTATAAACATGAAATTTGCCTCGTTTCCCGGAGCGGGAATCATTGCTAATGGCTCAATGGCCTCTTTCATCGAATCGAAATGATAATCTTTCAATAGTCCAATAATCTGGTAATTGATTCCATTTATAGTTAGAAATTGGCCAATTGCATTTTCTTTCAACGACAGACGGGCCAGGAGTTGTTCATTGATCAGGATGGATTGAGATGAAGCCGTTTCATCGGAGAAATCCTTTCCCTGGATAATTTTTAATCCCAGAGTCGAAACATAATTCTGATCTACTTTGAGGATTCTGGTACGAATATTTTCGTCATCAGAGTTTTTAATAAGTTCCGAAGACTGTCCGCTCACATAATTCCTGTTGGTCAGGGTCAAATTGGTAATTGCCGGATCGGTTTTAAACAGATCGCGAAGTGCCATTTTTTCGCTGCCACTTAGGTGATAAACGGTCAAATCAATCATATTTTCAGAAGAGAATCCAAGGTTTTTGTATTTCATGTCATTTGTTTGTCTAACAATGGTTATCGTTAGAATGATCAGAATTATAGAAAGCCCATATTGTAAAGTCACAAAAATTCCGGTTATGTGGTTTCTGCTTGAAAGACCAGATTGTTTTTCAGTTAAAGATGGTGTGCTTTTACCTCGTAATTTTAGAACTGGCACGCCGCTGGTTAATGCAGCAATGACTAAAATGCTGGAGATACCAAAAATCAGCACACTGCGCAAAGAGATCAAATCGATATATATTTCACTGATGGAAAGCTGATTGAAAATCGGAATAAGGAAGAAAGAAAAAATTACAGCCATACCGAATGACACGGAAATGGTCAACAGATTTTCGGTAAACTGAACGGTAAAAATATGCCAGGTCCTGGCACCCATCATTTTTCGAATACTTATGTTTGCCCTTTTCTTTAGTGATTGTCCAAGCGAAAGAAGTACAAAATTGCTGCAGGCAATGGCCAGAATAAGAGTTCCGATGGCTATTAAAATAAATAGACTACTCTTGTTATTGTGTCGTTCATTATCGGAACCGGCATTGTCGAGATAAACTTCTTTTAGAGAAGTAACCGTTGGCGAAAATGCTTTATCTGAATTCAGCAAAACATTTTGAGTTATCTTTTTTTGGATAAAATCCTTGTAAGTAGTTGAAATGGTCGATTCAACCAAATTAGCGGTTTCGCTGACATCTGCATTGGCATCAACCTGATAATAAACCGAAGAGTTACCCATCAGATTGTTGGACTGATTGAAGAAATCTTGGTATTTGTATGGTATCAATGCATCGAATTGGATACTTGAATTTTGCGGCACATTTTGCAGAATAGCAGAAATTGTAAACGGAATGTCGCCGGCTTTTGGAAAGAAAACCGATTGTCCTAATAATTCTTCCCTGGTACATCCTTTTACGGCCTGAAGTTTGTCGGCCAGGCTTGCAGTAATTGCTATTTCGTCCGGATTGACAAACAGGTTATCCCGATTTCCAACCAGTACTTTAAAGCTAAACATTCTGAAAAAATCAGATTCCGTAATTAATATATTTTCTTCAAAGTTTTGATCCTGAAACTTCAGGATGGGAAGATGAGCTGTCCGAAATGCTGTAATGTATTTTACCTGTGGAACTTTTTCCTTGATAATTTTGGTTATTTCCGGAGCAAGATAAACGGTATTGTCCTGTTGCCCGTTCGCATATTTCACCAAATAATTAACCCTGAAAATCTGATCCCGGTTTTGGTGAAATTGATTGTATGAAAATTCCTGATGAACATACGTATAAATTAGTAGAAGTATTGTAAACGAAACAGATAGCCCAACGATCGTAATGAGCGAATTTAGTCTGTTTTTTAATATGTTACGGATCGCAAACAAGAAATTAATTTTCATAATATTGATTTTAAGATCACATTCTATTTATACCTCAGCGCTTCCACCGGATTCCTCGTTGCGGCTTTCCAACTTTGCCAGCTTACCGTGAGCAAAGCAATTCCCAATGCCAGCAAGCCAGCCAGTGCAAAAATCCACCAGCTTAAATCTGTTTTGTAGGCAAAATTTTCGAGCCATTTATTCATGGCATACCATGCAACAGGGGAGGCAATTATAAAAGCAATAGCTACCCAGATTATAAAATCACGGTTGAGCAGTATCATTACTTCTGAGATGCGGGCTCCGTTGACTTTGCGGATGCCGATTTCTTTAATTTTATTTTCACTGGCAATAACGGCTTGTCCGAAAAGCCCCAAACAAGCAATGAAAACAGCCAAAATGGTAAAGAGATTTAGCATTCCTGCAATCCGGGTATCTTTTTTATACAAAATCTCATAGTCCTGATCGAGAAAATGATATTCGAATGGAATTCCGGGATTATTTTCAGCCCAGATGGATTTAATGTAATCCAAAGTTTGGGGAACATCACCATTTATCCTGAAAAACAAGGAACTGAAATAGGATTCGGAGGCTTCGTCATTGTACAAATGGAATACCTGGGGATTAATTTTTTCGTGCAATGATTTGAAATATGTATCCTTGATTACCCCGACAATTATTCCTTTGTGCCCATAAAGAGCAAACTCGGTACCTATCGCATTGTCAAGCCCCATCAACCGGACTGCTTCCTCGTTGACAATATAATTTTGTTTATCACTGGAAATTTCGTTTGAAAAGTTTCTTCCCATGGCAAACTTAACTCCCATCATATCGAGATAGTGGTCATCGATTCGAGTGGTTTCCACACCAACAGGATTGGCCTCCTGATTTTTCCATTCTCCGTTTTGCTTCCAGGTTATTCCTACTGTTCCATTCACTTGTTTGAAGGGCGGGCAGTCTTTCAGGCTAATTTCTTTAATGTTTGGATTGTTTGACAGTAATTGCCTCACCACGGATATCTTTGTATTAATATTTCCCCGCAAATAGGTATAGGCAATCTGGTTGGTTTCAAATCCAAGTTTTTTGTGATTAATGTATTGCATTTGTTTATTAACGCCAATAGCAGCAATGATGAGAAGTACAGCAATAATATTTTGAAATACCGCCATGCTTCGGAGAACTCCGGATTTCCTTTTATTGTAACGGTTCATCAGTTCCTTCGCCTTTGCCCCTGAAAGAATTACAGACGGGTAAATGGTACATAAAAGAACAGTAGCAATAAAAATTAAACCGATAATGCCGGTAAATACATCGTTGAAAATATGTTCGCCGAATTGTTTGTCAAGTAATGATTGAAACGTGGGGCGCAGGAATCTTAACAGAACCAATGAAAGAATAAATGATATTAAAACCATAGCGCCATTCTCACCTAAACTATTGAGAAAGACAGTGCTCCTGCTGGCACCACAAACTTTTTTTATAGAAGTGTTTTTTTGCTTTTGGGCATATAATGAGATGGTGAGGTTAAGAAAATTGATGCAGGCAAGGATCAGAATCAGAAAGGCGACAGTGCTGAAGATATAAAGGTATCGGTAATCGCCGGTTTCTCCCAGTCGATTGTTTGTTGCATAGTCAAGGTAAATTGAATTTAACGGCCGGAGGTAAGCCAGCAAACCACCAAATTTTACATGCGGCATACCTTTATCTTTCGCCACTTGAGTAATTGCCTGTGCCGCACTTGCCGGATTGCTTCCGTTTGTCAGTAAAACATAGGTTCTGAAATTCGGATCGCCCCATTCCAGTCCGCAAAAATGATACTCCTCCAGCAATTTTTGTGGTAAAATATAATTGAATTGGATATGCGATTGAGACGGAACATCTTTAATTACAGCCCTTATAGTAATAAAATCCCGCCCCTCAATCTGAATTTCCTTGCCCATTGGATCTTCGGAGCCAAAATATCGTTTAGCAAACGATTCGGTTATGACTATGCCATTTATCTGGTCAAGTGCTTTCACCGGATCTCCTGAAATCGTTTTGAAGCTGAAAATATTGAATAGTTGAGGATCGGCTGTGATTCCGTTTTCATCGAAATACATGTTCTCTTTATACTTGAAAGAAAATCCGGGCGCATTTCTAATTCGGGCGGCGTATTCCACAGCTGCTATGTCATTTTCGATAATTGGCGCCAACGGGTCAGGAGTTCCGGCCATAGCCATTTCACCCTCCTGATTTTTGAAATTTATTTGGTAGATATTGGCAAAATTCACATTGAATTTATCGTAACCTGTTTCGTTGTATACCCAAAGCGAAATAGACAGGACACAGGTTAGTCCGATCGTGAGGCCTAAAAGATTAAGTCCGGTAAACAATTTGTGCCGCAACAGGTTTCGAAATATTATTTTCAGGTTTTTCATGTTTAGTATTTCAGTTAAGATGTTTGAAATTCAACTTTCGTTTTGCTTAGTCAGGAATTCACTTCAAGTGAAACCCTGATTACTCGTACCGCAGCGCTTCCACCGGATTCCTCGTTGCAGCTTTCCAGCTTTGCCAGCTTACTGTTAGCAGTGCAATTCCCAGCGTCAGCAAGCCAGCCAGTGTAAAAATCCACCAGCTGAGTTCGGTTTTATATGCAAAGTTTTCGAGCCATTTATTCATGGCGTACCATGCAACCGGAATGGCTATAATACTTGAAATTATTATCCACCTGATAAAGTTTCGGTTTAACAGGGTCATTACTTCCCACACTTTGGCACCGTTCACTTTCCGGATACCGATTTCCTTGATGCGTGCGTTGATGTGAAAGAGTGCCAGTGCAAACAGTCCCATACAACATAACACAATAGCAATCCCGGCCATGACGCCAAGAATGGTGCCTGTTTTCACTTCTTTTTTATAGTTCCCGTTAAAAATATCATCGAGAAACCTATAGGCAAGTGGGTATTCAGGAGCGATCTGTTTCCATTGTTTTTCTATTGAAGTAAGCGTTCCCGAAATATCATCTGTTTTTAGTTTAACCAGAATTTGTTTGTAAAAATTGGTGTAATGGGTGCGTTGACAAAAAAAAGCGATAGCCAGTTGCTTTTCCCGAATCGTATTGTATTCAATATCCTTTACCACACCAATTATTTCTCTGCGTTTATCGTCCCACATATCGGTAAGGTAGGCACCAACGGGATTATTGAGATTCAAGGTTTTGGCCATAGTTTCTGTGATGATGACCTGATCGATATCGGAAGTTCGGTTTGGATTGAAATTGCGCCCTAGCATAAGTTGCGCCCCAATCAAATCGAGGTAGTTATAATCGACCGAAATAAAACCACATCCTTCCATCTTTTTCTGTTCTTCGCCAACTACTGTCGCACTTCCCCAATTGCTTATTCCGTCTGCCGGCACATTCGATCCGCATGAAACTGAAACAATTCCGGGAAATTGTTTCAGCGCTTCGGCTAAAAGCTCGTAACGACTTTCATTATTGCCTTCATAGTTGTCTATTACCAGAGTTTGTTCTTTGTCAAAACCAGTATCGTGCTGTCTGATGAGCTTTAATTGACGGTTCACAACAAAGGATGATGTGATCAGGATAATCCCAATGGCAAACTGAGCAATAACCAGAGAATTGCGAAATCCTTTTTGCGACGAAGAATCCTTTACAGAAGCAAAATACCCGGCTGATCGCTTTTTCAAACCATTGTTTCCCGACCTCTTAATTTGAACGACAGGCGAAATGCCACAAATGATAAGTAACGCACCTGAAAGCAGAAACAGATATAGGTCTAATCCGAGGTTCCCAATAAAAGAAAGTGTAAGGTTCTTTCCGAGAAAACCATTCAGAAGTGGAAGAATTGCCCGAATGATTAAGTTGCTAATTAGAATGGCAAAAGCCAGATAAAGTGAGATTTCGAGAAAAACCTGCCATATAAACAGTTTTAGGTTGGCTCCAAGTGCCTTTTTCAGGCTATGTTCCAGCGACCGTTTGGCATTGATGGCAATGGATAAATTGATGAAATTGAAACAGGAAATCACCAGAATCAGAGCAGCGATCAACGAAAAACCAAGCACATAAGCCAAAGGATCTGCTTCGCCGGTGATTTCTCCTGATTTTAAATAGTTGTCATTGAAAGGTTGAAGTTTAGCTCTAATATAATCTCCTTTGCAATGTTCGTCTTTCGTTTTTAGATTCCAAACATCCGCGATTTTCTTTTCTACCCCGGCAATATCAGTATTTGTTGGAAACTTCAGATAAATCGATGAACTGTGCCAGCCCCAGTCTTCAAGCATGCCTTTCGACCGGATTTGCCACGATGATAAAGAGGCAATAAAATCGGCCTGAATATAGGCTTCTTCAGGAAAATCTTTAAATATGCCGGTGATTGTAAAATCGTATTGGTTGCCTAGGTTTACAATCTGTCCGATTGGATTTTCATCAGGAAACAATTGTTTGGCCATTTTTTCTGAAATAGTCAGTGTCAATGGTTTCGAAATGACTTCTTCAGGATTCCCGACGATTAGGTTCCATCCTATAAATTTAAAAAACGCTGAGTCGGCAAACATGAAATCGATAGCCTCCATGCGCTTTTCGTTAATCTTCATGTTCTCGTCCGACCATTTTAAACGAATGCCATTGCTTACTTCCGGAACATTTGCCAAAATCTCATCCATGAAAACAGGAGGTTGTCCGCTGTGCATTTTTTGACTGCGCCCATTGTTGCAAGCCAGTAAATAAGTGTCGTCGGTATTGGTAAAATGTTTGTCGTACCTGAATTCGTTTTGAGCATAAAGGAATGCAAGAATGGCAAAGGTGATACCAAGAGTAAGTCCAGCAAGGTTAATCCCAAAGAAAACCTTTTGGCCGGCTATTCGTCTGAAAAATATTTTTAAACTGTTGATGATCATTTTGTTAGATAATAAAGAATTGAACATCTACTATTTTTGATTTAGTCAGGATTACACTTAAAGTGTGAAGCCCTGACTTTTCACCATCTCTATTCATACCTCAATGCTTCCACCGGATTCCTCGTGGCAGCTTTCCAGCTTTGCCAACTCACGGTAATCAACGCAATTCCTAATGCCAGCATACCAGCGAGAACAAAAATCCACCAGCTCAGATCGGTTTTATATGCAAAGTTTTCGAGCCACTTACTCATGGCATACCAGGCAATGGGTGTGGCAATTACAAATGCAATGGCCACCCATTTTAAGAAATTACGATTGAGCATGATCATTAGCTCCGAAACTTTTGCGCCATTAACCTTCCGGATTCCCATTTCTTTGGTCTTCCTGATAATGGTGAAAAAGCTAATGGCATAAAGTCCAACACAGGCAATAGCAATTGAAATGAGGGATAGTAAAAGCAATAGCTTTTTGGCTTGCTGGTCTTTATCGTAATGCTGAACCACAACTTCATCATGAAACTGGTAGTTTAAAGGTGATTCCGGGTGGTATTCGGTCCATAATTTCTGAAGAATACCGATAACCCCGGGAATACGTGAATTTCTGATTTTGAGGTAAATATCTCCCGCATTTTCAGTAAGGGTCATAACCAGTGGTTCAATCGGGTGGTGGAGTGAGCGGAAATTAAAGTCTTTTACTATTCCGATAACCTGATAGGAAATATCTCCAACAATTACAAATTTCCCCATCAAAGACCCATTCCCCGAATATTGTTTTACTGCTGATTCATTCAGAACAACCGCATCAAAGTCAGTTTTTCGTTCATGATCAAAGAACCGGCCTTCACTAATGGTAAAATTAAATGTATTCCGAAACTCATCATCAACTGGTAAAACGCTGGTATGAAAGTAGTTTTTGTCTCCCCGTGTTTCAAAATAAGCGGCATTCATACCAAAATCATCACCAAAATAAACATCGCTGGTTGATACGGATTGAATGTCAGTATTTGCTTTTAGCTTTTCAATAAAATTTTTTCGGGTTTCGGGTTTCATTCCCCATGCATTAAACATCATTACGTTTCCCAAATCGTAACCCCGGTCCTTGTTCACCATAAAACTGATTTGTTTTTGTACAATGACCGAACTAAGAATAATTAATCCGGACAAAATAAACTGAATGATAATAAAGCTTTGGCTTCCCCATTGATTTCTTTTTGTTGCACTTTCGTTTTTTATCAGGCTTAGAATTTTTTTGTTGGATGTCAGGAGAATGGGAAAAATGTTTACTGCCAGATTGAATATCAGAAGAGTTGCAAAGACACTGGCTACAAGCATCAATACATTTCGTTCATTCAGGAGAATGTCGAATCCGAGATAACGGGCAAGCGGCTTCCCGGTGAAAAGGTAAATAAATAGTGCAAAAACAAATGATAAGGTGAAGAAAATGAGCGTTTCATATAGAAACTGAAAAACAATATCACTTTTAAAAGCGCCGATGGTTTTTCGGATGCCAACTTCTTTTAACCGGGTTGACAGACTTGCCATCGTCAGGTTAATAAAATTGATCGAAGAAATCAGAAGCACAAGGATGGCAAGAATAATAGCCCCATAAACATAGGTTTTATTTGCGGTTGAAGCCGGATCGAATTTGTGGTTGCTGAAATGAATATCTTTTAGGTGTTCGCAGGTATAAAAAAGATAAAGATTTTCTGAATATTTCAAATCATTCATTGTTTTGGCTTTCGCTCCGTCAATCCGGTCATCATAATGGGTATAAACCGATTTGGTAATTTTGAAATTCAATTCGTCAACATCAATATTGGGCAGGTTTGTTTTGAAATAAGTGTAATAATTTTGAGAACCCCACCCAACCTGATCAGGCTTTGATTTTTGCAACGACTGAATTAATTCGATTTGCAGATGAAAATTTTTAGGCAGATCATTGAAAACGCCTGTGATCACACAATTTTCATCTCTTAGTTCAACAACTTTTCCAATTGCATTTTCCACTGTCCCGAATTGCTTTTCTGCCAGGCTTCTGGAAATCGTCAAATAATTCTCTGAAGCAAGTGGACTTACCTGATTGGTTTTTATTGGAATACCAAAAAATGAAAAAAATGCGGGATCGGCAAAATAGAGTTGCCCTCCGGGAAAGCTGTTGCTATTGTATTTTACGTCTGCATTGCCTCTGCTAAGCACCCTGATTGACTCCGTAATTTCAGAAATATCGTTTTTAATTGCTTCAGATTGAGCAGGGCTTACCACAGCATAATCAACAACTTCCTCATTGAATTTTCCCTGCATCAAACAACGATATATTTTATCAGAATCGGGAATACTTTTATCAAAACTGGTTTCATAATAAACATATCCAACGGCAAACAAAATGACGGCCATAGAAAAACTTAATCCAAAAAGTTTAGCAAACGATAAAACCCCGTTTTTCCGCGCATTTCTGATTGCTACTTTTAGCTTATACAGTATCATTGTTCTTCACTTTTTAGCTTATTTTTACTTAACAGGGATCAACCTGATTATTCATACCTCAACGCTTCCACCGGATTCCTTGTTGCGGCTTTCCAGCTTTGCCAACTCACCGTTAGCAAGGCAATTCCTAATGCCAAAATTCCGGCCAGTGCAAAAATCCACCAGCTTAAGCTGGTTTTATAGGCAAAGTTTTGAAGCCATATACTCATAGCACCGTATCCAATAGGGCAGGCAATCATAAAAGCAATGGCTACCCATTTCACAAAGTCTTTGTTAAGCATGACCATAACTTCAATTATTTTGGCGCCGTTTACTTTTCGGATCCCGATTTCTTTTAGTCGTCTTTTAGTCGTAAAAACAGTCAGGCCGAATAAGCCAATACTAGCTATGAATATGCCCAAAAGGCTGAAGAAGCTGATGATTTTTTGCTGAGCTTTCACTGAATTATAATTGGAGGCCAATGCATCGTCGAGAAACGAAACTTTAAAAGGTGTTTCAGGAAAACGGTTTTTCCAAAGCCGGTTGATCTGGCTAATCAAACCTTGTATGTCGGAGGTTTGAAAGCGGATGTTTACTGTAGAATAACCCCATTCATCCCATGCAGGGTTTGACATGATTAACAAGGGTTGCACAGGGTTCTCCAGCGATGCAAAATTGAAATCATTGACAACTCCGATCACTTTAAGTTTACCATTTCTGTCAATCGTCTTATTCAGCGGATCATCCCAACCAGCTTTTTTTATCATCTGCTGGTTGATCAAAATGGCATCTTTATCCAGAGAAGTATTCGGGCTAAAATTTCTTCCTTCAATTAAATGAACACCAAAACAATTCAGAAAATCGGCATCGGTGTAAACCACATTTATCATCGATGATTCCTGTTGTCCCTCAATCAGGTATCCATTTTGTGTCAATCCTTTTCCAACGGTTTGACTCGACAAACTTACCGAACGAACAGCGGCCATTTGTTGCAAATCCTGCTTAAATCCAGACAGTTCCTGGTGGAGAAATTCTTCGTCCGATTCGATGGTAAGAATATTTTCCTGATTAAATCCCAATTCCTGATTTAGCAAAAAGCTATTTTGTCGCGAAACGATAAATCCGGATATCAGTAATAGAATGACAATTGTAAATTGAAAAGAAACCTGTAAGTTGTTTTCAATAGCGCCAGATCCTTTAATTGATGTTTTATTCTTCATGACATCAATCAACTTGAATGAAGCAATTTTGCGGGTCGAAAAGAACGTAACTACAGCCGATAACATCAAGATAAGAAGCGCAGTAAATCCGAAAGCCGAAAACACATTTCTTCCAATCAAAACATTCGTTTGCAAATGCGGGTTCAGGAATGGAAGACTCCATGCAAGCAGTATAAAGCCGAGGATGGAAGAAAATGCCGAAACAATTAAAACTTCAACATAGGTTTGTGCCATTAGTCCATATTTCCCGGCGCCATGTATTTTTAAAATCCCCATGTCTTTTGATTTAGTAACTTTTTGAGCGGTATAAAGAATGATGTAGTTTAGGATGGCCAGCAATAAGATCAACAGACTAATGCACGCAACGATGTAAATACTCTTCATACTCCTGTTTGATGAACAATCATGTTGGATTGTTCCATCGGACAGATGTACTTTGGTAATGTTTTGCAGCGTAATTGAAAGTGAAAATCCACTTTCTTTCCATTTTTCATTTATTTTTCGGTAAAGCAAATCGGGAAGCGCTTTTTCAATTTGTTGCGGAGCGACATTCTGTGCTAATTGCAGATATGACAAAAACGTAATCCCACCTCCCCATCCTTTCCAGTAATCCTCGTTTTGCTCGATGTATTTGACAGAAGCTAAAGCGTTGAAGGCGAGGTGGGTGTTTCCGGGAGGATTTGCAGCAATTCCGGAGACGGTAAATAATTGGTGTTGGAATATGATCTCTTTTCCAATAACATCAGTACTCCCAAAAACCTTCAGCGCTGTTTGCTCAGTGAGTACAAGCTTGTCGGCACTATTTAAAATGGTTTCCGGATTCCCGGAAATTAGTTTAAAATGGAAAAATGGAAAGAAATTTTCATCGGCAAAACGAAACTGATCAATTTCGTATAAATTATTTCCGGAGTAACATTTGGCAGTATTTTGATCAGTTACCCTGCAATAAGCATCAATCCCAGGGACCTCGTTTTTAATATCGGGAGCTGAAGGAAACCAGGTAAAACCAGTTAAACTAGGATTGTCTTTAGAAGTAAAAGAACCGACCAAACGATACAGAAGGTCGCCATTTGGATAAAAAGTATCGAAACTGGTTTCGTGTTTTACAAAGAGAAAAATAAACAGGCATGCCGCAATTCCGATCGAAAAACCAACAATGTTGATGATTGAATTCAGCCTGTTTTTCAGAATGCTTCGAAATGCCAGTTTAAAAAATGTTGTATTCATGACTGTATCGTTATATTTTTATTCATACCTCAGCGCTTCCACCGGATTCCTCGTTGCAGCTTTCCAGCTTTGCCAACTCACTGTTAGCAGCGCAATGATCAAAACTGTGAATCCGGAGAGTGCAAAAATCCACCAGCCTAGAGTGGTCTTTAGGGCAAAACTTTCCAGCCACTTATTAAGACCATACCATGATAATGGAATAGCAATAAATACCGCAAGGACGACCCATAGAAGGAATTCTTTATTAAGCATCGCGATAACTTCTCCTATTTTGGCACCATTCACTTTTCGAATTCCAACTTCTTTATTCCGGCGCGAGATGGCATAAGCCGATAAGGCAAATAACCCAATACACGATAGGGCAATGGCAATGAATGAAAACCCCGCAACAATCTGATTTACTTTCATGTATTCCTTGTATTGTTCATTCAGTTTGTCATTTGCAAAAAAGTAGGATACTGATGATGCCGGCTGTGTCGTTTTCCATTCGTTTTTGAGGCGTTCAATAACCTGTAAAGCCATACCGGGCTTCGATTTTACAGATAGGTAACTCCAGTTTGTATAGTCGTCCATATCGACATAAAAATGAGCCAGAGGTTCAACAGCGTGTTGCACTCCCTGATAACTAAAATCATCAACTTCTCCGATGATTCGATAACCTTCACCAGAAGCAGATCCTTCGTGAATAGTCTGCTCATCAGCGCTGGCATAGCCCAACATTTTCATGGCTGTTTTATTCAGGACGACACAATTTTTGTAATTCATTTCGTCGTTGCCAAACCCTTTCCCTTCGATGAGTTCAAGACCAAACGTTTTTAAATAATTACGCCCGACATAAGCTTTCCGGAGGTGGATTGACGTTCCATCGGTATCGTTTTCAGGATAAAAATTATTGTAGTTGGACTGATAATTTCCGGGTGTGGCCTGCGAAAAACAAACTGATTCCACATAAGGACTTTTCCGGAGGTTTTCGGCGATGAGTTTATACTTTGCGGATGCTGCCTCGGGATTGGGGAATTGCCAGCTCTCAAGTTGAGCCACAACAACATTTTCCTTGTCGAACTTTGGGTCGTGATTAATCATGAAGTTAATTTGTTTTCTCACGAGAAATGTTCCGGAAATAAGCATGATGGCTATCATAAACTGGACTGCAACCAGTGAATAGCGGGCCATACTGACCTTTCCGGGGCGACCCAACTGCCCTCGCAAACTTTGAAGAATCTGTGTCTGACCGCTCATCAGTGCAGAGGCCAATCCGGCAAAGGTTCCAACAAATAACCAGATGACAATTAATAATGAAATCAATATGGAATTCGAGAATATATTGAAATGCAGATGAGTGTTAAATAGCTGATTAAATGTTGGGAGAAAGAGTACTGTCAGGAAGCATGCAATCAGTATGGCCAGAAAAGCGACCATCAACGATTCGGCAATAATTTGCCTGAACATAAATCCCCGCCCTGCACCAACAACTTTTTTGATGCCAATTTCTTTTCCCCGGCTCAACGAGTTGGTGATTGTCAGGTTAATAAAGTTGACTATAGCGATGCCCAGAATGCCAACAGCTATGATGCTTAGTATGATAATTAATGTCTGGTTCGATTCTTCGGAGGAATGATAATCGCTGAAAGCCAATAGGTTTATTTCGGGTGTTTTTCCGCCACCGGTTTGGAAATTAGTATTGGCAATCTGTTGCAATTTGTCGTAAATACTTTCAGGATTGGTTCCTTCTTTTAGAAGCAGGTAAGTTGTCGAGAAAGTATTATACCAGTCATGAACGCCATTAATCCAAGGTGAAATTTGCTCACCGGTTTCGTAAGATGCCAGCAAATCAAATTTTACCGATGAGTTTTGTGGAATATCGACAACTCCATTGACTTGCAGAAATGTATTATCGAACCGGACTTGCAGTTTTTTACCTAAAGCAGACGAATTCCCGAAGTATTTATGTGCAAACTCGCGGCTGACAACAACTCCGTATTTATCGTTAATGCCATTATTGACAGGTCCTTCAACAAATGGGAAGGAAAAGACAGAGAAAAAACCGGTATCAGCATACTTGATGTTTTCCTGAAACTCTATATTCTCGTAGTTGACACGAAATCCTTCCCAATCGAAAATGCGGGTTCCATTGATAACTTCAGGTACCTGTTCCAGAATTTTAGGCAAAAACAGCCCTTTGGTTTGTGTTCCGGAATTTTCGCGAACACGATAAATGTTCGCCATATTTTTATTGAAATGATTATAGGTGAAATCGTTATATACATAGAGAAACAGAATTAAGAATGAGGCTATTCCGATTCCAAGTCCCAACAAATTGATAGTTAAGTAATTTTTCTTTTTGAGAAGAAACCTGAGGCTATTTTTAAATAGTAAAAGATTCATACAGAATTGGTTTTAAGTTTTTAACTATTCATACCTCAACGCTTCCACCGGATTCCTCGTGGCAGCTTTCCAGCTTTGCCAACTCACGGTTAACAGTGCAATTCCCAAGGCCGTCAAGCCTGCCAGTGCGAAAATCCACCAGCTTAGGTCGGTTTTGTATGCAAAGTTTTCGAGCCATTTTTGCATGGCGAAATATGCAATGGGCGTGGCAATTACAAAGGCAATAACTACCCATTTCACAAAGTCGCGGTTCAACATTGCCAGTATTTCTGAAATTTTTGCCCCGTTAACTTTGCGGATTCCAATTTCTTTGGTGCGTTGTTGAATAGTAAAAAGGATCATCCCCAATATCCCAAGAATGGAAAGGAAAATGGAAATTCCTGAAAGTCCGGCTATAATTTTGGCTGTGTTTATTTCTGATTTGTAATTGAGGCTGATCCTTTCATCCATGAACTGATAGCTAAACGGCCATCGAGGAGCTATTTCTTTCCAGATGGCTTCAATTTGTTTTAGTGTTGCCGTATAATTACCGCTGCCCAGTTTTACTGCAATTTCAGACTTGCCCCAATCCTTGATATAGTACATTACTGGTTTAGAAGCTTCGCGCAAAGTGAAATATTGCATGTCTTCGATCACTCCCACCACCTCAAGTTCATTGTTTGGAGTATTGACATTGTTTTGAACGACAATTTTTTTCCCGATAGGATCAGTCAAATTGAGTGCATTAACAGCGGTTTGGTTAATGATCATCCCACTTGCTTTATCGCTTGAAACATTAATATCGAAATCGCGGCCAGCAACAAACCTTGCACCTATTGTGCGCAGAAAATCATGATCAACGGAGATTTGTCCGAGGTCAGTTTTTTGATCATTCTGGTTGGGCAACCAGGCAGGAGTGAAATTATTGATGTAATTGCCTGGGGCATTTTGAGCAACACCAATACTTTTGATCATGGGCAGATCGCTCAGTTTTTGCCTGAAAAGGTTGTAGCGTTCATTCATCCCTTCGGTGTAAGGGTTGTTAACAATCAGTATGTTTTCTTTATCGAAGCCTGTTTTTGCATTCATAACCAACTGTAGCTGGTTGTTGAATACGATGGTTGAAGCAATTAACAGAGTAGCTATGATTAATTGGAAGGTTACTAACGCTCCTCTTAACCATTGCTGTTGTTGCTGACTTTTTACTTTGATGATGGTGATCTGATTTTTAAGTGCTTCGACAGGTTTTATGGAATTCAGGAGTACAATTGGATAGATGGCAGATAAAATGATGGATGTTGCAAGCAATACCATACCTGGTATCAGCACCGACCAATTGACTGACAATAATTTGCCGCTTAAGCCATTGACAACCGGCAACATGAGGAGAGTTAATACCATCGACAACAAAAAAGCAGACAAAAGGAAAACCGATATTTCAACAACCTGATCGGCAATAATGGTATATCCCGAAGCTCCATTCACCCGTTGGATGCTGGTTTCTTTTGCTTTTCGCCCGCTTTCGGCCGTAAGCATATTGATGTAGTTGGCAATTGCTATTCCCAGAATGAGCAAGGCAATCATACCCAAACCGTAAACCACCTGGATGTCGCCTTTTATCGCGTTGTCCCAGCGAGTGCCAACCGACTTCAAATGTATGTCGGCCATTGGTTCAAGGTACATTTCAAATTCAATCTTGCTTTTCTCAATTCCATTTCCTTCTGCAAAAAGATTGGCTAGTTGGGTTTCTATTTCTTTCTTGTTTACTTCATCGGGGATCAGCAAATAGTAACAAAATGCGGACATATACCATTTGGTGAGCAAATCGCTGTTTGTTGCCTGGTAACTTGCAACCGGTGCAAGAAAATTCATACTGAAATGCGACTGCCTTGGCAAGTCTTTTACAACAGCTGAAACAGTAAATTCCTGTCCGTCATTCCCGATAAGCTTTCCCATTGGATTGGCATTGCCAAAATATTTTTGAGCGGTCGATTGGCTGATTATTACATTTAAAGGCTTTGCCAAAGCTTCTTTGGGGTTGCCCATCAAAAAATCAAATTGAAGAATATCAAGAATTTCAGGATCGGCAAACAGGAAACTGGTTGCTGTAAAGGTGGTATTATCAATCGAAATGAATCGTTCACCCATGTAAGTCTGAAACCTTGCGAACTTTTCAATACCAGGAATATTTGCAAGTTTTTCAGTGAATACAGCCGGAAATTGACAGTTCGTATACGTTTTGTCTTTCGACTGAAGATTAAGACGATAGGTTTGAGGGAAATTAGCATTGTGCTTATCAAAAGACAACTCATCGGCAACAAAAAAGTATACCAAAATACAACAGCTAAAAGCCATTGTAAAACTGATCAACACAAACGAAGTGGTCAATCTTCGGTTGATTAGATGCATGAAAATATTTCTAATCTTCTTCATGATTACAATTTTTAATTCATGGGTTATTCGTACCTCAATGCCTCCACCGGATTGGTTGTTGCCGCTTTCCAGCTTTGCCAACTCACTGTAAGCAGTGCAATTCCCAGAGCCAGGAAGCCTGCCAGAGCAAAAATCCACCAGTTTAGATCGGTTTTGTATGCAAAACTTTTGAGCCATTCGTGCATGGCATAGTATGCGATTGGTGTGGCAATTGCAAATGCAATGGCTACCCATTTCACAAAGTCGCGATTGAGCATGGTCATCACTTCCGAGATACGGGCACCATTTACTTTTCGGATACCTATTTCTTTTAGCCGTTGTTCTGCAGCAAAAGCTGATAATCCGAGTAATCCGAGACAGGAAATCAGGATAGCCAGTCCCGCAAAATACCGCGACAAAACGGTAATTCGTTGTTCAGTTTCATATTGTTTCTGATATTCATCATCCAGAAAATGATAATCAAAAACATAACCCGGGTTAACCGCTTTGTATGCCAATGCAATTTCACTGATGACTTCTTTTTCTTTTCCCGGAGCAGCTTTCACCAATATTTTGTCCGATTCGGTCGGCTGAAACCTAAAAAAGAATGGTTTAACCTTCTCGTGAAGTGTTCGGTAATTGAAATTCTTTGCCACGCCGATAATTTCATAATTTGTTCCCCACAGCTTGAATGTCTTACCAACGGGATCTTTCAAGCCCATAGCAGCAATTCCTGCTTCGTTAATGATGATTTTTGAAGTTTCTTCCGAAAAATCCAAACTAAATGTCCGGCCTTCTTTTATTTTTATTCCGAGTAGTTCGAGTAATTCATAGTTTACGCCCAGATTGGAAAAAGCTACAACCGCATTCGGATCTTTTCCTTCCCAATCAAAACTGCCCTGGGTAACACCGGTTTCGCCGATAATACTTCCCCACATGCTCGACGCATTTTTTACGGCAGGCATTTTTTTGACTTCACTCAAAAAGGTTTCAGGATTTTTAGCCAGTTCTCCGTCAAGCTTAAACTGAATCACGTTGTTTCGGTTAAATCCCAGATCGCGGGTTTGGATCAGCCGGGTTTGCTTATAAATAACCACTACCGAAACGATAAGCAGAACCGACAACACAAACTGAAAAACTACCAGCCCATTGCGAACGAAAAGTTCGCTTAACGACTTGCCCAATTTCCTTTTAAGAACTATCGCCGGGCTAAAACCTGAAATATAGAAAGCGGGGTAACTTCCGGCTGCAAGACCAGTAAAAAGCAAAATTGAAGTGACGGCTATGATTAGTCTTTGGTCGAAAATGAGGCTGAGGTGTTTACCTGTAAACAGATTGAACTGGGGTAATATAAGTAAAACCAATCCTATGGCGACAATAAATGAAAGAACAGTCATAGTTACGGACTCAAATAATAATTGAAGGACTAATACTCTCCTGGGGGCTCCAATTGCCTTTTTTATACCAACTTCTCTTATGCGACCTGTAGATTTTGCAGTGGTGAGATTCATAAAATTAATGCAGGCAATAATCAAAATAAATATGGCAATTATCGAAAACAACCGGACATAATAAATTCTTCCACCCGCTTGTACCCCGTTCTCATACCTGTTATACAGGTATTGATCGGAATATTTTTGAAGCAAAAGAGTGACATTTGAATTTTTATCTTTGGTTTGGATGAAGTCGACTATTTTACCTTCGAATTTTGCGACATTCGTTCCATTTTTCAATATCAAATAAGAGTTGGCCTGATTATTTCCCCATGTGGCATAATGGCCAACTATATCTTTAAAAACTTCAAATGAAGCAGCAAAATCGAACTGTACAGAAGAATTGGCAGGAGTGTCTTTAATTACGCCCGATACAACTGCATCTTCCTTTTTTCCCTGATTTTCCCAGCTGATTGATTTCCCCAAAACATTTTCCGTAGTATGAAATAATTTCAAAGCCATGCTTTCGGAAATTACTGCTGAATTTTTTGCGACCATGGCCTGATCTGGATTACCCTGAATAAACGGGAATGGAAATACAGAAAAGTAATTTTTATCGACAAAATGACCTGAAGTATTGAAATGTTCATTGCCATACGAAAGCGTAAAATCATTGAGGATGGGAGAGGAATTTGTAATAATTTCTACCTCTGGCATTTCCTCCACTAGAGCTGGAGCAAGAGGTATGGGGCCTTGCCGCCAGGTGTCAATTCCATCTTCATTTGGATGGGTTGTTAAAACCTGGTAAAGCTGTTGGTCTTTCTTAAAGAACCTGTCAACTGAAAGTTCATTGTTGACCCAGAGAAAAATCAACAAGGCGCAAGCCAGCCCGGAAGACAAACCAATCAGGTTGATAAAAAACGAACCTTTGTTTCTTTTAAAGCTTCGGTAAATTAAAAGGAAATTATATTTTATCATGGCTAATAAATTTACTTTTTAAGTATTCAGAAATTGTACCGTATATATAAGTGTTTGTTTATCAGCAGATTTTATAAATATCGGTTTTGAAATGTGTATAATAAATTGACGGGTTTTGTTAAATTGTTTGTCACTTAGGTTTGTCTAAACTTAGTCGGGGTTTCAATCCAGGCGAAGCCTTTACTATTCATACCTCAGTGCCTCTACCGGATTCCTCGTAGCCGCTTTCCAGCTTTGCCAACTCACGGTTAACAGGGCAATTCCCAAGGCCGTCAAGCCTGCCAGTGCAAAAATCCACCAGCTTAGGTCGGTTTTGTAGGCAAAGTTTTCGAGCCATTTATTCATGGCATAATAAGCAATGGGAGTCGCAACAATAAACGCAACCAGTACCCAAATCATAAAATCTTTATTGAGCAGAACCAATATTTCCGACACTTTTGCGCCGTTCACTTTTCGAACCCCAATCTCTTTGGTCCGGTTCATACTTATGAGGAAAATCTGCCCAAGTATTCCCATACTGGTGAGCACAATCGCAATCAGTGAAAAGAATGAAATTGACTTTGCCAGTTTATCTTCTTTCTCATACATGGCCTGAAACTGGCTGTCGTAAAAAGTGAATTCCATGGGGTCGTCGGGCAAGAAACTTTTCCAGGTATTTCGTAACTGGTCCATATGCTGTCCGATATTCCCGGGTGAAAGCCGCAACGAAAGAGTATTAAACTTTTTGTCGGGTTCGTAAAGCAGGGCTAAGGGAGTCATTGCTGAGTGAAGCGATTCCACATTAAAATTGTTTACTATACCAATAACATTATATCCGCCTTCCCGGCCGTTTTTGTATTTTTTACCTTCGATATTCTCCCAGCCATAACGTTTCATGGCTGCCTCGTTCATTATGCAGGCCTGGTTTTTATCGCCGGCCAAAAAATCGCGGCCATCCATCAAATGAATTCCCATGGTTTGAAAAAAATCGTCGGAAACATAAATACATTTAACCGAAAATTCATCTCCTTCAACACCGCTTCCCATCGACATATTTATGTGCCCGGGGTAACCGTTGCTTAATGCACTGCCGGTTACAAAAGGAAGTTTGGTCAGCTCGGTTTTTAAAGCTTTTTGGTTTTCGAATAAATAAGGAAGTTCCAACCTTACGAGTTGTTCTTCATTAAATCCCAGGTCGTGATGTTTTACATACTGAAGCTGTTTGAAAATAAGCATGACGATGGCAATTAAAGCAATGGAAGCCGTAAGCTGAAAAGTCAGCATGGCCTGTTTCCCGAGTTGTTTCCCGGATCGTTTTCGTCCGCCAGAAAGGAAATCGGCAATGTTAAACCTCGATAAAATATAAATGGAAGCCAGACTATTCAGTAAAATAATCCCGGCGATTGTTACAACAAAAACAGGCAGTAATCGACCGAAATTAACATCTGTAAGTGAAATTTCCCTCCCGAATAATACACTGGTAGAAGGGATAAGCAGGTACGATAATATTCCTGAAACAACCAACGCAATACCAATTCCGAGCGTAACTTCGATTAGCGAATCGGTAAGTAAGTGCATTTCCCCGGCGCCATTGGTTTTGTTTATCCCGATTTCCTTCATTTTGGCATATTGCATGGAAACCGTGTAGTTGAGATAGTTAATGCTTGAAAGCAGGATAATCAAGATGGCAATGGAAAGAAAAACAAGGAGCATTTTCGGATTTCCTTTGGAATGATTATCTGACCAGCCCAGATTTAAAGGTGACAAATAAACTTCGGATAAATTTTGCAGAGCAAGGCTGTCGGTTGTGGTGTTAAACTGACCGATTGACGCATTTAGCTTTTCAGTAAATTGTTCGGGGTTAACGTCATTTTTAAGTAAAAGAAAATGCTCGGTTGGATAGATACAAACGTTGTTATTACACTCCTGCGCCATCTGAAAATCTTTGTTTTCGCTATTCAGAAGTAATTCAGCCTTAAAACTTGAGTTGTCGGGAAGATCTTTCATCACTGCCGTAACTGTGGCCGTATAAAATTCTTCCTTAACCGTTCGTCCAATTGGATTTTTGTCTCCATAAAGTTTTTTTGCCAGTGACTCACTAATCACTGCCGAATTATTCTGGCAAAATGGTTTGTCCTCCCTGCTGGATAAGATTTCCAGTGAAAAAATATCGAAAAATGAGTTATTCGTTGAAACCACATATTCGGCCCGGGTATATTTTTTGGTTTCTGGATCTTTAAGTGTAATAGGGAAATAAGAAAACCCAAGCGGACAAGCTTTTTCAATATCAGGGTAATTTTCAGTTAACGCCGCATTCAATTTATAATCGAGTCCTGACTTCTGCGTTTTAGCATCGTATAATCGAAAAATATTTTTGTAATGAGCAAAGTGCTTGTCAACATTGTGTTCAGCGTTATAAAACAAGCCGATCAGGATGCAGGCTGTAAATCCGACAGAAAAACCACCGATAATCAGAGCAGAATACAGCTTGTTTTTGAGCAGATTCCGCATTGCAAGCTTTAGTTTAAAACGTATCATACTTTCTATATTTAATCATTTTCAATTATTCGTACCTCAATGCCTCCACCGGATTCGTTGTTGCTGCTTTCCAGCTTTGCCAACTAACCGTTAACAGAGCTATTCCCAACGCCAGCAAACCAGCCAAAGCAAAAATCCACCAGCTTAGGTCGGTTTTGTATGCAAAACTTTCGAGCCAGCGGTTCATACTATACCAGGCAATTGGTGTGGCAATGACAAAAGCGATAGCCACCCATTTAATAAATTCGCCATTCAGCATGGTCATTACTTCTGATATGCGTGCACCGTTTACTTTGCGGATTCCGATTTCTTTTAACCGCTGCTCGGCTGCAAAGGCCGCCAGTCCGAACAATCCGAGGCATGAAATTAAAATTCCCAATCCGGCAAAATACCGCGACAAAACGGCTACCCGATTTTCGGCTTCATATTGTGACTGAAAGGCTACGTTCATAAAATGATAGTCGAATGCAAAACCGGGATTAAACCGGGCATATAATTTCCCGAGTTCGGCAATTGCATACTTTTCATGTCCAGCCTCAATACGTGCCATAATTTTAAGCGTTTTCGCCGGGCCAAAATAGAAAAGTAACGGACCAACTTTTTGGTGAAGCGACTCAAAGTTGAAATTTTTCACCACCCCGATTATCTGTTTTTCCTTTCCCCAAAACCGAATCGTTTTTCCGATTGGGTCCAGAAGTCCCATGATATCAATAGCTGCCTGATTGAGGATGATTTTATCTTCTTCATTTCCATAGTCAGAGGAATAACTACGGCCATCTGACAGTTCCATTTCCATGGTTTCAATCATTTGATAGTTCACCGGAACAACTTCGAAATCGATATTGGCATCCACCGGCTTCCCTTCCCAGCGGACGTCATATGTACTTGATGAAATTCCAAGCAGACTGGTGCCTGTACTTGAAATATTGACCACTCCTTCAATCTTTTTTGCATCAGCTAAAAAGGCATTTTCCTGTTCTGCAATTCCGCCTTCCTTATTGAAATAAATTAAGTTGTTCTTATTGTAGCCCAGATTTTTATTTTGAATGAACTCAACTTGTTTATACACCACCAAAACGGAACTGATCAGAACAACCGACACGACAAACTGAAAAACGACCAATCCTTTTCTGGCCCATAATTCTGTCGCAGAATTGGCCTGCTTTCCTTTTAAACTCCGGAAAGGACTAAAGCCGGAAAGATAAATCGCCGGATACAGGCTGGACACCAAAGCCATAAGCAAAGTTGCCCCGGGAAGAGTCAAAAGATAGAACCGGTCAAATTCGAAGACCAGATGTTTTCCTGTAATTTGGTTGAACATTGGCAATAGAATTATAACAAGCACGATAGAGAAAATAAGCGCGAAAAACGATAGAATAACCGATTCGGAAATAAACTGAACCGCAAGTGCCAGACGTCCGCTGCCGACAACTTTTTTTACTCCGATTTCTTTAAATCTTCGTGTTGCACGTGCAGTGGACAAATTCATATAATTGATTCCGGCAATTAGCAGGATAAAAAATGCTATCAGTGTAAAAAGTCTCACATAACTGATTCTTCCTCCGGCCTGATGCCCGTTTTCGTAGGTACCATTCAGGTATTGGCTGGAATAAGGTACTGCAAGCAAGCTTATATTTGATCCGCTGGCCTTTGTCTTATGAAAACCTTCAATTTTTGCATTGAACTGTGCTACATCAACTCCTTCATTCAGAATAAGGTATGTGCATGGTGCATGATTGCCCCATTGAATTCTTCGTCCCACTTTTTCTGACAATTCCATCCAGGCATCGTAATTCAGGGCAAAATCGAATTGCATGGTGGAATTTTCCGGAGTTCCTTCAAATACTCCTGTTACAACGGATGGATATTTAAAATTCAGGAGTTCCCAGTCGATGGTTTTTCCAATTATATTTTCAGTCGTTCCGAAAAGAGTAAGGGCCAGCTTTTGCGATATGACAATAGAATTTTTAGCTTTCAGAACTTGAGAATCGTCTCCGTGGGTTAATCCGAAGGAGAAGACTTTGAAGAAATCGTAGTCGGCAAACTGGCCAGCTGCCTTTGTTTTTTGGTCGCCTGCCGTCAGGGAGAAATCACCCAATAATTCGGCTGGCATGACCGATGTCTGCATTTCTACTTCAGGCATGTCACTGGCAAATGTTCTTCCCAGCAAATCAGGCGTCCAGGGCTGGGTAGAAATTCCTTCCGGTAAAAGATGATTTTCCATCACCTGATAAAGTTGTTTATCATGCTGATGAAATTTATCGACGTGCTTTTCATCGTTTACCCACAGAAAGATGAGAATCGCGCAGGCAAATGCGGTTGATAAACCAATCATGTTAATGAAGAAGGTACTTTTATTCCGTTTAAAGTTTCTGAAAATTAATCGGAGGTTATATTTTATCATGGCTAATAAATTTACTTTTTAAGTATTCAGAAATCGTACCGTATATATAAGTGTTTGTTTATCAGTGTTTTTTGTAAATATCGATTTTGATATGTGTCTAATAAATTGACGGTTTTTGTTAAAATGTTTGTCACTTAGGTTTGTATAAACTTAGTCAGGGTTTCATTTTGAGTGAAGCCCTGACTATTCGTACCTCAATGCCTCCACCGGATTCCTCGTTGCTGGGTTCCAGTTTTTTCAGCTTACCGTTAGCAGTATAATTCTTAATGCCGGCAAATCTGCCAGGGCAAAAATCCATCAGGCTAAGTTGGTTGTGTATGCAAAACTTTTGAGCCATTTAGGCTCAACTTCCTTCTATTCGTCAAAGCTTACATTAACATTTCCACCCGACGAACGCATATAAACCGGAATACCACCATTATTCATCGTTCCTTTTACTCTGTTTTTTTCGGATTTTCCTGAGAAATTATGAAGTTCAATGTTAACCTTGTCTGAGCTCAAATCCAGGTCAAGGCCCAGCTTATCGCCATTTTTGATTTTGGCATCAATTCCTCCACCACTCGATTCGAGGTATAATTCCTTCCTTAGGTTGCTAACGGTAACATGGACTGATCCACCGCTTGATTTAGCTTTAACTGAACCAGATTCTGCGGTTACATTAACACCGCCACCACTGCTGCCGGCATCCACATCACCATGAATATTCGTTAAATTTACGCCACCACCTGAACTAAATGCAGAAACGTTACCATGTGCGTCTTTTAAATCAACACCGCCCCCGCTGGAACTTAGTTGAACATCACCGTTCTGATTCGTAGCTTTTACACTGCCACCCGATGAACTCGCCTTTGTGGTTCCTGTAACATTTTCCAAATGTACTCCGCCACCACTGCTTGTAATGCTATGGGTACCTGCTACACCTGAAATTTTTACTCCACCGCCACTGGAAGATACATTGCACGACATTTCCCGCGGTACCATAATCGTTAATGAAATGCCCACATTATTATTGCTCCATAGATTGAAACGTGACTTACGCTCTACGTTTGCGGTAATTACGGAACCATTTTTCTCTATATCCACATCAAAATCTTCCAGAATATCATGAACCAGCGGATCATTCGGAGATAAGACCTTCCCGTTTTTCCTGACATATGCCTGTACCACTACAGTTTTCAGATCATGTGTTTTTACGTCTATTCCTCCACCTGATGATTTCGCATTTAGTTTTCCTGGCTCATTCAGATCAAAGGTTTTTGTAATCGTAGGAGTTTTGTTTTCCTGGGCAAATCCATAGTATGAAATCAGTGTCAAAAGAAGTGCAATCAGCATGTAAGTTTTTACTTTCATTTGTGTTCTCATGGTAAAATATTTAAATTGTTTAATTGGGTATATCGTTCATAGAGACGCTGAATTCTTTTTATTGTTACAATAAGTTTATCTCTTGGACTTGAGATGTTTGTTGTGAAATATTATTTATCAGTCAGCGCTTCTAACGAATTCCCGGTGATGGCTTTCCGGCTTAATTGTCTGAACTTTGATTTGTCTGAATTCTATGTTGGACTTTGATTATTCCTGTTTCTCAAATCATGGTAATCAGTTAATCACAAAATCATAGTTTGAGACTTATTCATACCGCAGTGCCTCTACCGGATTCTTCGTAGCTGCCTTCCAGCTTTGCCAGCTTACGGTGAGCAGAGCAATTCCCAGAGCCAGCAAACCGGCAATTGCAAAAATCCACCAGCTTAAGTCGGTTTTATAGGCAAAACTTTCGAGCCATTTTTGCATGGCGAAATATGCAATGGGAGTGGCAATCACAAAAGCGACGGCTACCCATTTCACAAAGGCCAGGTTAAGTAGGATTAATATTTCAGTTATCCTGGCTCCGTTAACCTTGCGAATACCAATTTCTTTAATCCGGCTGTTAAGAAGTAGAAATGTAATTCCGAAGAGCCCCAAAACTGAAATCAGGATTGAAATGCCTGTAAAAATGAGAAGGATATTTACTGTTTGCTGAACGTCGGCATACATAGTTCCAAGCCGCGCATCCAAAAAGAAATAATCGAATGGAGTATTGGGGATTACTTTGTTCCAGATGCCTTCAATTTGTTTCAGCGTTTGTGAAATATTATCCGGACTTACTGCAATTGACAAGGTGTAAAAATTGGATTGCCACTCCTTGGAAATAATCAGTGGCGGGATTTTCGTATAAATCGAAGAAACCTGAAAATCTTTTACCACGCCAATAATTTCGTGATTTCCTTCCCTGAAAATGGTTTTTCCTTCCACATTTTCCCAGCCCAATTGTTTGGCCAGTGTTTCGTTAATGATAAACGATTTGTTATCGATATCCTTTCCTTCACGGAAATTTCGTCCACTCAATAAATTAATCTGGAATGTTTTAAAAAACTGATCGTCAACATGCAGGGCACTATACATTTGCCACTGATCGGTACCTTCAGGCTTGTATCCATTTTGAGTTGTTTCGAGGCCGGGAATACCAAAGCTTGTCGAAGCATTAACAACCCCGGGCAATTTTTTTAGCTCCGTGATCAGAGTTTCACCTTTTTTACCAATCTCCCCGTTCATCACATTGATAATGTTTTCAGCTTTAAAGCCGAGATCTTTGTGTAGTGCAAAATTCAATTGTTTGTAAACGATCAGGATCGACGAAATTAATGCGATAGAAATACAGAACTGAAATGCCGAAACAGATGCAATTCTCCTATTCCGGAAAGGTGACGAATTTGATCCTGAAAGTTGTAAAGTCGATTTATTTCTTCGGAAAATGATGTATTGAATCAAACTGGCCAACGCACTGATTACAATAATTATCAGTATTAAAAAGGGTAGGCTTTGTTGCAATTGGAGTGAAACAAAATCAACTCCAAACAGTTGAGCGATTGCCGGCTGAAAAATAAGAAGTACAATGATTGCGATTGTTCCGGCACTAAAAAACAAGAGCACCGATTCGGCAAACAACTGGCTGATTACTCCGTATCTTCCTATCCCCAGATACTGCTTTATTCCAAATTCCTTAGAGCGAAGTGCAAGTGTTCCGTTCGAAATAAAAAGGTAATTTATTAATGCTATAATTAGAACAAGCATTCCGATGAAGAAAAGTATCATCACACTGGTGTATGACTTGTTACGAAACATGTCCCAGTCGACCTTCGAATACAAATGAATTTTCGTTAGAGGTTCGAGTTCAAATTCAGTAAAAAAACCGCTTCCTTTTTCTGCTTTATTTACTTTCTCCCACAAGAGGCCGGATATTTTATTGTTGAGATTAGCAATTTGGTTCGCACTGTGCAGTTTTAAGAAAGTAGTTGCCGACAAGCCACCATCCCAGGCGGTATAAACACCTGATGCTCTTATTAGTGGCTCAATTGGAAATACAACGTCGAAAAAGATGTGTGAATTTACCGGAGCATTTTTGGCTATTCCGCTAACTACAAAAGGTTGGTTATTGCATGTAATTGTTGTACCAACCGGATTCTGATTTCCAAATAAGCGAGTGGCAGTTTCTTCTGATAGTACAATTTTGTTTTTATCTGTTAGCACTGTTTGGGGATCGCCTAAGTTCAGACCGAAAGAAAAAAAGCGAAAAAAATTGGGATCAGTGTACAGCGAGCTTTTCACCGAAATACTTTTATCTCCAAATTTTAAAAGCTTACCCTGATTAAGTTTTATTCGGGTAAAATCTTCAATTTCAGCAAAAGCCTCTTTCATATCAGGTCCTACAGGAATTCTAACCAGTGGGTACATTTCTTTCTTTTGCGGACTGGTTGATATTTCGCTCATCCGGAATATCCTGTCTTTGTCGGTATGAAACTGATCATACGAGAACTCAAAGCTGACATAAAGAATCAGTACGATTGAACATGAAAGACCAAATATCAACCCAAATAAATTTACAAGAGTATAATATTTAAATCTGTAAAAATTGCGGATAATTGATCGTAATAAATTCATTTTGATAGAATTAAGGATAAATTTATCATTTACTTAGTCAGGGTTTCACATCAAGTTAAGCCCTGGCTATTCACACCTTAATGCCTCAACCGGGTTTCTTGTTGCTGCCTTCCAGCTTTGCCAACTCACGGTTAGCAAGGCAATTCCCAACGCCAGTAATCCTGCCAGGGCAAAAATCCACCAGCTCAAATCAGTTTTGTACGCAAAGTTTTCGAGCCATTTGCTCATGATATACGAGGCAACTGGCGTGGCAATTACGAAGGCGATGGCCACCCATCGTACAAAATCGCGGTTGAGCATGGTTATCACTTCGCTGGTTCGGGCACCATTTACTTTGCGGATACCGATTTCTTTTATCCGGCGCTGGCAGGCAAACAGAGACATGGCTAAAATGCCCAGGCAGCAAATAACAATAGCACATCCGGCAAACAACGAAAAGGTGCGGCGGAACTGGATTTCAGACTGATACAGGTTTTCAACGGCCTGATCGAGAAAGCTGATTTCTACCGGGAAAGACGGAGAAAGCTTGTTTGTTTCAGTCTTTATTTCCCGGATAAAATGATCCAGTGATTTGAAATCGCTGGTGTTAATGCTAACCAGGCAATACGACGACCGTGGCTCGTTTTGGATGATCAGCGACCCAACTGGTGCCGTAACTGGTTTGTAATGAAAATCTTTCACAACGCCAATGATTTCAGACAGCGGAGGATTTTCGCCAAACCCCATCACGAACTTGGCGCCAATAGGGTTTTCCATCTTGTGTGCGCGGACAAATGTTTCGTTCACGATCATCTTATGTGCATCGGAGACTAAATCATCAGAAAAAAGCCGACCCTGAACAAGTTGCAAACCCAACATCGAACACAAACTGGCATCGCCGTTAAACGTATCAAAATCAAGCTGTATATTCTCTCCGTTTATTTTCTGATTCGATGTCCAGTGCTCGTTTAATTTGCCCGGAAAAAATTGAGTAAACGAGATTTTTCCTGCATTCGGATGATCCTGAATGATCTTTTTTAGTACCTGTTGCCTGTCGGTTAATTGGGGTGTAAGTTTTATCGCAACAATATTTTCTTTATCGAACCTAAAGTTGTTGCTTCCAAAATCAACCTGTTTCTGTACCAGAACGGTAAAGGCAATTAAAACAATGGCAATTGCAAATTGGGCAGTAACCAATATTCCCCGTGAAACCGAGTTGGATGAACCGGAATGAATCGTTTTCTTCAGGTTATCGACTGCTTTTGACGATGAAATGCGCATGGCCGGAATAATACTGAACATCAGGCTTAGGAGAAATATTCCGGCGATGGAAACAATCAGGAATGACGGTGTAAAAAGTAAAAATGGGTTGAAATGAATACCGGTATAACTACTGACGAAAGGGACCGAAAGCTGAACAAGCAAAATCGCCAGAAAGAGCGACATCAGGAACAGGATAAAGGCTTCGGAAAGCACACTTTTCAGGATTGATGTTTTATCGGCGCCAACTACTTTAAGAACACCGGTTTGCTTTATCTTTTCGAGCCATTGCGACGAGGAAATATTGATGAAATTGACCAGCGCAATAATCAGCACCAGAGCCGCAACCATCAAAAGAATCATTACTTTTCGTTTATCGCCGCCGTGCAGGTAATCTCCCCGCGAAACGGTGAAATTCGAAAAATAGAGATCCTGGAAATGATTCAGTTTGTAATCTTTAACACGTTGATTTTCCAACATGTCTTTGGGGTACAAGGCTGCCATTTTCGTGGCTGTTTCATTCGAATTGGCTCCCTCCTTTAAAAGCACAAACAGGTTAAAGTTCCAGTATCCCCATTCTGTAAATTCGCCGCCGTTGGCAAAAATAATTTTACGGGTAGCATTCGAGGCAATTGAGCTGAACGACAGGCTGCTGTTGGCTTCTGGCATTTTAACTACTGCCGAAACTGTTAAGGTATGTTTGTTGTTTAATTTCAAGGTTTTGCCCAACGCCTGTTCATTTCCAAACAGCTTTTTTGCTAAAGGTTCTGCCAGAACAATGGTCATCGGATCGTTTAGCGCCATCACCAGATTTCCTTCAGCAGCTTCATAGGTAAAAAGCCTGAAAAACTCGGGATCGGCAGTTATAATGTCAGAAGTTATGGGGTCGTGGTCATCAACCTGATAAACGGGTTCTTCCCATGTTCCGGCTACCCTTACTGCGGATTCAACCTCCGGAATATTCAGGTCAATCTGATCTTTGAGAACAGCCGGTATATTCAGCCGTTTAAATTCATTATGCAGGTCGGAATAGATATAAAGCCGTTTCCCGTTTTTATGGAAGTTATCGGTAGTCAACTCGCTGTACGAATATACCGAGAGGATAATTACCAATGCCAAACTAACGGCCAAACCGCCCAAATTAATCAGGTTGGTTGCCGGTTTCCGGATAAAATTCCGATAGGTTGATTTAAAAATGTTTTGCATAGCCTGAAATTTCTAATATAGTTTTGTCTTTAATCCTGACAGGTTTTCAAAACCTGTCAGGATTATTTTTATTCATACCGCAGAGCTTCCACCGGATTCCTTGTTGCAGCTTTCCAGCTTTGCCAACTCACGGTTAGCAAGGCAATTCCCAATGCCAGCAAACCGGCCAATGCGAAAATCCACCAGCTTAAATCTGTTTTGTAGGCAAAGCTTTCGAGCCATTTATTAAGAATAAAGTATCCAACAGGCGTTGCAATGACAAAAGCAATTACAACCCATTTCACAAAATCTTTATTAAGCATGGTCATCACTTCCGATATTTTGGCGCCGTTAATTTTTCGGATGCCAATTTCTTTCGAGCGTTGCTGGCTGGAATACAGAGCCAGTCCGAAGATTCCGAGGCAGGCTATGAAAATGGTAATCAACGCAAAAATGCTGATTAGCATCGATGTATTTTTCTCATTCACGTAATTGCTCCGAATCAGATCGTCGATGAACTGGTAATTGTAGATTTCCTCTTTGTAAACTGATTTCCAGGTTTTTTCAGTGAAGGCAAGTGCCTGCTGAAGTTGATCGAAATGGGAAATATTACTATTGTCCGCCAGTTTAATACCAGCAATTCGCGGACGGTTCGAATCAGGAATCAGGAATGTCGGCCTGATTTTGTTGTAAAAACTATCGTAATGATAATCTTTCACCACTCCGGCGATAAACTTCCTTGAATTAGGATCGTTGTACAAAATAACTTCTTTTCCCACAGCATCTTCTGCCGTTCTGAAATTAAGCTGACGAGCCAATTCTTCATTCACCAAAATATGATTTGAGGTATCTGCTTCGCTAAAATTATTGCCGGCCACCAATTTCAATCCGTAGGTTTTTACAAATGAGGTATCTACTGTTACGACTTGGGTGATCACCGAGGTTTCATGGCCATCTTTAAAGGCAGAAATATCGGTCCAGTTGCCTGCTTGCGCCGGGCTTGTACTGCTGAAACTTACATTTTTGATCGCCGGATTTTCAAGCAAGGCTGTCTTGAAACGGTTCATCAACGTGCGGTCGTTTTGTGGAATCGGAACCGTGTAGATGGCTTCCTTGTCGAATCCCATATCCGAGTTTGTAAGGTAGCGGTACTGATGAAAAATCGTAATGGTCCCGATAATTAAAAGCAGCGAGATTGAAAATTGAACGATCACCATACTTCTGGTAAAAACGCTGATTCCTTTGGCCGAAACGGTATGTTTGTTTTTAAGAAGGTCGACAGGGCGCGTTGCCGACATAACCAGCGATGGGTAGCTACTATTGAGCAAACTCACGATAAAAAGCAGTAAAATGAAACCAACGAAAAAAACGAAACTGTAACTAAGTGAGAAATTTGCCGGGATCGTAATCAGGTTTGGGAAGCTTTTTATGGCGGCGAAGCTTAACAAAAGTGCTATGAATGACGAAACGGTTGTTAAAAGCATCGATTCGCCAAAAAACTGTGCAAAAATATGCCAGCGTTTTCCGCCCAACGTTTTGCGTATACCAATGGAACGGGTCCAGTAACTTGATCGTGCCAGGGAAAGGTTGGCGTAATTCGCACTAGCCATAATCAGCAAAAACAAACCAATTATGCCAAGCGTAATCAGCGTGTCGGTACCAACCACCCGGTTATTGAAGTTCGAATAGCGTGTATCGCTGTGAATGCCTTTTAAGGATTGAAGTTTGAAAATCCGGTTTTCCACTTCCTCTTTGCTACCGTGTTGTGCATAAACTGCTTTTATTTTTTGCTCCACAATTTCTGTTTGGGAAGGGTTGAGCATCACAAAGCATTCGAGACCTCCAAGCCCGCCCCAGTTTTTCGAAGAATTTGGATTTACTTTTTCCAATGAACTGTAGGAGATGAAGAGTTCGAAAGGGAAGTCTGTATTTTCGGGCATCTGAGAGACCAGCCCGGTAACTTTGAAAGTCATCTTTTCAAATTGGAACGATTTCCCGATCGGGTTTTCATTGCCGAAAAGCTTTGAGGCCAAATCCTGAGTAAGCACTGCCGAAAAAGGCTCCTTAAGTGATTCCGGGGAACCATTCAGCCACTTAAATGCGGTGTTGAAATAATCAAAAATTGTAAAGTAGTCGGGCGTGGTAAGGACAGCTTTATCGATGGTGAATTTTTGGTTTTTTACATTGTTGGCTTCGCTAACCGGCATCACTTGCATTCCATTTTGTGGAAATACCGGGACAACCTCTTTCAATTCCGGAATTTCGCTTTTTATTGCTGATGGCATTCCTCCGAAAACGCCAGTGGCATATTCCAGTTCTCCTTCTTTCAAATTCAGCCCAAGCCCTTTAGTTTGACGCACAATGCGATAGGTGGAGTCGTAATTTGTTTGGAAACGATCAAATCCCTTTTCGTAAGCTATTTTTTGGTAAATAACGATGGCGCAAGTAAGGCTTACGACCAATCCGAAAATATTGATAACGGTGCTTCTTTTGTTTTTAAAGAGACTCCTCAGATAAAATTTTAGAAATGATTTGATCATTAGTTTTGTTTTAAATCGTTACAACTTTTTTCATCAAAACGCTGGTATTTTTACTCGTACCTCAGCGCCTCTACCGGGTTTCGCGTGGCGGCTTTCCAACTTTGCCAGCTTACTGTCAGCAACGCAATTCCCAAAGCCAAAGCTCCGGCCAAGGCAAATATCCACCAACTCAGCGTAGTTTTGTAGGCAAAGCTTTCGAGCCATTTGTTCATGGCGTAGTATGAAACTGGTGTAGCAACAATAAACGCTATCACTACCCATTTCACAAAGTCTTTATTCAGCATGATTAAAACTTCGGAAATTTTTGCCCCGGTTACTTTCCGGATGCCAATTTCTTTAATCCTCCCGTTAATGGCGAATAAAACCAGCCCAACCAACCCGATACATGAAATAAGAATATTAACAATGGAGAATATAGCCGACAATTTAGAGAACTGAATTTCCTTCTGGTAATAAGTAGCAATCCGGTTGTCGGCAAACGAATAGCTGAACGGACTGTCGGGTTTTAATGTTTTAAAAATACTTTCAATATGTTGTACCGAGCTTTTTAAGTCGCCCGGGGCAAGCCTGATATTTGCAATCCACAGCGCTTCCGACGGGTTGCATTGCAAAGCTACGGGCTGAACGCTGTTTTGTACCGGTTCAAAATTAAAATCTTCAACCACACCGATAATAGGGTGATTGTTTAATTTTTCCTGAAGCGGGTTTTCCATTTCGAGCGTCCTTGCCAATGTTTGGTTTATGATGTAGGCCTCTGATGTTTCATCGGTCTTCATGTCTTTGCTAAAATCCCTTCCTTCAACAATTTTATATTTCATTGTTTTTACATAGTCAACATCGGAGGGAATCCTCCGGTACAAAAGTTTCTTACCATTCAATTCGACTGTCATACCACGACGAACATCGCCAAAAATACCCGCAGAATAAGAAACATTCTGAATATGTGAATCTGTTGTCAGCTTTTCTTTCAGCATATCAGCTTCAGATGGGGTTAAATTGTACGACCTCAAATCGACATAAACCAGCAAATCTTTGTCGAAACCTAAATTTTTGTGGTTGATGTAATTTACCTGCTTTTTAATGGTTATGGCCGATACGATAAAAAGTATGGCAATGAAAAACTGGACAATTATCAGTGGCCTGTTCAGAAGACTGGAAGAGCCATTCCCGAAATGTTTCATTTTGATTATTGCCGAAGCTGGTGCTTTTCTGAAATATTGAAGCGGAGCTATTCCCGAAATCAGTGCGGTAAAAAGTACAATACCTGACGCAATAGATAAATTGGTTCCGGTTAAAAGAGAGGAAAAGTGGTATTCCTCGGCTAAAATATTCTGAAACGGTTTATTTATAAAAAGAACAACCAATGCAGCTAACCCGATTGAAACAGCAAAATACAGCAAGGTTTCTGTAAATGAATTGAGTATTACCTGCCAGGGTTTTGCACCAAGTATTTTTTTTATCCCAAAGCTGAAAAGGTTATTCAGGGTTATTGCCGAATTTAAATTGATGTAGTTAATTATGCTGATGATGAGCAGTCCGATAGCAATAGACATTAACAGGATAACCATCGATTTCTCCCCTTTATGTATCCATCGGTCGCGGTTGTTGTACCCAAAATAAATGTCATTCATGGGTTGAAGTTTGAAAACCTGTCCATAAGATTTGTCTTTAACGAATGCATCGATTTTATTTTCAATGGAGGCCACATCGACACCCGGTTTGAATAAGATGTAGGTATGAAATGAACCATTGTCCCTGCTAAGAAAATTATCTGATGGTTTGCCCGTATAGCCATCCCAAAGATAAGCCAGTACCGGAAAAGGCAGAATTGCATCAATGCTAAACGTTGAGTTGGAAGGAAGGTCTTCAATGATTCCGGTAACCGTAAAATCACAGCCATTATTGTACCTGAGTACTTGTCCAAGCGGGTCTTTATCGCCAAATATTTTTTTTGCTATGCGATTGGTCAATACAATTGAGAATGGGTTTTGCAGCGCTTCTTTTTCGGTTCCGGCTATCAGTTTAAAATCAAACATTTTAAAAACTGTGGAATCGAAACACATATCGTATTTGATGTCGACCACTGAATTATCATATTTGTAATAACCATTGGCGTTGTGTCTCACACGTGTAACCTCTTCAATTTCGGGGAAGGCGGTTTTTAGCTCGCCTGCCAGCAAAGGATTTGTAAATGCAGCGCCATCGCCGGCATCAACAACCCTGTAAATACGTTCTTTATTTCGGTGAAAATCATCCACATGGAATTCGTTATATACATAAAGAAACAGTAGCGACGACAAGGCAAATGCAGTAGCCAGCCCAACAATGTTTATTGCTGCGTAACTTTTATACTTCAGGGCTTTCCGGTAAATTGTTTTAAATGTATTTATCATGATTTTGATTTATTTTATTCATATCTTAAAGCTCCCACCGGGTTACTCGCAGGCCAAACAACTGTCTGAACCTTGATTCGTCTGATTTTTGTGATGGACTTTGATTATTTCTGTTTTTAAAATAAGGGCAATCAGGTAATCATAAAATCAAGACCATTTTTAGATCAATACTTCTCCCATCTTATTTTTTACTTCTTCGGTAATTACCTGACCATCGAAGAGGTTAACTACGCGGTGTGCAAATTCTGAGTCGTGCATAGAGTGAGTTACCATTACGATAGTCGTGCCTTCTCTGTTTAGTTCAGTTAGTAAGTTCATGACTTCCAGACCATTTTTCGAATCAAGGTTACCGGTTGGCTCATCAGCAAGGATAAGTTTAGGGTTGGCGACCACAGCACGGGCAATAGCTACACGTTGCTGCTGTCCTCCGGAAAGTTGTTGCGGAAAGTGTTTTTTTCGGTGACTGATCTGCATCCGTTCAAGCACTTTCTCTACCATTTCCTTACGCTCTTTGGCGCTCAGTTTTAAGTAAATTAGAGGAAGTTCAACGTTTTCGTACACATTGAGCTCATCAATCAGGTTAAAACTCTGGAATACGAAACCAATATTACCTTTCCGCAGCAAAGTACGGTTGCGTTCTTTAAAGGCGCCAACCTCTTTGTTATCGAAATAATACTCGCCTGAACTCGGATTATCCAGCAAGCCGATAATGTTAAGCAAGGTTGACTTGCCGCAGCCCGAAGGTCCCATAATGGCTACAAACTCACCCTTCTGAATATGAAGGTTCACGTTGTTCAACGCACTGGTTTCAATTTCTTCGGTGCGGAACACTTTGTTTAAATTTACTGTACGTATCATAAAAATTGGAATACGGAAAAGGGACCCCGAAGACCGGTAGTTCATCATTTCCTAAGTTTTTAACTAAATCGTTCTTTTCTAACTCTTATTAACTGGCTAACTGAGCTTCTATTTTCGTTGTGTTTTCGTGTATTTTTGTACTCAACGGAGATGTTTTCAAGTTTATAACTGAAAGTTATGAAGATAAATTCATACTTCCTTTGTATCCCTTCTCTGTTTTCCTATTTAAAGGTTATCCGGTCATTCGTTCCAAACATTTCGTATCCCGAAGTGATTACTTGTTCGCCTGCTGTCAGTCCTTCAAGTACTTCGTAATATTGTGGATTTTGTTTGCCAATTTTAATGTTGCGTTTCGTTGCTTCAGTGCCATCGCTGCTCAGTACGTAAACCCACTGTCCACCTGTACTTTGGAAGAAACCACCACGGGCCAGCATGACTGCTTTGGCCGATTCACCCAATTCGAGCTTAATATGATAGGTCTGACCTGTGCGAATGTTGTCGGGAGTGGTGCCGTCGAAAACCAGGTCAATATCAAACTGGCCGTTCCGAACATCAGGATAAACTTTTTTAAGGGTGAGGTTAAAAGCGATCCCGTTGCGGTCGAGTGAGGCCGATAGTCCACGGACAATTCTGTCGATATAGTGTTCGTCGATTTTTGCATTTACCTTGAAATTATCGAGAATGTTAATTTGCCCAATTCGTTGCCCTTTATTAATTGATTCTCCAATTTCGGCATTAAGTAACCCGAGCTGTCCGTCGACAGGTGCTTTCACATTCAGGTCTTCGCGACGCTGCTGAACCACTTTTAGGTTAAGTTGCATATTCCCCAGACTCTGATCCATTTGTACTTTCTGGTTTTCGCGAAAAATTGAATCCTGAACCAGTTTCATGAAAATGAGTTCGCGGTCTTTCTTCTTTTTTAAATAGTCTTCTTCAACTTTCAAATAGTCTTCTTTGGCAATTAATCCTTCGTCAAACAACGATTTCTGTTGTTCGTAGTTTCGAGCCAACCGCACAATTTCATAATCAATCTGAAGCAACTGTTGTTTGTTCTCTATTTTCTGCTGCTCCATTTGTATCTGGGTGTTACGCAACTCGTTGGTTTGGTAGGCCATGCTCGATTCGCTGTTCATGATACTCAGGTTGAGGTCGTTGTTCCTTAGTTTCAGTATTATATCACCTTTTTTCACCATCACACCTTCTTCAATCAGCTTTTCCTCAACTTTACCACCTTCTTCGGCATCCAGAAAAATGGTTGTTATCGGTTCCACATTTCCAATTACAGTAATGTAATCGTTAAACAAACCATCTTCCACTGTGCTGATTGTAAGCTTGTCTTTTTCGGCCCTGAAAGTAGAGCTGTTTTCAGCAAAAATCACTTTATACAGCAGGAAGGCAAACGCAATTGCACCCACAATCCAGATGATATGTTTTGGCCTGATGCCCTTTTTCTTTTCGATTACTTTATCCATTCCCATGACTTATCGTGTTTCAAGTTTAAAATTCAAATTTTCAAGTTCTTGTAGCTAATCCTGTTTTCGGTCTGCTCCATGCCCTCTGCTCATTCCCAGAATCTTTTTCCGGAATAAAAATCGAGTATTTTTTTCTTGATTTCCCATTGCAGTCTGGCACGCAGCACCTGGCTGGTTGAATTTGCTAACCTGCTTTTAGCAATGTAGAAATCGACCACACTTACCAATCCTTGTTCAAATTTCTTTTCCGAAGCCTGAAACGCGAGCTGATCGGCTTCCTGTTGCTTTTGATACTGATTGTATTCTTTCTCCATGGCTTCCAGATCGTTCAGGTTGTTGGCCATTTCGAAATACATTTTCTGTTTTTCCTGTTCAAGAGTGGTTGCAGCTTGTTCTATTTCAAGCTTGGCTTTTTTAATGCCGGATCGAACAGCCCATCTGCTAAAAATCGGAATATTGAGCGAAGCACCCAGGTATTGATTGCGATTTGTTTCCATCTGTTTATTGAATCCAATCGTCTTCCCGGACTCATCTTTTGTAGTTTCGTAAAAGCCGGAATTGATTGAACCATTTGCATTTAGCGAAGGGTAAAGTTGCGACCGGCTGATGGCCAGCACTTTATGGCTCGCATTTAATTGTGCAACAAACGATTGATAATAAGGCGACCATTGAGTAAAGGAAGAAAAAAGGTTTTGTTGCTCCGGATTTCCCGATGCAATCAGGGGATTTAATTCCTCATTCAAACTCAGTTCAGTTTCACCAGTCAGATTCATACGCTGTTTGAGCTGAAGCATAGCTGTTTTCAAACTGTTTTCGACTTGAATCCGGTGCAATTCTTCGGATTCGAAGTTTGCCCGCATATCGAATAAATCAGGTTTCGATTTCATTCCCAACTCAACTTGCCTCTCCACTTTTTTAAGATTGATTTTGGAAGTTTCAACCTGTTCCTGAGCAATTTTTAGCATTCCCTGATAGTAGATCACATCAAAATACGAATTCATCACACTAAAAGCCAGATCATCAATAGCATTCAGCCGGTTTAATTCACTGGCTTTTTTTCTGAATTTCTGATATTCAATTTGATTCAGCAATTTGAATCCATCGAAAAGAGTGATTGATGCTCCAATTCCATAACTGTTGTTAAAAAATTTGGTATTACTAATCCCGTTTGTGTTTGGATCGATCGACCGGCCAAAGTTTAGCCCTGCTTGTGTCGATGCACTTACTCCCGGCAAAAGGTTGCGTTTCGACTGATCCAGGTCTTCTGATGCCATTTTTTCCTGAATTTCCGTTTGCTTCAAACTGGTGTTATTTTCGATAGCAAAGGAGATGCACTTGTTCAGGTTCCAGGAGTTTTGAGCCACAAGCGCATTTCCTAATGCAAACCAAAAGACGAAAAAAAGTATAGATATTTTACGTGTCATTTTTACTGTTTTGCATTTGTCTGTGCCAGAATAATGCCAGAAATGTATCTTTCAGATAATCAGCGGGTATGTGAATGCGAATTGCTTCAGGAGGTAAAAATAATTGACAGAAGTTTGTCAAATAATTTTACACATTGTTGATTTTTGGTTTAAAGGCTCGTACCTTTAATCAAAAAAATGGCAAAAGGAACTGTTCTGATCATTGATGATAACAAAAGTATTCTGAGCGCTCTGGAGATACTTCTGTCTTCGGAATTCCAGACTGTTACTACACTTTCCGATCCGAACCAGATACCCACCGAACTTCGGAAAAAAGACTACAATTTGGTTGTACTCGACATGAATTTTAATGCCGGAATCAATACCGGTAACGAAGGAATTTACTGGTTGGGCCGTATCAGGGAATCGAATCCTGAAATTTCGGTGGTGATGATAACTGCTTATGGAGATGTTGAATTAACCGTTAAGGCACTGAAAGCCGGTGCAATTGATTTTGTGCTCAAACCCTGGGATAATTCCAAATTGGTTGCGACTCTAAAATCGGCACTGCAGCTGAATTTGTCAAGAAAAGAAGTTAGCCAGCTGAAAGAAAAGGAAAAGGGTCTGAAGAATGAGATCAACCGTGAACAAAAATACATTGTTGGTTCGTCGCCGCAATTGATGCAGGTACTCAACTTAGTTCGCAAAGTGGCAAAGACCGATGCCAATGTGCTGATTACCGGTGAAAACGGAACCGGCAAAGAATTGATAGCCCAGGAAATACACAGGCTATCGAAACGGGCCGAAGAAGTGCTGGTAAGTGTTGACATGGGTGCCATTACCGAAACCTTGTTCGAAAGTGAACTGTTTGGCCATATGAAAGGAGCATATACCGATGCCCGGGAAAATCGTCCCGGAAAATTTGAAATTGCAGATAAAGGCAGTCTTTTTTTGGACGAAATTGGCAACCTTTCTTTTCATCTTCAGGCAAAACTCCTGGCCGCCATTCAGAACAGGCTGATTTCGCGTATTGGGTCCAATCAGACTGTTTCTATTGATATCCGATTGATTTGTGCGACCAATAAAAACCTCGAAAGTATGGTTCAGGAAGGTCTGTTTCGCGAGGATTTGCTTTACCGGATCAATACCATTCAGATTGAAGTTCCGCCACTTCGGGACAGAGGCAATGATGTGTTGGTTCTGGCCGATTTTTTTCTGAAAAAATACACCTCCAAATACAACAAACCAAACCTGAAAATCAATCAGCAGGCACAGGATAAGCTGCTTAAATATGCATGGCCCGGTAATATCCGCGAATTGCAGCATACCATTGAGAAAGCTGTTATTTTGAGTGAAAACAATGTACTTAAACCCGAAGATTTCTTCATGCGCCCTATTTCTTCAGGAAAAAACTTAACGACTGATATGACGCTGGAGGAAATGGAAAAACGGATGATTGATCTGGCCATCGAAAAAAATGGTGGAAACCTCAGCGCTGCTGCCGATCAACTGGGTGTAACCCGCCAAACGCTGTACAACAAAATTAAAAAGTCAGGACAATGATCAGCCGTAACCTCTATTTTCAGATTGTGTTTAGAGTACTTTTGATTGTATTCCTGGCATTGGCAGCTGGTGGTTTTGTTGCCGCTGATATGCTTATGCTAGCGGTTTTATGTTTGTTTATTGAACTTCCATTGATTATTAACCTGATTAAATACCTGAATACGACCAACCGAAAGATGAGTTATTTCCTCGAATCGATTAAAAATAACGACTCTACCTTAATGTTCCCAACGGACGTTACCGGAAAGCCAATCAGGGAGTTATATGATGGATTGAATAAGGTAAACGAACAGATTAAGCAACTCAAGATTGAAAGTCAGCAGCGTGAGCAGTATTTTCAAACCTTGATGGAACATGTGGCTACCGGCATTATTTCATTTAATTCCCGGGGATTTGTACTTCATGCCAACTCTGCAGCGAAAAGAATGTTGGGAGTTGATGTTCTTACCCATTTGCATCAATTGGAACGTGTTAACCGGAATCTTTTTCAGTCTGTTACGAATATAAAATCTTTTGAACAGAAACTTGTTTCGGTAGTTACAGAGCGGGGAACCGTTGAATTATCACTAAAGGCAACTTCTTTCAAAACACAAAATGAAGAATTAACTTTATTGTCTATTCAGGATATCCGAAACGAACTCGATGAAAAGGAGCTGGATTCGTGGATGAAACTGATTCGGGTGCTGATGCACGAAATCATGAATTCAATTGCACCAATAACTTCGTTGTCGGAGAGTCTCACGAATTACTTTACTGTTGATGGCAGGGCAGTGCTTCCGAAGGAAGTGAACGAGAAAACCATTGATAACACAATTCGGGGATTGAATGTAATCAAGGAGCAGGGTAACGGCCTGATTCACTTTGTTGAATCGTACCGTAAACTGACACGAGTGCCAAAACCTGATAAAAAAATATTCAAGGTTGAAGAACTGGTAAACAGGATGCAAATATTATACTCTTCGCTGGAAAACAGCGAAATGGTGAAACTGTCTGTAAGCCTGAATCCTTCGGAAATGGAACTGTTTGCTGATGAAAATCTGATTTCTCAGGTCTTGCTTAATCTCCTGAAGAATGCGCTCGAAGCTGTTGAGAAAATTCCGGGTGGAAAAATTAAGATCATCGCCGGATTTGCGGCAAATAATCGTCCTGAAGTTTCGGTAAAAGACAATGGTCCGGGAATTCCGAAAGAGATTGCCGAACAGATATTTGTTCCATTTTTTACCACCCGTGAAAAAGGATCCGGAATCGGACTAAGTCTTTCACGGCAAATTATGCGTCTTCACGGTGGAAGCCTTCAATTACGTTCTGTTCCGAATAAAGAAACCGTATTTACTTTAATTTTCTAATTTCTGTGAAAAGAAACTTTTTGCACAGTTGTTAAACAAGACTATTTCTATATTTGCCACCCGCAGAGAAATATCTTTCAGGAATGAACAAGAATTGCTCCAAAAATCAGGGGATTTGGAGTTGAATTTTTCAGCAAAAATATATGGATACATACCAATTACATTAATATGAAAAAATTTATTTTATTCGTTTTTGGAGCTATGCTCTTGTTTCAACCGGGATTGATTGCCCAAAGTACTATTCAGCAAGTTGATTATACCAAATATGTTAATCCGTTTATAGGAACAGGTTCTGTTGATAGTTTAAGTTTATCGGGGAGCAATTTTCCGGGAGCTTGCATGCCTTTCGGATTGGTTCAGCTTAGTCCTGACACCCGGTTATATCCGGATGATCCCTGCAGTGGATACGAGTATAAAGATTCAACGATTGTTGGTTTCAGTCATACCCATTTGAGCGGAACCGGTTGCCCGGATTTGTACGACTTTCTTTTTATGCCTTACGGAGGCGATATTAAATGGCAGGCCGGAAGCGACGATGGCAAAACAAAAGGATTTCGCTCTTATTACCAACACGCCAACGAAAAAGCCGTTCCGGGATATTACAGCGTGCTGCTCGACGACTATAAAATTAGGGCTGAACTTACAGCTACCGAGCATTGCGGCATGCACAAATATACTTTTGCAGATAAAAATCCTTACCATCTGATCGTCGATCTCGATCATTCTTTAATCCGCACCAGCCCATACAGATATGGTAAAATCCTGATGTCGCAAGTTCGGGTGATCGACAATAAAACCATTGAAGGTTACCGCATCATTTCCGGATGGGTAAAAGTTCGTAAAGTATATTTCAGAGCTGAGTTTTCACGTCCGTTCGATTCGCATGTTTTTAAGGCCGGAAATTATGAGTTTCCTGAAGTCCCGGTTGCCAATCATGCCGATTTGAAAATGGTTATGAATTTCGATAACAACAACCAGCCACTTTTGGTAAAAGTAGGAATATCATCAGTTTCGCTGGAAGGAGCAAAAGAGAATCTGGATGCAGAGATTGCTGATTTTAATTTTGATGCTGTTTCCGCAAGAGCCAGTAAGGTCTGGAATAAAGAACTTTCGTGCATAGACATTGAAGGAACAGCCAAACAGAAAACAATTTTTTATACTGGGTTGTATCATTTGTTTATTCAGCCAAACAACATTGCCGATGTCTCTGGTAATTATTTAAGTACCGACAATACACTTAAAAATGCTCCGGACAAAACACATTACAGCACTTTTTCGCTCTGGGATACTTTCCGGGCTGCGCATCCGCTCTACACTATTTTACAAGAGAACAGAACGGCCGGATTCATTAATTCGATGCTGCGTCAGTATGAAACTTACGGCTATCTTCCAATCTGGCATTTATGGGGAGCCGAAAACTATTGCATGATCGGAAATCACTCAATACCTGTAATTGTTGACGCATTTTTTAAAGGAATTCAAGGAGTAGATTACGAACTGGCTTATCAGGCTGTAAAAGCATCCTCAACCACTTCACATAAAAATGCACCGTTCAATGTTTTGGATAAGTATGGTTATTTTCCTGAAGATATCCAGACACAATCTGTTTCAATAACTCTTGAAATTGCCTACAATGATTGGTGTGTTGCCCAGATGGCCAAAAAAATGGGACACGAAGAAGACTATAATTTTTTCCTGAAACGATCTGCTGATTACAAGAACCTTTTTGATCCAAGTATTGGTTTCTTCAGGGCAAAAAACAGCGATGGGAAATGGGTTGATTCATTTAATCCGCTGGCTTATGGCGGCAATGGTGGATTTCCATTCACCGAAGGAAATGCCTGGCAGTATTTGTGGTATGTACCTCAGGATGTTCCTTCTTTCATTGACATCATGGGTGGAAACCAGAAGTTTACTCAAAAACTTGATACCTTTTTTACACTCGATGCGAAACCCGGCGATGTGAACGGAAATGCTTCCGGATTTATTGGTCAGTATGCGCATGGCAATGAGCCAAGCCATCACATTGTCTACCTGTATGATTTTACCAGCGAACCCTGGAAAGCTCAATATTACAGTTCAAAAATCATGAAAGAGCAATACAATGAGTCACAATCGGGCTATTCAGGAAACGAAGACTGTGGGCAGATGTCGGCCTGGTATATATTTAGCTCCATGGGATTTTATCCGGTAAATCCGGCAAACAGCATTTATTGTTTTGGATCGCCGCAGCTCGAAAAAGCAACGATCAATTTAGGAAACGGAAAACAGTTTAAAATGATTGCGAATAATGCCGGCGGAAACAACATTTACATTCAAAAAATTATCCTGAACGGAAAACCGTACAAGAAAAATTACATCACTCATCAGGATATCGTTTCAGGAAGCGCCATTGAATTTTTTATGGACGAAAAACCTAATAAAAAGATGGCCGATTATGAGAAACCACCAATGCTTGCTGATTAATTGATACCATAATTCCAAAAGAGATTAACGAACCGATAGCTGAACACTTTTTTCAATTTGTGAAAAGTGCTTAGCTACCGGTTCGTGTCATTCACGTCAAATTATGCGGCTTCGCTACGGAAGTCTTCAATTACGTTCTGTTCCGAATAAAGAAACCATATTTAGGCTGATCTTTTAAGTTCAAAAAATTCGCATTTGATGGTTTATTTTTATAAAATCCGATTACTTTTAAGGAAAAAATGGATTTAATTTTTGCAATTCTGGTTCTTGCCGTAGGAATCCTGGCAATTATTCTCCTGACTTCCGTTTTTAAATTCAATACTTTCATTTCGCTGTTGCTGGTTAGTTTGGCAATGGCAATGATGACACTGCCAATAGCTTCCATTATTCCAGTCCTGAAAAAGGGTTTTGGCGGTACACTCGAATCCATTGGTCTGATTATAATACTGGGGACAATCATTGGCATTATCCTCGACCAAAGTGGGGCAGCCCTCAGTATTGCCCGGTTTTTTCTGGCCCGAACCGGTGAAAAGAAAGCTCCGGCTGCCATTGCGATTACTGGTTTTATGACTGGATTACCCATTTTTTGCGATTCCGGATTTATTGTTTTGAGCGGAATTTGCCGTTCACTTGCCCGAAGCTCCAAGACCGCCATAACTGTAATGGCGCCTGTGTTGGCTATTTCGATGTATGGAGTTCATTGTCTGGTTCCGCCACATCCGGGAGCCACAGCAGCCACCAGTATTATTGGCGCACCCATCGGAAATGTGATCTTATTGGGAACGCTAACTGCCATACCCGGAATTATTGTTATGTTTTTATTCGTTTGCGTTCCCGTAAATTTTCAGGAAATGATAACTCTGATTTAGACCAAATAACTTCAGAAAAACCTTTACCCGCAGCGTTTCTTTCGTTTTTACCCATATTGGTTCCGCTTGCGTTAATTACACTTAAGTCTGTGTTTCAATTTGTTTCAAGTTTTCCTGAAAGTTCAATCCTTAATAAAGTGGTTGGTTTTGCGGGCGATCCGGTGATGGCACTTTTAATTGGTTGTTTTGTCGGGTTTCCATTACTCCGGAATTTTGACCTCAGCCAATGGAATAAATTGCTCGAATCTGCCATTGAAAAAGCTGGACCAATTCTGATCGTGACTGCTGCCGGAGGAACTTTTGGAGCTGTGATTAAAGAGTCGGGTATCGTAAATAACCTGGGTCAGCAAGTTGCAACACTCGGTCTGGGCCTGTTTATTCCATATGCCATTGCTGTTCTGCTGAAAACCTCTCAGGGTTCATCAACTATAGCAATTATTACTGCGGCATCAATCTCGGCTCCGTTGCTTGATAGTCTTGGACTGTCGGGCGAATGGGGCAAGACGCTGGCCGTTTTAGCCATGGGTTCTGGTTCGATGATGCTGTCACATGCCAACGATAGTTTCTTTTGGGTAATTAGTAAGTTTTCGGGGATGACTCCTTCTGAAACCTTGCGCTATTATTCGCTGCCCACGGTGGTATTGAGTCTGGTGTCTTTTGGTGTGGTAAGTTTGTTGTCGCTCTTATTCATCTAGATTTTATTCAGGGAGAACTACCAGTTTCTGGATTTCGGTTATTTCTTTAATAACATTAAGATTTCCGCAAAAAGGGAGAACTTCTTTCCTACGAAGTCCTCCCCAATATATAACAAAACTAAACTTTCTTATTCCCAGATGTTTTTATCTGTCATCCAACTTTCCATTTGCAGGGTTTTATCGTGATCATCCGATTGAAGAACATCAGTTTGAGCAAAAATTTCATTAGTGATCATCCAGCTTTCGATCTTTAGAGTTTCTTCGCTTTCATCTTCAATTCGAATTGTTTCGAGACTTCCTTTTGTTTGGAATGAATGTGGCATTTCGAATGCTTTAACAAGTGCAAAAGAAGCATCGGATTTGTTTACCTGTTGAGCTCTGATTTTAATGGAATTTTCAGCAAAATTGTTGGTTAATTCTTGTTTCACTGAGTCTTTTGATTTTCCTGAAGTACTAAGAAAAGCCAAAGTAAGAACTGCTGCTATTGATATAGTCGTTATTCTCTGGATTCTTGTTTTCTGAACATTGTTTGTTGTTTTCATGGCTGTAAAATTTTTATTGTTTCTGTTTTCATTTCATTGTTTCGTAAGTTCTATATGCCAGTATGATGCCAAGTTTTTAACTGTCACATAAACAGATGTTTAGTTTAATAAATACATTAGGAAATGTAAAATAATTTTACAGTTATCAGGTAATTATTTTACGGATTTCAGGAAGATTTTCAATTCTTCTGTCTTTTATGTCCTTACTTTTAACACAAATTCCGGAATTTGAAGGTCTGTAAATAATTACTGTTGTTCCGAACCTTCAAACATGAAATTCGTTTTGTAAATAGAAATATGAAAAAAAATGAAAACAAAAATCCTTGCACTATTCTATCTGGTTCTATTCTTTACTTCATGCCAAACCGTCAATGTTGTTGAACTAAGAAGCAGAAACGATGCAATTTTGTATCGTCAATCCATTCAAAATGCAATTTATCCTGAAGCTGAGAAAGTATACGATAAGCTGGTCCCGGTGGTAAAAGAAAATCCGAATCTGGAGTGGAAAAGCATCGGTGGTGAAGATTATATTCTGGTGGTTACCTGGAAGCAAAACATTACTTATTACGAACAATACCTCGATTCAGCTTTTTATAATACCGGATCATATCCGATTTGGATTACCACTGCTCCTGAATTACGGGAACGAATGCAACACGAAAAAGCAAAAGATACCGACCAAAGATTAATTCAGCTTTTAGGCCTACCACCGAAGTCAGTTTACAGCTATTTTGTTGAGTTTTGGGTAAAACCGTCAGATCTTTTCAGGCCGTGCCCCGATAAGGAAATCACAGACCGAACCTGTGATATTTGTTTTCCGGAGAAGACTGATTCGGCTCATGTGGCCTGGATTAACGAAAACCGGATAAGCCGGTATTACCAGTGTGATTTATCGAATCAATACCCATGGACACAGCTGGGTTACACCTATGATTGGAACCCTAAAAACAAATCGCATGTTGGCTTAAGCGAGTTTGTGATCGGTGCGAACAAGAAAATTGTTGTAAAAGCCATATACAAAACCGAAGACTACATCAGGAAAGATCATTGAAACAATAATCCTCCCCGCATTAAAAAAAGAAGGCCATCCGATTTTGGATAGCCTTCTGTATGAAAAATTCAGGGGAAACGATAACTAAATCGCGTTATTTGGTTATTGCCGTTTGTTTCAAAGCGAGTCCATCGGGAGTCATTGTCCAGGTTTTTCCAACCATATCACCATCCCACATGTTTTCGGTATTTTCAATATTATCAATAATAGTCTTCATTTTTCCGTTCAGGTAAACCGATTTTCCTTCCGGAACTTTTAATGTCATGAAGATTTCCTGATTGCGCCATTTGGCTCCATCCTTCAGAAAATAGTATGGATCAAGTGTAAGAGTTGAATCTTTCACTGCAAAATTATATTCAATTTCTTCCACATTCTTCTGTGCATCTTCAGTACTGCTTCCACGCGATTGTTTTTTAATCAAAAGCAAATACTCGCTGGTACTGCTCTTTTCAATCGTAAAACGCGGGTGTCCCAAAAGCTTTTCGTCTCCGTTTACCATTGCTATTTTCATGCGATCGAGCGAAATTTCATTGTCAATCATCGACTCATACAAGTCATCAGTGGTTTCCAGATACAACGTTTTACATTGGGTACAGTCAACCTTTTGAGTAATGGTTTGGCTGGTCTGTTTTCCGAAATTTCCAACCTGATTAACACTCACTACAATAAGTGCAATAAGTGCAACAAGCCATAATCCGAATGTGCCTAATCCAATTAATCTATTGTTGGTTTTGTATCTGAAAAGCAACTTGGTTCCGATAAAAAGGATTAGCAATATTGGTATTCCAACCAGAATAGAAATAGCTATCAGTGAAACCGTATAGGCTCCCGGACTAACAAAATTGTTTATTAAGGTAGCCATGTCAACATCCGAATTCCATCCAAAGTGCCAAGGACCACCATGTAAAAATGAATTACCTATAGCCATTGAAGTTACAAAACCAATCAGACTAGCAATACCACCTATGATAAGAGCCACTCCAAATATTAACACGATTACCCTCAGAACTACCCTCAGAACGCTGGTAAGAACATCACCAAAACGTTCGATCCGGGACTGACCTTTTTCATTAGATGGCGAATTCATGAATTTGTTATAGCTTTCACCAACTTCATTCACCTCTTCCTTGATCGATTGTGCAATATTCGTGACTGTGGCTTCCTTTCCTTTCATTTCCAGTCTCTGCACGGTAGTTTTTGCTTTTGGTACAGCAATCCATAGTATAAAATATAATAACAGATTAAATGGCCCAATCAGGAAAAACAGTAAAAAGAAGATCACTCTCATAATTACCATATCGATGTTGAAATAGTAACCCATTCCGGAGCAAACACCACCGAGCACACGATTGTCGCCATCACGGTATAACCTTCTGCGTAATTTCTGGTCACTATCCGGGATAGTTGATTCTTCCTGAACCTTTTCTGCAGGTTCGTCTTCGCTCATGTCCATAAAATCTTCAGGCTTACCCATTCTGGCAATTACCTCCTCAACCATGGCATCGGTAATAACTTCAACTTTATTGTTGGTTTTTTCAAAGAACAATTCAGCAATACGGGCTTCAATGTCCTGAAGTATCTCCTGGCCTTCAATTACTGCACCGAAATGAAGGTTTAACATGTGCAGGTATTTCTGGAGTTTTTCGAAAGCATCATCGTCGATGTGAAAAATACTACCACTTATGTTTATTGTAAATGTCTTTTTCATCTGTATATTTTTTTCAGATTGTTTTCTTTATACTCGGAAACACCTACTTATGTTCCTTTATCATTCTTACTGCTTCCACCAATTCATCCCATGAAGCACCCATCTCATGAAGAAAATTTCGTCCTTCATCGGTCAGTTCATAATATTTCCGGGGTGGTCCCTGTGTTGATTCTTCCCACTTATAAGCCAAAAGTCCATCGTTTTTCAGACGGGTAAGAAGGGGGTAAAGAGTTCCTTCAACCACAATCATCTTAGATTCTTTAAGTTCCTCTATAATGTCACTTGCATACAAAGGTTTTCCGTCGATTACAAGCAATATGCAGTATTCGAGAACTCCCTTGCGCATTTGAGCTTTTGTATTGTCAAGATTCATTGTTTTTTCCTCCTAAAATTTGATTCATTTTATTCTCCCCGTCAATTCATCTCTGTTTTTACCATTTCGATTCATCTGTCATCCAGGATTCAACAGTAAGCAATGGATCTTTCTCTGTTGCAACTGGCTGATTATTGAAAAGTTGATTTTCAATCATCCAGTTTTCGATTACCAAAGGTTTTTCATAACCAACCTGATCGGTAAATGCATTTGCCCCGAGATTGGTCTCATTTGTCATCCAACTTTCTATTCCTAGTTTTTGTTCTTTTGCTGTTTCATTGAAAAAGTAATTTGAAGCACCTGTCGCGTCTGTAGAATGATTATTGGAAAGGGTTGAGGCATCTGCTAAAATTTCATTGTTTGCTTTTTCCTGATCAACCATTAGAATGGCCATTTTCCCATATGTATTGTTTACCAGCAATTGTTTCCAAAATCCGTTTGCACTTACTGTCAAACTTATTAATCCCAGGCTTAATACAACGGCAAAAATTTTACTTACTGAATTCGAAATTTTTTTGTTTTCTGTTTTCTGAGCATTGTCTGTTGTTTTCATGGCTTTGAGTTTTGTTCTCTGATTGTTTCCGTTTTCTGTTTTTGTTTTCTGAACACGTTTTCTTGTTTTCAATTCTTTGTTTTCTTGTTTTCTCTGTTTGTAAGACGTCAGATTTTCGTTTTCGTTACAGTTGTAAGGAACTTTTTTAAAACTCCTACCTTCTCTTACATTGTTATTGGCTTTACAAACATACGAACTTTAGATGGTACTTTGCAACACAAAGTACTGAAATTTTTAAAATATTTTATAATTATTTTTTAAATGCTTGAAATACAGACATATAAAATTTTAAATAAATTAGAAATAATTCTGATGGAAAGAGAAAAAGTCTAAAAAGTGGTATATAAATTTAATTCTATGAGCAATATAATTGCTGAAAAAGTTAAAAATATCTTCATTGGACTGAAGTAAAAGCTCATTTCGAGTGAAAAGATGACTAAAAATTAAAATGTTTTGCGATTGTATTGAAGAATGATCTTTTATAAAATTGAGAATAGAAAATGATGATAAGATATAAGAAGGAAGAGGTTGAATAACGGGTTATTCATTCAAATCAGTAAACACAATATGCAAAAAACCTCCGGATCATCACAATCCGGAGGTTTCAAACCTAAATAATCAACTAAACCTAAATCACCCTAATTTTCAAATTTTTCTTCTACTTCTTTTTCAACTTCAAGGAAAAGTTTTAAATCTTCGTCAACCGATTGTATTCCGGCGATTCCGAAATTCTGAACCAAAACGTTCACAACATTTGGTGAAAGGAATGCTGGCAATGTTGGTCCGAGGTGAATGTTTTTTACACCCAGTGAAAGCAATGCAAGTAATACGATTACCGCTTTCTGTTCGTACCATGCAATGTTATAGGCAATTGGCAATTCGTTGATGTCTTCCAACTCAAAAATTTCTTTCAGCTTCAAAGCAACAACTGCAAGCGAATAGGAGTCGTTACACTGTCCGGCATCAATCACACGGGGAATGCCGTTGATGTCGCCCAATGGAAGTTTATTGTAGCGGTATTTCGCGCAACCTGCAGTTAGAATAACGGTGTCGGTTGGAAGTTTTTCGGCAAACTGGGTGTAATAATCACGGTCTTTCATTCGACCATCGCAACCTGCCATTACAAAGAATTTGCGAATTGCACCAGTTTTCACAGCATCAACAATGGGTCCGGCCAATTCAAAAACCTGGTTGTGTGCAAATCCTCCGAGAATTTCACCAGTCTCGATTTCAGTCGGCGAACCACAAATTTTAGCGTGTTCGATAATCGCGTGGAAATCTTTCATTTGACCTGGTTTGCGGTCAGGAAAATGAACTGCACCAGGTAATCCGCTTGCTCCCGTGGTGTATATACGATCTTTATATCCTGCATTTTCCATTGGAGGAACAATACAGTTGGTAGTAAACAGAATTGGTCCGTTGAAACTTTCGAATTCTTCTTTTTGTTTCCACCAGGCATTACCGTAGTTACCCACTAGGTGTTTGTATTTTTTGAAAGCCGGATAATAGTTGGCTGGCAACATTTCGCTGTGCGTGTAAACGTCGACACCAGTTCCTTTGGTTTGAGCCAAAAGATCTTCCATGTCGCGCAAATCGTGTCCTGAAATCAGTATTGCCGGATTTTTACGGACGCCAATGTTTACTTTGGTCATTTCCGGATTTCCGTATGCAGTGGTATTTGCTTTATCGAGCAAAGCCATTACATCAACACCATATTTGCCTGTTTCCAGTGTTAGTGCCACCAGCTCATCAACCGATAAATCCTGAGTAGTTGCAGCCAGTGCACGTTCTGTAAAGGCAAAAATTTCTGTGCTTTCGTGATTCAGGTTAAAAGCGTGTTCAGCATATGCTGCCAACCCTTTTAATCCATAAATAACCAGTTCTTTTAAAGAACGTACATCTTCGTTCATTTCGCTTAAAACTCCAACTTCGGTAGCTTTGGCCTGAAACTCTTCGGTTGTTACGGCCGACCAGCTAACCGATTCGTGTGTTGGTAGAATGATGCCGGCTTCTATCGCTTTAGCTTTTAGTTCGTCGCGAACTTTCAGCGTTTTTTTGATTCGGATTGAAAAAGCTACATCATCGAAATTGGCATTGGTGATGGTGCTAAACAAACCATCGAAAATTACTTTATTAACTTTCGGCTCAGCCTTACCAACTTTGCGCAATTCGCTGTTTAGTGCTGCAACTCCTTTAAGCACAAATAACAAGGTATCCTGAAGGTTTGAAACATTGCTGTCTTTTCCACACACACCCTTCACCGTGCAACCAATTCCTTTGGCTGCTTCCTGACATTGAAAACAAAACATATCCATAGCTAAATTTTTGAAATGAGAATCCCCGGCGTGGCTTTTACTGTCACGCAAATCGTTCTCAATAATTGATTTTTTAATTGATAATAAACAGAATGATTGTTTTTGAAAATTTCATGAATGATTGATTCTCCGTATGTCCGAAATATGGAATGCCTTAATTTTCATTTCCCTACGGACGAATGGATTTGCGATAACCCAATCCGTCAGCTAAATCAGACGGCAAAGGAAATTACTTTTCTTAAATCGATTTCGGTTAAATACACGAAGCTTTGAACTTTGTACTTGAAACCTGAAACCTATTTTATACCCAATTTTCACTGAGTATTTCGCCTTTGATGCTGACAACGGTTTCTTTAATTGGAACTTTTCGCGATGCCTGAGCAGTTGCCATTTTAACTAGTTGCGATAAACCTCCGCAACATGGAACTTCCATCATCATTACTGTAATGGTATTTACGCGGGCTTCATCGATGAGGCGGCGAATTTTCTCCACATAGATTTCTTTTCCCTGGTCTAGTTTTGGACAAGCAATAACCAGCGATTTTCCGGCTAAGTGTTTGGTGTGGAAATTCCCTAAACTAAATGCCACGCAGTCGGCAGCCAAAAGAAGATCGGTTCCCTGGAAACTGGATGCTGCAGGATTAATCAGATGCATTTGTACGGGCCATTGACGAAGAGAAGATGGACTATCGGTAGCAACAGCTGCGGGTGCAAAACGCATATTCTGTGGTTCGAAACGCACTTCCTGTGAGCCAGGGCAGCCTCCGCTTGCACAACCCGATGATTCAATCTTGGTTGAATGAACTTCAGCAATCACTGAATCAACAGAGAATGGAATCTCGCTGGCATATGTTCTCAAATAACCAACAGCCTGTTTCAGGAAAACAGTTTCACCATGTTCTTTCAGGTGTTTCATATGAGCCACCAGTGTGTTTTTGCCTTTTGGTATGATTTGCTTAACAACTACAACTTCGTCGTACTCGTCAGCTTCACGTTTCTCAATTGTAATAGCACCTTCAGGGCAATGGCCCAGGCAGGCTCCCAATCCGTCACACATCAATTCGCTAATGAGCCTGGCCTTACCATCTATAATTTGCAATGCACCTTCGTGGCAGTTTGGAACACAAACTCCGCATCCGTTACATTTTTCTTCGTCGATATTTACAATTTCGCGTATCATCTGATTGATTATTTTTAATTGATTATTGATGAATGCATTCCCAAAATCTGATTCGCATTGTCATCATTAAAGTTTTTTGTATTATTTATGCAACAAAACTACTAACTAATGGTTTTTTGAAGTGTATCAAATGTTACAAACCGATAGAAAAGGATAAATTAACCATTTTGTTCGATCATCATATCTAAATAATCAATAAGCTTTGTCATGATTCAACCCGAAATACTTTGCCAATCGCCTATTTTCCGTGGCATTTCTTCGGAAGATTTGCAGGAACTATTCAGTAAGATACATTACCAGGTAAAAACTTACGCGAAGAACGAATTTATCGTGATGGGCGGAGATATCTGTGACCGGCAGCTCATTATTCAAAAAGGAAGCGTGAAAGCAGAAATGACTGACTATTCAGGAAAAACGATTAAAATCGAGGATTTAATTGCACCACAACCACTTGCAACTGCTTTTCTGTTTGGTCAGCAAAACCGTTTCCCTGTTACTGTTTCTGCTAATACCGAAGTTGAAATGGTTTCGATTCCTAAGCCTGAATTTGTGAAATTACTTCAGCTGAATACAATGATTTTAAATAATTACCTGAATACAATTTCTACACGAGCTCAGTTTTTATCGCAGAAACTTAAATTCCTTTCTTTTAAAACCATCAAGCAAAAGATTGCACATTACCTGCTCGAAAAGGCCGGCGACCGTTTGCAAACAGTCGAAATCCATCAATCGCAGGGACAATTGGCTGAAATGTTTGGAGTTACCCGTCCGTCACTAGCCCGAACCTTAGGTGAAATGATTCAGGAGGGTCTGATAGAAACTGATCGCAGATACATCAAAATACTGGATAAAGTCAGAATGAACCAATTGCTGAAGAGTTAAGCTAAAATGTGATAAAAATCATGCTTAGCCAACTCCACACGAGGTAATATTGCGCAAATTTTTAAGCGATGAGAAAGATAATTCAGGGACGGCTTTCGGTGTTTAAATTTGAGAGCTTCAGGAAGTACAAAAATATAGCCCATTTTGTTACCACCAAAGAAGGTTGGGTTTCGGGTAGTAAACCACGATTTACTGGCGATCAGGAGTTGCTTTATTCTGCTTTCCGAAAGGAACTGGCAGTTTCGGGCGAATGGAATGTGAACCAGTTTATTTTTCCACGACAGACGCATTCCGATCATGTTGCAGTGGTTGATCCTGAAAATCGTTCGGTTACTCTGGAAGATACAGATGCTTTAATTACAAATGAGCCGGGACTTTTTATTTGTGTACAAACGGCTGATTGTGTGCCTGTTTTGATTTATGATACACAAAAGAGTGTTGTTGCAGCAGTTCATGCGGGTTGGCGAGGGACGGTATCTAAAATAGTTCAGAAAACGATTCTGAAGATGACTGAAAAATTCGACTGTAATCCCGACGATCTGGTTGTGGGAATAGGACCGTCTATTCATATGCACGCTTATGAGGTTGGAGGAGAGGTGGTTGAATTGGTTGAGCGAAATCTAAACAATGCCTCTGATTTGCTTAAACCTTCATTAAATTCAGGAAAAGCTTATTTTGATTTATGGGAAGCGAATAAATCGATTCTGATTGAATCTGGTATTCAGGAAGCAAATATTGAAGTAATGGGTCTTTGTTCTTTCGAACATTCCGGTCTGTTTTATTCTGCCCGACGCGATGGTGCTGATACCGGAAGAATGGTGAGCGGAATCTGTTTGGTTTAAAAAAGGGAAAAACCTTCCAGGACCACAATTCCTGAAAGGTTTAAAACTAACGTAAACAAGACCAACACCTTTTATTAAATGATATCCTATTTAAGTGGGATGTTGTAATAATAGTCTTTACCACCTGATGTGAGCGTAGCAGAATATTTCCCGAATTCCAGCTTTGAAAGGTTTAATGCCTCATTTACAATGAATCCCTTGCCAAGCGTTTTGGTATGAATTAACTGGTTATCTTTATAAAGATACAAAGTCATCTTATCATTTGTAAAATTCAGGAAAGAAAGCCGAAGGATTCCTGCGTCATAGTCAAAGAATGGTTTAATTGTAGTTCTTTCTTCAAAAACGTTTATGACTCCCCGTTTCTTTTCAAACTGCCGTTCGGTTGTGAAGTCGCCACTTACTACTGTAAGCTTATAAGTACCATCGTCAAGATCTGAAAAATTATAAACTTTACGGTAATTTTCGCTGGCAACAGAACTTTCATTGTAATAAACAGTCTGGTCGTTTTCATTATTAATGGTAATGCTGAAATTACTGTTTGTAAGGCTTGAAATTGTAACTACTGCTTTTTCAGCAGATACGGGAAGGATATTAAGCTTCAGATTTCCGACTGCAAATAATGTGTTCGCTATTGCTGCAAATGCGATCACCAAGGTCACTTTTAACATTGTTTTCATTGTTTTCTGTTTTTAGAACATTTTGTTTTCTGTACATTTTGTTTTCAATAATTAATTTGTTTTGGCATTTCTGAATGCCAGTTTAATGCCACAAATACAAGAGATTCATTATCATTTAGTTGTGCAAATCACTTAACTAATATTGTGTATAATATTTTTACGCGTAACCTGAAGTTTTTTACAAGACCTGCATGGCGTCAGGTTCATTTTTAGAACGTGTATTTAATCGCTTCAGGCAATAACGTGTGCGTCATCAGTTAAGTGACCATTAAAAAAATTAGAAATTCTGTTTAAATATGATGGACTATTGGCTGTTATCTTCCATGGACATCGCCTCCGCTCGATTCATTGATGTCCTTTTTCGATGGATTTCCTGAATAGGTAATGTCACCTCCGCTGCTTGCATTTGCATTGAGTTCGTCAGTAACATTGATCCTGATGTCGGAGCCACTTGATACGCTGGCATTACATTTTTTTACCTGAAAATCACCGGCGTTTATGTCACTTCCACTTGATGCATCCGCCTGCATGTATTCCGATTTGCCTTTAAGCGAAATATCAGAACCGCTACTCGACTGAACTTTTATTTCATTAGCTTCAATTTCAAGTTTGGCGTCCGATCCACTGCTAACATTCAATTTCAGGTTATCCAGTTTTAATAAAGATTGAGAAACCACATCTGATCCGGCCGATGCGTCAATTTTATCGAGAGAAATAAACGAAACGTAAACTTTGCGGGGATTACTGTTCCATTTCATATTAAACCAGGATTTTTCCTTGATATATATTTTCAGAATTCCACCTTCTACCTCAGTGATGATTTTGTCAAGATCAGCAGATTCTGCTTCTACTGAAACTTCTTCCGAGTTTTTCTGAGTCAGGTAGAGGTCGATTCCACTTGATACCGAAACGCCGTGAAATCCCGTAATCTTTCGGGTTTGGCGATCACTGTGCGTATCAGTAGCCAGAAGTGTTTCCGATTGAATCAGAAATGAACAAAAAAGAAGTAGCGTAATAAATTTCATTGTTTTCATTGTTTCTGTTTTTAATGTAATTGATGGTTGAGTTCCGTCTGTTTACTTCCTGTGGATATTTCCTCCTGACGATGAGTTTATATCTGTTGAATTTGGTTCGCCGTAATAAACAACGTTTCCACCACTCGAGGCATTTGCCTCCAGCTTTTCGGTCACAGTTGAAGATGTATTTCCTCCACTTGAAGCACGCATTCTACATTGATCGGCGGTTAATTCTTCTCCTTTTAGATTAGCCCCTGAAGACGCTTCAAGTTCGGCTTCCTTAGCAAGTCCGGAAAGCCTGATGTTTGCTCCTGAAGAACAATTGGCCTTTAGGTATTTTGCATTTACTTCCATTGTTAGGTTTGCTCCTGAACTTGCTTTCAGTTCCATATGTTCCGACATGATTCGATTTTGTGACCAGGCATTTGATCCGGATGATGTTTCAACACCATTCAGTTTTTCTACGGTAATTATCACCTTTTTTTCTTTTGCCCATCGTATGTTTTCATTTGCCGACACTTTCAAAACGCTGCCATTTACTTCAGTGGTAATAATTTCGTGTAAATTGTTATCCGCAATTACAACAACTTTAGCCGGGCTTCCCTGCGTGATGTACACATTTATTCCCCGGCTAACTTTTATCTGGTCAAATTCATCAACTTGTCTTGTTTCTTCTGTCACATTTCCGTTTCCTTTAACCGATGGGCCCATAAACCAGCAAGAAGAAAGGAGGATGCATAGGACTGCAAAAATGCCGATGAGTTGTAATTGTTTCCGTTTCATAATTAGATTGTTTTAATTGAATAGACGCTTGAAATTCGATTTAGTTACCAAATTTATGGTGTTCATCAGTTAATCAGGGACTTTTTTCGCTGAACACCCTTTTTTTATCGGTGAAGTCAAATTATAATGGATTGAAAAAACAGTTTAGTTTACTGTTGGGAAATCGGGAAATGATTTGAATAATTTCTGTAACGTGAATTTTACCAAATTCTATTTAGAATAATTCGAAGTAGTTGTTTCAGGAATTAAAACGGAGGAATTCAGAAGTAACAACCTCTGTTGGTTCATGTGTCGTTGCGCAGGATATCTTCAGGACTCAGTCACAAACAACGGCCTACTTAATTTTGAACAGCGGAAATGATTAAGTAGTGAGAACTATTAAATGTCGCATTGAGGATGTTTTAAAATCCTGACTAACCCATCGCATTTGCAATGCTTTGTGACTTTCTGGTATATCAGCTTACTGATCAGCAGGAATCGATACAGACCCTAAATTGGTGATTTGATAATCGCCCATGGAGAAACGAACATTTGAGTTGGTATCGACTTTAGTAACTTTCATGATCGATCTTTCGTTCGTGTTTTTATCCAGAGAGTTTGCTTCCATCAAATATCCCCAGCCTATTCCGTGGGAGTATAAACTTGTTCTAAAAATTGTTCCAAAGAAGTCCTGAGTATTCATTTTCAGATTTTCAGTAACCCAAATATCGGATTCTGTATCATCATCTTTATATTTATACTCTTCGCATTTGTAACCTGCAATGGTTTTTGTATTACCTGTTTTTGTGACATGAGGGTTGGCCAGATACATTTCGGAAGTTTCCGACAAATCGGGTTCTTCATCAACAGGATCTTTCCCTAATGATTGCATAAATGAATTCATTCCATATACGATGCCGGTTTTTTTACCTTTTTCATCGCCAAGAATAATGGTAGCTTCATTTTCTGTATCAAGAATAAACAAACCCTGACCGGACTTGGCCATATCTCCCGACACAACCTGATATGCCATATTTTTTGTTTTGGAATTAAAATAGGTAAGAAACTCACCTTCGCTGGTTTTAATACCGTTTTTATCATACGATTCAAGATGCATCTGAATACGATTATCGAAACTATAACTATCAGCAATTGTTACAGGCTCGCCGGAAACTCCTAATCCTTTCATTATTCCCTGCATCCGTGAATTGAGTCTTGATTCCCTGTCTTCCTTTTCTGAATTATTATAAGAATCTGATTTATCAGCAGCATCCTTTTTTTTATCAATATTCTCCTCAATCTTATCTAATTCCTCCTCAATTTTCTCATCAACTTTTTTTTCAACTCGTTTTTCAACCCGCTGTTCAATTTTATCTTGAGCTTTATTTTTTAGCTTATTTAGCAAATTTTGCCCGGACGAAGGTTGAAATAAGAATGTTGTCAACATTGCCAAAAGACCAATTTTTAATAAAGATTTCATGTGTCTAGAATTATTTGTTTTTAACAATAAAACATGGAACTCAATTAATAATCATACTCAATAGTACCAATAAATATACAAAATGTAATTGTTAAATAAAAATCAATCTATTAAGTGTGGCTGGTGTTGAATCAAAACCCTATCCAAAAACATGAAAGATTCTATTTGTTCTTTCTCTCAATCTCACGAAGGTTGTCTAGTTTTTTCTTCTGGAGAAAACTCTTGATATCGCCCAAATGTTCTTTCACCTGTTTGTTCCCGAATTCGTATACTTTTTCAGCCAGACCATCGAGAAAATCACGGTCATGCGACACCAGTATAATTGTTCCGTCAAAATCTTTCAGAGCATCTTTCAGAATGTCTTTAGTGCGCATATCAAGGTGATTGGTTGGCTCATCGAGAATCAGCAGATTAACAGGTTCGAGTAACAGTTTGACCATGGCCAGTCGTGTGCGTTCGCCTCCGGAAAGTACTTTTACTTTTTTAGTGATATTGTCGCCACTAAACATGAATGCACCAAGAAGATCTTTTATTTTGGTTCGGATATCGCCTACGGCCACATCGTCGATTGTTTGAAAAACGGTCAGTTCTTCATTTAACAACGAAGCTTGATTTTGAGCAAAATAGCCGACCATCGTATTGTGACCCAGAGTCAATTTCCCATCGTATTCAATTTCGCTCATGATGGCTTTTACCAGAGTTGATTTCCCTTCCCCGTTTTTCCCCACAAAAGCAATTGTTTCACCACGCTCAATCGTTAGTGAAGCATTTTCAAAAACCAGGTGATCTCCATAACTTTTGCTCAAATCTTCAATAATCACTGGGTAATTGCCGGAGCGGGGAGAAGGTGGAAATTTCAGACGGAGTGCTGAAGAATCGACCTCATCAACTTCAACAATTTCAAGTTTTTCGAGCATTTTTACGCGCGATCCAACCTGTAATGTTTTGGAATAGGTTCCTTTGAATCGATCGATGAACTCTGTTGTTTCAGCAATAAACTTTTGCTGCTCATCGAATGCTTTTTGCTGCTGTTCGCGTCGTTCTTTGCGCAATTCAAGATAGTGTGAGTAGTTTACCTTGTAATCGTATATGCGACCCATCGTAACTTCAATGGTGCGGGTGGTAATGTTGTCGATAAATGCACGGTCGTGTGAAATTACAATTACCGCTTTGGCACTGTTTATGAGGAATTCTTCGAGCCATTGAATTGACTCAATGTCCATATGATTGGTTGGCTCATCAAGTAAAATCAAATCGGGTTTCTGAAGCAGAATTTTGGCCAGTTCGATACGCATGCGCCATCCACCGCTGAATTCGCTGGTCGGACGGGTAAAATCTTCGCGTAAAAAACCTAACCCAAGCAGAATTTTTTCCACTTCAGCGTCGAAATTGATTTCTTCAATCGAATAATATTTTTCGCTCAACGTTGAAACACGTTCAATCAGGTCGGCATAATAATCCGATTCGTAATCGGTGCGAACAGTAAGCTCTTCGTTCATGGCTGCAATTTCGCGTTCCATTTCAAAAATACGGGCAAAAGCCTGAGACGCTTCTTCAAAAACAGTCCGGTTATCTTCGGTGAGCAGATGCTGTGGCAAATAAGCTATCACGGCATCTTTTGGTGTCGAAACCCTGCCTTTATTGGCTGTTCGTTCACCAGCAATAACTTTTAAAAGTGTTGATTTTCCTGCTCCATTTTTCCCCATCAAAGCAATGCGGTCCTTTTCGTTTATCACAAATGAGATATCCGAGAAAAGCGCCGATCCGCCAAATTCCACCGTTAGTCCGTCAACTGAAATCATCGTATTTTATTTTTTTTGAAGGCGCAAAGATAAACGTTTTACCTTAAGTATGCCGATGACTTTTTTATCGCACACAAAACCTTAATGCCTGATGTGGAAAACCAAAAATCGCAAAACTGAAAAATGTGGATTCTTAAGATCAGCTTAAAATGTTGTTTCTTCTTATTGAGATTTAATCTTTTTTATTTTTCTCCTGTTGAATGATCTTAAAAACTGATTTTCAGCTAAAAATTCATTAACTTTTATCATTTAAAAAATCTTAGAAACCAAAAATCATGATTCAGAGAAACAAAGTCTTGCTCTTAGCAATACTCCTGAGTTGTTTTTACTCCGGGAAAGCACAAATTCTTACCATTCAGGATGCGGTTGATCAGGCCATTCAAAATAATGCACAGATCAATCAGATGCGTTCTCAACTCAATCAGAAAAAAGAAGAGTGGCGCACTAAAACCGGCATTTCGGCTCCGGAAATCAGTTTCATGAAAGAAGGAATTGATAACAAAGCTGCTCATCCGTTTCAGGAGCAACGATTAACGATATCCCAATCGGTTGACTTTCCTTTGACAACTTCCTATCGGCTAAAAGCTATTAAAGAAGAAGAAAAAGCGATTGAATTCAGCATTCAGGAAGAAGAAAGAAAAGTGAAAGTTGGAGTTAAATCCAGATACATTGAAGTTATGTATGCGCTTCACCTTCAGAAATTGCGAGATCAGCAACTTAAACTTGCAACCGAATTATACAATGCTGTTTACACTCAGTTCGAAACCGGAATGGGGAATGGGATGGACCTGACCAAAGCAGAGTTGCAGGTAGCCGAGTCTAACAACGATATCGATGATGCGCGCAGACAACTTCATCAGGCCCGATATTCGCTCTTTAACCTGATGGGACTTCCTCCTGAAAATCAAAAGTATACGATTCAGTTCATGGATTCGCTTCAAAGCAATAATGTCGAAATCTCACAAATTGTTGCCTTATCTGTTTTAACAGATCAGCCTTCTTATAAATCATCGGAACGGGAAATGGAAGCTGCCAGTTATTTTTTGAAAGAGGCTAAAAGCAATATTTTACCCGATATTCGATTCAATATTTATAAACAGGACTACGGAACCGGGTATAATTTTAATGGTTTCGAAGTTGGTTTGAGTTTCCCGATCTGGTATCCGTTGGAACAAAAAGGCCGGATAAAAATGAATGTGGCCCGACAGGACGAAATTCTCTGGAAACAAAAAGGAATAAGGTCGGATGTTAAAAGCCAGATTGAACATGCCTGGCATAGCTACGAAGTAAGCCGATCAACAATTAAACGATACGACGAAACTATCCGGAGCAAAGCCGAAAAATTACAGACTCTTACTCTAAGCGCTTATCGACTTGGTGAGGTGGATCTGCTCAATCTGATTCTGGCTCAACAAATTTATCTCAACAGTCAGCAGCGCTACTTGTCGGCCTTGCGCGATTTCTATATACAACTTGTTGAACTCGAGAAATACCTCGACAAAGAACTAGTTTTCTAATTTGATAATCATTCAGACTATACATATGAAACCATTTCAGTACAAAAATCAAATTACTTTGTTCAGCTTTTTTCTGAGTATTCTGCTGATCATCTCATCGTGTGGAAATAAGACAGAATCTTCAAAAAAAGAAAATACCGGAACCGATACTCCTCCATCAATTTCAGGAGTTAGTCCTGAAAACCTGGTGAAGCTTTCAGAAAAAGAACTCACAGAATTGAAGATTCAGACTATTTCGGTGACAAGCAGCATGCAAAAATTCAGCATAACCGCACCTGGCGTCGTCTACCCTGCTCCTAATCACATTAGCATCATCAGTACACCAATTGATGGACGGATCAGTAAGATATCAGCACAGGAAGGACAAACAGTCGGAATGGGGCAGGAAATGTTCAGCATCGAAAGTCTCGAATTTGGAAATATGGTTTCCGAGTATCTGCAGGCAGTTTCGGAAGAGACATTCCAGACATCCCGTTTTGAGCGACTAGAACAATTAGTGGAACAAACCATAAGCTCCAAAAGTGAACTGGATCGGGCACGTTCCGATTTTCAACGGGCCAAAACATCTGTGATTGCTGCTGTTTCGAAACTCAAAGCGATTGGTGTTCCGGATAAGGAGATCAACGCGTTTAAAACTGCTGAGAGTATTGATCCGACACTCAAGATTCATTCTCCGATCAGTGGAATTATGGATCAGCGATCGGTTGAATTGGGACAATCGGTAAATGCCTTGCAAATGCTGGCCAGGGTTCTAGATATGAGCCATGTGCTGGTTCGTGGTTATGTTTCTCCTGAAGATGCCCGTTTTATCCTTGCAGGTGATTCAGTTAAAATCTCGCGTCGCCAAAACGATTCGTTCGCCATGCAGGCCGTTGTCACTTCAATTAATCCGGGACTGGACGAAAATAACCGATCAGTCGTTGTGAATGTGTTGCTTGCAACCAATAAAAACTGGCCGAAACCGGGTGAAAATCTTCATCTCTCTATCCTGACATCATCTCCTGTCGAAGTGATTACGGTTCCGATGGAGGCTTTGACTTACGAAGGGAACGACCCGATCGTTTTTGTTCAGGTCAGCGAATTGGTTTTCGAGAAACGAAAACTTGATGTTCAGGAATTCCGCGATAAATATGCCGTCGTTCGGAGTGGAATAGATAAAAATGAAAAGATCGCGTTAACTCAGGTATTCAGCCTGAAAGCGCTCTCCCGTTTCGATAAAATTGCTGAAGAATAAACGCTAACCTGAAACAAATTATCATGCTCAATCAAATTATAATTTTTAGTGTCAGGCAAAAATTTGTCGCGCTTTCGCTGGTTCTGCTTATGGCAGCGGCGGGTTATTTTTCGCTCATCCAATTGCCAATCAACTCCTTGCCCGATGTGACTCCGGTTCAGGTATTGGTGATCACTAAAGCTGGTCGTTATTCGCCTTTCGATGTTGAAAAGCTGGTTAGTTATCCGATTGAAACAGCGATGAATGGATTACCTGATGTCAAACAGGTCCGTTCCACATCACAGTTTGGCTTGTCGGCTGTGACCATCGAATTTGAAGAAGGAACCGATATCTATTTTGCCCGGCAAATGGTTAGTCAGAGATTACAATCCATTTCATCAGATTTACCGCCCGATGTTTCTTCGCCGCAATTAGGACCAATTTCTACGGCACTTGGAGAAATTTACCAGTATGCTGTTCGAGGCGAAAATAAATCGCTCACCGAACTGCGCGAAATTCAGGACTGGCTGATTGCTCCACAACTGAAAGTAGTGAAAGGAGTAACTGAAATCAATTCTTTCGGAGGTTTTGTCAAACAATACGATGTCATTATTACTCCTGAAAAAATCCGGACTTTTGGAATCAGTATCAAGGAAATTACCGAAGCGATTGCCAACAATAACAGTGTTTCAGGAGGAAATTACCTGGAACACAACCGGGAACAATATATCATTCGTGGTTACGGTCAAATCAATAAAGCCGACGATATCCGGAATATTATTGTTCGGAACATTAACAACAAACCGGTTTTCATTAAAGACATTGCCGATGTGGTGGTGGGAACTCAAATCCGTCAGGGTGGAGTTACACAGGATGGAAAAGGTGAAATTGTTAGCGGAATTGTGATGATGCTTCGTGGTGGAAATGGCCGTGAAGTGATTTCTCAAATCGAGAATAAAATTGAGGAAATCAATAAATCGCTTCCTGAAGGTGTACAAATCGAAAAATTTTACGATCAGTCTGACCTGATTGACCGGACTACTGCCACTATTTCGACCAACCTGGTTGAGGGAGGATTTCTGGTTATTGTGGTCCTGTTACTCTTGTTGGGCGAAATTTCCGGAGCATTGATTGTCGCTATGGTGATTCCATTTTCTATGTTATTCGCCTTTATCGGCATGCGCGAATTTGGATTGGCGGCCAACCTGATGAGTTTGGGTGCAATCGACTTCGGGATGGTCGTTGACGGCTCCGTGGTAATGGTCGAAAATATTGTTCACCGGATGCAGCAGAACAAAGATCAGAAACCCGACGATCTGGTTATTTCAGCCGCCAAACAAGTTGTCCGACCTATTTTCTTCGGTGTTTTAATTATTCTGATGGTTTATGTTCCAATTATGACATTCAGCGGAATGGAAGGAATTTTATACCGGCCAATGGCCATTACAGTAGCCGCGGCGGTGTTGGGTTCGTTGCTGTTGGCACTTGTATTTGTTCCTGCTATTTCTTCTATTATTTTTCGAAAAGGTGTAAAAATGCGCCGGAATTTTGTGATTGACTGGATTAAGCCACGCTATAATGCGGGATTGGAAAAATACCTGGGTAGAAGATGGTTTGTAACCATTTCTGCTGCAGTAGTTTTTGGGCTTTCCATGATTGTGATGACACAGCTGGGAACTGAGTTTCTTCCTGAACTCGATGAAGGTTCTATTTTGGTTGAACAGGTGAGAATGCCATCGGTAACCTTAAAAGAATCGATGGACAATGCCAATTGGCTGGCCGGAAAACTGATGGAAAATATACCTGAAATCAGGACAGTGGTGCCGAAAACAGGCCGGTCGGATTTGGCAAACGACTGGATGGGCGTTCACCAGACCGACGTTTGGATTGTGCTGAAGCCCGCAAAAGAATGGAGAGAAGGGATGACCAAAGAAGACATTGTTGCACAAATTGAACCTTTTCTGAAAACAGAACCAGGTCTGGCTTATAATTTCACCCAGCCAATTGCGATGCGTGTGGACGAATTAACCAGCGGTGTAAAATCCGATCTGGCTGTTAAAATTTATGGAGAAGATTTGGATCAGCTCAATAAGATCGGAGAACGGATTTCAGGGATTGTTTCCGAAATGGCCGGAACTGCCAATTTCTTTGTGGAGCAACCCATTGGTCAGCCCTATCTCACGATTGAAATCGATCGGGAATCGGTGGCTTCATTTGGTTTGAATGTGAATGATGTACAATCGGTAATTGAAGCCGGGATTGGTGGTTTAGTTTCCGGACAACTGTATGAAGGTCAGCGGCGGTTCGATATTCAAGTTCGGTATCCACTTGAATTCCGATCCGAATTGCAAAAAATTCAGGAGATACCCGTTCCTCTGCCTAATGGCGAATTTATTCCTATCAAACGGGTTAGCCGGATTATTGCCCAGGAAGGTCCCCGCGAAATTCAGCGCGAAAACGGTTGGAGAAGACTTATTGTTGGTATCAACATCAAAAACATTGACATGGGAACCTATGTCTCTCAATTGCAGGAATCGATTGGTGAAAAAGCCGATGTTCCTCCCGGATATTTTCTGGAATACGGTGGAACTTTTGAAAATCAGAAACGGGCAATGAACCATTTGTTGCTGGTTGTGCCGCTTTCACTTTTTATCATAGTCGGTTTACTTTATCTCAATTTTGGTAAAATGCGTTATGCCATTATCATTTTAATGAATTTGCCTTTTGCCCTTTCCGGAGGAATATTCTTACTCTGGATGCGTGGAATGTATCTTTCTGTTTCTGCAAGTATTGGTTTTGTGGCTTTATTTGGGGTGGCAGTGCTTAATGGTATTGTGTTGCTCGATCACATCAACGAACTCAGGAAAGAAGGAATGCCGCTTCGAAAAACCATTATTGACGGGGCAACCGATCGTCTTCGGCCTGTCCTGATGACGGCACTGGTTGCCAGTTTAGGTTTTATTCCGATGGCTTTTAATTCAGGGCCGGGCTCCGAAGTTCAGCGCCCACTGGCAACTGTGGTAATTGGCGGATTAATTACTTCGACCTTTTTGACCTTGCTTGTTTTGCCAATTATTTACTATTGGGTGGAAGAAAAGCGTGAAAAGAAACTGGCAAAGGTTACTGTTGATGAAGCAGGAGATAACATTTAACGTTTTTAGAACAACCGTGGCTGTTGGTCTGTTCGCTTGAATAATCGGAAAACTACTGCTATCTTAGTGCTGCAAATCATTAAGTATGGAATATAATTCGCAAAATTCAGGGAAGGACGAAGTTCGTGATCAATTGGTTCAGGCTGCCAGACAGGTTTTTGCCCGCTATGGCTACAAAAAAACAGCATTGGATGATATCGCAAAGGAAGCACATAAAGGGAAAAGTACCATTTATTATTATTTTAAAAGCAAAGACGATATTTTTAAGGCAGTGATTGATACTGAAGCTGATATCAGGTCAAAAACGATAGAAAATAAGATCTCGAAAATTGATGACCCGCAACAAAAGCTGAAAACGTACATTTATGTTCGTATGCTCAGCCTGAAAAATGTGGTGAATTATTATGAGGCGATCAAAAATGACCTTCTGGACAATTTGTATTTTGTGAATAGTTTAAGGAATGATCATTTTGAGACAGAAATAAATCTGATCAGGGAGTTATTGCTCGAAGGTATCGAAAAGGCTGTTTATACTATTCCGAATCCTGAACTAACGGCTAAAACAATAGTTACTTTGCTTCATGGTTTTGAGGTTCCGCTTATTCTGAAAAACCTTGAGGATGATGAATTACAGAAATCTGTTGATGAAATGTTGAATATTCTGTTTTTTGGTATTGTTACAAAAAAATAACCGGAACATCAGTTGTTCCGGTTATTTTTTTGAGTTATTGAATCTGTACGTTCTTTTTTGAAAGAGAACGAATGTAGCTAAAACTCAGTACGATGGATAAACCGGTTAATAAACCCTCCAGAAAATTCATAAAATTAGATTCCGGTAAAAATCGACTGATCAAAATTACACCCGTTAGAAGAAGCGGACCGATAGGTATTCTTTTAATTTGTTTCATTGTCGTAAATTATTTTGAGCAGCTTATTTTTTTACTTTAAACAGTTCCTTTTCGTCTACTTTTTTAACTAAAGAACTGTCGTTTAATAGTTTATTTATAGCATTAAACGGAGCAACTACAATCTCGTCACCAGCTTTTAATCCTTCCAGAATTTCAATGTTCTCGCTATCCTGAATTCCAGTTTTTACTTGTTGCTTTCTAACTTTACCTTCCTGATAAATAAATACTACTTCTTGTTTTTCATCATCAGTTGATTTAGGCTCTTGAGTGGTGACTGCTTCTGTTTCGCCTTCAGGTGTTTCTTCATCAGTTTTCTTTTCCTCAATTTTCCCGTTGTTTTTCAACGAACGTGTGGTTACCGCCTGAATTGGCACAGAAATTACATTTTCTCTTGTTTCTGTCTGAATATCTACGGTTGCCGACATTCCGGGACGGAAAGGATAAATTTTACCATTAACTGAGTCAATCAAATCTTTATAGGATGATTCGAGTAATAGAATTTTCACGTTGAAATTAGTTACCTGATCGGTTGAGCCTCCTGTTACATTGGCAGAGTTAGCTATTTCAGTTACAATTCCTTTGAACTTGCGACCAAGGTAGGCATCAACCTCAATCATAGCGGTATCATTCAGATTTACTCTTACGATATCATTTTCATTGACATCTACTTTCACTTCCATTAGGTGAAGATTGGCAATAACCAACATTTCCGTACCTGCGTACATATTGGTTCCTACAACACGTTCGCCTTTTTCAACATTCAATCGGGATACCGTGCCGTCCATCGGTGCATAAATTTTGGTTTTTACCAATTGTTCCTGAGCTTCAGCAACTGATGCTTCGGCTGACTTAACGGAAAACTGTGCAGCTTTTACTTCAGATTTTGCTACTTTAAAAGAAGCCTGAGCCGTTTCAAAATCAGAAACTGGTATTGCATTCTGTTTATATAGAGTGGAGGAACGGTTAAATGCCATTTCACTTTCAATCTGACGCGCTTCTGTCTGGGCAAGACGTGCCTGAGAAGAACTCAATGCTGCCTGGGCCCTGTTATACGACTGAATATAGATATCAGGCTTAATTACCAGTAATAGCTGGTTTTTCTTAACTTCATCTCCTTCCTGAATATTCATTTCGATAATCTCACCCGAGACATCCGGACTTATTTTTACCTCTGTTTCAGGTTGAACCTTTCCGTTTGCAGTAATTAACTCGGTAATTGTTTTGCTTTCTACAATTTTGGTGGAAACATTAATTTGAAAATCTTTTCCAAACCAACCTTGTTTTTTTCCAACAATAAGGACGATAATAATTATTACTACCAGCGCAATTCCATAGGGTAATAGTTTGTTCGATTTTTTCTTCATTTTTATTCGATTTTGGAATATATGTATAGGTTCACTTTTTAAAATTACAACATTTCTGAAACCTAAAATCTATTAGGGTAGTTTAAATAGAAAAGAGCAACAGAAATTTATCCTGCAATGATGTTTTGAAGCTCTGGAGTTGGTTTTTTACAAACACATTTTATTTAAGTTTTTACAAAAAAAGAGATAAATTTTTCTATTTGAAGTTATAAAGAGCGATTTATGTTGAAATTTAGCCTATCTATAGGTTTCTACCCAGAACATTCACACTGGTTAGATGTTATCTGTTTTTATGGAAAATAATTTTTTATTTATTTTCCAATCGTTGAAAAAATATTATTGGTAAAAAATACTTTAAAAAAAATTGATGAGTCAACCAGAAACTAATGTTAAAGAGCAAATGGCCGGTTTAAATATTCAGGATATCCCATTTGAGTCTTTCCTGAATAATTTGAAGGCAAAGATGAAACATGTTTTTCATGTACGTGCTGATATCGATCAAATGGCAACCAAGCGTGGAATGCCACCATTCGTTATGCGCGAAATCATGAGTTTAAATCCATTGGCAATAGGAATTCCAACTGAATATGGAGGTCGGGGGTGCCATATGGAAGAAAATATTGCTCTTTTGGCAACAGCATCATACGAATCGCTTGCACTTTCACTTACTTTTGGTATTAACTCTGCACTTTTCCTTCAACCAGTTGGCAAATATGCTCAGGAGGAAGCAAAAGCTGCGGTTTTTGACCGTTTTCTGAACTATCAGAATATGGGTGGATTAATGATCACCGAACCGGATTTTGGAAGTGATGCACTCAATATGCAAACATCATTTACTGAAAAGAATGGAAAATTTCATATAAAGGGAACCAAGCATTGGGCAGGGCTAACCGGTTGGGCTGAGTACTGGTTAATGACAGCAAGGGAAATGAGTCATTCCGGTGATTTGAAACGCGATATCGATTTTTTTATCTGTGATGTGAATAGTCCCGGGCAACAGATTGTTGTGGAGGAATTTTATGAGAATCTCGGGTTATATCAGATTCCATACGGTAGAAACAGAGTAGATATAATGGTTCCCAAGGTACAAAAACTAGTGCCTGTAACTACTGGGGTGAAAATGATGCTTGACTTGCTTCACCGAAGCAGAATGCAATTCCCGGGAATGGCAATGGGATTTATTCAGCGGCTGCTAGACGAGTCGATCACGCACATTAATAACAGGTCGATTGGCGGAAAGACTTTGTTTACGTATGATCAGGTTCAGCAAAGACTTTCAAAACTTCAGGCATCTTATACCATTTGTTCGGCTATGTGTGCTAACAGCAGCGAAGTTGCAGGTATCGAAAAAGATCTTTCTTCAATTGGGTTTGAGGCCAATTCAGTAAAAAGTGTTGTTACCGATCTTATGCAGGAAGCCGCACAATCGGCTACTCAGCTTGTTGGAGCGCAAGCCTATAAATTAAATCATATTGCCGGAAGAAGCATTACTGATAGCCGTCCTTTCCAGATTTTCGAAGGTTCAAATGATATTTTATATGCCCAGATCTCCGAAAGTCTGGTTAAAATGATGAAAAAAACAAAAGAAAGTAATTTATTTCAATTCCTTAAAAATTATAATCTAACCTCGAAATCCGCAACTTTCATGAAGGAAATGCTTGATTTTGAGCTCGACACCAATCTCCCGCAACGTAAAATGGTTGAATTAGGTCAGGTGCTTGGGCGCATCGTTTCTTTCGAAATGGTTATTAATCTGGGAGAGAAGGGATTCAGAAGTGACTTGATCAATAATGGGTTAGCTATGCTTCGTCAGGAAATTGTTTCTTTAATGAGCAGTTTTAACTATCAAAATAAAACCTTAGTTGTTGCCGAGTACGAGGACAATAGTTCATGGTTAAACTTCGTTCATAAATAAAAATATTCCATCTGTATACAGATTGGAAAATCAACTATTAACGTTTGCTTTGGCCTGAAGTGCAAAATTCAGGCTCCTTTTTTCTATTTTTGTGTCCTGATATTTCCACGCAATAAAAATAAATCAAAAGGATTGAAGGTTTTAATCTGAAATTTTCGAACCCGAAGGATTTTAGGAAACAGTTTTAAACAATAAATAGAATTTATAATGAGCTATTATTCATATGTGATATATTCTCAGGGAGCGGGAGTTTTTTATCACGGATATTTCGAAGATCTTGAAAAAGTTCTTGAAATGCATAATGATGACCAAATTGCTCCTACAAAAGGTAAAGGTCCTTGGGTGCTTTTATTTTCTGAGGGTTTTGATACCAGGACAAGGGCTATTCGGCAGAGTAGTTTTTACCGATCGGTAAAAGGACAACGATTTTTGAAAAATAAATTGAATTTTTAAACTGATCTTTCCTTCATAAAAGGGATCACGTCAGTTAAATAAGTGCAAACATATTAACATTGGATTTTACTGATTAACATCGTGTTGTTGATAAATAATTGGTTGATTTACATTGTTTTGGTAATTGTGTGTTTGATCTTTAGTAATTTTGTAATCAAATATAATTCGTTACGACCATGAAAAGAATCATCTTAGTTGCATTTACCCTGGCATTACTTACCAGTGGATGTAAGGTTTTTAAATCATCTAAAAAAAGTGAAGCTAAGGCTCCGGAAACAGAAACAAAAGTATTTTCCGTGCCGGCACCCAAAAATGCAATTCGGGAAAATCCGGTTTCAGACACTATGTATGAAACAGCGAATAATTCATCAACAGATAAACCTGTTTCAATGCGAAGCGAGAAGTTTACTATGGGTGCAGAAGATCAGGCTACATACGGAAGTAAAAGTTTCTTCGTAATTGTTGGTAGTTTCAGCAGTAACGAGAATGCCGGAAAGTTTAAACAGGAATTATCGCAGCAAGGGTTTCGACCAATTATTCTACACAGTGAAACCGGTTATTACCGGGTTTGTGTTGACTCCTTTACTGATGAAACTGCTGCAAGAAGCCGTGTTCAGAGAATCAGGGTTGAATATCCTAAATATGCTGATAGCTGGTTGCTGATTAAGAAATAAATTTGGGTAAAATCAAATATTTTAAAGGATATCTTCGGGTATCCTTTTTTGTTTTGAACGGATTAATGAAGGGCTTTTATCCAAAACAGAAAGCCGGATGGGTATGTTTTTTATACACCATCCGGCTTTTTATTTGCTATTATTGAAAGGTGCTATTTTAATGAAGGTACAGTCCTCAATTTTTCTGCAGCTTTTTCGAGGGTTTCATTGTTTTTTGCAAAGCAAATACGAACCATCTTCATTTTGTTTTTTTCGTGCATAAAAGCAGAAACAGGAATTACACCAACACCATATTCGCTGGCCATGCGAAATGTAAAATCCAGATCTGATTCATCAGATATTTTAGAATAATCCAGAATTTCAAAATAACTACCCTGAGTTGGGATTATTTTGAATAAGCTATCGCCCATTAAACGGTTGAAATAATTACGTTTGCCCTGATACATCTCTGAGATATCTTTCTTCGAATCTTCTGTTTTAAGATACTCCGAAAGCGCATACTGCAGGGGAGTGTTTACATTATATATTTGGAACTGATGAATTCTCCTGAATTCGTTCATCAGTTTCTCCGGTGCAAGAATTGATGCAATACCCCAGCCGTTGATGTTGAAAACTGGTCCAAATGACGAAACTACAAAACTACGTTCTGCCAGCTTGGGATATCTCGAAACACTTTGGTGAGTATTGTTGTCAAAAACAATAGACTCAAAGACTTCATCGCTTAAAATAATGATGTTCGTTCCATTGGTTAAATGCTGCAACTGAATCAGATCCGAATCAGTCAAAACAGATCCTGTAGGATTATGAGGAGAGTTGATAATGATCATTCGGGTTTTGGAAGTAATCATTTTTCGCACTTCTTCCCAGTCGATATGGAAGTTGGGTTGTTTAAGAGCAACATATACGGGACGTCCTCCATTAATGGAGATTGCAGGAGCATACGACTCATATGCCGGTTCAAAAAGAATTACTTCATCTTCTTCCTTAATTGTAGTGCTGATTGCAGTTGTTATTGCCTGAATAGAACCTGCTGTAATTGTAATTTCAGTCTCAGGTTTGTATAAATGATTATACAGATTCTTGACCCGATCTGAAATGACCTCGCGCAATTCGAGGACTCCTTCATGAGGAGCAAAATTGTTATAACCCGATCGAATGTATTTTGCAGCCAAATCGGCTAATTTTTCCGGACAAGGGAAATCTGTTTTTCCCAGAGAAAGATCGATTGCGCCAGTTTCTGCAATAAGTTGATTGATCGTGGAGAATATACTCCCTTTAGTATTTGGTAATTTCGAAAGAGCCATGTAATATATAATTGGACTACAAAGTTAAAAAAATATGCATTTCAAACCATTACCATTGTCTGGGCAATCAAATAAAATTATCATTTGGATTACCTCATTATCTCCTTCAGGATTTCCAGAGATTTAATCTCGCCCAGGTTATCAAAATGAATTTTGTAAAATTCCATTAACTTTTCAAGTACTAATTTCCTCTCAGTGTGAGTGTAGTTCAGTTTTTCAAGGGAAGTAGCTTCAATATCAAAAAGTTTTGATAATAAGACCGTTAACTGTTTGTCGGTAAATTGACTATGTAAGGGTTCATGGCTGACAAACAGAGCACTTTGAAGATCAAAAAAGTTACTGATTAAAGCATTGTCGCGGCTTGGATAAATGCCTAAGAATCTGGTTAATTTGAAAAGAAACCAGACGTGAAAATTGTTAATTTCAGATTCGGTTAGGTCAAGAATCGATAATGAATCGTAAATGAAGTTGAAAAGGTCAGGATTCGCTTCTTCTTCGCGCAAACATTTGTATAATATTTCGGCGAGGAAAAGAACTTGTGTGCTTTTGCGAATATCAAACGGAATTGTAGCGTATGGATTGGCAATTCTGGCGTTTGTAAGCCGGTGCATTTCTCTTCCTGCCTTGTAATACATTTCTATGTCAAGTAAATACAGTGGTTGAAAAGCAGAAGCGCTTACTTTAGAATTCTTACTTCGAACTCCATTTATCATGAAAGATTGCCTGCCGTAGGATTCGGTATAAATACTGGCTATCAGACTGGTTTCTGAATATTTGATGGCATGTAAAAATATTCCGCGGGTTTTAGCGATCACAATAAAGTCATCATTAATGAATGAATAGAAGTTTGGTCGTTTTAGTTTTTTCACCCAAAGGGTCAGTCATGAAAATAAGATAAACACCAGTTTTACAACGATTACCGTTGAGATTTTTTCCATCCCATATCGCCTGACCTCCAATGGAGTTCGTCTTATAAACAAGGTTTCCGCTGATGTCAGTTATTCTAACATCGGTGTCCCCTACAAGTCCTTTAACTACAATAGATCCTTCGTAAGTTTCGCGAACCGGATTTGGATACACATAAACATCGTTAAATTCATCGTTTGCTGCGGTTGCTTCTCCCATGTATGAAATCAGTCCGGATGGAGTTCCAATGAATACTTCACCGGTTTTTTGATTTATAGCAATGTCGGTAATTTCGTTGTTGGGTAGTGGACTGTTTTCGGTATTGAAATGCTCGATTTCGGTTTCACCATTCTCCGAAATTAGGAATACTCCGGAAGCTTTGGTTCCAAACCACTTGCGATTCCCACCATCTACCGCAATAGCTGTTACAATTTCCTTTTCAAGCAAGGGATGAAATTTTTCATCATTCAGATTTATTCCGGGTCTAGACGCATACAAAGTGGTTTCTGTCCATATTTTTTCAGGATTACTGTATACTGCAACACCCATTGAAGTTCCAACCCAGATTTCTCCTTTCAGATCTTCTACCATCGCATATACGTCATTCATATCTGTAAGATATACATCTTCGTTTCGAAACAAAGCTACTACTTTTTGTTCTTTCGAAACATTATTTGTGCTGTTTAAGACATACAATCCATTTCCGCGTGGTACTACAATCCATTTGTCATCATCTTTTGTAACCACTACTTTGCCAATAAACTTATTGGCTATTCTGGGTATTTGGAATGCTTCCCAGGTTCCATCGGGTTTTAATGCTGAAATTATTTTGGCAACTCCGGTATTGGTTACCCAAAGTGTTCCTTTCGAATCGAAGGCCATTCCTCCAATTCGAACATAAGGGGCTGTTGGATTGGACGGTAATTGTGTCTGTAATGTACTGTTAAAGTTATTGTATCTTTTTAAAAACTTGTTGTCTTTAAATTCAATGACACCGCCACCCCACGAACCAGCAAAGAAATGGTCCGGATCACTCGGATCGGCAGCAACACAAACCATATCACCGAAATCGTTCAGCTCAGGGAATCCTTTCCGGTTGAAAACAGACCAACTTCCTTCGCGGTTAAGTTGAACTACAGGTTCATAATCAAGGTTATTCCAGTCATTTGATCGTCCTCCGGAGGCGATCCAAAGATCCTGTCCATTCATAGCTAACGAAAAATCTCTGTTATTTACCGGACCTTCGGGAACAATTTGTTCGGCTTTGGTCCCAACTTTAACCAATCCTAAGTTTTTATCGGCAATCCATAATATATTTTGATCATCCAGTTCAGCACAGGCGGTTAAGAGGGTTGAGGTCGTGTTGTCTGAAAATTCATATTTATTAACCTGTTTGACTTTTTCGAATTGTTTGTTGTAAACAAAGACTTCGTAGCGGCTCGCAAAAACAAGGTTTTCATCATTTGAAGTAATGTCTGTAACGTAATTTATTTCAGGAAGAAAACGGCTCCATATTTCGCCGTTAAGTTTATATAGTTCATCTGTGTCACTTGCATCGTCTCTATAATTGGCAATCATATTTCCATTAAAAAATTCAATAAAATTGAATTTTTTATCCGCATGCGGTATTGAACTTTCTCTGACCCAATTGTTGTAATTTTGAAGGTTTGGCTCCGAAACATTTGCCTTATAAATGCCATTTACAGTTGCTGCATAAAGATAATTGCCATCTGTGGCCAGATCCTGAACATTCAGATAATCTCCTTCATTTCCTATAAAATAAGAGTCCTTAATTTCTTCACGTTCCAGGTTAATAACTACGATACCAAACCCACACGACAGGTAGGCCAGATTTCCGGAGAAAAGAATATTATTGATGGTCTTATCTGCAGGTATTTGTTTTCTCTTGATGTCGGAGAGATTAAATATTTTGTTCCCGACTAAAATATCGATGTTTGCATTTTGGTAGGCAATCAGTAAAATGTTATTCTCTTTATTATATGCTATACGCTCAATTCCGGTATCCGAAAGCCCGCTGATTCCTGACATTTTCTGAATGCTGTTATCCGTTTTGTCATAAGAAAACAAGCCACCTTCGGTAACGCAATAAACTTTATCGCCAGCATTAACTACATTCTTTGCAGTGGCATACGACTGATAATCTGTCCATTCGCCAATAGCAGGCTGGGCCTGAATGCTTAGATTTACTCCCAAAAACAGAAAGCATATTAAAAAGTAGATGTATTTCATCATTCGGGTTTGAAATGGGTTAAGTATTCCACTAGTTTCTGAACGGCCCTTCCTCGGTGACTGATCTTGTTTTTTTCTTCCATGGACATTTCTGCAAAGCTAAGATTCGATTCTACGGGCTGAAAAATAGGGTCATAGCCAAACCCGGTTATCCCTCTTCTTTCTTCGAGTATGTGACCATCAACAATTCCTTCAAACTGTGTTTCATTTCCGTTAATCACCAACGAAATAACTGTTCTAAAACGAGCTTTCCGGTTTTTTATTTTGGTCAGTTTTTCCAAAACGAGGCTCATGTTATTCTCAGCACTTTTTTCAACTCCTGCATACCTTGCTGAATAAACACCCGGCTCACCATTCAGTGCTTCAATCTCAAGTCCCGTATCATCAGCAAAACAATTAAGACCAAACTTGTTGAAAATGTAAAATGATTTTTCTGCTGCATTGCCTTCGAGTGTCTCCTGATTCTCAGGAATTTCGTCGAAACAATTGATATCATTTAAATTCAGCAATTCGATTGATCCGTTTAGCAATCGTTTTATTTCCTGAAGTTTATGTTGGTTATTTGTTGCGAATACAAGTTTCATTATCGATGGTTCGTTTCACCCGAAATCGTTGAAGTTGAAATCGGATGTAAATTTGTAAAAAGAAAATGGACTGCCAATAAGTTTTTATTTCAGGACAAGGTGAAAATTTGTCCTGGAATAAAAGTTGAAAATCATTTTCAGGAAAAAAGGATATACCTGAATCTTTTTGGAATAAGGCATTAAGTATTTAAAAAAGTCCGTGAATCTGAGCGTCAATGCGGTCGAGAACACTACTTAAATCTTCAGGATTGCTTTGGAAATCGATTCGATCGACATCAATAATTAGCAACTTGCCTGCCTTATAGCGATTAACCCAGGCTTCGTAACGTTCGTTCAGTTGTTTGAGGTAATCAATGCGGATCGAACTTTCATATTCTCTCCCACGCTTCTGTATTTGGTTAACCAAAGTTGGAACTGATGCTCTAAGATAAATTAGCAGATCAGGTGCCTGAACCAATTTGTTCATCATGTGAAAAAGGGTAGTGTAAGTATTGAAGTCGCGGGTAGACATTAATCCCATTGCATGAAGATTTGGTGCAAAAATCTCGGCATCCTCGTAAATTGTTCGATCCTGAATCACTGTTTTTGTTGAGCTACGGATATCGACAACTTGTTTAAAGCGGCTATTCAGGAAAAAAATCTGAAGATTAAACGACCATCTCTGCATGTCTTCGTAAAAGTCGTTTAGGTATGGATTTTCGTCAACATCCTCGTAATGAGGGCTCCATTTATAATGTTTTGAAAGTAATTCTGTCAAGGTAGTCTTACCAGCACCAATGTTTCCAGCTAAAGCAATATGCATCTTTTTTGAACTTTAAATTTTGAACTAAAATACAAAATAAATTGTCGGTTCGATGAGTTTTTCTGAAGATTACTCGGTACAGAACAACATGACTTAAATAAACCGAATTTTAACATTATATAAAATCGACCAGCTTGTTAATTGATGTTTATGCTTAGAAACATTATAAATTAGTTATTTTGTACGCCTTGCTGTTGTAAGGGAGACCTGTTAACTCTACTTTTGTAGGGCGAATTAAAATGAATTTATTATTAAAATAAAAATCTGTTATTCTATGAGCAATTTACTGACTGCCTCTATTGGACGGAAACTCCTGATGAGCGTTTCGGGTTTGTTCCTGATTTTATTCCTCTTTGTACATTTGATTTTGAATTCTTTCCTGCTGCTCGATGGCGTGATGGGATTTGAAACTGGTCAGATGTTTAATGCCGGAGTACATTTCATGGGAACCAACCCTCTGATTAAAGTTATTGAACCCACTTTGGCTTTGGGATTTTTACTCCACATCGTTTATTCAATCATTCTGACTCTTCAGAATATGAAAGCACGTGGGCCGCAGCGTTATGCTTCAGGCAAAAAAACTACTGGTGTTGAATGGGCATCGCAGAATATGCTCGTTTTGGGTATTGTTATTTTTTCATTTCTGATTGTTCACCTTGCCAATTTCTATATGAAAATGAAAGGCTATATTCATTGGGAAGGTGGAGAAGTTGAATTTCCTTTCTTCGGATCCATGGCGAAAGGCGAAAATGCATATGCTTTGGTTCATGAAACATTTAAAATATTGCCTATTGTTCTGATTTATAGTGTTGGTTCAATAGCACTTGCGTTCCATCTCTCACATGGTTTTTGGTCAGGATTTCAATCTTTAGGCCTGAATAATTCAAACTGGATGCCACGTTTGAAGGTAGTTAGTAATGTTGTTGCCATTATTTTGGGTGGTGGTTTTACTGTTATTGCAGTTTCGCAATACCTGTTTTTTTAATTCTCTAAATAATTGAAACATGAGCAAAATAAATGCAAGAATTCCAGAAGGGCCGTTGGCTCAAAAATGGACTAATTATAAAGATCACCAAAAACTGGTGAATCCTTCAAACAAACGCAAGCTTGATGTAATCATCATTGGAACCGGTCTTGCAGGAGCTTCGGCTGCCGCATCGCTTGGTGAAATGGGATTCAATGTTAAAAACTTCGCAATTCAGGATTCACCGCGTCGTGCACATTCTATCGCTGCACAGGGTGGAATCAATGCTGCCAAGAATTATCCAAACGATGGCGACTCCGTTTTTCGTTTGTTCTACGACACGATTAAAGGTGGTGACTACCGTGCCCGTGAAGCAAATGTATATCGTTTAGCTGAAGTGAGTAACAGTATTATCGACCAATGTGTTGCTCAGGGAGTTCCATTTGCACGCGAATACGGTGGTTTACTGGATAACCGTTCATTCGGTGGAGCTCAGGTAAGCCGTACATTTTACGCAAAAGGACAAACCGGACAGCAGCTTTTGTTAGGTGCTTATCAGGCTTTAATGCGCCAGGTGAACCTTGGGACTGTTACTTTACATACCCGTACTGAATTAGTTGAAATCGTTCTGGTCGACGGAAAAGCCCGCGGTATTATTTCACGCGATTTAGTTACCGGCGAACTTCAACGTCATTTTGCCCATGCGGTAGTTTTGGCAACCGGTGGTTACGGAAACGCGTTTTTCCTTTCAACCAATGCCATGGGATCAAACGGATCGGCTGTTATCAAGGCTTACCAAAAAGGCGCCATGTTCGCCAATCCTTGTATGGCACAAATTCACCCAACATGTATCCCTGTTCATGGCGAAAATCAGAGTAAGCTGACTTTGATGTCAGAATCACTGCGTAACGATGGCCGTATCTGGGTTCCTAAAAAGAAAGAAGATGCAGAAGCTATTCGCACCGGAAAGAAGAAACCAACCGATTTGTCGGAAGAAGAACGCGACTACTATCTGGAACGTCGTTATCCTGCTTTTGGAAACCTTGTTCCACGTGATGTTGCTTCACGCGCTGCGAAAGAACGTTGTGATGCCGGGTTCGGTGTTGGAACAGGATTAGCAGTTTATCTTGACTTTAAATCGTCGATTGAACGATTAGGACAAGCTACCATTAAAGAACGTTACGGTAACTTATTCCAGATGTACGAAAAAATCGTCGATCAAAATCCGTACGAAACACCGATGATGATTTATCCTGCCATCCACTACACCATGGGCGGTATCTGGGTCGATTACGAATTACAGACTTCTATTCCGGGCTTATTTGCGGCCGGTGAAGCTAATTTCTCCGATCACGGTGCAAACCGTTTGGGAGCTTCGGCTTTGATGCAGGGATTGGCTGATGGTTATTTCGTATTGCCATACACTGTGCAGAATTACCTGGCTGACGAGATCGCTACAAAACGAATGACTACCAATGAACCAGAGTTTGCTGAAGCAGAAAAGGCTGTAAAGGCCCGTTTCGAAAAACTGATGGGAATCAAGGGAAAACGTTCGGTTGACAGCTTACATAAAGAACTTGGTTTGGTAATGTGGGATTTTGTTGGAATGGGTCGGAACAAAGAAGGTTTGCAGAACGCCATCGATAAAATTGCAGGAATTAAAAAAGAATTTTGGAGCAATGTTCGTATTCCGGGAAGTTTGTCGGGAATGAATGTTGAGCTGGAAAAAGCCAGTCGTTTAGCTGATTTTATTGAAATTGGAGACTTGATGGCTCGTGATGCACTGATCCGTGAAGAATCATGCGGAGGTCACTTCCGTGAAGAATACCAGACACCTGAAGGCGAAGCCCTTCGTCAGGATGATAAATTCGCCTATGTTTCTTGTTGGGAATTTAAAGGCGATAATGTTGTTCCTGAACTTCATAAAGAAGAACTGGTATACGAAAATGTAAAAATGGTTCAGCGTAATTACAAGTAATGGCTTTAAAAAAGGAGATCAATTCATGGAAAAATTAATAAATATCACACTTAAAGTTTGGCGTCAAAACGGAGCCAAAGCAAAGGGTCGATTCGAAAGCTACAAAGTAGACGGAGTTTCTACCGGAAGCTCGTTTCTCGAAATGCTCGACATGCTCAATGAGCAATTGATCAATGAAAATAAAGAACCGGTTGCATTCGACCACGATTGCCGCGAAGGTATCTGTGGAACTTGCTCGTTGTACATCAATGGTCGCCCTCACGGACCAGACGATGATGTTACAACCTGTCAGTTGCACATGCGGAAATTCACCGACGGACAAACCATTACTATCGAGCCCTGGCGTTCGGCAGCTTTCCCGGTTATTCACGATTTAATTGTTGACCGTCGTGCTTTTGATAAAATTATTGCTTCAGGTGGTTATGTATCCATAAATACTGGTGGTGTTCCTGATGCGAATGCGATCCCAATTTCGAAAGTTAATGCTGACGAGGCGATGGATTCAGCTTCATGTATCGGTTGCGGAGCTTGTGTTGCAGCTTGTAAAAATGGTTCAGCCATGTTATTTGTTTCAGCAAAAGTTAGCCAGCTGGCCTTGTTGCCACAAGGTCGTGTTGAAGGCGCCCGTCGTGCCAAAGCGATGGTTGCCAAAATGGACGAACTCGGTTTCGGAAACTGTACCAACACTGGTGCATGCGAAGTGGAATGTCCGAAAAATATTTCCCTTTCGAACATTGCCCGTTTGAACCGCGAATTTTTATGCGCTAAGTTTAACGACTAAGATCGTTTTCAAATAATTTTAAAAAGCTCCGGAGATTTATTTCTTCGGAGCTTTTTTGTTATGGTTTAAAGTTTTCAACGGTTTTTACTATAGCTTTTTAATCCAATTGAGGTTCAGAATGTTGGATTTTTGCTTCTTTAGCTCCTTTTTTAGAGCTGCCTGATTACCAAAAACATACGATTTCGATCTAAAAACACATAGTTTATGAGTAGTAGATTGTTAATATCTCTTTGTGGATGTTTTTTAACTATCACTGCAATAGTGTAATACATAGGTTTTTAAACAATTTAGTGTTGATTAGTTATTTTGCGAAGATCAGATATTTGAATAGCTAATTTGTATATTCGCAATAGTGTACCTAAAAACTACTTTATGCCTTACAGGAGATTACCGAATACAGATGTGGCCAGGCTTCGCGCCATTGAAGCCGGACTGGATATTGGTAAGAGAACAGCATTGAAAAATCTGGCATTCAGTCAGCAAACGTTGGAAAAGCTTCAGACGTTTTATCCACATCTTTTGGGAGCTATACGCCAGTTAAATGTCTCCAAGCAAAATCAATTCGATCGTTCCAAAGAGTATGGTGAAGTTTTCAGGAAGGCAAAACTTTATATTTCACATTTTCTTCAGGTAGTTAACTTTGCCATTTTACGTGGCGAAATGAAACCTGAAGTAATCGAGTTTTACGGTCTGAAAGTCAACTCAAAAGCAGCACCTCCGCTTAATATGGAAGCTCATGTGATGACCTGGGGAGAGCGTATCATTGAAGGTGAACAGAAACGTATTATGAAAGGTGGAAGTCCGATTTACAGTCCATCGATTGCACTTGTCAAAGTGCATTACGAAGAATTTGTAGATGCATATCGTCATCAGAAAATGCTTCAGAATATTACCAACCGTGCCTCCATGAAAGTCGCAGAATTGCGCGTAGAGGCAGATCAACTCATCCAGGAAATGTGGAATGAAGTGGAAAATTCATTGGTTCATCTTTCTGATGATGAAAAAAGAGATAAAGCTTCGGAATACGGAATTGTTTATGTTTTCCGCGCTTCGGAACAGAAAAAGATAGAGGTTGAAAAATTGCAACAAAATATTGTCTTTTCTTAATAGAAATCAATCAATTCGTGGTGCCTGTGAATCTATTTGATTTACGGGCATTTTTGTTTTTATTTGTTCGTTCCGGTATATGAGATACAACAAATAACAAACAGCGGCAAAGCTGATCACAAGGAGCGGAATTTGTTCTGTTCCCGTTCCCCATTCCTCAATATCCTTAGAAATGGTTCCTTTATTAATCAGGTAATATCCAAGTACGCCCATCGTGTTATTTACAAAGTGAGCCAGAATTGGAACCCACATGGTGCCTGTCCACACGAGCAGGTAGCCAAACATAGCACCAAGAAACATTCGTGGCAAAAACCCATAAAACTGCATATGCATTGCACTGAACAAAAAAGCAGTAAGCCAGATTCCCCAATGTTTGTTTTTGCTCATATTTGTAAATATCCGTTGAATAACTCCCCGGAACATTAGTTCTTCACCAAGCGCCGGTAAAACGGCAATCATAAAGATATTGAACATCAATCCCGAAATGCTTTCAACTTTCATGAATTTCTCAACCATCACATTTGCGGCATCTTCCATCGTTCGCATCCAGTTTTCAATTCCTGAAAATGCTTCAGGAAATTTCATCTGACCGTTAATGGCACCTAAGAAGTTAATAAATGGGATAACCATTAATAATGAGAGTGTTGCCAGTATGAATGTGAGCGGTTTGGCTGAACGGTTTAGTTTTAAGTATTCGCTAATATTTGCATGATATAACCAGGCAAGAATAAAAGGCGGCGCAACAAATAAGCCTATGGATTGAACCACCTGAAAATATTTTAGAAAATTTATGTTTTCAGGAGTGCTTGCATTTGTTGGCGACAGGCTGTTCAGTAGCGTATCAAACCCAAAGAATGGAACGGCGACAAAAAAGGAAACGACTAAAAAAATAACTACCGAAACAACCATTACAAAGGCTGCAAACATAAGTTGGGGAAATGGTTTCATGTCCCGAAATGCAGTAAAGGCCATATTGTTTTTTTTAATTCGAAAACAAAGATACATTTCCGGACTATCAATTGAAAGCTGGAGTTAATTTTCAATAGTTATCAATTCTTCGATCTCTTTTAAATGCAATTCCAGGTGCGGAGGATAATCTTCGATATTTTGGCGTAAAGAAATGAGCGTGTTTTCGTCACTGATCCAAAGATTGCTTAGTTTGTCCTGGTTGATATTCCTGATGACATGAATCAGATGCAGGTTGGTGTATTTCCATAGCCGAATTAGATTTTGCCAATCTTCCTGCTGGAAGTTCTGAATAGCAATCCATCGGTCGTTATTGCCGTTTGTTGCATAATTCGGAAATGACATGGGATTTTCGCGGTACTGAAAGTGAATAACCCGATGCATGTTGTTTGATGCCGAATCGACTAAATGACCCAGGATCTGACGGACGTTTCTATTCTGGCTGTTTCTTCTTTCGCTTATTATCTTCTCTGAGAATGTCTCCAGGCGAGGTTCCCATTCTTTTACCTGAAGAAGAATGGCTTGGCATTCAGTTTCAAATGGATTCATAATTGATTGTATTTAAATGAGATGGACAATAATTTTCTGGATTGTAAAGATCGTTTAATCAAAGTTATTGTTTTTAATCAGATCAATTACAGGTATTCGAAGTTATGACAAACTTTTTAGACTTTTTCTTGTTCATCTCTAATTACATTAAACGCAGAAGACATGAAAGAATACAAATTATTTACACCTGATAAGGTAGGTTCAATAGACGTTAAAAACCGCGTTGTTATGGCGCCCATGACCAGATGCCGTGCAATTGGAAATGTTCCCAACGAATTGATGGCGAAGTATTACAAGCAACGTTCAGGTGTTGGATTAATCGTTACCGAAGGAACTTCACCTTCGCCAAACGGCTTGGGATATGCCCGTATCCCTGGAATCTACAATAATCAGCAAGTAGAGGGCTGGAAGAAAATAACCACAGCAGTGCATCAGGGCGGAGGGAAGATAGTTGTTCAACTGATGCATACCGGTCGGATAAGTCACATTTTGAATATGCCTGAAGGAGCTGAAATTCTGGCACCATCTGCGGTAAAAGCTGCCGGACAAATGTGGACTGACGCTGCTGCAATGCAGGACTTTCCTGTTCCTAAAGTGATGACGGCTGAAGATTTGGTCAGCACAAAGGCTGAATTCGTTTCCGCAGCAAAAAATGCTATGGAAGCTGGGTTTGATGGTGTGGAACTGCATTCGGCAAATGGTTATCTGCTGGAGCAGTTTTTATCTCCGATTAGTAATGTCCGGACCGATAATTACGGAGGAAGCATAGAAAATCGCAGTCGGTTTGTGCTTGAAGTAGTCGCTGCTGTCATCGAAGCCATTGGCAAGGATAAAACGGCCATTCGGTTATCTCCTTATGGAGTAGCCAGTGATATGCCACATTATCCTGAAATTGATGCAACTTACGATTATCTTTCTAAAGAACTCAATAAGCTCGATATTACCTATATTCATGTGGTTGATCATTCCGCAATGGGTGCTCCCGAAGTGCCAACAGAGTTGAAAAAGCTTATCCGTAATAATTTTAAAAACGCTATTATCCTTTCAGGAGGATATGAAGTAAAACGAGCTGAGGCTGATATTGAAAGTGGATTGGGTGATTTGGTGGCATTCGGACGTCCGTATATCAATAATCCTGATTTGGTTGAAAGGATGCGAAACAATTTGCCACTTTCGGAAACACTGAACATGGATCAGTTTTATACTGCCGACGAAAATGGGTACACTGATTATCCAACTTTTCAAAAGTAATCTGCACTTCAATTTAGCCTGATAGATTGTGGTTTTGGCATCAAATCTATCAGGCTTTTTCGTCTTTTTAGTTCCGGAAATAAAATGTATTTTTGCGCCGAGCTTTCTGTGAAGGCCGTGTACTTGGTAACCACGTAAAAAACAAGAAATGAAAAAAGAAGTATCTGTATTGTTTATGCTTGCGGGCATTCTATTTGCCACTTGTCTGCTAATTTCCAACATTCTTGCTACAAAAATTTTAATGATCGGCCCTTGGGCTGCTCCTGCGGGTGTATTAATTTTCCCGATTGCTTATATCCTGAACGATGTAATCACTGAAGTGTGGGGATTTAAAAAGGCGCGTTTGATTATCTGGACCGGTTTTGCGGTGAATGTTTTTGCCGTGTTGTTTTTTACCGCCGGAATTGCAATTCCCGGAGCGTCATTCTGGCAAAATCAGGAAGCATTTTCTACCGTTTTGGGTAACACGCCACGAATTGTTGTGGCTAGTTTAAGTGCCTATTTAATCGGTTCGTTCCTGAACGCTTTTGTGATGAGTCGTATGAAGGTTTTAACTAAAGGGAAAGGTTTCTCCGGAAGAGCTATCGCCTCAACGCTGGTTGGCGAAAGTGCTGACTCAATTATTTTTATCAGTATTGCATTTGCCGGTGTTTTCCCGTTTGGTGTTTTGGTAACCATGATTTTTACCCAGGCGATGTTGAAAACCGTTTATGAGATATCGATTTTACCGGTCACTATTTGGGTAGTTGGCGCAGTAAAACGGGCTGAAGGTGTTGATGAATTTGATACCAATCTGTCTTACAATCTCTTCAGGTTAAAGGAGATTTAGGCTGAGTGGCGTTTGCAAATAAAAATGAATTTCTGAATGAAACAAATTAATAAAAGGGCATTGGTTGTATTTTCAGGTGGTCAAGACTCAACTACCTGTCTGTTTTGGGCATTGAAGGAGTTTGATGAAGTAGAAGCCATCTGTTTTGAGTATGGTCAACGGCATTACATTGAGTTGGAAGCAGCACGTACCATTGCCGAAAAGGCCGGTGTGCCGTTTACTTTGCTTCATATGGATTTGCTGAAACAGATTACGCATAACTCACTCACAAATGCCGAAATGGATGTTGAAGAAGATAAACCTGAAAATCGTCCGCCAAATACATTGGTGGAAGGTCGTAATATGTTGTTCCTGACCTTTGCCTCCATTTTTGCCAAAGGAAAAGATATTCCAAATTTGGTTACCGGAGTTGGTCAGGCTGATTACAGCGGCTATCCTGATTGTCGCGATGAATTTATTCAGTCGCTAAATCAAACGCTCAATCTGTCGATGGACTACCAGTTTACCATTCACACTCCGCTAATGTGGAAAACCAAACAAGACATTTGGGCTTTGTCTGATGAATTGGGCGTTTTCGATCTGGTTCGCACACAAACGGTGACATGCTACAACGGCATTGTTGGGGATGGTTGCGGCCACTGTCCATCTTGTCAGTTGCGCAAGAATGGACTGGATGCATATTTAGAAAAAAGACGGTAGAAAAGGGAATTTGAAACTTGAAATCAGGAACTATATGAGCGACTTAAAAAATCTCGGAAACGAAAGTAAATACTTGTTTGAATACTCTTCGGAAATGCTTGAAAGTTTCGATAACAAACATCCGGAGAACGACACAATGGTAAAATTTAATTGTCCGGAATTTACCAGTTTATGCCCCATTACCGGCCAGCCTGACTTTGCGACCATTTACCTGAGTTATATTCCTGATAAGAAACTGGTGGAGAGTAAAAGTTTAAAACTATACCTTTTCAGTTTCCGCAACCACGGCGCATTTCACGAAGATTGTATGAATATCATCATGAAAGATCTGATTGTTCTGATGGAACCTAAATACATCGAAGTTTGGGGGAAATTTCTGCCTCGTGGTGGACTTAGCATCGATCCGTACTGTAATTACGGTAAGCTTGGTACCAAATACGAGCAAATGGCCGAATACCGCATGATGAACCATGATTTGTATCCGGAGCGGATAACTAACCGCTAATAAAAGGTATTCAAAAGTTCTGGCAATTATTAATTCGTGAGCGTGGTGTATTATCCTCTTTTCTTCCATATAGTTTTGGCTGTGGCACAAAAAGTATTGTTGTTTATAGTCTTTATGGAATGGATAAACGAATTTTCATCTTCATCTTTTTCAGTATACGAAATTATGGTGTCGCCATATTGAGCTTCGGCAATAAACCGGCCATCGATAGCGTGTAAATAATAATTATCAATCACCTCTCTTGGGATTGATTCAATCATCCATTGTAAATACCGGATGTTGTTTACATGGAGATTGGTGTCAACATCGAACCGGTTGATGTTAAATTCTCTCGTGTAAGTTCCTGAACTAATGGGCTCAATTTTTTTCTTGATGTTGTATTGAATACTCTCTTCTTTGCAAAATGACCATTTCTCCCTAATGTCATCAAAAATTGGAATAGGTCTTCTTCGTTCAATATCAAAGAAAACCCATTGACCTTTTGCCACTCCAATAATGTTTCCCTGTTCATCGTAAATTATGTTTTCTCTGAAACCCTGAACGATGGAGTAATGGGATAGCCATGTTCGAATCGTAATTTTTTCCTTGTATTTGGGAAAACGTTCCATTTTCATGATTCCGGAAAGTAATACCCATCCAATGTTTTGATCCATCAAGTCATACAAACTGTGATTGATCGAAAAGCAATGTTCCGCAGCTGTTTCTTCGAGTAAAGTTAAAATGGTTGTCGATGCTGCCTCACCAAATTGATTCATCTCAAAATATCTTAACTCAAATTGTTTTTCAAAATAATTTTCCAATTTCTGCTTTTTAGTTCTTGTTAAGTTTTCAATCACATATTTAAGTTTGATTATAACGTTTCCCTGGTCTGATTAGTTGCTGTTTGCAGAGGCTTTTCTTCCTTTGAGTAAAGTATAATTATTCGTTTATTTCATAGCTTGTGCTTCTTCCACCACCCGGTTCTTTCCGGAGTATTTGTTTGTTGATTAAATCCTGAATGTCACGTAGGGCTGTATCTGTTGAACATTTGGTGACTTTTGCCCAAACAGAGGAAGTTAATTTTCCTTCGAATCCGGACATTAGCCTGTTCAGAAGCAGAATTTGCCTTTTGTTTAGAATGTCTGTCGCATGGGCATTCCAAAATTGGTGTTTTTTTAGCACTCTGGAGAGATTTTCATTCGCGGCAACCAATGAATTCGAAAGGCAATTCAAAAACCATTGTAGCCAATCAGTTACGTCAAGAGTGCTTTTCTGCGTTTTTTCAAGAATATTGTAATATTCATTTTGTTCGAGACAAATTTGCGCTGACATGCTATAAAACTGCTTAGGACTTTCGTCTCCGCGGGCTAACAGCATATCAGATAATGAACGTGCCATTATGCCATTTGCATCTTCGAACGGATGAAGGCTTAAAAACCACAAATGTGCTAATGCTGATTTAATGACAGGGTCAAGGTTTTCTTCCGTGTTGAACCAACCGATAAATGTGGTCATTTCACTTTCAATTTTCTCTGAAGCTGGAGCCTCATAATGAACTTTCCCCTCTTCCAACGCTCCGGAAGCTATCCGAATCGATCCGATAGGGTCATCTCGCCAACTGCCGACGGTAATGTTGTATATACCATTTGTTCCGTATGGAAACATTGCAAAATGCCAGCTAAAAAGCCGTTCTTTGGTTAGTGATTCCGAATAATGTTGAGTCGCATCCAGCTTTATTTTTACAATTCCGTCCACTTCGCGGTCAGTAATAGCTATGTCCGGAGTATCCAAACCCAGCTTGCAGGCAAGAGAAGAGCGAACCTGTTCCGGATTTTTAATTTCACCTGCGATTTCTGATGACTTTAAAACATCCAGAGATAAAGTTTCCAGAATGGCCTCATTTTGCAATTTTAAACTTAGCGATTCCATCCGGCCCAAGAGTCGCCCCTGCATGTTTCTTACTTTCCCCAGTAAAGCTTGTATGCTTTCATGATTCCAGGCGAAATTTGGCCATGAATCCTGCTGATAAATGTAATTTGTCATTCTCCGCAAATTGTGCGGTAAATGTAAAAATAATTCCTTAAAATAAAAACTATTATCCGCAGAAAATGCGGTGAATATTTGATATTCTCACCGCATTCAATTTGATGTTTTTATACAAGAGTAAACTTGCTGACCGGCGTTTTACATTTTGTAAATGCCATCTACAATTCCGTATTTAACTGATTCTTTGGCATTCATCCAATAATCCCTTTCGAAATCGCTTAAGATTTGTTTGAGTGGCTGGTTGCAGTTTTTTGCTAAAATCTCAGCAGATAATGTTTTTGTTTTTAAAATCTGTTTAGCATGAATCTCCAGATCGCTTGCTCTGCCTTGCAGGTATCCGATACTTGGCTGGTGGATCATCACTTCGCCAAGTGGATAAATGAAGCGTTCTCCTTTTTGTCCGGCTGATAAAAGTAACGAGCCCATTGATGCGGCAAGTCCCATACAAACAGTCGAAACCGGAGACGAAATCAGGTTCATGGTATCCAGAATTGAAAATCCAGAAGTTACCATTCCTCCCGGACTGTTGATGAAAAAGGTAATTTTTTCACCTGGCTTCATTGATTCAAGGTAGAGTAATTTGCTCACAATATCTTGTGCCGAATTGTCATCAACCTGACCCCAAAGGAATATTTTACGTTGTTCCAGAAATTTTAGCTCTACTTTTTTCTGTATGTTTTGGTTCTTTCCTGTTGACTCAGGTTCTTCGTCTTCGTCCATTCTTCTTGTTCCCATGTTATCGTATTTTTAATTAATAAATATTTTTCGAAAGAGATGTATAAAATGATGCATCCCGGTGATTCAGATTTATCTGCATTCCAAATCATATCCGGAACAGGAGTATAAAATTAAGATTATTTCCTTGATCAACAGAAGTGAAGTTGAATTGTTTTCTTAAAGTTGAATGTCAATTCATCTAAATTTGAAATTGACCAATTGATTTCAAGCAGTTTGGTCAATGAAGTATTCTCTTTTAATTCTTTTTTATGAGCAGAGTAACCGATAAATCTTCTGGTTTTGTGTCTGTGCCATATTTTGGGTAAGGTTTGGCGTCAATAATTTGAATGGTATAGTTGTCGGGTTGTATTTGCTGATCTGTTAAAACAGAATGCAGTTCAAAAGTCGATTTATTTTTATTTACGGTCCATTCTCCTTTTACTGTTACTTCTCCCTGCCAAACACAAACAACTCCTTCAGGACAACGGGAATCTCCAATTTCAGTAATTTTAAGCGTGTATTGGCCATCAGATGAGGTGTAAATTTGATTGAGCTGAAAGGTCGCATTCCGGTCAATAGTAAAGCCTTGTTCAATTGCTGTTTCTTCACAACCAGAACCGAAAATTAATAAAAGAACCAGTAATACATTGATATAAATATGATTTTTCATTTGATGCAGTTTGTTTTAATTAAGATGTTATATGCTGAGTTAAAGTTGCGTAAAGCTAAAAAACTATTTCTGGATGCATGAACTTTTTTACTGATGAACTCTTTAAGTAACTTTGCCTCGTTAAATAAAAAGAGAACTGTGAAAATCGGAACAATTGATTTGGGAGAGATGCCGCTTTTTCTGGCGCCTATGGAAGATGTAACGTTTAAGTCGTTTCGGTACATATGCAAAAAGAATGGGGCGGATGTTGTATATACAGAGTTTGTATCATCGGAATCGCTGATTCGTGATATTCAGAAGGCTAAACAAAAAATGGCGTTGTATGATTTCGATCGACCGGTTGCCATTCAGATATACGGATACGACATCAATTCGATGGTTGAGGCAGCAAAGCTGGCCGAAGAACAACAACCCGATTTTATCGATATAAATTTCGGCTGCCCCATGAAAAAGATAGTCCGGAAAGGTGCAGGGGCCTGCATGTTGCAGACTCCGGATCTGATGCAGGAAATGACTGCGGCAATCGTAAAAGCGGTGAAACTACCAGTGACTGTGAAAACCCGCCTGGGTTGGGATGATAACAGTAAAATTATAGTGGAAGTTGCCGAACGTCTTCAGGATGTTGGTATTTCTGCGTTGGCGGTTCATGGACGAACCCGCAACCAGTTATATACCGGTGAAGCTGATTGGGAGATGATTGGAGAAGTGAAGAACTCTCCGCGTGTTCATATTCCCATCATCGGGAACGGAGATATTAACGGGCCTGAAAAAGCGAAAGCATTTCTGGAAAAGAGTGGGGTAGATGCCATGATGATTGGCAGGGGATCAATCGGTCGTCCATGGATTTTCAACGAAGTGAAACACTACTTGAAAACCGGAGAGTTGTTGCCTCCGCCAACTGTTTCTGAAGTGTTGGTTCACCTTCGCAAACATCTTGATTTGTCCATCGAATCGAAAGATAATGTGCTGAGTGGGATACTGATGATGCGCCGTCATTTTAATAAATATCTCCCCGGACTGGAGAATTTCCGCGAACTACGAATTCAGCTGCTTCGGGCTAATACAATGGAAACGGTTCAGGAAACATTGGATCAAATTGAAGATATTTACGGCAATGTCCGGCTCGATTATTCGAATATAAGCCTGAAATAGTTCTGAGAGCGCAGAAGTTTGGCTGAGTGGCCTTGGCAGTAGTGTAATTTATATAAAGCCCAATGAAGAAATTCCGAACCTTACAACTTGGAGCTAATCTTTATAATCTGTTTGCAGATGAATTTAAATCTGCAAAATACCGGAAACATTATTCAGATGCTTCATTTTGGGACAAACTTAAAAGATACTCAAAAGTTGCCGGAATGAAAGTTATTTATCCGGCGATGCTATTGCAATATATGATGAAATCAAACGATGTTCCATTAAAAGCAAAACTCATATTATCTGCTGCCTTAGGATTTTTCATATTGCCAATCGACTTTATTCCTGATTTTGCTCCTATGATTGGATTTGCTGATGATTTGGGAGTTTTGATGTTGGTTATTCGACAAATGGCCGTTTATATAACTCCTGAAATCAGGAAAAATGCAAGAGAACACCTTCAAAAATGGTTTGGAGAAACCCATGATAAGCAGTTGGATTTGCTGGAGAAGGAGTTTCCCAGTTCGTGAAATATTAAATTCTACGCTTTCTTATTTTCAATTGGTTTCTTAACGTCTGATTTAATTCTTTATTCATTTGATTGCATACGCAATTCAATCTTTTACTTTTGTGACCTCATGGATAATATTACATATGGAATTCCTGGCATCATTGGATATTAGTGCATTCGAATGGTTAATCATTATGGTTTGCGGAATGTTGATCGGAATGTCGAAAGTTGGCATTCCCGGAGTTTCTTTGATCGTAGTGCCTGCTTTAGCTTTTATTTTTGGGGCTAAAGCATCAACAGGTGTGTTGCTTCCAATTCTGATGATGGCTGATATTTTTGGTGTCGCTTATTACAGGCGCCATGCCGATTGGCCGAAGGTCCTGAAGGTATTGCCCTGGGCTGTTATTGGCGTACTGATCGCCCTCTGGGTAGGTGAAATTGTAAACAACGAGCAGTTCAAAAACCTGATTGCCATTCTGGTATTTATCAGTATTGGTTTAATGTTGTGGAAAGATAAGCGGAAAGACGGTCAATTATTTCCCGACAAATGGTGGTTTGCCGCCTCAATGGGTATTCTCGGTGGTTTTGCTACCATGATTGGAAATGTGGCTGGCCCTGTGTTTGCTATTTACCTTTTAGCGATGCATCTTCCAAAGAACAATTTCATTGGCACAGGTGCATGGTTCTTTCTGATTATCAATATTTCAAAATTTCCGCTGCAATTATTTGTATGGCACAACATTAGTATGCAAAGTCTTACGGTCGATTTAATTGCTCTTCCGGCGATTGCTATTGGTGCGGTGCTTGGGTTTAAATTAGTAAAAATAATTCCGGAACATACCTATCGGGGATTTGTTATTGTGATAACTGTTATTTCGGCATTTCTGCTGTTAATTTAGAATCAAAACTGAGCAGTTATTTTGTACATTTTCACTTTTTACTTAAAGATATGGAACAGCTTAAAACATTTTTTGCCGGAAAAGCGATAAGTAAGGTTTTAGATATTGGTACCGGCGCTGGTGATCTTATTAAACTGATCAGTTCTTCCTTCCCGCCTGAAACAAAAATTACTGGTATCGATCCGAGTGAGGAGGCATTGGCTGAAGCGCGTCGTTTAAATGAATTAGCCAATGTCGAATTTGTCCGGATGGAAGGAGAAAAGATAAATTTTCCTGATCATAGTTTTGATGTGGTTTGTATGTCGAATGCCATGCACCATTTGGCCAGTACAGAGAAGAGCTTTTCAGAAATGAAAAGAGTAGTAAAACCTGAGGGCTGGATTGTGATTGCCGAAATAGTTTCGGATGGTTTGAACGAAGCTCAGGAAAACCAAAAGATGTGGCATCATTTTAAAAGTTATGTCGACCGAAAAGCCGGAATTACTCATCGGGAAACATGGACTGCATCCGAAGTAATTGAAATAATCCAGTCAAGCAACATTCAGCCGGTTCTGACTTTCCCTTTTAACCGAATGGAGGTTCCGGTAAAAGATCCGGAGAAACTTCAGGGCTGGAGCAGTGCTTTTGCCTTAAATCTGGCTCAGTTAAAAGGGACACCTGAATACGAAGAAAAGGCAGCCCTTTTCGAAAGTTTTAAAGAACGAATAAAACTATATGGTTTTCAGCTGGCCCGACAGATAGTCGTGATTTGTCAGTAGTGTAAACTTATTTATGCTTTGTAGAGGGGATTTTTAAATCTCCTCTTTTTTTATTAAAAAGTGGAGTCTTTTTGTTTTGTTGTATTTCAGTCTTTAGTTTATATTTCTTGCCTTTTATCCCTTGGGTGTAACACTTTTTTAACTAATGTAATCCTTTTTGATTCGCGTTATTCCATTGATTATCTGTGATTATTCGTATATTTAATATTTCAATTCTGTTAATTTAATCGTTTTGTAATAATTCTGTAACATGGCTGTAATTGCAGCGCTTCATCTTTGTCCTGGCTTAAATAGAATCAAATTTTAATCTTGAGTATAAAATGAAAAAATTAGCAGTAACACTTATGGTGGTATTTGGTATCACATTTTTAGCGATGTCGCAGGAAAACAAAGAAGCATTCAAACCAAACGGAAAACCAATTCTCCGTGTATTCAATAATTTTCACAGTACATTTTCTGATGGAAATTCGTTATCCGCATTTGAAGTAACACGTGTTTACCTTGGTTATGAACACCACTTCAATGAAGATTTTTCAGGAACAGTTGTATTTGATGTTGCTGACCCTGCTGTCGGCAAATTACAGATGACAGCTTTCGTTAAAAATGCCTTTATGAACTACAAACACGAAAATATTTCTGTTGATTTCGGTATTATTCCTACTACTCAATTTAAGGTTCAGGAGAGTTTCTGGGGTTACCGTTATTTGGCTAAAGTTTTTCAGGATGAATATGGCTTAGCGCCCAGTGCCGATCTGGGAACCAGTTTTACCTACAAATTTAATGACAATATTAGTGCGGATCTTGCTGTGACAAATGGCGAAGGATATAAAAATTTACAATCAGATAATATTTTTAAAACTGCATTTGGCGTTACTGTTAATCCGGTAAAATCACTTACTCTTCGCGGAATGGTCGATATGATGAATACTCAAAATACCTATGCAGGATTTGTCGGGTATAAAGCAGGAAGCTTTTCTCTGGCTGCCGAGTACAACTATCAGACAAATCATGGAATGGTTAGCGGTAGAGATTTTTATGGACCATCTTTCTACGGAACTTACAAGATATCGAAGAAAGCTAATTTCTTTGCCCGTTTCGACGATCTGCAGTCGAACACACTTTCAGGCCAAACAGCGAACTGGAATGATGCCAAAGACGGAAAATTTTTCCTTGCCGGTTTCGAATATTCACCGGTTTCAGGTATTAAATTATCACCAAACTATCGTGGATGGAGCCCTGCTCAGAGTTCACAGGCGTTTACCTCGACACTAATGTTGAATTGTGAAATAAAATTTTAAAACAAAAAAACTTAATAAAAAATCATGAAAGCAACTATTCTAGTACTTGTGTTGGCAGTCGTTTTTAGTTCCTGCCAGAATTCAGGGAAAAAAGCTTCAGGAGAAAAAATTTCTCTTGCTGCTGCCGGAGCAACTTTTCCCCAGCCTTATTACAACCTGGTATTCAAAAATTATTCTGAAACGAATAAAGATGTCGATATTACTTATGGCGGTATCGGTTCAGGTGGTGGTATCCGCAGTCTGACTGACAAAGTTGTTGATTTTGGAGCGACAGACGCTTATCTTGATGACGAGAAAATGGCTGAAATGCCTGCACCAATCGTTCATATTCCTACTTGTTTAGGCGCTGTTGTAATCGCGTATAATTTAACCGGAGTTGACGAATTGAAATTGTCTAACGAATTGCTTGAAAAAATCTTCCTTGGCGAAATTACCAAATGGAACGATCCTCAGATTGTAGCGAACAATCCGGATACAAAATTTCCGGATACAAAGATCATGTTTGTTCACCGTTCTGACGGTAGCGGAACGACTCAGATTTTCTCTGATTACATGACTAAAATCAGCAAAAACTGGGCTGACAAAGTTGGTGTTGGCAAATCGCTGAACTGGCCTGTTGGTATGGGTGCGAAAGGAAATCCGGGAGTTGTTGGAACTGTTAGTCAAACAGAAGGTGCAATTGGTTATGTAGGATCAGAATATGCATTTGCACAAAAAATACAGATGGCCAAAGTTGAGAACAGCAATGGTGAATATGTACTTCCAACAATGGCTTCGGTTAGTGCAGCCGCAAAAGGTGATATACCCGAAGACACGCGTATCATGCTGACCAATTCAAGCGATCCTGAATCATATCCGATCAGTGGTTTTACGTGGATCATACTTTATAAAGAGCAAGCATACAATGACCGTTCACTAGCTCAGGCAGAAGCGACAGTAAAACTTTTGGATTGGTTGGTTAGTCCTGAAGCACAGGCACAGGCTCCAAATGTAAATTATGCTCCGCTGACCGATGATGCAGCAGCTAAAGCCAAAGCAATTCTTCGTACGATTACTTACGAAGGAAAAGCAATTCTAAAATAAGACTTAACCGGGCTAAATGAACAGCGACAAGGTCACCAAAATTGTATTATTTTCTGTTTCATTTATCATCCTGATTGTAGCAGGAGGTATGGTATTTTCTCTTATAGGGGGTGCCATACCTGCGTTTAAAACTTTTGGATTAGGTTTTATTACATCTACGGAATGGGATCCTTCTGATGGCCATGAAGTTTATGGAGCAATGCCTTTTATTGCCGGGACACTGATTACTTCGTTTGCTGCCCTGATCATAAGTTTCCCGCTTTCATTTGCCTCATCGTTATTTCTGGGCGAATATTTCCGGAACACCTTTGTTGCTAAAGTACTTGGGACAATGGTCGATTTACTGGCAGGAATTCCATCGATTGTTTATGGTTTATGGGGCTTTTACGTGCTTCGTCCATTTCTTATCGATATTGGTTTCGAAAACCAGGGATTTGGCGTTTTTACGGCTAGTTTGGTGCTTGCAATCATGATCATTCCATATGCTACTTCATTAAGCAACGAAATCATTTCTATGGTTCCGAATGATCTGAAAGAAGCTGCATATTCTCTTGGAGCGACACGTTACGAAGTAATTATGCATGTGACGGTCCCTGCAGCACGATCGGGAATATTTGCCGGGTACATTCTGGCTTTCGGTCGCGCATTGGGAGAAACGATGGCTGTTACCATGCTTATCGGGAATTCAATCAAAATGCCCAACGGCTTGTTCTCGACCGGCAACAGTATGGCTTCTGTAATTGCGAATCAATTTGGAGAAGCAGACGGACTTAAACTCAGTGCATTGATTTCGATTGGATTGTTACTTTTTATTATGACCGGAATTGTTAACTGGATTGGAAAACTTATCATCAAAAAAATGAGCTAATGAATAATATACAGTTCTCAGTCGCAATATTTAGTCACAATTGTAAGGGATACCGTATTGGATTATTTTTCGGTTATTCAATAACTCACTCCTTCAATAATTAGAAATGAAAGCCATCGGAATAAAAGATAATATCAAATTAAGAATTAACAAAGATCGGATCTTTTTAAGCCTTGTTGTGCTTTTCTCTGTAATTACAGTATCACCAATTGTTCTGATTATTTTTAAGTTAATTGAAAAGGGATATAAACAGCTTAGCTTTAGTTTTCTGGTAGAAAAAACTCCTGATACACTTCAGGCCATGTCAGCAATTGCTGCCCACGAAGTAATTCCCGGAGGTATTGCAAACGGAATTCTGGGTACTTTCCTGATGGTAGCTATGGCTGGATTGATTGCTATTCCGGTCGGAATTATTTCCGGAGTTTACCTGTATGAAAATCAGGGAAAACTAATGGCAAATTTGGTGCGTAATGTTTCAGATATTTTGCAGGGAGTTCCATCAATCGTACTGGGTTTAATTTCCTATATGTGGGTGGTGAAACACATTACACATGGTTTTTCAGCATTAGCCGGAAGTGTTGCGCTTTCCGTTATGATGTTGCCTATGATTGTGCGGTCGACCGAAGAAACGCTCAAAATGATCCCACAAACGCTGAAGGAAGCGGGACTTGCTTTGGGAATTCCATATTGGCGTGTATTGTTTGGTATACTTATACCAACAGGATTTAGTGGGTTGATGACTGGAATTCTGTTGGCAATTTCAAGAGTTATTGGAGAAACAGCACCACTTTTGCTTACAGCACTTGGAAGTACAGCAATTAACATGAATATTTCGAAACCAACAAGTGCCATACCGCTTTTAATCTGGGAGTTTTACAACGATCCGAATATGGTGGATCTAATCTGGAGTTCCTCGCTGTTACTGATGATTATTGTTCTTACATTTAACCTGATTTCGAAACAGGTCGCTGCTCAACGCAAATAAGACATATGAATACGAATATATTAGAGATAAAAGATCCTATCCTTTCTATTGAAAACTTGTCAATAGCATACGATAAAAATATAGCAGTTAAAGAAGTATCGGTTGGGATAAAGAAAAACACAGTTACAGCTATCATGGGACCTTCAGGCTGTGGGAAAAGCACTCTTTTGCGGGCATTAAACCGTATGCACGAATTGTATGAAAACATTCACACAACAGGCACCGTATTGTTGAATGGTGAGGATATTTTTAAAATGTCGCCAATTAAACTGCGCCGGCAAACGGGAATGGTTTTTCAACGACCCAATCCATTTCCGACAATGAGCATTTATGACAATGTTATTGCCGGATATAAGCTGAATGGGATCAGTCAGAAAAAGATTGAAAGAGACGAGATTGTGGAACGTTCGTTACGCGATGTAGCTTTGTGGGATGAGGTGAAAGATTCGCTTACAAAAAAAGGAACCTTTTTAAGCGGAGGTCAGCAGCAACGACTTTGCATTGCGCGTGCACTGGCTTTTAATCCTGAAATTATTCTACTCGATGAACCTACTTCAGCACTCGATCCGGTGGCTACTTCTAAAATTGAGGATTTGATGATTAAACTGAAGGAAAACTATACCATCATCATGGTGACTCACAATATGTCTCAGGCAGCGCGTATTTCAGATTATTCGCTTTTTATGTACCTTGGTGAATTGGTTGAATATGGGAAAACAAAAAACATGTTTACCAATCCGCAGGATCGGCGAACAGAAGAATACCTCACCGGAAAATTCGGTTGATTTTTATAACCACAAAAGATTAAATCATGTCAGTAAAAAAAGACGAAGCGATAATTGATATAATGGCCGATTATGAATCATTGGCCAATTTGGTGCTGCAACAACTCGATATATTGGAATCTCTGATTACAACAAGCGAACTTCATCCTTCCGACGATCAGTTTAGCGCTATTCGCGAAAATGAAAACAAATTAGATAAATGGGAAGTAAAGCTTAGTGATAAAATTGTAAATACAATTGTACTTTATCAGCCCGTTGCCTCCGAAATTCGCAACCTGATTGCACTTTACCGAATTATTATCAGTCTGGAACGAATTGGTGATCTGGCAGTCAGTATTACCAATTTTATGAAGGCGATAAAAAACGAACAGGTTTATGCAAGCTTGTCCGATTTTATTTCGAACATGATGATAATCAGCGTAAAAATGGTTAAGAACGCCATGTTGTCATTTATTAATAAAGATATGGATTTGGCTATCTGGACTATTAAGAACGAAGCGGTTGTTGATGAGTTGAATCGAAAGATGTTGAAAAAAGCGATCAGTAAAGCTCAAAAGGCTGAAGAAAAAAAGAATATCCTGATCAGTTTTATAAACATAAAAGAAATGGTATCTAACATCGAAAGGATATCCGATCACGCCGCCAATATTGCTGAAGCATCAATTTATGCATTCGAAGGGAAAGATATCCGTCACCACCGAAAAGAAGAACTGAAAGATAAAACTAAATCATCAGGTAATGAGTGAGAATTACAAAATATTAGTTGTTGACGACGAAAAGGATCTTTGTGAAATCCTTCAGTTCAACCTGGCAAGCGAAGGATTCGATATTGAAGTAGCCTATTCAGGAGAAGAAGCACTCACTAAATCTATTGAACGATTTGATTTGTTGTTGCTTGATGTAATGATGGGAGGGATGTCCGGTTTTAAGCTTGCCGACAAAATCCGGAAAGAACTTGGCATGTCGGTACCAATTATTTTCCTGACCGCACGCGAAACCGAAAACGATATGCTTACCGGATTTAATGTGGGAGCAGATGATTATCTTTCAAAGCCTTTTTCGATAAAGGAGCTTGTGGCTCGCATTAAGGCTGTGCTGCGGAGGGGGAAAAACGTTGAAGTGAAATCAAAAGTGATAACGATTGACAGCATGGAACTTGATTTGAACCGCAAATCGGTAACCATAGAAAACGAAGCAGTAATGCTTACCCGAAAAGAATTTGAGATTTTAACGATGCTGATTTCGCATAAAGGCAAATACTTAAGCAGACAGGAAATACTCGACCGTATCTGGAGCGACGATGTAATTGTTACCGAGCGTAATGTAGATGTAAACATTGCTCGTCTTCGGAAAAAAATTGGGGAATATGGTAATTGTATTAAAGGTAGATCGGGTTATGGATATTGCTTCGAAAATTAAAGAATAAGGTTGCAAGTTGATTGTAATGAGCTATTTGCTAACTTTTCCTGCAGTAAATGCAGTAATCGATTGGCTAAATGAAGCTTATGAAATATTTAACCACATAAAATTAAAGTACCGTGATTGTACAACGCACATTTCGAAATCGGATATTTATAAACTTCTTTGTTGTATTTTCAATATTTACTCTTGCCGTTTTAGGGTATCAGTACGATCGTGAAAAAAGCTATCGTACCGGGCAACTCGAAAATATACTCGATAATATTTCGGAGGTAACAAATCGTTACATCGAACATAAAAGAGTTTTTGAAACAGGTGATTTCAGATCACTTGATACACTAAAGATATTATTGCCAATTTCGAATACCCGTCTTACGGTAATTGATATGACCGGGAAAGTTGTCTATGACAGTTTTGTGGCTGATGCAAATACAATGGAAAACCACCTGATGAGACCTGAAGTTCAGAAGGCACTCTATTCGGGTAATGGATCCAGCATACGACTTTCCGCAACCACCAACCAGAAGTTTTACTATTATGCGAAGAATTGTAAAAAATACTTCGTACGTACCGCTGCACTTTACAATATTGATATTGTAAAATTCCTGAAAACCGAACGTATTTTCCTTTTCTTCATCGCATCATTATTTATTTTAATGTGGATTCTGCTGCACTTTACTACACGCAGATTAAGCGAATTTGTAATCAAGCTGAAAGAATTTGCGTTGAAAGCTGGTCAGAATGAAGACATTTCGAAGATGGACAGCACTTTTCAGGACAATGAACTGGGTGTAATACGGAAACAAATCGTTCAGATTTACAATAACCTGAAAACAGCAAAAGACGACCTGACTAATGAAAAGGAAAAATTGTACGGTCACTTACAAGTACTTAAAGAAGGAATTTCCATTTTTTCGCCGGAAAAGCACAAGATACTGGCAAATAGCCACTTTATTCAGTTTATAAATATGATTTCGGAGAAATCCACCATTTCGGCTGAGCATATATTTTTAATTCCTGAATTTGGGAAGATGCTCGAATTCATTGAACAATACAGCGAAAAGGATATTCAAACTCTAAACAAGGAACTTCCACAGATTGAATATACGATAGAAAAGGCTGAAAAATTCTTTCAAATCAGGTGTATTCTATTTCTGGATAAAAGTTTTGAAGTTCTGATAAGTGATGTGACACGTCCGGAGAAACAGCGCCTGTTAAAGCAACAGTTAACCTCAAATATTGCTCACGAATTAAAAACACCATTATCATCGATAAAAGGATATTTGGAAACCATTTTAAACAATCCAAGTATTCCGGAAGAGAAGAAGACGTATTTTATCGAAAAAGCATTTGCCCAATCGGAAAGGCTAACCGATCTGCTAAACGATATTTCGTTGCTGAATAACATTGAAGATGCAGGTGGTTTGTTTGAATTCAAATCGCTGGCATTGAACCCTGTTATTCGGGATGTGATTGAAAACCTGAAAATCAGGCTTACAGAAAAAAACATGGATTGTAAAATTGATGTTGACAAAGAGGTAATTGTCAGCGGAAATGAATCCCTGCTTTTTTCGGTATTCCAGAATCTCATCGAAAATTCGATCAATTACGCCGGTAATAACTCAAATATTGTAATTCGGAAATACCTTGAAGATGATAAATTTTATTATTTCCAGTATTCCGATTCCGGAGTTGGAATTCAGGAAGAACATTTACATCGTATATTCGAACGTTTCTACCGGGTTGACTATGGTCGTTCACGCGAATCGGGAGGTACAGGTCTTGGTCTGTCGATTGTGAAAAATGCAATTTTATTACACAAGGGCGAAATATCAGTCAGAAATAAACCTGAGGGTGGTTTGGAGTTTTTGTTTTCACTGGCAAAAAAGTAAAACTAGATTATAGTCATGCGTCTTTTCATTTTTCTGATTGAATTCGCGCATTAAATATACTAGCCTGACATAAAAAAAATAGAATCCCGGATAACCCGGGATTTTTTATTGCCAGCTCCTTTTACTTCAGAATATGAACCAATTGAAAGATCAATTTTCCCGGATTTTTTAGCTTAAAGAAGCGATTATAGTTACCTTATTTGGATTTTGTTTTCGGGAGATTCAAGCTTCAAAGAGTATTTCCATTTTCGTATTTTTCCAGCTCCTTTAATATTTATTCTATAACAATTTCGTTTCATGTTAGAAAGTACTTTTTGGTACTTTTTAGAATATTATTTTTAAATTTAACAACACGAGAATAATATTCGACAATCGAAATCTGAAACGAAAAACAATATGGAGATAATACACATTAGTGCAGAGTGTTATCCTGCAGCAAAAGCTGGAGGATTGGGAGATGTTGTTGGTGCATTACCCAAATATCAAACATTGGAAGGGCATAAAGCATCAGTTATTATGCCTTTTTATCATGGGAAATTCAGCAGAGAAAACGAATTTGCAGCTGTTTCTTCAGGGTTTGCAAGGTTGGGTCATACAAATTTTGCTTTTCATGTTTTAGAACCAGTAATTAACACTTTGGGATTCGATCTTTTCCTGATTGATATTCCTGGCTTGTTTGATCGCGAAAATATTTATTCGTATAATGATGACACCGAACGTTTCATAACGTTCCAGATTGCGGCTTTAAACTGGCTAAATCAAAGGGAGGGAATACCAGACATTGTTCATTGTCACGATTCACATACCGGGTTTATTCCTTTTATGATGTCAAAGGTTAGGGAATACAGCAAATTCGAAGAAGTTCCAACCATTTTTACGATTCACAATGGTCAGTATCAGGGGCAGTTTGGATTTGACAAATTGCATTATTTACCTCCATTTCACTCCTACTTTAACGGTTTAGTCGAGTGGCATAATCAAATTAATCCCTTGGCCTCTGCCATTAAATGTGCATGGCGGGTAACAACTGTGTCTCCTACTTATCTTGATGAAATCGGTTACTCGATGAAGGGAATGGAAGAATTACTTCGGAAAGAACGTAGTAAATCTGTCGGAATCTTAAACGGGATTGATGTCGATGTCTGGAATCCTGAAACTGATCCGATGCTGGAAAAGAACTACAGTATTAAAAACTTAAACGAAGGGAAAAGAGCCAACAAGGAATTGCTTTGCGATCGATTTGGTCTCAATCCCGAAAAACCATTGTTTACATTTATTGGCCGTTTGGTCGGAGAGAAAGGTGCAGATTTATTGCCTGAAATAATTTATAATCATTCGAAATTTAATCCGGGAGAGCAAAACTTTCTTGTTTTAGGATCGGGTGAAAGTCACATTCAGAATGCATTACTTCATCTGGAACATGAATTTAAAGGTAGTTTTTGTTCGTATATCGGATACGATGAAAAGCTTTCGCATATGATTTATGCCGGAGCTGATTTTATTCTGATGCCTTCAAGAGTTGAACCATGCGGACTCAATCAGTTATATGCCTTACGTTATGGAACTGTTCCTATTGTCAGACGTACCGGAGGTTTACGCGACACTGTGGTTGACCTCGGAGACGGAGGCTTTGGCCTTTGCCATGATCAAAGTTCAACTTTTGATGTGATGCATTCTATCCAACGAGCAAAATCTTTTTATACGAATAAACGGGCTTTTAATAAAATCAGGAAACAGATTATGCAGATAGATCATTCGTGGAATAAAGCTGCAGAGGATTATATAGAGTTATATCAATCACTTAAAAATTAATCATATGAAAAGTAGTAGAACTTTAGCAATTGTTCTGGGAGGAGGACAGGGATCGAGATTATTCCCGTTAACGGAAACCAGATCAAAACCTGCAGTGCCAATCGCAGGAAAATACCGGTTGGTTGATATTCCTATTTCAAATTGTCTCAACTCTGAGATTAACCGGATATTCGTTTTAACTCAGTTCAATTCGGCTTCTTTAAACCAGCACATTAAGAATACCTACACATTTAGCTTTTTTGATAATTCATTCGTCGATGTTCTTGCTGCGGAGCAGACTCCCGACAACAAAAACTGGTTTCAGGGAACTGCCGATGCTGTGCGCCAATGTATGCAGCATTTCATGAACTATGATTTTGAATATGCATTGATTCTTTCGGGAGACCAACTGTATCAAATGGATTTCAATGAGATGATAGACGCACATGTTAAATCTGGTGCTGATATTACTTTGGCTACCCTTCCGGTGAATGCGAAAGACGCTCCTGATTTTGGTATCCTGAAAGCAAATTCGGAGAATATTGTTACTGAATTTATAGAAAAACCAGTTACTGAATTACTTCCTGCCTGGACTTCGCCCGTTAGTGAAGAGATGCAGCAGGAAGGTAAATTGTATCTTGCCTCTATGGGTATCTATGTTTTTAACCGCGATTTGCTGGTTAAACTGATGGATGAAAAAGATACCAAAGATTTTGGAAAAGAAATTATACCTCAATCAATAGATACCTGTAAAGTAATTAGCTATCAGTATGAAGGTTACTGGACTGATATCGGTAATATTGATTCATTCTATGAAGCTACGCTCTCTTTAACAGATGATATTCCTGAATTTAATCTTTTCGATAATTCAAAGGTTATTTATACACGTCCAAGGTTGCTGCCACCTTCAAAAATTTCGGGTACTACTCTTGTCAAAACAGTAATTGCTGATGGCTGTATAATTCATGCAAGCAGGATTGAACATTCAGTAATTGGAATTCGGTCAAGAATTGGAAAGGACACAACCATTATAAGTTCTTATGTAATGGGTAACGATTATTATCAGGATTTGGAGGAGATCGACGAGAATATTAATGACGGAAAAGTGATGGGAATTGGTGAGCGTTGCTATATAAGTAATTGCATTGTCGATAAAAATTGCCATATCGGGAACGATGTCAAAGTTAATGGTGGAATTCATTTGCCTGATTCGGATAACGCTCTATACACCGTAAAGGACGGTATTGTTGTTATTAAGAAAAGAGCTGTGATTCCTAATGGTTTTGTGATTTAGAAAACGATTATTTTCCCTGTAATATTTGGCTGCCCCTACTGAGTAAATTTATTCGGTTGGGGCAGTTTCTTTTTGTTTGGATCAGTAATTATTATTCCTGAATTGGCTATATTTGATAACATAAATAAACACAAACGAACTTCAAATTTTTATCCCAAATGAAAACAAAACTGATTCCTCTGCTTTTAATTTCAACATTTATGTTTGCCAGTTCTCTTACTGCAAAATCAAAGGTCTTGTTAAGACTTAATCTTCAGAAAGGTACTACCTACGAAATGACAATGATTACCAATAACATTATTGATCAGGAAATGATGGGACAGAATATGAAAATGGACCAGAAAATGGAAATAGGTTTTTCCTACGAGGTTTTGGATGTCCTTCCAAATGAAAATTTTGAGGTTGAATATGCGGTTCTGAGAATGAAGTTGAATATGAATATCAATGGACAGGCTGTAAATATGGATTCAGAAAGTACCGACGATAGTAATCCAATGAATAAATCATTAAAAGACCTGGTTAATATCAAAATTAAGATGGAGATGACCCCTCGGGGTTCCATTGAAAACGTTGAGGGTTTGGATCAGTATGCGAAACAACTTTCAGGAAATAAACAATTGGCTCAGACTATGCCGATGTTTATAAATGATAAAAATTTTGGAACTTTTGTAGGTCAAACATTTAATTATTTTCCGGAAAATGAGGTCGAAACAGGTGAGAAATGGACTTCGACATTTTATCTGCCATCAATGATGAATATGGAAACCACCATGAATTTTGAAGTAGCTTCCATTGAAAAAGAAAAGGTAGTGTTGAATGTTACTTCCGATGTGAATATCAATTCACCAATCGAACAGTCCGGATTTAAAATGGACGTAAAAATGACCGGAACTCAAACCGGAACAATGACAATCGACCCGAGTGACGGATGGGTACGTGAGTCGGATTTGGCTCAGAAATTCGATATGAACATGAACATGAAAAATCCTCAGTCTGGCGAGGATATGGAAATTCCTATGCTGATGAATGCGGTTACAAAAATTACTGTGGTGAAAAAATAGGACGGTTTAACAGTCGCGAATAAACTAAAAACCCTGTATGGATTGTTCCGCACAGGGTTTTATATTTTTTGCAGATGCATTTATTCAATAATCGTAATCCAACTGTGATTATCCGGCTCATCGCCATATTGAATTCCACGCAGTTTTTTATACAGTTTTTCGCTTATCGGACCCGGTGCGCCATCCTGAGAGAATATGTACGATTTTTTTTCATCATAATCGTCTATTCTTTCAATCGGACTTATAACTGCAGCTGTACCGCAGGCTCCGGCTTCCTCAAAGGTTGCCAGTTCTTCTACAGGAATCTGACGTTGTTCCACTTTCATTCCCATTTCCTGAGCTAAAACCATTAAGCTTTTGTTGGTAATGGAAGGTAGAATGGAACTTGATTTAGGTGTTATGTAAGTGTTGTTTTTTATTCCGAAGAAATTGGCAGCACCACATTCGTCGATATATTTTTTCTCCTTTGAATCCAGATAGAATACATTGGAATATCCTAATTCGTGGGCTTTTGCACCCGCAACTAAACTTGCCGCATAATTTCCACCCACTTTAAATTTTCCCATTCCGAGCGGTGCCGAACGGTCGAATTCGCGCATAATTACGAAGGGAGTCGTTTGGAATCCGCCTTTGAAATAAGGTCCAACTGGTGTAACAAACACTATGAACATATATTCAGACGCAGGTTTTACACCAACCTGAGCTCCGGTTCCAAATAAAAACGGACGGATATACAATGCAGCACCCGATTCGTATGGTGGCACAAAGCGCTTATTAAGTTTTACTGCCTTAACAACTGCTTCTTCAAATTTTTCAATCGGAAGTATGGCCATCATTGTTCCAATACTCGAATCCTGCATCCGTTTGGCATTTTCGTCCATTCGGAAAATCCGGATTTTATCGTCTTTGCCACGAAAAGCCTTCAGTCCTTCAAACGATTCCTGCCCGTAATGGATACAGGTGGCAGCCATATGCATGGTTACATTTTCGCTGTCGCTTACTTCAAAATCACCCCATTTACCATCTTTATATGTACATCGGATATTGTAATCCGTCTTCATATACCCAAAGCCCAGTGTTCCCCAATCTATATTTTCCATAATCAAAAAAGTAATACGTCAATCAGGTTTTTTTAGAAACCTAAATTAACGAAAAAAAAAGCTGAGTAGAAAAGACTTATGTATTAACTACTGAAATTTATCTATTTAGTTATTTAGCCTGATTTCCAGAAAGTAACCGTTATGCTTTCGGATGTTTAGTACCCGTCCATCCGAAAAAATAAGATATTGTCCTTTTATTCCGCTCAGTATTCCCGAAATTACAGGTTCTTTGTCGAAAGAAACACTGGCCACTTTCTCCGGAAATACAGAACATGGATAGTTTATTTTCCAGATACGATTTTCGGTGTGTAAATACTGCTTCAGTTCTGCAGGAAGCAATTGATACGCTTTTGCTTTTTCATCCTGAAGATCGTATTCCTGAACATCTTTATTTTGTAACATCGATCGCCAGTTTGTTTTGTCGGAGAAGAAGTTTTTCAAATAGACTTCAATTACTCCTGAAATATGACGATTAGGTGTTTTTGCAAGAATAATAGCCTCGCTTGCTCCCTGATCTATCCATCGGGTAGGAACCTGATGATGACGGGTTACTCCAACTTTCAAATCTCCGGAAACAGCCAGATATACGAAATGATCAATCAGATCATGTTCCCGGGCCCAATCCATATCGCGGGCTATACCCAAATGCGCTTTCGACAATTCGGGTCGCATAACCGTTTCGCTGGCTTCGGGAGCCGTTTGTAAACAGTTGTAGCAAAACCCCTGACCAAATGATGTTTTGGTACGTTTTCCACACGAAATACAATTGATTTGTCCTGTAAAAGTTAGCTGAATATTTTTTCCGATCAGGTCGTTCATCAGTATTTCTGATTCTCCAACCGGAAGGAAGTAGCGCACTGGATCGGCAAATTCGGAACGCATTTTTATAATATTTCCTGAAGCAAGCATTGTAATTGAATTTTAATTGAAGCACAAAATACGTAAATGTTGGCTGAAAGGGAAACACTTGCCGGAAGGAAAAGGTTCCCGGTGAAAAATATTCATCAACCCAAATGAATATTTTCTCGGTTAGCTATGTTTTGGATGAATCTGGCCAATTGTTTTTCTAATTAATGCATAAAATAATAGAAACTGCCGTAGTGTTTAAATACAAATTAGGTACTTTTGAGAAAAAGGAACTCTTTCAGCATCCGGTAAACGAGAAGAAAATATCTATTGGGACTTTTCAGTGATCTATAAACCAAATAATTAGTATGGAGAAGATTTTAAAAATGAAGGACCGCGAATACAAATTAATTTTAGATCATCTTCAGGAGGGAATAATTGTTCATGCAAGAGATACAAGGATTTTGTTTGCCAATAAAAGAGCACAAAAGATACTTGGAATTAAGGAAAATAGTCTTCTGGGTAAAAAAGCAAATGAGACATTCCGCAATCTTATAAATAAAGATTCGGTTGAGATGAAGGTTGAAGATTTTCCTGTTAACGTCGTTGTCGCTACAAAGGAAAAACTACGGAAATATGTAGTTGGGATAAAAAAGCCAGACATAAATTACATTTGCTGGTGCAAAGTAAATGCAACTCCAATATTTACAAATGACCACAAGATTGATAAAGTTGTAGTAAGTTTTATCGAAATCACTGAAAAAAAGGAAGTAGAAAAGTATCATATAGAAGTTGACGAAAAATTTAAACAACTGATTAAAAATTCATTTGACACTTTAGTTCTTTTAGATTCTAATGGGGTTCAGCGATTTGTGAGTGATTCCTGTGAGAAAATACTTGGTTATCGCCCGGAAGAACTTACCAATATTTCTGTGATTGACGAAATGGTACATCCTGACGATAAGGAAAAAGTGATAAGCGAGTTTCGGAATATTCTAAATAATGTCGGAGTTGGAGGAACACAGTACAGGCACCGACACAAAAATGGTGATTGGGTGTACCTGGAAGCATTTGGTTCCAATCAGATTAATAATCCATATATAAATGCCGTGGTTCTCAATGTACGCGATATTACTGACCGTAAAATCATAGAAGAAAAGTTGAAGGAAAATGAAGCACGTTTAAAGGAATTGGTTGCCACAAAAGATAAATTTTTCACCATTATTGGCCATGACCTTAAAAGTCCATTTAACAGCATAATGGGATTTAGTGATTTGCTGGTCGAACAAATTCACAAACAGGACTACCAAGGTCTTGAGAAGTATGCCACGATCATTCAAAATTCGTCGCAAGTAGCTATGGACTTGCTTATTAATTTATTGGAATGGTCGCGTGCTCAAACAGGAAGAGTGGAATTTAATCCTGAATATTTTGAACTTGTTTCCTTTATAAACGAAGTGACAAAATTATTTTTGGGTGCTGCACAACAAAAATCAATTACCATTTCTTGTGATTTACCACATAATATACCTGTTTTTGCCGATAAGGCCATGCTGAGTACCATCTTAAGAAACCTGATATCAAATGGGCTAAAATTCACTAACCCGGGTGGTGAAATTTTAATTTCAACAGAACAGAAAAATAATGAATTAGTGGTTTCAGTAGCCGATAACGGAATAGGCATAAAAAAAGCAAACATCGGCAAAATATTCCTGATTGAAGAAAGCTGTTCAACTGCAGGTACCCGAAACGAGAAGGGAACTGGCCTGGGCTTGATGCTCTGCAAGGAATTTGTTGAAAAACATGCCGGCAAATTGTGGGTGGAAAGTGTGGAAGGAAATGGAAGTGTTTTCAAGTTTTCAATACCAAATCACGAAGAATGACTCTAAGTAACTTCGAACGACTGATACAATTGGCGGATGAAGTTTTTGCCGTTAAAAACGACCCCGACCAACTTGATGTAAGCCAGGATGTGCTGGAGCGATTAAATCAAATTCATCCGGCAACTGTTTCTCAGTATGATGATGGGGATGGTCCGGTTGCATGGGTTTTGGTAATACCCACCACGATTGAATTAATGAATTGGTTTATAGAGAATAAAATTTCCGAGAAACAACTTTTCGACCTCACTCTGCCGGAAACTAAATATGAGGCATTGTACTTATGTTCGGCGCTGGTTTTAGAGGAGTACAGAAGAAAAGGAATCACAAAAGAACTTGTATTAACGGCCATTGAAAACATCCGGAAAGACCATCCTTTAAAAACGGTATTTGTATGGGCTTTTAGCCCTGAGGGTTATTTAGCTGCTGAAAATATTGCAAACCTGGCCGAATTGCCTTTGTATAATCGCGTTTCTAATTACTGATCAGATTAATCCGGGTCTTCGGATCGGGCAAATTGCAAACCTCCACCTTTCATAAACCTGACAAATAAAATATACTGCACATATTTTATTTGTCAGGTTTATGAAATATTAAAGCTCCAAATAAAAAAATATTTTAGAGCCCGAGTAACCAATTGCCAATTTTACAGGTATTGTTTTCAGATAAGTATATTTAAAGATCAATCTTATTCAAATTGTAAATGACTGAGCGCTTAACCGACGAACAACTGATGAAACATCTGGCACAGGGCGATAAAAAGGCGGCTGCAGTGCTATACGACAGGTATTACAAAAATGTGTACGGGTATTTTGTACGCATGACTCGCGATGCCGATGCCAGTCGCGATTTAACTCAGAACGTTTTTCTGAAAATCATCAGGTACAGTCAAAGTTGGAAAGAAGATCGGGTTTTTGCTCATTGGTTATTCCGGATTGCACGAAACATTATGGTTGATTATTTCAGGGGAGCCCGAAAATTTTATGACCTGAATGATGAACCGGAAATTACAGAAAAGGATCAGTCTGATTCAATCCGGGCAATGGAAGCCCGTGAGTCTTTCGATTTTCTGCTCGAAGCTATGGCTAAACTTCCGCCGGGATATCGGGAGTTAATCGAACTGAACCGGTTTCAGGGCTTTTCATACAAGGAAATCGCAGTAACCATTTCGTCGAATGAAAATGCCGTGAAGGTGAAAACGTTCAGAGCTATTCAAAAACTCAAAGAGATTTATACCCAAATAATAATGGAATGATTATGAAATGTGAAGAGGTAAAAATAAATCTTCCTGAATACATCGACAGGAAATTGGATGAAAAAACATCAGGCGCTATCCGGAATCATCTTCAAAGTTGTGAAGCTTGCAAAGTGATTGAATCGGAGCTAAGTTCATTCTTAACATATATGGATTCCTTCCCAAATCCAGAAGTTCCAGAAGGAATGAAGGAAGAATTTATGGAACTTGCATCATCTCAGGAATTTCCGGAGAAACGAAAAGCGTCGGTAATTCCAATGTGGATAAAAGTCGCAGCTATGGTTGTACTATTCTTTGGAACGTATTGGGTCGGTTATCGAATTGGTACAGGAAAGAGCGAGATCGCAAATAATCAGCTGGAAAGCGAACTGCATCAGCAAAAGCAGCAAGTTATTCTGGCCAGTTTGCGCGAATTTACAGGGCCTCAAAAAATAGAGGCAGTTTACAGCATCAGCAATTCAGGAAAGGTAAGCGACGAACTTATAAATGCACTGGTTTATACGATGAACAGTGATAAAAATGTGAATGTTCGGTTAGCAGCCATTAGTGCCTTATCTGGAATGATGAATAAAAATGAACGGGTAAAAACGGAATTGATCAAATCTTTGGCCGTTCAGGAAAATTCGTTGTTGCAAATATCACTGATTCAGGTGTTAACAGAGTCGGGCGTAAAGGAAGCGAAAGATGAAATAGAATCGATTACCACCAACGAAAAAACAGATGAAAGCGTAAAAGCTTTTGCAAAAGATATGATGAAAATAATCATCTAAAACCGGAAAGCGAAGAAACAGCCGGCAAGAACCGCTACTCCGATTATTCAATTTCAACATTTTAAAAATTATCAGTCATGAAAAGAATTGCAATTATATTTACAGCAATCGTTTTTCCTTTTTTAGCTATGGGGCAAGTCAAAAAATTTGAATACACCCCAAAAGTGAAGAACAAAATTGAAATCACCAACCTTTTGGGGCAGATCTCATTACAGAATTCAACGGGTAATTCAATTGTCATCGAATCGGACTTTAAGGTTGATCGGCCATCTCGCGCCGACGGACTTAAATTACTTGGTGCAATGGAAGATAATACCGAGCTTGGTGTCAATGTAAGTGAAGAAAATGGCATTGTCAGTATTCAGGGTGCCACCAAACAAGTGCGCGAATTTAAGTACAAAATCCTTATTCCGGCGGGAATGGAAGTTAGCCTCGACTACGGAAGTCCGTTTGCCAACGGCGACATTATCATCGATTCCTTTAATGGCAGCATGGAGATTAAAACACTCAGTTCCAATGTGAAAATCACCAATTCATCGGGTCCTTTTACCGTTAATTCGATAAGTGGAAATGTAGAGGTCGTTTTCGACAAAATTAATCAGAGCGAACCCACTTCGCTTGCATCTGTCAGCGGTTTCATCGATGTCACGGTTCCTGCTTCCGAAAAGGCCAACTTCGAAATTTCCAACATAACCGGAAATGTCTACAACAACCTCGATCTGAAAGGCAATTCTCCCGCAAAAGGAAAAGATGACCGTGCTTATGGGATGGATGCAATAAAACAGCACGGAGGAAACTCATTTACCATGAACGGTGGCGGACAGAAAGTTTATCTGAAAGGAATTTCAGGAAATATTTACCTGAGGAAACATTAAACTTCAAAGCCATGAAAAAAATACTTCTGTTTACAACCCTTATTTTGGGTATTGTTTCCATATCATGGTCGCAAAAAGTAATTACAAAGAATTTCAATGTTCAGGACAAGAGAGCGGAGATGAAATTCGATTTTGCTGATACAATTCACATAGAAGCATGGAACAAAAACACAATTGAACTGGAGGTGACGGTTAACATCGACGACAATCGTTACAACGATTATTATGCCCTGAACGTGAATGAAGACAAGAGCATTTTGGACTTGAATGAAAAGGTTGACTTTGAAGGTATTAAAAAAGTGAAAGGCACAAAGAACAATTGCAATTTTGATACGCAGATTAACTATAAACTTAAGGTGCCTGCCGATCTTGAATTTAGGGTGAAAACCATTTCGGGAAAGATTTTACTGGTTGGTACTCAGGGAAAAATGTCGCTAAATTCGATCAGTGGATTTATTGATTATTCCATTCCCGCATCGTTGAAAGCCCATATAAACTTAGCCACAATTACCGGTAACGTTTATTCAAATGTGAAGTTTGATAATACACCTTCTGATAAAATAACCTGGGTAGGTACAAAACGCGATTTGTCGTTGAATGGAGGAACCTTACCTGTAGAACTCAAAACGGTAAGCGGTGATATTTACCTTCGGAAAGCCGATCGGATAAATTGAAGAACATAAAATAAAATTTAACAGCAAGTTAAAGCCATTTCGTCCTTCGGAATGGCTTTTCTTTTGTATTTCTGACAACTATATTTTTCGCAGAATTTGTTTTACATTTAGAAACTAAACTTAGTTACCATGAAAAAGATACTCTCCTTCGTCTTACTGACATTAATCCTGAACATTTTGTGCCTTGGGCAGAAAACAATTATTTCTCCTGATTGCAACAAGGATGTCAAAGATCAACGCGGGAAAATGACTCCCTGGGAAAAAGGCGCACATGAAACCGGCAAATACCGGAATGTATTCCTCGAAGCCGGATACAGTCAGGCCGACATTGACGCTAAATTAGCCAAAGCCTACTACGATGTATTTGAAGGACCAACAAAAGTCTATTTCGAAGTGGGTGATTTCATGGCCTATGTTTCGGATGTGAAAAATAATGATGCCCGAACTGAAGGTCTTTCCTATGGTTTGATGGTTGCCGTTCAGCTGAATAAAAAAGATGTATTTGACAAACTTTGGCGCTGGACCGAAAAATATATGCAACATCAGGGTGGAGTCCGCGACGCTTATTTTGCCTGGAGCGTCAATAATAAAACGTTTAAGCAAAATTCTCCAGGTTCTGCCTCGGATGGAGAACTGTATTTTGTAACTGACCTTCTTTTTGCATCCAACCGCTGGGGAAACGATACCGGGATTAATTATTACGCCGAAGCCCGAAGAATTCTGGATGCCATGTGGAGCAAAAATGGAACAGAAGGTGTTACCAATATCATCAATACTGAGCACAAACAAATTACTTTCTTTCCTGATAAAAGTGGATATAACTGGACCGATCCTTCGTACCATTTGCCAGCATTTTATGAAGTTTGGGCTGAATATGCCAAGGACGGGCACGAGCAGTTTTACCGCGATTGTGCCGATACTGCGCGAGTTTTTCTTCACCGTGCCTGCAACCGTGAAACTGCATTGAATTCTGACTATTCTGAGTTTAGCGGCGCACCCCGGAATTTCTGGAGAATGAAACCGGCTTTCAGATACGATTCATGGCGGGTGCCGATGAACATTGCCATGGATTATTCGTGGTATGCAAAAGATACAGAGTGGCAAAAAGACTATGGCAAACGAATTCAGAACTTCCTTTTCTGCCGGGGGATAGACACTTTCGAGGATCAGTTTATGTTGGACGGATCATTACCAATACAAGTAGAAATACTCCAGGCTGGCGGATTTCAGAAACTACGCCATTCACTTGGATTGGTTTCCACATCTGCAGCTGCTTCAATAATGGGAACACAAGCTAAAAGCTGGAAATTTGTTGATGCCGTGTGGAATGCAAAACTCGAACCTTACGAAGACGGATACTTTGATCCATATTTTGATGGGTTACTGTACCTTTTCAGTTTAATGCATTTAAGCGGAGAGTACCGGATAATTACTCCGGAAATGCATAGATAGATCAATAATTTACAGGCCGGTTTCATACTGAAACCGGCCTGTAAATTATTGATTCTCCTTTTTTATCTTGAGACACATTCAACGGAAACAAACCCGCAATTCTATTTTTTATAGTCGAACGATTTATTTGGGAAAGCCGGAAATTCAGGTATTACAACCGGCTCTTCAGCTATTTTCTTTTTCAGGAATTGAATGGCAGCATCCAATTGAGCATCGTTTCCGTTGTAAGTGGCATTGGGAAGATTATCAACCACAATGTCCGGATCAACGCCGTGACCTTCAATAATCCACTCGCCTTTATCGGTATAAACTCCCATTTCAGCAGCTGTAGCTATGCCATTATCCACTAACCGGTTACTCGATGACAACCAAATTTCACCACCCCAGGTGCGGGTTCCAATTACTTCACCTATATCCAGCCGTTTGATACCTTCGGCAAATGCTTCGCCATCGGATGCTGTACTTTCGTTACAAAGTACCACAATGTGACCCCTGAATGCATATTGCATATTCCATAAAGGTTTTCCGGCTCGCGATTGCCAGTAAAACCAGGCTTTGCGCAACAGACGATCCAAAATCCAACTATCGATGTTGCCGCCACGGTTGCTGCGCGCATCAATGATCAATCCTTCGCGATCGAAAACCGGATAATATCCTTTTACAAATTCATCGAAATTGTCGCCTCCCATGGCCCGAAGGTGAAAATAGCCAACCTTGTTTTCTGTTTTGCTTTCCACATCCAGTCTGCGGGTTTGCTCCCACTCGCTGTAACGCAAATCGGCATCGGTTGCCATGCTTACTGGTTTTACGATCTGTTCATATTCTTTGCCTGATTGATTTTTAAGACTTAACCGTACTTCTTGTCCTTCTTTTTTGTTGAGCAGCTGATTGATGTGTTCTACCGTCAAAACATCAACTCCATTAATTTTGGTAATTATATCGCCTGATTTAATCTGAAGTTGTGGTTGTGAAAGTGGCGATAGCTTTTCAGGATAATCGGGGTCGCCATTAAAAATATGCGCGATTACATACCCTTCTTTGATGGTGTCTTTTTCGAGGCGGGCGCCAAGTGAAGCAGGTGCAATATCGTCAGGCGAAACCCGTTTGTCTCCACCATAAACAAAAATATGCAGAGCAGATAATTCTGAAACCATGCTAGTCAGCAAGTCATCGAGTTCATAGCGGTCAGTTAGTCTTTCTACCAGTGGCAAATGCCGGTCGAGAACTGCTTTCCAATCCACTCCGTGCATGCTTTTATCGTAAAAGTAATCGCGCTCAAGCCGCCAGGCATCCAGCATCATTTGTTTCCAGTCTTCTACCGGATCAATCTGGAACATCCAGTCTTTGAGATTTACTTTTGCATCTTTCAGTTCAGCTTTTTTGCCATTCGCATCGGTCACATAAATGCCATCGCTTTTGCGGATCATGACCTTTTCACCATCACCCGAAAGGTCGAAACCCAAAACTTTATCGGTTACTTCAACCGGTGTATTGTCTTTTTTGTTGGAAATTTCAACTGTAAATAGCTTCCGGTTTTGCCTGTCTCCGTCATCAGATTGTACCCAATACAAATATTTTTTAGTAACCTGAAGTGATCCAATATTATCGGCTGGTACCGGAACCTCATATAACCGACTTACAGCGTTAATCATATCCGGTTGTTTTTCAGGAGCAACAGCTTTTCCTTTCCCCTTTTTCACTTCACTTTTTTTGTCTGATGCTTCTTTTTTATCGTCCTTCTTTTCCTCTTTTTTCGGGTTCAATTCGTCGTAACTCTGAAAAGGTGAACGCAGCGTATCGTAAAGTGCCAGCATGTAAATTTTGCTCGTTTTGGTGTAATAGGGTTCAGGTTGGCGCGGTCCCCAAGGGCTTGCCACGGTAGTACCAAAAGTGCGGTCAGAAACAAAATACAGCCACTTCCCGTCATCACTAAACGACGGATCATAACTATCCATCCGGTCGCTGGTCATATAAAATGATTGATTGGTTCCGATATTCACCACTTTAACCTGTGACTTTTGATTGTTGGCAGGATCTGTATATGCAAGCCATTTGCTGTCAGGCGACCATTTCAGATCACTGAATCCACCCACACTATCCTGATCGATCAGTCTGACTGTTTTACTGATTGTATCATAAAGTTTCAGCGCATAATCCTTTTCTGTGTATGCAATGTATTTCCCATTTGGCGAAGGCTCATAGTTCATTATTAGCACTTTGCTTCCAGATGTTAGTTGCGAGGGAATAGAAAAACCGTTTTTGTCGGTTTTCCAAAGTTCCATTTCTCCTGATTCGTCTGAAATATAAGTGACATCGTCTTTGTCGCCACTAAATTTGGCTGATTTGTACCGGATTCCATATTTGCGGGTAATTTCGGCCCAGCGACCTCCATCCACAGGTGCGCTGAAAACCCTTCCACGTGCGGTAAGTAATACATGACTTCCGGTTTTGGAAATGCTAAGCGCCTGAATTTTTTTCATCGGTTCCTTTTCCCACATCGGACGTTTCTGATCGAAATCAGAAATAAGTGAAATATCCAGTAGTTTTTCCTGTCCGTTTGTCAGGTCGAATACATAAAGATCGGCTTGTTTCTGGAAAACGACTTTCCCATTTTGAAGTTCAGCATCCTTTAAATCCCAGTATACCGAATGAGTTTGCTGTTTCAATCCGGTTCTGTCGGGTAACATCGACCAAAGGTTCATAGTACCATCACGGTCACTCAGGAAATAGAGCCTGCCTTCATAGAACATTGGATTTTTACTGGTTCCGGCATAATCTGCGGTCAACGGAACAGCTTCATTTTTACCATCAAATTTCCAGAGGTTTTGGGCAGTTCCGCCTTTATACCTTTTCGTGTGGCTTCCCTGAAAAGCCAATCGGGTAAAATAGAGGTTACCATCTTCGTCAAAAACACCTTCGTCAGCCTGCGCCAATGGCACACGACTGTATTGTAGTGAAACTGGATCGATTAGTGCCAGTTGTTTCCCCGGAAGGGTGGAATAATAGCTGGTGGAAACAATCAGTTTTTCCTCCTTTGTCCAACCGTAAATTTTTGGTGCAGCACCGCCCTTCAGTCCTTCCCATGTGATCCGTTTGGGAATTCCGCCTTCAACAGGTATGAGATACACTTCAGTTGGACCTTCGTATTCGGCATTGAACGCGATTAATTTTCCATCAGGAGAAATGGCTGCATTCGATTCAACTCCCTGGTTTGTGGTTATCCGGAAGCAGGAGCCGGTGGATTGGTTATATTTCCATAGGTCGCCTTCGGCTGTAAAAACAACCAAATCGTTGTGCAACGAAGGGAAGCGGTAGTAGCCCTTTTCCTGTGAAAAACCGCTGTATATAGAAAAAAGAATACCAATGAGTGTGAAAGTTGTCTTGAAATTAGTCATAGAATCCAGTTAAATTTGTTTTTTAAACAAGTAGCTGGACAATAAGTTATCCGTGATCATAAATAATTACTAAACAATTAGATTTTGCAGGCATATTGTCACTTCAGGCCGACAGATACAAGAAACTTCATCATTCACCCGGTCTGGTTTCAACTTCTGCCTACCCCCCGATCAAGAGAACTCAGGCAAATAGCTGAAAATTCGTTGATGCCGTTTTGAACGCCAAACTCGAGCCCTATGAGGATGGTTATTTCGATCCTTATTTTGATGGACTACTTTTCCTGTTCATTTTAATGTATCTAAGTGTAGAGTACCGGATTATTACGCCGGGAACAAATAAGATCCTGAAATAAATTCAGGATGACTTTCCCCACTTGTATCTCCATTGATCAAGGCGTCAAGCCAACCTTGTTTCAGTATCTTATCATTAAAGCTTTTTAGCCAAGTCATTTAGCTTCAAGCTCTTTTCCCATTATCGATCTTCCGGTTTCACCCAATGCTTCAATCGAAAAATAGTACGAAGTGCCTTTGTCCATTCCTCTGAAATTGTAACTGGTTTCACCATTTACCGTGATGCAGTTATACCGTTTGCCGGGAGCAACACCATACCAAATGTTGTAACCGTAAGCACCTTTAGATTCAGCCCAACTGATTTGTGCATTGCGGGGATCGGCAACTGAACGGTCAACCTTAAAATTTTGGACTTCTTCAGGAAGTTCACCTTTGGCCAAACCAAATATCCTAAAATCGCTGATGGCAAATGAGCCGGTTGGCATATGCAGGTTTTCAATCTTCAAATATCGGGTATTTACTGGTTTCAATAGCTCCACATAGTCGTGTGGTACGTCGCGGTCGTTATCGCTTTTGTCAACCAGCAATGTCCACACTTTACCATCTGTTGAATGGAAAATCCGGTATTGATGATACAAATCCATTGCCCGGTTATGCTGAAATGCTTTGTGGTCGTAATAATTTATTTGCAAGGCGTGAACTTCTTTCACTTCGCCAAGGTCCATTTGCAGCCATTCTCCGGGCTTGCCGCTTTTGGCGGCCCAATAGGTTCGCATATCCTCATCCGAGGCATTTCCGGCCACATAAAAGCTGTCGGTTGACGAAACGGTAACGGGTTTATGGTACGAAAGCAGCATCCATCCGGAAAAGGTTCCGTTCCTGTGATCAGTGGTATTGATTGGATTCAGGCACGGATAATCACCATAACCAGTAGAAACGTACATGGTGCCATTTTCGTCGAACCCAGCCGGGTAAAGGCCAATCCGGCGTTCGAACTTGTATTTAAGCGAAAGCATACAGGTAGCCACATGCCAGTAATTTCCGTAGTTATCCTGAAAAGTTCCGCCATGGCCTGCACCCTGAACAAAACCTCCGGGTTTATACGAAACCGGATTGTGCTTCTGGTAAGTAAACGGCCCGAGTGGATTATCGGCCACATAAACGCCATCGGCATAAACTTTAAATTCGGTTCCGGGAGCACCGTACTGGAAATAATATTTGCCGTTGTGTTTATTCATAAACGAACCTTCGGTAAAAGGCGCCAGAGTGGTGCTGTCGTCGTTGTTCATTCCAAAACGTTCCCAACCGTGTATGTCGGGCTTCAGCATGGTTACATCAATAATTTTGCTTTTCGGATAAAAGTTGCTGCGATTCAGTTCAACAGCTTTCAGCGGAAATTCGTTGCTCGATCCGTAATACATATATAAACGCTTATCATCGTCAAGGAAAAACCCGGGATCCCAAAAAGGCAGCGAAACCGATTCGATTTTACGTTTGAAGCGACCGCTAAACGGATCAGTACTGTACCAAACCGGAAGTCCGCGATAGGTAGATCCGGCATAAAAAAGCGTGTCTCCACTCACGAATGCAGCCGGAGCGCATTCATCGTCGTCGGTTGGTAATCGCTGGAAACTGCTGTATACAAAATCCCATGTACTCAGATTTTTCGAGCGGTAAAAACCACCCTGATTGGTACAAAAAAGAAGATATTCGCCTTTGTAATTTACCAGCATCGGGTCAGCCGCCGAACGAAACGAACCGCTGGCCAGCACATTGTTGTTGTATGGTTCGAAATTATAGCTGATGTTCATTGGGTTACAGAAAGTTTTTGGCTGATCGTTTTTCGGATCAAACCAGGCAGTTGCCTGAGCTATTTCTTTCTTTATGTGAGTTTGTTTCTCCGGAATGAGTTTCACATTCACTGTATTTCCCATCTTTTTTACATTCACATAAGCCATTTTCATACCGGGATAATATACCACCATCACCGAGTCGTAGCCACCGTCAACCATCTGGTACATGCCATTTTCGTCCGTATTGTCGTGTACCGGGCTGTACTGAAACATGACTGTCGCGCCTTCCAGTGGTTTCCCGTCAGGACCGGTAATTTGTCCGGAACGGAATTTCTTTTTCTTCACTGTAATGTAATATTCGCTAACCTGACCTTTTACTACAATAACGCTGTCTTGCTCTTGTGCTCTAACCCGGAATGGGTAGAAGAATGAGATTGCGATAAGTACAAGAAGACAATTTTTCATGGATAAATATTTTACTTTAGTACAAATTCACGAAGACTAAAAAATTAATAGAATTGGAATCTGTCCCTGTTTACAACTTAAGCAGTCCAATCTCTTTCGGGCTCAAAGCCCTGTCGAACACAGCCAAACCTCCAATTTGTCCCCTGAAATAGTTCCCCATTCCACGAGCCAGCAAAACGGCTCCAACTGTAAAATCGGAACCATTATTCCCCATGCCTTCAGGAAAATAATATGGATTTTTAGAGTGTGTAATTCCATTCGGGTATCCGTCAAATCCTTTCGTATGATCAATAAGCTCTGGTTCCCGTAATTCAAAATCTCCGTTTAGGTATGAACGAATGTATTGTCCGTCATAAGTAAATGCCACAAATTGCCAGGCTCCTTTTTCTACCTTTTGTTTGCTGGCTGAATAGTCGATAGAATATGGAAATGGTGGTGTTGGTTTTCCAGTGTACGAAATGTGTCCGCACACCTGATCGCTTCCGTTGTAATAGGGCAGGTTTACAAATAAACCATATTGTCTTTTTCCCCCTGAAGCGTATTCGTTCCACATGCCGCCAATAAAACCTGTTTTACCTTCCCATTTTACCCAGGCCATCACCGTTACTCCTTGATTTTCCCCATATATGTTCAATTTCCCGGTTTTGGCATTTGGTAAACGAAGGAAAGTGCTGTCGCTAAACAAAACGGAATGCCCCGAAAGCGGACCTTCATCCAAACGCGGAATTATTCCTTTTTGCTCCAGAAGGGGAAATTTGTCTACCCCTCTTGCTTTTCTGGTCTTTCCGGCTCTTTCATGAAAATCCCAGAGCGCAATTAACCCGGATGTAGATTTTATTTTCGAAATAAGTTCAGTATTTCTTTTGTGTTCAGGCCTTTTACCAAAAGTATAATTTCCCGAAGTAAGCAGGAGCAGGAGTAGTAAATACCGATAATTCATGTGTTTAGGTTTTGTGAAATACAAAGCTGCAAAAGTATTGCTTAATCTGTTGGTCTGATTCAAGTTTTGATTGAATAACAAAAACGGAGAAGGAACTTTCGCTCCTTACTCCGTCCCTTTTTCATCTCCTTCTTAGCCCTCACCACTTTTATTTTAACGAGAAACCAGCCTCAAGTGTTTCGGCAGAGTTGGTTCCAACAAAAACTTTGAAATCGCCTGGTTCACTTAGGAATTTTAGTTCGCTGTTGTAAAAGCGTAAATCTTCTTCGGTCAACGTAAATTCAATGGTGCGGGTTTCTCCTTTTTTAAGGAATATTTTTTGAAAACCTTTTAACTCTTTCACAGGGCGCGTTACTGATCCAACCATATCGCGTACATAAAGCTGAACAACTTCTGCACCATCATATTTTCCGGAGTTGGTAAGTTCGACCGAAACATTAAGTTTTCCATCGGCAGTCAGGCTGTTATCGCTTAATTTCAGGTTTTTGTAATCAAAACTGGTGTAGCTCAATCCAAATCCAAATGGAAACAGCGCATCGTTCGAAACATCGAGGTAATTCGAACGGAATTTCTGGAACCATTTTCCATCAGGTAATGGACGACCTGTATTTTTATGATTGTAATAAAGCGGTATCTGACCTACATTTTGAGGAAAGGTGGCACTTAATTTTCCTGAAGGATTCACTTTTCCAAACAATACATCGGCAATGGCATCACCAGCTTCGGTTCCGGCAAACCACACATTCAGGATAGCCGGAACATTGGCTTTTTCCCAGTTGATGGTTAGCGGACGGCCTGTGAAAAGTACCATTACAAGCGGTTTGCCGGTAGCAATTAACGCGGCAAGCAATTCTCTCTGATTCTCCGGAAGGTTGATGTCTGAACGGCTGGAACTTTCGCCGCTCATTTCGGCTGATTCGCCAACTGCCGCAATAATTACATCCGATTTTTTGGCAACAGCAACCGCTTCGGCAATCATTTTTTCCTGAGTGCGATTATCCCATTTTGTTGGTTTGCCAAAAATACTGATCCGTGAATCCAATGCTTTATCATTCACAATATTAGTCCCTTTGGCATAAAGCACTTTGGCATTGCTGCCAACGGTTTTTTTCAATCCATCGAGTACCGAAACCGATTTCGAAAAATCAGCGGCAACACTCCAGGTTCCGGGCATATTTTCACGGTTATCAGCCAGCGGGCCTATCAAGGCAATTGTTCCTTTTTCCTGAAGCGGAAGTGTTTGTTTCTCATTCTTCAGCAAAACAAACGTCTGAGAAGCAATTTCGCGGGCAGCGGTCCTGTTTTCAGGAGTAAAAATTTCAGTTTTGGCCCGGTTAACGTCGCAATAGCGGTAAGGATCGTCAAAAAGTCCAAGTTTATATTTGGCTTCCAGAATACGGCGGCACGCCTGATCAATTTCCTGTTGACTAACTTTACCTTCATCGAGAGATTGTTTCAGTGTAGTCAGAAAACCGTCAGCAACCATGTCCATGTCAACTCCGGCTTTCAGTGCCAGGGCCGAAACCTGCTGCAAATTGCCTAAACCATGATCAACCATTTCCAGAATACCAGTATAATCGGTCACAACGAATCCGTTAAATCCCCATTCTTTGCGCAACAAGTCGGATAACAGCCATTTATTTGCAGTTGCAGGAATTCCGTCGATTTCGTTGAATGATGCCATCCCACTTCCTGCCCCTGCATCGAAAGCGGCTTTGTACGGAGGTAAATATTCATTGTACATACGGATGCGGCTCATGTCGGTGGTATTGTAATCGCGACCTCCCTCGGCAGCTCCATACAATGCAAAATGTTTGACACAGGCCATCATTGTATTGTTCTTTTTCAGATCGTCGCCCTGATAACCTTTTACCATAGCCTGAGCAATTTGGGAACCCAGATACGGATCTTCTCCTGATCCTTCGGAAACACGTCCCCAGCGCGGATCTCGTGAGATGTCGACCATTGGCGAAAATGTCCAGCAAATACCATCAGCAGTAGCTTCCTTTGCAGCAATTTGTGCACTTTTTTCAATCAGATTCATATCCCAGCTGCACGACATTCCCAGTGGAATCGGGAACTCGGTCTGGTATCCATGAATCACATCCATTCCGAAAATCAGTGGTATTTTCAGGCGGCTTTGCTCAACAGCAATTTTCTGGACATCGCGGATTTTTTCGACCGACTTGATGTTGAAAAGACCGCCGACTTTTCCTTCTTTAATTTTTTCAGCGATGTTGTTGTTACTTCCGGCGCCGGTAATGATATCACCGGAAGCAGGCAAATTCAATTGCCCAAGCTTTTCTTCGAGCGTCATTTTACTCATCAGGTTGTCGATAAACACCTTCATCCCCGGATCTTCACTGGTCGATTTTCTTTGCGTGAACGACATCAGCAGTGAAGAGCACAATGCCATTAAAATCAACAGGCTTGTTGTTTTTTTCATTCTTTTGGTTTTAAATCTTGTTTGATTGCGTGGCTGCAAATATGGATATTATCTCTTTTTTATCCAAAATGAAACAAACCTTTAATAAATGGCTTTCAAGGAATCGAGACTCCTTTCAATGCCAGAGAATATTCATTTCCGGATGCCTGCACTTTTCCAATTTATTACGGTTTTATTTCTCCTGAAAGGAAAATCCCAGTTTTGTAAGTCCATTCTGAACATCCGCATCTTTCATAAACAGTTTCCAGAGCAGTTGCGAACGGTAATTTTCGATCATCACCACAATTGGTCCCTGATCGATTGCCAGATAGCGTTGAGGAAACCAATTTTCTGTTTCGCTGAAAGCATCGTAAAAGCCATATTCTCCCCACAGTTTATCGCCAAGCTTTTCGTAAAAATAGCGTGCAGCCCTCATACTTTCTTCCGGAGAATAGGGAAACGATGAAAGCGCTGCAGTTGGCGAAATTACTCCTTTGTCATTTGAAGGCATGTGCGCATTGTAACCATTCACCGAGTAGCTGGCAGTCAATCCCCAGCAATCGGCTCCGTAACCTTTGTATTTCATTGGGTTTTCAACACAATAGCTGTAGTCAATCATTACCTGGTTCCGGTTTTCATCCCAGTAATTGGCGTATTGATCTTTCAAATTTCGCGGATCGAGTCCCAAATAGGAATACTGAGCCCAAAACAACGGACCGCCATATTCCGGGGCACCATTATGCTTCAGGTTAAGTGTGTAACCGTATTTGGTTGTTTCGCCATTTATTCCGCCACTGCGGGCCCAGCATTTGTGGTAAGCCTCGGGCGACAGCGGATAAGTTGAAGAACTGGCTCCCAGCACATAAGCAATGAGGCACTCGTTGTAACCTTCAATCGCAAAATTCATTTCCCAGTTGTGAGTTGGCGACCAGTGCCAGTATAAAGCCGGTTTCCCGTTTTGGTACCAGCTCCATTCCACGCCGCGGCAGAGCTGATTAAGTTTTTCGGCCAGTTCCTTTTCTGCTGGCACACTCTGATTCATGTAGTTTTTGGCACAAATCAGGCCCTGAACCATGTAGGCTGTTTCAACAATGTCGCCACCGTCGTCTTTTGTTCCAAAGGGTTTAATCTTACCGGTTTCACCATATAACCAGTGCGGCCAGGCTCCATGGAAACGGTCGGCTTTTTCCAGAAAACCTGCAATTTTCGAAAGTCTTTCCACTCCTGCTTCACGGGTAATAAAACCTCGATCAATAGCAACCAGAATCGCCATTACGCCAAAACCTGAACCTCCGGAAGTCACTATGTTTTTATCGTTTTCAGGATAAACACCATCGGCATGAAACCGTTCGCGCGCCATTCCTGAAGTTGGTTCGGCACCGTCCCAGAAGTATTGAAATGTGCGGTACTGAATCAGGGTTAGCAACGAATCGTCGGTAATCCTGTTGATGTCAGTTGATTCCTTCTTCTGTTTTCCCCTCACACCCGTGCAGGAAATGGTTCCCAGCCCTATAAAAAGAGCTAATATTGAAATTGTAATAAGTTTGTTCATCAGAGTTGATATGTAAATTCAAGTTTCGTTAATCCTGCCTGAATTTCAGGACAAGACATAAAAAGTTTCCATAGTAAACCAGTCCGGTAGTTTTCAATCATTCCGATTTGCGGACCCTGATCGATCGCCAGAAATGAGTCGGCAAACCAGATGTTATTTAAATTGAATGAATCAACAAAGCCATATTGGCTCCATATTTTATTTCCCAGTTTGTAATAAAAAAAGTTTAATGCCTGAAGTGATTCTTCCGGAGAAAAAGGCAGCGAGCAAATGGCTGCTGTTGGTGCAATATATCCCTGATCGTTGGTAGGCGAACTGGCTGTATATCCATTCTGAATGTCGCTTGCAGTAAGACCCCAGCATTCGTTGCTGTATCCGTAATAGTTTTTTGGATTGGTTTTGCAATATTCGAAATTGATTTTCGAATGATTTACTACCTGAGTTTGATAATTGGCATACATATCCGACAATCCATTCGGATTTATGCCCAGGAATGAATAATGCTCGAAAAACAACGGTCCACCAAAAGAGTCGCCCAAAGGTAATTGGTAACCATAGAAACTATTCCCGTTTTTAATCGCACCATTTTTTGCAAATCCATTGTCGTAAACAACTTTTGGAATGGTATGAGTTGTGGAGGAAGCCGCCAGAACATAGGTGATCAGGCATTCATTCCATCCGCGAACCGGAACATTCACTGCAAAACCATAATCTGCACTCCAATTCCAGTAAAGCATATTGCTGCCATCTTTCCTGAACCAGTCCCATTCAACCGCATCCCAAAGGGCATTGATATCGGTGCGCAATTTGGTCTCGTTACTATCTGTTCCGTTAAAATATTGTCGGGCAGTTAGTAAGCCCATCATCAGATACGATGTTTCAACAATATCGGCACCATTATCCTTATCGCCAAAAGGCACTACTGCTCCTGAAGATCCGTTCATCCAGTGCGAAAAAGCTCCATGAAAATGAATAGCCTTGTTTTTCAGGAAATCTGCAATTTTTTGAACGCGGGAGACACCTTCTGCTCTTGAAATAAACTTTCGTTCGATGGCAACGGGGATAGCCATAATGCCAAAACCCGTTCCTCCTGAAGTGACTATATCACCTGAAGTATTTCTTTCGAGTGCCATTCCTGAAACCGAATGTCCTAATGTCCAGAAATACCGGAACGTTTGTTTTTGAATCAGAGTTAACAGTGAATCCCGGGAAATAACAGGATATTTATCTGTTGAATCGATGCCTGTGGTAAGGTTTATGGAGAATGGGATTGACAGCGTGCTTCCTGTTTTTGATTTCAATGAATTGGAAACAGAAAAAGTATATGCCGACAAATAATTCAAAGAAGAAACCGGTTTGATGGTCACAACACTATCCGCTTTTTCAAATACCAGACTTACAGGAACAGGTTTCGAATTCTCATCAGCCATCGTTATTGCGTTTTTTGCTGATGACTGATCGATTGCTGATGTGAATGAGACTTTAAAAACCGGAAAGTCATTGATTCCTTTGTAATCAAAACCCGAAAAAGCTCCGTTTAATTTCACCGAAGTGTAATTGAATGGCTCATTCACAGGATCATTATTCCCATTTTTCTGGCAACTTAGAACAAAAAGGATCAACAAAATATATAATACCGATTTTACCATTTAGTGGTTTATTGAAGCTTATCGTTGGATTTTTTTAAGTAGGTTGTCCCAAAAGTCAGATGATTTTCGAGACAACCACTTTTCCCTTAACCTATTTAATTAATCGAACTTTTTCTTTTTATCCGAAAACATGGATCATGTTATTTTTCGGCATTCATTATTGTTTTTATTTCATCTTGTGTCAGTGCTTTATTGAAAATGCGCAATTCATCCATCATTCCAAGATCAGAAAGGTGGCCCCATTCCATAAAGCGCGGTGCTCCCGACATAATTGAAAGCACATCGCAGCCGGTCCAGTCTATGCCCGGGAAACTTCCTTGTTTAACCACTTCTCCATTGATGTAAACCACACATTCAGTTCCCGAAATTGAAAATGCCATGTGCTGCCATTCTCCCGGAGTAGGATCAACTGTAGCAGTAGCACCTCCATCGAACCATGAATCTGCAGTTCCATTTCCGGCATTCAGTTTAAATATTTGAGCCGTGGCCGAACCCTCGCGGAAGAACCTGAATCCGGAAGTGCGGTTGTTTGGAGTTGCTGTATTAACCAAATCGGGTGGCCCCATTACCAAAATACCTGCACGATCGGGAGCAGCATTAATTTTTGTCCAGAATACCGCGCTAAAATTTGTATTTGTTAATCCGGTAGTCGGGAATGTCAGGTACGAATCAGCGGCACCAAGATAAGCCTGTCCCTTTATACCATCAGCAAAATCAGGTGTTCCGATTTTGGTCGCAGTGGTATTGGTGTTGAGTTCTTTATAATTACCCTCAAATGGCATGTAGAATACTTCGCCGCTGTATTTTGGGGTGTAAGGAGAATCACTCTGGATTATATTCTGAATTTCTGACAGGGAAAGCGCTCTGTTGAAGAAACGCATTTCATCAAATTGGCTTAAATCAGATTTATGATCCCAATATGCAAAATTCGGAGCACCCGAACCAATTGAAATGTTTTCGCATCCAGTCCAATCAATAGCACCTGCAGGTACCGAGGCTGCAACCGCACCATTGATATAAATTACACAGGAAGTTTGAGAAACGGTAAAGGCTAAATGCACCCAATTGCTGTTTGGTAAACTCACAGTACCTCCATCGTTCCAAACTTCGGCAGCACCAGTTCCTACATTTAGTTTGAAGCGCTGTTCTGTGGCACTTCCTTCTCGGAAAAAGCGCAATCCTTTGGTTCTGTCTTCTCCTGCGGGACTAATAGAAATTAAACCGGCACGATCGGGTGTGCCATTTACTTTGCACCAAAACTCTGCACTAAATTCGCCACTGGCTAAACCTGCCAAAGGAAACGTCAGGTACGAATCGGCGGCACCTGCATAGGCATTTACCCCTTTAAGTCCAGCACCTGCAAATCCTGGAGTTCCAACTATTGTGGCAGCCTTAAAGCTTATTTTCTCAAAGAAATCACCATCGAAAGGCATATAGAATGTTTCTCCGGCATAAATAGGAGAATAGGGTGGCTTTTTCTCAAAGTTGACCACGGTACTGGTTTCTTTACCATCCAGATCGGTTGCTTTAACGGTTAGAACATGCGCTCCATTAGATACTTTGTCGTAAGAATATGCTTCAACAGCGCGACGGTAATCTTTAAAGCTGGTATAGCTGGTAATTTCATTTCCATCCAACAAAATAGAAACAGACTTTAGTTCGATATCGTCGGTAGCTTCAAATTGAATATTGATGGTTGCCAAAAGTTCAGGAACCTGTATTTTGACTCCCTCTGTCGGATACTTAACGGTTACCACCGGCGCCGAAGCATCGGATCCCGGATTTATACCTGTAATCGGATCAATCCCTTCGTTACACGCAATTGTAAAAACAATGCCCACAAAAAAAGCCAATATATACTTTATAGTTTTCATCTTTTTTTTCATTTTAATGATCAATAGTTAAGATTATTTGCCTTTTAGTTCCGGCAGCAAGTCAACCTGAGTTTGTGGATATGGGAGGAATTTTTTGTCAGCAGTAAAAGTTCTGCCATCATAGCTCAATTCCGCAGATTTATCAAGCCGAATCATGTCGTAATATCTTGTTCCCCATTCCATAGCCAGTTCAGCAAATTTTTCGTCCATAACCTGCGCATTGGTAACTCCAGTAAGAGTAGGAAGACTTGCTCTTGCTCTCACTGCATTTAGAGCAGCATCGGCAGTCATGGTGCTGCTTGTAGCGCCTTGTGTTAGCGCTTCCGCATGCATCAGTAATATTTCGGCATAACGAATACAGGTAAAGTTCTTATTGGTTCCGTAATCGGTGCGTCCGGGAGTAAGCTGATCTGATGGTAAATAGTGTTTCCCACTGGCAAACAAAGCACGTGCATAATCATTGAATCGATCTCCGGAGCGTGTTGTATTGTTAACCCATGCTGGCAGAGTGGAATATTTCGAATCTTTCTGAATTTCTGCAATCCCGCGGTCGGTAAATATCACACTGGTTTCCAGGCGAACAGTTTCGTTTCTGTCGAGCATGAATTTGATGTATTTCATACTTGGCTCATAAAATCCCCAGCCATCGCCTGCTCCGGTAACTTTTGGTGTCCATCCCTGCGGACCGAAAAATGCAAATAAGTACGCTTTGTTGTCACCAGATGCCTGACCAAAGTCTGAATACTGCATTTCAAGCAGGTTTTCATTGTTTAGCTTACCCTTAATTTTGAAAAGTTCGTAAAAATCTGGCTCTAAACTAAATTTATTTGAACTGATGATTTGAGAAGTAGCATCGGCAACTCCCTGATAGTTTTTCAGTTCGAGGTTAGCAAGAGCTTTTACTGCAAGTGCCGTGTATTTGGTTACTCCGCCACGTATGTCACCCCTTTCATTCGGGTTCATGGCCGGAAGAACAGCTATTGCTTCATCCATCTGGTCGGATATGTGTTGCATAACTTCTTCTTTTGTTGATAGTTTGGCAACAAGCATTTCTGATGGATCGGAGCTTGCAGGAATAAAAATGCTACCCCAAACCCGTGACAGATTGAAAAGTGACCATGCTCTCAACACTTTTGCTTCGCCAATATATTGGTCGGCAGTTGCTTTGTTTGCAGCGAATTCTTTGTATAACTCAATTTGTTCCATGGCCGAATGAGCGGTGTAAATATCTTTGTAGAAATTCTGCCACAAGGAATTGTACATCCAGAAATCTTTGTTGTAGTTAAACTTGTCGGTTTCGGCAAAATCCTGTTGATCACCCAATCCTCCGGCATTCACATCATCACCCCTGACGGAGATCAGCGGGAAGTTTTCCCAGCCAAAATTCTGAATTTCGGCATATAAGCCGGTCAGAGGCAAAATCATATTGTTTGTAATCGTATAGTCTGTTCCTTCAGTAATTGACTTGTTTTCTGCCGGTTCGTCCAGCTTATCCACACAAGCAGTAGCTCCTAAAAGTGCAAATGCAAATAGGATGGGCCTGATATATTTTTGTATGAGTTTCATAGTTATAACTTTTTGAGGTTTAAAAATTAATATTCAGTCCAACGGTGTATACGGAAGGTATTGGATATGTTTGTGTATCAATACCATTTGCAACTTCAGGATTGAACCCGTTGTATTTGAATATTGTTAACGGACGGTCGGCCGTAAACGAAATGCGGGTATTTGGAATAGCTGTTCCAAACAACTGTTTTCCTTTTATATTGTATGCCAGTTGTACGTTTTGTATCCGGAAGAAAGAACCATCTTCAACGAAATAATTGCTCATTTTTTGGTTCCATCCCCTGCGCAAACCCGATGATGAAGGATATTTGTTTGAAGTTCCTTCTCCATGCCAGCGGTTCACGGCTAAATCGGCATCCATATTTCCGTCGGCAGTCCAGATAATTTCACCACGTTTGCGGTTCAGGATTTTGTTTCCGCTTTGTCCTAAAATGTTGGCTGAGAATTCAAAATTCTGATAATTGATTCCGAAGTTTAGGCCATACATAAATGTTGGAAAATAAGAACCCAAAACAACACGGTCATCATCGTTAATTACCTTATCGCCATTTTGATCTTTATATTTTAAATCACCCGGTACAAGTCCATTGGCTACTGCAATCGGATCGGCCTGTATTTCGGCATCGTTTTGGTAAACACCAGCAACCTCACGACCGTAGAAAGCCAAAAGTGGTTGTCCTACAATCGAGCGTTGGCGGAATTCGGCGCTACCACCATCGATATATGGTTGGCCATATAAATCGCGAACTTCGTTTTTAAGTGTTGAAATATTTGCTCCGATGCTGTAGCTTAATTTGTTAGATATCTGATCATTCCAGTTTAGAGCAAGTTCGAATCCTGAATTGCGGATAATGCCCACATTTTTCAAGACACTTCCTCCAACCGCCGGGATGTTAACATTAATCGCGGCATTTTTGGTATCGCGTATATAATAATCGGCATCTACACTCAATCGGTTTTTCAGCATTCTGGAAGTAAGTCCCAGGTTCATTTCTTCGGTAACTTCCCATTTCAGCGATGAATATGTACTTGACGTGGTGGTTCCGGATACGAGTACACCATTAATCGCGGTAGTTATGACCGATGTTGTTATTGCACCGTCGCTGGCCTTAATTTTGTCGTTCCCCAACTTTCCCCAACTGGCGCGCAGTTTCAGAAAGTCGAATACGGTATTGTTCTTCAGGAAATTTTCTTCAGAAAGTACCCATCCGGCACCGATAGTAGGGAAATAACCCCATTTTTGCTGGTATTTCGAACTTCCATCGGCTCTCATTGTGCCATACAATAAGTATTTATCATTAAAATTGTAGGAAACACGTCCGAAATATGATAATCCATATTCATGTCTTCCATCATCACCAATTCCGGCCGCTACAATTTGTCCGGCCTGATTAATATACCAGGATTGTTGTTGCTCAATCGGGAAATTTAAACCCTCTGCTTTAAGCATGTTATAAGCTTCGTCGCGAAATGATGTACCAGCCATTACACTTACGTTATGATTTCCAAAGCTTTCGGTGTATGTTAATACATTGTCCCAGATCTGATCGGAATACGTACTGGACGTTTTTTTGATTGATGCATCGACACGTTTAAAACTATTGCCGATAAAATAAGGTAAAGCTACATTACGCTCATCCATAGAAGTAAAAGCATGGTTGTAGGTCGATTTTAACGATAATATTTTAGGCAGAATATCAACCTTTACATAGAAATTCGCTAATAATTTTCTGATTTTTAATTGATTATTGCTGAAATCCATGGTTGGAAACGGGTTTTGTCCGCTCCGGTAACCTAAATCCTGTGCATTGGCATATTTAACAGGTGTTGCATTTACCAGCGATTCATCATAAACCGGCAAAATCGGAACGGCAAAATAAGCCTGATTCCATGCCGATTCTTCATCGTTGTATTTAATGGCGTTACTGAAAATCATGTTACCACCAATGGTCAGCCATTTGGTCGCGTTAAAATCAAGTTTTGTGCGCAGATTGAAACGGCTGTATTCATTTTTCATGTCGAGGATACCTTCCTGTCCAAAATAGTTGGTTCCAACGGAATAAGAAGCTTTTTCACTTCCACCTGACACATCAAGGCTATGGTTTTGAATAGCTGCGGGACGCATAATCTCTTTATACCAATCGGTATTTACATCCGGAACGTTTGGGTTAATCCGGCTTCGGCCATATCGCTGCATAGCGTTCAGAATAAAACCGGCATCAGGCACTGAACCCGATTCGTTGGCCATGGTCGTAAATTGTTCGGCATTAGCCATTTTTAATACGTTCTGAGCGACCTGAGTTCCATAATAGCCGTTATAGCTGATTTCTGTTTTTTTGTTGAATCCACCTGATTTGGTTTCAATCAGCACAACACCATTGGCTGCCCTAACCCCGTAAATAGCAGCAGCCGAAGCATCTTTCAATACCGAAATAGAAGCGATGTCCGCTGTGTTCAGGAAATCGATGTTGCTGAAAAACATTCCGTCAACAACGTATAAAGGAGCTTCATTATCGCTGCCCGGATACGAGCCGATACCACGAATGCGGATTGTAGGCGAATCGCCGGGACCTCCGCTGCTAACAATCTGAAGACCGGCAACCTTTCCCTGCATGGCCTGCATGGCTTGTCCTGTTGGGGTTTTGACAAGTTCTTCGGTTTTAATTGTAGTAATTGAGGAGGTAAGATCTTTCACTTTTTGAGATCCATATCCTACAACAACAACTTCGCCAATATCAAATGCCTGTTCCTTAAGCTGTACGTTAATGGTAGTTTGATTATTAACAGGTATCTCCTGAGTCTGAAGGCCAATAAAACTAAATATTAAGACAGCCTGAGGTTCTGCATCTAAAGAATACTGCCCATCGTTATCAGTAATTGTGCCCAGCATGGTGCCCTTTACCGACACTGTTACTCCGGGCACCGATTCATTCTTTATATCAGTTACCTTTCCTGAAATGGTTTGCACATTTTGTGCAAAAAGGATCGATACTGATAAGAGAAGATTCAGTACTACAAATAGTTTTTTCATAGTCAAAAAAGTTTTAGTTATTATAATTAGAATGTAAATTTAAACGACCAATGAGGGAAAGGAGAAAAAATTGGTACACCACTGCTTCACTGATCCGTAAAGATGTTGCATAACAACTTCACTTTTACCACACTCTTAAATTGTAATTGCCAGTTAAAATTCACATAAACAGACTGATATGTATCATTCATCTGTAACATTGGTTATACGGGTTATTGATAATATTGGATTAGAAATGAAGTGTCAAAAGCAACGGTTTTTACCTAATATGTTCATGGAACATACTTTTCAGTCCTTTCTAGTCGAACAATCATGAATTGCAAAGTGCCAATTTTTCTTTTTTTACTACTTTTAGTTTCTTTTAATTGAAACGGGACAATGATCAGCAACAAACCTCATATCATGCGCAATACCTTCCTCTTTTTTCTTTTCCTGATATCACATTCGTTTCTTTTTGCCGCTCCCGGATTCTATCTGAAAAATTACACCAAGCAGGAATATCAGGCAGCCAGTCAAAACTGGTCGGTTGCACAGGATGTTCAGGGTTATATGTATTTTGCCAATAACATTGGCTTACTGGAATTTGACGGAATTACCTGGACTCTTTATCCGGCACCTGAAGGGGCAATTATCAGGGCTGTTGTTGTTGACAAACAAAACCGGATTTTCACGGCCGGATACAGGGAACTTGGTTACTGGGAGCGCAACGTCATGGGGCAACTTGAGTATAATTCACTGAAAAAGGAAGTGGAGGAAAATTTTACAAGCAATGAGGAATTCTGGAACGTTATTGTTTCGGGTAACCGGGTTTATTTCCAGTCATTCTCTAAAATCTATATCTACGATTACCAAAAGTTCGAAATTGTTCGTCCTGAAGGATTTATAAATTCTATCTCAGATGGTGGCGACCGGATTTTCGTGAACATCATGAATCAGGGTATCTACCAGATTTCTGGAACAAAATATACGCCCTATCTTATTGATAATTTGTTTAGTCAGACTGAAATCAGGTTCTGTTTATCGCTCGGACAAGGAAAAATACTGATAGGTACTTCTAATAATGGTATTCTGATTTACGACGGGCAAAAACTTTCACCCTGGCAAGCTGATCAAACCGAATACTTCAAAAAAAACATCATAAACCGTGGAATCGTTTCAGCAGATGGAAAGATTATAATTGGTACCATACTGGATGGAATTTCCGTTTTCAATCAGGAAGGTCATCTTCTTTACCGTTTCAATAAGGAAAACGGAATGCAGAACAATACAGTGCTGGGAATTCTTACTGATGTCAATCAAAATATATGGATTGCACTTGATAAAGGAATTGATTATATCTCATTCTCGCCCGATCCATCGTACACCATCATCGAACGGAAAGAACTTGGTGCCGTTTACACAGCAGCAGTTTATCGTGATAAAATTTACCTTGGAACCAATCAGGGATTGTATTTCAGGCCCTTTCCTTCGTCTGACGAACCTTTCAGGCTGGTTCCCGGAACTCAGGGACAAATCTGGGATTGTAAAGTGATTGATGACCGGCTATTTGTAAACCACAACAAAGGAACATTCGAAATTTTTGGCGATCAGGTAAGGTTTACTCCCGGATCTGGTGGACTTTCAATCATCGAAAATCCCTTGAAAACTAACTCATTGGTGCAAAGTACTTATTCAAATCTCGTATTTTACAAGAAAGAAAATGCGCAATGGAAAATTGATCATATTAATTACACGTTCAACGATTTGACACGCTACCTGGAAATCGATCATCTTGGAAATTACTGGGCAAGCCATATGTATCGGGGTATTTTCAGGCTGAAATTTGACAAGCGCGACTCTTTGGTTTATAAGCGATATTATGGTAGTGATGTGTTCGGAAAGGACCATAACATTAATGTGTTTAAAGTTGAGAACAGGATTGTTTTTACAACCGGTAAAAAGCTTTATACGTTTGATGACCTGAATGATACTATCATTGATTTTATCACGATGAACCAGAAGATGGATAATTACAAAATGGCTACGCGAATTGTGGCCGGCCCCGACCATCATTACTGGTTTATTACTGATGAGTCATTGGGTTTGTTTGTGATTCAGGATTCTGAGGTCAGGAAAATTAAAGAATATCCAGTCGATTTATTTAATAACCAGCTAATTATCGGGTATGAAAACATTCTGCCGGTAAGCGCAACCAAAGCAATTCTCTGCCTCGAAAATGGTTACGCTATTCTGAATGCCGATACAATAAGCCCGACCTCTTTAATTTCCAAAGAAAGACCTGAACTGCGTCGTATTACTATAAGTGGTCCAAACGAACAAGAGAGCGACTTGCCTCTGTCTGAGCAGGGAGTGACTGTGCATTATAACAGAAATAACCTGCAATTGAGTTACTCATTCCCATTTTTTAGTCGCGATAATATTAAATATCAATCGTTTATTGAAGGACTTGACGAACATTGGGCCGATCCGATTGACAAACCAATTTTCAGTTTTAAACGTGTGCCTTTTGGGCATTACAAGGTAAAAATAAAAGCTGTAAATAATTGGGGAGAAGGAAGTCTCGAGAATTCTTTAGATCTGACGATCCTACCACCATGGTATCGGTCAACTGCGGCGTATATCGGATATATTCTGATTATTTTGGCCGGACTTTTAATTTTTCGCCAACGAATTATTAAAAGAACCCGCGAAAAGGAGAGTCGGGAGCGTGAAGAAAAGGAAAAAGAACTGATTCAACTCAGGAACGAAAAATTGCAGGCAGAACTGTCGTTTAAAAGTTCAGAGCTGGCTAGCTCAACCATGTCGATCATCAAGAAAAATGAGTTTTTGATGGACCTGAAAGAAATACTCAAAAATCACAAGGAACAGCTTGGATCGCGCTATCCTGACAAATACTACGACACGCTGGTTGGAAAAATTGACGATAACATGAGCAGCCAGGATGACTGGAAAGTGTTTGAAGCCAACTTTGAACGGGCGCACGAACAATTTATGAAAACGCTGAAAGACAATTACGAAGACCTTACACCAAGCGATTTACGTCTTTGTGCCTTTCTCCGGATGAATCTGGCTTCGAAAGAGATTGCGCCCTTGATGGGAATATCGGTTCGTGGTGTAGAAAACCACCGCTACCGCTTACGCAAAAAATTTAATCTGGATGGCGACAGTAACCTGACAGAATTTATCATTAGGTTGTAACAGGATAATGCCACTTAAACAAGCATATGAAATCTTTTGGATTAACAATTTTAAATTTCATGAACTCAACAACACCTGCTGAAAATGATAAATTCTGATGATTTTATACAAGACTTTTCCCTGATTTTTTCGGATCAGGCTAATTTGCAGCCATGGAAAATAACAGACAATCTTAAGGGGATTTTGGAGAAACGGATTTTACAGTTAGGTAGCGATTTTGAAATCGCAGAAGGAATAGCAGTGCACAGAACTGCCACTATAGAACGAGGTGTAACGCTGAAGAGGCCGGCGATCGTTGGCGAAAATTGTGTCGTAGGCGCCAATGCATATTTTCGTGAAGGCGTTTATCTTGAAAAATCGGTCAAAATTGGTCCAGGTTGTGAGATTAAAAACAGTATCATTTGCTCCGGAACAGCCATTGCCCATTTCAATTACATCGGTAACAGCATAATTGGGAAAAATGTAAATTTTGAAGCGGGTTCAATTGCTGCGAACCATTACAACGAGCGAATTGCAAAACGCATTTTTGTTTTATACCGCTCAGAGGTGATAGATACCGGAGTGGAAAAATTCGGCTCTCTGGTCGGCGATGGCTCTAAAATCGGTGCCAATGCAGTATTGTCTCCCGGAACCATCCTGGCGAAGAATTCAATAGTTAAAAGGCTGGAATTGGTTGAGCAATATAAACCAGAATAAAATGAATCTAATAGAAATTAAAAAGATATCATTAGCCGACCTTCAAGAGCTTCAGCACATTGGGGAACAGACTTTTCTGGAGACTTTTGCTGAAGTTAATTCAGAAGAAAATATAAAAAAGTACCTGAGTGACAGTTTTAGCGACAGGAAAATGACCGATGAAATTGAGAATTTGAATTCTGAATTTTACTTCGCAATTATTGATAATAAAACGATTGGTTACTTAAAAGTAAATTTCGGTACAGCACAAACTGAATTGAAAGACCCCAATGGTATGGAGCTTGAACGGATTTATGTTTTGAGAAAATATCATGGTGAAAAAGTTGGACAATTTCTATTCGACAAGGCTCTACAGATAGCTACAGAAAAAGAGGTTGACTAATTGTGGTTGGGCGTTTGGGAGAAAAATAACAAGGCAAAAAAATTCTATGCAAAAAATGGATTTATTGAATTCGGCAAGCATATATTCAGACTTGGTAATGATGAGCAAACCGATATTATGATGAAATTGTTTATCAACAGCCAAACCTAATTGATTGGCATGATGCAAACAGAAAAGCCACTTCAATTTACTGCGGTGGCTTTTCTGTTTCGTTATTTTTTAGCAAAATTTATGGCTTACTGCATGATGCTTTCGCTTCCAGCATTTTTTGATTCGACTCAACCGCAGAAATCATTTTCAGGAGTTGTTCACCCATCCCTATTTTGTATCCTGATGAAAACAGGTAAACATTGCCTGTTGCATCACAGAACAGCACCAGCGGAAGTTTGTCTTTTAGTCCTGTGCCGTAAATTGCTGATACCGCATTCAGGATATTGTCATTAACATCCACACCACTTTCTATTTTCGAAGGCAACTGGTAGGTTTTCAGCACGCCTGCCTGACCTGCCTTTTCAGCTGGCATTGCAAACACGAATTGTCCGCCCCATTTATTGAAATGGTCGACATAGGGACCTAAATCATTCAGGATATGTTTCGATGGCTCTTTGTCGGGATCAAGGACAACCAAGACCGAATAGTTACCGGCTAACAAAGAGGACAAACTCACCAGCTTACCTTCTTTATCGAGGTTTAGCAGATTAAAATCAAGTTTCCCGGATGGTTTCAACTCACCGGACTGGCGACGCAGTTCAACCGGAACCGTGGTTGTTTGTCCTTTTTCGATGGTAAAGAAGGTCATACTGCTCAGCACCGAGCCATCTTCCATACGATTTCCGGTGACCAGATCATATTGGCCAACTTCGAGCTCAATAGGTTTGTCGGAATTAGTCAATTTCCCGCCTTCAGGAAATTCCAATGTATGGTAGAACCCATTTTTCAGGAAACCAATGGTGTAATGCAGATAATATTGTGGCGTTACCGGATTATTCTTTTCTGTAAGTTTCAGCATTCCTTTTTCTGGTTGGGTCGGTGCTTTTGCATCGAACCCAGCACGAAGCCATTCGCCGTTTTTGTTGTACTCCGGAATTTGCGTTTCAGGATTTAAACGAGCGGGAATTCCGAATGTACGACAAGCTGCCACAAAGAAAATATCCCGCGAAGCCGGATCGGCAACTCGCAGATTGTATACACCAATTGGCGAAAGTGGTGCCCGCGAATGCAAGTTGGCTACAGTATTGATACGAACATTTTCGCGAATCCAGTTGGTTAAAGAGGAAATGTCGTTTCGGGTTGATTCGGCCATTTCAACGCCAAAAGAAGCAGCCAGAAAACTTCGCCACGGACTTAAATTTTCGAGTGCAATTCGGGGAGATAAAACATATTGGGTAAACAGTTCTTTTGATGTCACCAGTCCTTGCACTCCAGATTTAGCGGTTTGCACCAGGTGATCGGTCAAAATGGATTCGGGCGCATCGCTGTAATCTTTGTCAGCCAGCAGAATGGCCAATTCCAGAACGGTGCTCCGGTATGCAGTTACATTCTTTTCGAGGTAAGCCGAAATCTGATCCCAGTTTCCATAACTCAGCTTAATCAGGCGCGAAACGGTGTCGACTCCAAGATTGGTTTTAGCGGCAAATTCAGCAATCCAAAGCGAATCTTTAAATGTTTTCATCGTTGCATTCCGGATGGAATCTTCCTGAGCCAGTCTGCGATCGTTTTCTGCCCGGGCGGCTTCGGTTACATTCAGTTCAACCTTCACTGCATGTGGCGGAACGAGGTCGAAATTTTCATTTTTATTCGCCGGAACCATTTGATTAAGCACCAATTCGAGCGTATCTTTTTCGGGGACGGAAAGTTTCTGATAGCCGAATTTTCCATCTTTTGCAGCCCAGATAATCAGGTCGCCCATACCGGTGTTCAGGCTTGTGAATCCGTCGGGATTTGTAAATCCGGTGGCGATGGGGTAATACTCTGCATAATTATACAGCTGATATTCTACTTTAGCACTGTCAGCAGGAGTTCCATCGGCATTTTTTACCGAAATGGTTATGTTTTTCACCGTGGCGTAGTTCGCAGTCAGGTTCAGTTCCGAAAAACGATCGGTGTCGGTAACCACGTTTTCGCTCCCGAAATAGCGGCCATAAGCGCGGGTATGAACCATCATCACCCGGTGCGAAGGTTCACTGAACCAACCCATGTCCAGATCAACTTCCGGCTCACATGCACCGAGATAGTGCCATTTACCGTCAATCCATACTTCAACCCAGGCATGATTATCATCGGAGTGTGCCCATCGCGGAGTATAAACCTGGCGGGCAGGAATTCCTGCAGTACGCATGGCTGTAACAGTAAAAGTAGATTCTTCGCCGCAACGGCCGAACGTTTTTTTTATGGTGCTTAATGGCGCACTGGTGCGCGAGTCTGTTCCGCGGTAATTTACTTTCTCGTGGCACCAATGGTTAATTTCAAGTGCTGCCTGTTTCATATCCATTCCTTTGATTCGCATAGCAATTTCAGGATACATCACTTCGCGGAAATTATCGAGATTTTCGTTGTTCACACGCAAAGGCAACACAAAATGCAGGAATTCTTCTTCAGGAATAGTCTTTCCCCATGGCATTTCCTCGCGAGCTTTTAAGCTGAATTGTATATTCTTCAGGAAAAATTCAGGTTGATAATCGGCCAGGTCGCTTAGTGGCATATACGCGTATAGAAATTCCATGCCTTGTTTCTCGTCCGAAGAACGTTGCTGGTTAAAAATGTCCCAGGTTTTAAGCAGACTTTTCGAGCTAAGTTCTTTTTGTTCGGACAGCATTCGCTGAATATCGTTAAGTCGGGTCGGATTTTGAATCAGCGCTTCCTTTTTTGTACACGATGCGAAAAGGATAGAAATTAAAATTAAAATCAGGAATTTATTTGCCATGGAAAAAAGTTTAATGTTTCAGGTTCACAAAAGAAGCAATTTTTCAGGTAAAATCAGGGTGATAAAAGGCAGGGTTTTGATTTAAGAGTAGCTTGTTCCTTTGCAAAAGTAAATTAGCGAACCGGATTATAGAAACAACAGTATAAAATCAGATTTGTTTTAATCCCAATTTTTTCGTCAGTTTCGCCAGTTCGGCTCTGGCCTCGATTTGCGAATTTGACTTCATTATTGGGAGAATTTGTTTTTCATCAAAATCGTATAGAAAAATCCTGAAATCTTCTTTTTTGATATCCAGTGTGCGGTTACTCCAGCTTGATGTTCGCCAAACCTGTTTCGATTTTTTAATCCCAATTTTCATTTTTGGATCGAGTTTTATCCATTTTCCCAAATGGATAATTCCAAACAGGTTATTCGAAAATTTAACCCTGTTTTTATTGAAATCAATCGTTGTACTGGTCGATGTTAATCCGGCAAAAGCCCCAATTACAATCAGAATGATGCTGAAAAGCGAATTGTAAACTGTAAAAATTCCAACAACAAGCAAAACAATACCAGCAGAAACTCCTGCAGGACCGAATGGTTTATCGAGTTTATTTGTTGTTTTCATCCTGATTAGATTATTATCAGACTATGTCATACAATACTGATTTATACTATGCAATGTAACTCTAGTTTTTCGCTTCTAAAAACCGTCGCAAATGTTTGACAACAAACTGCGGATTTGTGAATTAACATCCCCCCAAAATAATTTTAATAAGAAATGTCTGTTAAGTAGCACAACATTTTGCTTATCTGAATGATATGTAATCAAAAAGGACGGAAAACAGTCACCGTAAAAACGAGTTGTTAATGATAATCTATTGATGTGTTATTTGTCAGAAAGTCAGTGTTTTATATGAATTGGCTTCACTTTGCTGTTTAATAACAATTTTATCCGTGAAGAATTAGTTCAAATTTCAGAACTTAAGTCAGTAAAATTCGTTTATCCTTTTGATACCGTGTGAATAAAGGGTTGAACTAAATAAGATTTTAATGCCGAAGGCATAATACAATATGATCACCACTCCGTGGTAAAAGATCACTTTCAGCACCATTTTCTATAATAATGCCAACTCTTCGGGCTGAATTTATTCAGCTCTTAATTCGCATTATTCAATAACAAATAGAACACTCAAAATGAAAACAGCTGAAAAAAGTGATCCTGAAATTAACCCGTGGTTAGTTATAGGCAAAAACATAGAAAAGTATCAAAAGCCCAATCTAGGAAAAGGAATCTGGCAAATTGTTAATTCGTTTGGTCCTTATGTTGGGTTATGGTTTTTAATTGTTTATAGTCTTACCGTCTCCTGGTGGCTCACTGCATTCTTAATTATTCTGGCATCGGGATTTCTGGTGCGAATGTTTATTATTTTCCACGATTGTGGTCACGGTTCGTTTTTCAAATCACAGAAAGCCAACCAGATTGTAGGTATGTTTTTTGGAATTCTTTCTTTCACTCCCTACGACAAATGGCACAACCAACATCTTCGGCACCACGGATCTGTAGGCAATCTTGATAAACGTGGGGTAGGTGATGTTTGGTTAATGACCAAAGTAGAATACAGTTCAAGTTCCAAATGGGAACGCATAAAATACAGAGTCTATCGTCATCCTCTTGTCATGTTTGGCATCGGATCACTATATGTTTTCCTCATCCAGAACCGTTTGACCAGAAAAGGAATGAGTAAGAAGGAGAAAATGAATGTCTATTTTACAAATGCGGCCTTGCTCCTGATTTTTATTGTGATGAGTTCGATTATCGGAATGACTACTTTTCTGATTTTGCAGCTTTCAATTCTTTATGTTTCAGCAATTTCCGGATTGTGGTTGTTCTATTTACAACATCAATACGAAGATGTTGCATGGTTCAGAACCAAAGACTGGAATTTCCGGACAGTTGCCCTGGAAGGAAGCTCATATGTCAAATTTCCGAAGTTGCTGCAATGGTTTTCGGGGAATATAGGGTTTCACCATATTCATCATCTGAACGCACGTATTCCGAATTATAACCTGGCTAAATGCTACCGTGAAAACCATGTGTTTAATGAAGTGAAACCTGTTACTTTTTTGCTGGCTCTTAAGTCATTACGACTTCGGTTATGGGATGAACAATTACAAAAGCTGGTATCGTTTAATGGCCGGCATTAAAATGATAAGATTAGAGAACCGGGTTATTTTTTAACCCAGTTCTCTAACATTACAATTGCGGTATATAAAACTCCAGCTTCGCCTCGGAATGTGCCGGAGCCCCGGGGTTTATTATCCACTGAATACCATTCGTAAAAACCATTGTTGTCTTTCACTCGTTTAACCATTGGCTGAATCTGCTCGTAAGCTTCCTGAACATAGCCATATTTTATTAATTGCTGAATCATCCGGCCACCAAACCAAGTCCAGTCTCCACCGTTCTGATAACTGTACTCCGTATTCATGATCTTATTTTCAAAAAATCCTTTCGGATATGGAGGATAAAGTGTCAATCCGATTGACGGAGCTCCGGCCTGTTTAACCCGTTTAACCATTTCATCGAGTGAAATTTTTATTTCTTCCCTGCTTAGTAATCCTGCCTCAATCGCAATTGCTGTTCCCCCGAAATAATAGATCTGGTTTTCATCAAAATCAACCGGAAAAGGTGAGCCTTTTTTAAGGTAAATGTGCGGAATGAATTTTTTGTTGGCTTTATCCCACAAATTTTTACGACAGTTTTGGGCAATACTTTCCTTTATTGGCCCCCATTTAGTTTTGGTCGCTGGAAGCATTTCGGTTAGGTTGTCCAATGCAATGATAAACATGGCATTGTCGTAAATATCAATGGCCGGATGCGTATTGGCATCCAGATCGACGCCCCAGCCATGTTCTGGCTGAACATCGCCCCAATCGGCAGTTGTAGCTCCGATAATGAGTCCGTATTGTTGATTAAACCGGTGTTGCATCAAAAAATCCATGGCCCATTCAAGACGTTCGGCTACCGTTTTGTCTCCTACCTTTTCGCTTAAAATGGTGTTGTCGCCTGTTAACTTAATGTACTTGTAAACGGCCTGAATGAGCGATGATTCCTGATCGGTTTCCACCGAGTTTTTATGCGCTGCGTAGCGAGGTTCGAGCTTTGAATACGAGAAATCGTATTCTACCGGACCAACTTTTTCAATTGGTGTAAATCCGTCAATAATATTTCCATCGTCGCCTTGCATCCGGCAAAAAACGAGCAGGTTTTCCTTCAGTTCTTCTTTGGGAAAAACCTGTGAAGCCAACTCGATGAAGGTATTGTAATCGCGTATCCATACTTCGCGGTAACCATCGCCGGCATTAAATCCTGTTTTCATAATTTCAATCGCTTTGGTTTTCACCAAAGGGAAATATTCATTTTTTGTAATCTGGTTAGCAAGTTCTTTGTTCTTAGCTTTGTTAACCGGGACTGCACAGGCAAATGCCAGTAAAAGCAGCAGAAAAATGGAATAAAACTTTTTCATAAGTAGGTATTTTTATTTTTGAATAATTTCAGGATTACTAATGGTTTTGATGATGAAGCGGTTGACCAGTTCGCTTTCGTCCGGAAACTGGCAATCGAATTTGACGGTGTGCTTTCCTGTTTTTAGTTGAGGAATTGCCTGGTTTAACTGGATGTCTTTTTTGAAACTTCCTTTATTGTTGTAGATTTTTAATGTTGACCCATCGCAAACAATTGAGTTCCCTGCCTCAAATTCTCCGGGTAATTTCAACTTAAAATAACCGTCCAGTTCAATCGATGGATTGCTGATCACACCTTCTTTTCCCATAAGAGTGAGGGTGAAATTAAGCGGCTGTTCTGCGTCGCTATTCTCGAATTGCCATTCCGAAAAAGTAGGCTGTCCGGGCTGAAGCAGCTGTTTGGCATGTTCAAATTTGTATTTTTTATAGGGGTAAAGTTTCCATCCACCGGTATATTTTTCGAGGTGAAAATCGTTGGCCGGATTTTTAAGTCTGGCTCGTTGATCAGGAGTGAAAATTTTCTTTCGTGAAGCTTCCTGCCACAAATTGATTAAAGCCAGCAACTGGGCTGTATTCGGATTCTTTTTCAGACTATTATATCTGGCAACCAGGGCAAAACCGGCATTATAACCTGTAGCGCGAGCCATCATCCATTCTATGTCTAAGATTCCGGTAGTGGCCGAAAGCAAAAACCAGCCCAGCATGTTGGGCATGTAATTGCGTTCCAGAAGTGGTTGGTTTTCGAGTCTGTAATCTCCCTGTGACTCTCGAAAGCCTCCATACCAGGGTTCGCCCCAGTTCCAGTAATGGCAAATGTGCCAGTAATAATGGCTCGACCTGCTTGTTCCGTTCACCAGGGTGTGTTTTGTTTCCTGAAAGACTTTTTCAGCAAAAGCCTGAATGGCATAATCACCCTCACCAGAAGACATACAGCCTTCGTGTCCATCAAAATCCATCTGCGAAACTCCGGTTTCAGTAAAAAACCGACCTAAATTTCCTGCGATTTCCTGCTGCAAATTGAAATTCGGGAAAAGCGTATTGTATGGATAATCCAGCAGCATACCAACCGTTTCGCCTTTTGCATGGACGGCAGCTTCGGTTCCGTATGTTCCACGCTGACAATCCAGTAATTTATAGGGTTGTTCTGTTGTCGCCTCACGGAAACGGATAAGTTCGTTACCTATCCGAATGGCATGCAAAGTGCTCGGTTTAATGTTCTTAAAATACTGATCGGATTCGACTGGAATTTCGGTATCTGAAGAAGTTATACTTTCCGTTAGTATCGAAGAACCGGTTTGTGCCAGACGTTTGTCGGGTATTGGAGTAACATACGGATCGTTGGTATTAATAAATGTGCTTAGCGTGTGTACTCCAATTCGCAGTCCTTTTTTCGACGCTTTCTCCACGCAGGTTTTCATCCCTTCGTTTCCGTTTGGAAAACTTTGCGGATCAAGGATAAAATGCCCCCATGACTTGAACGGACCCTCGTGATAAAGAGATACCAATCCAGCCTGTTGTGTATAATCCAGCATTTCATCAATGTTATTCTCATTAAAATCTGAAATGAGGTAGGCTCGTCCGGTTTCGGGCGATTGCTTGTGCCAAATACCATTAATCAAAGGATGAGGAAGTCCTTCAGCAAGTTCGATGGCTCCGATGTGATCTAAAACCTGATTTTCTGAACAGCCAAACAGTGTTATCGCCGAACCGATTGTTGTTTCGCCGGGGATGGCATCAACCGGCATATCGGGATACTGATCATTCCAGACCGAAATCTGGCGAGGTTTTGAACGGTCGAGGCTGAATGCCTGAATGCTGCTTCCGTATGGTTGGGTAATTGCGGTATTTCCCCGGGAATCGTCAGTTCCGCCTTCTTGTTTCAGTATGCCACCCAGTGTTTTTGTATTCAGAGCCTGCAAACCAAAAGCGTATTCACCATCGCGAACAACACCAATTACTTCGCCTATCGTTTGGCCAATAACAGTGGGATAGGGGCCCCAACAAACGGCATTTACTTTATCTTTTGCACTCAGCCGAATCAATTCGAAAACCAGATGAGTTTTCTTTTGGTCAACTTTAATAACGGCCGAGATTTTTGATGTCGGGAAATTCAGTGTAATCGTACCTGATTTGCTATTATAAATGGCTCGGTTGGGTTCTTCCCATTCACTGCCAACACGAATCTTCAACAATGGCGCATTTTCGTTCAGGGCTAAATAATTTTTATCAGTCGAAGGATTTAAAATGGCTGTTAATTGTCCGGCTACAGAAATTGTCAGGTTGAGATCGTCTGTCCTAAGGCTTATTGGCTGAGCAGAAACAGCCAGTGCCTGAATGAAAATGATCAGAATTGGATAGAGTAGGTATTTCATTTCTTCAATTCGTTTTTATTCCATTTTTATTGATGTTGTGATCGCATTCCAACCCTCTGCTTCAAGCAATAAGGATTTCGATTTTTGGTTTTCCGGAAGCAGTGTCAGATTAATACTGATTTCCTTTTTTTCAGACGCAAGCAATGTGACGTAGTTTTCGCTGAAAAAGACAGGCAAAGCCAATTCTCCGTTTTTTTCATCAAGCACTTTTAACCGGATAAAAAAGGCAGTTTCATTGGTCGGATTACTTATCGCTGCAACTTTTTCACCCTTTGAATTTTCCCTGAATTCAATCTGTAAATTGACTGGCTTTAGTTCATTGAGCTTTTCGTAGCTTTTCCCTGGTTTCGACAACCAGTAGAAGTTTTCATCGATCACACGATTTTCCTGATCAAGCAATTTTAACCGTAAAAAGCAGGTTTCGTCCTTTATGCTTTGAGTATCTATTTTTTTCAGGACTGAAACTTTGTTTGCAGCAATTGATGCGGCGTAAATATCCTTTGAGAAAAGCTTTCCGTGAATATCGAACAACTCGGAACTGACCTTTAATGTTTTCTCTTCCGTAAAGGTTTGATTCACCAGACAAACGGCTGAATCGTTTAAATTTAACTGGAGGTGCAGAGGTTTGGCTCCATGCTGAATCCCATAAAATCCACCGTTTTGTTCCAGAAAAACATCATAAAATTGTCCACGAAGTGCGGTCCACGGATTTTGGTTTTTCCAAACCAGCATTCCCGAGTATTTAGTCCAGATTCCGGCATTAAACCCTTCCTGAAGAGCACGGTACTGCTCGTAATTTACCAGTTGAGCTTTTTTGCAGAAATCAGCAATTCCTTCCGCTTTTCCATACTGGTCGATATAATTATCGTAAGCAATGTATTTGTGATAACTCCATGTTCGGTTTTCACCTCTTTTAGTCGGAAGAACCAGGTCTTTTTCGTCCATGATTTTTCGCATGGTTTCCACATTTGGCATTCCAACTGAACCCAATTCAGGGTTAAAAGGGAATGAGGTTACTGTAAAGAAATGAAGTGGATTCTGAATTCCGTAAGGTCCGTCGCCATTGCCTCCTAACTCGTTTTTTGCCAGATCGGTTGATGTCGATTCATTCAGATAATATCGGCCGCTGTCATATTTCGGGAAGATTTCATTCTTTAATTTTTTGTCGATATCTGCCGGAGGCGGGAATTCGTTTCCACCGCACCACAGGTACAAACTGGGATGGTTCCGCAACATTTTAACCTGATCTGTAACCGAATTTATGAACAGGCTGTGGTTATCGGGATAGGCACGACGGCGCTCCTGGGTTTCCTTCTTTGCCGGATCAAACCATCGTCCGTTGCAATCGCCCGAAATCCAAAGATCCTGCCAGACGAGCAAACCATATTTATCGCAGGCGTTGTAAAATTCGGGGCGTTCTGTCATAGATCCACCCCAAACGCGGATCATATTCATATTCATTTCAGCATGCATTTTAACCTCGGCTTCGTATCGTTCGGGCGACAAGCGAAGAAGTGCATCCGAGGCAATCCAGTTTCCGCCTTTAATGAACACATCCTGTCCGTTAATTGAAAATATTCGGGCTCTCAGTTTTTCGTCAAATCGGGTTGCCGTTTCACGAATTCCGAAGTTAACTTTCTCCCGATCCGAAATCTGATTGTCGTTAAGGACAAATGAGAACTCCATGTTATAAAGTGGATGTTCACCTAATCCGTTTGGCCACCACAATTGCGGATTTTCCATTTTAAATTCAGGAAGCAAAACCGTAATTTTTTCATTTGCAGGTACATCAACAGTTTTCGAAACTTCGTAGGTTCCACAACGGGCAATAAGCTTGCCTTTTATAGCAAGATCGCTACTGTTCAGTAAATCAGCTGATGCACTAATTATTGCTGCAGCCTGTTTTCCTGAAGGAATTCGTTTACCCGGCACTTTCGTTATTACATACGGATCCACCAAATCAACCGGTCCGGTAAATTCTAGCGAAACTTCGTCCCAGATTCCGGTATTCCTGTCGCGGATTGGGCAAATCCAATCCCAACCAGCCGTGAATTGCATGGCTACCGACCGGGCAATTGTTCCATCGCCACCCTGTCCATTTGGGGCCCCAACCGGATCCGGAGGATGTACAATCACGGCAAGGCGATTTATTCCTTTTTCAAGGAATGGTGTAATCAGGTATTTTTCGCGCAAAAACATTCCCTCGTGAGTATCCGGATTGATCTTTTTACCATTCAAAAACATTTCGGCTGAGTAATTTATCCCTCTGAATTTCAGCCAAACCTGTTCTCCTTCTTTTAAATCGGGAACCGTAAATTGTTTGTAGAACCAATAGGTGTAATAATCGGGCCCGGTCTCGTGAATATCAGGAATAAGTTCATTGTTCATTCCATAGAACGGATCCGGTATTTTCTGGTTGTGAAGTAAGGTGGTTAGCACTGTGCCGGGGACAATGGCATCCATCCAGTCGAAAAGCTGAAAATCTTTGCCTGTAATAACAGTTCCGTCAACCACTACTTCGTTTACTCTTTTGGCCTTCCAGCCCGAATTGAGTTTGACGGCATCATGCTGTGCAACTGCCTGCAAAGAGAACAGAATCAACAACAAAATCAGGTATTTAATTTTTTTCATCTCAGTATAAGGTTTTTAAATCCGGAATCAGAGGATGGTGCGATATCGTTAGAGTTTAAATTCGTACGGTTAAATTAATAAATTCGGATATTCTACATTTGCCGAAGAAGTAACTTTATGCGGTTATAGTAGTCTTCATCAACCAAAACAGCACTTCCGATCATCGACGCTTTTTCTTTCAGATCTGAAATCTCGATACGGATTGTAATACCGTTTGATGCCAGATGCAATTGTAATTTATCACCAAACAGCTCATAAGCATTCGAAATATTTCCACCGATGACCAAAACTTCCACTTTCGCTTTTACAATCCAGGGTTTTAAAAACTGACCCATTTTTGTGCCGAAATCTTTGAATAGTTCCTGAACATCAGAATCAGTTGAAGCCAGCTGTGCCAACTCTTTCACTCCTGAAAGTTGCTTGCCCGTTTTATCCTCGTAACGGTTTAATAATCCCCGTGTTGAAAAGTAGTCGTCGGCGCTGCCATCTTCGAATGGTAAATGCCAAACAGCCCCGGTTTCCGGAACCGTGCTGCCGGAAACTACAGGCATGTGATCGTTCAGGAAAGCAGATCCGAAACCGGTTCCCAGAGTAATTGCCAGTGAACTTGATGAACCACAAGCTTTGCCGATCCAGTCTTCGCCAATGGCAAATGCCGTGGCATCGTTAATAAAACGAACAGGAAAATCTACCGGAAGATTCATCTTTTTTCGGAGGGCTTCAGGAACATTGAGTCCATAGATCGATTCGTATTTTTTATTATTTCCTTTAAAAAGAGCAATTCCGTTGGCATAATCAAATGGACCGGGCATAGCAAAACCAATTCCTTTCACATTCTCAATGCCTGCTTTATCAATCGTAGCCTGAATAGTCCGGCTCCAAATGCCAATAATTTCATCGACATTTCCCTGATTATCCAGATCATTTTCTGAAAAGGTTTCGGTCAGGCATTTTTTTTCGTCGATGTTGCACGCGACGCAGCTTACATGGCTCCCACCAACATCAACTCCAATTGCAATCGTTTTCATTCTTTTTTGGTTTGGTTATATGTTTTAATTAATTGTCAAAACGTTATTATTTTCCGTTGTTAATTCCCCATTTTTTGTTTGGTTCTGATCCCATTTCAAGAACAAGTGAACCTCCTTTTAATAGCTCACTGGCCGGAAATATGCACGACTCTAGCGGTTTGCCATTTAAGGTGGCCGCTTGCACGTATTTGTTCCGACGTGAGGAATTTTGTGCTTCAATCACAAATTTCTCACCCCTACCAAAACGATTCCCAAGATTGATTTCTACTTTCCGGTAAAGCGGACTTCCAATTTCGTAAATCGGGTCTACCCTGCAGCCACCATCAGTCTGGAACAAACCAAGAGAAGCCATAATAAACCAGGCACTCATCTGTCCCTGATCTTCGTCGCCCAAATAGGCATTTGCCAATCCGTATCCATAATAGCGGTCGATAATGGCCCGGCTCCATTTTTGGGTTAACCAGGGTTTACCCACCCAGTTAAACAGAAAAGCAAAATGCATGGATTGCTGGTTTCCCTGTATGACAGGATAGTTCCAGTACTGGTCATTTTTTCCGTTAAACCGCGTACTGTTGCTTTCAGTAAATCCCCAATTCAGTCGTTCAACAAAACGATCTTTCCCGATTGCCTCTGCCAAAGCAGGAATGTCCTGTGGGACAAAAAAGGTCAATTGCCATGCATTTCCTTCAACGTAATGATGGTTGGCACCCGATTTATAGGGATCAAAATCAGCCATCCACTTACCTTTTGAGTCTTTCATTCGGGCATAACCGGTTTCAGGATCAATAACATTTCTCCAGTATTCACCACGTTTTTTAAATTCCTGATAATCATTATCTTTCCCTAAAATTTTTGCAAATTGGCTCACAGTCCAATCGTCATAACAATATTCCAATGAATTAGAGAAACGGCCTTTGTCATAAGGTACGTAATGATATTTCAGGTAGGGTACAAGGTCTCTGTTTCCTGCAAAGCCACCACCGACTTTTTGAGCTGGAGTAGTCTGCATTTTTTTTACTGCTTCAAATGCTTTTTCTGCGTTAAAATCGCGGATTCCCATTTGATATGCTCCAACAATAAGCGGGATCTCATGCTCGGCTACCATCACCGGAATGTACTCCATTCCGGCAGGTCCTTTCGCTAACCATCCGCCGGCATCGTACATGGCCAATTGCGAATTTACCCATCGGTTGCTCCATTCCGGAGTAACCAGGTTCCAAAACTGATTGAGGTTCCAGAAGGTATTCCAGAATGCATCGCATCCCAAAGCCGGCGATGAAGGATCAGCCAGTTTTCGCACTTTCTCGTCCGCATCAACCCACTCTCCATTTACATCGCTGAATGTGTTACGACTGCAAAGAGCCCGGTACATGTTCGTATAGAAACGTATTTTCTCCCGCTGGTTGTTGCTTGTTATTTTTACCCGTCGGAACAGTTCGTTCCAGGCATTTACATTATTCTGTCTCACTGCATCGAAATCCCATCCCAAAGGTTTGCTGATTTCAGTTTCGAGGTTTTCCGAAGCATTTTCGATGCTTACATACGAAATCGCAGTACGCACCTGAACTATATTGTTTTCGCTGGTGTCAAATTCAATGAAAGCCCCGGCATCTTTACAATTTTTAAGCTGAAGTATTTCAGTTTTATCCTGAATTCCTTTTTCACTCCAGACACCAAAATTTGAAATGGGCTGATCAAACTCTGCAACAAAATGTACAATGTATTCCTGCGAGATACCGCCCGACCATGTATCCGGCGAAAGCTGTTTGCTGAATCCTTCAACACGCGTGTCGCTTACTTTTTTTATTAATACTTCTTCGAGTTGATATCCATATTCAGCCGGACTTTGCAGATCGATAAGCACTCGTGAACCGTTTTTATCTTTAGGAAAGGTATATCTCTGAAATCCACCGCGTGTAGTTGCTGTTAGTTCGGCTGTTATTCCATAATCGGTCAGCTCGGCTTTGTAGTAGCCAATGGGAGCCTCCTCAGTTTCTTTGTTCAGGCGCGAACGGTATCCGCTGTCCGGATCTTTTTCATCGCCCACCTGCGTTTGTAACGGACCGTTGGTCGGCATCATCGAAAGACCCGACATGGTCCATTCATGAATGTGACTGAAACCGCCAATCGTTTCAAAAATGGGATCATAACCAGCCTGCCATCCTCCATTCTGGTTGTCGGGTGCCAGTTTTACCATACTGAAAGGCATCCATGGTCCGGGTGCAATCATCCAGCGTGAGTGTGCCGAACCTATTTTCGTATCGGCGTAGCCAGCGGGCGTAATTAATTTTTGTGGACTACGTTCAATTTTTCCTGACTGAATTTTAGTTCCATCAATCCAAATTTCGTATTTGCTTTTTAGTGAAGAAGTAACTGCGGGCATTGGCGCTTCGAAGATATAACGACCTGTATCGAGCGTTTCAGAAAAAATATTTTCATTATCTAAAACTACTTTTAGTTCCGGCATTCCTGAAAGATGTTCCACATCTACCAACAATGGTTGAAAAGTTCCGTTTTCAGTTTCCGTTTCATAATTTGCGGCCGTAATATTTCTCAGAAAGGCACGGTTGTTTTCAGTTATTTTTGCATTTCCAGGCCCTTCAAGCCTGATTTGGTCAAACAACAGCCACGAACCTTCCAGCGTGGTGAAGACGACTTCATTACCTCCCTTTTTTATTAATCCGGAAGGCAGGGGAATTTCAATCAAATATTGCGATGAATCTGCAAGTTCTCCTTCGACTGCATTTTTTCCTGAACCTTTTGGAATCTTATATTTCCACGATTTTCCGTTGATGCTCACTTTAAAAACCGGCAAGTCGGCGAAATTGCAATCCTGAATATCAACCACCAGTTTCCAATTGCCTTTTGATGGTAGTTTCTCAATTCCAAACAGAACGGTTAGCTTGTGTGAACGCCATCCTGAAGTTCCCCATGTTCCACCCCATTGATCGCTTGGCCCAGGCAATACATATGGCCAATCAGTTTTTACATTCGAGGTCCCGATCAGGAAATAGCGGTCTTCCCACCCAAAATCATTATCCAGAAATTGTTTGTATCCATCAGGCGCAAGTGCAAATTCCGCAGAACTGTTATCTGCCTCACCAATTTGCCAAAGAACAGCGTTTTCCTGTTTACACGAAACCATTAAAAAGCTTACAACCAATATGCAAACAACTGATATTTGACTGATTCTCTGAAAAAATGGGGTTATTTTCTTTTCCATATTTATATAGGTTCTTATTATTCTTCTTTTCCAAAATCTTTATTTGGTTCTGCTCCCAACCAAATTTCGAGCAAGCCACCTTTCGCAAAATCCTTGTGATAAAACCAGTTCTTCTTCCACACTTCACCATTCATCTGTGCTTTCCGGATGTAATAATTTTCAGCTGAATTATTGTAGGTCTTTATCACAAAAGTTTTCCCCGGATAATATTTGGGGTCCAGTTTGATTGTTATTTCATCAAAGACCGGACTGGTAATATCATAAATAGGATCGGCATCTGTTGTGCCGCGCAAACTGAAAAGTCCAAGCGACATTAAAGCGCTGACTCCTCCCATCTGGCCCTGATCTTCATCATGTCCGCCATAACCCTTATCCGGAGTAATTGCACCATAAGCCTGTTCGTTTACTTTCCTTACCCAATATTGCGATAACCAGGGTTTTCCGGCATAATTGAAAACATGAGCATTGGAACATCCGGGCTGATTGGCGTAACTGACGTACCCGCTTCCATAACCGAATACAAAATCCTGTGGTTCTGCCTGTTCGAATGCATAATTCAATTTGGCACAAAGAGAGTCATTGCCGCCCATTAAGTCGGCTAAACCTTTGATATCGTGCGAAACAGACCAGGTAGCCTGCCAGGCATTGGCTTCAATCCATCCGCTTCCGCTCAATGGATCATTATGTAGCCAGTCGCCATTTTTATCTTTCGGGAAGATGAGGTTTTGCTGATCGTTGAACAAGTTTTTCCATCCTGTTGAACGTTTCGTAAAATAATTGCTGTCGTTTTTCTTTCCAAGCTTTTTTGCCATCTGTGCCAGAGACCAATCCTGAAAGGCACACTCTAAAGTGATACCTGCATTCGATGTAATATAACCATGATCAATATAGAATTGCAAATCTCCCGGATTAAGTCCCATCCCCATCATTCCGCCCGGCATATGGTTTGATTTCATAGCCTGATAGGCGCTATTCACATCCATTTTAGTAAGAACTCCTTTTTGAAATGCACTTACAATCAGATTTGTTGCCGGACAGCTGGTCATGATGTAAGAGTATCCGCCCGCATTGGGGCCACGGGGCAGTAATCCTCCATTTTTGCTGTATTGCACCAACGAGGCAGCAAATTCGTCTAACATCTCCGGCCAGGCCAGACCCCACAGAACATTAAGGTTCCATTGGGTCAACCATAAAGCATCAGAATTGTACATGTGGAAAGCGAATTTACCCTGATCGTTTTTAGGAAGAGACCGGATTTTTAGTTTTGCATTTAAAGTATGCGTTCCGCTTCTTTCGCCTTCGGTGTAATCGGGATAATCACCACTTAAATCGTCAAGTTTGTGACGTCCTAAAAGGACATGCCACAAATCAGTATAAAACTTTATTTTTTGAGCATCGCTCCCTCCTTTAACTTCGATACGACCCAGCCACTGATTCCACTCGTTTCGCGAATCCTGTTTTACCTGGTCAAAATTCCAGTGATTACATTCCAATTCCATGTTATTTCGGGCATTTTCAATGCTTGTATATGAAATTGCAATTTTTACCTGAATATTATCTCCGGCTTTAACGGTATAATTCGCCTTTACCCCGGTAGTCGGAGAATCATGATAACTCCAGCCTTGTGCTATTCGGGGTGTGCTTCCGGGTTTTCCTTTCAATGCAGAAATACCAACCTGATTTTCCGAATCGACCCAACCATCAAGCCGGTCGAACGGACGATCAAATTTCATGACGAAAAAGATCCGGACATTATCCGGCCCGCCCCATAATCTTCCGGTGGTGTTGACAGAACCTTCAATTTCCGTATTGCTTACTTTGGTGACTTCAGCATCGGTCATCGTTGATGTTGATAGGTAGCCTCCCAGATTTAACAGGATACTCGCTTTATCATCATGTGTATATTTGAAACGGTAAAAACTCACACGTTCGGTCGAACTTAATTCGACCCAGGTATGATAATCTTTTAGAAATAAACGGTGATATCCGGGCTGCACAATTTCATCGTCGTGAGAAAAGCCGGATTTCCAGCCTTGCTCTCCTTTGGTGGGATCTGCTTCTCCGGTAACCGGCATCAGTGTAACTCCCGAAAGCATCCAGCCGTGTACCTGCGGAAATCCTAAAATTTCAGTTGAATTGTAGTTATATCCACCTCCATACTGATTTTTGTTCCGTGTTAAAGGAGCGGCTCCAACCATTCCGAAAGGACGACCTCCGGTAATAAAGAAAAAGTACCTTCCTCTGGTTGTTTCAATATATGGATCAACCCATGAAACGGGATCAGGATAATCTTCCGGAGAAGCGAAGACTTCAATTTCGGATAATCCCAGATTCAAACCATCACCATCGGTCACGTCAAACCGGAACCATTGTATCTTTTTTGATGGAAATGAAACTACTTTCGGGCTTCCGTCGTTGGGAATCTGAGTAACATTGATTATACTCCCGTCACTGAACAGAAGTGTTCCACCTGCCGTATGTGATCGTTCATCAGAGCGGTCATACAGAATTATTTTGCTGATATTTTTATAACCCGTGCAATCCAAACGAATCCACGGATAATTTATCTGTCCCCAAAAAGTCATGTTGCTGGCCGATACCCATTCACTCTGGTTCATTATTCCTGTTTGTCCGTCTGTTACATTTGATGATCCGGATTCCGGATTTATTGACGGGGATGAAGTCGTTCTGAACTGGGAGGCTATATTATCGGATCCGGCCAATACCGCGTCAAAACAAAAAAACAGGATACCAATGGCAAATACAACTTTTAAACTTAGCTTCATATACTTGTCTAAATAAATTGGAAATAGGTATTCTTAGATCACAAACGACAACTTACCTCTTTATATCAATTGAGTAAGTGAATTTGTCAGCCTTATAGAAACCAATGTTGTATTCAATCGGCCTGTCGCCCGGATCAAGCACAAATCGTTCGCGAACCAAAACCGCACTATCAGTATGAATTTTCAACCGTTTCGCGGTAATTGCCGAAGCAAGTCGTGCCTTGATTTTTTCTTTTGAAACGGAAGGAACAACGTGAAAATCATTTTCCAGAATGTCGTACAACGGTCTTGAAAAATCTTCTTTGCCAGTCAAACCGATGCGCGGATGAAAATAACTTTCGAAATAAACAAATGGAGCCTCTTCATCACCCCTAAGGCGCGAAAGCCGTAAAACCAAGGTTTGTTCTGGGATATTAAAGAAATTGCTGATTTTTGAATCGGCCTGGACAAAACCTATCTCAATGAGATAATTCTTAAACACAACGCCTTGTTCATTCATCTCCTGCGTAAAACTGTGCCAGCTATCGAGGTTGGTGGTTACCGTATTTCCTGAAACCTTTGTCCCAACTCCCTTTTTTCGTATTAGCAGTCCTTCGTATTCCAGTTTGTTTGTTGCCTGACGGATGGTATTTCTAGAAACACCCAACCTGCTTGCCAGTTCAACCTCTTTAGGAAGGAATCCGCCAGCTTTGTACTCCGGAAGTTCAATTATTTTCCGCAACAATTCTTCCACCTGAAAATGCAGGGGAACCGGACTTTGGTGATCAATCTTTAATTCCATTTGTTCATATGTTCAGACATACAAATTAAGCTCATTTTACTGAATCCTAAAACATCTTTAAAAACATAGAAAAAAATGAAAAGAGCCTTATCCTGTGAACAATTAATAAATAAACAACCCCGCTGCATAAAGCGGAATTGTTTATTTGAAAAAGATTAAATGTCTGATCTGAAAGCCTGGTATTATTCTACTGTCTGGCTTACTTTAAATGTTACAGCATAGTTTGACGGTAAAGCATCAGTCTGGCTTTTTGAAATATTTAGTTTAAATCCATCAACATCAGCTTTCCATTTTATGGAGGTGCCTTTTTTGCCAAGCATGGTAATTTTTGCCCCTTTTTCAGGAACGAAACCATTTACCCGAATTTCGGCCGGTAATTTTTCGTTTTCGTCCAAAAGGTAGATTATATATACTGAACCATCTTTACCACGTGTGTATCGCATCTTCCCGTTCGTGTATGGAGCAATGGTTCGCGTGCTGTAAATAGCGTCACCATTGATTTTCAGCCATGCACCAATTTCTTCCAGACGGCTGTAGGCTTCATCGTACCATGTTCCATCCGGTCCAGGTCCAATATTCAGAAGTAAGTTTCCGCCTTTGGCAACAATATCAGTTAGCATATGGATCACCTTGCGGGTTTCCATCATCTTGGCATCGAACGAATAAGACCAGCCACCACCAAGAATCATGCATGATTCCCAGGGATAAGGCAACATCTTATCCGGAACTGTGTTTTCAGGAGTCAGGTAATTCTGGTTTTTACTTTCCACAGCGCGGTCAACAACAATGCAATCCGGTTGTTTCGAGCGGATTTTTCCGACCAGCTCATCCATTTTAATATCCTGATCGAAATATTTTTTCACTTTAAAACCCGGAACTTCGGGAGGAGTTCCTTTGTCGGGATGTTTCTGAACCCAACCGCCATCAAACCACATCAGGTCAATCTTTCCATAATTGGAGCAAAGTTCCATCACCTGGTTATGCGTGAAATTTACAAAGTTATTCCAGCGTTCAGGATATTTTGCAGGGTCATAATTCACATTCCGGTCGAGTGGAGGAAACTGTGGCCACCAGTAGTTGTCACTGTGCCAGTCGGGTTTCGAAAAATAGGCGCCAATCCACAAACCTTCATTCCTGAAAGCGTTAAAAATCTCCTTGGTCACATCAGCTTTCGGATTGGTGTGAAAAGGACAATCTTTTCCGGTAATTTTATAATCGGTGTATTTGCTGTCGAACATGCAAAATCCGTCGTGGTGCTTGGTTGTGAAAACCACATATTTCATTCCGGCGTTTTTTGCGGCTTTAGCCCATTTCTCCGGATCGAATTTGGTCGGATTAAATGTTTTGCCCAGGTTCTCATATTGCTTTTTATAGTGGAAATAGTCCTTAACGGTATCTGGTACGCACCATCCTTCGTCTTCGGGACAAATAGACCAGGATTCAACAATTCCCCACTGACTGTATGGACCCCAATGCATCAAAAGTCCAAATTTAATGTCTTGCCATTCATCAATGCGTTGCTGAATCTTTGGATCAGGATCAGGAATATAAGTTTGACCTTCGTGTTGGGCACTGACTTTCAGAAAAGAAAGCGTCAGAAGTAGAAAGAACAATTTAATTGGTTTCATAGAGAATATGTTTATTGAACTTGTTGTTGTTACATCGAATAAAATTATAGAGGTCATCACTTAAGTACTTACTATTTGTTGATGGGTAATATTGTCGGCAGCAACCATTCTTCTGATCAAATTATTGAAGATAGTTTCTTTGTTTTGTGAACGGTTAATCCGATAACAAAATTCATCATAATATCTT
>JBGSUC010000025.1:0-1645 GCA_041736275.1 Prolixibacteraceae bacterium
GAAACTTCGCGCACTTTTAAGCATGAAACAAGAACTTTTAAAGCCGGAGAAACAATTCCGGTGAAAATGCTTGAATACGGTGGCTTTATAACTGTATTAAAAACAAAATAGAATGGAAGTTTTTAAACCAGTCAACTTATTACGAACGAAAATCCGACGGTCGTAATAAGTTGACAATTCCGCGGAGTAAAGCTTAGAAGGAGCTGTTCAATATTGAAACTACCTTCATTAAAAAAAAACATATTGGAAATCAATAAATTATTAAAAATGAAATATTCTCTTTTTGTTCTGGCACTCATCGTTTCAAATATTATGTTTGCACAGAATCCAATTACTCCTCCCGGGAAATATATGGCTGACCCTTCTGCTCATCAATGGAAAGACGGCAAAATATATATTTATGGTTCGCAAGACGAAAGCCCAAATTATTATTGTTCTCATAAGCACGATGTTATTTCTTCAGCAGACATGAAAAACTGGACATTTACCGAGAATACATTTGCCAGCAGTGGGGATAACGACCAGGTGAGTTACAGTGACGATTTCTTATATGCGCCGGATTGCCAATACAAAGACGGGGTTTATTACCTTTATTATTGTTTGGCAAATAACACAAAGACTGAGGGTGTAGCCGTGAGCAAATCGCCTGAAGGACCCTTTGTTGAGGGTAAAAATATTGAATTAGCGGGCTATAACGAAATAGACCCTTGCGTGTTTGTAGATGACGACGGCCAGGCATATTATATTTGGGGACAGTTTAATGCCAAAATGGCCAAACTTAAACCCAATATGACTGAGATTGACACAGCTACAATCCGCGAAAATGTGGTAACTGAAAAAGTGCATTTTTTTCATGAAGGGGGATATGTGGTTAAGCGAAACGGGATTTATTATTTTGTTTATGCACATATGGGCAGGGCAGGTAGGCCTACTTGTATAGGATATGCTACCAGTAACTCGCCCATGGGGCCTTATAAATACGGAGGTGTAATTATCGATAATGACCATTCCGATCCTGCTTGTTGGAACAATCATGGTTCAATTGCCGAATTCAATGGTCAATGGTATGTTTTCTACCATCGTCCAACTCATGGCTCCAATACCATGAGAAAAGTTTGTGTCGAACCCATCACGTTTGGGAAAGATGGTAGTATCCATGAAGTTGAAATGACTTCGCAGGGTGTTGCCGGGCCATTTAAAATGAAATCAAAAATTGATGCAGAAAGAGCTTGCCTGTTATACGGTAATACAAGGATTAAAGCAGTATCAACCGTTAACGAGGCACTATGCGAAATCCAAAATGATGATGCGGCAGCATTTAAATATGTTGATTTCGATGGCCAATCTGATTCGTTGAAAATCAGGGTAATGCCTGGTGCAAATGGCTTTAGTATTGATGTAAAATTGGATAATTCTTGGGGCAAAACGATTGGCAGAATCAATGTGCCATCCAATGCCGATGGGAAGGAAATAAAAACTTTTATCTGTAAAATAAACCAAACAAAAGGAATTCACGCCGTTTGGCTTAAATTCTGGGGCAATCCGGGAGAAGATGCCTATGTTGATTGGCTTGAGTTCTATTGAGAAAGAAAAAAACAGTTGAATTTCAAATTAAATTATAAATCCATAAAGCATTATCATGAGC
>JBGSUC010000034.1:0-26844 GCA_041736275.1 Prolixibacteraceae bacterium
AATACTGGTATCTCAAGTTTAGTAAATGATATCAACGGCACGAATACATTGGCTGGAGAAGTATTTGGTTTAGGTGTTACCACGGTCACCTGGACAGCTACAGACCCAGACTCAAATAGTTCTTCATGTAGCTTTGATGTTACTGTAACAGATACAGAAAACCCAACGATTACAGCTCCAGCCAATGTCACTGTCAATAGTGACACCGGTTCATGCAATGCTACTGGCGTAACATTAGGCATTCCGGTCACATCAGATAATTGTGGAGTAGCCAATGTAACCAATGATTCAAGTGAGCCATTTGCACTTGGAACAACCACAGTTACCTGGACGGTAACAGACAATGCAGGCAATATCGCCACAGCAACTCAAACGGTTACGGTTACGGATAATGAAAACCCAACGATTACAGCTCCAGCCAATGTCACTGTCAATAGTGACACCGGTTCATGCAATGCAACAAGCGTAACATTGGGAAGTGCAGTCACATCAGATAATTGCGGAGTAGCATCCACAACCAATAATGCACCGGCAACTTTCCCATTGGGAACAACCACGGTCACCTGGACGGTAACTGACAATGCAGGCTTAACGGCTGCGGCTACACAGACGGTAACAGTAACAGATACAGAAGTACCAACGATCACTGCCCCAGTTGCAATGAATGTAAGCAGTGACGCTAGTTGTCAGGCAGTAGTGCAAGACTTTACTTCCGGGATTGTGGCTTCGGATAATTGTACTACCGCTGCGGCACTTGTAATAACACAATCACCGGTAGCCGGTACTCTTGTTGGAACTGGAGTAACGACAGTAACGATTACCGTAAAGGATGCCTCGGGCAACAGCACAATCTGCACCGCGGACTTTATCGTAGTGGATGCTCCTATAGCTGTTGATGATGATGAGACGATAAACGAGGATGATTTATTAAATGGTGATGCTTCAAGTAATGATCACGATAGTTGTGATGGAAGTAATGTGTGGATCAAGGCAAGTGATCCTTTGCATGGAAGCGTGACGGTAAATATTGATGGTACTTATGTTTATACTCCAGATGCAGACTACTACGGTATCGACAGCTTCACTTATATAATCACAGATGCTGATGGAGACGAGTCAACAGCAACGGTTAAAATTACAGTAATACCAGTAAATGATGCGCCTTCTTTTACAATAGGATCAGATCAGATTACCTGTCTGGGAATCGGAGCTCAGACTATTAGTAATTGGGCAACTGCAATAAGTGCCGGACCAGCAAACGAATCATCGCAGATCCTTTCATTTAATATTGTAAATGTCGATAATGCGTCTGTTTTTAATGTATTACCTGTAATAAATTCTTCCGGAGTTTTGACATTTTCTCCAAGTAATGTGAGTTCGGGTATAGCAACAATAACTGTAAACATTCAGGATAATGGAGGTACATTAAATGGAGGAATAGACAAATCATCTGACCAGATCTTTACAATTGAGGTCAGTGCAATAACAGTTGTTACAAATCATACTAACGTGGTTTGCCAGGGAGGATCGACAGGAACAATAGATTTAACCGTCTCCGGAGGATTTCCTTTGTATACGTATTCGTGGACGAAAGATGGTTTGGTATATGCTTCCACTACCGAAGATTTGGGTAATCTCAGCGCTGGTATTTATTCAGCAACAATTACCGATTCACAGGGGTGTAGTATAACCTCTCCGGATATTGTAATAAGTGAATCTGATGTTGTGGTAGCCAGTGGGGTAATCGTCCCAACAAATTGTAATACCAGCAATGAAGGGTCAATCGATCTTTCTGTTACCGGAGGCAGTGGAATATATACATATAAATGGAGTAACGGAAAAACTACTCAGGATATACAAGATTTAGCAGCCGGAATTTATGATGTAACTATTACCGAATTAAACGGGTGTTCTGTTTCCGGAGCATTAAGATATGTTGTTAACAGTTTGGATAATTTTCCTGTAGCTGAAGATGATTTTGTCACGATAAAAGGGAATCGTATTTATAACGGGAATGTTTCATATAATGATGAACTTAGCTGTGATGGAGGAAATATCTGGACAATAGTTACAAAGCCTAAGCATGGTTCTGTTACGATGACTAGTAAGGGAATGTATGTTTATACTCCTGATAGTGCCTACACCGGAACAGATAGTTTCAGTTATAAGCTTTGTGATAGTGATTCAGATTGTTCTGCAGCAACAGCATTTATAACCATATCTCCTGCAAATGCTTCACCGATCGCTGCAGATGATATAAATATCACTTTTAAAGATACTTCTGTTGGTGGTAATCTGCTTACAAATGACAGTGATCCGGATGGTGATATACTTACAATTACGAACTTACCTGTAAGGCCTGCAAATGGTAATGTTATCATTAATGCTGACGGTTCTTATGTTTATACGCCAAATAAGGACTATTCCGGAACTGATAGTTTTGTATATGCCGTATGCGATAATGCTTCACCAGCTTTATGCGATCAGGCGACAGTTACGATCAATATTCTGGATATTCATGATTCGAATAATGCCCCTGTAGCGAATAACGATGCATATATGGGTTTCAAAGGGTTGCCGGTACTGGGTTCAGTTATAAGTAATGATTTTGATCCGGATGGAGATCTCAATGCAAATAGTATTGTTTTAGTTGATTCAACTCCTGATAATGGAACATTAACATTGAATGCAAACGGAACTTTTACGTTTATTCCTGATTCCGAATTTCTTGGTCAGTTTAGTTTTAAGTATCAGGTTTGTGATTTGGGAACACCTGCATTGTGCAGTGAAGCTACCGTAACCATTGATATTCTTAAAAATCCATCGGGAAATACAACATTTGCTACCGATGACTGCTTCTTTGGAGTCGAAGACAGTACCTTAGTTGGAAATGTTTTAGCCAATGACTTTGATTCGGAAGGTGATAAACAATTGGTAAATCTGATACCAGTTATCAGTCCGGAACATGGTACTTTAGTTTTGTATCCAAACGGAAACTTTATTTATGAGCCAGCTACCAATTATTTCGGAAATGACCTCTTTGTTTATGAGGTATGCGACAACGGTATTGAAAAATCTTGTGATCAGGCTACTATTTATCTTTTGATAAAACCAATCAATGATCCTCCGATTGCAAAAAACGATATCAATTCGACTCTTAAGAATACACCTGTTACAGGTAATTTACTGACAAATGATGATGATCCGGATAATAATTTATTGACAATCAATATTGTTCCGGTAGAAAAGCCGGCAAACGGAAGCGTTAAAATTAATGCTGACGGAACCTATACTTATACTCCTGATTCTGGCTATTCAGGAACAGATAAATTTACCTACAAAGTTTGTGACGACGGTAATCCGGCTTTGTGTTCTCAGGCTCAGGTTAGTATTGAGGTTATTGATATTCGTGAAGAAAATAATGCTCCGGTAGCTTCTGATGATGCTTTTCAGGGATCGGTCGGGTTTGAAATTACCGGGTCAGTAATTAGTAATGATTTTGATCCTGATGACAATCAGAATCCAATAAGTGTTATGCTGGTTGGTTCAGGACCGCAGAAAGGAATTTTAACTTTAAATTCTGATGGTTCTTTCGTCTATGTTCCCGCTTTAAACTTTGCAGGTAAGGTTGATTTCGATTACCAGATCTGCGATATGGGAACACCAGCACTATGCGATGGCGCAACAGTAACAATACAAATACTCGACAATCCATTTGGTAATTCAACTTTTGCTTCCGATGATAGTTTCTTTGGCATTGAAGATAGTTTGATAACCGGTAATTTGCTGATTAATGATATCGATCCGGAGAGTAATTTACAAACGGTAAATACCCAACCTGTAATTTTGCCTGAACACGGAACTGTTGTATTGAATTCGAATGGGACCTTTACATATACTCCTGTAGATCATTATTACGGCAACGATCGGTTTGTTTATGAAGTCTGTGACAATGGCACTCCAAGGGCTTGTGACCAGGCAACTGTATATGTCATTTTGGCTCCTGTTGAATATAAACTGCTGGCCGTGGATGATGAAATAATAACTGATGAAGATGTTCATGTAAATGAAAATGTTGCCCTAAATGATATTTTAAACTTTAATGCTGAAAATATCTGGACAGTCATACAACAACCAGAACATGGGGAAGTAATTATGACAACTGAAGGTAAATTTGTTTATACTCCAGATCCGAATTACAATGGCATTGATCGGTTTATATACAAATTATGTGATGCTGTTGGAAATTGTGCAGAAGCGACAGTGACAATTACAGTCAATCCGGTTAATGATCTTCCCGAAGCGAATGACGATGTTGTGGATTTGTTTGTGGATTCGATTCTGGAAGGAAACGTTTCTGAAAACGATATTCAGAGCGGTGATGGAGGAAACAGTTGGACTGTTGTGATCCCTCCGTCGGGTGGTGCATTAATGTTCAATAATGACGGTAGTTACACTTATACTCCAAACCTGAATTTTACCGGATCCGATTCATTTACTTATCAGCTTTGTGATCAGGATGGCGACTGCAGTCAGGCTGTAGTGACAATTCAGTCGGTCGATGTTGTTCAGCCAAACCAGATTTTCACGCCGAATAATGACGGTCAGAACGATACGTTCTACATCGAAGGAATTGAATTATATACAGGTAACCAATTAACAGTATATAATCGATGGGGAAACGAAGTTTACAGCAAAACCGGATATCACAATGAGTGGGATGGATATTCAAATAAGAAGAATGTTGGAAATGCTGTTTTGCCGGTTGGCACATACTTTTATGTGCTTAAATACGGAAATAATAAGCACAAAACCGGGTATGTTTATCTTGACCGCTAGTACTGATTTACAATAGAATGAAACTGATGATATATAAAGCACTATTTAATCTGAGCAAAAGTTTTTCGTTTTTAATGTTTCTGATATTCCTGTCATGGAATGTTTCGGCCCAGCAGGATCCGATGTTTACACAATACATGCATAATCCGGTATCCATAAATCCGGCGTATGCAGGTAGCAGCGGTACTTTAAATTTTGTGTCGATGCACCGTCAGCAATGGGTTGGCATGGATGGCGCCCCAAAAACACTGACACTTTCAGTAAATAGTCCATTGTTTAATTACAATGTCGGAGTTGGATTGAGTTTAATTTACGATGTAATCGGCCCGGTAAAACAAACAGGAATTTATGCTGATTATGCCTATCACCTGAAAATAACAACAAAGACAAAACTTGCATTTGGATTGAAGGGTGGAGTTAATATGTATGATGTCAATCTTCAAAATCTGAGGGGTGCGCAGGATGATGATTATGTAGCCTTTAATGGCATACGCAAAATGTATCTGCCTAACTTTGGAGTTGGTAGTTACCTCTATTCCGACAGGTTTTATTTGGGGTTTTCTATTCCGAAGATGTTACAGAATAGTTTGTCAGATAATGATAATACTCTGGATCTTGCGAATAAGGAAGAAAGACATATCTTTTTAACCGGAGGAGTGGTTATCGACTTAACAGAGAATATTAAGTTCAAACCCTCAGCTATTTTGAGGATGGTAAGTGGTTCACCGCTATCTTCTGAAATTTCGGCAGCAATACTATTAAATGACCGGCTTTGGCTTGGTGCAATGTATCGTTTTGGCGATTCTTTTGGCGGAATGGTTAAGTTTAATCTAACCAGTCAACTGAGTGTGGGATATTCTTATGATTTAACCCATTCCGGATTATCACCCTATAATCAGGGGACGCATGAAGTTTATGTAAGTTATGATCTGGCATTTAAAAACAAAAAGATTCTTTCACCGAGATACTTTTAGAAACAACCTTATTTATGAAATACTTACACCTGAAAATATCAATTTCCGCTTTGTTCATTTTCTTGATACTTTTAATGCCGGGCAAAGCTGTTGCTCAATCAATTCAGGAACGAAAGGCTGATCAGCTGTATGACGAATTTGCTTACAGTAAAGCCGTTGAACTTTATGAAGATTTACTGCTTGGTGATAACACCAATACCAAGTATGTTCAGCGTTTAGCATACAGTTACAATAAGATGCGTGAATATAAAAAGGCATTATTTTATTATACAGGTTTAGTTCAGTCAGAAATTCGCCAGCCCGAAGATTATTATAACTATGCGCAGCTGCTCCGTATTAACGGCCAATACGATGATTCAAAAACATGGTTCGAAAAATATATGGTAAGCTCGCCGGGAGATCAAAGGGCAAAGAGCCTGCTTGACAACTTCAGGCAATTGCTGACTTTGAAATCGAACATTGAAAAGATTACCATAAAAAATCTGGATGGAAATACCCGGTATACCGACATGTGTCCTACATTTTACCACGATAAAATTGTTTTTTCTTCGGCAAAAGATAGTTTCTCAGTTATCCGGAATAAATATGAGTGGAATAATCAGCCTTTTCTGGATCTGTTTGTATCAGATGCAGGACCAAACCCGGATGCAAAGAACGAAAAATCTTTTTCTTCAGAAATTAATTCGCGCTTTCACGAAGGTCCGGTATGTTTTACTGCTGATTTTAATACTATTTATTTTACGCGGAATAGTTACCTGAAGGGAAAAGTGACCCGGACTGCAGAAGGTGTGAATAACCTGAAAATATTTATTGCTGATAATGATGGTAAGGACTGGAAAAATATTCGGGGACTTCCTTTTAATAGTGATGAATATTCTGTTGGTCATCCTGCTTTGTCGCCTGATAATAAAACACTTTATTTTGTTTCGGATATGCCGGGTGGACTGGGAGAAACCGATATTTACAAATCGGTTTGGGATGGTGGAAAATGGAGCAAGCCATTAAATCTGGGAAGTGGTATAAATACGCGCGGAAAGGAAATGTTTCCCTATGTAGATAAAGACGGGATTCTGTATTTTTCATCCGATGGGTTACTGGGAGCTGGTGGGCTTGATATTTTTGCTGCCAAAGAGCAGGAACCGGGAAATTACCTGGTTGTAAATCTGGGATCTCCAATAAATTCTCAATACGACGATTTTGGGTTTGTGATTGATAAGGACGTATTGTCAGGATACTTTTCGTCGAACAGAATTGGAGGAAAAGGTGCTGATGATAATTACTATTTTATTGTAAATAAAATCGATCTGAAGGTTTTGAGTTATGACGATCATAGCAAAGAAATACTTCCGGAAACAAAAATCGCAATCTGGGGTGATGATGGAAAGCTCGTGGAATCTAAAATTTCCGGTTCCGATGGTGTTGCTGAATTTGCAATTAATCCGGGATTAAAATACCAGATTGTAGCCGATAACCGAACGTATATTCAGGAAAAGAGAGATATCCAGATTCAAAGTTCATTGTTGAATTTTGAGCAGGTGGAAAATGTATATCTGAAACAAGGTTTTCCGTATTTGACTATTGAAGTTATTGATAAAGAATCGGGCTTATTAATTCCAAATGCATTAGTGGATATCTCGAAAGGAGAATATGATAATGCTGAATTGGAAGACAACAATGGAATTATTAAAATGAGACTTAATAAATCTACAGATTATACATTTTATGCAACAGCGGAAGAATACTTCGAAAATACGGTTGATTTTTCGAGTGTTGGTAAAGTGCCGGGAGAATATACAATGACCATTGAATTGGAGAAATTATCGACCGGGAAACAGTTTGTACTTGATGATTTATACTACGATTTAAATAAGTATAACATTCGTCCTGATGCTGAACAGGTTTTGGATAAGCTGGCTAAATTGCTGTGGGATAATCCTGAAATCAGAATTGAAATTGGTTCTCATACCGATAGCCGCGCTTCGGCTGATTATAACCAGAAATTGTCGCAACACAGGTCCGAATCCGTGGTTGCATACCTGGTAACAAAAGGAATTGCCAAGTCTCGTTTGGAGGCAAAAGGTTATGGCGAATCTCAGCTAATAAATAAATGTGCCGATGGAGTTGATTGTCCTGAAGAAGATCATCAGGCAAACCGCCGTACGGTAGTGGAAATTCTTAATCAGGACATCAGAAGAGTTAAACGTGGCAGTAAGAATGTTTACTACTTCTAATAGCTTGATTAATTGATTTTTTGAAAAGGGCTTTCCAATTTGGAGAGCCTTTATTTTTAACTCTAAATTCTATGAGGTAGAGGCTATAATGAAATTTAAAGGAAATCAGCAATGTTTTTCAGGTAATCAACTTTTTCTTTTGCGCGAAGCTGATCGTAACCTGAAATCAGTGTTTCAATCAGTCGCTTTATAATTATTTTATCGGGGCAAGGCTGAGCTAACATTTCAATTTCAACCGGATCTGTAGTTTGTAATACATATTCTATTTCACGTGGTCCGATAATAGCTCCTTTATTGGAAGGATTAATATAAAAAACTACGGAACTTCTTGGTTCGTCCTGACTAAGATTTGCAATATCCTTGTCAAAATAGCCCACCAGAGGGTTGTTCTTAAAGTCGATGTAATGAGTGGGCAGATTGAGGGAACGTGCAATAAGTGTGTATAAAATGGCAATTGATACCGGATTTCCTTTTCGGGATTCCAAAATACGATTTATGTAGCAATTATTGGGCGATTCGGGTGTTTCACGGTCAACAGTAAACCGGTAATGATCGAAAAACAGATGATTGAGGATGGTGATTTTTTCCAGTGAGGTCAGCGAATTTCGGAATTCAATCCAGATGTCTTTTCTTATATTTTCGAGTTGAACCTCTATTGGTTTTAGCTTTAATTCAGGATACTGGTAACGTGAAATCAGAAAAATGCCATTAAATAAATCCAGAGTTTTCTGATTGGCCCAGGTTTTTATTCTGTTTTTTGTATCGTTTAATTGTATCTGATGTATAATGAGCTCGATTCTGTTCTGAACCAATTCGTCAAAGCTGGTTTCCCATATGTGTTCCAAACGGTCGACTAAAGAAATATCTTCTTTGACTATTTCTTCCAAAACATGATTAAACACCGAGTCGTCCGGGTCGTCTAGTAATGTTATCAGTGAATCCAGCTTGTTCTCATTCATATTTGCATGCTTTATCTGGTTAAGCGTTCAAGTACAAGATCAATCAGGCTTTCCATCGATTGATGATAATTCGCATTAGCCTCTTTTTTAACCCGGTTGGCAATAATCAGACATATGGTAAGCGCTTCGTGTTTAAGTAGTTTCGAAAGGCCATAAATAGCCGAACATTCCATTTCGAAGTTGGTAATTTTATGTCCTTCAAACTCGAACGATTCAATTTTCTCATTAAGTAACGGATCGGCTAAGGGCAGGCGTAAAACCCTTCCCTGGGGACCGTAAAATCCGGGAGCTGAAATGGTGACGCCGGTTATGGTATCTTCCTGATGAATTTTCGCAAGCAGCGCATCAGAACAATTGACGATATAAGGTGACGTTAATTGCTTTCCCCAATTCGTATGTTTTCTGAAAGCTTCCTCGAATTCAAGGTCTGATACTGAATCACGGTTAGCGTAAAAGTTTAGCAATCCGTCGAAACCGATCGCTTTTTGTGAAATAACAAACGAATTTAATGGTAAATAATCCTGAAGTCCGCCTGAAGTACCAATTCGTATAAGATTCAGCTTTCGATGCACCGGATTAATTTCGCGGGTTACCAAATTGATATTTGCCAGAGCATCCAATTCATTTACAACAATATCGATGTTGTCGGTTCCGATTCCTGTTGAAACGATTGTGATTCGCTGGTTGTTGTATTTCCCGGTAGTTGAAACAAATTCCCGGTTTTGCACCTGAAATTCGATATCCGTGAGTAATTTTCCAATTATTTCTACTCTCCCCGGATCGCCTACCAGAATAACATGATCAGCCAATTGTTCGGGTTTGAGGTGCAAATGGAATACACTTCCGTCGGCATTTATGATGAGTTCTGATGATTTGATCATTTTCTAATTTTTTGGACGGTCTAAACTAGATAAAATGAATTTAAAAGTCAATTTTTTTGAACTAAATCGCTCGGATAATGCCTTATACAGGTAGATTTGATGGCTTTTTTGGGGATGAAAATTAATTAACCTGTTCCTGATTCATTTTTCGTTAATAATTTTATACCAATTAACTCCTGATTTAACCGATCATCCGGAGGGTTTTTTAATTTTGTAACCCATGAGAAAAATTAAAAATATACATCTGAATGACGATCCGGAAATTTATCAGTGTTTCGGTTGTTCACCACATAACGATTTTGGATTGAAACTTGAATTTTGGGACGATGGCGATGAACTGGTATCTTTTTGGAAACCGCGACCTGTTCTGCAAAGCTATCCCAAAGTCGTACATGGCGGAATTCAATCGACATTGATGGATGAAATTGCCGGATGGGTTGTATATGTGAAATGTGGCACTGTTGGACTAACTGCCGAAATGAAAGTTAAATTCAGGCTGCCATTATACATCGATCAGGGCGAAATTACAATTCGCGCCGGATTAAAGGAACAAAACAAACGAATGGCAACAATCGATGCAAGGTTGATTAATTCTTCAGGAAAAACCTGTGCTGAAGCAGAAATACGCTATTTCCTGGTGTCTGAAACCGAAGCACGCGAAAAATACCGCTATCCCGGAATCGATGCTTTTTATGAACCTAACGATTTAAATCAATGAAAAAATTATTTTTTGTATTTCTGTTCACGCAAATTTGCTTTGCCGGTATTGGTCAGACAAAATTTGTTCCGTCAAGTAATAAGGCTTTCCGCTATGTTGGGCGTTTCGATTTTTCGAATCCGGCTGAAGTTCGCTTCGATTGGTCAGGTGTATATATTCAGTTTAATATGAGAGGCACCGAATGCGCTGTTCGCATGAGTGATACCGGCCACAATTATTATAACGTGTTTATTGACGATCAGCCTTCAAAAACGATTGATGTTAAGAGTGATACAACAATTATTATTGGCAGCGGACTTGGAACCCAGATACATCGGGTTCAGATTTATAAACGAACGGAAGGAAATCAGGGGACTGGCTCTTTTAAGGGAATTTTGATTTCGGAAAATGGAGAAATGCTTCCCTGGAAAGATATTCCGACCCGAAAAATAGAGTTTATAGGTAATTCGATTACCTGTGGTTACGGAACCGAAGGTCTTTCAGGAAGCGAACACTGGAAACCATCGACTGAGAATAATTATCAGAGTTACGCGCCAATCATGTCTCGGGCATTTAAGGCCGATTACCATATTGTTGCACATTCAGGAATGGGAGTTGTTCGAAATTACGGTTATAAGGAAAAGGTTTCGCCGAATGCAATGCCCGACAGGATCAATCGCGTTTACGACGAGAGAGAATTACCCGTTTGGGATTTCAAACAGTGGAACCCCGATGTTGTCGTCATAAATTTGGGAACTAATGATTTTAGCACAAAGCCTTTTCCTGATAAAGCTGTATTTATTGCAGGATACGAAAAGTTAATCAATGAAGTCCGAAAACAATATGGCAGTATCCCGATATTTTGTGTGGCTGGACCAATGACAGATGAACCTTGCTATTCGTATGTCAAGGAAATGGTTGAAACTTTTCGTTCAGTTTACCAGAATAAAAATGTGTATTTTGTAGGAATCCCAACTTATTTAATGAATCCGGAAAAAGATCTTGGTTCTGATACACATCCGAATTATTCAGGACAACGAAAGATGGCTGCACATGTTTTGCCTGTAATTTCCAGCGTTTTAGGATGGGATTGTCAGGCAGGAGAACTTTAGGTCTTTTTACATTTATTTTATTGAATTTGTAGAAAATACAGAAACAAAGTTTCGCAATCTGTTTCAGTTTTGAATTATTGAAGCTATTTTTGTTGAAAACTATAAATAAGATCACAGATAAATAATCAAAATCAACTAAATTTTTAATTATGAGTTTAAAATTGAATTTTAAAAAATCATCGACTTTTATTGCATTGGCTGTTTTTGTAACAGCGGGATTCTTTTCGTGCACAGCCCCAAAGCCACAGAAAGAAGTTGGTCTCCAATTGTATTCGATCCGTGACAGCATGAAAACAGATCCCAAAGGCTCTGTTGAAAAAGTGGGTGCCATGGGTTATAAACTTGTTGAAGCTGCAGGATATTCTGATGGTAAACTTTATGGAATGGAACCTGCCGAGTTTAAAGCATTGTGCGATGCCAACAGTACGAATTTCTTTTCTTCACATTGCGGACAAGCTGTTCCTGATTCAGCAAACTGGGATGCAACAATGGCTTGGTGGGATACATGTATTGCTGCACATCAGGCAGCTGGCGTTAAATACATTGTTCAGCCATTTATGGATAAAGTAGGATACGAAAGTATTGCTGGCGTTCAGCGCTATTGCGATTATTTTAATGCAGTTGGCGAAAAATGTAATGCTGCCGGAATTCGTTTCGGGTATCACAATCATTCCGGCGAATTTAAAGATGTTGAAGGCCAGACCATTTATGACTATATGCTGAATAATACTGATCCTGCAAAAGTGATGTTCGAAATGGATTTATACTGGATTACTGAAGGTGGTAAAAATCCAATTGACTATTTCAATGCTTACCCAGGACGTTTCGAATTATGGCATGTAAAAGACGTTAAAGAATTGGGTGGTCCTGATGCTATAATGGATTTTAAACCGATTTTTGAGAAAGCTGAAGTCGCTGGTATGAAACATATCGTTGTAGAAGTGGAAGAATTCAATACCAATCCAATGGACGGAGTAAAACAATCTCTTGATTTTTTACAAAATGCTGAATACGTGAAATAGTATTTCAGTTGATAAAAAGCAAAAAGCCTTCAGGAATTATATTCTGAAGGCTTTTTTATTAGCATGAATTTAAAAATCAGATGATAAAGGGGGACTCTTTCGATATCCCCCTTTCTGGTAATTTTGAATTGATTGATTTAAAAACTGACAGTTAAAACAGATCTGCCATATTAAAGGTTATTTTATTTTATAAATATCGAATTCAACTCGTCGGTTTTGCAGACGACCTTCTTTCGTTTCATTTGTTGCTATTGGAGTACTTTCGCCAAATGCTTTTTGTTGAGTAATTCTTTTCGGAGAAATACCCTTCGATTTTAAATAATTTATTACAGATTCATTTCTATCTTGAGATAGTTTTTGATTTTGATCATCTGATCCCTGACTGTCTGCGTGTCCTGAAATGTTTAAGTTGTATGCAGTATTTGAATTTAATGTTTGAATCAGCTTATCCAAAATTCCTTTGGCTGTTTCAGTCAGGTCGCTTTTGTTTGATGCAAAATGTACGGGTCCAACTTTTATATCTTGAATTTCCACCTGATTTCCTTCTAATTCCTGTTTGCTTTCATCTTCTTTTATAGGACAGCCTTTATTCGTTTTTGGGCCGGCAATTGTAGGACAATCATCTTCCTGGTCGAAAACACCGTCATTATCCTGATCAAAGGGGCATCCATTAACATCAACTTTCCAATCTTTCGGTGTGTTCTGGCATTTGTCGTCTTTGTCAGCAACGCCGTCGCCGTCTGTATCAGGACATCCTTTCAGGTTAGCCAATCCGGCAACTTCAGGACATGCATCATATTTATCGGCAATTCCGTCTTTGTCAGTATCAGGACAGCCTTTCAAAGAGGTCAGTCCGGCAACTGTCGGGCATTCGTCAATATAATCGGCTACACCATCGCCATCAGTATCAATCGGGCAACCATTGTCATCAACTGCAACACCAGCTGGGGTATTGGGGCATTTATCTTTTTTGTCAGAAATGCCATCCATATCCGAATCTTTGGTTTTCCCAAAATCGAACTCAATTCCAACTATGGCTTTCCAGAAGTTGTCTCTGGTGTTTTTAGCTGCAACCGTTGTTTCAATTCCGTTTATATAACCAGCTTCCAAATAAAAGGCCGTAGCAGGACTAATATAATATTTAGCGCCAACTCCCAGGTCAAAATTTAGTCCAGATTCTCCATTGTCCGAAAGGAACCCTGGTCCGGCAAATAAATAGGAGCGGAGGTTTTTGCTTTCGTCAGCCAACTTGTATCTTAAGTTAAGGAAAGGATTCACTATGTCAAGGTTGTTTGTTAGTTTGGAATTGAATAATCCAAAGTCGCTTTTCAGCATCAGATCCAGTCTTGGACTTAAATATCTGCTTAAATACAATTCAGGCATAAAGCCAACGCCTGATTTATTAAGCGTGCCGTAAGCTCCAAGTCCAGCCCCAATTCCCCATTTTTTGTCTTCGGTTTGTGAGAATACCGATTTGAGAAGTAAAATCGTTGTAAAAAGTAAAAGTAATTTTTTCATAATTTACTGTTGAATTAATTATCAGATTTGATGTTACAGTTTAAATGTTAATCCCAACTTTCCTCCGGAGAAAGAATTACCTCCGCCAAATTCCAAATTGAGTCCAATTTTATCAGAGAAATAGTAACGACCGCCTAGTTGTGCCCCAAGGCCAAGGCCGGAAGAATGAGAGCCGGCATAATTGCTTGGTGAACTCCAGATGTAAAAACCCAGATTTAAACCTGCATAGAAGTCCCATTTATTAGGAATTTCGAGTACACGATTAAAATGATAATTTCCATTTCCGGAAATTCCAGTCACCGAGTGATCATAGCTGACATTGGCATATTTATCGTTGTATGAACGGTATGACAGTTCGCCTCCAATGGTGATGTCCGGATGTACGCCATAATCTAGTCCAATGTATACCGGAACTCCCCATGATGATAATCCTACTCCGGCATTAATCTGAGATTCGCCTTTAGCAATGGGTGCCTGTGCATAGATTATACTACTGAAAAGTAGAAATGATAAAAAAAATAAGTGCTTTCTCATGTTTACTTAATTTAATTTTTTGACTAATTGTTTTCTGTTTTGATTATTTTAAAGTTCCCTGTTCTGCCTGGTTAATCATTTGAGCATTTGCAGTAATGTAGATTTCAACCCTACGGTTTTTTGACCTTCCTTCTGCCGTTGAATTATCTGCAACAGGTTCATCAAAAGCTTTACCTTCAGTGGTCATTCTTTCGGTTACAATTCCGTTTGAATTCAGAAAATTGGCAACTGAAGCTGCTCTATTCTTCGACAATTGTTCGTTTAATTCTCTGGAACCGGTGTTGTCGGTATGGCCGTATATTGTCACATCAGTTTCAGGAGTTTCTTTTAATGAGGTTGCAAATTTGGTCAATGCTGTCTTTGAACTGGCGTTTAAGTCGCTTTTACCGGTAGCAAATAGGATTCCGCTATCGAAAGTAACTTTAATGGCCTGTAAATTATTGGCATCGGTTACAGTTTCAACTTGCGCGCCTTCAATTTTTTCAAGTTCAGCTTTCTGCTTGTCCATTTTCTTGCCAATAACAACACCTGCACCTGCGCCAACGGCACCACCAACGGCTGCATCGATTGCTGCTCCTTTCCCGTGACCAACCAATGCCCCAATTCCGGCGCCCAAAAGCGCACCACCTGCGCCGCCAATGACACCACCTTTTGTCGAGTTTTTAGTTGACGAACAACTACTAAATAATATTGCACTGCAAAGCAGTAAAGCGAGGAACGTATTAAATGATTTCATGTTTTTATAATTTTTGGTTTCTGAATATGTTTTACTTAATGATTGTTTAATTTATTTTTGTTCCCTTCCCCGGGTACAAATCAAATGATGTTCAACAATTGATTCTTTTTTTTCCTTATTAATGTCTTCTATCCAAACAATTTTTTCTTTGAACGTAAGCTGTTCTATTTCAATAAATGGACAATCTTGCCTTCTTTCCTGAAAAGGACAATCGTAAGCGCATCCATAGATTTCATAATAACTAATCATAAATTTTGTTTTAGATAGAACGGAATTGGTATTTTAAGCTTAAAGCAGTTTTTCTGCTACTGTATGAGGGCTTCATTCTTCTTGTATTTTCTCGTTGGATTATGAATTGAACTGTCGTGCTATTTTGCCAGTTCTTTGTAAACAATTCCAGCGACAATTGCACCGGCAATTGGGATAAGTATAAATACCCAAAGCTGAGATAAAGCCCAATCGCCAACAAACAGAGCCTGACTTATACTTCTGGCTGGGTTAACTGAAGTATTTGTTACAGGAATACTTACCAAATGGATTAAGGTTAAGGCCAATCCAATTGCCAAACCGGCAAAACCCTTGGGGGCTTTTTCATCGGTTGCTCCCAGAATGATAATTAGAAACATAAAAGTCATTACAAACTCTGTGATTATGGCTGCCAGCAAATTATAATGGCCCGGCGAATGCTCACCATAACCGTTAGCTGCGAAAGTGCCAATGGATGATCCGTTTCCGGTAACAATAAAATACAGGACTGTAGCTGCCAGAATCCCGCCAGCTACCTGAGAGATGATATAAGGTAATACTCCTTTTGCTTCGAAACGTCCTCCCATCCACAAACCAATTGTTACTGCTGGATTAAGATGAGCTCCTGAAATATGCCCTAATGAATAGGCAATTGTAACCACTGTTAATCCAAATGCGAGAGCAACCCCGGCAAATCCAATTCCAACGCCGGGAAAGTCTGCGGCCAATAGCGCACTGCCACAGCCGCCAAATACGAGCCAAAATGTTCCGATAAATTCTGCCAGATTCTTTTTCATTTCTATTTTCTTTAAAGTTGTTTACTATTTCTACTGTGCTGTATGGTGTAAATAATCTGAAACAAAAGTCCATAAATTCGATTAGATTAGTACGATTTATGGTATAGCAACGTCTATACAGCTATCTATACAATATCTGAACATGTGGTGTATGGTATTGAAGTACAGTGTTTTATTTGGTTAGTTGTGGCTTAACGAAACTCTGAATGAGCATTTGCAATGAAAAGGTTCAGCCTTTTATAATTTTATTATTACCTGTCATTCGAATACAGGTACTTTCTTTCTATTTTACATGAGCAAAAAGAGTGAAAAACCTTACTTTTGATTGATTGTAAATCAGTATCCTGAGATAAGTAAATAACTGTACGATGAGTAATTCAAAACTACTACTTGTTGATGATGAGCCGTTGAATCTAAAGCTATACGATAAAATGCTGAAAGATTTTAATTTTCAAATCATTACAGCAGCAAACGGGCAGGAATGCCTCGATAAGGTTCGTGAGCATTTTCCTGATCTGATTCTTCTGGATTGGAATATGCCTGTAATGGATGGTATTAAAGCTTTGGAGATACTTAAGAAAGACGATGCGACGAAGGATATTCCGGTTTTAATGATCACCGGAGTGATGACATCGTCGGAAGACTTGTCGTTAGCAATGTCCGTTGGAGCGATCGATTTTCTGAAAAAACCCTTTGATAAACTTGAATTAAGTGCGCGTTTAAGGAATATTTTATTGTTATCGGAGACACTGAAAACTTTGAAGAAACAATACCACCATCTTGAGGATAAAAATATATTTATTACCTCATTGATCGAAAGTATTCCTCATCCGGTTATTTATTGTTCGCTCGAAGGGATTCTTCTTATGAGTAATAATTTTTTCGAACAACTTCTGGAAAGAAATAAAACTGATTTGATTGGTAAATCGGTTTATCGGTATTTCCGGAGTGAAGAAGTGGGTTTTCATGTTCAGAAAGATGTTGAGTTAGTTCAAAGCAAGGCATCGTTATCTTACGAAAAGAATGTTTTTCCCGGAGATAAGATGTTTATTGTGTCGAAAAATATTGTTTTCGACAATCAGGAGATTCCTTTGGGAATAATTACAGTATTTACTGATGTTTCGGAGCTCAAAAAGGCCAATGACGAAATTGTGAATACCAAGAAGATTGAATTGATCTCAAGCGCGTTGAAAGTGATGCACCTGAACGAAATGAACAGCAGTTTGATCAATGATCTGGTAAAAATCAATCCGTACACAAACAAAGAGGGGCAGGAAATCATTCGCCAGATGAGCAATAAGTTTAAAATGAACATGACTGAACAAATCTGGAACGATTTTGAAACGCGGTTCGAAAATGCTTTTGATTCATTCTATACCGTATTGCTTGATAAATTTCCAAATTTAACTCCCAATGAGCGAAAACTGTGCGCCCTGTTAAGATCAGGCTTATCCTCGAAAGATATTGCCATTCTTACCTTTCAGAATCCGCAGAGTGTTGATGTGGCCAGGTACCGGTTGCGGAAAAAACTCAATTTGGTTAATGAAGAAAATCTCATCGATTTTTTGCTGCTTATAGATAAATAATTTGTTGTCAATTTATTTAATGATTGATATTTAAGCTGATAGATTGCTTGTATTGAAGATGTATAGTTTACAGTTGGATATTATTGTTAGATATTTTCGATTTTTGTACGGAAAAGTCACAAACGAAGTTTGCTGTTATTACAAATTCTCAATCAATATGGAGGTTCTGATAAATGGTTAAATTTAAATTACCAACACGCTTAATTGGCACAACTATTTTAATGTCTTTAATTCTGGTGCTGATTGTTGTCATCATTTTTAGCCTTATTAATGAGAAAGGCCGAATACAATCGGCACTGGAGATGTCGCAGCAAAATCGCGAACAAATACTAACAACGGAAAGTGTTACCGAATCGCTTTTGCTGGTAGAAGTCCGGTTTAAGGAATATTGTACCACATTTGAAAAATCGGTTTTTGAAGATTACAAAACGCAAGTCAAAACTCTTGCTAACAATATTCAGCTTTTGCAGCATACAACAACTGCAACCAATTCAACTAATGAGGAAAGTCTTATCACCGGCATTTTTCAGGAAAAGACCAGGGAGGCCGATATATACATGAAATTAAGGTTGATCACAGATTCGTTGATGTCTTCGGTCGCAAGTTTAGAAGAAACTGAAACTGAAATTGACAAGTATATAGGGAGTCGGTCTGGAGCAAGAGTTGATACCTTAAGTGTTACAAAAACAAGTGAGAAATACAAGAAGGGTTTACTGGGAAAGATAAAGACAGCGATCGTTGGCGAAAAAATTCAGGAAAGCGTAAGCACTAAAGTTGTTGTTCAATCTCCAACAGAACAACTGATTCATGATTCGTCCAGGAAATCCGGAACTAATACAGGGAATATCAGAGAGCTTGTGCAGAAGAATAATGAATTGAAAGAGAGTGAATTGAATTTAATTAAAATAAATAACAACCTTATTTTTGAAATACGAAAACTGATTAATGAAATAAAAAGTAGCATAAAAAATCAGGAGATAACTCAAAATAATTCATTCTTAAATTCAGTCCGTAATTCTACCGACTTTCTGCAAAATATATTGATCGTTTTAATGCTTCTGGCTTGCATTCTTGCAGTGTATATTTTGATGCTGGCTTTTAAAAACGATACGTTTCAAAACCATATTGTTGACCTGAATAAGAAGGTAATGAAAGATTCAGTTGAAAAAGATAAGTTCTTTTCGATTATTAGTCACGACTTAATGAATCCTTTTAACGCGCTTCTCGGTTTCAGCCAAATGTTAACTGTATCGACAAAAAATGGAGACCACGAAGATAGTGTGGAATACTCGTTAATCGTTCATCAATCGATCAAACGTATTCTCAACCTTTTGCAAAATTTATTGGTTTGGTCCCGTATGCAGAATGGGAAAATGAAATATACACCACAGGCAGTTAAAATTGACGAACTTGTTTCCAATACAATGATGATCGTCGCTCCAATTGCGCGGAATAAAGAAATCGACCTTCAATGGAATGTAAATGCCGATATAACAGCAACAATTGATCCCAACATGATTGGCTCTGTTTTGCAGAACCTGGTTACTAATGCAATCAAGTTTACAGAAAAGGGAGGAAGTGTTATTGTTCAGGCTAATACCGAAACGAATAATTTAAATTTTACTGTTTCAGATACAGGTGTTGGGATGGACGAAATTCAGTTAAGCAAACTTTTTAAAATAGAAAAAAATTCGTCTTCAAGGGGTACCGATGATGAGGTTGGATCTGGACTTGGCCTTATTATTTGTAAAGAATTCATTGAATCACATCAAGGTAAAATCTGGGTTGAAAGCACTTTGGGAAAGGGGAGTGATTTTTGCTTTTCAATTCCACTTTAGACCAAGTCGTTCAGTTTTGTACTTTTTAAAAGGCTGCTGATAGTGTATTCATAAAGTCCCTGTTTTGAGATAAAATCAAAGCAGGGACTTTATTGTTTCCGTCTTTTCGACGGATTATTTAAGAATTAAATAGCCCGTGTCTGTTTTTCTAAAAACACTTTTAATTCTTCATTAAGCATTGGCGACAATTCCTGATAAACCGTTTCGTGATAGCTATTCAGCCAGTTAATTTCTTCCTGGTTCATCAGGCTTTTGTCAATGGCCCTTGTATCGATCGGACATAGAGTAAGAGTCTCGAAACCCAGGAAATCGCCAAATTCGCTGGACTTGTCGTTTACACAAACAATCATATTTTCGGTTCGTAAACCATATTCACCGAGTCGGTACATGGCAGGTTCATTCGAAAGCACCATTCCGGTCTCAATTACCCGATCGTTAAATTCCTGCCGAATGCTCATTGGTCCTTCGTGTACATTCAGGAAATAGCCAACTCCATGCCCTGTTCCATGTCCATAATTTATTCTGTGTTGCCACAGGTCTTTTCGTGCCAGAATATCAAGATGGTATCCGCGCGTATTGACAGGAAACTTAGCCAGAGTTAACGAAATCATTCCTTTCAGCACCAGCGTAAAATCTTTTTTTTGTCTGTCAGTCAGTTCCGATAAAGCTATGGTTCTGGTAATATCAGTTGTTCCATCCAGGTATTGGCCTCCGGAATCGAAAAGCAAAAATCCGTCTTTTTCAACCTGAAGAGCATTTTCTTCTGAAACATGGAAATGAACGATCGCTCCATGTTCTTTATACCCAACAATAGGGAAGAAGCTGATTCCTTTAAATTCAGGTTGTTTTGCCCTGAATTCTATGAGTTTTTCAGCAACAGTATATTCAGTAACCGGAACTTTTCCTAAATTATTTTCGATCCAGTTTAAAAATTCGACCATAGCAACACCATCTTTTCGCATCGACTGACGAATGTTTGCAATTTCAGCTTCCGACTTGATTGCTTTTAAACGGCATGGAATAGATAATCCCTCAATCAGAGTGCTTTCTTTCGGAATGTATTTAATGATGGCTTGATTGGTGCGATCCGGATCAAAAAGAATTCGAACGTGATGTGCTAAATCCAGCAAATAGTTGGTTATCCCGGTGTAGTTATAAATCTGAATTCCTTCAGCGATCAATGTGTTTTTCAACTCCGGAGAAAGTTTTCCATCTTCAATAAATAATATGGTTTCTTCAAATGAAATGCATCCATAAGCCAAAAATACAGGATTGCATTCTACATCGCTTCCGCGAAGATTGAAAGTCCAGGCCAGGTCATCCAAAGCGGTGATGATTTGCATGTTTGCACCTGATTTTTCAAGTTCATTGCAAATATTCTCATTTTTAGCCTGACGATCAGTACAGGCATATCTGATCTCGTGTTCATAAACAGGAGATTGAGGTAGGGCAGGGCGGTCGGTCCATATTTTGTCGAGCAAATCACCGGATTCTTTCAGTAAGATTCCTGATTCACTCAGGCTGTTTTGCATCGACACAAATTGGTTAACAGAAATGCACCATTCGTCGGTACCAACAGTTGCTCCTTTTTCCAGATTTGCTTTCAGCCACTCCGCCGGTTCAGGAAAGCCCGGTGTCCGCATTTTCATGAGTTCTATTCCGGTTCCGGAAAGTTGTTCTTCAGCCTGAAGAAAATAACGAGAATCGGTCCACAATGCAGCTTTTCCCTGACAGATAATTACCATCCCGGCAGAACCGGTAAAGCCTGAAATGAAAGGACGGGTTTGCCAGTGATCAGGCAAATATTCACTCAAATGCGGATCCGTTCCGTAAATGAGATAGGCATCGAGGCTGTTTTTTTGCATCTCAATCCTTAGATCGCTGATTCGGGTTTTAATAGGTTCCTTCATGTCTGATAAGTTTTTGGATGATGTTTCTCAAAGAAGCGAATGGTAGTCTTTCAATTTCAATATCCTTAGGATTTATGAATTCGAAGGACGAGATGTCATCCATCGCTTTCATTTTAAGCAACCCATCGGACTTGGCAATAAATACCAGATCGATAGTAAATACGGAATATCCGGAAAAAATGTATTCGTTTGGGAACGAAAACAAGTATTTTAACGAGCGAATCTTAATTCCCAATTCTTCCTGAATTTCGCGTATGGCAGCCTGTTCAGCAGTTTCCATCGGGTCGATAAAACCTCCTGGCAAATCGAGTTTGCCCAAATGTGGTTCAATGGCCCGGCGGGTAAAGAGCAGTTCTCCCTTTTCGTTAAAAAGTAAAACGGCAACCGCTCCTGATGAATTTACATATAAATTAAATGAGCAATCGTTGCATTTAAAAGAACGACTATTCATTGCCGGAAAATGTGCCGATCCACAACGAGGACAATATTTCAGAACATTAACGGGGTGTGTATTTGAATACATGAATTAATTGACGATTTAATTATTTACAATTTACTATTTACCATTTATCGATTGATCAATGTGATTGTAAATAGTAAATCGTCCAGTTGTAAATTTTATTTGGTGATTCCCTGTGCTTTCATCCATTGCGCAAACAGATTTGGCCACTGGTCAACTGAAAGGTTCTTTTTATTCATGCCAAAACCATGTCCGCCGTCTCTGAAAATATGCATTTCTGCAGGAATTTTATATTTCTTAAGTGCCATGTAAAATTCAATCGAATTTCTTGGAGGAACTGCCGAATCATCGTCTGCAAGAACCAGAAAAGTAGGTGGAGTCTGGGGCGAAACGTGTAGTTCATTTGAGTATTTCTCAACCAGTTCCCATTTGTTTCCGTTACCAATCAGGTTAATGCGTGAGCCCATGTGTCCAAATTCTTCTTTGAAGGTAATCACTGGATAAAGCAGAAGCATAAAATCCGGACGACAACTAAATTTTTCAACCGGGTCTGCAGCATTTGCTTTTCCCATATCGAATCGGGTTCCGGCGGTAGATGCCAGATGTCCTCCGGCTGAGGAACCTGCAATACCAATTTTTGTCGGGTTAATTCCCCACTCAGCAGCATTCTGGCGGACCAGCCTGATGGTTCTTTGGACGTCTTCAAGTGGAATCTGATCGTGTCCGTACGGAAGACGGTATTTCAGTACAATGCCGGCAACGCCTTGCTTTGCGCACCATTCAGCCAAATCATAACCTTCGTGATCCATCGCTTCAATCATGTATCCGCCGCCAGGGCAAATAACAAGTGCTGCACCGGTATTTACTTCCATTTTAGGTAAATAAACATATATCTCTGCCTCCGATACATTTCGGACTCTTTTACCTTCAAAAAATTCTTCAGGTTGAGTCATTCCATTGCTGTCGGGAGCACCTTTAGGCCATACTTTAAGTTTGAAATCCTGTGTCATACCTGAAAAACTAATAATAACCAATGTGAATAATGCAATTGTTTTCTTCATGATAGTTAAGATTTTGCACCAACAAAAAATTGATCTTTGTCGGCAAATAAAACATTGAACGTAGTAAGTGAACCATAAATTCGGGTGATGTATTGCTGGAGGTTTACCTTATCTTCATCGGTTAATACCTGGTGACCGTTTATGTTTTGCTCCAAAACACGAAGCCGGTCTCTTATCATCACAATTTTGTGAAAAAAGCCTTCAATCGGTATCTCTTTGGGTTTAAGCGACAGGTTTGCTGGTTGTAAAAGCATATTCCCCCCAATCCATTTTTCGCCAAGAGGTACAATTTCCTGAAGTGCACTTTGTTCTTCAAGTACGTATCGAAGTACTTTTTCAACTTCAGCTAAAGTAAGCGAATTCCTTGGTTTTTCTTCCGGACTTTCAATAACTTCCAAATCGTCATTCCGTTTTGTAATTTCTACCTTTCCGCCCCTTTCGAAAAATATTTCATACGAAGTAATTTTGTTTTTGCTTACAATTCCTTCTCCATAACGCGGATGGTCCACTCGTGTTCCTACAGCCAGTTCTTCCATTTCATTGGTCTTTTCAGGTTTATTGCCGAAATCTAAAAATACAAATTTATGCTGAATAGATTTTTAGAATGTTAAAATTTAATACGCTAAAAGAAAGTTACTGCCTATAACTGATAAAAACGTTTATTTTTGCGATATGTTTTTAATATTATTTGCGAAGGGAATTTTAATTGGTTTGCTGGTTTCTATCCCGTTAGGTCCAATAGGGGTGCTGGTTATTCAGCGAACTGTTAACAAAAGCCGCATTGCCGGACTTTTATCCGGAATGGGTGCAGCATTATCCGACACACTTTATGCAATTGTTGCAGGTTTTAGTCTCACCTTTGTAATCGATTTTATTCGCAAAAATGAAATCATTTTTCAAATTGTAGGAGCAGTTATTGTATTGTTTCTGGGGATTCATATCTTTTTGAAAAATCCGGTAACCGATTTGCGAAAGAATAAGCTTCGTGGAAATACTCATTTTCAGGATATTCTTTCCAGTTTTCTGGTTACGGTTTCGAATCCATTAACGGTGTTTGTTTTTTTAGCTGTTTTTACCAGTTCCGGAGTGGCTATAAACCTTGAACAACCATATCACTCATTTATAGTCATATTTGGAATCTTTGCAGGAACATTTATTTGGTGGTTTTCGCTATCAGGTATTGTGAGTCTTTTCAGGCATAAAATTAATCTCCGGATTTTGTGGTGGATAAATAAAACGGCGGGAGTTATTATTATTCTGTTTGTGCTCGTATCGGTGCTTGTAGCTGTTCAAAAAGGCCTGAATATTTCCTGAAACTCAATCAGCCATTCATTATCAGGTTTAATTTATCGACAAAAAATTTCGGTGCACTCACTGGTTTGTTGGTTACCGAACTGAAAAATACCAGTACAACTTCGCCTGAATTAATCAACTCCCCTTTTTCGTTGTAAATTTCGGTTTTAATCGGGAATTTCACCTTTGGAATGGTTTCGATAATGGTTCTTATTGTAAGTAAATCGTCGTAGTATGCCGACTTTATATAATTTACCTGCAGGCTCCGTGCGGGAAGCATAATGTTCATTTCTTCCATTTGCTTATATGTAAAGCCCAAATCGCGAATCATTTCTGTTCTTCCTATTTCATAATATCGGGCGTAATTCCCGTAGTAAACTACTCCCATCTGGTCAGTATCTTCGTAATAAACCCTTATTTTGGTTTCAGTTATAATCATTTTATAGAATAAGACGTTTGCTATTTAAATGGAGAATTCGGTTCTTTCGCCATGTGTTTATAGGTTATTTTATCGAGAAGCGAGGGGAAGAACTTACCCATTAATACAGTTAGTTTTCCTTCTGCAAAGGTGAGAATAAGATCGCGCTTACGCTTTTGAACTGCGCGGACAATATGGTGGGCACATTCTTCTGCCGACATCATTTTGCTTTCGTCACGAGGAGTTTCTCCTTGTTGAGAGCCATCGGTTGAAAGAGCCACTTTTCTTACTTCTGAAGTTGTAAATCCGGGTGCCGCTACTAAAACATGCAATCCTTTTTTATAGTTTTCGATGCGCAGGGTATTCAGAAATCCGCGAATGGCGAATTTTGAGGCCGAATATCCGGTTCTTCCGGGAAGACCCACATAGCCTGCAATAGAAATCACCCCAACCAAACTGCCTTTTGATTCAAGAAGGTAAGGCAATGCAAATTTACTGCAATAGACTGTGCCGTAAAAATTCACATCCATAATTTGTTTAATGACTTTCAGATCAACATCTTCGAACAATGCCCGCATGGAAATTCCGGCATTGTTGATCAGAATATCAATTCTGCCGAACCTATTAATTGTATTTTCAATTAATAACTTGCAGTCTTCCAGTATACTTACATCTGTTTTGTTTATGAGAATTTCGGTACCGGGAAGTTCTGACTGAAGTTCAGTCAATAATTCGGTACGACGGGCGGCGAGGGACAAAAATGCCCCCTTTGACGCAAATTCCTTGGCTAAAGCCCTGCCAATTCCGGATGATGCACCTGTAATAATTACTACTTTACTTTTCACGATCCCGATTTTATTCATTTCACACGTTTCTGAGGATGATTTTCTCATCGTTCGTTTTGTAAAACAAAATTAAGTTATTTTCTCTGGCATACTAGTAGTAAAACTAACAATTGATTGTTTATAAAATCTAAAACAAATTGTCGGGAATTTGTAGAAACGGTTTGCAAAAAAGAAAATAGCGTTTACCTTTGCAGCGCCTTATCAGAAAGGTATGGCACATAAGGATGACTCAGTAGCTCAGTTGGTAGAGCACATCCCTTTTAAGGATGGGGTCCTGGGTTCGAGCCCCAGCTGGGTCACTTAAAGAGAAGCCGGAAGGCGACAAAAAACAGTCAAAGTCTCACAATATCAATATTGTGGGACTTTTTTATTTAATTTCTGTCTGCTATAAAAAGTCAAAATATGGACCCAAAATGACATCGTTCAGTGTCCAGATCGTACCCCCTTTTTGAGAATTTTAAAAGGGGTACGAATTGTCCAAAGTTGACTACTTTATGTCGCATATTGTCGTGCCTGCAATTATCTCACTATCAATTACTAAAATTAGTTTTGAAACGTAAAAAAGTGAGATTATGAAACAAGAAAAAAGTACTTTAAATGTGTTGTATTTCCTCAAATTGGATAAGGCTAAAAAAAATGGTTTAGTACCTATTCATTCACGAATTACCATTGATGGTAAACTTACCCAGTTTTATACCAAGTTGGATATTGAGGAAAAGAAATGGAAATCAGGACGACCAATCGGGAAATCAGCAGAAGCTAATGGTATTAATTCTACATTGAATGAGATTCGGGCCAGAATTCATACCCTTTATCATGAAATGCAACAACGCGATGGTTATGTAACTGCCGAAAAGGTAAAAAATGCGTTTTTTGGTAAAGGCGAG
>JBGSUC010000010.1:0-109240 GCA_041736275.1 Prolixibacteraceae bacterium
AGTTTTCCCAGTATTCATGATTTGAGGCTTTTGTCCCCAAATCAAAGAAATTTCAAATCAAAAAATCAATGAACGTGCCTAAAAACCCTTAGTGGTGGGCTATTCAGAGGTTTATTAAAGTCCTTAACCGGACACTAGTGATATTTGAATACATAAAACTGGCTTCATGGGAACGGTTTTTGCTAAGCAGTAAATCTTGTTTATAATATTGATTTGTATGTTCAGAAAACTACTTTACACCGTAATACTATCAAACTGCTTATCAATCATCGAGATCAACGAAGCTTATGGTTTTTCCATACCACCAAAGGCAGATTCAATTCAGATTGCTTTTGACAGGCAGCAATTGGTTCTTCCGGGCGAATCGTTTCGAATTGGAATTATTTCCTACTACAAGAATGGGAAAGTCAAAAAAACGACTGGCATATTGGGAGGTTCAGTCTGGTGGTGGAAATATAAAATTGATGTTGTTGGCGGAACAGATTTCTCAGGCCGCATTACAGTTAATGAAGAACTCATCCCGTCGAAAGGAAAATACATTGACATTAAAGCATATCCACGAAAGCAACCTGATCTGGTTAAAGAATTATTGCTGCCACTTAATTACGAAATAAAAATCACATACCGGCCAACTGGCAATTACGATAAATCTCCGGGAAGTCAGATTAATGGTGAAGTAATTTCTGAGTTTAACAATCGAATTGTTCGCGTTTGCGATGATTGGAGAAACAACAAAGAATCCGGAAATTTTATATTTTCAGGGAAAGGTGGATATTGGAAGAATGGGAGATTTACAATTGATCCTGATTTTATGAAAATAGAAAATCACCATGCTAATTTAATTATCAACTCATTAAGGAATACATCGGTTGCAGATACATTTTCAGTTCAACTTGATTATAAGCATGCTTATGATCTTCATTTTAGCGGGAGTTCTGGTATTCCCGGATTCTCTGGTTCATCCGGAAGTACTGGCTACACTGGAGGCAATGGCACCGATGGTCAATATGGACAAAACGGCGAATTTGGTTATGATGGCCCAGACGTTGGAGTTTGGGTTGACCTTTACCGCGATTCGGTGTTGAATGCTGATTTGCTTTATGTTTATGCTCAAAATCTTGTAACGAACAAGGAATATCGCTACCTGATTAATCCAAAAGGAGGAAGTCTGGACGTTAGTTCCTTTGGTGGTTCGGGTGGCAATGGCGGTAATGGCGGCAATGGTGGTTCGGGAGGCAATGGAAGGGAAGGAGAGAAATGGATTGAAAGACACATCGAAAAGCAAACCGTAAAAAAGCCTGTGACTAAACAGGTCATCCGGAAGGAAATACACAAACGGATAGATGCCGAAGGAAAAGAATATGATGTTGAAGTTAATGTGGAAACAACTGAAACAGAATACGTTGATGAGGTTATTGATGTTGTGGTTGAAGTGGTTCGCCAAGGTCCGGGTGAGGATGGCGGTGACGGCGGATGGGGTGGTCCTGGTGGACAGGGAGGAGCAGGTGGATATGGTGGAAATATTAACTTGTATTTTACACGGGATGCAATGCCCTATCGTCATTTAATAACTACCCGTAGCGAAGGAGGATCGGGAGGAATGAATGGTTCCGGTGGATATGGCGGATCCGGTGGATCCGGCGGTAGTGGAGAACCGAGTGGACGCAGTGGTTCATCGGGTCAGTCAGGGCCGTCTTATTTTGGCTGGGGATTATCCGGTGGTAGCGGACAAATACGGATACAATCAACCGAAGAGTTCTTTGAATACAAATCAAGTGCTGAGAAATAAATTGTATCCTGATTGTTTTTTTATACTGAATACTATCGACTGTGACTGTCTACTTTTTCTTTCGGCATGAAAAATCAACTATCTTTGTGCCTTCAATAAAAAAATTGCAATGACTGACTTTAAACGTACCCTTATTACTTCTGCTTTGCCTTATGCCAATGGACCGGTTCATATCGGGCACCTTGCAGGTGTATATGTTCCGGCTGATATTTATGCCCGCTATCTTCGTATGAACGGTGAAGAAGTGGCTTTTATTGGTGGCTCTGATGAACATGGTGTTCCAATTACACTTAAGGCTAAAAATGAAGGCGTTACGCCGCAAGATATCGTGGATAAATACCACGGTATGATCAAAGATTCTTTCGAACGTTTCGGAATTTCTTTTGATATATATGCCCGGACCAGCGATCCGATTCATTATGAGACTGCTTCCGAGATTTTCCTGAAGCTTTATCAGGATGGAAAATTCATTGAAAAAACATCTGAACAGTATTACGACGCCGAAAACAAACAATTTCTGGCCGATCGTTACATTACAGGTACATGCCCGAAATGTGGATTCGAAAAGGCTTACGGTGACCAATGCGAAAGCTGCGGAACATCGCTGAGTCCAAACGAACTGATCAATCCGAAATCGATGATTAGTGGAAATGTTCCTGAACTGAAAGAAACAAAACACTGGTATTTACCACTTGGAGATTACGAGCCTTGGCTGAAGGAATGGATTCTGGAAGGTCACAAAGAATGGAAATCGAATGTTTACGGTCAGTGTAAATCCTGGATTGATGGTGGTTTGCAGTCACGGGCCGTTACCCGTGATCTTGACTGGGGCGTTCCTGTTCCGGTTGATGGTGCTGACGGAAAAGTATTGTATGTTTGGTTTGATGCACCGATTGGCTACATTTCGGCAACCAAAGAATTAACTCCTGATTGGGAAAAATGGTGGAAGGATCCGGAAACCAGACTGGTGCATTTTATTGGTAAAGACAATATTGTCTTTCATTGCATCATTTTCCCCATCATATTGAAAGCTGAAGGTTCCTACATTTTGCCTGAAAACGTTCCGGCCAATGAATTCCTGAACCTCGAAGGCGACAAAATTTCAACATCGCGCAACTGGGCTGTTTGGCTGCATGAATATTTGGAAGAATTTCCGGGCAAGGAAGATGTATTGAAATATGTGTTGACTGCCAATGCGCCTGAAACCAAAGACAACGATTTTACCTGGAAGGATTTCCAGACCCGCAATAATAATGAACTGGTAGCCGTTTTGGGCAATTTTGTGAATCGCGCACTGGTTCTGACTCAGAAATATTACGATGGTAAAGTTCCGGCTTGCGGCATTCTTACAGAAACGGATGATGCTGCTTTGGCCGAAATTTCAGTTATTAAAGCAGAAGTAGAGAAAAGCATTTCGCAATACCGTTTCCGTGAAGCTCTTAAATATGCCATGGATCTGGCTCGTTTGGGAAACAAATACCTTGCAGATGCAGAGCCCTGGAAAGTGGTCAAAACTGATCCGCTTCGTGTGGAAACCATCATGAACGTTTGTTTGCAGATTACTGCCAACCTGACCATTATATTTGCTCCGTTTTTGCCGTTTAGCATGGACAAACTGCGAGTGTTTCTGAACATGAAAGAACTGAACTGGAGCAATTTGGGTCGAACCGATCTGTTGCAGGTTGGCGATCAGTTAAATACTCCGGAATTGTTGTTCGAAAAAATTGAAGACGAGGTTATCGAAAAACAGGTAAACAAACTTCTGGCTACAAAAAAAGCCAACGAAGTGGCCAATGCAAATGTGGCTCCGGCAAAGGAGAATTGTACCTTCGACGATTTCAACAAAATGGATATTCGTACAGGAACTATTCTGGAAGCCGAACGTGTACCGAAAACCAAAAAGTTGCTGAAACTGACAATCGACACCGGAATAGATAAACGAACAGTAGTTTCGGGTATTGCGGAATATTACAGTCCGGAAGAAATTGTTGGTCAAAAGGTAAGTATTCTGGTAAATCTGGAACCCAAAGAATTGAAAGGAATCCAGTCACAGGGAATGATACTGATGGCACAGGATGCCGATGGTTCGCTGAAATTTGTTGCTCCGGTTTCTCCGGTTAAAAACGGATCGGAAATAAAATAAATATCGATACTGTGGAGTCATCCCGAACTTGTTTCGGGATCTGATATAGGTTGAAATCCTGAAACAAGCCTTCGACTTGAGCTCAGTCGAACGTTCAGGATGACAGTTCCAGAAGTGAATAAAATATAACGGCGCCAACTACTGTTGGTGCGGTTTTCGTAAGCCTCAGTACCGCTTCGGCGGATCGGTTGCTTACTCTATATAAATCGAAACCGCTTTCTCACGAGAAGGCGGTTTTTTATTTTTTAAATCCTTATTCTTTTCTATTTTAAAATGGACCAAATGCACTTCACACATAATAGTTTTTGAAATCGACCGTTTCAAGCAAATTACCAGTTTAATTTTTATACATTCGGATACTTAATGTGATTAGGAATTGTTCGTAATTAAAAATGATTATCTATGAGAGGGAAAGGTCATGCAATTTATATCAGCGTGCTCGTTTTTATCGGACTTTTCACAACCTTTTATTTTGCGTATAAGGGCTATGCATATTATAAGCTAGGTGTTGAAGATCGTTTTTTTAATCCTGATCATCAGCTACTTAAACCAAGTGGTCTGCTTGGACATGGTCTTGGGATTGTCGGTTCACTTATGATTACTTTGGGTGTTACCGTTTATATGCTTCGTAAGCGCGTTCGGCTGTTTTCAAGACTGGGTATATTGAAACACTGGCTCGAATTTCATATTTTCCTTTGTTCATTGGGGCCTGTACTGGTACTTTTCCACACCTCTTTTAAATTCGGCGGATTGGTGGCAATCAGTTTCTGGAGTATGGTTGCTGTTGTTTTGAGTGGCGTAATAGGAAGATATATTTACCTGCAAATTCCACGGACAATTGAAGGTCGGGAAATGAACCTCAATGAAATTAATGAGATTAAGGGTGATTTGAATAAACGACTTACAATCGTATACGGTATGGAGGAAGAGGCTTTTGCTGAAATCATGAATGCCGTGAAAAAGCGCCCTGACAGATCGGGTAAAAACATGGTCGGCAGAAGTATTGTCAAGTATAAATTTGAACGCCGAACCATGAAGGAAGTGAAATCAATTCTCAGGCAGAATAACGTTTCAGGGAAAAGTTTCCGTGAAGTTTCCGGTTTGATTCGGGAAGAAATTACGCTTAACCGGAAAATCGACCGTCTTATTTCGATGCAAAATCTGTTTAAATACTGGCATGTTGCTCATTTGCCATTTGCTATATTGATGTTGATTATCATGTTAATACATGTTGGTGTAACAATTACTTTTGGTGCTCACTGGATTTTTTGATTTAGAATATGGAAGTATTAGGAGAAAGTATAGTCATCTATTCTTTTATTGCAATTTTATTTGTTTCGATTGTCTATTTCTATATAAGAAGGGAAAAGAGAAACTCTAAAATTGTTGAAGAAAAAATTAAAATTGCAAAGGAAGAAGGACTTCACGAGCCGGTTTCATTGCATCCGGTGGTGGATGTAAATTCGTGTATTCAAACCGGTGCCTGCATTTCAGCTTGTCCTGAACATGACATCCTCGGAATTCTTAACGGGAAAGCGACAACAATAAATGCATCACATTGTGTCGGTCACGGGGCCTGTTTTCATGCATGTCCAACACGTGCAATTACGCTATGTATTGGAACAGAAAAACGTGGAGTAGACATTCCTCATGTCGATCAGTTTTTTGAAACCAATGTTTCCGGAATATATATTGCCGGTGAAATTGGTGGTATGGGACTGATCAGGAATGCAGTAGAGCAGGGGAAACAGGCAGTTGAAAACCTGATGAAGAAAATTGATAAGAATATTGCTGCTGATTACGATCTGATTATTATTGGCGCTGGTCCGGCAGGGATTTCAGCCTCTTTGGCGGCCAGGAAACATCATCTTTCAGCTCTTACGTTGGAGCAGGATTCGCTCGGTGGAACGGTTTTTACTTTTCCCCGAAAAAAGATTGTGATGACATCGCCCATGGATATTCCGCTTTATGGGAAAGTAAAACTTCATGAAACCTCCAAAACAGAACTGCTAAGTTTGTGGAACGAGGTTCTAAGTAAAAACGAGATCGTTATCAAGGAGCAGTCTAAAGTGGAAAGCATTGTTTTTGAAGACAAACGATTTATACTTGAATTGACAAATAAGGAGCGTTATACCACTCGTAAAGTTCTTCTTTCGATTGGACGACGGGGAACGCCAAGGAAATTGAATATCCCGGGAGAAATGAGCGAAAAAGTAGCTTACCGGTTAATTGAGCCTGAACTGATTTCAGGTAAGAAAATAGTGGTCGTAGGAGGTGGTGATTCTGCCATTGAAACTGCGCTGCTTTTAGCCGAAGAAAATAAGGTTACTATTTCGTATCGTGGGGATGCATTTGGGCGTATAAAAGTGGGAAATAACCAAAAAATAAAAGAATCCATGTCTCTTCAAAAAATAGATGTTCGGTTTAACACCAACCTGTTATCGATTGAAGAAGATAAGGTTATCATACGAAATTCAATATCGGAAACAGTGTCGGATTTGGAAAACGATTTGGTTTACATCTTTGCAGGGGGTGAACTTCCAACACAATTTCTGGAAAAAGCGGGTATAAAAATCAATACCAAATTTGGGGAAGCACTTTTGAAGCATGATTAATCAATTTGCGGATCAATACTTAGTCAGTCAATTTATCAACAAAAATATTTTCGAGTGAAATTTGTAATCAAAACATACATTATTTTCATTTCTTTAGTCATCAGCCTGTCTGCTTTTGGTCAGATTTCGCCCGGAGAATTGTCTGAACCTCATGCACATCTTGAGGGGATATCGAATTGTACCAAATGTCATGAGTTGGGGGAACATGTCTCTGATCAAAAATGTTTGGCATGCCACACTGAATTAAAAACCAGGATCGATCAGAAAAAAGGCTTCCATTCATCATCAAAAATTTATAAAAAAAGTTGCTGGATTTGCCACAGCGAGCATCTCAGCCGGAAATATGATATAGTAAATTTGGATAAAGATAAATTCGAGCATCAGGTAACTGGTTTTTTGCTTGAAGGAAAACACAAGGAGAAAAAATGTGCGGATTGTCATAAGCCTGAAAATATTAAAGATGAGGTCATTAAAAAGAAAAAGATGACTTTTCTGGGTCTGAATTCGCAGTGTTTGACCTGCCATGCTGATTACCATCAAAAAACCTTATCTGTTAATTGTACGGAATGCCATACGTTCGATGCCTTCAAACCTGCTTCTAAATTTGATCATTCGAAGTCAAAGTTTTTATTAAAAGGTCAGCATAAATCGGTTGAATGCAAAAAATGTCATGAAATTAGCGCGGGAAACGGGACCGCATATCAAAAATTTAAAGGACTTAAGTATTCAAGTTGTGTGAATTGCCATAAAGATGTGCATGAAAATAAATTTGGGCAAAACTGTATTGAATGCCATTCAGAAGAATCTTTTAAAGCTGTAAAAGGAATGAGTAATTTTGACCACAGCAAAACAAAATTTAATCTGGAAGGCAAGCACGCTGCTGTATCCTGCAAGCTATGCCACAAAGGAAGCCTTACAAATCCTGTTTCTCATGCCAAATGCATGGATTGCCATGTCGATTTCCACAAGGGACAATTCGTAAAGTCAGATAATAAATCAGATTGCCGCGATTGTCACAGTGAAAAGAGTTTTCAGGAATCGTCGTTTACGATTGAACGGCACAATAATGGAAAATTTAAATTGGAAGGAGCCCATTTGGCAACGCCATGTTTCACGTGCCATAAAAAATCAGATGAGTGGCAATTTAGTTCACTGGGCATGCGTTGTGTAAATTGTCACACAAATATTCACAAAGGTCTTATAGATGAGAAGTATATGCCGGAAGAACGGTGTGACAAATGTCATACGAGCTTAAATTGGAATAAGATCAATTTCGATCATGGAATTACTAAATTTGAGTTGAAAGGAAAACATCTGGAACAATCATGTCGCGATTGTCATTTCGCAAAAAGCCTTGATAATAAGATTGTACAACGGTTTAATAGTTTTACAGGTAAATGTGAGGAATGCCATAACGATATCCACCAGAAACAGTTTAGTGAGAATGGGGAAGTATTATGTAGTTCTTGTCATGGTTTTGAAAACTGGAAAGCTGAAAAGTTTAATCACAGCCTGACTCGATTTAAACTTGAAGGTGGACATTTAAATGTTGATTGCAAAAAATGCCACCTTGTAAATAATACGGCAACTATTCCATATATTCAATACAAAAATACCGATACAAAATGCATAAGCTGTCATCGTTAATTGTATTCCTTGTTCTGGTTTTAAACGGTTTTTCGCAATCGCCACATGGCGACGGTTTCAAAATTGACTGTGCTTCATGTCATGATGCAAATGGCTGGAAGGTGATAAAAGCAAAGATGTCTTTTGATCACAATACCACAAAATTCAAGCTTACCGGGCAGCATCAATTTTCTGATTGCAAAAGTTGCCACCAAACATTAAAATTTCAGGATGCAAAAGGAGAATGTATAGCCTGCCACACTGATATGCATTCGAATACACTCGGACCAGACTGTGCACGTTGTCATACCACCAAATCATGGATTGTTGAAAATACGAAAGCCATACATCAGCTGAGCCGCTTCCCATTGGAAGGGAATCATGCTGTTGTTGATTGCGCCTCTTGCCATAAATCATCTACCAATCTAAAATTTGAACCTTTAGGCGTTGAATGTGTGGATTGCCATAGAGCAGATTATCTGGCAACTACTTCTCCGAATCACCAAACAGCTGGATTTACAACCAATTGCACCGACTGTCACGGATTAAAGTCAACGTCATGGTCGGCAACAAACTTTGACCACAGTGCGTTTCCGCTTACAGGAGGTCATAGTATCAATTGTATACAATGTCATAAAGGAGGAACTTATCAGAAATTATCTGTTGAATGTGTCTCTTGTCATCAAACCAGCTATAATTCAACCCAAACACCAAATCATAGTGCTGCGGGAATTTCTGTCGATTGTAAAATTTGTCATACGACTGTCTCTTACCAATCCGCAACCTTTAAGCACATCACCACAGGGTTCGATTTAACAGGGGCACATTCCGCTATTGTTCAGTGTTCTGAGTGCCATGTGGGCAATACTACTTCTGCAAATCCTGAATGTATTACCTGTCATCAGGTGCAGTATAATGGAGCAGCTGGTCATGTGGCCTCGAAATTCCCGACCGATTGCCGCTTGTGTCATAACTCAAATAACTGGCTTGGTGCAACATTTGATCATTCAAAAACCAGTTTCCCACTGACCGGATCTCATACTTCTGTTGAATGTGCAAGTTGCCATATCTCAGGATATGCCGGTACATCGACCGAATGTAAAAGTTGTCATCAGATCGATTACAATGCAACAAAAACGCCGAACCATATAGCAGCTGGAATCGCTGTCGACTGTAAAATCTGCCACACCTCAACGGCCTGGCAGCCTTCTTCATTTAAACACAGCACTACCGGTTTCGATTTAACCGGTGCACACGCCGCTATTGTTCAGTGTTCCACTTGCCATGTGGGCAATACCACTTCGGCAAAACCTGAATGTATTACCTGTCATCAGGTGCAGTACAACGGAGCGCCGGGCCACGTAGCCTCGAAATTCCCGACCGATTGCCGCTTGTGTCATAACTCGAACAACTGGCTTGGTGCAACATTTGATCATTCAAAAACCAGTTTCCCATTGACCGGAGCACATACCACAGTTGCCTGCGCCAGTTGTCACACAACAGGTTATGTAGGTACATCGACCGAATGTAAAAGTTGTCACCAGTCCGATTATGACAAAACAACCAATCCTTCGCATACAGCTGCAAAATTTCCTACTGACTGTGCCACATGCCATAAGACTACTGCCTGGATTCCTTCAACGTTCAATCACACTACGTATTTTCCTATAACAAATGGCAATCATAATGTTAGCTGTATTACATGTCATACAACACCAACGAATTACACTGTATTTACTTGTGTCACAGCGGCATGTCACGCCAGAGACCATAATCAAGATCAGGGAAGTGCCGGGTGCTATAGGTGCCATCCGACCGGGAAAGGTGATTAAATGATTTTATAAATCAGAGGAAATAAACAGACGTCTGGATGAAAAGATACATATTTTTAACATTTATACTTTTACCAATGTTGAAACTTTATGGGCAGGGAGACAAACCTGTTGCTGAAGGGAAAGTGACGTACATAACCCTGCAGAATATCTATGTAAAATTTGAAACTCCCGGACTGGTTCAAAAAGGTGATACTGTTTTTATTCGGAAAGATCTGACTTTAGTTCCGTTGTTTATTTCTGAATCAGTTTCTTCTACATCATGTGTAGGTAAGCCCATAACAAAGACCGATATTAAGGTTTCGGATGTAGTCGTGTTAAAAATCAAAAATTCAGGTAAAAACAAGGCTGTTATTAAAGATAATATTCCTACCGAACTTTCGGGTATTCCTAAAGATTCCATACAAGTTGGTGGCTCAATTTTACCTGCTAAAGTTTTATCATCATCCGGAAGAAATGAAAAGATAAGAGGACGAATAGCAGTATCTTCTTACTCAAGTTTTTCGAATTCATCAGATTTTAATCAGCGGATGAGATATACTTTTTCACTATCCGCCGAAAATATCTCCGGAGGCAGAATCTCTACTGATACTTATGTCATGTTTACTCACCGACTTCATGAATGGTCGGCTGTTCAGGACAATGTTTTCAATGCGCTTAAAGTTTACAATTTCGCAGTGAATTACGATGTGACTGATAAAACCCGGATTTCTTTGGGAAGAAAAATTAATCCAAAGATTGCCAGCATTGGCGCCATCGACGGTTTGCAGGCCGAAACAAAAACCGGAAATTTTACGGTGGGAGCTGTTGTGGGCTCAAATCCGGATTATACTGATTACAGTTTTAATTCCAAACTTTTTGAATATGGAGCATACTTGTCACACGAAATAAAAAGTGAGACTGGAAATCTGGTCAATTCATTTGCCTTTTTTAATCAAACCAATCGGGGAAGTACTGACAGACGCTTTGTGTATTTTCAGCATGATAATTCACTGATAAAAAATGTCAATTTGTTTGCCTCGTCTGAAATCGACTTATATGCCCTAAAAGACAGTACTGCAACCAATACCATCAGTCTGACAAGCCTTTATCTTTCTTTACGCTACCGGTTTTCCAGACAATTATCGGCTTATCTTTCTTACGATGCGCGAAAAAATGTAATTTACTACGAAACCTTTAAGAATTACCTTGATCAATTGTTGCAGGATGCTACCCGGCAAGGATATCAGCTTCGGATCAACTACCGGCCAACCAATTCAATCAGTTCGAGCATTACCGGTGGATACCGGTTTCAGAAAAATGATATTCACCCCATGGCCAATGTCAACGGATATTTGTCGTTCACAAATGTACCAGTTATAAACTCAATGGTTACTTTTTCGGCCAACTGGCTTCAGTCGAGCTATGTAAATGGTATGATATACGGTGTTCAGCTTTATAAAGAACTTGTACCTTCAAAATTAAGTACAGGAATTTATTACCGGCTTGTTGATAATAAATATTTGAATTCAAGTTTAAGTTCAAGTTCGCTGCAACACATGGCCTCATTAGAACTTTCGTGGCAAATGAGTAGAAAAATGTCATTTTCAGTTAACTACGATGGAACTTTTGAAAACAGCAATCAATACAATAGTATTTATATTAACCTGATCAAACGTTTTTAAGTAATATAATTATCAGGATAAAACTATCTTTTCTGCTTTCTGAGCAATACAAATCTTCATTCAAATCCGCTAAAAACCTAGTCTGATCAAAACAATTTTCTTATTTTAGTCTAATAACTGACATTAGATTTTAGTTTATTTACCTTTGGAACTTCAGTGATTAAAGTTGGTTTTTAAAATGGAAAATAAGGAAGAATCAAGAGACTTTTTGGCTCACATTTCATTGGATTGCGTGGTGTTTGGATTTCACGAAAACCAAATGAAAGTGTTGTTGCTGAAAATGAAATACACCAAAGAATGGGCATTGCCGGGAGGATTTGTTTGTGAAAATGAGTCGATTGAACTGGCAGCAACGAGGGTTTTAAAAGAACGAACCGGTCTGGAACATATTTTTTTAAGGCAATTTTATATATTCTCTGATCCTAAAAGATCTCAAAATAATCCCGCTGTTCCGGATATGATTCAATCCGGAATCATATACCCGGCCAAGGGGTGGTTTGATCAACGATTTATCTCGGTTGGTTTTTATGCTTTGGTTGAGTTTTCTCAGGTTCTGCCACAACACGACGCGCTTTCAGACGAATGCAAATGGGTAAATCTGAACGAAATTGGTAGTTTAATGATGGACCACAATCAAATTCTGGATAAAGCTCTGGAAACATTGCGTTTGCAACTCACATTTCAGCCGGTTGGTTATAATTTGCTTCCTGAAAAATTTACCATGCCGCAACTTCAGAAATTATATGAAACTATTCTTGGCAAAGAACTGGATCGACGCAATTTTCAGCGAAAAATGATGACTTATTCTATACTGACTAAACTTGATGAAGTAAAATCAGGTGTAGCGCATAAAGCACCAACTCTGTACAGTTTTAATATCGAAAATTATCAGAATGCGCTTAACGATGGGTTTAGCGGAAGGTGGTGAATTTTGCTTAAGTGAATTTAAAATTGATTTTTTATTTGGGCAGTATAGAGCGGTAAAATAATTGGACTGAATTCACTATTTTAGGACCTCTATAAACTTCTAAACCATGAAGACCTATTCTAAATTATTGTTGCTGATAGTATTCGTTTTGAGTTTATTCCTTGTTTCAGCGAAAGAAGAACCCAATAAATTAAAGCTTTGGTACAATACGGCTGCTCTAAAATGGACAGAGGCTCTCCCTATCGGCAACGGCAGCCTGGGGGCAATGATTTTTGGCGGAGTTGAAAATGACAGGATTCAATTTAATGAAGAAACCTTATGGACTGGTGAGCCTAACGATTATTCCCATAAAGGTGCTTTTGAGTACCTAGGTAAAATAAGGCAATTACTTTTTGAAGGTAAACAGAAGGAAGCAGAAGATCTGGCCATGGCCGAATTTATGAGTGTTCCTCTTAAACAAAAAACATATCAGGCCTTTGGTGATTTGAATCTGACTTTCCCTAATCATTCCGGATATACTAATTATCGTCGGGAACTCGATCTTAAAAAGGCGCTTTGCAGAGTTTCGTACCAGTTAAATGGGGTCAATTATACACGCGAATATTTGTCATCATATCCCGATCAGGTAATTGCGATCCGACTAACGGCGGACCAGAAAGATGCTTTAAATTTTTCACTTGGGTTTAATTCCTTACACGAAAACAGGATGCTGGAAACCTATGAGAACAATCTAACTTTGAAAGTTCAGGTAAAAGATGGTGCCTTACGCGGAGTCGCATCTCTAAAGGTTATTTCCGACGGAACTATTACGGTTAAAAAAAATCAGCTTTCGGTTTCAGGGGCAAAAACAGCAACGATTTACCTGACTTTGGCAACTAATTACATCAGTTACAAAGATGTGAGCGGAGATCCGGAGCAAAAAGTGAAGCAAACATTGGGTCGGGCTACTCTTAAAAAGTTCGATCAGATTCTTGAACGGCATTTGGAGGACTATCAGAAATTATTCAATCGGTTCGATATCGAATTTACCGAAAGTGTGCGCGTTAAATTTCCTACCAATAAACGAATTATCGAATTCAGTAAAAATCCGGATGATCCTCAACTTTTGGCTCTTTATATTCAGTATGGAAGGTATTTACTCATATCCAGCAGTCGTCCCGGAACTCAGCCCGCTAATCTTCAGGGAATCTGGAACGACCAACTGGCACCGGCTTGGGATAGCAAGTGGACGGTGAATATTAATACAGAAATGAATTACTGGCCGGCTGAATTAACTAACCTTTCAGAATGTCAGGAACCACTGTATAATTTGATTGCCGATTGCGCCGAAACTGGCAGGATAGTAGCCAAAGAGCATTACGATGCTACTGGTTGGGTTTTGCATCATAACACCGACATTTGGAGGGGAACAGCTCCAATAAATCATTCGAATCATGGTATTTGGGTAACAGGCGGTGCGTGGCTGAGCCGTCACATGTGGGAACATTACCTGTTTACACAGGATAAAGACTTTCTTGAAAAAAGAGCTTACCCACTAATGAAAGGAGCTGCAGAGTTTTTTACACAATTCCTGATTAAAGATCCAAAAACCGGCTACCTGATAAGTACACCTTCCAATTCTCCTGAAAATGGTGGTTTGGTTGCCGGCCCCTCAATGGATCATCAAATCATCAGGGCTTTGTTTCGTTCAGTTGTTGATGCATCCAGAATTCTTGGGATTGATCAGGAATTTGCAACGCGTCTTAACGAAATGCTGCAGAAAATTGCGCCTGACCATATTGGTAAGTATGGCCAGCTTCAGGAGTGGATGGAAGATAAGGATGATCCAAATGACAAACACCGGCATGTGTCGCATCTGTGGGCCGTATATCCCGGGAACGAAATCAACTGGGCTGATACTCCGGATTTGATGAAAGCAGCACGTCAATCGCTTATTTATCGTGGTGACGAAGGCACAGGTTGGAGCCTGGCCTGGAAAATTAATTTCTGGGCCCGTTTTCTCGATGGCAATCACGCTTACGATATGGTTAAATTATTATTTCGCCCGGTTCAGATAGATGATGTTGTTTATACCGGTGGTGGCGGTTCATACACAAACCTTTTTGATGCACATCCACCTTTTCAGATCGACGGAAATTTCGGGGCTCCCGCCGGAATGATAGAAATGCTTATTCAGAGTCATTTAAACGAAATTTCAATTCTACCGGCTTTACCTGATGCTTTGCCTAAAGGAAAAATATCCGGAGTATGCGCCCGTGGTGGTTTTGAACTAACTTTTAGCTGGGCCGATGGCAAGCTGCAGAAAATGGAGGTTTTGTCGAAAGCCGGGCAGAACTGCAGACTGAAATACGGAGATAGATTTGTAGAACTAAAAACAGACAAAGGGAAAACCTATTCTTTCGATGGCAAATTGAAAAGAATATGAGTCTCGGGAAAATCATAGGGTAAATATAGACCAAATGGATATTTGTTAATTTACCCAATGTCATTTGGTGGTCATTAAGTTGCCTTGAAATGACTATGAATGACAATAATTGACTGCCACAAAAGACCAAAATAGTAAATAAAATAAACGGACAATCAGTTAAAACAATTAATCAGGGTTTTTATCTGTTTGTGCTCTTTTTAATAATGTCGTATAGATTGGCTGATTGCCTAGTTGTGCAGTTACCAGTGATGCAGTTACCGTAGTAATAATCAGTGGTAATATCAATTCAAAGTTCGAGGTCATTTCCACTGCAAGTACTAATCCGGTAAGTGGGGCTCTAACTGTTGAGGCAAATATGGCAGCCATTCCGGCTACCGCAAAAATACCCGGAAAGGCAACAAGCTCAGGAAAATAATATTGCATGATGCTTCCGAACATCATTCCAAAAGCAACACCCAGAGCAAGCAAAGGAGCAAAAATACCACCAGATACTCCGGTGCCATAGCTCAAAACAGTTAACAGAAGCCTTCCGGCAAATAAAAAGATCAGAAATTTTATTGAATTCTGTTGGTCAAGTACTATCCGGATAGTATTGTACCCTCCTGAAATCATATTTGGATTAAAAATTCCAACGATGGCGATTACTAAACCTGTTAAAAGGATACTAAAAACCAGTGTTGTTTTGGATAAATTACTGAAGAAATCCAGAAAAACGATAATGAGCCTATTAAATGCAAACCCAACAAAGCTAAACAGTGCGCCAAGTAATATAAATAGCCATATGCCTGATAGCTCAGGGCTGGGGAAAACTGTCATTTTTATTACAGGATCGGCACCAACAAGCACCCGAACCACTAAATCGGCGGTTCCGGAGGCAACCATAATGGCTGCAAGCGAAAAAAAAGTATACCGAAAATGCCCATGCATTTCCTCAATTACAAAAATGATTCCGGCTAATGGTGCATTAAAAGCGCTTGCCAATCCGGCAGCAGCACCTGCAGAAACAAAAGGATTAGTCTTATCTTCACTTTGCCTGAAAATATCTTTCACCATTTTACCGATACTGGCGCCAATTTGAATTGTTGGACCTTCGCGTCCTAACAATAATCCACTTCCGAGCGAGAATAATGATGCAATAAATTTTACCGGTAACACCCGTTTCCATCGAATTGTCCTAATTTCATCCAATGCTCCTTCGATCTCCTGAATACCACTTCCGGATGCTTCCGGAGCGAACTTTTTAACCAAAAGCAGTGAAATGCCAATCCCGGTAATGCTAAATATTACAGGGAATAAGTACCCGGTAAAACCAGAATGAGCCGCTGCGTTGAATAATCCTTCCCGAAAATCGTCCAGAAAAGCCAGAGTGAGTCGAAAAATTGAACTTACGATACCTGCCATTAATCCGACAAGAAATGCAAAAAATATTAAGCGGAAGTTTTTTTTGTCAGCATCAATAAAACGTTGATCCGATTTCCAGGTTCTTTTCAGGTTAATTGAAGACAAATTCATTGTGGTTGATTATCATCAGATTCATGCGTTTTAACGCGAAAATATAAACATGCGTTTTAAATAATTGTTCCCATTAAAAGTAGAATTATTTAACTGTATGTCAAAGGATAATTTTTGAGTGAGATCAAAGTTTAGTTACCTTTTGAAATAAAACAGATCTTGGTTCTGAGTTTCTTTTTCCTCACATTTGCATTTCTTTAAAACTAAACGCTATGTTTCAGGTAATTTGGGAATTGAAAGTAAAATTTAAGGAACGGGATAAATTCGAACAGTTTTACGATCCGAAAGGGATTTGGGTGAAATTCTTCAGTAAATCTCCTGAATATTTGGGGACTGACGTACTCGATGGAGGAGAAGGTGATGGCGTTTTTCTGGTAATTGATGAGTGGCAATCGGAAGAAGCTTTTAATGAGTTTATAAAAAGCAGAAAGGCCGATTACGACTTATTGGAAGAAAAAGCAAAGATGGCAAGCCGCACCAAAAAGCGGATTTGGATTGCCGGATAATTGCGGTTTGCAGGCCTTCCGAGGCAATTTTTAAACTAAAAACAGACACATCTAGCTAAAAAAAGTTGATGAATATTGTCAATCCACAAAGCATCGCACAACTCATAAAAACCGATAAAATTTTTGCCTTTATAACCGAAAAATATGGCATTCCTCCAAACTGGGAGCGGCCCCAAGGATTCGTTTCTTTATCCAAAATAATATTGGAGCAGCAAGTGAGCCTGTCTTCGGCAAATGCACATTTTATTAAGCTGAATGATTATTTGGATGAATTTACACCTTCAAATATCCTCAGACTTACCGACGAGGAAATGAGGAGTTGTCAAATCAGCCGGCAAAAAGCAAAATACCTTCGCGCGTTATCAACTGCGATTCTTCATGGCGATATTGTTCTGGAGGAATTGCCGAAATTAACTGAAGCTGAAATTCGGGAACAACTCACGAACATCAAAGGAATTGGTAATTGGACCACTGATATTTATTTAATGTTTTGCCTTCAGTCAAAAGATATTTTCCCGGTTGGAGATATCGCTTTGGTAAATACCATGAAAGAGTTGACTGTTGGTAAAACAACAGAAGAGATTATCTTACTGGCTGAAAAATGGAAACCATTGCGTTCACTTGCGACTTATTTTTTATGGCATTATTATCTTAAAAAACGGAACAGACCTTCTGAATAAGAATAAATTGATTATTCAACAGAAAAAATCAACTCTATTTTATGGCTAATTTTACACATATCTTTTTTGATCTCGACGGAACGCTGACTAACCCACGGCTCGGTATTGGCAATTCGCTTAAATATGCGCTTGGACAAATGCATGTAGATGGTTATAGCAAAGAAATCCTGGAGCGTTTTATTGGTCCGCCACTTCAGGATGGGTTTAAAAATCTTTTCGGATTAAATGAAAGAAATACCGGTTTGGCCGTGGAACATTTTAGAGTGTATTTTGGTGATAAGGGGTGGTGTGAAAATGAGCCTTTCCCGGGAATTTTGGAATTACTTGAAGAATTGCATTTCTCCGGAAAGCACATTTATGTGGTAACCTCAAAACTGGAAAAGTTTGCCAAATTGATTGTTGAGCACTTTGAATTTGATCGTTATATTGATGATTTGATTGGTGCTGAAGCAACCGGCAAACATTCAGGAAAAGGACAGCTTATTTCTGAGTTGATGGAAAGAAACCGAATCCCGTTATCTTCATCAGTTGTCATGATTGGCGATACTCATTATGACATGATTGGTGCCAAAGAGAACGAAATTTCAAGCATTGCTGTATCTTATGGATTCGGAACAAAGGAAACGCTGAAAAATTGCAATCCGGATTATTTGGTCGGTTCGGTAGAGGAACTTGCAGAGCTGTTGATTGGCTAAAATTCAGTTCAATTCAAAACTGGATTCTTTGATGGATCAGCGAATAGTTTTTGGCTTTTTTTTGAACCGTTTTTTACATATCTTGATAACTGATTTATAGCCGTTTTCTTTATGGATATTCTGCAGCAGAAAAAATGGTTTGTCATTTTTAATCCACATGCCGGATCGGGCAGAGGAAAACAAGATCAGGCAAGAATTATTAAAAAACTTAACAAATCAAAATTCAGTTATCAACTTGCTGTTTCTGAATTCCCCAAACATACTATTGAACTTACAATTCAGGCAATAACCGACGGGTACAGAAGTCTGATTGTAGTTGGTGGCGACGGTACGCTAAACGAAGCAGTAAATGGCATTTTTTTACAAAAAGTTTGTTCGCCTGAAGAAGTTGCAATTGGCATAATTCCGGTTGGAACGGGAAATGATTGGATAAAGACTTTTGGCATCCCGAATGATTATCCGGGGGCGATTAAGATCATCAGAAAAGGTCATTCTATGAGACAAGATGTTGGAATGATTAGTTTTATGGAGAATGATCAGCTAAAAACCTGTTATTTTGCCAATATGGCTGGCTTTGGCTTTGATGCAATGGTTGCAGATAAAACCAATCAGCTAAAAAATAAAGGCAGGAAAGGAATTTCACTTTATCTGCAAGCCCTGGGTTCAAGTTTTCTTAATTATCAAACGTGTAAAACACGCGTTGTGATTGATGGACAGGTTATCAATGAATTAATTTTTTCAGTCAGTTTAGGTATAGGGAAATACAATGGTGGTGGAATGATGCAGGCTCCGGGAGCTATTCCGGATAACGGGCTTTTTCAGGTGACTATTATTCGCAAGATTGGATTGTTTGGGATTCTACGCAATCTGGCTGGTTTGTATTCCGGCGAATTTTTAAAGGATCCGCGGGTTTCAACTTATAACGCCAGCCGTATTTCCATTAGTGCCGTTCAAAATATTGCTGGCGAAGCAGATGGCGAAATTCTTGGAGATAATAAATTCCAAATAGAAATGCTGTCACAGAAATTATGCGTAATTTATAATCCTGAAAAATATTTAAAATTTAGTTGAATTTTTTTTCTGAATTATTGAACAATTAATTGTGTTAAATAGTTAAAGTCCTTAAACTTAAAATTTACTCTTATGAAAATGGTTGATGAGTTTAAAGCTTTTGCAATGCGCGGTAACGTGGTTGACATGGCAGTGGGTATCATTATTGGTGGTGCTTTTGGAAAAATTATCAGCTCGGTTGTAGCTGATGTCATTATGCCTCCGATTGGTCTTCTTTTAGGTGGAATGAAATTTACTGATTTGAAGATTATTTTGAAAGATCCGGTGATGGATGCTGCTGGCGAGGTGACTACTGCCGCAGTTTCAATTAATTATGGAAATTTCATTCAGGTTTCTGTCGATTTTCTGATTATCGCATTTGCCATTTTCATGATGATTAAAGCGATGAACAGTATGAAAAAGAAAGAGGAAGCAGCTCCTGTTGTTGCTCCTGAGCCTCCTGCACCAACAAAAGAAGAAGTTTTGCTTGGCGAAATCAGAGATTTGCTAAAAAAATAGACAAGAGAATAATAAAATTATTTTGGAATGACGGTTCGGTTTCGGATCGTCATTTTTGTTTTTTGTACAGTCTTGAAAAACCAGTATACCATATTTTGATCATCATTTCTTTTTTACGACTTTTGGAAGTTCTGTAAAACTAATTCACATTCTATGATTATTCCTCCATTCCTGAACCCGGGCGATCGAATTCGCATTATTTCTCCTGCCGGAAAAGTACAGAAAGATAAAGTGCTGCCTGGAATTGAATTGCTGCAGGACGAAGGTTACGATGTGATTATTGGCAAGCATATATTTGACAAGGATTATCAATATGCGGGAACCGATAAACAACGAGCTGCCGATTTACAGGAAGCCATCGATGATCCAGAAACAAGAGCGATTATTTGTGCCCGTGGTGGTTATGGAAGCGTCAGACTTATCGAAAAGGTTGATTTTAAACCGCTCCTGAAAGATCCAAAATGGATTGTCGGATTTAGCGATATAACTGCTTTTCATTCAGTGCTTAACAGGCTTGGAGTTGTTTCCGTTCATGGCGCTATGCCCGGATTTTTTCTGGAAAAAAGAAAGACTGCAAAGAGTTTTCTAAGTTTGATGGAATTGCTTTCCACAGGAAAGTCTGAAATTGCTCTTTCTTCCCATTCACTTAATCGCAACGGAAGTTTCGCGGGAGAATTGGTTGGTGGAAATCTATCCCTGCTATACAGCCTGCAAGGAACACCGTTTCAGCTCGAAACGGAAGGCAAAATTCTGGTTATAGAAGATTTGTCGGAATATCTTTATCATCTTGACCGGATGATGAATAACCTTCGGCTTGCAGGGCAGTTGGAGAAATTGGGCGGACTGGTTGTTGGTGGTTTTACTGAAATGCAGGACAACGAAAGTCCTTTTGGCAAATCGGCATATGAAATTATCCTTGAGTCTGTTCATGACTTTAAATTCCCGGTCTGTTTTGATTTCCCGGTAGGGCATATTCCCAGAAATATGGCTCTGATGCTGGGAGGTCGTTACACGCTTGAAGTGTCAGGACAATGTCATTTAATACGAGTGGAGCCATGAGTAAAGCTTTCGAACTTGGAAGAAAAGGGGAGGAACTGGCGATTGCCCATCTAAAATCTATTGGCTACGAAATACTGGAAGTCAACTGGTTTTCAAATCATCTCGAAATTGATATTATTGCCAGAGATGGAAATGAACTGGTTGTTGTTGAGGTGAAATCCAGAGGGACAGATTCTTATGAACATCCGTCAGAAGCAGTGTCGAATAAAAAGATTCGTTTTCTGGTAAATGCAGCGGAAGCTTATATACAGGAAAAAAACGTGGATCTTGATACTCGTTTTGATGTAATTTCAATTATTTTCGATGGTGGAACTTTCGAATTAGAACACTTTAAAGATGCCTTTTATCCACCAATCGGATAGAAACTATTAATAGAACAGATGTTTCTGAAGGATGATTAGTAATGTTTCTATTTTGATAGGCTTTGTGATAAATTCATCGCAACCACTTTTCCTTGCATCATCCTGCACCGACTGCATCGAAAAAGCAGTTTGAATAATAACAGGTAATTCAGGATTCAATTCCTTTATCTTAAAAGTAGCTTCAAGTCCATCCATCCGCGGCAACCGGATGTCCATCAAAACCAAATCAATTTCCAGATTTTCCTTAAGCATTTCAATAGCTTCAATTCCATCTTTAACGAAAAAAAGATTTGCTCTGGTTTTTTTTAAGGCTTTTTCGAAGTAGAAACGACTCATTTCATCATCTTCTGCAATCAAAATAGTTTTTCCAAGAAAGTTATATTCCATAATTTTTTGTGGTGTGGAAATACGGGGTTGGCAAAGTTATTAAAAAAAACGTTGTGAAATTGTCGATAATACAATTTGTTTTGTATAATGTTATTATTAAGTTTTTCATTATTTTATTTAAGATAGCATTCAAAAATACAATATGATACACATCGAAATTTTAAAATAAAGACAGAAAATATTATAAAGTTTTGATACTCTTTTTTACTCAGGCAAAATCTAAATAATTTTTTGCAAATCCATTAGCCGATAGTTGGTGGGGTGAAAAAGTACCCGAAAATCCTTAGCATTCAGAAGATGTTTAAATATTCAATCTGTCACTAAAAATTTTCAGGTATGTATGATTAATTATTTTCAGAATTAATAAGTTCCGTCTAAGGTTTGTATCACAAATATCTCCTGAAGTTTCTCTTTAGTCAGTTTAGTTTCCAGTTTTACTTTTACAGACTGATTCGGTATCAGATCGAAATAATTATCACTGAAAAATCCTTCTTCGTCTCCAATCGTCATATAAAGGTTTTTAGCCAGCATATCTGTATTTAAAGTGATTTCAAATCCGCCATCAACTGGATTAATTTCAAATTTCACATCGGGTTTTGGCAGTAAAACATCTTTAATTGGTTTAAAAAATAACGTGTTCTTTGAAATTACAGATTCATTCTCCACTAATTCAACTGTTAGAAATTGCTTATTAGCCTGAATGTTTTTCATAAATTCAGCAGTTTTTGTTGCAAAAAAGTTGTTGCTCGAATTCGCAGGAACACTAACTTCTTTTGTATCCTTCCAGTTTTCTTTACCCTCAAAATCGAGCACTGTAACGACTAACTGACCTTTAATTTCGCTTAGTTTGTCATTTATAATGTCAACTTTCAACGAATCATTGTACATGTAAGGAGAAACAAGAACCGGCTCGAAGCCTTTTTTAGCAAAATACTGCAGTGCTTTCCAACGTTGATAATAATCGGTCGAACTCCACGATGCAACCGGCCAACAGTCGTTAATCTGCCAGAATAAGCTGCCCATGCAATATGGTGCAGCACGGCGGTGACCTTCGAGCGCAAATTTGATTCCTTCGGCTTGTAGCACATGATTTACGTACAGAAATGATTCGAAATCCTTCGGCTTCTTATAATCCTGAAGCATGTAATATTCGATGGTTCCGTTTCCGATTGACGAACGCTGATGCGATTTCATCACTTCCGAATAAATATCGTAATCTTCCGGTGTGGCATATTGTTTTACGGTCTTTAGTTCAGGAAATGACTGAAATCCATATTCGCTCATAAAGCGGGCAATATGAGTGGCATAGTTTTTAAATGGTTCTTTGCCCCACCAAACGCCCCAGTAATGGTCGTCGCCGTTTGCCAGGTCCGATACGTTCCCCATACCTGCACATGGAGATGAATCCCAGTAACTGCGGCCGGGATCGTTGGCTGCAACAGCATCGGGTAAGATATGATGGAAAATGTCCGTGTAAGATTTCCAGATTTTATCAGCATTTTCCTGACTTTTAGCTTCTTCCTTTTGTTTCCATCCCCAGCCAAACCATGCGGCCAGAATTTCGTTATTTCCGCACCATAAGGCAATGCTTGGGTGATTGCGTAAACGTTTGATGTTGTCGTTTGCTTCCTGTTTCACATTGTCGAGAAAAGCCTGATCGCCGGGAAACATAGCACAGGCGAACATAAAGTCCTGCCAAACCAGAATTCCGTTTTCGTCACACAAATCGTAAAGCCGGTCGTTTTCGTAAATGCCTCCACCCCAAACCCGTAACATGTTAAAGTTTGAAATTTTGGAAGTATGAATCACATTCAGGTACATTTCGTCGGTTACACGGGAAGCAAAAATATCGTTCGGAATGTAGTTGGCTCCTTTCATAAATACCGGAACTCCGTTCAGTTTGAAATAAAATGAAGTTCCATTTTCGTCTTTATCACGAACCAATTCCAGCGTTCGAATTCCGATGCGTTCCGATTTTTCAGTCGTCCGGCTGCCAACGGCTAATTTTCCTTTGATGTTGTACAAATGTGCCTCACCTAATCCGTTTGTCCACCAAAGCTTTGGATTATCAATTTTAAAATCAACAGAATAGGTTGAAGTTCCTTTTGTTAATTGAACTTCAGTTTGAGCAAGTTCGGTTCCATCATTCTCAATACTGATTTTTGCATTACCTGCTTTATTGGCTTCAATTTCAAAAACTGCGGTCAGGGTGGCTTCTTTCTCCGAAACCGAATTCTGCTTTAATTGCAGGTTTGCGATACGGGCATTGTCCCATGCTGTAAGATAAACCGGTCGCCATAATCCACTTGATACCAGACGGGGACCCCAGTCCCAGCCAAAATGATAACCAGCTTTTCGGGTATATACTGAGACCATTTTACCATCCGGAACTTCACCATTTACAGCCTGATCATTATCAGAAACAGGTATCACATAGCTATTGGCATCGTATTTTTTAAGTCCTTCCACAATTGGTGAGCGAAATAAAATACGCAGTTCGTTTGCACCAGGATTCAAATTTGGTTTCACATCAACTATCCATTCGCGAAACATGTTATCGGCCGAAAGTACCAAATTATCATTCACAAAAACATCAGCATAGGTATCAAGTCCCTTAAAATCGAGAGCAATACGGTCGCGTTTAAAAGTTGCTTCATCAAGGTTAATTGTAGTTTTATATTCCCAGTTTACCTTATCAATCCATTGAAGATTGTGTTCATTCAGGCGGTAAAACGGATCTTCAATTTTTCCGTTTGCGATTAAATCGGTATGCACACATCCGGGAACTTTTGCCGGTAGCCACTCCTCTTTATCAGCTTGCCTGAAAGTCCATTCGGCAGAAATCTCTGATGTAGTTATTAATTGGGGATTCTTTTTTTGACAGCCAACCAGCGAGATGGCGAAAAGAATTACCATACCAAAAATCTGTTTGTGATTCATGATTTATTTGTTTGTGGTTTTATGAATTTCAAAAATGCGAAAAAATCGGGAGATAGGAAAGTGTCGAATATTGATAAATGTTCTGACTTATTCTTGTGTAATTACAATCGTATTTTTCTTCTCTAACAATGCATGTAAATAACTGTACCTTTGCCGGATGACAAGTCCGATTAAAAATCAAACGAATATTCTGGAAAAACTAAGCATTGAAAAACTCAATGCCATGCAGGAAGAGGCTCAGGAAACCATTCTTTCCAATCCTGAAATAGTACTTCTTTCTCCAACCGGAACAGGTAAAACGTTAGCATTTCTGTTGCCAATTATTTCTGAATTGGATATAAGCTGCTCTGAAGTACAGACTCTGATCGTCGTTCCTTCACGGGAATTAGCAATTCAGATTGAGCAGGTGATCCGGGAAATGGGAACTGGTTACAAAGCAAATGCGGTTTATGGTGGAAGAGCTGGTTCGAAAGATAAAACGGAAATCAAACATCGTCCGGCTATTTTGATTGGAACTCCCGGAAGAATTGCCGATCATTTACGCAGGGAAAATTTTTCAGCGGAGTTTATCAGCACTCTGGTACTCGACGAATTTGACAAATCGCTGGAGATTGGATTCGAAGCTGAGATGAAAGATATCATTACTTTGCTCCCGAATATTCAAAAAAAAATAATGACTTCGGCCACTCAGGAGGTTGAAATTCCGAAGTTTGTAGGACTAAATAATCCAAAGATCATCGATTACCTCGATCAGGGAACTTCGCAGCTGAAAGTTAGAACGATTCTTTCAACTTCGAAAGATAAGCTTGAAACTCTGGCAGAATTGCTATGTCAATTGGGAAATCAACCCGGAATTGTATTTTGCAATTTCAAGGATACCATTCAGGACGTTAGTGATTTTTTGAATGAAAATAATATTGGTCATGGCTTATTTTATGGCGGGATGGAACAAAAAGACCGTGAACGGGCACTCATCAAATTCAGGAATGGAACCCACCGTTTAATTATTGCCACCGACCTGGCAGCACGTGGAATCGATGTTCCGGAGATAAAATTTATTATTCATTTCCAGCTTCCACCCAAAGAACATGAATTTACGCACCGAAACGGACGAACCGCCCGTATGTTTAACGACGGAACTGCCTATGTACTAAAAGGTCAGAATGAAAATCTTCCTGATTTTATCCGGAATGCTGAAATCGAAAAATTACAGAATGCATCCAAACCAGCTGGTTCGCTTTGGCAAACTGTTTTTGTTTCAGGAGGAAGAAAAGATAAAATATCGAAGGGCGATATTGCCGGATTATTTATGAAGCAAGGCAAACTCGGCAACGAACAGATTGGAACCATCGAAATCAAGCAGGATTGTGCTTTTGTTGGTGTACATGCGTCAGAAGTTAACCGACTGATTAAAATAGTGGATAACAGTAAGCTAAAAAATAAAAAAGTCCGGGTGTATTTAATTTAGAACAAAAACCTTAGTCCGGGTTTCATTCATGTAAAACCCGGACTGAGGTTTTTCTCAATCGTAATTTTGTTTACCGTTGAAGTTGTGTCTGTTTTTAACCGACATTGATTTTATCTTCTGTTGTTACTTCCCCTGTGCGTACCTCCACCTCTATAGTAAGCACCTCCCCTGAAAATTATTGAAGGACGGTACCATCCCCAGTTGTAATAAGGCCAGCCATAAGCGGGATAACCATACCACCAGTTTGTGTAGCCCGGATACCAGTAATAGGAATCTTGCATTTGTTGTTGTTGTCTGACCAGATTCAAATGGGTTTTTTGCATGAAGTTAACGACCGAATCTGCGACACCTTCTTGTTGAAGTTTGGTATACTCATTCGCTTTAAGAGTGTAGGCTGTGTGTGATTTTCTTATTTCATGAATAATGTCTTTGGATGAAATACTGTCCTTACTCATCCGGATAATATCAGGCACGGTAACAGGTGCAACTGTAATCTGATTGGTTACAGCACACCCAGTAAGAAACGCTAAACCTGAAACCAAGATAAATACAAAAATCACCGATCTGCCTTGAATCTGATTTTTCATTTTACTGTCCTCCTTTAGTCTGTTTTAAACCTGTACTTAGCCATTTTTGAACTTTTAAAAACCACAAAATTTATGCCTGAAGGACAATTAGAAAAGTTAAAAAATAAGATCAATATTGAATTTATTATATCTTCCATTTGCATTTAAATATCTTGTCATCTTACTGTTTATGATTAATCTATGGATTTTGTAAATGGATCATCTCAGAATACCCAAGATCATCAAATGTAAAAACCCGATGCATAGTTTGCACCGGGTTTTGTATATCGCAGAAAAGCGATTTTTAAATCTTAGGCAAAACCCATGGTGCACGGTATTCAGGCACCAAAAATTTGTTTGCATCGTCGTCGCCAATAAACTGGCTTTTTTCAGCATCCCAATACAAACGGCGACCAGTACGAAGCGCAATGTTTCCCAAATGAGCGACACGTGCAGTATTTGCTGCTATTTCGATGCTGGCATTCAGGTTGCGGTTGCGATCTTTCACACCTTCAATAAAATTGGCCATGTGGTAATCGAGTCCTTTTCCTGTTCCTTTTTGCAATGGAACACGTTCAATAAGGTCTGCGTTCTTTTTACGTTCAGGAATAACTTCCCATCCGTCACGGTCAACTACAAGGGTTCCATTGTTACCCACATAGCCAACTCCATGGTTTCGTCCGTAATATCCACCATCAATGCCTGTTCCATGATCCCAAAGCATGGTGTGTCCGTCGAATTCAAATAGAGCCTGCAATGTGTCAGGAGTTTCAGCAGCATCATCAGGATAAGCGTATTTGCCTCCCATAGACATGATTGATTTTGGCGAAGGATCTCCCATTCCGAATAAACCGTAATCGATAATGTGAACACCCCAGTCGGTCATCAAACCTCCGGCGTAATCGTAAAACCACCTGAAATTAAAGTGGAAACGGTTTGGATTGAATGGACGTTTTTTTGCAGGTCCGAGCCAGAAATCGTAGTCAACTCCTGCTGGTGCTTCACCGTCAGGTTTTACCGGAACCGGCTCCATCCATCCCTGATATGCCCATGTACGAACGGTACGGATTTTCCCCAGTTTCCCGGATTTAACAAAGTCGACTGCTGCCATCCAGTGCGGATCGCTGCGCTGCCACATGCCCACCTGAACAACAGTTTTATATTTGTTTGCAGTCCGTTCCATGATGTTGATTTCTTCAATGGAATTACCCAGAGGCTTTTCGCAGTATACATCTTTCCCGGCCTGGCAGGCTTCTACCATCGGCAAACAATGCCAATGATCGGGAGTTCCAATGATCACCAGGTCCACATCTTTATCTTCAATAAGTTTGCGGTAATCGCTGTATAATTTTGGTTTAAAACCCTGTATTTTTTCGGTATCAGCAGCACGTTTGTTGAGTACGTTGCTGTCGACATCACAGATGGCAACACATTCAGTATTTTTCTGGCGAAGGAAGGCTGACAGATCGGCAAATCCCATCCCATTAATACCTATTACGCCGCAACGAAGTTTTTCGTTGGCCCCTACGCAGGCGCTCATCGGAATTGGCATTGTTGCGGCAAGGCTTAACCCAACTGCCGCGGTTGATGTACTTTTTAAAAATGTTCGTCTGTTGGTCATTATTATTTATTTAGATACTGGTTTATAAAAGCATTGGTGGCTGAGCCTTCGGCGTGAGCTCAGTCGAACGCTTGTCGAAGCCCGAATTACTTTTGCATGGCTTCGTCGAAGGCCACATCTGATGGATCGAAGTCGCTGTACCGAACAAAGTCGCAGGCTTCTACAGCACCTGCTTCACGGTTCATACCACTATCTTCCCATTCAACAGAAAGAGGTCCCTGATATTTAATGTCGTTTAAGGCACGGATGATGTTTTCAAAATCAATTTTACCACGACCTAAACTCCGGAAATTCCAGTAGCGACGGTTGTCGCCAAACTCAGTATGGCCACCAAAAACGCCAATGTCTGCGGGATGTTCGCTCCAGTAGGCATCTTTCATGTGAACATGGAAAATACGATCGGAAAAATCGTAAATGAATTTCACGTAATCAACACCCTGGTATCCGAGGTGACTTGGATCGAAATTGAATCCAAATGCAGGATGATTATTAACTGCTTTCAAAGCACGACGGGCAGTTGCAATGTCAAATGCGATTTCTGTGGGGTGTACCTCGAGTGCAAATTTAATTCCCATTTTCTGGAACTCATCCAGAATCGGAGTCCAGCGTTTTGCAAAATCTTGGTACCCTTTTTCTATCATTTCCTGACTAACTGCCGGGAATGAATACAACATATGCCAAATCGAACTTCCGGTGAATCCAATCACAGTATCCAGTCCAAGCATTTTGGCCACTTTTCCGGTTTTAATTATTTCGGCTGCTGCCCGCTGGCGAACTCCTTCCGGATCTCCGTCGCCCCATATGTATGCAGGTAAAATGCCCTGATGGCGCTCATCAATGCGGTCGCAAACACATTGACCAACAAGGTGACTTGAAATTGCAAAAAGTTGAAGATCATATTTGGCAAGTGTTTCTTTGCGCGCATCGCAATAGGCCTGATCGGCTTTGTCAATTTCCATATGATCGCCCCAGGTACAAAGTTCGAGGCCGTCGTACCCAAACTCCAGTGCTTTCTCGCACATGGTTTCAAAAGGAAGGTCGGCCCATTGTCCGGTAAAAAGTGTTACTGGTCTGCCCATAATATTTTTGTTTTTTTTTGTTGTATAAAGAATGTTGCGCGTTGCAGGGTACAGCTCGTAACGTTGCAACACGTAACTGTTATTTAAAAGATATCCATTTTATCTGTTCGTTGTATCCCGATTCAACTACTGCATCGATAAACTCCATACCACGAATTCCGTCTTCAATGCCTGGGTAATCAAGCCATTCAGCTTTAGCTGCTTCTCCATTCATTTTTGCACGAAGTGTGTACGAAAAATTTCGGTAGATATTGGCAAATGCCTCCAGATATCCTTCCGGATGACCTCCAGGAGTGCGGGTGTTTGCCGTGGAGGCTGAGCCCATAAAGCCTGTTCCTACACGGTAAATTTCAGTTGGTTTATTTACCCATCTGGCAGTTAAGGTATTGGGTTCCATTTGAGCCCATTCCAATCCTCCTTTATCACCATAAACGCGAATTTTCAACGCATTTTCTTCACCTGCAGCAATCTGGGTAGCAATCAGAACTCCTTTTGCTCCATTGTCGAAACGAAGAAGAACAGAACCGTCATCATCCAGCAGGCGACCGGGAACAAATACATTCAGTTCGGCGCACAATTCGGTAGTTTTTAAACCGGTAATATATTCAGCTAAATGATGAGCATGTGTACCAATATCGCCCATTGCACCTGCCTTTCCTGAGCGTTTTGGGTCGGTTCGCCAGGATGCCTGCGGATTTCCGGAGTCTTCAAGTTTAGAAGACAACCATCCCTGTGGGTATTCGACAAATATTTTACGGATTTTTCCTAGTTGACCTTCAGCCACCATTTGTTTGGCCTGTTTTACTGCCGGATATCCTGAATAGGTATGAGTTAATGCAAGTAATAAACCGGTTTCGTTAAGTTTTTTCTGAAGCTGCAATGCTTCGTCGAGCGTAAAAGTGATTGGTTTATCGATTACTACATTAAATCCGTTTTCGAGGGCCATCATGGCTGGTCCAAAATGGGCAAAGTTTGGAGTTACGATGGTCACAAAATCCATTCGATCGCCTTCGGGCAATTTTACTTCGTTCTCAAACATTTCCTCGTAGGTTTTGTAAACCCGGGATTCTGGAAGATAATATGATTTTCCGGAGGAAAGTGAAACTTCGGGGTTGATACTGAAACAGCCACAAACCAGTTCGATTTGGCCATCCATAAATGCGGCCAGGCGGTGAATAGCTCCGATAAAGGCATCACTGCCACCACCGACCATTCCCATGCGTAATTTACGATTCATCATATTGGTGTAATTTAGTTGGTTTATAATTTGAGTTGCAAATTTCTTATGCTCGATAAAATTAGAAAACTTTTTTGGATGAAGCTGTTAAATGGACTAAAAAACATACCAGACCAGAATGGATATTTTTGTGTTTGATTTGCGTTCAGATCAACAGATTCTTATCTTAGGGTCATAAATCTAAACTATACCAACATGGAAAGACGATCATTTTTACGCAATGCAGCCGGAACAATGGCTGCGGTTGGACTTGCAGGTTCGGCAAATGCCTTTACCTCAGTATCACAATCCCCGAATGCAGCTCAGTTTAAATTGAAATATGGCCCCCATTTTGGGATGTTTAAAAATAGTGCGGGCGATGATTTGATTGATCAGATCAAATTTATGGCTGATCAGGGATTTACTGCATTTGAAGATAATGGAATGATGGGTCGCGATGCCGCATTACAAACGAAAATTGGTGAAACACTTTCCTCACTAAATATGACGATGGGTGTATTTGTTGTTGATAAAGGCGGAAATATGGCCAATACGCTGGCAGCAGGCAAACCTGAATTTGTCGATATTTTTCTGGATGGCTGCCGAAAGGCGGTTGATGTGGCTAAACGCGTTGATGCCAAATGGATGACTGTTGTTCCCGGCGGTTTTGAACGAAATCTGCCAATTGGTATTCAGAATGCCAACGTCATTGAAGCGCTGCGCAGGGGAGCGGAGATTCTGGAACCACACGGGTTGGTTATGGTGCTTGAAGCGCTGTCTGATTCGCCCGATCTGTATTTGCAGACTTCAGATCAATCTTACATGATTTGCAAAGCAGTGAACAGTCCGGCATGCAAGATTCTGTATGATATTTACCACATGCAGAAAACTGAAGGTAACCTGATTCACCATATTGAGCTGACATGGAATGAGATTGCGTACTTTCAGATTGGTGATAATCCAGGGAGAAAAGAACCTACCACAGGTGAGATCAACTATAAAAACGTGTTCAAATTTATCCACGACAAAGGATTTCAGGGTGTGATGGGAATGGAACACGGAATTTCGCTTCCGGGTATTGACGGAGAGAAGAGGTTGATTGAAGCCTACCGTGAAGTGGATTCATTTTAATTTGGAAATGAACAGACACAGTTGCAAATTGAAAGAATCGCTGGTTAACCAAACCAGCGATTCTTTTTATACCCCTATTTCTTTCAGGATTTTATAAATTTCTCCGGATTCGAAGCCACGACCCATTGCAAAACGCGTCAGTTTATTCCGCAAGTCGTACTTGTCTTTGCCTTTCGTTGACTTCATTTTGTCAGTCAGTAATTTGCGGAGTTCATCTGAATAATTTTCCTCTTCAATTTCTTCAAAAGCCAGTTCCTGAATTTCTGACGAAATATTTTTACTGCGTAACATATGGGCTATCTTTTGCTTCCCCCAATGATTAAACCTGAATTTGTCTTTTACATAGGCACGTGCAAACCGTTCATCATCAAGATATTTCTCAGCTTTTAATTTTTCAATTACCGGTTCAAAATCATCAGAAGAAAGTCCCCATAGCTTTAACTTATCAAGAATTTCGGAAGTGCATTTTTCCGACCGGCTGCAAAAAAAAGCCGCTTTATCGTAAGCTATTGTTTGATCCTGGGTTAATTCCATGGGTGAGTAAAAATTGATTTCGTATTTATTCTTCCCCAAATGTACAGAAAGTAATATTAAAATAAGTTTAAATTCTGTGCGAGAAGTTCATTTGATTCGACTAAAAAACTAAAATGGTCGATAAAGTTAGTTTCTTTGTTGCTGAAATTATTTTGAACATGAAACGAACGATTACAATTGCATTTTTATTTGGTCTGTTTCTCCTGAATATTAACGTATTTGGTCAGGAATTAGAACCAAAACCACTAACTTTTTCGGATGCCTATAATCAAATGCATCAAAATAGCCATGTGTTGAAACAGGCGGGTTTCGCAATACGCGAAAAGGAAGCCGACAAAAAGGCTGCTTTCGGATTGCGTGCTCCCCGAATTTTTATTACTGCAAATGCTGTGCAAATGGCTGATCCGCTCACACTCGATCTGACACCTGTGCGGGATGCAATCAATCCGCTTTACGATATTTTGGGCAAATACGGTAATTTCTCAGGAGTACTTAATCCTGATCCAAATACTTCAGGAGTTATGCCAACATTGCCAGACAACATCAGCACTCAGGTTTTACGAGGTAAGATTATGGAAGGACAAGCTGCAATAAATGCTGCCGAATGGGATAAAATGATTCAGGAGAAACAATTTGCTGCTGTAAATGCCAATTTTATCTGGCCACTTTATACCGGTGGAAAAATAAATGCAGCCAACAAAGCATCTGAAATCTATGAAGAAGAAGCCGGACTTCAGTTGAAGCAAAAAGAAGGAGAGTTGCTGAGTGAATTGGCTACCCGGTATTATGGGCTTGTTTTGGCTGATCAGGCCTGCAAAGTGCGCAATCAGGTGCTGGAAGCAATGAAAAATCATCTTTTCGATTCGCAAAAGCTAAGTGAGCAGGGCCAGATAGCGAAAGTTGAGCTGTTGCACGCGCAAGTTTCTAATTCGGATGCCGAACGTGAATTGAAAAAGGCTAAACGTGAAGCCGAAATTGTGAAACGAGCACTTCAAAATACTATAGTAAGTGGTGATAGTACTAATATTTCAACGGTTAGCCAGCTTTTCATCCTGAAAAATATTGAAGATGAAGATTTCTTTGTCGGCATGGCATTGAAAAATAATCCGCAGTTACAGCAGGTTGACTCAAAAAGAGAACTGGCAGCAACAGGTGTAAAACTTGAGAAAAGCAATTATCTTCCTACCGTTGCTCTCACCGGAACATACGACATGGTTGATAAAGATCTTTCACCTTATGTTCCGGACTGGATGGTTGGTGTGGGTATGAAATGGTCACTTTTCGAAGGCAATTCGCGTAATCGCAAACTTCAGTCAGCTAAATTTAAGGAAGATCAGGTAGAACAAGCTGGCTTAAAAGCTGAAGAGGATATCAAAACAGGGATTAAAAAACTGCACCAGCAATTGGGAATGCAGGTCGAACAACTTGAAGAACTTGATAAAACCCTGGAGTTTGCCAAGCTTTACGTGGATAGCCGCGACAAAGCTTTTCGCGAAGGGTTTTCGACTTCAACCGAACTGGTAGATGCCAATTTGTTACTTGCCAAAGTAAAAATTGAACGCCTTCAGGCTATGTACAATTACGATATTACCCTGGCAAATTTACTTCAGGTTTGCGGATGTCCTGATTTATTTTTGGACTACCAGTCGAACGGCGATGTTATTACTGAATCATTTTAAAATATTATATACAAAACACAATGAATAAGACTAGAAACTTTATTATCGGGTTGTTTTTTACGGCCTTACTGATTTTTCTGCTTTATACAACCTGGCTGATTACCCGGCCGCTTCCTCTTGAGGTGCAGGGCGAAATTGAAGCAACACAATTCAGGGTAGCTTCAAAAATTCCGGGGCGAATTGATAGTATTGCTGTTAAACGAGGACAGCAGGTGGCGAAAGGCGATTTCCTTTTCTCGATTAGCAGTCCGGAAATTGATGCCAAATTATTACAGGTTACTGCCCTCCGGAATGCGGCACAGGCGCAAAGCCTGAAAGCGCAGAATGGCGCGCAGTCAGAAGACATTCAGGCAGCATTGAATATGTACCTGAAAGCTGAAGCAGCAGCCCGTTTGTACGAAAAGACTTTTGAGCGTGTAGAAAATCTGTATAAAGATGGTGTAGTTCCGGAGCAGAAAAAAGATGAGGCCGAAACCCAGATGAAAGCAGGCCGTGAAACCGCCAATGCAGCAAAATCACAATGGGAAAAGGCAGTTAAAGGAGCCCGTTTCGAGGATAAACGTTCTGCACGGGAATTGGTTAATCAGGCTGAAGGTGGAATCGCAGAAGTGGAAGCTTATCTGGCCGAAACGCAGGCGAACGCACCGGCAACCGGCGAGGTGGCTAATATTGTTTCCGAACGTGGAGAATTGGTACCAACCGGATATCCTGTTATTACACTTATCGATCTGGCCGACAGTTGGGCAACACTTTATATTCGTGAAGAACTGATGGCAGATGTTCGGATGGGAAGCGAAATAATAGCAAACATTCCTGCTCTTGGGAATAAAGAAGTTAGCCTGAAAGTGAATTACATCAGTCCGCTGGCTGATTTTGCTACCTGGACAGCCACCAAAACTTCCGGAGGGTTCGATATGAAGTCGTTCGAGATCCATGCAATTCCTGCTTTACCAATAGAAGGACTGCGCCCTGGAATGAGTGTGTTGGTGAATTGGAAACAGTTTCGGAAGTAATCAGTCTCAGTTTTCAGAATAAGTAATATTAGTCATTTGTAGTTAATCCAACCACGATAAAGAATGACAATCAACGGCATCAAATGACAATTTAAAGCGTAATGACTCATCGAAATAAAAAACATACCATCAGGGAATACGAACAAACGTTCTTCAGGAAAAATCCGTTTTTCAGGGTTTTCTTTCGCGAGATCGACCGGATGAGTAGTTCTACAATTTACCTTTTCACAACGTTGATCGGTCCGCTCATTTCATTTGTGATTTTACTGACAATATTTTCCAATGGTGTTCCGCGTAACCTTCCGGTCGGAGTTGTTGATCTGGATCACACCAGTTTGTCGCGTAAAATAACGATGTGGATTGGCGCTACTCCAGAAGCAGAAGTTGCCATGCATTTTCCTAATCAGGAAGAGGCATATCAGCAAATGAGGGAAGGGAAACTTGACGCTATTGTACTGATTCCGGATGGAACAGAAAAAAACATACTTAAGGGAAGCAGTCAAACGATTCCGGTATTCATAAACAATTCGAATATTTTAAAAGGCGGTTTCCTTCAAAAGGGAATTTACAAATCGCTGGCAACACTTTCAGGAGGAATAAAACTGCAATTCGCAATGAAAAGTGGTTTGCCCGAATCTCAGGCAAAAGCCAAAGTACAACCTGTCAGACTTCAGCAACACGTACTTTTTAATCCTTTCGGAAATTATTCTTATTTTTTACTTAGTGCACTTTTGCCATTAATGGTTATCATATTCACTTTGCTATCGAATATTTTTGCTGTTGGAACAGAAGTGCGCGAAGGAACTGGTCCGGAATGGCTTGAGCATTCGGGAGGAAGTTTGATTGTTGCTTTGGCAGGTAAATTACTTCCGTATACCATATTGTTACTCATTGATGTTATGGTGATGAATGTGGTGCTTTTTATTCAAATGGGAACACCTCTTCAGGGAAGTTTTGCATTTATTGTATTAAGTGAGTTTGTTTTGATTTTTACCTACCAGATGGTGGCCGTTTTTATTATTGCCGTTACGGCAAATTTACGCCTGGGTCTTTCATTGGGAAGCGCCTATGGAATGATGGCACTGACTTTCTCAGGACTAACATTTCCGCAGTTTGCTATGCCTGCTGCTGCCTCTGGATTTTCGTATTTATTCCCTTTCACCTATTGGGTAAAGATTTTTATTTCGCAGGCCATTCGTGGTGAAGCAATTGTTCATGCGCTGATTCCTCTGGTTCTGTCAGTTCTGTTTATTTTGTTGTCGGTTAGTTTTTTACCCCGACTGAAGCGGGTTTTGAGGGACGAGAAATATTGGGGAAAAGTGTAATTTATTTTCATATAGATGAGATTAATCGCGTCTCTAACAACAATTTTATTGATTCATGATGTTCAAAAAAATACATAAAGGCATTGAAATGACGGGGCAGTTTTACCGTGACGAAATTAGGGATATCCGGAAAGATACCGGTGCTATCCTTATTTTGGTTGGTGCACTCATGATTTACCCTATCGTTTATGCAATTGCCTATAAAAACGAAGTGGTTCGTGAATTAAAAACGACCATTGTGGATCTCGATCGCACTACGACCAGTCACCAGCTAATCAAGATGCTTGAAGGAGCCGAACAGATTGAAATCAATCGTGTTGCTGCCAGTCTTGATGAGGCAATGACTGATTTTTTTGAAGGCAATTCGGGTGGAATTGTTGTTATTCCTGAAAATTTCGAAAAGGATATCCTGAATGGAAAACAATCGAATGTTTCCGTTTTTGCCGATGGAAGTTACTTTCTGATTTACCGGCAGCTAATCGGCGGTTCAGTAAAAACTGTCGGAACTTTTTCTGCAGGGGTCGAAATCAAAAAGTTAATGATGCAGGGCAAAAATTACAATCAGGCTGTCGAAATGCGTGATCCGCTATCTGCTGATATTCATTTGTGGTTCAATCCTTCATCCGGATATGGTTCGTTTGTGATGCCCGGAATTATCATTATCATTTTGCAGCAAACCTTGTTAATTGGCATTGGCATGTTGGGCGGTACAGCAAAAGAGAAGAAACAGGACAGTTTCCTTGTCCCGGTTGAATTAAAAAAGGGTGGTGTTTTCCCGATTCTGTTCGGCAAATCATTGTCATATTTAACCATTTATGCTGTCAACTGCATATTTACAATGGTCTGGATACATTCATGGTTTAATTATCCCAACCTGGGTAGTTATCTTGCGGTTATGATGCTGACTCTGCCGTTTTTGTTATCGGTAATATTTATGGGAATTACATTTTCGGTTTTGTTCAAACGGCGCGAATCGTCGATTATGTTCATGGTTTTTTTATCACCGGTTGTTGTATTTTTGAGTGGAATATCCTGGCCGGCATCCTCCATCCCTCCAATTTTGTATAATCTGGCACATATTTTCCCCTCGACAATTATGATTCCGGCTTATCTTCGTATTCGGACTATGGGCGTTGGAATGCACGAAATCAGTCACGAATATTTCCAATTGCTATTCCAGATGGTTTTCTATTTCTGCACTGCTGCAGTTGCTTTGTATTTTTCGGCCAGGCATAATGCAAAAAAACAAAATCTCAATAATCAATCCTGAATCCGTCAGCTTCAGCTGACGGATTCAGGATAGTGCTTTGATTTAGCGTATTCTGTTAATAAGAGCAATATTCTTTGCCGTCCCATTTATGGGACGGATGAAATGGATGTTATATTTGGGCTTTAGCTCTTATAGAATTATTCAATTTTGCCAAGCTGCTCCAATTTGGCTGATGCTGCCAATCCATTCGGGTTACAGCCCGGCTGACCTTCCGGAATTTCAATTCCCATCTTTTGATAATATTCAAACCATGTCGGGAAAAATTCTTTGGTTTCCGGATCTTTAAAAGTCATAGGTTCGAGCATAAATACTGAATCGGAAGAAAATGCCCGGTAAATAAATTCAGAACAATAGTGTGCAGTGTCAGACAACAGGTAGCTGAAATTATATGGTTTCCCCAACATCTGCTTAGCTTTTATTATTGCGTCCGGAATCGCTTTTTGCCATTCTTTTTTTAACCGGTAAGCAACAACAGTCACCGAATCGACTTCGGGATGTAAAAACTCGTAGAGTGGAATTTCACACGTTCCGCCTTCCGGACTGGCATGCAATACAAAAATCCCGACATCCGATACTTCGACCAAACCCACATGCGAAAAATGGGTTTCCGCTTTTGTTTGTGTCACTTTATCGATGGCCTGCGAAATGTTTCCTGAAGTCTTTTCCCGAAACAGGAGATCGCCCGTTTGTAGTTTAATTTTTTTGTCAGTTGGTGTGCAGGCGAAAATTCCGGCCATCGAAAAAAACAGGATTGCTATTTTATGTTTGTATATCATTTTTATTTCGGAGCGTTAACTTTTACTGATTAGAAACACTGTGTTTGGGCGGATTGTTTGGCGAATGTTGCAATAAAAGAAGTTGGTTTTTTAAGCAAGGTTTCTTACAACTGCATTTTTATCCATTTCCTTTGCTATTTCAATTGCTTCGCGGATAATTTCTTCAGGATAATCGTTAATCTGAAGGATTCTTATTGCGTTTCTGTTTTTCAATTTGCCATCCTTCAGTTTGTAATCGAAATCGACATTTTTGTTGTTTACTTTTTCGCTAAAATGATACAATTCATATTCATCTTTTAGCAAGTCGGCTAATTCAATATCGTGTGTAGAAACAAATACAATGTTGTTTCGTTTTGTCAGGGAAGAAAGAACGGCTTTGCCTGCTGAAATTCGTTCAATCGTATTTGTGCCTTTGAAAATCTCATCAAGTAAGAACAGATTTGGTGCTTCATCATTACTATTGTCTATCATTTCTTTAATTGTCAGCACCTCTTCGAAATAATAGCTTTTATCATTCAATAAATCGTCGCTAATCCGAATTGCAGAAAATATTCTCATTCTTGGCATTGAAAATTTATCAGCGAAACAAGTATTTAGAGTCAAACCGGTTATTGCATTAATTGCAATTGTTCGGATAAATGATGTTTTACCCGACATATTTGAACCAGTCAGAAGTATCGACTTCCCATCAACAACAATGCTGTTCTTTACGCAATTCATAATCAATGGATGATATACTTCGTTTGCTCTGATTCCTTTTTGCTCTTGAATAATATTTGGAATACAGTAATTGTCAAGCCCATTTCGTAATGAAGCGATTGAAATCAATGTGTCAATTTCTCCAACGAACAGGAATATTTCTTCAATTTCTTTTCGTTTAGTATCGAGTTGCTTTAATACACTAAATAGAAAAAGGGGTTCCAGCAGAAAAAGTATCTTGAAAAGTTCAAACAATGCCCAGAAAAATACTTGAAAATCTCCTTGAAATTTCACCTCCGCCTTAAAGAACGACATACGATTTCGAACTTTATCGAGAATGTCGGTTGATTTTGTAAGTTCTGGCCGAAGTGACTTGAACAGTTCATTCTTAAATAATTCGCGTGCAATTTTATTTAATCTGAGTAATTCAGGAATTGAATTTAAGTACTGTGGTAAATTGCGCTTATTCCAGTAATGAACGACCAGATTGAAGATAAATACCACCAATAGAACGACGAAAATGCTGGGAATAAATGCCAGTAATAGTACAGAAGCAATACTTGTAAACGATAATAGCTGAAACGCAAAAAACCATTTGGGTGTTTTTAGATGTTCTTCCTGAAATAATGACCGGATGTGGAGAGCATCAATATTGTTTAGTTTTTTTAATTGAAACTGTACCGAAGTTCGTAATTCCGGATTTTCTGTCAGTAATTTTATGAATCTTTCATTTTCGGAAGTCTTTCCTGAATTGATTGGAATTGTTCTTAATTGATTATAAAGGTATTGTTGTCCGACCTTGGAATTTGTCCGGTCAATAAACATGAATAATTCCTGAAAATCCAGATCCGCGCAGGTTTTATCGCTTATGGAGTGAAAAGCATCCGGATTATCTTTTTTTCGGTAGTATTTTTCGATCTCCTCAAAATGGAACGATTCATCCTTCAGGTTCCCAAAAGCTTTAAGTAGTTTTTCCTTTTCTTTCTTTTTGCGGTTATTTATCATGGTCGCTATACCCAAATCATTTGAGGTTAACTAAAACAAATCAGCCTCAACCACTGGTTTAAAGAAAGCTTCAATTTCCTGTAACGTAGTTTCGGTCTTCGGAACGTCGCGAACGATTTCACCTTTTTCGAGGATAATTAAGCGGGTTGAAACGTCGGCAATATTATCGAGTGTATGGTCCGAAATCAGGAAAGTAGTGCCATTTTTAGCTGCAAAATCTTTGATCAGCTTCCTGAGTTTGTATTGCGAACTTGGGTCGAGGTTAGCAAAAGGCTCATCTAAAACAACAATTTCTGGTTTTCCCATTAGTGATGCCACGATGCCTACTTTCTTTTGATTTCCCTTCGAGAAATCGCGGATAAATTTCTTTTTACCCAGAATCTCACCGTTAAAAAAGTCGTGGTAAGTTTCCAGAAATTCGCTGATTTCTGTTTTGCTCATTTTACGTAAGCCTGCAATAAAACCGAAATATTCTTCCGAAGTCAGATAACCAATCAGGAATGTTTCGTCGATAAATGCGCCGGTAAAATCTTTCCAGTCTTCCGATTCGCGCACATTAATTCCCTGGCTGATAACCTGTCCTTTACTTGCAGTAATAAGGTCGAGCACAATGTTGAACATGGTTGTTTTTCCGGCGCCATTGTTGCCAACCAATCCGAAAATCTCGCCCTTTTCAATGGTCAGTTCAGGAATATTCAGTACAATCTCTTTATTGTATGCTTTGATGAGGTTTTGTATTTGTATCATGATCAGGAGTTTTTGTAGTTTTTAATCAGTTGATGTTTTTTCTTGAGGTATAGTTTAGAGAAATAGTCGATGATTACCGAATGGAATAGGATTCCGATAAATCCCAGGATTCCCAGTCCGATGTAACCACCAACAACACCAAAGACAAGTTTGAATAAATAAAATAAACCAATAGGTCCTAAAAACATGGGTAATCCCGCCAACCATTGCGATGCACCAACTCCCTGGTAATTCATTACCGACGACTGGTTTAAATCGAGCCGTTTTTTGCTGAAAAGACCGATAAAAAATATGATCGGGATATTTACGCCTAAATTATACAGCAACATGGCAAAATGAGTATAAATCACTTTGGTATGCATCAGCGCGTAGGGTAGGGTAATAAAATAGCATGAAACCGAAACCACTGTAACCAACATGTAAAACGATGTCAAAAACTGCTTCATTTTAAGGCGTTGACACATTAGCATCGAGAAATAATTGCTGTGCCATGCCGGAAAAAACTGTCCGTATGAAATCGAAAACATACCTACCAACATGACACCTCCAAGAATGAAAATAAACTCCGGCATTTCGTGTCCTGGCGTACCTCTGTATATCAGTAATCCGTAAGCAAACATGATGACAGTTATAATGGCAGTGGAGCGCGGGCGTTTGTTGCGCCAGATCAGCTTTAGTTCGAGCGCGATAAAACGACCATTCTCGCCCAACCTGTCAAGCCACGAATAATCGCGAATTTTTTCTTCTTTTTGTTTGCCTGAAATCATATTTATGAACATTCGGCTCAGTAAAAATTTGATATTCAGAAAATAGAACAACGCCGGAAGGAAGATGAATGGAATTGCCAGAGCCGGATAAACCAGAACCAGATCAAGCAGTTTTCCCAACGCTCCTGAAAGATCAACAATTCCATAATGATTGATAGCAAACAGGCCAGCAAATACAGCCAGCAAAATAAAAAAGCCATATTCGGCTTCGTTGAATCTCCATTTCAGGTAAATCGCCAGAAAATGGTTGCTGAATACCAGTATCAATAAAGACAGAAACCACGCAAAAGTGGCTATACCTGAATAGGTTTCAGCGACCAATGTTACTGTAGCCGGAATCAACAGAAAGAATGGCAATACATTGAAAAAATTGAAAACTGAGCGAATCATAAGGTAATTCGCAATCTTTTGCCGTCTAATATTCTGCAACAACAACGGCTTGAAACTAACAGTGGGTAACTTTTGCATGAACTGACGGAAAATCAGATCAATGGCCAGGTACGCCAATAAAATGCTGTTGAATTTACTGATTGGATCGGCATCCGGGTAACTTTCAGCCAGTATTTTAGGAATGGCAAAACCCAGAAACAGGAAACTCGCCGAAAAGTAAAGTGCCAGAAAACCTAGTCCAATATTGGTTGCGAGGCTTTTGCTCCAATATGCCGATCGGATGGTTTCCCGCCATGCAAGAGAAAAAAGATTCGTATTCATGTTATTAATTTATGGCTTTTGGTATTTGTGCAGAGTTGTTATGTTTCATTACAATTGAGGGTCGAATATATTGTTTATCATTGGTCAATCCAACCTATCTGTTAAAGTACATGCTTTTTTAAATGCTTTGGTATGTCCTGCCTGATCGAATATTTCAACCAAAATAATGTAAACACCTATGTTTTGTTTTTGCCCTGAACCACTTTTGCCATCCCAAAGCCAGCTTCCTTCCTGAGCAATTGATTCATTCTTTACCAGAAAATTCACTTGCCGTCCAATCGCATCAAAAATTCGCACACTGGCCATGTAGCCTGGCTTGCCGAAACGATATTTTATCTTGAGTTCATTATTGTAGCCATCACCGTTTGGAGAAAAGACTTTCGGTTCAGGCGTAATTTCATCCTTAATTTCAATTTCACTTTCCATCTGCGAATTTTGTAATCCGGGAGTTGCAAAGCCAATGGATGCAGCTGCAGATGCCCAATTATTCCGATCAGAGGTTGGTTTATTCAACGAAATTCGTTCGAGAGAAACACCATTTTCGTCAGCCAGAAAAGGAGAGTGCATTTTTGTCAAGTAGCTGAATTCATCGAGAACTTCCAGAGAGTCGTTCAGGATAACTACTGTTCCGGCATCATCCGGAAAACTGGGCAAGGTCTTCATCATACAAAAACTTTCCGGATTGTGGTTGAAATATTGTGCCGAGAGAATCGCAGAATCTTTGGTGCAAACTATAAATTCACCAGGTCCCAGATACCTTTTTTCGGTACTGAGCGGATAAATTTGTTTTAGGGCCAATGTATCGTTGCGGGAGGCCAACATCAACTGATTGACCGGAATTATTTGCTCCGAAACATTGACCAGCTCCACAAAATCAACTCCTCCGGAAAATGGATTGAAAAGAACCTCGTTAATCAGTACTGATCCCACTTCAGGAGAAAAAGAATAGAAAAACGATTTGGTGTCTGGATTCATCGTTTTTCCTGAAAGATCAGTTATTCCGGAAACACTCAGGCTTAATTCAATTCCATTTGTTTTCCCGAAGCTAATTTCAACTGACTTGTCGGACCCTTTGGCTAATTGCGTCTGGGTAATTGCAATAGTTTGATTGTTTTCGTCATACAATCGGAAATTTGTGGTATAAATTGAATTTGAATTGACGGGTTTGTTAAAAGTTAAACTTAATTGACCGGAATTAATCAGTAAAAGTTTTTGAATGAAAAGTTCGGATGGAAGTTGATTCACCATGATGTCATCGATCCACAATTGTCCGGCACGGGTGGAGGTGAAATCGAACAGCAGACCAATATTTTTGAATGAAAAAGTTTTCGGATCTCTGCCTGTGAAATCCATACTGATTGATTCTCCCGCTTTTTGATAGTTCAATGTCCATTGGCCTCTTGAGCTTCGTTTCGCATAGATGCCTGCAGCTGTTGATGCATTCCAATCCAGATCGGTTTGAACAATCAGGCTGTCGGCTTTTCCTTTCATAATTCGCCAGAGTTGCAGCAAATCGCTTGTTCCAGAAATGTTTACTCCAACAGCATAGCCATTAACAATGTCGGATTGAATGGTGTCGGCACTCAAATAAAACCAAAACCGGTTGGATGATGATGGATCCCAATTGCCGTTTTTAAGCCTGAATGACCATTCAATATCTGATGAATTTAAATCAGCATTGATGGAGTGAAACAGTATTGAATTACTGCTTATCGATTTGACTGAATGCTTTAACGAAAATGTGCCTGAAATAGCTTCTGTTCCTGAAATCTCCCAATCGTTTGTTTGTTCCCAACCTGAAAGAAGAGTGCCGGACTCGAAATTTTCGTTTAAAATAGAAGTGATGGTATCATTTCCAGAGAAGCTTATTATTTTTGCTGCTGGTTTATATTTGGAACTTTTCCCGGCATAAGCCGTTTTGCTTACAATTGTTAAAAAACAGACAAGTATTATTGGTGAAATAAAAATAAATCTAGCCATTTTCAGATAAATTAAAAGCAAAGCGTTATTTTTGAGCCAAAATTGATATTTGGGGAATTGTAATTTTTATTCAATTTAACAAAAATTGAATAAAAGGCCAAAAAGATTTTTAAACAGAATATTAGATAACAAATAAATACAATTCGAAATGAAAGTTGCAGTAGTAGGTGCAAGTGGTGCGGTTGGCCAGGAATTCCTGAAAGTATTGGCTGAAAGGAATTTTCCGCTCGATGAACTGGTTTTGTTTGGATCTGGCCGTTCGGCTGGAAATGAGTATGAATTTAAAGGTAAAAAACTGGTTGTAAAAGAATTGAAGCATAACGATGATTTTAAGGACATTGATATTGCTTTAACTTCAGCAGGCGCTTCCATTTCGAAAGAATTTGAAACAACCATTACGAAATACGGTGCAATCATGATCGATAATTCGAGCGCTTTCCGCTATGATGTCGATGTTCCTTTGGTTGTGCCTGAAGTGAATCCTGAAGATTCAAGAATTCGTCCGCGTAATATTATTGCCAATCCCAATTGTTCAACCATCCAGATGGTTGTGGCTCTAAAGCCGATCAACGATTTATCGAAAATTGTACGTGTCCATGTGGCAACTTATCAGGCAGCAAGCGGTGCGGGAGCTCAGGGAATTACGGAACTGGAGACTCAGATCAAACAAGTTGCCAATGGAGAGGAAACTACCAGTAATAAGTTTCCATACCAGTTGGCCATGAATATTATTCCACAGATTGATGTTTTCCTCGAAAATGATTACACCAAAGAGGAAATGAAAATGAACTGGGAAACTAAAAAAATCTTACATACTGACGCTGAAGTTAGTGCCACTTGTATCCGTATTCCGGTTGCCCGTGCACATTCTGAAGCAATCTGGGTTGAAACGGAAGCAGCTCTGGATATTGCCATGGTAAAAGCTGAAATGGAAAAGTTCGAAGGTTTGACTGTTTTGGATAATCCGGCAGAAAAAATCTACCCAATGCCATTGTTTGTTTCCGGAAAGGATGATGTGTATGTCGGACGTATTCGCAAAGATGTTTCAAACCCAAAAAGTTTGACATTCTGGTGCGTAGGCGATCAGATTAAAAAGGGCGCTGCATTAAATGCTGTTCAGATTGCCGAATGGCTGATCAAAAATGGTGAGATAAAATAAGGAACCACATAAATAAAGCAAGAAAGCTGGTCGTTAAGATCGGCTTTCCTGCTTTTAGAACTTGGGTTTCGTGTAATACGCTGTTAATCCTGGATGATAAAATTAATCGGTACTGAATATGAAACCCGAACTGCTTTTCCTGCTTGTCTGCCAGGTTTCCATTTTGGCATACTATTTATAAGACGCAAAGCTTCTTTGTCGAGAGCGGCATCAACTCCTCTTAGAATTTTTGCAGCTGTAATTGTCCCATCCGAATTTACTACGAAATTCACAGTAACTTTCCCTTTTATCCCATTCTCAGCGGCTATTGTCGGATATTTGATGTTTTGATTGAGGTATTTTAACAATGCCAGGTATCCTCCCGGAAATTCAGGACTTTCTTCAACTGCTACAAAAATTACAGATTCATCTTTTTCAATTTCTTTGTGAACTGGTGCCTGCATTACAGCTTTCACTGCTGTATTGTTTGTAACTTCAGTCTCTTCGAATATCGGGTCTTCAAACAATTCGTCGTCGTTTTCTGCAATAACAATTAAATCAACAACTCTGGGTGGTGGTTGAATCAGTGGTTTCGCTTCTTCCGGACGAGTAATCGGTGGGATCTCTTCAACTATCGATTGGTTACTCAACACTCCCAAATCGGTAGTTCCTTTTACTTTGGTTGTCGATTCAAAGCCATATAAACAAATGGCTATTGAAATGACCAGACCAATTTCGAGAAAAATTTTTCGCTTGTTTTCGAGGTCTGCTTTGGGTGATTTTTTCAGTTCCATAGTTAGTTCTATTAAGACATTTCTGAATGAATAAGTACACAGTACTGAGATCTTATAGATTATTGCTATGCCAAGTACAAAAAACGTGATTTCAAAACGGGAATTAAATCAACATTGATTCTGAAACTTTCTGAAACTTTTTTACTTATAGTGCTTTCTGTCTTTCTGAATCATGTTCTTGTTTAGCATGTTTTTTCTCTTTTTCTCTCAATTTACCAAGAGTTTTATGGAGTCAGGTTTAGCAGAGATCAATCTGTTACAGATTGATTATGAACTGAGTTCATGAGGATAGATAGATTATATTTTACAATAATCAAATATCAGGCCAGAATATTCCGGCGTAATATATTTCTCCTAATTGAATTGTTGATTTGTGGTTTCCGGAAAGATTTGCCGGCTAAATAAGCTGAATTAGAAGGAAGATGCGGAGATTTTGAAAATGCAGATAGGTTTGTGATGTTGTTGTTTTTAAGGTATCCGCCCCTTGTTTTTTTCAAAAATGAGTAGGCCATACTTTTGTATTTGAAGTATCATGCAATACTTCAAATACAAAAACAATGCACAGGAATTCTTTGATGAATTATATTCAGAAGAGATGGGTTGAAAGATATGAACTGCTGTTGTGTTAAGAATCTATAGATGGTCGTCATTTCAAACTTGATTCGGAATCTGTTATTCGAGGTGAGATGCTGAAATAAATTCAGCATGACCTTTGATGACCTTTGATATTTCAATCGGAACTCGACACTATTTATAATTGGAAAGGTTACATTTTTGTAAATGACTATTCTTCAATTTTAATCGTCCAGTTCGAATCGTATAGGAAATCATTGAAAGGGAATCTGGTTATATGAATTTGTTTGACTTCTTCATACAAGGTTTTCTTTAGGTCTTCAATATTCAGCTTATTTTTTGCAGAAACAAACAGTGATGGCGTATTATTTTTTGCCATCCAGCTACTTTCCCATTCTTCAAGAGAGATATTACTTTTTGTTCGCGGGCTTAAGTCATCCTGATGTTTTTCAACAAAAGTGAAAGCATCAATTTTATTGAAGACATAGATCATGGGTTTATCGCCCGCCTTGATTTCGTTAAGAGTTCGATTCACAATTTCAATTTGTTCCTCAAACCCTGGATGTGAAATATCCACGATATGCATCAAAATATCTGATTCACGGACTTCATCCAGAGTAGATTTAAATGATTCTACCAGTCCATGTGGTAATTTACGGATGAACCCAACGGTATCGGCCAGCAGAAACGGAAGGTTACCTACAACCATTTTGCGGACAGTAGTATCGAGAGTTGCAAACAGCTTGTTTTCAGCAAATACATCCGATTTGCATAATAGGTTCATCATGGTTGATTTTCCTACATTGGTATATCCAACAAGTGCGACACGCACCAATCTTCCACGGTTCTTTCGCTGCGTTGCCTTTTGCTTGTCAATTTTAATCAGCTGATCTTTCAGCCGGGCAATTTTATCAAGGATAATGCGACGGTCAGTTTCAATTTGCGATTCTCCCGGACCGCGCATTCCAATACCTCCGCGCTGTCGTTCAAGGTGAGTCCATAAACGGGTCAGTCGTGGCAACATGTATTGATATTGTGCCAGTTCAACCTGAGTCTTCGCATGAGCGGTTTGAGCTCTTTTAGCAAATATATCGAGTATCAAAAGAGTTCGGTCTATCACTTTACATTCAAGTACCTTTTCGATATTCCGGAGTTGTGTTGGACTGAGGTCATCGTCAAAAATTACAGTGCCGATTTCGTGCGATTTGAGATAATCTCCAATTTCCTGGAGCTTTCCTGAACCTACAAATGTGGCATGATTAGGAATGTCTAATCGTTGCAAAAAATGTTTTTTCACCTCGGCTCCGGCTGTGTCAGCTAAAAACGCCAACTCATCCAAATACTCCTTTGCCTGGGCTTCATCCTGATCCTGTGTGATCAGGCCAACCAGAACAGCTGTTTCGGTGACAGGTGAATTCTCAATCATATTTTAAATGGTTTCTTGAAAAAAAAATCCTGGTTCCGTAGAAACAGAACCAGGAAGATCTATGAATTTTAAAAATTCTTTTTACTGTAACTGGAAGTTAATAGGCACAGTGTAAGAAACTCTTACAGCTTTACCTCCTTGTTTCCCTGGTTTCCATTTTGGGAGACTGTTAACAACGCGTAAAGCTTCTTTATCAAGTGATGGATCCACTCCACGTGAAATTTTTGCACCTGTTATAGAACCGTCTTTACCTACAACGAAATTAACAAATACTTTACCCTGAATACCATTTTCCTGAGCGATAACAGGATATTTTACTGCCTGAGCAATAAATTTACGTAAAGCCAGCTGACCTCCGGGAAATTCAGGCATTTCTTCAACGATGAAGAACACTGCTGCATCCTCAGCTTCTTCTTCTTTTGCAGTTGGAGCTTGCATAACAGCTGTAATAGCTGTTTTGTCGTTTACTTCTGTATCTTGAATTTCCAATTCGTCCTTAATGTCAGTATTGTCATCAACGATCACCAACATGTCCACAACTTTTGGTGGTGGTGGTGGTGGTGGTGGTTTAATTTCATCCTGACGGGTTACCGGAATAATCTCTTCTTCAACTGCTTGATTGGACAATGGTCCGAATGAATCCACCTGAGCTACTTTGGTGCTTGCTTCAAAACCATACAAACAGATCGCAAGAGATACCACTAACCCTACCTGAACAAAAATATTCCTTTTGTTCTCGAGATCCGCTTTGGGTGATTTCTTGAGTTCCATAATTTAGTGATATTAGTTTATTTCTTAAACGAAAACATATTTAGTATCGAGGGGCTAAAGATAAAAAATAAAATTCAATTGTAATAACTGTGTTATCCGAAATTATTTCTTTCATTAAAATTAGCGCTGAAATTCAATTGCAGTAAGCATTTCAATCTGTTTTTCGACTTCCCTTATTCGGTTATTACATGTTTTAGTTCTGATCTTAAACCTACTACATAGTACCTGACTATTAGATGTCTTTTTTTGCATTGAATTTCAGTTTGTTTCAGATTGAATATGAACACGGTTCATGACGTTAAAGAACGTGGGCCTCTATTTTTTTAAGAAAAACAAAAATCAGACCAAAAAATAATTTATATTTGCCACCGAATTAGAGAAAAAGCAGGGGGATTAGCTCAGTTGGCTAGAGCGTTTGACTGGCAGTCAAAAGGTCATCGGTTCGATTCCGATATTCTCCACTTTGATTATCAAGACTTTGCAGCAATGCAAGGTCTTTTTTATTTCTGGAGTGCCCATCTGGAGTGCCCTTGAGTGCCCTTTTAGATTTTTTGAGTGGATTTTCAATTGATTTTATTTACTGTTTAATGGGTTTATTCTTGTTAATTTTTCCGTTCTTAAATCTGACAACTCATTTCTTTTTCTCGGATTTTCAGTATCAGTATCGCCCCACCTTTTCTAATGCACAAATTATATCATAAACTATTGTCGGGAGCATACCATTTGTAATAAACCAAATGAATAAGGGGCTCTTTAATTTCAATGCACTTACTATTTTCAGTTGTTTTCATAATTCATAAATTTTACAATGTGCTTAGAATTTCATAAACTAATTACTAATAAAGGTATTTGATCTAGGTTTGATGAAGAAAACTTACAACCCTGGCATTTATCACATCTATATACTGAAAATACTTCAAGAAATACTTAAAAAGTGGAAGGTGTCCCAATACATCCCGGCGAAATCATGCTTCCCAATGACGGGTTTTCTATCGAAGAACTAGAAATTGAAATTGTATCTAAGGCAATGAAGCGTTTCAAGGGATCAAAAACAAAAGTGACAGAATACCTTGGTATAAGCCCGTCTGCTTTGCGAAGTCGTTTACGTCGCCTGGATGACCGCCAGAATGAATCTTAACAAATGTATGTACATCTTAATCGGTAAGATATCGGTGAATGGTACAAAGTTTATTAATTGTATTTTTCCACCACGCTCCAATAAGCTGATATAGAATCGCGTCGGGTACTTGCACATTAAAGACTATCTCCAAAGGTTTGGCAAGATATCGGATACTCATTAAACTATTTCAACGAACTCAGAATAGGAAGTCAATTGTTCTATACATACAATAGATATGAGACAGAAGACAGTTGTCACGTTTTTTTTCTGAATTATTTTTATTTCAACAACCCATGTATGTATATATTCTTATATTTGCATTCTTTAACGAAATGAGCAAATGCTCATAATCAATATAAATAAAATACATCAAATACTATGCTTAGGAACTTGCTGTTCGTAATTTTTGCTGTCATACTCTCGCTTGTATTGGTAAATGTCTTTCATAAGGACGATACTTACAATCTTAAATTGGAAGAACTCAGGCACAAGTATGCTATAAAGGATGTTCCTTCTGTTGATCACAGTAAACTACCGGCCTTGCAGAGGGAATTTAAAACTCCACAGGAGGTTACGGAAGTTTGTCTTTCCTGTCATACCGAAACTCACAAAGAGGTAATGGCTTCGTCGCATTGGAACTGGGAAAGGGCATCGTATGTTGAAGGACGCGGTGTTTCTTCTTCCGGAAAGAAAAACGTGATGAACAATTTTTGTATCGGAACAAACTCGAACCAACAGTCGTGTGCAAAATGCCACATTGGTTATGGGATGACCAGCAGCCATTTTGATTTCAACAATGCACGGAATGTCGATTGTATGGTTTGCCACGACAACAGTGAGGAATATATGAAAGGAGCTTCAATGGCGGGCTATCCCGATCGTACAGTAAATCTTGAAAACGTGGCTCAGAGTGTTGGCTCTCCGTTAAAAAGCAATTGCGGATCGTGTCATTCATTTGGTGGAGGTGGAAATAATGTAAAACATGGGGACCTTGATGTTGCATTAAACTCATGTAGTCGTGAAGTCGATGTTCACATGGGAGCAAATGGAATGAACATGGAGTGTGTAGCCTGTCATACAGCTAAAAATCACAACATCATAGGTAAATTGTATTCGGTTTCTTCCGACAATACCAATCGGGCGACCTGCGAACAATGTCATACTAATACTCCACATCTTCGTGAAGTACTCAATCGTCATGGTTCAAGGATTGCATGTCAAACCTGTCATATTCCGCAATACGCCAAGGTCAATTCAACAAAAATGTCATGGAAATGGTCGGAAGCCGGTAAATTGAAAGATGGCAAACCATATGAAGAAGAGGATTCTCTGGGAAATCACAATTATTTGTCGATTAAAGGTTCGTTTGTCTGGGAACGAAATGTGACGCCTGATTATATCTGGTTTAATGGCACAGCAGATCATTATTTGCTTGGTGATACCATTCAGTCGATCCCTGTAAAAATGAATACACTAAATGGTTCTTATCAGGATCGTTCATCCAAAATAATTCCGGTGAAGATTCATGTGGGCGACCAGATTTACGATAAGGTTTACAATCGTCTGGTACAACCGAAACTTTATGGGGCAACCGAAGGCGATAGCGCTTTCTGGAAAGATTTTAATTGGGACAAAGCCGTAGCAGCCGGGATGAAAGAATCAGGACTTAAATACAGCGGGCAGTATGGTTTTGTTGAGACAGTGATGTACTGGCCGGTCAACCACATGGTTTCGCTCAAAGAACAATCGGTTAGTTGTGCTGAATGTCATACCCGCAACAATGGCAGATTGGCCAAATTAACCGGATTCTATCTGCCGGGACGCGATCGGAATGTACCACTTGATATTATGGGGATTTGGGCTTTCTTCCTCACCCTTGGAGCCGTAATCGTTCATGCATTGATTCGGATTTATATGAAGATTTCGAGAGATAAATATGAAAAACAGATCATCAGTTACGATGAAGATAAACCAACCGAATAAGCAGATTATTGTCTGAAATACATTTTAAGTAAAATTGATAAGATGCGTAAAGTATATATTTATAAAGGATTTGAACGCTTTTGGCACTGGACACAAGCGTCACTCATTATGTTTCTGGCAATAACCGGATTCGAGGTACACGGTTCATATTCCATATTTGGATTCGAGAAAGCGACTGTATATCATCACACTGCTTCGTGGATGCTAATTGGCTTGCTGATTTTCGCCATCTTCTGGCACATTACAACCGGTGAATGGCGGCAATACATTCCCACTACCAAACAATTAAAGGATCAGATTATTTTCTATGTCTCCGGAATCTTTAAAGGAGAACACCATCCGACTCAAAAAACAGAACTGAGTAAATTAAATCCTTTGCAACGAATCGTTTATCTGGGTTTTAAAATCATACTTATCCCATTAACTACCACTTCTGGTATTTTATACATGCTATACAAAACAATCGATCAAAATAATCTGATTGTGGTTGAAGATTACCCATTGGCGTCAATCGCCTTTTGGCACACGCTCGGTGCAATTCTCCTGATGATATTCCTTGTTGTGCATGTTTATATGACTACCACCGGAAAAACACCTACCTCAAATATCAATGCGATGATTACCGGTTACGAGGAACTTGAAGAAAATGAACAAGATACGATAGTTAAAAACGATAATATTTTGAAATAATGAAACCAAATAAATATATGAATCCTTATCTGGCCGGGTTTTTACTCGGACTGGTTCTTCTGGGAACAATTTATGTGACAGGTCGGGGGCTTGGTGCCAGCGGTGCGGTAAAAAGCGTAGTTCTTTCCACGGTTGTTGAAACAGCTCCGCAACATTCGTTAAATACACCTTTCATTAAATCTTACGAGGAAGAGCATTCCGGAGGACCATTGAAAAACTGGCTTGTTTGGGAAGTGGTTGGAGTTGTCATAGGGGCGTTTTTTTCCGGAGTGATTTCAAACCGGGTTGGAATAAAGCTGGAGCGGGGACCAAACATCACCAACAGTACACGGATTTTTGCAGCTATTATTGGCGGTGCGCTTTTTGGACTGGGTTCGCAGCTTGGTCGCGGATGTACCAGCGGTGCTGCTTTAAGTGGAATGGCCGTAATGTCGTTTGGTGGCATCATCACCATGTTCGCCATTTTCGGGTCGGGTTATGCTTTTGCATGGTTTTTTAGAAAACTTTGGCTGAAGTAAGTTTCAGGTTCAAAGTTTCAAGTTGAGCTTTGGACATTTGATATTGGTTACTGAGCATTCTCTAATTTTAATTCATCAATAATAAATCACAAATCACATGGGTCCACTAGTACCGTATATAATTAGTAATGAGTTTAATCTGATTGTGGCCTTAATTGCCGGAATCGGGTTTGGATTTGTCCTCGAACAGGCAGGTTTTTCTTCGACCAAAAAACTGGTTGGTTTATTTTATGGCTACGATTTTACTGTGCTGAAAGTGTTTTTCACAGCCGGAGTTACCGCCATGATCGGAGTTCTATTATTCGCGCAGATAGGCATACTGGATTTGAGTCTGATTTATGTTAATCCTACATTTCTTTGGTCAGCACTGGTAGGTGGAGCCATAATGGGGGTCGGATTCATCATCGGTGGTTTTTGCCCCGGAACCAGCGTCTGCGCTGCGGCTATTGGAAAACTTGACGGTTTGGCATTTGTTTTTGGCTCAGGGATCGGAGTTCTAGTCTTTGCCGAGGGTTATCCGATGTTCGAGAAATTATACCTCGCTGAAGCCTGGGGGCCCGTTCTGATCAACGAAAAACTGGGAATGTCAAAAATCCTGTTTGCCTTTCTGCTCACAGCAATTGCAATTGGTGCTTTTTATCTCACCCGTCAAATCGAAAACCGGGTAAATGGAGTTCATGCCCACCTACCGAAGAAATTAGTTATTTTATATTCCTCGGCTGTTGGATTCGCATTTTTGGTGTTGACTTTTATCGCGTTTCTGCCCGGGAAAAACAGCCGTATTGAAGCGCTGGTTAATAAAGAATTGGCTCATTCTGATTTGACTTCAGTAGAAGTTCCGGCAGATAAGCTTGCAACCGAGATTGTAAATAATTATTACCGGATCAATATCATTGACGTTCGAACTCCGGAAGCTTTTAAAGCCTACCATTTACCATTTGCTATTAATATGCCCGTTGACAGGATGAAAGACCGGCAATGGAAAACAATTCTGGATCAAAAACACAAATCAAATTATTTTTATGCTGATGATCAGCAAGCTGCAAAGAAGGCTTATCTGATGGCCGGTTATATGGGTAAAGCCAATAATTATATTCTTACTGAATCGTCGGACAATTTCAAGAAAATGTTTTCTGATTTGGTACTCCCTGGTTCGGACGCGACCATTGAAGAATTAAATACGTATAATTTCAGGCAAAAAGCAGCTACAGATATGAAGATGCTGGTTGATGCGCTTAAAAATTCATCTGAACCAGTTATTGTGAAAGTTTCAAAAATAAAAGGTGGCTGTTAAAGTTGATATCAATGATCAGTTAGCTTAAAATGTACCAACTAAAAAAACCGGTTATCTCATCGAATTCTGAGATAACCGGTTTTTTGTTTTACTTGTACTATTTGGTTGTTTGACCTTAATGACATTGTTTGATTGTTCTTCTGACGATTCCTGTATACAGAAGTATCGACAATATTTACATATTATCTACAAATAATTGGTTGTAAGATTCATCTTTTACGACGTCTCTTAAATATTTATATTTTGTCTGAAGTTTTGTTTTAGAGTGAAATATGCAATAAATAAGAATGTTGAAACCAGCAGCGCAATGCCAAAATCGCAATAAAAAGTACAGAAGAATTTATCATTCGCTCCTAAAATATTTGAAACAGAGCCGACAACAACCATGATCACCCAATCCAAAAAAAGGAGAGCAGGAACAACCAGAAGTAATTTTACTAATAAAGTTTTCATTTTGAATAAATTATATTTGTACTTAAATTCAAAAACTTGATCTAATACAAACAAAGATATACAAAACGAATTAATAATGAGCATTTGCTCGTTATATTTATAGAAAACAAATGCTCATTAATTATGCCTAGACCAAAAAGAATTCGGAAAATGACTAATCCCCCGCATTTCAAGGGATTCAAACCTATTGGGTTGCAGGAAGAAAACAATCCGGTAGTAATAAATTATGAAGAATATGAGGCTATTCGATTAAGTGATTTTGAACTTAATGGTCAGGTCGAAGCTGCCCTGATCATGGGAGTCTCAAGACCTACCTATGCCCGTATTTATGAAAGTGCCCGCCGCAAGGTTGCCCAGGCGTTTGTGCAAGGTAAGACAATTGTATTCGAAGGAGGCAAAGTTTATTTCGATAGTGAATGGTATACTTGCAACAGTTGCGGCTGTTGGTTTAATCATCCTGAGAAGGATCAGGAAATCAGAAATTGCACTCTATGTGGTTCAACAGACATTGAGCAATACGATAATAGTGCAATAGAAAATGGAGTAAAAAATAAAAATTGTTAACAGAATGAAAATAGCAATCACTTCCGTCGGGAACAGTCCGGATGCAAAATTAGACAGCCATTTTGGCCGTTGTTCATACTTCGTAATTTATGATACCGAAACCTCTTCCACTGAATATATTCCTAATATAAACAAAGAAAACATCGAAGGATGTGGTCCTGATTCAGTTCAGTTTGTTGCTTCAAAAGGGGTTAGGAAAATAGTTTCAGGAGAATTCGGAGCTAAAGTTAAGGCTATCTCCGACAGCTTACAGATTCAGCTCATTGTATTAAAAGATCAGGAAAAAACAATGAGTGAGATCATTCAAATGTTAAACCATTGAATTCGAAATCTATAAGCGAAAATATCAAATAAAAAACGGCTAATCTCCTTCAAATTGGAATTTAGCCGTTTTTTAGTAGTACTTTATCTTAGCCGACTTTTATGGCTTTCATTACTTTTTCTTCCGATAATTCCTGTGTGCAGAAGAACCAGTCGTAACATTTCTTTCCTTCCACCTTGGTTTCCATGCGTTCTTTGGCGGTTCCGCATGATCCGGCTGTTGGAATGATCACTGCATCGCCCGGTCTCCAGTCAGCTGGTGTTGCTACATTAAAACTGTCGGCAGCCTGAAGTGCAATTATCACTCGTTTCAATTCGTCGAAATTACGGCCCAGTGACAGTGGATAATAAATCATTGCCCTGATAATTCCTTTTGGATCGATAAAAAATACAGCACGAACTGCTTTTGTGTTGCTTTCTCCCGGTTGAATCATCCCATATTTTTTTGCAACTTCCATGGTAATGTCTTCAATTAAGGGGAAATTTACTTCCACATTCTTCATTCCTTTGTATTCAATTTTTTCTTTGATTGTGCGCAACCAGGCAATATGGCTGTAAAGTCCATCAACAGACAAACCAACCAAATCGCAATTAAACGCTTTAAATTCAGCCTCCATCGAAGCGAAAGTCATAAACTCTGAAGTACAAACAGGGGTGAAATCGGCCGGATGACTGAACAGAATAACCCATTTCCCTTTGTAATCGGCAGGGAAGTTTATTGGTCCCTGTGTGGTTACTGCTTTAAACTCTGGCGCTGCTTCGCCAATACGTGGCAATACCATTGCAGCTTGTGATATTAGATTTTCCATTTTTTTTAAAAATTATTAAATTTTGATTAAAGTGCTGTTTATAATATATATGCAATGAGTAGAACTATATGGACTAACAATGTCATTCTTAAATAGCAATGGTTTGTGCTGAAAATTTATCATTTATCCCCAAAATATTCGAAACACAACCAACAACAATCATTATGACTCAATTTGAAAATTGAAGAATGGAATAATGAGATACGACATCTCGGTTAAATTTTTCATTTTGTGTGCTTATATTCAACAATTTATCTGATTGAATCAAAACAAATATATAAAAATATTTAATTACAAGCAAATGTTCTCTATATTTGTATTGGACATATGCTCATAATTAATGGCGAGACCAAAACGAATACGGAAGATGACAAATCCCCCACATTTCAAGGGATTTAGACCTATTGGATTGACTGAAGAAGGCAGTCCAATAGTTTTCAATTATGAAGAATATGAAGCCATTCGCTTAAGTGACTTTGAATTTTTAGGTCAGATGGAAGCCTCGCTGGTCATGGGGATTTCGCGTTCTACTTATGCCCGGATATATGAAAGTGCCCGGCGCAAAGTGGCACAAGCTTTCATTTTGGGCAAAGCAATTCTGTTTGAAGGAGGTAAGGTTTATTTCGATAGTGAATGGTACACATGTAACAGTTGCGGTTGTTGGTTTAACCATCCGGAAATAGAACAGGAAATTAAAAATTGTACCCTTTGTAGTTCAGCAGATATTGAACAATACAATGAAAATGACCAGTTAAACTTAACAGAAGATATTTGTATTTGTCCAAATTGTGGAAAAGAAAAAATACATTCTTTGGGTGCTCCTTGCTATTATGAGATTTGCCAGTCTTGTAATTGCCAAATGATACGAAAAGGGGCGCCACACCAACATCTAATGAGAAAAAGAAACTGTAATTAAAAAATTAAAATATGAAGATAGCCATCACATCAACAGGGAATAGCCCGGAATCAAAATTGGACAGCCGTTTTGGCCGTTGTTCTTATTTCGTGATTTACGACTCAATTAGCCACTCCACTGAGTTTATTCCCAATACGAATAAAGAAAATATAGAAGGAGCAGGGCCTGCTTCAGTTCAATTAATTGCATCACGAGGGGCTGAAAAGGTCATATCCGGTGAATTCGGGGCCAAAGTAAAATCACTTTTTGATAGTCTGCAAATTCATTTGGTTGTGTTAAACGACCCTGAAAAAAAAATAAGCGAAATAATAGAAATGTTGAATACTAAAAACTAAACATCATGCCACAACTGGATGGAACCGGCCCTGAAAAAAAAGGCACACAAACTGGTCGGGGATTAGGTAAATGCAATGAAGTGCCGGAAAAAGAAGCTCTTGAAAAATTGGGTAAAGGGATGGGCTTACGTCGCAAAACTGGCGGAGGACAAGGAGAAGGCAAACGCTTAAAAAGCGGTTTGAAATAGTATTTATAAATGTAAAAGGAGGTTATTATGCCAGGATTAAATCAAACTGGTCCGGTTGGGCAAGGCCCAATGACAGGTAGAAGTATGGGTCAATGCAATCCAGATACGAAAGGAAAAACCAATGATGAATTTAAGAGAGCAATCGCTGGTTTGGTTGCTGTCGTCATCATCGGTGTAACTGAAAGGGTTTGGAATTGGATAAAAGAAAAGCGCTTGAAAAGAGACTTAAAATAGTATAAACAAATATAAAAGGAGGTTATTATGCCAGGATTTAATCAAACTGGTCCGATGGGGCAAGGCCCTAAGACAGGTCGTCGAATGGGACGTTGTTCCAATTTGGGTACACAATTGAACCCGCAATCCACAGCTGCCAACGAAAATTCAGAAGAATCAATTCCTGATAATCTTTCGGGAAGAGGTATGGGTTTGGGACGAGGACGAGGTGGACGTGGTCAGGGATTGGGACGGCAAAACCGTTTCAGAGGTGGCGTTTAAAAAAATCAGGAGGGTTTCATACCCCTTCTCTTTACATATAATAAACTAAATAATAAGCAGATGAAACGAGCCATGAGAGGGAAATCTTACACACAGGAGAATGACCATACAGGCGAGTTCCATGAGGCAATTAAAATTTAAAAATAAACACATGAATAAACGTATTGCTATTCCGATGGAAAACGGGGTTTTATGTGCCCATTTTGGGCATTGCCAACAATTTGCAATTGTTGAAGTAGTAAATAGTGTAATTACCGAAATCAAAGAGTTAACACCACCTGATCATGAACCCGGTTTGTATCCACGTTGGGTTGCTGAATTTGGTGTAACCGATGTGATTGGCGGAGGTATGGGACAAAAAGCGATTAATTTATTTAATCAGCAAAATATCAATGCTTTTGTGGGAGCGCCAATAAAATCGGCAAGAGAACTTGTCAACGATTTTATTGCTGATAAGCTCAATTTGACTGCCAACTATTGCAACCACGATGAAAACCACGACTGCAATCATTAATCATCTAATTCATAGGTATTTATAACTATTAATTTAAATAACGAACCATGGGAAAACAAGCAATTAATGTCGCATCGGTTGATGTTGATAAATTACTGGAAATGTTGAATGCAGCCCTTTCGGAAGAATGGCTGGCCTATTATCAATACTGGATTGGTGCCCGTTTAATGGAAGGTCCGATGAGAAGCGAAGTAGAACCGGAATTGTTACTTCATGCTGATCAGGAACTTGGTCATGCAGTGTTGGTTGTAAACCGAATTATTCAACTTGGTGGAACGCCGGTAATTAATCCGGAAGAATGGACCAAACTAGCCCGATGCTCATATGATGCGCCGACCGATCCTTACATCGAAGTTATTTTGGAGCAAAATTTAAAAGGAGAAAGATGTGCGATTCAACGATATAAAGAAATTGCTGATTTCACCAATGGCAAGGATCATTCAACTCATCAAATGGCTGTTACAATCCTGAATGAAGAATTGGAACACGAAAATGATATTGAAGATTGGTTAAATGACTTGCATCGGATGAAGGAGGAATTTAGAAAACTTCGGTTGTAGAATTTATAAAAAAAATGATTGATAGCATTCATGTAGAGAAAGAAGTCACATCGGATTACCGGTGTTTCTTCTGTTTTTCCAGAGCTTTTGAGCGATTGATTAAAAAAGAAAATCTTCAGCCCGAAGATAAAAAACGCTTTGCCTGCGACATGTTCGGTTTATTCAACGAAGTAAAGCACGATTTTTCAATTACAAAGGTGTCACGCGAGTTACATGTTCTTTTAAAAAAGTACAGCGACAATCCTGACCCTTATCTGGAAGCAAAGAAGCAAAGTAACGATCTGGTTTTGGGAATGTATCCTGAATTGAAAGACCTTGTTTTTCAATCAGGTAATCAATTTGAAACGGCCTTACGTCTCGCCATTGCCGGCAATATTATTGATTATGGTATAGGTAACGACTTTGATTTACAGGCGACAATCAATAAAGTATTGAATTCCAGTTTCGCCATTGACGATTCATTCCAATTAAAACAGGCGCTTTCGGAAGCCAAAACTGTGCTTTACCTGGGCGATAATTGTGGTGAGATTGTTTTTGACAAGCTTTTCATCGAAACAATCGCGCATCCCAATTTGATTTATGCTGTTCGGGGGGCACCCGTCATTAATGATGCCACCCTGGATGATGCCAAATATATTGGGATGGACTCAGTTGCCGAAATTATATCGAACGGTTACGATGCCCCGTCAACTATTCTGGAACATTGTTCCTACGAATTTTTAGAAGTATTCAACCGTGCTGATGTAATTATTTCAAAAGGACAAGGAAATCTGGAAGGGTTGCTGGGCAAAACCGGTAGAGAAGTTTATTTTCTGTTAATGGTTAAATGCGAGGTGATTGCAGATGTGCTAAAGGTCGGGAAAGGTGAATTCGTGGTGAGAAAAGGCAATACGAAACGGTAATGGAGCTATTAAATAAAATTTGACATGGCAAAAATTAAAATTGGAATTATTATTTGCGATCGTTATCGTACCTGTGCAGGAGGAAAATGTTTCAGAGCCTTTCAAAACCGTGATGGAGCCTTCTCAATTTATAAAAATCGTGAAGTTGAATTAGCGGCATTTACAACCTGTGGCGGTTGTCCGGGTGGAAATACTGAATATGCGCCAGAAGAAATGAAGAAAAATGGAGTAACACATATTCATTTTGCAACCGGATTTTTGGTTGGTTATCCTCCATGTCCTTTTATGGAGCATTTCCAAAAATTCATTCCTGAAAAGTATGGAATGAAAGTTATTCTTGGGACGCATCCTATCCCGCAAAAATATTTAACTATTCACAGCAATCTAAATACATGGAATACAGCATTTCTGAAAGAAGCTATTTTGCCAACGCTTTCCGATGAGCAAATCCGTTTAAACTATGACTGATCATTTAAAAATTAAAATAGCTGTAGCCAGTGGAAAAGGCGGGACGGGAAAAACCCTGGTTTCGACTAATCTGTTTTGGGCTGTGCAAAATACAGGTCTACCAATCGCATTAGTCGATTGTGATGCCGAAGAACCCAATGTGGCTGAATTTATTTCGGGCGAATTGTTATCTATTTACCCGGTAACACAGAATATTCCGCTGATTGATCCTGAGCTTTGTGTGTTTTGTGGTAAATGTTTCAACTATTGTAATTACAATGCCATTGTTTACCTCCCCGCAAATAAATTCATAACGGTAGTCGAAGATTTGTGTCACGATTGTGGTGCATGTTTGGTAGCATGCAAATTTGGCGCTATTACCGAAAAAGAAAAACAATTGGGCACAGTTCAATCCATGTTCATGAGTAGCCACGCCGAACTTATTGAAGCACGGGCTGAGGTGGGTGTTTATTCGCCTGTACCGGTTATCAAAAAGGCAATCAATTCGATAAACGATAGGTATCTGTCAATATTGGACTCACCCCCGGGAATTTCCTGTCCGTTTATTGCCACCGTAGAGAATGCCGATTTTGTGGTTTTGGTGACAGAACCAACTCCTTTTGGATTAAATGATCTGAAACTTTCAGCCGAAACTTTGCAGCAACTCAAAAAGCCATTTGGAGTAATTGTAAATCGCGCCGGATTGGGCAACCGGGAGGTGTATAACTGGATAGAAGAAAACAATATTCCTTTGTTAATGGAAATTCCCTTTGACAGGGAAATAGCCCGTATCTATTCCGAAGGCCATTTATTGGTAGAGGAAAAACCTGCCTATCAGCTTCAGTTCCTAGAATTATTAAAAACGATTAAAAAGTTAGTCAAAAGATGAATGAAATAGTAATTCTAAGCGGAAAAGGAGGAACGGGAAAAACAAGCTTAAGCGCTGCATTTGCAACGCTTAACAAGAAAACGATAGTTGCCGATTGTGACGTAGATGCTGCCGATTTGCATCTGATTTTACAACCTGTAAATTATTACGATCGGAATTTCACTACCGGTCATAAAGCTGTAATCGATTATGAAAGCTGTACCAATTGTGGACTGTGTATTGATTATTGCCGCTTCGATGCAATTTCAATCAATAACGAAAAAGTTGCTATCTCCGAAATATCTTGTGATGGCTGCAAATTATGTTCGCGAATTTGCCCATCCCATTCCATTCAAATGATTCCAAGCGATAAAAGTCGTTGGTTTGTTGGAAATTACCGTAATGGGAAAATGGTTCATGCACGGCTTGCCCCGGGAGAAGAAAACTCTGGGAAACTGGTAAACGTTGTGCGTAAACATGCAAAAGAAATGGCACAGGAAACCGGTTGGGATACCATTATTATTGATGGTCCTCCGGGAACAGGTTGCCCTGTTATTTCATCGGTAACAGGAACAAATAAATCCATTATCGTCACTGAACCAACCAATTCTGGTTTTCATGATATGAAACGTGTACTTGAAATCACAGCTAATTTCAAGGTGAAATCCTATGTCGTGATTAATAAATACGACCTCAATGAATCTATTTCCATTAAGATAGAAAATTGGTGCCTTGAAAATAATATCCCCGTTATTGGAAAGTTGGTCTTCGATCCTGAAATCGTAACGGCAATGATTAACTGCCAGAGCATTACCGAGTGGAAGCCCAAATCGGAAACAAGCAAGGAAATAATTTCGATTTATAACAAAATATTCAATGTCTAATACTTTAATTCATATTGCATTAGGTGTTAAGGAAAAAGATGTTAATTCATTTTATTTAGATGTTCTTCATGGAAGAATCGAAAGAACATTTGAACTTTCAAAAGAGGCTTCGTCTGAAATATTTAGCATCGATAAAAATGTAAAGGTGGCCCTGGTTGCTTGCCAAGGAATTGATTTTGAATTGTTTATTGAAGATAATCCTCAGGTACAAACTTTTACACATGTCTGTTTTCAATCTAAGCAGGCAAAAAAAATTATGAAAAGAGCAATTCAGAAAGGTTATCGTACCTATTCACGAAAAAATAGCTCAACGGAAACCTGCTTTATTCGCGACACCAATTATAATCTGTTTGAAATTAAAACCAGGAAGGAATAATCATGATAAGTTTCGGACCAATACCATCGCGCCGGTTAGGAAGAAGCCTGGGAATAAACAATATCCCGTCGGCGAAGAAATGCTCTTATTCCTGCATCTATTGTCAGGTTGGAATTACCGGGAAGTTAAGCATAACACGCAAAAATTATTTCGAACCGGAAGTTATTTTTACGGAAGTACAAAAACATTTAGATAGCCTGCAAGAAGTTGACAAGCCAGATTATTTGACATTTGTGGCTAATGGCGAGCCGACACTTGATATTAATTTGGGCAAGTCAATCGTAAAATTAAAAACATTCAATATCCCAATAGCAGTAATTACAAATGCTTCATTATTAGTTAATCAAAAAGTAAGAGACGATTTGAAACTTGCCGATTGGGTTTCGGTTAAAGTTGATGCCAACAATGAGAATATCTGGAAAACCATAAACAGACCGATTGGATCACTCAATTTTAAAGAACATGTAGAGGGATTGCTTCAATTCTCATCAGAATATAAAGGCAAACTGGTTACCGAAACCATGCTTGTTCAGGGTATAAATGACAGTCCTACAATCTTAAATCAAACAGCAGTGTTGATTGCGCAATTAAAACCAGCCATAGCTTATCTGTCCATTCCAACCCGCCCACCGGCTTTATCTTGGGTTAAGCCTCCAGATGAAACAGTAATCAATGAAGCCTGGCAGATTTTCTCTGATGAAGGATTAAATACTGAATTAATACTTGGATTTGAAGGAACCAATACCGGTTACACGGGCAATGCGATGGAAGATATTATAAACATTTGCGCCGTTCACCCGATTCGGGAAGATACCATGAAGGAACTTTTGAGAAAGAATAATGCTGATCCCACGATTCTAACGACTTTGATTCAAGGAAAATACGTTCAGCAAGTCGAATATGGATCAAACTCATTTTACATCCGCAAATTTCATTCATAAGCCAATGATTGTGAAAATTTTTAAATATGGAACCCCGGGACTTCGCAAACAGGCAGTTGAAATTACCCAGAAAGATAACCTGGTTGAAATCGTGAAGAATTTATTCGATACGCTCAAAAAAGAAGGCGGAGTTGGGTTGGCCGGGCCGCAAATTGGTCTGCAGAAACGGGTGTTTCTGCTGGATACGTCTCCACTAAATGAGGATGATCCCGAAATTGAAAAATTTGAACAGGTTATTATCAATCCGGAAATTTCAGGAAGTAGTCCGGAAACAATTTTTCTGGAAGAAGGCTGTCTGAGCATTCCGGGCATTTATGAAAGCGTTGAACGTCCGGTAAAAATAAGGGTACGATATCAGGATACGTCTTTCAACACCATCGAAAAAGAACTGGATGGGATGCAGGCTCGCATTTTTCAGCACGAATACGACCACCTGGAAGGCATTCTTTTCATCGATAGGTTAAGTCTGCTCAGAAGAAAACTATTGGCAGGTAAGTTAAATAAAATCAAAAATTTATAAACTTAAAATACAATGGAACAACATCATCCAATTGAGAAATCAATACTGCCCAACATAAAAAACATGATTATGGTTGTATCGGGCAAAGGTGGAGTGGGGAAATCGACAGTTGCTGCAGGAATAGCTATCTCGCTTGCAGAAGAAGGTTATTCGGTTGGATTGCTCGATGCCGATATTTTCGGTCCCTCGGTTCCAACTTTAATGAATCTACAGGATGTTGAACGTCCGTTAATGGTGGAAAAAGACGGGAGGCAGGTCATGGAACCTTTTGAACGTTTCGGGATCAAAATTATGTCCATAGGTTTCTTTTTCGAACCGGATCAAGCCGTTATCTGGCGGGGACCAATGGTCTCAAATATGCTAAAACAACTAATAACTGAAACGAACTGGGGAGAGTTGGATTATTTGATAATTGATACTCCTCCGGGTACAGGAGATATTCATATTACCCTCCTCCAGCAGTTTTGTATAACCGGTGCATTAGTTGTCACTACACCTCAATCAATTGCCATTGCCGATGTTCAGAGGGCTATAGGTATGTTGCGCGATAAAGTTATTGGAGTTCCTGTGTTGGGGATAGTCGAAAATATGGCATGGTTTACGCCATCCAAACATCCCGAAGAAAAATATTTTCTCTTTGGTAATGGAGGTGGGGAACTGTTATCGAAAACTTTTAATATTCCACTACTCGCGCAGATCCCAATAAACGAAACCATTTGTGCAAGCTGTGACGGGGGGAAAATCAATGAACTGTTTAACGATAGCAAGATCAGGGAAGAGTTTGACAATTTAACAGTTCGCATACTGGGATTAACAGAAAAAATAGCAGAATGTTAGAACACGAATATACATTCAGGGTGATGTACCCTGACACCGATAAGATGGGCACGGTGCACCATTCGAACTACGCGAAATATTACGAAACTGCACGTTGGGAATTGTTTAGAAGCATCGGCATTTCGTATCGTTCTGTCGAAGAAGTTGGCTATTTGCTTCCGGTGACAAGTATAAAAATGAAATACTTGAAACCAACATTTTACGACGAAAAACTTACCATAAAAACTACTCTAAAAGACATAGGAGGTGTTTTATTATATTTTACTTATAAAATATTTAATGAACAAAATGTTTTAATCAACGAAGGTGAGACAGAGCTGGCTTTTGTTGGTCGCAGTGATTGGCAACTTTGCGAGGCTCCTGACTTTGTAATTGAAGCAATTGAAAGGAATAAAGGTTTTTATTTTAAGGAATAATATGACAAAGCAAGAAGCTATAAATAAAGCAACAGTTCTTTTTGATAAAGGTTATGCCTGTTCTCAATCGGTGTTACAGACTTTTGCCAGTCAGTTTGACCTTGATGAACGGACTGCCAAACTCATTTCGTCGACATTTGGCGGAGGCATGGGGCGTTTGCGGGAAAAATGCGGCGCAGTAACCGGCGGGTTCATGGTTCTTGGGCTCAAATACGACAATGCAAATCCCAAGGATATGGAAACGAAACTTGCTGCATATCGGAAAGTTCGCGACATAAACCATCAGATAGAAGAAATTCACGGCACCACGAATTGTGGCGAGATTCTCAAAAAATTTGCATCGGAAGAAGATGTTGTAGAGCGGAAACACCACAAAATTATCTGCTGGAAAATTGTTGGCGATGTAACGGAACAGGTATTCGACTTGATAAACAGTGCTAAATAAATGAATATAAAACTCTCCCCGATATATCGGAGAGAGTTCCACAAGAACGTAGAGATATTTAATTAATACCAATCATATCCGTATGAAATTTCAGCCTGAAAAATATGCAATTGAAGATAAACCAATGCAGCCCTTTATCGATGCAGAGGAAATCTGGAATCTCATTAATACTACAAAATCATCGAAAACCAGGGTGCGTGAAATCATTGCCAAATCGTTGGATAAAAAACGTTTAACCTTGGAAGAAACTGCCGTGCTCATCAATACTGTCGATTCCGGATTGATTGAAGAAATTAAAGCAGGGGCGCATGAGTTGAAAGAAAAGGTTTACGGCAAGCGGATTGTGTTGTTTGCCCCTTTGTATGTTGGCAATAAATGCACGAACAATTGTATTTACTGCGGGTTTCGTACCGGAAATGATGCGGCTATCCGTCGGTCTTTGTCAAATGAAGAATTGATCAGCGAAGTACAGGCACTGGAAGATGCCGGACAGAAACGCCTTATTTTAGTGTATGGCGAAGATCCCGAATATTCAGCAGACTTCATTGCCCAATCGGTAAAAACGGTTTATGCAACCAAAAAGGACAAAGGTGAAATCAGGCGCGTAAATATAAACGCTGCTCCATTGGATATTGATGGATTTAGAACGGTAAAACAATCAGGAATAGGTACTTATCAAATATTTCAGGAAACTTATCACCCTGAAGCCTACAAACAATATCACTTGTCGGGGAAAAAACGAAGCTTCGAAAACAGGTTAATTGCTTTGGATAAAGCGCAGGAAGCCGGTATTGATGATGTTGGAATCGGTGCCTTGTTTGGGTTGTACGATTGGCGTTTTGAGGTATTGGCTTTGGTCCGCCATGCAAACCATCTCGAAGCTTGTTACAATGTGGGGCCACATACGATTTCATTTCCACGGATTAAAAGCGCCTCACAGTCGAATGTTCCTGAACGATATATAGTAAGTGATGCAGATTTTGGCAAGTTGGTAGCTATTTTAAGGCTTGCCGTACCTTATACGGGCATGATTTTAACCGCAAGGGAATCACCTGTAATTCGAAAAGAAGTGATGCAATATGGTGTTTCTCAAATCGACGGGGGAACAAAAATTGAAATAGGCGCCTACGCCGAAAGTTTAAATGAAAAACAAAACCTTAACCGGGAACAATTTCACATTAACGATTCGCGCTCGCTCGACGAGATTGTTGAAGAACTGCTAAACGAAGGTTTTCTTCCATCGTTTTGCACGGCCTGCTACCGCTTAGGAAGAACAGGCGAACACTTTATGGAAATTTCGGTGCCGGGTTTTATTCACAACTATTGTACGCCCAATGCCATTTTAACACTGTCAGAATATTTGACCGATTATGCTTCTGAAGAAATCAAACGCAAGGGTTGGCGGGTTATTGACTGCAAAATGAATGAAATAACTGATCTGGCATTGGCCAGTCAGCTTAAAGCTAAGATTGCCCGAATTGTCAACGGTGAGAGGGATTTATACTTTTAACAGATAAAATGAGAATTCATAAAGAAGGACGGACGATTGTATTTGGAGTAGTGATTTTCGGTTTGGCTTTTATTTCAATAATAGTCTGGATAACAGCTTCTGACAGCTTATTCTCCAAAATAGCCGGAACATTGATTGTTCTGATTGGATGCTTCGTCGTTTATTTTTTCAGGAATCCGTATAGGCCAATTCAAGCTGACCAGACAATAATTTATGCCCCTGCCGACGGTCGGATTGTGGATATGGACACTGTTCTCGAAAAAGAATTTCTGATGCGGGATTGCCTGAAAGTTTCCATATTCATGTCGATCTGGGATGTGCATGTGAACCGCTATCCGGTAACTGGCAAAATCATTTACACAAAATACCACCCGGGTAATTATTTCATTGCCAGTCACCCCAAATCTTCGGAATTAAATGAACATCAATCAACGGTAATTGAAACACCTTCAGGAATTTCGATATTGGTTAAACAAATTGCCGGAACCCTGGCACGAAGGATTATTTGCTATGCAAAAGTGAATGAACAGGCCAAACAAGGAAATGATATGGGTTTTATCCGGTTCGGTTCACGGGTCGATATTTTCTTGCCCTTAAATACTGAAATACTGGCCAAGATGAATGAAATAGTAAAAGGAAACCGAACAGTAATTGCCCGTTTAAAACAAGCTTAAAACTACCGTTATCCATAAAAAACATTATCATGAAAAACACAGACGTATTGGTTATTGGAGGAAGCGCTGCAGGAATGGTTGCGGCCGTAACCGGAAAAAATTGCTGGGCTGAAAAAAGTTTCATTTTGGTTAAAAAACAAAAAGATGTGATGGTCCCCTGTGGAATTCCTTACATTTTTGGCACGCTCGACAGTAGCCAACTCAATATCATGCCCGTTGATAACATGCTGGCAAAAGCCGGTATTGAATCGTTGGTGAATGAAGTTGTTTCAATTGACAAGGAAGCCAAAATGGCAACACTTAACGATGGCGAACAAATCAGATACGATAAGCTTGTTTTTGCTACTGGATCAAAACCAATAAAACCCAAATGGCTGAAAGGGAATGATTTGGATAACGTGTTTGTGATCCCCAAAAATAAGATCTACCTCGATTTGATGAAAGAGAAAATCAATGGATTAAAGAAAATCGTGGTTATTGGCGCAGGATTTATTGGTGTCGAATTTTCTGATGAATTGAAAAAGGATGGACACGAAGTGCTATTGGTTGAAAAGGAAAAGGATATACTTTGCACTGCTTTTGACGTAGAAATTGCATCAAAAATTGCGGGAATCCTAGAGAGCAGAGGAGTACAAATTATTACCAGAATTGGGATTAGCGAAGTCGTCGGAACTTCAAAAGTTGAAGGTGTTAAGCTTGAAGATGGCAAAATCATTGAAGCTGATGCGGTTATTCTTTCAATGGGTTATAAACCCAATACCGAACTTGCAGGAAAATCAGGAATATATGTGGACGAAAGTGGTTTTATTGCTGTTGATGAATACATGCGCACCCACGAGAAAGATGTATTTGCCATTGGCGATTGTGCTCAAAAACGCGATTTTATTACCCGCAAACGGGTTCCAACAATGCTGGCATCAACCGCTTGTGCCGAAGCAAGGGTAGCCGGGATGAACTTGTTTAATATCCATGTGGTTAAAACTTTTAGCGGTACCATCGGAATCTATTCAACAGCCATTGGCGAATACGCTTTTGGAACAGCAGGTATTACTGAAAAAAGAGCAATCGAGGAAGACATATCAGTAATTACCGGACTTTTTGAAGGGGTTGACCATCATCCCGGGAACCTGCCTGAAACGCACAAACAAATGGTAAAACTAATCGTGGCCAAATATTCAGGCGTAATTATTGGCGGTGAGGTTATCGGTGGACAAAGCGCCGGCGAATTGATCAATGTAATCGGAATTGCCATTCAAAACCGGATGTCAATCAATTCGCTGCTCATCTCACAAATTGGCACTCATCCATGTTTAACGGCTTCACCTGCAGCGTATCCATTAATTAAAGCTGCTGAGGTAATTGCCTCCAAAATGCGGAGTTAATAAAATGAATGATTGGTTTTCTGGTTGAAATAAAAAAGTGTCGAAATGGCCAGGATTTAGGAAAACCGGAATTGCCCAATGTTTTAAAATGTTACTGAAATGAGGATCGTTACGTTAATTGAAAACCTTGTCTATAAGAAAGGTTTGGTCGCGGAACACGGGTTGGCAATCTATATCGAAACCGAAAACCAAAAAATCCTTTTCGATACCGGGCAAAGTGGCCTGTTCCTTCAGAATGCCCAAAAGTTGGGAATTGATATTGAAGATATTGACAGCCTCGTTTTATCGCACGGACATTACGATCATACCGGAGGTTTGTATCCCTTTCTCGAAAAAAACAGCAGGGCCAAAGTGTATGCAAAAAGCAGCATTTTTACTGCCAAATACAGTGGTCACAATCGTTTTATTGGAGCATTACGGAATGAAAAACTGCTCAAAGACAGACTTATTGATGTGGATACATTTACTGAGATAACGGATGGTGTTTTTATTATGCCTGAAATTATTATTCATAATCCTGTGGATACCCATTTTAAAGGAATGTATAGAAAAGTTAAAAATGAACTTGTTTCAGATGAGTTTGAAGATGAGTTATTTTTGGTGTTGAAGCAAAATGAACAAATAAATATTGTTACAGCTTGTTCGCACAGGGGTATTACCAATATTTGCACCACGGCCACCGAACATTTTAAACTTCCGGTTGGTTTAATCCTTGGCGGTTTTCATACCAAAAATTGTACAGATGAACAGTATCGACACATTGCCACCTATTTCCGGCAATTGCTGCCTAAAAGCTTAGGCGTTTGTCATTGTACTGGTATTGAGAAATATGCAGATTTACGTAACGAATTCGATTCGCATGTTTTTTATAATTATACCGGAAATGAAATAAGCATTCAATAAAAAAGACCGCCTCAAGATAAAAAAGAGGCGGTCTTTAGTATTTCTATAAATCTTTGCGATTTTCCGGAAGTCCGTATTTTTCGAGTACAAAGTCAATGTCTTTATCACCGCGTCCACTCAGGTTAATAAGAATCGATTTTTGTGGTTCTTTTTGTGCCAGTTTTAAAGCAAAAGCAACTGCATGTGAACTTTCCAATGCAGGAATAATTCCCTCCAACCGGCTCAATTCATAAAAAGCATCGATACATTCCTTATCAGAAATTGTATCATAATTAACCTTCTTCAAATCCTTAAGCATACAATGTTCAGGACCAACACCGGGGTAATCCAATCCGCTTGCTACGGAGTAAACAGGGGAAGGTTCTCCTTTTTCATCTTGCAAAAGATAACATTTAAAGCCATGAATAATTCCGGGTGTTCCTTTAGTCATTGTGGCTGCATGATCTCCAAGATTAAGCGAAAGTCCGCCTGGCTCTACTCCATACAATTCACATTCATCATCTTCCAGAAAAGCGGTAAAAATCCCCATGGCATTGCTACCACCACCAACACAGGCCACTACACTATCCGGCAGTTCACCGGTCATTTCAAAAAACTGTTCTTTGGCTTCTATTCCAACTACCCGTTGAAAATCGCGAACCATCATTGGAAATGGATGTGGACCGACCACAGAACCAATACAATAAATCGTGTTAACCGGATCTTTCAGATAGGCTTGAAATGCAGAGTCTACAGCTTCTTTTAGTGTTTTCAGGCCATGAGTAACAGGCACTACTGTTGCTCCAAGTATTTGCATCCGAACAACATTTGGATGTTCTTTGGCAATATCAACTTCGCCCATGTGTATTTCGCACTCAAGTCCGAAATAGGCAGCAGCCGTTGCAAGAGCAACACCATGCTGTCCGGCTCCGGTTTCAGCAATTAGCTTTTTCTTCCCCATATATTTGGCCAAAAGAGCTTCGCCCATGCAATGATTAAGTTTGTGGGCTCCGGTATGGTTCAAATCTTCGCGTTTAAGATAGATTCGGGCTCCATATTTTTCAGAAAGTCGATTACAGTAATAAACAGGAGTTGGGCGTCCCTGGTAATGTGTACGAATGCTTCTAAGTTGGGAAATGAATTCATGCGACTTGCTTATCGCGTAATACGCATCATTGATTTTCTTCATTTCAGCCTCAAGCACCGGAGGGATATAAGCTCCTCCATATTCATTAAAAAAACCTTCCTTACTTGGGTATTTCTTAAAATAATTTTCAGGCATACAATAAATATTAAGTTAATTTTGATTTTTTAAAAGTCAAAATTAAAATATTATCGGGCAAACGTATTATGATTTCGGTTTTTTTGCAAGGAACGTGCGTGACCCTTTGCATATAGGTTTTTCTTTTAAAACATTAAATTCTCTTGAGAAAAAAATTCATCTGTTCTTTAATGACCACTGAAGATGAAAGAGTTGTAAGAGTATAATCTTGCAGCTCTTTTTTATGCCTGAAATTGAAAGTCCTCTTTGATTCGTTGCCCAATTTCACACGTTTGTTTTTTTTATAAAAAAGTATTTCCGGTTTTGTAACGAAAATGAATTTACTGAGTCTTTATTTGTATTAACCATTGGCCATGAAAATAAAACTCTTTTTGTTTTTTATAATTTGTATTGCCCTTACCGATCAGATTTATGCTCAAAATCAGATAAAAAAGGAATATTTCGTCGGAGAATGTCAAAAGAATGAACTTACCATAGATGGAACATTGAATGAATCTGTCTGGCAAAAAGCCAGTTGGCAGGATGACTTTATTCAATATGAACCTTCGGAAGGAAAACAGCCCGGTCAAAAAACTGAGTTTGCCATTTTACTCGACGAAAACTATATCTACGTCGGATTTAAATGCTGGGATACCAGTCCTGATAGTATTGTTCAACGATTAACACGACGTGATGAAATGGATGGCGATTTTGTTGCCGTTCAGTTCGATTCCTATTTTGATAAACGAACTGCATTTTCATTCATGGTCAACGCGGCAGGAATAAAAAATGATTATATCATTAGCAATGATGGTGGAAATGAAGATAATACCTGGGACCCGATCTGGCTTGTTAAAACCAGTCGTGATGATAAAGGCTGGTATGTTGAAATGAAAATTCCACTAACGCAACTGCGCTTTGAAGGAAATTCAGAACAAACCTGGGGTTTGCAGCTTGGCCGTTCACTTTTCAGAAAACAAGAGGTCAGCCTCTGGCAATCTTCTTCAAAAAAGGTTTCAGGCTGGGTTTCTCAATATGGCGAATTGAAAGGTTTGAAAAATTTGAAATCCAGAAAAGTCGCTGATTTAATGCCTTATACTGTCGTTCGGACTGACCGTTTTGAGAAAGAGCAGGGAAATCCGTTTAAGAGTTCAGGAAAAAAGAATCAGTTGGATGTTGGATTGGATGGCAAGATCGGACTGACAAATAACCTGACTTTAGATTTTACAATCAATCCTGATTTCGGACAGGTTGAGGCCGATCCTTCACAGGTTAACCTAAGTTCATTTGAGACTTTTTTTGAGGAAAAAAGGCCATTCTTTATTGAAGGAAAAAATATTTTAAGCTTCCCTTTGATGTTTGGAGATGGAGATCTGGCTTCTGAAAATCTCTTTTATTCGCGCAGAATTGGACGTCGGCCACATTATTCACCTGAACTAAATGATGACGAATACATGAATGCTACGGATTTCACCAGCATTCTGGGCGCAGCTAAAGTTACAGGTAAAACAAAAACAGGATGGTCGCTCGGCATTCTTGAGAGTTTAACCTCTGATGAGTATGCCCATATCAGTAATGGGCAACAACGGAGTGAAATGATAGAACCTTTTACAAATTATTCCATCGGGCGGGTTCAGAAAGATTTTAATGATGGAAATACACTGTTAGGCGGAGTATTTACTTCTGTGAACCGAAATCTGGAAGAGGAACAATTGAATTATCTGCATAAATCTGCCTATACTGGGGGTGTTGATTTTGTACATAAATGGCACAATAAAGATTGGGAATTAGACTTTAGTTCCTATTTCAGTCGTGTTGAAGGAAGCACCGAAGCAATCAGTGAGACTCAGAAGTCATGGATTCATGGATTTCAGCGTCCGGATGCAACACACCTCGAATTTGATTCTACACGGACAAGCTTGTCCGGCCAGGGAGGTAAAATAGTATTTTCCAGAAATGGTGGTAAATTGAAATTTATGGCAGCAACTGCCTGGAAGTCGCCCGGACTTGAGCTGAATGATATTGGATATATGCGTCAGGCCGATAATATTTTGGAAGTAGTTTGGGTTGGCTACCGAATCTACGAACCATTTTCTATTTTCCGGAACTTAAACCTGAATTTTAATCAATGGACCGAGTGGAACTTTGCGGGAGACCTGACTGGCCCGGGTGGAAACGTAAATGCGCATACGCAGCTTAAAAACTACTGGAATTTTCATATCGGTGGAAACATAAATGGGGCAGGACTTTCTACCACAGAACTAAGAGGAGGACCGGCACTTAAATATTCAGGAAGCAAAAACCTCTGGGTAGCTTTTGGGTCAAATGAGCAAAAAAAGCTCACAACCGAAGCCGAGTTTTCTGTATTTCAGGGAGATGTAAAGAACTCGAAAAAGATGCTTAGTTATGGGATTAGTTTGGGATACCGGCCTTCCAAAAATATAAAAATCACACTTTCACCTAATTATACCTCAAATAACGACGAACTTCAATATGTAACTCAGCAGGATTATGCCAATAAAACTGATTATCTTTTTGCCCGCATCAATCAGAAAACGCTGAGTACTTCAATCCGGATTAATTATATGGTAACACCCGATTTAAGTATTCAGTATTGGGGACAGCCATTTTTTGCAAGTGGTAAATACAGTGAATATAAACGGATTACAAACAGTCGTGCAGATAAATACACCGATAGGTTTGCTATGTTGGACAATAGTGAATTGGCATACCTAAATTCTGATGAAATATATCGGGTTTCTGATCAGGCTGGAAATTCACTTTATACTTTTGATCAGCCGGATTTTAACGTAAAAGAATTTTTATCGAATATGGTTATCCGATGGGAATATTTACCTGGTTCAACCATCTATTTGGTATGGTCACAAACACGAAATCAGTCGGTTTCTAATGGTAACTTTAATTTCCACAACGATTTCACTAAATTATTTGATGAAAAACCATACAATGTATTTCTTCTGAAAATGTCATTCAGGCTGGGAAAGTAACTCGTATTTTATTTTTAAACATTACCTGAAAGTCCTTTTGCTGAAGTAAGATGATTTTCTTATTTTTAGCGCTTAATGAATTTAAACCAATATACTAGAACAACGCTACTATGATAAACCAATTTGCTTTAAGTACGAGCCAACTGCTCGAAATTGCCAATGACCAAAGGCAAAAAGTTGAAACCGGTCTTCAGAAAGACGGTACCGAAATCAAGTGTTTACCAACTTACATTCATCCAAAGAAGGACGGAATAAAGGGAGAAGCCACTGTTTTCGATTTAGGTGGAACCAATTTTAGAGCTGCTGTGGTTTCGGTAGGCGAAGAAACCAAAATTACCGGGATCGCTGAAAAAGACATCACCGAAATGAAGTCGGCTGGTTTTACGGCGGAAGATCTTTACGTGTCGCAGGCAAAGGCTATCAATCAGCTAAATCTTCCGAAGAATTCTCCGGTAGGATATTGCTTTTCGTATCCGGCTCAATCATTACTAAATGGTGATGCAGAGCTGATTAAATGGACCAAAGGTGTTAACATTGCAGGTATGGAAGGGAATCCGATTGGCGAGCCTTTAGTTAAATTCCTGAACAAAAATACAAATTGCAATTTCAATAAAATAGCAGTTGTAAACGACACAATTACCAGCTTGTTTGCAGGTTTAATGAATCCTGGTTATGATGCATATATCGGATTGATCGTTGGTACGGGAACCAATATGGCAACTTTCTTCCCATCTTCTTACATACCAAAAATAAAAGATCTGGAAGGATGGTCAGGCGAGACTCCTGTAAATCTGGAATCCGGTAATTTTAACCCACCACACCTTACCGCGCTTGATGCTGAAGTGGATCATTATTCTGATAACAAGGGATTTCAGAGGTTCGAAAAAGCAATTTCAGGCATGTACCTGGGCCGCGTTTTTCGTTCTGCTTTTCCGAACGATGGATTGGACATCAATCTTGATGCAGCTGGCCTGAGTAAAATGATGAATAATCCGGAACAATACAAACTGGAATATGTGGAAACCGCTTTCCAGATTTATGAACGCTCGGCCAAACTGGTAGCCGCATCAATTACCGGCCTGGTTCAGAACCTGAATTCGGCTTATCCTTCTGTAAAAAAAGTACAGGTTTTAGCTGAAGGAAGTTTATTCTGGAGTAAAGTTAAAACCCACGATGCCAAATATGTCGATATTGTGAATGCTACTCTGAAAGAACTTTTATCCGAACTTGGATTGGATGCTGAAGTTCAGATTTCGCGCATTGAAAATGCCAACCTGATTGGTGCTGCCATGTCGGTTTTGTCGTAAACAATACTTTTTTTAGAATATTTACTGAGGGTGTGATTTTAAGTCACACCCTCAGTTTGTTTTAGTCAAGCTCAAAACTCAACTTTATAACTCAGATTCGGCACCATAATCCGATCGAATTTTTTTTCAGGAAGTCCTGTTTGGTCATTAATTTCGTAGCCTCTGAATTCTGACGTTCCCAAGGCATTCAACAGGTGAAAAGACCAGATTCCGGCATGATTCGATTTATTGACCCGGTATGACATACTGAATGAAAGCACGGCTGCATTCTTTTCTTTTCCTGTAAACGCTTTTGAATAATCGTAAACAATTTCTTTCTGCTGAATGGATTCCGATTCAAGTATTGGAGTTATTCGGTCGCCACACATAAACGTAAACCTTCCGTTAACACCTAATATATTATTCTTTGATTTACCCATTTGCCACTCTTTCCCGGCAAGTAAATTAATGATGAAATGTTTGTTGTACAATCCGTTTCGCTCAATTCCATCGCCTCCTTTGTATTTTGAATCGAAAACAGAAGCGGTGAACAGATAATAGAAATCATTTTTCAGGAAACGCTCCAGCGTAAAATCAATTCCGGTATTTGTTCCGGTCCCTTTGCTCACAAGTGTTTCGTTGAAGAACCAATCCAATTCCAGGTTTTGCAACGAAAAATAACTGTTAGGCACCACCGGAATATCGTACAAATACTGGAAATACGGTTCAATTTTCAGGCGTAAATCGGGATTGATAGACCAATCCCAGGCAAGTCCGAAGTGATGGGCCTTCGACATTTTCAGGTTTTTGTTGGGCTGAATAATTCCTGAATCCGTTTGCTGACGAGCCAGATAGAATCCGATCATTTCAATTCGGCTGTTTAATCCGTAGGCAAGCCCGAAAGAATGTCCGGGAGCAGCTCTCCATTTTAAACCGAAACGCGGTTCAATGCTCAACTCTTTGTTAAGGCTAAAATAATGAGTAAATATTCCGGCATTCATTTCAAGGTCATGTCCAATCTGAATGTTCGATTGGCTGAACGCCTGGAGAGAACCAGTATTCCCATCTTCCAAAATATAAGTTTGCAAAGGATTGCCTAAGGTTTTAGCTTCCCTGTTATTTACATTGTAAAAATGCTGGTTGATAACCAAACCGCTTTTGTTAAAATGCCGCGATCCAAACTTGTGGTTGAGTGCTGTGGAAGCGCTCAGTTTCCAGGTATTATTCAGTACGCTTTCACGTGGTTGAAGTTCAATTTGCCGATCAAGTTCTTTGTATTCAGTTTTTATTCCATTTCCTGAAACCGACAAGTTCGAGTGCAGATAGGTAATGGGATTGAGAATCAGCTTGTGAGTCAGACCAAGTGCCCCGTTTTTTAGTTTAAGATCGAATGTTTCCTTGTCTGTTTTATTCTCCCATTTCTCCGGATCGGTTATCGCATAACGGTTTTGAGCATCGAGTGCTCCAATTCCCCAAAGCACGAATGTTCCTGTTTTTTTTGTCGGGAAATTAAATTTAAACGACAAATCCTGATATTTTATCACCCCGGCTTCTGGAGGAATCAGAGGTTTTAGCAAGGCTAAAGTGGAATACCGGTAATTGAACAAATAGGAAGATCTTCCACCTTTTTTGAACGGACCTTCCGAAGAAACATCAATGCCAATTCCCCCAATCTGAAAAGCCGATTCTCTTTTTTCTGCATTCCCGGTTCGCAATTTCACATCAAATACTCCGGATAGTGCATTGCCAAATTCTGCCGGAAACGCACCGGTATAAAAGTCGCTGTTGGCCAGCATCTGACTGCTCAAAGCCGTGATTCCACCTGCGCCAAAGGCTATCACATCGGCAAAATGTGTCGGATTGGCAATTTCCACTCCTTCCATTTTCCATAGCATATACCGCGACGAATTGCCACGAATAACGATGCCATTGTTGCCCATTTCCGAAGCCACTCCGGCAAACGAGCCCGCCAATCGGGCCGGATCATCGTAGCCACCTGCATAACGGCTGGCTTCCTCAACACTTAGCTGTCTTGAACTAATAGTCGCCATTGAATTTGCTGCCTGTTCCTTCGAAGTTCGGGCGGTTATTTTTACTTCGTCAATCTCTTCGGCCGACTCCTTTAATCCGGCGTTTAAAACAACCTCTTTCCCGGAGCCTACCAGAATTTCGCGAAATATGAAATTCTCATAACCCATAAAACTGACCATAACATTGTGCCGGCCGGGCTTGATGTTCCAAAGCCTGAAATTTCCTTTCTCATCTGTAATTGTCCCCAAGACTGGATTGCTATCAAGAATGACCACAGATGCGCCAGGAAGCGGAGTCTGACTTACGGCATCAATTACGATTCCTTTGATGATTTGTCCATCTTCCTGAGAAATTCCGGAAAGTGAAAAGAAAAACACACTCAGCAATATGAAAATCTGCTTTCTGTTCATTGGTTCTGTTTTACCTGAATTTTAGATTGAAGGTTGCCGCCGGTTTTATACTTTTGCTTGACCAATCTTCGTTATCACATTGTTAGATGCAAATTTGCAATTCATGTTCAGTATGGTCAATACTGATTAATCAGTAATTTTATGGAAAAGATCAGAAATACAAACGAACAGATTAGTCAGCTTTTTAACAGGAAAGAACTCGATTATTCAATTTTGAAGACGCATATTCGGTTTATCGAAAGCCTGAGTGAGATACATAACAGTGTTGTGTCCATCTTCGACCTGTCCAAAATGGATCATGTTTACCTATCGCCTAATTATTCAGGATTATTAGGATGGGAAAAAAGTAAATTGGACTATCCGGATTTGGACTATATCAATCAACGCATGCATCCGGATGATTTCGCACACCTAAACAGTGTGTCCTGGCAATTTTTTGAATTGATTCTGCGGGTCGATCCGGTGTGGCGCGAACAGATGAAATTTATCAAACTAATTATGGATTACCGCACCATCGGAAAGGATAGAAATTATGTACGGGTGATTGAACAGCACAAATTACTGGAACTTGACAAATCAGGAAATCCATGGCTGTCGATGAGCATTCTGGATATTTCTCCCGATCAGGATATGACTTCTATGTGCCGATATCGTCTGGTGAATAGCCAAACCGGAGAATTGTATCATTTCCCTACTTCTGAATTAATCATTGAACACAAATTAAGCTTTCGTGAACAGGAGATTTTGCAGCTGTTGGCTAAGGGATTAATCAGTAAACAAATTGCTGATCAGCTTTTTATCAGTGTAAATACAGTCAACACTCACAGACAGCGGATTATCGAAAAACTGGAAGTCAATAATACGGCAGAAGCGGTTCAGTATGCAGGAAGATTGGGATTAATTTAGAGAATGAAAATTAGTGACCAGGTGACTTGTAGTCACCCGATCACTAATTCTGGAAGTTAAATTTTTCTTTCACCTTCGGACCTAGTTCTGTCCATTCAACAGTGGCACATTCGGTATAAAAATCGTGTTCGAAAAACAGGATGTAATTCTTCTCAGTCGCTTCCTTAAGGAAGCTTTCTTTTTCTTCCAAAGCCGTAACCGGGTATAGATCGTAGGCAGCTAACCAAACAATAGGAATGTTGGCTGCTGTCGGAATCAGATCCGACATGTAAACGTAAGTTTTTTCGCCGGTATCAATGAAAGGAATCATCTGTCCGGGAGTGTGTCCATCATACATCCGGACTGTAATTCCGGGGAACAATTCACATTCATTTTCAACTAACTGCATATTTCCTTCCGTTTTCAGGAAATTCAGGATTTCAGGATAATAAGCTGCACGTTCGCGAATGTTGGAGATTTTGGAATGTTCCCATTGTGTTTTGCTGCACCAGTGTATGGCATTCGGAAACTGAAGTTTAAATTTCCCGTTTTCGTTTAGTACAGCCCCATTGCAATGATCCCAGTGCAAATGGGTAAAAAGTACATCGGTAATGGCTTCTGGTAAATAACCTTTTTTTGCCAATGAATCAGTAATCACATCGGTTTCCTCGTGACGATTGTTTTGGCGCACTTTCTCCGGATAATGATTGCCAACTCCGGCTTCAATCAGGATTTTCTGTTTCCCCAAATCAACAAGCAAACAGCGCAAGGTTAATTTGGTCACATTATTTTCGTCGGCCGGATAGGCTTTTGACCACATCGGTTTTGGAATTACACTGAAAAGTGCACCTCCATCGCACGAGAAATGACCGGCATGTATGGTGTGTAGTTGCATTCTTATTTTTTTATTCAGTAAATAATTAAAAGTGTTTAGTTCCCAGTTTCAGTTTGAAGTATAACATTCGGTTTCTTATTTTGATTACTGAATACCGAGACTGCTTACTCTTTTTTGAGCCAGAGAGTCGGTTTCGAAATCCATTACGAACTGCACAACCCCAAAATAATCTTCGATGCCTTTTTCGATCTTGTTGGTTTTCAGGTATACGTCATTCACCTTTCCGGCAACTTTATCAATTTTTTCACTTCGCATTCTTTCCCAGTGTTGCTGAACTCTCCGGATATCATCGATCACAGGTTTGTTAATCTGATGGACCAGATCGGGAAAGTTATGAAGGTGTTTTCCCTGAGAAAGGAAATAATTCAACATGCTGATATTGGCACTGTAGCGGAGATATTCTGATTCACTTTCTGTACAAACGAACCAACTGTAGAAATTTGCCTCGGCTTCACTTGTGATACCAAACTGATGAGCCATTTCGTGTGCTAAAATCTGCGGATATTCAATGGCAAGCAAACTGTCGTTTAGATGTACTTCGCTAAAAAATGGTCCGTAATAACCGGCAATGGAAGCTTTTGCGAAAAAGTTGCTGAGCGTGATTGGTTTTGGGCGGCGTGTTCCCTGCGGATATTTCAATTTCAGGAAAGAAGAATTTGCTTTGTAGGATGCTTCAACCAGCGAATCAATGGATGGATAACTGGTATTTTCGAAATTACAATACGATTCGTTGGTTTGTGTAATCAGATTCTCGAGCACGGTTACAAACTGAACAGTATCAGGTTTCGACTTTGCGATTTGAAGTCGCTGATTAATTCCGGTTCGGTAATAATTAAAACCCCAAAACCAATAAAAAAGTACGTAACAGATGGCTAGGGTTTGAATAATCAGGAGTAAAAATCTGCCAATTTTAATTTTCCGAAGCAGGACCAAAATCAGGAGTATAAGCAGAAATACAGCAAGTAAGGCATAAAATGCATCGTCTAACGAAAATGAAACCCATTTGCTTATAAATGAAAGTATAAAAGCAAAAACAGGAAAGAGAGTCTGTGAATAAGCAAATTCTGTAACTGAATTATGACGGGAGAGTAATTCTGTTAGTCCGAAGGTAACCAACGCAAGCCAGATTGGCAAAGCAGCCTTTCCGAAGAATATTGTTTTGAATTTATTTTGTGCCATGTTTTCCTGTGAAATCAGATTGCTAAGATCAGCATTTTAGACCGACAAAAATCGGTTTTTTTACCTAATTTGCATCCTCTAAATTTTAAATAATGAGAGTACACTTTATAGCTGTTGGCGGAAGTGCCATGCACAATCTGGCCATTGCTTTGCATAAAAAAGGATATCAGGTTACAGGTTCTGATGATGAGGTATTTGAACCTTCGAAAGGCCGCCTGAAAAAATACGGTTTACTTCCCGAACAGGAAGGTTGGTATCCTGAAAATATAACTACTGATTTGGATGCAGTAATTCTCGGAATGCATGCCCGGCAGGATAACCCGGAACTTTTGCGTGCGCAGGAACTGGGACTGAAAATATTCTCGTATCCGGAATATTTGTACGAACAAACCAAAGATAAAACACGTGTGGTAATTGGTGGAAGTCATGGCAAGACAACAATCACATCAATGATTATGCATGTTTTGCGGTTTAACATGATTGATTTTGATTACATGGTTGGAGCGCAACTCGAAGGTTTTGATACCATGGTTTCGCTAAGCAAAGAAGCAAAAATTGCTGTGTTTGAAGGAGATGAATATTTGTCGTCGCCTATCGACCGTCGCCCGAAATTTCATTTATATTTTCCCGACATTGCGTTGTTAACCGGCATTGCCTGGGATCACATTAATGTTTTCCCGACTTTCCCGTTTTATGTGGAGCAGTTTCAGATTTTTGCCGATTTGATACAACCAAATGGTTCACTTGTTTACTTCGGAAACGATGAAAATCTACAACAGGTTGCCAGCAAAAGCCGCATGGATGTGAAGAAGCTACCTTATTTATCGCATGACTCGGTGATAGAAAACGGGATCACTTATTTGGTTGTTGGCGATCGTAAAATCCGATTGCAGATTTTTGGCGATCACAACCTTCAGAATATTTCGGGAGCACTGCTGGTATGCCAACAATTGGGTGTGACAGATGATCAGTTTTATTCGGCCATTGCCGGGTTTAAAGGTGCATCGCGTCGTTTGGAGGTTTTGGCCGAAACCGAAAACTGTGTGGTTTTTAACGATTTTGCCCATTCGCCTTCGAAGCTGAAAGCAACTACTGAGGCAGTGAAAAAACAATATCCGGATCGAAAACTGGTTGCCTGCCTCGAATTGCATACCTTCAGCTCGCTGAAAAAGGAGTTTCTTCCGCAGTATAAAAGTTGCATGGATGCAGCCGATTTGGCCATTGTGTATTTTAATCCGCACACCATCGAGCACAAAAAACTGGATCCCATAACCGAACAACAGGTGGCCGAAGCTTTCGATTCGACAGGATTGATGGTTTCGACCGATTCAGATGCTCTTTTTGCATTTCTGAAAACTCAAAACTGGCAGAATACCAATTTGCTTCTTATGACTTCAGGAAATTTTTCAGGCAAAAATATCAAGGAGCTGGCTGCTGAACTAACTAAATAAGATGAGCTGTAGTATCAATTTATATAATTTTACATTTTCATTTGCGACCGAAATTTCATTCATATAAGCTGATAATCGTACTTTTTCTGAATATTTTTCCGATGCTTTTAACAGCGCATAACGGAGAATATTCGGGTATTCGGGATAGTATTATTCAAAAGATTAGGTTTCAATCGCATTTGCTTATAAATCCAGAAGAACTTAATCCCGGGCAACTTGATACGTTGTTGCAAAATCAGATTCCTTTGGCATTTTTGTATTCGGCGGGAAATAACGATAAACTAAGAGATCTGGTTTCCATTATTTCAAAACGAAATCTTCCGGCATTGGTTATTTCAAAAGATGACAGGCTTTTTGACGAACAGAAGAATGCCAAAATTTTTGTGTTCACAGAGTCTGATCTTGATAAAATCAATATTTCGGAAACGGGGGCCCGAAAAGAACTCAATTGCAATGGGCTTGTATGGATGTTTGACAGTACTGATTCTCTTTTAATTGCTGAGCGAATTTTCAGGTTCTGGGAAACAACTGGTAAAATGCCAAATTTTATTCAGGCCAATGCAGTGAATTGTCATCAGATATCGCGAATCGTTTCTTTATTAAACAGGCAATCTAAAATCTTCGGAGTTGTTAAAAATGGAAGCGATTTGTTAGTCAATGTGCTATGGAAAGATTATCCCACCCGAATTACAAATGGCTATTTTAGTTTCCCGGTTGATTCGTTTTCCAATTTTCCACTTTCGCCATATAAAGCCGGTTACCAGTTTTCTCCTGATATTATTCTTCCTTCGCCCGAGAATCTTCAAAACCTGAAAATTTTTAATGCGGTACCTCTTGATCCTGAATTTGGATTGACCGATCAATTTAACTTTTCTAAAAGGATTCGAAATCTGAAACGAAAAAACGACGATGAAATTATTCCATACGGAGTAGACTTTGTTAAGGACGATGTCCGTGGAAATTGCGCTTTTTTTTCGGGGAAAGCCTATTTGGATGGCGGTTTGCAAAGCAGGTCCGCTTTAAAACCGAGTTTCAGTATTACTGCCTGGATAAAGCCGTCAGAACTGGATGCAAACAATTGTATTTTGGGTAAAGGAAAAGATTTTGTACTGAAAATTCACAACGGGTTACTAACCTTCACTGTTCAGGGAATTAAGGATTATTTTTCGAAAAAGACACTGATACCGTTGAATAAATGGAGTTTTATTAGCTTGGTTCACAACGGTCCTGCCAATCAGATTAGTTTTTACCTGGATGGTGAATTGACTGAAACAATAAGCTTACTCACCCCTTATTCTGAATCGGATTATACCATGTTGGTTGGGAGTAATTTATGGGAAGAGTTTTTTGTGGGTTTAATGGGCGAAATAAAAATATGGAACCGTGAACTTAACGAGGGAGAAATAAAAAATGAATATTCGATCGAAAATACGGACGGCCAATCTATTTTTTCCAGATGGTATGTTTGGTTCATTTTATCGATTGTAATTGCAGGTTCTTATGTGTTCCTGCATTTTTTGCGAAGAAAACAACAAGACAATCCCACAAAATTAAATCCGTCAAATGGGAAGGTTAAAAATTCAGATGTTTCTGTCGGGCATTCACCGGAAAAGGAACATACTCAATGTTTTGGAGGGCTGAAAGTTTTTAATCGTGAAGGAAAAGATATTAGCACGAAATTTTCACCAAAATTAAAACAGTTATTTGTGTTGATTTTTCTGCACAGTTTTGACGAACCCAAGGGTATTAATTCGAAAAATATGTCGGATTATTTATGGCCAGGAATGAGCAAGCAAAATGCCAAGAATACACGTGGAACTAACATCCAAAATCTGAAAGCTATTTTGTCATCCTGCTCCGGACTTAAATTGGTTTTTCAGGATAAACATTGGGTGCTTGAATTTGCTGACGACTACTTTAACGAATTTGCTTTTGTTGACGCAAAGTTGAATGAAATGGAAGGAACCGATGATATTGATACGAGGATTGGCATATTTTCAAAGCTTTTACCGATCCTGAAAAAGGGTACCCTGTTTCCAAATATGAGTGAGTTGTGGGTTGACCCTTACATTGACAGTATGAGTAACCGTATAATCGAAATTGGACAGCATTTTTTTGCAGAAATGGAACAGGAAACGTATGATTCTTTTCTTCTCAACATTGCTGAAATAATCAGCATCAACGATCCGTTAAATGAGGCCGCACTCCGCAAAAAAATTAACATATTGACCCGTCAGGGAAAGCTAAGTTTTGCCCATTCGGTATTCGATAATTTCACCAAATTATATTTCGATTTGTATCAGGAGAAATATTCATCTGACTTTAAGTCACTGATAGTTAGTTGATTATTTTTGTGTATGTTTTACAATATCAATTCATCATGGATTGAATGATTTAATAAAAACTGAATTACTATATTTGTTGCTGATCTGAAGATTTAGGATTTCAAGGGGGAAGTATGCCAAAGCATTATTATATAGACGATAAGGAAGCATTTTTGTTGATGTCTGATGGAAATATAGATGCCTATCGTTTTTTGTTCGATAATCACTTCTCTGATTTGTGTAATTTCTTACTTATTTATTTGCACTCAAAAGAACTTTCCGAAGAAATTGCCCTCGAAATATTCACTTTCGTTTGGGAAAAACGAGAAACACTGGAAATTAAAACTACGTTCAAAGCATTTCTTTTTGCGTCGGCCAAAAACAAAGCCATCAGTTTATACCGGCGGGAGAAAAAAACGATATTCACTTCAATGGAATCCACAGAAAAAATAATGGCTGAAAATTCGAATTCTCTTGTTTTTATGGAGAATAATGAATTGCGGGTAATCATTGATTCAGCCATTGGCAAACTTCCGGAGAAAAGCAGGCAGATTTACCTTTTAGCATGGGACGAAAACCTTTCGCACAAGGAGATAGCTGCCAGATTGGGTATTAGTCCAAAAACCGTTGAAAACCATGTTGGCATCGCATTAAGAAAACTTCGCGAGTCGCTGAAACCATACTACAAACAGATTTTTATGCTTCTGTTTAGTTGCCTTTTTCGCAGTTGAATTAGCCTAATTAATTTTAATATTCTTGCCGGTGAAATTATTTTTTCATCTTTTTTAAGTTTTTTTCACTTTTGGTTGAGGGATGCCTGCCTTTTTTGCGACTAATCAAGGTAAGACACAACTATGGATCAACAAAACATACCTTGGGACGCGATTTCTGCCAGTTTAAAAAATGAGGCAGATCAGGAACAGACCATGCAAATTAAGAACTGGCTTGAATTATCGACTGAAAATGAATCAATTCTTTCAGAGATTATAAATACCTGGGCACTTACCCGGAAGTCAAACAAATTTTACCAACCCAATCTGGACGCCAATTGGAAAAAACTGATGCGTCGGGTTCAATATCATCCCCAACAAAGGTTGACTGAAAAAATTTATTTTCGCTGGGCTGCTGCCGCTGCAATACTTGCGTTGGTGTTTATGGCTGGCATTGGTTTGGGCGATGGTTTTTTGCGTAACCCATCTGAGCATTCATATACAAAAATTATTGCTCCGGAAGGAAACAAAACACAGGTTGTATTGCCGGACAGCACTCACGTATGGCTCAATTCCGGATCTGAAATTCGATATTCTTCCGATTATACTTCTGAGAATCGTGAGGTAATCATGAAAGGCGAATGTTTTTTTGATGTAGTGAAAGATCCGGTTCACCCATTCATTGTTAAAGGTTCAAAATTTAAGGTTAAGGTTTTCGGTACACGTTTTAATATTTACGAAGATGAGGCATCTGATCATGCTGATGTGACTCTTGTTTCAGGGAAAGTGCAGATTTTGAGTATGGATAATGAAGCCATCTCGGAATTAAGCCCGGGTCAACAGTTTGTTTACCACAAGGGGAATATGCATGTACAAGCTGCTGAAAACATTGAAGCTCTTACAGCGTGGCTGAATAATATGCTGATTTTTGACAACCAGCCTTTTGAAGAAGTCATTCATTATCTGGAAAAATGGTATGGCGTGAAAATTCAGCTCGATCATTCCTTATACTACAGTCACAACTATACATTTAAAGTGAAAACTGAAAGTTTGCGCGAAGTAATGGAGCTTATTTCGGTGATTACACCGATTGAATATCATATTGAAGGAGAAAAGGTAACCATTAAATACAAGAAAAAAATGATGTAATACAAAAGCAAAAAACAGGAAGTGTTCGAGACTCCCTGTTTCTAAGTTAGTTTATTGTTGAACCGAATTTTTCATGCAAAATGCTTCCTGAGAAAAAGTAGAGCATAAAAAATTCAAAAAACTAAATCATTCAAAAATATGAAAAAAAAATCAATGACCGTGTGCCGTCGAAATCCGGATACACGAAAAATTCTTTTAATTATGCGATTGACGCTATTTTTATTGGTTATGAGTGTTTTTAGTGCTTTTTCAAGCAGCTATGCACAAAAAACCAAACTTAATCTGAAAGTTCAAAACAGTCAGATTAAGGAAGTTCTGAATGAGATTGAAAATCAAAGTGATTTCTTTTTCATGTATGACAACAAACAGGTAGATGTTGAACGTCGTGTTAACCTCGACGTGAACTCTTTGAACATCGATCAGGTGCTTCAACGTTTGTTTGAGGGTACAGGAACAAATTACAAAGTTGTAAACAGACAAATTCTGCTTTTTTCTGAAAACCAGAAAAGCAGTGTTTCAGAGCAGACCATTAAGGTGTCTGGGAAAGTGACCGACAGTTCGGGTTCACCGATGCCAGGCGTTTCTGTAGTTGTAAAAGGTTCAACTAATGGTATGATTACTGGCGTTGACGGATTGTATTCCCTTGCCGGTATCAGTCCAAATGCTACTCTGCAGTTTTCATTTATTGGGATGAAGATGCAGGAAATACCTGTTGCCGGAAAATCAGAGATCAACGTACTGCTTGAGGAAGAAACAATTGGTATTGATGAAGTCATTGCAATTGGTTATGGTGTTCAGAAAAAGAAACTGAATACAGGTGCTACAATTCAGGTTAGCGGTGACGATCTCCAGAAAATGAGTACTGTAAGTGCTTTAGGGGCTTTGCAGAGCCAAGCACCTGGTGTCAGTATTGTACAGAATTCTGGTATGCCTGGCGAAGGATATAAAGTACGTATTCGTGGTATTGGTACAATTATGGATTCAAATCCGTTATATGTAATTGACGGAGTTGCTGGTGGTGACATTAATTCTTTAAACCCTTCAGATATTGAGTCGGTTGACGTTTTAAAAGATGCTGCATCAGCTTCTATATATGGAGCACGTGCTGCCAACGGAGTTATCCTTGTAACTACAAAACAAGGAAAGGCCGGGAAAATGCAAATTTCTTATGATGGCTATTATGGAGTACAGAATCCATACAAAACTCCTCCATTACTGAATGCAAAAGAATACATGACTATTCTAAATGAAGTTAATTTTAATGAGGGTTTGGCTGCCTATGATTGGGCAACAATGATACCTGATTTGAATGGTAAGATTACAAGTGGACAATGGAATGGTACAAACTGGCTGAAAGAAATACAGAATACAAATGCTGTTACTCAAAACCACTCATTTAATCTTGCCGGAGGAAATGAATCATCTAAATTTTCAATGGGTTTCTCTGAAACCGATCAGCAGGGTATTTATGGAAGTCCGGTAGAACCTGATTTCAAACGCTATACTGTACGAATAAACTCAGAACATATTCTTTTAAAGGGCAATAAAGGTTTTGATGTTGTTAAGTTTGGTGAAAACCTAAACTATAATTACAACGAGAAGAAAGGTATTGGTATTGGTAATATTTATTGGAATGATATCCACAATATGTTGGTTGCATCTCCTTTGATGCCTGTTTATGGCGCTGACGGAACCTATTTCAATAAGGCAGACAAGGGTGCAAGCGGACTTGATCAGCTTAGTCCTGATATCAGCAATCCTGTTGCAAACATGGTATATAACAGAGGTCAGAATTTATCAAAAAACTATGCTTTAAATACCAATGCATATCTTGAAATTCAGCCAATAAAAAGCCTTATTTTCAAAAGTACCTTTGGTTATAAGATGAGTGCAAGCAGCTACCGTCAATATACACCAATGTATGAACTTTCTACTTCATCTATTAATACGATAGATAAAGTCAATCAATCAATGGGTTCAGGATATAGCTGGACATTTGAAAATACACTTGCCTATACTTTCAAAATGCAGGAGCATTCGTTTAATGCACTTATCGGCCAATCACTGGAAAAATGGGGAATGGGTGAAAATATGAATGTTACAAATGGTTATTCTCTTTTTAGCGATTTCGAACATGCATGGTTGGATAATACAAAAGGGCTTACTGCAGGTACTACAACTATCTATGGAAATCCTTGGGGTTCAGGTGGCCTGGAATCTTTCTTTGGTCGTATGAATTACAACTACAAGGAAACTTATATGGCTACCGTTGTTATGCGTGCTGATGGTTCTTCAAATTTCGCACGCGGCAATCGTTGGGGTTATTTCCCTTCAGTATCTGCAGGTTGGGTTATTACCAATGAATCATTTATGACAAGCACCAAAAATTGGATGGATTTCCTGAAGCTACGTGGTAGCTGGGGACAGAATGGTAACGCTTCAATTCCAAATTATCAATATCTTGCTACTGTGGCTTTCGATGAAACTGCTGCATACTCATTCGGAAACGTTAAAACATCACAGTCTACAGGTGGTTATGCCGAAATTTTACCAAACAAGGATATCAAATGGGAAACATCTCAGACCTTGGATTTAGGTTTTGACGCTCGTTTTCTGAACTCTCGTTTGGGTGTGGCTTTCGATTGGTACAACAAAAAAACAATGGACTGGCTTGTTCAGGCGCCTGTATTAGGTTCTTATGGAACCAATGCTCCATATATTAATGGTGGTGATGTTGTCAATAAAGGAATTGAAATAGCTACAAACTGGAATGATAATATCGGAAAGGTTTCTTATGGAGTTAGCTTTAACCTTGCCCACAATAAAAACGAAGTAACCCGTATTGCCAATGGAGAAGGAATTATTCATGGTGATGCCAATGTATTGAGCCAGGGTACAACCGAAATGTACCGTGCTCAGGTTGGATTTCCAATCGGTTATTTCTACGGATATAAAACTGCCGGAGTATTCCAGAATCAGGAACAAATCGCACAAACAAAGGCTTTCCTGCAATCTAAACCTCAGCCAGGAGATTTAATCTTTGTTGACACAAACAACGACGGTAAAATTAATACTGACGATAAAGTTGAAATAGGAAATCCACATCCTGATTTCACCATCGGTTTTAGCTTTAATCTTGGATACAAGGGTTTTGATTTGAATGTTGCCGGTACAGGTGCTTTTGGACAGCAAATTGCAAAATCATACCGTTCTTTCGCAGATTCAAAAGTACAGAACTATACAACAGATATATTTAGTCGCTGGCATGGTGAAGGAACCTCAAACAAATTGCCGCGCCTTTCTAGTGGCAGCAATGCAAACTGGCAGGAAATCTCTGATATATATATTGAAGATGGAGACTATGTAAAAATACAGAATGTTACTCTTGGATACGATTTCAAAAAATTGTTTCCAGGTATGCCTTTTGGACAAACTCGTTTATATGTATCAGCTCAGAATCTTTATACATTTACAAAATATTCTGGTCAGGATCCTGAAATTGGATACGGTGGAGGTCAAAACTGGGTGTCTGGAGTTGACTTAGGTTTCTATCCAAGTCCAAGAACATTTCTGATGGGTGTTAATATCAAATTTTAATTTATTTTTCGCTATGAAGAATTTACTATATATAGGTGTAGCAGCAACTTCGCTGTTATTTATGAGTTGTGAAGATTTTCTGGACACCAGTAATCTCACAAAAAAGGATACTTCAAACTATCCTCAGACTGCAACCGATGCAGATCAAATGATCACTGGAATATATTCCAATCTTAATTATGCGGTAGCGAGCCCTGCAAGTTCAACTTATTTTGTGTCAGAACTTGTTAATGATGACCGTTTCGGTGGTGGAGGCGAAAATGATAAAATGGTTCAGGCCCTGGATCTTATGCTTAACTACGGATCGAGCATGCTTCAGGATTTCTGGAATACGCGGTACAAAGGCATATTCAGAACAAACATGGCAATCGAAACACTTGACAATTGTACGGGTTTCGAAAGCGAAGATCAAAAAAATCAGATAAAGGGAGAAGCCTACTTTATGCGCGCCTATTTCTATTATGATATGGCTTCACTCTTTGGACAGGTGCCATTGGTTGTTACTACCGACCCGGTAAATCTTCCAAAAGCTACTCCTGAAGAATTATATGCTCAGATTGCTTCCGATTTAAAACAGGCTATTGAACTGATGCCATCGAACCCATATACTTCAGTTGAGGCTGGTCATGCAACAAAATGGGCAGCTCAGGCTATGATGGCTCGTGTTTATCTTTTTTACACCGGATTCTACGGAAAAACTGAATTGCCACTTTTGGAAGGTGGTTCTGTTGCAAAAGCTCAGGTTGTTAGCTGGCTTGAAGAGTGTATCAATAACAGCGGAAACACACTTGTTCCGGATTATCGTAATCTGTGGGCTTATACGAACAAATATACTGTTGAAGATTATACATACACTAAAGGAAAAGGCTTGAAATGGGTTGAAGATGATGGTGCCGTAAACCCGGAAACCATGTTCGCAATCAAGTTTTCAAACTTCCCAAGTTGGAGCACAACTATTGGTTATGCAAACCAGAATATTCTTTATTTTGGTTTACGTGGTGGCCAGGATTATACTAAAACATATCCGTTTGGACAAGGTTGGGGAATGGGTCCTGTGAATCCAACTCTTTGGAACGAATGGAAAGAGGCTGAACCAAATGATGTTCGTCGCGAAGCGTCAATTATTGACATACCGCAGGAACTTCCAAATTATGCCAAAGGTGGATGGGCAGATTTTGTTCAGGAAACCGATTACTGGCAGAAAAAATACAGTCCTGTAACAGCGAAAAATCCAGATGGAACAATGGCATCTTCTTACAGTGTGTTGATGTATGAGACTCCGGAAAATTTCCAGCTTGATAATACACAGGATCAGGTGTTGATTCGTATGGCTGATGTTTATTTGATGCATTCAGAATTAACTGAAACGAATACTTACATGAACCTGGTACGTAAACGTGCAGGTTTAACTGATAAACCATACTCATTGGCTAATATTCAGAATGAACGCCGCTGGGAACTTGCATTTGAAGGTACCCGCTGGAACGATATTCGCCGTTGGGGTATTGCTGCTGATGTACTCGAAAAACAAATTGGCGTTGCTTGTTATTTCAAAGGTACTCCGGATAAAACTAAATCATTTGGAGGTGGTTATAAGGCACGTTATAATGCAACAAAAGGTTTTTTCCCAATTCCTGAGGCACAAATTGCGCTTTCTGAAGGCGTTTTGGTTCAGAATGATGGATGGGGAACACCTGATGCTGAGTATACCGGCTGGAAATAATTTTTGTTTCATGATTTATTAAATGATTTAATATGAAAAAATCGATAATATATGCTTTATGCATGTTAGCCATTGCTTTAATAGCCTGTGATCCTATTGAAGTGAGAGATGCAAATGACAGTCCAATTACTTCTGCAGAATTGGATGTTAAGGCTACACCAATTGTTGTGGATGGGAAAAATGGTAATATGGTAGTTCTCGAAAATCACAGCCCTGTGTTGTCTTCATGGAATTGTGGTGGTTCGGTTTCATTAAGAGCCTACGATACTGTTATGGTTGTTAAAACCGGTGTGGTTGATGTTGTATTTACAGGATTAAATCCGGATGGATCTACAATTGAAAAGACTTTCACCATTCAAATCGATGCTCTTACTACATTACCTCAGGAATACAAGTATCTTTTCGGAGACGTAGATCAAGGTATTACTTCGAAGAAATATGTATGGGATGAAACTGCGGGTGCTGTATGGGGAAATGGTGGTTACTTAGGTAACACTTCTCCCGGATGGTGGACCAATGATAAAGCATCTATGGATACAAACGACGCTGTTTATGGCTCTGATGGATATATGGTCTTTTCTTTGGCAGGTTTGACTTTGAAAAAATCAAATGCAGATGGAACTAAAACAGAAACAGGTACTGCCGGATTGGATTTGGCAGCTAAAACATTGGATGGTAATGGAGCAGTTTGGGCAAGTGCAAAGCTTCTTACAAAAAATGTTACTGTTCTTAAAGGAGTGCAGCCAAATGGTGGTGATGCTCCGGTATATAGCTATGATATTCTGAAATTAAATGATAACAAGCTTGTTTTGGCATGGCCGGAACCGGGTCAAGGAGCCTGGGGTACTGCCTGGTTTTGGATGTTCAGAACCGCAGATTAATTTTCTGATGTAAATAAAAAACAAAAGAGGACGGGCTAATTTTCCGTCCTCTTTTTTCATTTATCTTGAATTTATTGTTGTAATTGTGCTTTAATGTTGTTGATATGCGAATTGTTTTATCTATCCTTTTACTAATCCTGACTTCCTGCAAATCTGGAAATAACTTTTTCATAAACGGTCAAATGCCTGACAAAACATATGATGGAGAGGTGATTTATTTGGTGCCCCTGGAAAATGCAGTAAAGGAGAGAGTTGATTCGGTAACGATTGCTGATGGAACCTTTAAGTTCGAAGGAATTACAAAAGGTTCTGAAATATATATTATCAGGGCAAAACCAGTTTTGCGGTATAATCTTGAAGAGCTTCTTGTGGTTAAAGAACCTGGTGAATTAACGGTGAAACTAGGTAAAAACAGTTTAGTTTTTGGAACATCTCTAAACGATTCCATTCAGCATTGGAAAGATAAAAAAATGATGTTTGATTACATTAATGCCGAATTGGTGAAACGGTTTCACTCAGATGATGAAGCTTCAAAACCTGGTATTCAACTGAAGTCAGATTCGCTGCACATCGATGCGATGAAGTTCCATTTTAACTTCGTTCGCAATAACAAGGATAATATTGTAGGGCAGTTCGTTCAGAAAATTATGGCGGGCTCTTTTTCTCCGGAACAAAAAATGCAATTGAATCTGAAATAATTTAAAATTGAACTGATTGAATGGCTGAATATGGGAAAAAACAAAATTGGATAGTTCTGTCGGGGCTTGTTGGTTTAAGCTTCCTTTTTTTTCAGTTTTTCTATCCGTACCATTTGTTCCTCAAAGAGCAGATACAGCTATTCCTTTATACGCCTGATTATTTCTTTTCCTATTTTAATAAGCCGGCATGGATGGTTTGTTATACAGGCGATTTCCTTACTCAGTTTCTCTATCTGCACGGTGGAGGTGCTGTTGTACTTTCTCTGATTCTTGCTCTTGAATGGCTTCTGAGTTCTGTTATTATCAAACGCATTACTTCTGCAAATAATTCGGCTGTTTGGGCGCTACTTCCCGCTTTTGCCGACTGGATTCTTCATTGCGACACGTTGCACAGTATATCCGTTTCCGTTGGTTTTTTGCTTGTTCTCGTTCTGTTTCTAATTTATTCATCTATTCGGAACCCTCTGTTCTCATTGGGTGAAGGCCTGATTACTGCACTTGTCGGTTATTGGCTGGCCGGAAGTTCATTTCTGATCTTTCCGTTTTTAATTGTTGCATCAGATTGGAGGAATGTACAACACAATTGGTATAAATGGATACTCATTGGGATAATTGTTTTCTCAATTCCGGTATTGTTAAGGCATTCTTTTTTGCTTACAAGCATTCAGTCATTTATTTTTCCTGCATTCAAAATTCAAAGTATTCTGTTGCCTATTTCGTTTATTGTTGCTGTTTCCGGCGCATTTATCCTGAAAAAGTTTGAAATCAGATATTCAAAAGTGGCCAGTATCATTATTCCTCTTGCCTTCATTCTCATGTTGATAGCAGGAATAAAGATGAATGCCAATTTCAACTTCGAAAAGATACTTTCTTTGGATAGTGAAACTTATTTTGGAAATCCGGATCGTGTAATTGAACTGTCGAAAAAGTATGATTTAAGAAACAGACAAGCCACATACTTTACGAATATGGCTTTGGCACAAAAAGGTGAATTACCTGAACATTTGATGGAATATTATCAGCCTTCCTATTTGGGACTAATAATGCCAGTGGGGCCAGGCGATAACTGGCAATCGATTTTTGTAAGCAGCGAGGTATTTTTCCTGATGGGAGATATGAATATGGCGCAGCACTCTGCCATGCTCGGTAATACTTTTTCGCCCTATCAGCGAAGTTCCAGAATGATGAGACGTCTGGCTGAAATAAATTTAATTAATAACGATTCAGCAGCAGCAAATAAATATCTCTGGATATTATCAAAGACCTTGTTTCATAAAAAGTGGGCCGAAAGCAGAATGGCTATGAATCATGCATCGTTTTCAAACGATTGGCTTTCGGCAAAACGTAGCCAGATTCCTCAGGACGATCTACTTCGGAAATCCAATGACTATCTTGTTTCTTTAAATTTTATGGTTAATCAAAATCCATATAATCTGATTGCTTTGGATTACCTGCTTTGTTATCATATACTAAATAAAGATTTGGTGTCGTTCCGGAAAGTATACGATAAGTATGGCCGGTCGCTTCAGCGGCCTGTTCCGGCAGTTTATGGTGAAGCGTTGCTAATCCAGTTACTTATTTCGAGGGCAACTCCAGAGGAAGCTATCTCTTATTCCATTAATCCGGAAAAGCTGAAAGACTTTGCTGATTACACCAGGCAATACGAACAAACGAAAGGTGATATGAGTGCCCTAAAAGAACGATTTGGCAAATCATACTGGTTCTATTATCATTTTGCAACGATTCAAAAGAAATGAGAAATCTGGTTTTCCATATTATTTTAATCCTGATCCTGATGTCATGTAACAGGCCGGAGAAAGTGATGCTAAATGGAGCTTTTCCACCCATTTACCCTGACTATATTGGTGTTACCATTCCGGCAAATGTGGCGCCACTAAATTTCCTGATGCGTAACAATCCGGAGAAAATGATTGTAAGCATTAAAGGCAGTAATGACTCTATTGTAGTTTCAGGAAATCAGAAGATACAGATACCAATTAAAAAATGGAAATCGCTGCTTGCTTCAGGACAGGGGAATAAATTGAGCATCAGGGTAATGGCTCGTTTAAATGGCGATTGGATTCAATATAAATCCTTTTACTGGAAAGTAGTGTCGGATCCGGTTGATTCGTATCTGAGTTACCGTCTTATCGAACCCGGCTATGAAGTCTGGAATAAAATACAAATTGTTGAGCGGAACATAGAATCTTTTGATGAACGGGTACTTGCCGACAATAATTTGACCGAAGGCAGTTGCATGAATTGTCACATTCACGGCAATCAGGATGCTTCACTTTCCATGTTTCATTTACGAGGCAAAAAAGGTGGTACAATTTTAAATAGAAATGGGAAATTGCGAAAAATTAGCACTCGTGGAAAGGGAATGATTTCGAATGCTGTTTATGGCAACTTCCATCCGGGTGGCCGTTATGCTGTTTTTTCGACCAATGTCATTATTCCTGAACTTCACGCATACAATAGCGAACGACTGGAAGTTTATGATACTGCTTCTGACCTTGCAGTAATTGATTTTGATCAGGACAAAACCATCACTCAACCCTTTCTTTCAGACACCACTGCTTTAGAGTCATTTCCGGTTTTTTCGGCCGATGGAAAGTGGATTTATTACTGCATGGCACCTTCCGTAGTTTTGCCAGACAGTATCAAATCGTTGAAATACAACATTTGCCGGGTGGATTTTGATGCAGAGAAAGGTACAATTGGAACTCAGGTTGATACACTTTGGAATGCAATTAAAATGGGCGGTTCTGTTTGTCATCTGAAAACATCGCCTGACGGCAAGTTTCTTTTATATACCGTTGCCGATTATGGAACATTCCCAATCTGGCATCGCGAAGCCGATTTGCAGATGATGAACCTTAAAACGGGCGAAATTGACAGTTTGAAGGTCGTTAACGGACCTAATTCTGATTCCTATCACAGTTGGTCATCGAATAGCCGCTGGTTTGTTTTTGCCAGTAAACGTGACGATGGAATCTATGGCAAACCATATTTCTGTTACATGGATTCAACGGGTAAGGCAAGCAAACCTTTTGTTTTACCACAAAACGATCCGGCCGTTTACGATTATATGCTTAAATCGTTTAATATTCCTGAACTATCAAAGGGCCCGACTCCTTTTGATACGGAAGACATTGAGCGTATTTATTGGAATCAGGAAGCCGAACAGGTGAAATAAGTCGGATGTTTTTTATAGGCAAATATCACCTTGCCAGTGAATTGGCTATTATTAAAAAGAGAGAATCAGAAGAAGAATCATTCGTAGATTAATGATTTTATTGATATTTTCGCTATCCTATTGATTACGTATTGGAATTTGTATTTTATTGATAATTAAACGAATAGTGATAAATTATTTTTAATGAAGATATTTTCGATCGATAAATTGTTTTCGCTGGGTTTTGGTGTGGTCGTATTTGCATTTTTTGCATTTTTATACCCCTTTCACCTTAATTATCAGGAGCAATACCAGCTTTTTTTATTCTCGCCTGATTACTTCTTTCATTTCATAGCGAAACCTGGAGGCTTTAGCGATTATATCGGTAACTTCTTTACTCAGTTTTTCTTTTACTCGTGGGTGGGAGCAATTATTATTGCTTTAGGCCTGACACTTTTGCAAAGAGCAATCTGGTTTATTTCGAAGCAATTTGGCGCTAATTCACTTTTTTCTCCAGTCTCATTTATTCCATCAATTCTGTATTGGGGATTATTCTGCGATGAGAATTATTTGTTTGGCGGGTTGGTGGTTTTATTAATTGTGTTTGCATTTATTTCTGTTTATACATTATTCAATTCAATACTGTTTCGTGCTTTTTTTGTGTTGATTTCACTTCCGTTGCTTTATTGGTTATCGGGAGGAGCATTTTTATTATTACCCGTATTGGCAATTGCAATGGAGTTGGTAAAAGGAGAAATGAAAAAATCTCATTTATCCTTGTTGGCAGCAGGAAGCATTTTACTCTCCCTCGCGATACCCTTTTTGAGCAAGCATTATATCCTTCAATATCCGTTGAGGCAGGTTTGGATTGGAGCCAATTTTTTTCGGTTCCCTGTAATAGTTCCAATAACAGTGATGGTCATTGCACTATTAGTTATATTGATTCCAATCCTTCTTCATTTTCTTTCATTCAGGTTAAAAAGCAAAAAAACAATAGTATTTCTTGGTTCGCAATTGCTGGTTATCTTTTTGGGCGGTTATCTGTATATTAGCAGGACAGCTGATATGCAAAAGGAAGAAGTTATGGCTTACGATTTCAATGTGCGAATGCGTAAATGGGACAGTGTTATCGTACTTGCTGACAAGAAAACACCTTCCAGCCCTTTATCAGTGACTTGCCTGAACCTGGCACTTGCAAAAGAAGGATTACTTGGAGAAAAGATGTTTTCGTATTATCAAAATGGAGCTGGTGGCTTACTTCCTGATTTTACCCGTGATTATACTATTCCATTAATTGCCGGTGAGGTTTATTATCATTTGGGATTTGTGAATACGGCGCAACGCTATGCATTTGAAGCCATGGAAGCCTTGCCTGATTACCAGAAGAGTGTTCGTTGCGTAATGCGTTTGGCAGAGACTAACCTGATAAATGGTGATTATGCCGTTTCCGGAAAATACCTGAGCTTGCTGCAAAAAACTTTTTATTACAGGGGTTGGGCGAACAATGCGCTAAAAACCATGAAAGACGAAAATTTGATTGCCCAACATCCGGAGTGGGGCTGGTTGCGAAAATGTCAGACAAAAGAAGACTTTTTGTTTAGCGAGGGTGAAAAAGATATGATGCTCGGAGTTTTATTCAGGCAAAATCCGGAAAACAGGATGGCCTATGAATACTTGATGGCTTATACTTTACTTGGCAAAGATCTGAAGCATTTTTTGCAGTATTTTCCTCTTGGCGAATCGCTAAATTACCGCGCTATTCCAAAAAGCTATCAGGAAGCCTTGTATTATGCCTGGGTAAATACGAATAAAGATCCGGCTAAAGATATTCCATATCCAATAAGTACCGCAACAAAACAAAAACTTCAGGCATTTTTGAATTTGTCCGGACGGGCAAATTCAGAAACTAGTCTGCGCGACGAATTTTCCAATACATATTGGTACTATCTTCAATTTAGAAAATGAAAAAGATGAACAGATACAGCTTTTTATATCTCGTTATACTTTTCCTGATTTTTTCGGCTTGCAACGAAAAGGCTGTGCCGAAAGAAGTACGAAAGGAAAAACCAACTCTTTTCCCTGATTATGTGGGAGTGACAATTCCCGCATCAATAGCTCCTTTGAATTTTAAAATACAGGACGAATATTCTGTAATTGATGCTGTTATTGAAGGAAAGAATAAGGCAGCTATCCATATTCAGGATGCAAAAGAGATTTGTATTCCGGCAAAAAGATGGACACAAATGCTCGAAAACAACAAAGGCGACAGCATTTTGATTACTGTTTCAATTAAACAACACGATGACTGGATACAGTTTGCTCCTTTTGCAGTGCATGTGAGCGAATCTCCAATTGATTACGGACTCGTTTATCGTTTAATTGCTCCCGGTTACGAGGTATACAGTAAAATGGGTATTTACCAGCGTGATCTTTCCACTTTCGATCAAACTCCGATTATTGAGAATACACTAATTCCTGGCAGCTGTGTGAATTGCCATTCATTTCGTCAGTCTGATCCAAAATACATGAACCTTCATATTAGGGGAAAAAGGGGTGGTACCGTTTTGATGACTGATGGTAAAGTTACTATGCTGAATACCAAAACTGAAAAAACAATGTCAAATTTTATTTATCCGTATTGGCATCCATCGGGTAATTTTATAGCTTATTCAGTGAATAATATCCATCAGGTTTTTCATGAGATGAAAGATAAGCGGGTTGAGGTGGTTGACGGGGCATCGGATGTGGTGGTTTATGACATCAAAAAAAATCAGGTCGTAAGTTCAAGTAAATTGATGTCTGACAGTATTTTTGAAACATTTCCATCGTTTTCTCCCGATGGTAAATCGCTTTATTTTTGCAGTGCTGCTTCTAAAAAGATGCCTGCTGAATTTAATAAAGTGAAATACAATCTTTGCCGTATTTCATTTAATCCCGAGAACGGATCGTTTGGCGATAAGATTGATACCTTATTCAATGCTACAGCGCTGAATAAAAGCGTTACATTTCCACGTCCTTCGCCTGATGGAAGATTCATCATGTTTACACTAATTAATTACGGGAACTTCAGCATCTGGCACAAAGAAGCCGATCTGTATTTGCTCGATTTAAAAACTGGCAAGACCCGCAGGATTGACGAAGCAAATAGCGATGATACCGAAAGTTATCATTCATGGTCGACAAACTCGCGCTGGTTTGTATTTAGCAGCCGGCGTATTGATGGACTTTATACCCGTCCCTTCATTGCCCATATTGATGAAAATGGTGCTGTGGATAAACCTTTTTTGTTGCCACAAGCGAATACCGACTTTTACCAGAACTTGATGGAATCATTCAACATTCCTGAATTTGTAACTGGCAAAGTTGAACTGGACCCCAATGAAGTTGAAGATTTGGTTAATGGTGAAAAAGGGAAACAGGTTGAAAACCTGAAAATGCAATAAATCATTTGTTAACTTTAAAATTACTGTTAGGTTTGAAAAATAGATTTGAAATGGAAGAAGGAGTAGTGACCGAATTACAAACCGCCTTGGTTAAACATCAATATAGTGTTTTTAGCCCCGAAGAAACGGGAACTTTTGAAAAGCAATGGCTTAGTTGTTTTGATAATTTTCAACATTATTTATCTGGTGATACAAATCAAAAAGCATTTATTGTTCGCGTATTTGTGGCTGCTGAAAATGCTGCTGAATTTTTAAGGTTTTCAGCTCAGATAAAACATACGTTTTCCGGAACAGAAATTCCTTTAAGTGTCTTGTCTGAATCGCCTGAAACCCCCAACCTGGTTATGATTGAAGCTGGATTTGTCAACTCTGAAGAGGTAAGTGTTGATTATGGCCAGATCGAATTGGTAAAATTTTGTAAACTTTCAGATTCGGATTACAATGAGTATTGGTTTGCCGGTGTTGAAGGCGGAATAAATGAGAATTCAGTTGCCGAATCTTCCGATAGAGCTTTCAGTCAACTTTTGACCGTATTTAATAAATTGGGGATTGGATTTAATAATCTGGTCAGGCAATGGAATTATGTGGAGCAAATCTTCGGAATTACACAGATTGATAATCAGTTTCGACAAAATTACCAACTGTTTAATGAGACAAGAGGTGAGTATTACTCAAAATATCGCACAATTCATGCATTCCCTGCAGCAACAGGCATTGGAGTGGATTTTAATGGAGTGACAATTGAATGTATGGCTGTTGTGAGTGATGAATACCATTCAACTATAGCAATCAGTAATCCGAACCAGCTTAATTCATATAAGTATGGGCAACTTGTCTTAAAAGGCGAGCCGCAAAAAAATAAAACCGGCAACCAGCCACCTCAATTCGAACGGGCCAGGTTGCTTACTAACGGGCAAACTTCGCGGTTGTTTATTTCCGGAACTGCTTCCATCGTTGGGCAGGAAACCATTGGATTAAATGATGTAGAGAAACAAACCCACATTACCATTGATAATATCGAACTACTTACCAGCCAGACAAACCTAAAATCGCACTACCCGGAATTGAAAATTTTTCCTGATAAATATGCCTTTGTGCGTGTTTATGTGAAAAATGAGGAAGATATTCCGGCTGTGAGATCAATTTGCAAGGAGCATTTTGGTAAAGTTCCAATGACTATTGTTAAGGCAGATATTTGCCGGGCAGATTTACTGGTTGAAATCGAAGCAGAAAAGACGAATTGATCAGTAAGTACATCAGCCCTGCTTATAAGGTAATTAGCTTTTTGTTGGAGTAGTTATTGTAAAATGTCAGTCATCAGTCAAGATTGTATGATAATCAGATCGCTTTTTTAGATTACATGTCATAGGCAAACTTAAATCTGTTTCACAACAGATTTGATCTACTCGCAAAGCTTTGCGGGATGCTTTGCGCTCATAATCAGAATAAACCGATGTTGTTTGTGTTTTTATTATTTCTAAATTTAGTCTGAACTACTAGTTATAAAACAGTTAAACGAATTTATATTCTAACTTTTTTCTGCAAACGGTAAAATCTAAAAATTTAAGACTAATGAAAACAAAACTAATTTCTTCATTCTTAGTACTAATCCTTATTCTCTGTGTGCATTTTACGGCTAAAACACAGACGATCAATGCCTCCGGTATATGGAAAGCCAACATCGAAACACCAGTTGGCCTGTTTAAATACACCTACATCATTCAGCAGAATGGAAATCAGCTATCAGGAAAAATAATCAGCGAATCGGATAACGGCAAAAATGAAGTCGAGTTGAAAGACGGTAAAATAAACGATAACGCCGTTTCGTTTGTCGAAATACTTCCTTTTCAGGGAAATGAATTGAAAATCAGCTATTCAGGGCAGATTGTGGAAAATGCAATAAACCTGACTCGTCAGGTAGGTGACTTCGCGACTGAACAGATTACAATTAAACGCGAAATTCCGGAAGATCACTCTGCTCAGGAAGCCCGAAAAAATCTAACTCGTGCAATTGTTCTTGCTGAAGATGATATTCCTGCATTTCCACCAGCTCCTGAAGGTTATGACCAATATCGTAAAAATATCGCTCATGGAAACTTGGATACCATTCAATATCAATCGAAAACCGTTGGAACAATAAGAACAACATTGATTTACCTGCCACCCGGTTACGACAAAACAAAAAAGTATCCGGTTTTGTATCTGCTTCACGGAATTGGTGGCGATGAATATGAGTGGTTGCGCAACGGTCAACCTGAAATTATTCTGGACAACCTTTATGCTGAAAACAAAATTACAGCCATGATCGTGGTGCTTCCAAATGGCAGAGCAATGAAAAACGACCGTGCTGAAGGAAATGTTTTTGAACCTGAAAAAGCACAATCGTTTGCCACTTTCGAGAAGGATCTGCTAAACGATCTTATTCCTTTTATTGAAGCCAATTACTCTGTGATAAGGAAGCAGGAAAGCCGAGCAATTGCCGGACTATCAATGGGAGGTGGACAATCACTGAATTTTGGTTTGGGCAATCTGGACACATTCGCCTGGGTAGGCGGATTTTCGTCGGCGCCCAACACCAAAACTCCTGTCGAGTTGGTGCCAAATCCTGCAGAAACTGCTCAGAAACTGAAATTGCTATGGATTTCGTGCGGCAATGAAGATGGATTGATCTCATTTAGCCAGAGGCTTCATACTTACCTGAAGGAAAACAAGGTTCCACACATCTGGCATGTTGAATCCGGCAAACATGAATTTGCGGTTTGGAAAAGCGACCTCTATTACTTCACCCAACAAATTTTCAAATAATCCAAACCTCAGACACATGAAATTATATAACTTATTTACACTGTTTATTGTCTTATTTGCACTTGCTTATACTGCCGATGCCCAATCTGAAGACCGGCCCCGCCCTGCTGAATGGAATAACCTGGTTTTTGGTGGTCGTTTTATGGATCGGTTTCTTCCCATGCCGGATTTAGGACACATGACCAGCGATACATGGGGAACTGAACGTGTTTTACCCCGCGATATTAACAACGGAATCGAAAACAGAAAATGGTCTTTCTGGGGTGGCAATATTATACTGGGGGAGGATGGTATATACCATTTTTATGTTTGCGGATGGCTCGAAAGCTCTCCTAAAGGACATGCCACATGGCCTCAGTCTACTGTTTTTCATGCTGTTGCTGACAATACCTTTGGGCCTTTTGTTGTAAAAGACACCATAGGGAAGGGGCATAATCCGGAGGTTTTCGAATTGAAAGATGGCCGGTACATTATTTATGTTATTGGTGGTTATTATGTGGCAGGCAACTGTAACGGTCCATGGACATTTGGCCATTTCGACTTTTTGAACCGCGACCGGCAACTTATAGAAGGCAATACAAATTTTACTTTTGCCCGGCGCGAAGATGGTTCGTATCTGATGGTATGTCGCGGAGGCGGTCAATGGTTTAGCGAAACCGGATTGACTCCGTATAATCAGGTTACCGGAACTCGTCTCGATTCGGATAACAAAATTATACCATTAAGAGCTTATCCTCCGGTTAAAGGAAACTTTGAAGACCCTGTTGTTTGGCGCGATAACATTCAGTACAACCTGATTGTAAATGACTGGCTTGGACGCATTGCCCGTTACGAACGTTCGAAAGATGGCGTATACTGGAAAGTGGAATCGGGCGAAGCTTATTTGCCTGGAGTTTCAGTTCATCAGGATGGGAAAGTGGAAGGCTGGTATAAGTACGAACGGCTGAAAGTTTTTCAGGATAAATACGGACGGGCAACACAAGGAAATTTTGCGGTAATTGATACCATAAAAAAAGAAGATAAAGGAAGCGATAATCACAGTTCCAAAAATATAGGTGTTCCACTAACAGTTGGTCGTTTGCTAACTATACTCGATAAAAAACCAATAACTGAAAGTACAAAAACGATCAGGGTAAAGATCGCTGCAGAGCCGGGATTTAATCCACAAACAGATATTGATTTTAACTCATTACAATTTGGCGATCCGGAAGAAGTGAATTTTGGCAGAGGCGGCAAGGTGCTCAAAACAGAACAATCAGAAAACGATTTGATTGTCACTTTTAGCGGAACTGGAAAGAACTTTCCGGATGATGAATTTGCAGCTAAAATGATAGGTAAAACGAGTGATGGGAAACTGCTTTTTGGCTATGCCCGCTTGCCCTGGGTTAATTTCGACGTTCCTGTTCTATCATCATTATTACCAGTTGTAACTCCAACAAACGATGGATTCAATTTAAAGGTTGAGGTTCAGAATTTTGGTCAGGTCAAATCGAAAACAACGAATTTGAAAATCGGATACATCAAAGACAATAAAGAAATAGATATTACTTCAGGAAAAATTCCGGCGCTTTTCCCATTTGAAAAAGTAAAACTGGATCTTACCTGTGGAAAGCTGTTCGAATCGGGTGTTGAGTATACTTTTGTGGTGACAATTAATCCGGAAGATAAAATGCCAAAAAAATTGCATGGCAAAATAACCCCGGTAAAGTAATTCCCAAAACCAATAAGATATTCGTAACCAGAATTAATACATTGAATTATGAAATTTAACAGCCGCCGTAAATTTATTAAGGGTTTGGCCATGACTGGTCTGGCAACTGCGTGTTTGCCAATACCCGAAACATTTGCAACGATGGGCGGTTTATCTCAGAATCAAAAGAAGAAAAATGGATTGGTTTTCCTGTTTCAGGGCGATTCGATTACCGATGGAAATCGTGGGCGAAATGCCGATCCAAATCATATTATGGGGCATGGATATGCATTTTCAATAGCAAGCCGAACTGGCTGCGATTTTCCGGAGAAGAACCTGAAGTTTATCAATAAAGGGATCAGCGGTAATAAAGTGACTGATTTGGCTAATCGTTGGAAGAAAGATGCACTTGACCTGAATCCCGATGTACTTAGTATTCTTGTCGGAATCAATGATACATCATCAAATATTGATCTTAGTCCAAACGGATCTCCGGTTACACCTGAACTTTATGATGAAACTTACCGCTCGATTCTTGATCAGTCGGTTAAGCAAAATCCCGAAATTATTTTGGTATTAAACCAGCCATTTATTTTTAAGAATACCTCTACAACTAAAAACTGGGAGCAGCGGCGTAATGATTTAATTGAAAGGCAAAAAATCGTTGAAAAGATTGCTGTGGATTACAACGCAGTCTTTGTCAGGCTCCAGGATGTATTTGATGCCGCTTGTAAAAAGGCGCCTGCCGAATATTGGATCTGGGACGGAATTCATCCGACTGTGGCCGGTCATGAATTGATCGCTCGCGAATGGATAAAACAGGTAAGTAAAAGATTGAATTTTCTAAGAAAAGAGTGTTGATTTTTTCTAAATATAAAAGTACTTATTGCACAATTTTAATAAACTGAAATGAAACTGAAAGTAATATTGATTATTATTTTATTTAAGGCATCGCTTTTCCTTCAGGCGCAAAATGCCGTTCCTGTATACCTTGATCCTGCAAAACCGCTGGAGGAAAGAGTCGAAAACGCGTTGTCGTTGATGACTACCGAAGAAAAAGTAGCGCTTTGCCACGCACAGTCAAAATTCAGCAGCAAAGGTGTTGCCCGTCTCGGTATTCCTGAAATCTGGATGAGTGACGGACCACATGGCGTTCGTGCTGAGATCGAATGGGACAGCTGGGGTTATGCCAAATTCACAAACGATTCGTGTACAGCATTTCCGGCATTAACCTGTCTGGCATCAACATTTAATCCTGAATTGGCTGCACGCTACGGAAAAGCCATAGGAGAAGAGGCCCGTTACCGCAAAAAGGAAGTGATTTTAGGCCCGGGCGTAAATATTTACAGGTCGCCACTGAATGGACGTAACTTCGAATACATGGGCGAAGATCCTTATCTCGCTTCGAAAATGGTTGTGCCATACATTTATGGTGTTCAGGAAAGCGGTGTTGCTGCCTGTGTCAAACATTTTGCCCTGAATAATCAGGAACAATGGAGAGGACACATCGATGTTGAATTGAGTGATCGTGCTCTTTACGAAATTTATCTGCCAGCATTTAAAGCTGCAATTACCGAAGGAAAGGCATGGTCGGTAATGGGTTCGTACAATAAATTTCGTGGCGAACATTGCTGCCACAACGATTTGCTCCTGAATAAAATACTGAAAACCGACTGGAATTTTGATGGTGCTGTAATTACCGACTGGGGTGGTGCTCACGACGATATGCAGGCTGCTATGAATGGTCTCGACATTGAAATGGGAACCGGAACCGATGGGTTAAGTACTTCCAGTCAGAACGGATACGATTTTTATCATTTAGCCACTCCTTTCCTGAAATTGGTGAAAAGCGGAGAAGTGTCAGAAGATATTTTGAACGACAAGGCCCGCCGGGTTCTTCGGCTGATCTTTCGTACAAGTATGAGTCCGAATCGCCCATGGGGAAGTTTTGTTACTCCTGAACATTCGGCAGTGGCCAATCAGGTTGCTAAAGAAGGTATTGTGCTCCTGAAAAACGAGCAGAATATTTTGCCTCTTGACGTTAAAAAGTATAAAAACATTTTGGTTGTTGGCGAAAATGCAACCCGCAAAATGACACCTGGAGGAGGAAGTTCAGAACTGAAAGCCAAATATGAAATTTCTCCGCTTCAGGGGGTAAAAAATGCGTTTGGAACACAAGCCGATGTTAAATACGCGATGGGTTATGCTTCCGGAGCTCCGGCTTATGGCCGCGAATTGCCCTCTAAGTTTAATGCTGATACACTCCTCAGTCAGGCTGTGAAAATGGCTAAAGATGCTGATGTGATTTTATACTTTGGCGGATTGAATAAAAATCATTTTCAGGATTGCGAAGGTGGCGACCGTAAACAATACGAACTGCCGTTTGGCCAGAATAAACTACTCGCTGAACTACTGAAAGTCAATAAAAAAGTGGTTGTAGTTCTCATCAGCGGAAACGCAGTGGCTATGCCCTGGGTGGGCCAGGTTCCGGCTATTGTTCAATCCTGGTATTTGGGTTCCGAATCCGGAAATGCCATTGCCTCAGTTCTTTCCGGAGAGACCAATCCTTCAGGAAAATTACCGTTTACTTTTGGTGTGAAACTGAATGATTACGGTGCTCATTCGTTCGATAAGCTTTGTTTTCCGGGCGACAGCATTAAAGAAGTGTATAAGGAAGATATTCTGGTGGGATACCGCTGGTTCGACACCAAAAATATTGCTCCGCTTTTCCCTTTTGGATACGGCCTTTCATACACCACTTTTCAGTTCGGAAAAGCCACCGTAGACAAGCCAAAATACGCAAAAAATGATGTGGTTAAAATATCATTTACTTTGACAAATTCAGGAAAAACTACCGGTGCCGAAGTTGTTCAGGCATACATTCAGGATAAAGCATCGTCGGTGGTGCGACCGGTTAAAGAACTAAAAGCCTTCAGTAAAGTTGACCTGAAAGCTGGCGAAAGCAAAGTTGTCAGCATGGAATTGTCTGCAAGCGAATGGGGTTTTTACGATGAAGCCAGCAAACAATTTAAGGTGGAGCCGGGTCAGTTCATCATCAACCTGGGTTCATCATCACGCGATATTAAACAGCAAATTCCGGTTATAGTGGAATAATAAAATAGATCAAATTAAATAAAGAAACCTGATGGCGTTAGTTTAACCTGTCAGGTTTCTTCATTTAGCTTAAAGCCGTTTTTTGACTAATTTCTAACCGTACCATTTCCTTGTGCGGTTTGTGGTTTTCAGGCAGTCCATGGCAATGTTTACATTGTTGACCAACTGAAAATCGAACATTCCCACACAAATAAAGTCTGCACCATTGTCGTAAGCCCATTGAAATCCATCTTTTGGTTCAATGGCTCCGGCAGCCAGCACTTTAAAACCCATGACCGGAACAGTGGCATTGTTTACAAATTCAATGGTTCGTTCCGGAAACAGGCAAAACATGTTGTTGTGGAAGCGGTTGTGGTCGAGGTATTCCTTCCCGTCAACTTCAAACGGAAATCTGAATTCTTTAGGGTGAGCCGACCAATACTGATCGTGATGCATGGTTTTCATGTAGTAATCAGGTATAATGCCATTATTTTCACAGGCTATGAGAGATTCTATTGAATGAGCTGCGAGACCGGCAGTAAAGTTCTGACTCCTGATCCTGTCCATCATTTTCTGAATTACTTCAATATTATTATCTCTGACCAGCCAGTCGCACCAGTTACCCTGTACCTGCAGTATATCAGCTCCATAATCAATTGCCCCGTTTATCTGCTC
>JBGSUC010000026.1:0-4032 GCA_041736275.1 Prolixibacteraceae bacterium
GGGGTGAAATTTAGCCACCACTTCGGGCAATATTCCATAGAATATCTTTTCATATACGCCCCATAATTCTGCACCCTGTTCTTTGGTTACCTTTTCCTGCCAACCCCATTCATTCCATGCACGCAAATTTTCGTTGTTTCCGCACCAAAGCGCTATGGATGGATGATTGCGTAGTCGTTTCACATTGTACTCAGCTTCTTTTCGAATGTTTTCCAGATGAAGTGAATCATTGGGCTGCATGTTGCAGGCGAACATAAAATCGTTCCACGCCAGTAATCCGTTTTCATCGAGCAGGTCATAAAATTCATCGGATTCGTAAATTGCTCCCCCCCAGATGCGAATCATATTCATGTTTACATCAATAGCATCTTTTACCACACGCTGATAATTGCTCAATGTATTGCGGGTAGTAAAAATATCCGAAGGAATATAGTTGGCGCCTTTCATAAACACTGATACACCATTCAGTTTAAAATGGAAGGTGTTGCCCAAGCTGTCTGCATCACGCACCAACTCTATGGTTCTCACTCCAATACGGGCGACTATAGATTGAATGGTTTTTCCTCCTTCTACCATCCGAAGTTCTATGTTGTATAATTTGTGCCCACCCAGACCATTCGTCCACCATAATTCTGGCTTCTCAATAGCAAAATCGAGTTCAACAGGATTGGTTCCAGCATCAAGACTCGCCTTTTTCGATGCGATTTTGGCATTGTCAACCCAAAGTTCAAAATTAAGGTCGGAAGCGGACGATGCTTCTATTTCGACCTGTGCTTTGTATGAAGCCTTTTCTTCTGAAACCTGAACCGGTTTTATGTAGAGGTCGTTCATAATCACATCGTTCCAAGCAATAATTTTTACCGGTTTCCAAACTCCGCATGTAACCAGCCGCGGCCCCCAGTCCCAACCATAATGGAACGGCGCTTTACGGGTAAAGACATTGCTGCGTTCATTTTCGGGTGCAAGTTCGTTGGCTGCCATAAGCACATAAGGCACTTTATTTAGTTTTTTCATGCCCACATTTACAGCAGAATGAAAATATATGCGAAGCTTGTTTTCTCCCGGCTTGACAAGTTTTTTTGCCGGAATGTCCCAGGCGATAAACATATTATCGGCCTTTAGCGCCAATGAATCATTCACATAAACATCGGCATAGGTATCCAATCCATCAAATTGCAGGATGATGTTGGAATATGAAGCTATCTCATCAGAGACAGTGAATGTGGTTTCATATTCCCAGTCAGTGGTTTCAACCCATTTTACATCAAGTTCATTTTTACGAAAGAATGGGTCAGAAATTTTTTGATTATCTAATAAATCGTTATGCACACAGCCAGGTACTTTGGCCGGTAGCCATTCAATATCGCCAGCTTTGCGAAATTTCCATTCGGAATTAATCAATTCTGTTTGTACGGCTTGCTTACTCGAACATCCGAATAACGAAATAAGCAGGGGCAAGATTAAGAATAGATTTATCTTCATTGCTGTAACTTTATATTGATTAGTTGTTCTCCGGGCTTAAGCTTAACCATTTTCATCCCCCACACAAAAGTTGCATCCATTCCGTCCGGAACTGAAACTGTTCCTGAAACTTCATGATTTTCGCATTTTAAATCCATCTTAATATTTCCCAAGTGATGCGGATACGTAGCATTTATTTTTTTCAGATTACCAAATTCAGGTGAATAATCTATAGTCTGTTTTATCTAAATCGGGTTTACCTTTTTTCAATTGAAAAGGGTGGCTTTCAATGCCGATACTAAAGCATTACTTTTCGCAATAAGATCAGCTAAAAACAGGCAGCGACAATTATCACAGTTTCAACAAAATTATTAAAGCTCATCGCCTCCAGCCTGCAATGTCACCACACTTTTTGCCGGAACTGCGAAGCTATTGCCCGAACCTGAACTAACATCCTTGATATACTTGCAATTTTCTGTTGATGAATTTGTTCTGTACATTTTAAAAGTTGTGGGTAAGCCATGTCCAGTTAGCGAAACAGCTTTATCTGCACTTCCAGCATTGATAATTACAATCGTATTCGTTCCTTTGGTCTGGTTTTCATAAGCAGTTACAAAGAAATCAGGATCGTCAGATGTACTTTTCAAGCGAACTGAACCTGGTCGAATATAGCGATAAAACTGTTTTGAAACGCTGTATTTTTTGCCTGTAGAAGTGCCACTCATCAAACTAAATTCGTCTGAAGTAGCCTGACTTCCTTGCCACCAAACCCAGGCACTCATGTTGCCGTAATATAAGCCGCTATGCATATCCATGGCCAGATTCAAAGCTCCAGGTTTATCTCCTGATTTTTCCCATGAATCGGAATATCCCGAAGTTTCGGTCATCCATGCCTGTTTGTTCATCGGAGTTGAAAATTGTTCTTTGTGATTGGTCCACATTTTGGCCAGTGCCGATCCGGATGAAGCCGCTACTCCATCGGAGTATCCATGCACGGCCAGAATGTCGATATTCTCTACCGCAAGGGCATTTGATTTTATCCCTGAATGATAAAACCATTGCCAGTTTTCGTCTTTTCCTTCCATGTCAAGCATATTTTCAGCGCCAAATATTTTAACATTAGGAAAGCCAGCTTTAACTTTTGGTACTACATTAACCAACAAATCATTGTACCAAGGTATTGTATATGTACAAGAATTAAACGTTTGTTTAAACATTAACTCATTCTGCAAGCTCAAAGCGTACAGATCAACTCCAGCATCTTTGTACATCTGCAAATGTGATTTCAACCAATCGGCATATTCGTTATACTTGTTAGGGTTTAAAGTACCCCCATTTTTTGTTGATACATTTCCGGCCTGTCTTGTTGCATTGGCATCTCCAGCCCAGCTCATAGTGCATGCCCATTTCAGATCAGCCGGAGGACTCCACACAGTAGCAATAAACTTCAGGTTGACTTTATATTTATCGGCTTTTGCTTTTAAGCCTTGAACAACTGGTTTTTGTTTGCCCCAGTCGGAATCCTGGCTCGCCCCCGGAATAGAAGGAGGGAAAAGTTCATTTCGCCAAATTGTGATCCCCAGATCGCTGATCACTTTTTCGCCCCAGGCATCGTTCCATAAGGTATTTGGAGAGCTCCACCATACATCGGCACCACCAAAAAAACCAAATCCATCGATCGTTTGATATTTTACAGTATTATCAATTATTATAGAAATTTTGGGAAGTACTGGTTCCGGTACAATCGGATCGGTAGGCGGTTCACTTCCTCCCGATTTACAACTGAAAAGAAAAATTGACACGAAGAGCAGGTTAATGAGAATTAAGTATTTTTTTTTCATTTGGCGTTAATATTCGTTTTGTCCCTAAATTTTAAAGAAAAGCGATGACAGTATCCCTCTGTCACCGCTTTTAGTATAAGTGTATTGATACTGACTTTTAATTAATATCCAGGATTTTGGCCACTTGCAGCCATCAATGGATTTCGGTCGAGTTCGTCGGTTGGAATTGGGAATAATAAGTGTTTGGTGACATCAAACTTAAACAAGCCTGCATCGTATTTAGCCGGAAAGCCAAAATCAGCAGCAGTCCAGGTGCCCAGGTTAATGTATCCTGCTGCATGCCATCTTCTTAAATCAGACCAGCGGTGTCCATCTTCACCGGCCAATTCGAGCATACGTTCTTTCATGATATCAGCCATTGTTACTGAAGCAAGTGCTGCAGGTGCTGCAGCTTCAGTTCCATCAGCAGTTGAAAAGCGGGCACGTTCGCGTATATCATTAACTTGTGTCAGGGCACCGCCAGTATTACCGGTAGCCAGATAAGCCTCAGCCAAGCAAAGTTTTACATCAGCCATACGAAGCAAGCGTGGATTGTTGTTTGATCCGATTTGCCACATTGGATCCACAACCGAGCCTCTGGCTCCATTGCCATATTTCACCAACTGGTAGCCGTTAAATTTATCCCATTGAGGATTGATCCACCACAATGACCAATCCAGGTTATCTGCATTGTTGGAGAGTGTTTCAGCTTTCCGGGGATCTTCAGCATCAAATGCATCCACTAATTTCT
>JBGSUC010000062.1:0-109521 GCA_041736275.1 Prolixibacteraceae bacterium
TCGGATAAGTATATTTTGCAATCTTCGTCCGATTTAAAGCGTTCAGCAAACTCTATGAGATTTTGACCTTTGAATATTTCCATGTTTCTGTTTATTATCAAGGCTACTAAGGTATGTATTTAAATGGTGACCTCTATAAAATTAATACAATGAAAACGAAAAATCAGGATAAAAACCAGACTTTCTAAATTTTTTTATAAACTCGCTCTAGGTTGCCACAATAAATAATGATCATATAAAAAAATTGTTTTACCTTGGTAGTTCCTAAAATCGTAAACAATAATGCTATGAGACAAATAATTGCAGGAATCAGCATGGTGCTTATTTCGCTTACCTTCTGGAACTGTAAACCGAACAGAACCTTTACCGAGGGTGAATTATCGCTGATTCCACAGGTTGAAAAAATGACTTTGGGTGAGTCGTCATTCAAATTTACTGAAAGCACCAAATTGGTTGTTGAAAGTATTGATCAGGAAGTTATTGCAAGGCATTTTGCCGATCTGTTCGAAAAAGTAACAGGCTGGAAACTTCGGGTTGTCGTTGGTGGTAACGAAGCTTCGAATCAGGTTTATTTTAAAACCGATGCAGTTATGGGGCCGGAAGCCTATTCAATGGAAGTAACGAAAAAACGAGTTGAAATTAAGGCAGCTAAGCCGGCAGGTTTCTTTTATGCCATACAAACGTTACGTCAACTGCTACCGGCAGAAATAGAGAGCAATCAGAAACAGGAAAAGGTAGAATGGCTGGTGCCTGTTATCAATATCACCGATGCTCCTGCATTTAAATGGAGAGGTTTTATGCTCGATGTTTCGCGTCACTTCTTTCCCAAAGAAGATGTGCTTAGTTTAATTGACAACCTTGCACTTCATAAAATTAACACCTTGCATCTTCACCTGGTCGACGATCAGGGATGGAGAATCGAAATTAAAAAATATCCGAAACTTACCGAAGTGGGAGCGTGGCGAACCGATCGTGAAGACAAACCATGGAACTCGCGACCAAAGCAGGAAATAGACGAAAAAGCCACTTATGGCGGATTTTATACCCAGGATGATATTAAAGAAATGGTAGCCTACGCGCAAGACCGCTTTATTAGTATTGTCCCCGAAATTGAAATGCCGGCCCATGTAACTTCGGCGCTGACAGCTTATCCACAATTCTCATGTACAGGAGGTCCGTTTACTGTTCCTCCCGGAGGACTTTGGCCAATTACTGATATTTATTGTGCCGGAAAAGATTCAACTTTCCTTTTTCTTGAAGATGTTTTAACTGAAGTTATGGATCTTTTTCCATCGAAATACATCCATGTTGGTGGCGATGAAGCGACCAAGACCGAATGGGAAAAATGCCCGGATTGTAAAAAACGAATTAAAGATGAAGGCTTAAAAAACGTTGGTGAACTGCAGAGTTATTTCATTAAACGAATTGAAAAATTCATCAATTCGAAAGACCGAGTATTGTTGGGATGGGACGAAATTCTTGAAGGCGGTCTGCCTCCAAAAGCTACAGTAATGAGCTGGCGCGGTATGCAGGGAGGTATTGATGCTGCCAAACAAGGACATGATGTTGTTATGACTCCCGGATCACCGTGTTATTTTGATCATTATCAAGGTCCTATCGATCAGGAACCTCTTGCTATTGGAGGATATAATCCACTGAATAAAGTTTACGATTTTAATCCGGTTCCGGCAGAATTGGATGAAGAGGCCGCCAAACACATTTTGGGAGGGCAGGCTAATCTTTGGACCGAATACATTCCGAATTTCAAACATGTTGAATATATGGCATTCCCAAGAATTGCCGCTTTGGCAGAAGCTTTGTGGAGTCCGCGTGAAGTGCGCAACTGGGATGATTTTTCGCGTCGCATTCAACTGTTTATGAAACGGTACGATGAGAAAGGAATAAATTATTCGAAAAGTGCTTTTAAGGTAAGCGGGAAAACCGAATTTAATGCCGAGAAAAAACAACTGGCCGTAAAATTGAGTTGTGAGCTGGCAGGTGCCGAAATTCATTTTACAACCGACGGAACCGAACCAACTGTATCTTCTCCGATTTATACCGAGCCCGTTTTACTTGATAAATCGGCCACTTTAAAGGCAGTTACAATTGTCAATCATGGTCAACCGGCGACGAATTCAATGACTTATTCGTTCAATATCAATAAAGCCACTGTGAAGCCGGTTAAATACCTTATCCCTTACAGTGAATATTACAAGGGTTCGGGTGATTTTACGTTGGTTAACGGAGTTCGCGGGAGTACCAATCACGCTGACGGTGAATGGCAAGCCTGGGAAGGCAAAAATATGGAAGTAGTAATTGATTTGCAGCAGCCGACTGAAATTCACAGTATTTCGGTAGGAACTCTTCAAAATATTGGTGCATGGATTTTCCTTCCCCGCAAGTTGGAATTTTTCTTGTCGGATGATGGTGTTACGTTCAGAAAAGTTGCTGAAAAATTGAATGATGCCGATCCACTTTCAGGTGAAAATCAACTAAAAGATTTCGCTGTAGAGTTTAGTCCGGTATCGGCCAGTTTTGTAAAAGTGATTGCACAAAACATTGGTAAAGCTCCAAAAGGACATATGGGTGCCGGAAAACCGGCATGGTTATTTGTTGACGAAATTTCGGTCGAATAAATTGGATGATAAAGCAAAAAAATGGGTGTCCGGAAACAGGACACCCTTTTTTTGATTTATAAGAAGCTTACGGTTTCATTCCCATCGCTTTTACATATTCTTCATTTACCGTGCAATTGCTGAATTTGCTGTTTTCGAGTAACTGGTTCATTGCTTTTTTCACCATATCCTGATCAGGCCGCGCTTTACGAATTTCGTCAAATCCTGTACGCGGACTTTCTGTAAACTCAATTACCTTATCCCAGTTTTCAGGTTTAGCAATGCTCATGACACCCCTTGGACTTTCCATCTTTTTGAAAGGCCAGTATGTCCAGCCAATGTTGTTCCGTTCCATCAGACGTGTCCAGGCGCCAATCCACTCATTGGTATTTTCACCTGTTTCGCCCATATAGATCGGCAGATTAACCGAATCGCGGAAACTTACAAAATCCTGAATATTAGCCTGCAAGGTATCGCACCAGTAACGGTGACAGGTGTACATTAGCTTATCGTCGAATTTTGAATCGGCGAAAACAGTAAAATTGCTGTTCCACTGCGCTCCACCCAATAATACAATGTGATTTTTGTCCACTTCGCGAATAGCGGCAACTGCCTTTTTGTAAACAGGTTCAAGTGCCGCATTCAGCTTATCTTTTTCGTCGCCAAAGTAGGTGGCAATTGGTTCGTTCAGCAAATCGTAACCCAATATAACCGGCTCATTTTGGTAGTGTTCGGCAATTTTTTTCCAGATTTCAGTAAATTGTTGCTGACTTGCTTCGCTGGTCATCAGCCATGGATAACCATAACTGTCGTCGATATTATCGCCGGTTTGGCCACCCGGAGCGTCGTGCATATCAAGTATAAGGTATATTTCCGATTCACGGCACCACGAAACCAGGCTGTCAATTCGCTGAAAACCATCCTGATTTACAGTTAATCCCATGTAATCTTCGTCTGTAAATAGTTTGTAGTGAAACGGAATCCTGATGGTATTCATACCGGTTTTATGAATGTACAGGATGTCTTCGCGGGTGATGTAATTGTCTTTAAACTGTTTCCAGAACTGGTTTGTAAAATCGGGTCCAACCATTTCGCGAAATGCCTGGTCGATCAGGCGAGCAGAACTGGTTTTTTTAAAGCCGAACATATAACCTTCAGGATTAAGCCAATTTCCGAGGTTTATTCCTTGAATGAAAAATTTTTCACCATTAGGCATAAGTAGGTTTTGACCATCAATTTTGATGAATTCAGGTTGTGCTGCTGTTTCCTGTTTGGGCGCAGGATTGCAGGCTGCCAGCCAAAAAAGTGCAGCCAGAAGTAGGTAACTCAAAAGATTTTTCGTCATGATTCTTGTTTTTTGTTTGTGGATGGTTGATTTGAATATCTAAACTTGCTTTTTTTACTTTACCAATTCATATTTATAAAGAGCAAAACTATTTGAATTATCCAGTTCAAAACTTACTTCGTGCGATGAATTAACCTGGGCATAAAATACTTTTCCGGAGCCGGATACCGGTTCAAAAAGGTATTTACCGACCGATAGTTGAGGTAACTCCAAAGTAGCCGAATTCTGCTCATTCAATTCCCTGAAGATTAATACATAACCATCGCTTGTGCCGGTTTTTTGAGACTGAAATCCGGTCCAGCTTTTTCCGGATGGTTCATCTCCAATGGGCAGAATGTTTCCGGAATGAAAATTGGTCATTACGCTTTTGTAGCTGGCAATTGTTTTAGAAACTGGAAAAGCCTCTTCAGGCAAACCTGTTCCTTCGAACCAGGCCAGTGGTTGCGCGGCCATTGTAATGGCAAATAAATAATCAAAGGAATAATTTGCCGGAGCAAACTGATCGTCTCCGTATTTCGCTGCATTTCGCCATTTGTTCAGGAATTCAATCTGAAGATTTTGTGGCGGAACGTAATGCGAAAGCATCCAGAGATTTCGCAAAGTCCAGTATGGATAATAGTTTTGCCAGTCAGTGTAACGGTTTTCCAGGAAAATGTTACCGTATTCGTTAAACGAATGGTAGCCACCACGTCGTCCGGCAGTTACATCAAGGTTAAAAACAACTGCTCCGTTAGTTGCTTCAACTACTTTATCGAGTAATTTCCTGAAGTTTATTTCCGAATTTTTATCGGGCATTTTCACACCGTCAATTTTAAACGTCCGGATGCCGTATTGTTTGTAAAGCGAGATCAGAGCGTCAGCATCTTTTTCCCAATTGATGTTTCCATCGTCAGGACTGGGGTTGAACCACAGACAAATCTCAATACCCAGCTTTTTTCCTTTCTCCATAATTGGTGCTAGTCCGTTTGGAAATTTCTGGGGATTGGGTTTCCAGTAATTTGGGTTACGCCATATATCTTCGAATGAACCACCGGCAAAAGCCGAATTGGCGCTTCGACCACTTTGCCAGCCATCGTCGAGCTGAAAATGAGTAATTCCCAGTTTAGCTCCGGCATCCAGTTCCGCAAGACAAAATGCTTCATTCACTTTAGTATCCTGACCACGGTCGCCCCAGGTATTCATCATGATCATTTCTTCTCTTTCAGCGCGATGAATGCGAATCCTCTGCTGATAATTGCGCAATGCAAGCAGCTTATTTTCTTCATTACCAAAATAAACACCGGTAACAAAACCATAGGCTTTCTTCCATACCTGAAGATCAAGATCAGAACTTTGCATCCCTGCTCCAATTAACCTTATACTTCCGAAATTACTTATGAAATCGCCACCAGGATAGGCCAGTTGAACAGCGGAAGTAGGTGCTTCCTTCAGGATAAATAATCCGCTTTGATACAATGGCTCGGTTGCAAACAGCAAATTTCCGCGAAAAATATTATCGCGATATGCCAATGCATGTGTTTCGAGAACGAGGGTATTGTACCGATCGGTTACATCCTTAAATTCAACTGCATTCAGCATCCAATGTTTGCCGGGGAGTTCGAGTTTCTCGAGTACCGGAACATTTTCAGGATTGGCCGATTCGCTTAGCTTTTCAATGTTTTGCAAATCGCCAGGATTGGCCGATTGTTGAATCCATGCTTTTTCTGCTTGTCCGCGTAAATAAATATCACAGGCAATAGCGGGGCAATCAGGATAAATTCTGAAAATGCGTTTTACTTCCAGTTTCCCCAGCGAGTAGGTTACAGTTGCTTCCAGATGTTCTGGCTTCACTGCATTTTCAGGAACAATAACTGATGAAAACGTGGCATTGGTAGACTCGGTTGGCTGTCCCGGGAAATTCATATCCGGCACAGAAGTCTTCCACGTCCAGATCTTCCCATTTTTTTTGTCGGCTAATTCACAGGTAATCAGGTTCCCTTCGTTCCATAAATAGGTTCTTGAAATTTGTGAATTACTCAGAATAAGGTTTTCGCCTACGATACGGGCAAAGCAATAATTGGGAGAGTCTGGTTGTTCGGAGACTTTGGAATATAATTCCTGATTTTTGCTGGTTGAATATGCTGGCGAACTCATTAAAAGTGCGCACGAGATTACTATTAGCTGTAGAAATGGTTTCATTGGTTTTGAAGGTTAAAAACAACCCGAAAATAGTAATAATAAAAACAAGGACAGCCTTTCGTAAATCGAAAAGCTGTCTTTATTGCTTCCTGTCAGTTTGCAGAAAGCTTTATCCATTTATCCATCTTAATTAATTCGGAGTACAGAGCCCACTTTAAGGGTTTTTTGTGCTGTAATTTTATTGGCCGCACAGATTTTTTTAACAGTGGTATTGTGTCTTTTAGCAATCATCCAAAGATTATCACCTTTTCGTATCACATATTTTGAGTTTCCTCCGGCAGAGGCAAGTAAAAGCTTATTTTCCCGATCAGGTTTTTTCCTGAAATTATTCACATCAATTTCGAACTGTTTGTTTTTATAATATACCTTATCAGTTTTCAGCGCGAAAGTCTCATAATCGATGTATTTGTTCGAATCGAATGGCTCACCAAAAAGTCGGGTTTCAAAGTGAAGATGATCACAGGTTGCTCTACCGGTGCGACCTCCAAGCCCAATTAAATCTCCGGCTTTAATGGTGTCGTTTACTTTTACTTTGATGGCCTTCAGGTGCGCATAAATTGTTTCAAGGCCATTTTCATGCCTTACCAATACGAGATTTCCATAACCGTTAAACTTTTTCGCAAGTCTCACTCTTCCGTCGAATGCACAGCGAACGGTATCTCCGGAATGTAATCTGATATCAGTACCAGTATGCATTCTGCCGTGGCGCATACCAAATTTAGAAAGAATCTCTCCATGAACGGGCATTACAAAAGAAGTATCGCTTGAATTGAAAAGGGAAATAGTGATTGTATCGTTTTTATCAGGCAAAGTATTCGCCGGATATTTAATCTGAGTCGAATTCCAGATATTTTTGTAAATCGTTTCGTCGCAGGATTTGAGCGAGTCAACTTCCAATTCTTCTGCTTCGTTAAGTAAAGAATCGACCTGAAAGTTTTCGTTTATTGGATTAATTGTTGCCGGAAGTGTTTGTTGCGCAGTACTATATATAGAAAAGAACAGACTTATCGTAAGTGTTAAAATTGGTAACTTCATTTTCAAAATTTGGGTTAAAACTAAGCTCAAAAATTTGCACAGGAAGCGAAGGTAACTTTTTCATTAATTATTTTTGCATATTCTGATAATAGATGAGATCATTTTAACAAATTATAACACCTTTTTATACATTTGCGCAATTATTGAGAGGGATAAAAATAAGATGAAAAATAGTGGTTTCCGCAAGATTTTTAAATACTTAGGATTTGGATTCGCGGGCATTTTCGCGTTAATAGGTTTGGGTTTGACTCTGGCTTTTTTTGCAGTGAAATTTCACTTGACGAACGACCCGGGGGTTGTCGATCTAAATGATCGCTATTTTCAGGATATAAAAGATAAATACGGACACGGGTTTGAAAATGATACGAGCCTTGTAAATTTCAATGAAGCCAGATTATTTCACAACATCTCGGTTTTAAGCGAATATTATCCGGCTAATGCATACTACATCCAGAATGCATATTTTAAAAGTCATAACTTAAAGGAATCACAACGCATGCTTGAAGCGGTAAATCTTTACATGCAGGATAACCAGTCGTATTCTGCTGAAGTAAATGCTTTTCAGGAAAATGCGGATAAAAATCAAACTCAGCTTAAAACGAAAAGTGTTTTTGAATGGATGAATATTGCTGAATGGCAGGATTTTAAACTTGCCGTGGCTAAAGATAAACCGCTGATTGATTCGGTTGCGATGGTTACAGGTGTTGAACCGCGATTAATTGTTGCCGTTTTGGTTGGCGAACAGATCCGCTTGTTCAACTCGAGCCGTGAAGCCTATAAAAAATGGATTGGTCCATTAAAAATATTATCAGTCGAAACAACTTTTTCGTTAGGCGTTACCGGTATTAAAGTACCAACTGCCCAACGAATTGAGCGAAATCTGAAAGACAGCACATCAGTATTTTACCTGGGAGAGAAATACGAGAACCTGCTCGATTTTCAAACGAACAACATCTCACAGGAACGCTTTAACAGGCTTACGTCGTACAAAAATCACTTTTATTCTTATTTGTATGCTGCACTCAATGTAAAACAGATCAATGTTCAGTGGGAAAGAGCCGGATTCCCGATCAGTGAGCGTCCGGAAATTTTGGCGACACTATACAACATTGGGTACGAAGTATCAATTCCAAAAGCGAATCCTGAAGTCGGTGGATCAGGTATTAATATCAAAGGCAGAAAATATTCTTTTGGTGCGGTAGCCTATGAATTTTATTATTCAGGAGAATTATACGATTTATTTCCTTTCAAGAACTCCAGATTCGATTTTAATGACGTGTAAACCAATTTGTTCAGATACTTTTTACGGAAAATATTTCTTCCTGATTGTATCCTTTTTAGCGCTGGCAAACTTCACTGCAAGATCACAGAATCCATGGATCAGCGAAATTCCGTGGACAAATCTGATGGATGGATTGCAGTATGCGGAATTGGATGCTCCTGATAAATCTGTTGTAAACGATTCGAAACTAACGATTCTGAAACTCGATGTACAGAAATTTGATTTTGAATTTCTGACTGCATCTGAACATGGCAAACAAATGCGGCAAGCTCCAAACTGGGCCGAAGAATTTAACCAGAATATCATCATCAATGCCGGAATGTACAGCTATAACAAGACTCATTCGAACAAAGGGTACATGAAGAACTACAGGCACTTGAACAATCCGAAGAAAAGTACTTATTACAATGCTATGCTGGCCATGCATCCAAAAGATAAACTGAAACCTGCTTTCGAAATTATCGACATTACCTGTCAGGATTGGGAAAAAGTACAACCTCAATACAATTCGCTTTGTCAGGGTATGCGAATGATTAGCTGTCAGGGCGAAGGAATGGCATTTTCAAAGCGGCCCGATCAGTCGTGCAGTATGGTTCTCACAGCAACCGATGATTTAGGAAATATCTATATTGTTTTTACCCGGTCGCCCTATACGCACCAAACCATGATTAAATATTTACAGGGATTGCCAATCAACATTAAAACTACTGTTTATCTCGAAGGTGGTCCGGAGGCCAGTTTATTCGTAAATACAGGCGACACGGTAATCGCCAAATACGGAAGCTATGTTTCGAATACATGCAACAACGACGATAACGATCATTTCTGGGAAATTCCGAATGTAATTGCGATAAGGAAAAAAAAATAAATGTTCCCGGTTAAGTTATTTGAGACTTTTTGCCTCCACAATCCGCTGCTTTACCAATTCATTCAATTCTTCAGGTGTCATTCCTTCAGGAGAAATGGCAGGTAAGAATTCGATGGTGATTTTTTCGCCGCGTTTGATCTTTTTTGCTCCGGAAGACATGGCTGCATAGGCGCCGGTAATTGCAACAGGGACAATTGGTATATTGAGTTCTGCACTTATAATTGCGTAAGTTTTCTTGAATTTACCAAGCTTTCCGCTCGAAGTACGCGTCCCCTCCGGGAAAATCAGGATTTTTTTTCCTTGCTTTACCACTTCAGCCATTTTCAGGATAGATCGTTTCAGATCTTTGGATAAATCCATCACAATTACATTGGTATGACTGGCCAGATATCTGCGGATTCCGCTTTTTACGTGATCTTTTTTGGCATACGAAAAGGTATTCTTTAAAGTGCCGGAATCGAGGTACGAAAGCACCAGAAACGGGTCAAGTTTACTCTCATGGTTGGGTGTGAAGAAACATGGACCTTCAGGAATGTTTTCCATTCCTTTGCCTTCAAAATGAAAGAAAAGACGAAAAAAGCCACGCACAGAACCGACTATTGGACCCAGTAAAAAGGCGGCTTTTGGTAACAGCACATCCGATTCATCTTTCAAATCGTCGGCCCAGCCTGATTCCTGTTCCGTTTTATGGAAAAGTTTGTTGTTCTGGATGTATTCTGCAATTTTCCGAATAGATGGAAATTTTAGTAACTGCTCTTCATCCAGTTTTATCCCGAAGCTTTTTTCGATGTAATCAATCAGGCTTAATTTACTCAGCGAGTCCATCGAAATATCGAATACCAAATGATGGTCGGGTAAAATATCCATATCGACCTGAGTTTCAATAAACGATTTGATGGCGTGATATTCGGTTGTATCAGGCTCTTCTGAGCTTACTTTCTTTTCATTTTTCTTTTCAATCAGTTCGGCAAATTTGAAACGCTGAAGTTTGGACAAACGTGTTCTTGGCAATTCGGAGTTAACCAGCGTAAATTGCATAAGCCGCTTGTATGAACTCATTTCCGCATTAAAAGGTGAAATTACCATATCGCGAAAATACTGGTTTACATCCTGCACCTCATTCGCCGATAAAAATGTAAAATCAGGTAAAATTACTGCATGAAGCATTTCGTTGTGCATAAAAACTCCTGCCTCTTTAATGGCGGGCGAAAAACCATCCAATTTCATTTCAATTTCAACCGGATTAATGTTTTTACCATTCGGCAGAACGATAATTTCCTTTTTCCGGCCGGTAATGAATAAAAATCCGTTCTTATCCAGATGACCTAAATCACCGGTATGCAGCCAACCGTCAACAATTACTTCTGCCGTTTCTTCCGGCCGATTGTAATAGCCTTTCATGATGCTTGGTCCTTTGGCAACAATTTCTCCCTCCCGAATCTCAACAGTCAGCCCGGGCAAAGCTTCTCCGGTAGAACCGATTAATACCCTTCCGGGACGCGGGAAAGTGATCATTGGCGAAGCTTCTGTCATGCCAAATCCTTCGAGAATATCGAATCCTATTCCGTAGAAAAATGTACCTACTTCTTTGTTTAAAGCTGCACCTCCGGCAATCATATACTGCAACTGACCACCGTATCCCTGATGAACTTTTTTGAAAACAGCCTTTCCAAGTTTGCGGTTTTTTGTCGTCATTACTACCCATAATAAAAATCGGGCAACCAGACTTTTATCAATTTTTGCTTTAATTCCGCGATACATCAACTCATACAAGCGTGGCACTCCCAGAAAAACACCAATCTTGTTTTCCGTAAATGTCTTCATCAGATCGGAGGATTGCATCGATGAAACCATTGCAATTGTGCATCCCACAGAAAGAGGAGTTAACATGGACCCAACAAGTGGAAAAACGTGATGAAGGGGTAAAAAAATCATCACCTCACGTTCGGGTATAAATATTTTACACCCCACCACCGCATTAATGTTTTGTTGTATGTTGGTGTACGAAAGCATCACTCCTTTGGGGCTTCCCGTAGTTCCTGAAGTATAAATTATAACTTCCGTTGTGTTATCATCTTCCGGGCCTATCCATTGACTTTCGGGCACCGATTCGTCTAAAACAATATCCTCAAAAATCTGGATTTCAGGTTTGTGCCTCGTTTTTAGGTCTACTTTTGCAAATAGTTCCTTCATTCCTGAACTGATAAAGAGCAATTCAGGCTGACAATCGTCTATGATATAGGCTACATCTTCTGCAGAAGCCATGAAGTCTATCGGAATGGCAACGCAATTATTTTGCAGGGCAGCATAAAAAGCATAAATCCATGAAGGAGAATTTTCGGCGTATATCGCAACTTTTGTGTACGATTTGTCTCTGAAAAGAAGAGCATGTTGCTGTATGCTTTTCAATAACTGGCTGTACGTTATCGAACCCTTATCTGTTATAAAGGCATTTTTCTCCGGAAATGATCTGTTTATAATCGGCTTCGTCATCTTCAGCTTTTTTGGTATAAACTAATGATCGGAGGAAGAGGGTTATCCGGATTTCGGAAATTATTACCACGTTGTCATCATCCCAATTCTGATCCGTCTAATTTCTAATACAAATTAAATCATTCCTTTTTCAAAAATTCAATTCAGGCTGAATAAATAGAAAAGTTGGAGGTATAGAGCAAACAAAAGTGCAATTCTTAAAGAAAAAACCGGGTTGAAACCTGTTTTAGGAAAAAATGAGTCGGTTCAGACCATTTTCTGCATTTCGTTCAGTTTCAACCCAGCTTAAGTCCCAATGGGACGAGTTTCTAAATCCGATATGTTTCGATCTTATTTAGAAAGAATATTTGTTTTTTATGGTGATTCCATCCCAGTTATCGGTTCGAAATGGTGCAGCCGGAAATTGTTCCTTGTTGAATAAATTTCCTTCAGAGGCATCATCAGCCCAGTTATAGCGAACAGCAACCGGATCGGAAACTTCTTCGCTAAAAACTACAATTTTATCGCCAGCCTGCCAGGCTTTTGCATAGTGGAACTTTTTATCGGCTCCGGAAATTTCGAAACCTTTCACATATCCGTATTTGTCTTTTACCATCAAACCTGTGCCTGTATGTGTAAAGCTGATTTCGATTTTATTCCCATCTTGTTTCATCGCCTGGTATACCGGGCCGCAATATTCTCCTGAAATCTGGTACACATCATGCAATGCAATAGCAGCAAGTCGTTTGCCAACATCCTGCTTGTTTTTCGGATGAATATCTTTCGGATTTCCAATGTCTGTGGTAACTGCCATGCCAGTGTTTGGTAATGAGAGTGTCATGGCCTGTGCTTCGCGCAATTCGGCCCAGGTACTTCCATTAGCGCTGTTAGCCTGGTCGGAACCATAGGTTGAGAGTTGCACAAAATAAAACGGGAAATCGCCAAGATTCCAGTGTTTGCGCCAGTCCATAATCATCAGCGGAAAAGCCTTGCGGTATTGATATGCCCTTCCTGCATTGGTTTCTCCCTGATACCAGATTGCTCCTTCGATTGTATATGGAAGCAGAGGATTTAGCATGGCGTTGTATAACAAAGAAGGGTAATCGTTGGGTCCAACCGAATTGCCTGCATCTTTCAACGATTCAATTCTGAAAAACCAATCGCCGGATAGCGGTTGAATATTCTTCCCAATAGTTAGTTTCATCTCTGCAGATTCACCATAAAATCCGCCGCCACCACCAGTATCAACAACTTTTACAGTAATCACATTTTTCCCGGTTTTCAATATTCCTGAAGGAATGCTGTATTCACGCTGACTATTGTAGGAATTTGTTTCACCAACTTTGGTCCCGTTTATAAATGTTTCGTCAGTATCATCAATCTTAGCCAACTCCAGAAGTGCCGGTTGGCCAGCTTCTGATTCGCTGATTTCAATAGTTTTTCTGAACCAGATTGTTCCGTCAACATTAGCCAAACCTTGCTCTTCCCATAATCCGGGAAGTTTCATCTTTGACCATTTACTGTCATCAAAACCAATTGTTTTCCATTCTGAAGTTTGTGGATTGGGATCCAGACCACCCTGCAACTTTTCCATCTGTTGTTTAACTGCGTTTCGGCGTTCCTTCAACATGGCATCCAGATCTCCGGCCTTCATCGATGAAGCAATATCTTTAAACTCATCCGAACTGGCAAATCCTTCCTGGCTGGTCCATGCTTCCGATTGTGTGCCGCCCCATGAGGTGTTAATTAAACCGATTGGTATATTTAATTTGCTGTATAACTCACGTGCAAAGAAATATGCTGTAGCCGAGAAATCACCAGTATTTTCAGGAGTGCAAATTTTCCAATCGCCACCTGTTAGATCATCTTTCAGATTTGTACTAACTGTATTCGGAACCTTAAAATGTCGGATAAGCGGGTAATCGGCCTCTGCAATTTCTTTTTCGAAATTATTTATTTTACCCCATCCTTCAACTGGCATTTCCATGTTCGATTGTCCGCTGCAAATCCATACCTCGCCAACTAAAACATTATGAATAGTCAGTTCGTTTTTGCCTTTAACCTGAAGTTCAAAAGGACCACCGGCAACTTCAGGAGCCAGCATAATCTGCCATTTTCCGGCTTTATCGGCTTTGACAGATTTCGTTTGCAGATTAAAATTCACTTCAACTTTTTCGCCCGGAGCAGCCCAGCCCCAAACACGAACCGGCTTATTGCGCTGAAGCACCATATTATCGCCAAAAATCCTGGGCAGCAAAACATTTGCCATAGCAACGCTATAAGCAAACAGGATTAAAATCAGGAAAGTTAATTTCTTCATGGTTTAGGTTTTAGATTATCATGGTCATGATTGAATGCGCAAAGCTGGTAGTCGAAGCTGCTTTTCCTGAAATACAAAGTTTAAATGGCAGTTTGTCGTCGGATAAATTGAGAATTACCACCACAACTTTTCCGTCAGGATTAATAAACGCAGTTGCCTGCAATTTATCGCGGTTGGTTGAACAGCTGATTCTTTTGGCTCCGGACTCAATAAATTTAGAGAACTGGCCAATGTAGTAATAGCTGTTCGTATAAATCAGTTTACCGGTTTGTGTATCGGCATGGATCGGCGCAAAACAGAAATTACCAACATGATTTGGTCCGCCATTCTCATCCAAAAGGACATTCCAATCGGTCCAGGCAACGGTTCCGCAATTAAAATCGTTAACCATGGAGTTCCCGTAACGTTCGCCAAGCGACCAGTCGTTTATTCGGTCCAAACCAAACTTTTCGACACATCCTTCGGTAAAAATCAGTTCTTTTTCCGGAAAAGCTTCTTTCACCAGCCTCAGGTTATCGAATTGCATTGCACTTCCGGTCCATGTTTCGTACCAATGAAATCCAATTCCCCAGATGTATTTGGCGGCTTCAGGATCACCAAGCAAAACGCTGGCGCGTTGATAGATCAAATCACGGTTGTGATCCCAACAGATCAGCTTTTTGTCGCTTAACCCATTTTTTTCTAAAGTTGGTCCGAGGAAGTTTTTTACAAAATCGCGTTCATCTGTTGCAGTGTATAAACACGATTCCCAAATTTGTTTGGCCATTGGCTCGTTTTGTACCGAAAGTCCCCAAACAGGAATACCCAATGATTCGTAGGTCTGAATAAATTTTACGTAATGATTGGCCCAGGCCTGAGCATATTGAGGAAGCAATTTACCGCCATGTAAAACGTCGTTGTTATCTTTCATCCATGCCGGTGGGCTCCAGGGACTCACAAACATGGGCAATTTTCCGCCGGCAGCAGCAATTGCCTGTTTGATAAAAGGAATCCGGAATTTCTGATCATGATCAACGTTGAAAGTGCTCAATGCGGTATCGCCATCAGCAATATAAACATATGTATCGCTTGAGAAATCGCAACTTGCAATGTTCGTGCGACTAAAATTGTAGCCAATTCCTTTTTCTCCATCGTAATATGCCGTCATAAACTCCTTTTGTGAAGCCTCCGGAAGTTTGGCAAAAACTTCAGCCGATGCATCAGTGAGCGCACCACCAATACCAACCATGGTTTGGAAGGTTTTTGCCGGATCGACAAAAACACAGACCTGAGTTTCAAGTGGCTGTCCGAACTCTTCAAACGACACATTTGCTGTCTGAGTCAAACGTAAACTGGTATCGCGTGCTGTCGCAAATACTTGCGCATTAACAGCATCAAATGTCTTAACAGGCTCATCAACTGATTTGTTTGAAGGTTTATTGGTGCATGCAGCCAGAACCATCAATGAGATTGCAATAGTGGTTTTAATCTTGTTCATTTTTGATTTTTTTATTGTTATTTCCCGGTTTTTGCGTGACGAGGTCGCAAGTTAATAATTTTACTCCATGACTTTAAAGCCTGTTACCGGTTTTGGACTGAGTAAATGCATATCGAAAACAACAATCTCATTCTTTCCCTTTTTCAACCACGGCGCAGGACAATAAAGGCGTTTTTGCGGTCCAATATTCCAGTATCTTCCGAGGTTGTGACCGTTTACCCAAACAACACCTTTTTCCCACAGGCTTACATCCAAATAAGTGTCGCCTGTTGAAGCCAGTTCGAATTCGCCCTTGAAAAAACCTCCGGGACGGGTTATCTCTTCTGAAGCAAATTTCAGATTATCTAAATATTTATTGTCAAAAGGAAGTGTAAAAACCTGCCAGTCCATCAGAGTCATTCCGTTGAGTGAAACACGGTCGGTAATTCCTTTGCGATCAATCATGTATTCAGCAAAATTGATGCGACCCATTCCCTCAACCAGAATATCGAGTTGCGGGTTTGCAGTTTTCGATTCCGGAAGTTCGATTATGTTTTCAGCTTTCGTGCGATCCAGTTTGCCTATGTATTTGCCATCTACAAAAACAGTGGCATAATCGTGCAATTCAGTAATCCTGAGTTTTCCCTTTTTGTGCCCGATAAGGTTTGTCCGATAAAGGATAAAACCACCTTTTTGACCAAACATCTCCATCGGTTTTGGCTGAGGAGTTTGAATGGCTTCAGGCAAATTGTTCCAAACCGAAGCCGATGCGGAAAATTTGATCTCGGGAATTTCGATCACTGGAAACGCTGCCGGAATAGCGGTTAATTTTTGTTTCGCAGGCAAATATTTTGCCATCAGTTTGCGCAGAGCGTAGTATTTTGGGGTGGCCTGTCCCATTTCGTTGATCGGTGCGTCATAGTCGTAGCTGGTTACATCGGGCTGGTATTGTGTCGGGCTAAAAGCATTAGCTCCGGCCCAGTAACCAAAGTTGGTTCCACCATGAATTACATAAAAGTTAAACGATTTTTTATTGTCCATCAGCCATTTCACATCTTTTAGAAGTGCGGTAGTATCCGGACGTTGCCACAGTTCTCCCCAGTGCGTAAGCCAGCCTGGATATAATTCGCTGCAAAATGATGGCACATTGGGATTGGCTTTGGTTGCTTCAGCAAAGTTCGACTCGTTAGCCCCCGGATCAAGTCCAATAGCTGCATCGGGCAGAGAACCAGCCTCAAGCATAAATGCTGTTGCACCGTCGGCAGTATAAAATGGAACATCAATTCCGTTTTTCTTCCATGTCTCCTGAATCCACTTCATGTAAGTACGGTCATTTCCATAACTGCCATATTCATTTTCAGCCTGAACCATCAGAATTGGTCCACCTTTGGTAACCTGCAGATCTTTCACCTGCAGTGCGAGTGTTTTGATATAACGATCAACAGCTTCGGTGTATCTTGGATCCATGCAACGTACTTTGATGTCAGGAATACTGAGCAGATATGAAGGTAATCCACCAAAATCCCATTCGGCACATACATACGGGCCTGGCCTAAACATCAGCCACATGCCTTCTTCCTGAACGATGCGAATAAACTGAGCAATGTTGTGATTTCCTGTTTGAAAATCGAATACTCCGGGTTCTGATTCGTGGTAATTCCAGAAAATATATGCAGCTATCGTGTTGCAACCCATCGCTTTGGCCATCTGGATACGTTGTCTCCAGTACTCTACAGGAATACGTGCCGGGTGCATTTCTCCGGAAATGATTTGAAAAGGCTTTCCGTCGAGCAGAAATTCAGATTTTTCGAGTTTAAACGAATGGGTTTTAACCTGGCTAAACAAGTTCACATTCAGAAACCCAACAAAAATGAAAAGGATTAAGAATTTATTCATGGTGTTTTTGATTTAATTGGTGCCCAAAATTAGGAATTTACCTTAGAAATCAGGGCGAATTTGTCAAAAACAAATCCCCCTTTGCTATTGCTAACAAAGGGGGATTTTGAAATCATTCTATACTATTTATGTAAGTAATATTTACTTGTCTTACCCGCATCATTTTAAAAACACTTTCTCAACTGCTTCTAGGTAGCCATATTCATTTTTCTTGTCAGGTTCAAGGTAACTACCTTCTGCCCATTCATTCCATGCATTGATCGTAATCAATTTTGGCTGATCCGGATGTTTGTCAACGTAATCTTTAGCTTTTTGAAGAAATTGTTGAAAATATTCAGGTTTATTATTAACCACCAGATCTTGTTTTTTAATTGGAAACCGGGGATTGGAATCCCAACCTATTGAAACATGAGGACAATAGGGAATTTTAAATGTTGAGTCCCATTCTGCCCATTTTGCTGTGGCTTTTTCTCCCCACGGAATGTAATCTCCGCTGGCAGGAACAAAATGACACCACTGGTAGTTGGTCATACTTTTGAATCCAAAATATTCAAGTGTTGAATTCTGTGTGGCAATGCGATCTCCAGGAACATCATTCAATGTTGATGGAATATTACCCCAGAGAATCGCCTGCAAATGCAGACCGGGGAAACCTGCCTCTTTAGTCTTTTTCCTGAAGTAATCAATTGCTTTTTTTGCTTTTTCTGAACCACCAATTGCTTTTATAAAAGTAGAAAGTTCGTATATACTGAATACCGGTTCTCCATTGATTTTATAATAATTAGGTTGCTTGAAATAGTCATTGATAATGTGATCAATCATTCCTTCAAAAATTTTCCGGTCAACGCCACCATACCAATAGACTTTGCTCTTATCTGGATTTGCCGGATCTAAATATGAGTTGTGATCATGATTTGCCCACATCAGGCAGAATCTCATATCTGTACTGTTTTTGGCTTTTAAAAAACCCTTATTTAATGCATCTTCCAGAAAAGGCTTATTATTATACCAGTACCAATCGAAAATCATGACGTTTACTCCGTATTTAGTGGCAGTACTTATTTTTTTCGCCATTATAACCGGATCAGTTTCATCTTCATAGCCCCAAAGAGGCACCTTAGGTACTTCATGTCCCGCAAATTTTGGTTTAGCTTTATAAATAGCTTCCCATTCACCCTTTCCATCAGGAAAAACATGTATATCCTTAAATCGGGGATCGGGGTGATAGGCAGGCCAGTAAAATGCAGCGATATCATACTTATATGTCTTTGATGTAATCTGTCCTTGAACATTAAATGAAGTCAAAAGGATTAATGCACTTATTACCCAGAGAGAAACTCGTTTATGTGTTTTCATTGCAATATTTGTTTTTTAAGTACTTAAAAACCATTGATACTTATTAATTTGTTGTTTTGCTACTTTGAAGTAACTCATTCTGATCGAAAATTAGGCATGTATCAGGGGAAGGAATAAGTTGTAACTAAACATCTTCTTTAGTTGTATCAAAAGTAGGTTCATCTTTTTTTGAAGAGCCACCGAAATGATACTCTAATTAAGCGCGAAAAAACAGAAGCGCTTTTGTTTTTTTGCGCACTTAATTTTAATTTTTTTGGTAAAACACTCTCTTAACTGCATCCAGATAGCCATAGCCATACATAGTGCAAGGTTGCAGATAACTGGTTTCGGTCCATTCATTCCAGCTGTTTATTGTGATTAGGGGAGCTTGATTGGGATGAGCATCAACATATTCCTTTGCCATTATTAAAGCTTTTTCAAAATTCGCAGGAGCGTTGTTGGTCGTAATGCCTTTCCGGAACATCTCAAACCGGGGATTGTTATCCCACCCGACGGAAACATGTGGATAATAAGGAACCGAGTTTTCTTTTTCCAAATTACCCCACTCTATTACAACATCCTTGATAATTTCCAAATAATCTTTATTAATATCCACAAAATGACAGAATTGATAATGGGTAAGCCCGTCAAATCCCAGATGCTTTATAGTTTCGGCTTGAGTTCCAATATTTTCACCAGCAATTCCAGTTACATCTGATCCGCTATGCCGCAGTGTGACCTGAAGATCCAATCCTTTAAACCCAGCTTTTACAGTTTCTTTCCGGAACCAGTTGAGTGCATCTTTCGCTTGTTCGATACCGCCAATACCTTCGATAAACGTATTCAATTCATAAATCATAAAACTGGGTTTCCCGTCCACCGAATAATAGGACGGCTGTGAAAAATATTTTTCAATTACCCGATGACAGATTATTTCAAATTCCGCTCTGTCAACTCCGCCCTTCCACAGCAGTGCATCATTGGGCAAACCTGCATTTCGCTTATCCCAAGTCATGTTGACATTATGGTTCGCCCACATCAGATAGAATTTCACGTCATTGTTGTTGCGAGCCTTTAAATACCCATTATTCAGGCATCCTTCCAGAAAAGGCATTCCATCGTACCAGTACCAATCAAAGATAAACACGTTCACCCCATGGTCTGCCGCCGCTTTGATTTCCATTTCCATTACATATGGATCAGCTTCATTGACGTAACCCCATAAAGGATATCGAGGTTGTTCATGCCCTTCGAATTTGGACTTGTTTTTCATTACGGTCTCCCATTCACCAATCCCCATGGGCCAGAAAATTTTAGCCCGGTCATCTGGATGATAGGATGGCCAGACATAGGCTGCAACATCGTACCTTTTTGAATCCGACGACTGCTTCTGTCCTTGTGAATTAGATGCGATTAAGAGAATTAATGTAATGATGAATAGATTTATGGATCGTTTAAATATTTTCTTCATGATAAATGATTGATTGAAAATTCAGGTCAAAATCAAATGAAACAATAATGGTTTAATTTTTCAGTGACCCGCAAGTTGAGATATTGAATCCTTGCGTTGCTGGTCACTGAAAAATTAGAGTTTTTACTTTTAATAACCTGGGTTTTCAACCAAATTTGGATTATTGCTGGTTCTTTGAATCGTAATTGGGAAATAATAGTTTTCAGGTCTGAATTGTGGAATATTAGATGTACCATCTATATTGTTAATAACTTTTATTTGATACTTTCCCGTTTGAAGATCCAAAATATAATTTATGCCAGACCAGCTCTTTGACAAATCAGTAACCGCAGTCCGCCATCTTCTTAAATCCCAATAGCGATGTCCTTCAAATGCCAATTCGACTTTACGTTCGTGGTGAATTTTTTCTCTATCGATTGATGTCAATTCTGCAATTCCGGCACGATTTCTAATTTGATTAATTGCACTTAAAGCATCTCCTTGTTTTCCTAATTCAAATGAAGCTTCTGCATAGTTTAATAATATTTCTGCATACCTAAAAATCTGCCAATCCTGCGATGATGTTGGCCATCCGGAATTGGAACCAGCCATGTTATCATGACTTTCGTCCAAATATTTTAGAATACCGATGCAAGTGCCTTCATAATCCTGATCGCCATTAGCAAGTGTCCCATTGACTGAGCCATCTGTTTGGATTGTTCCGTCAGCTAACCGGATACCTCTATGAAAATCAAGTTTGTTGCCTTTCCATGTAGTATTTTGGGTATAAAACGTACCAAAAAAACGAGGATCTTTGTTTGCCCAGAGGTCTTCCGTTGTCCATAATCCTTGTTGAATTGCAGTTCTATCTAATTTTCCGGGAGTACCGTCAATATGCTCAAAGTCTTCGGCGAATTCCAAATATGCCTGATCGTATAGACCTCGACTCCATGCTTGTGGGCGAGGACAATTGAAGAAGTCAATACTCCACCCATTTCCTCCAGTAAAATTATTAACATTATCGTGACGCTTTACAAAAATGGCTTCACTGTTGTTTTTAACCAGAAAAATATTTCTAAAATTCATGGCCTTGTCTGCATCATTGTTATAGAGTGCATATTTACTACTGGACATTATAACATCTGAAGCATCATAAGCAGCCTGATAATAGGTATTCGCCTTAGCAGAAGGGATTCCTACAACTCCATTCAATTGAACTGTCCCAAATTGAGCTATACTTCCTGCATACAAAGCTGCACGGCTTTTTAAGGCCAGTGCTGCATATTTTGATGCTCGTCCTAAATTATCAGCAGTAACTGTTTCTGGAAGGTCGCTGGCAATCGCATCTATTTCGGAAAGGATAAAATCATAAACTGCTTCTTCTTTATCCCTGGCAGGGTATAGTTCTTCTTCAGGGTCAGTTATTTGTTGTGCTTTTGTAATTAATGGCACCCCTCCGTAACGTTTTACCATTGCGAAATAACAAAAAGCCCTTAAAAACCGTGCTTCAGCAACTTTGGCTTTTATTTCCTCTGGCGAAAACGGGGAATTTGGTACACGTTCAATGAATTCATTTATTGTACGAATTGTATTGTAGCCCCAATATTCCAATAAACCACCGCTAATTGTGAGGTTGCCATATTTATATCTAAATGCAGTACTTGGGTTCCAATCTCTCCACTGGGGAAAACACTCGTCAGAAACTTCATTTATTTCAAACTCCCGATAAAAGGCATCTCCATCCCATCCATTACCAACGGATTCATTTGCCAAAAAACTCATTTCGTAATAGATATGAGTAAGATAAGCATTCACAAGTGCTTTATCGCCCCAAACATTAGAATCCGAAATAATGTCAAGAGGTTGCTTGTCTAAAACCTCCTTATTGCATGAGTTAAGCACCAAAAAGCTAAATAGTAAAACTATTAATTGATATTTTTTCATAATTATTTCTATTAAAAATTAAAATGACAGGTTCACCCCAAAAGTTATCGTTTTTTGTTGTGGATAGTAATATCCGGCATTACCTGTTGGTGCTTCCGGATCAACCTTATAATCTTTTAGTTTATCAAAAGTTAAAAGATTTGTCCCAGCGAAATAAATGCGTAGTTCCTGCAGATTATACTTTGAGATAAGGTTCTTTGGTACATTATATCCAACAGATAGTACCTTTAACCTTAAATAGCCAGCCTTTTTATAAAAGTGGTCAGAAATAAAATCATTCGTTGTGGAACCACCTAATCTCGGGACGAAGGCATTTGCAGAATTGTTTTTTTCTGACCATCGAAGATCGTATAATACTTCCGAATAGTTAATTCCTCCATGTTGTAATACGATATAACTATTGTAGCCGAATGCACCCTGAAATAATGAAGAAAAGTCAAAATTTTTGTATTTCAGATTAATGGTTCCACCGACCATCCAATGAGGTACCGTTCCATTCCCTATATCGACCTGATCTTTCCAATCTAATTTCCCATCATTGTTTACATCAACATACTTGATATCACCCGGTTTTAATGAGGCATTTCCTGCGGGGTAAGTATATTTCAAATTTGAAATCTCATCCTGGCTCGTAAATAATCCATCTGATTTGTATCCGTACCAAACGTCAGTCCATTTACCAGACGATTGTAAAATCCTAATTTGATCAGGATCAGTATAGTTTTGTTCCTCAAAATGATCCCATTTCGATCTTGACCATGATACGTTTCCACTGACTTCATAACTAAGATCACCTTTCTCACCACTGGTTCCAAGGCTGAATTCAAATCCCCTGGTATTCTGACTGTTAATATTCTCTGGAGGTAAGCTTGCTCCAAATGTATTTGATAAGCTAAGTATTCTTGTTGCAGGAATGCCAGAGAGTTCGCGGTAAAAAACATCGGCCTCTCCAAATAGTTTTCTCTTCCATAAAGAGAAATCTGTTCCCAAGTTGTAAATTTTAATTTTTTCCCAGGTTAAATAAGGATTGGCAAGTCCGGTAGATCTTAATCCTTGCTGAGTTGAAGAACCGATCAGCCATTGTCCATCAAATTGATAACCTGCTAGATATTGAAAATTGCCTACTCCGTCGTAGCCGGAACTACCATAGCTTCCTCTAATTTTTAACTCATCAAAGGCTCTAATGTTTTCCATAAATCCTTCCTTATTTAATCTCCAACCAAGCGAAACACTTGGAAAGTATCCCCATCTTTGATCGGATGGAAATTTTGCAGAAGCATCAGCCCTAAGTGTAGTTTCAAGTAAATATTTATCCTTGTATGAATAATTTAATCTTCCAACATAACTAACCCTTCCCATTTCAGTGGCAGTGCCCGTGGCTTGACTTGTTTCAACTGCTCCTGCAAACAACTGCTCAATAGCAGGTGTCAAATATTTATCCCTTCCAGCCAAAAGATAATCAGTTTTGTAATCAATAGCCTCATAAAGTGCTAAAGCTGTGATATGGTGGTCAGTTCCAAAAGTATGATCATAGTTTAAAGATAACTGACCAGTCATATTTCGTAATCCGTATTTTTGCACGGTAAGCTTTGCCTGAGTGCCCAACGAGCCAGCAAGTGCGTATTTTTCACTTGCAACATCATAGGTATAAAAATCATAAGGTTTACTAAACTCGTTAACATCCTGATAGTTTTGCATGTAGTTTAAAAATACTTTAGCGCTCAGGCCTTCTATCGGTTTAATCTTATAGTTCAAAATAAATGTGCCCTTTAAGTTTTGACTATAGTTCTTATTATAGCCGGCAATATCATAATTGGAAATCAATTTAATGCTTCCAACCCCTTGTCCATTTGCGTACGAATTTTTGGATGGGTCCGGTAAGGAGGCAGGATAAATAGGCAATGAATTCCATAAATCCTGCCATAGAGAATTAATACCAGCATTCTGGGTACGATTTGGAAATTTCGAGTTTTCAACCACTGAAGACAAGTCTAATTGCATTGATAAGTTGTCAGTAATTTTCGCATCAATATTAGATTGAAGATTATATCGACCGTAGTTACCTCCGTTAGTTTTCCACATCGACTCCTGATCCAAATACCCGAAGAATCCGTAATATTTGATTTTATCGCTTCCTCCCCTCACTGACAAATTGTGTTGTTGCTGAGGAGCCCAATCTCTAACAGTCTCTTTAAACCAGTTGGTATTTGGATATTGCGGATCAGTTCCACTATAATACTTTTGGATTTGCTCTGTGGAAAATGGAGCAGTTTTCCCCTGATTTATATATTTTTCACTTTCCAGCTCAGCATATTGACCTGCACTGACAGGCTGTGCCATTGCTACAATTCCTTGAAGTGTGTAAGAAGAATTCAGACTGATTGTAGGCTTCTGATCTTTACCGCGTTTCGTTGTTACCAAAATTACGCCGTTTCCGGCACGAGATCCATAAATTGAGGCTGAGCCATCTTTTAAAACACTAATCGATTCAATCTGGTTCGGATCAATATTGTTAAAGTTTGATTCAACCCCATCAACAATCCACAGTGCCTCGCCAAATCCCCTGATGCTTAAGGAAGCAGCATCACTACCTGGCTTTCCGCTTGATTGTTGAGAGATAAGTCCAGGCAAACGGCCAGCAAGGGCATTCGCAGTGCTAGCTACAGGGGCAACTGTTAACTTCTCCGATTTCACAGAAGAAATGGACCCAGTAAGATTACCTTTCTTTTGTGTTCCATATCCTACCGCAATAACTTCTTCTAACCCAATAGCATCTTCTACAAGTTGAACATTTATCGTTGTTTTTCCATCCACTATAATTTCCTGCATTTTCATTCCTACAAACGAAAATTGTAAAATTGCATTTTCAGGAACACTGGGAATAGAGTAATTCCCATTTGAATCGGTAATCGTTCCGGTAGTAGTCCCTTTTACAACAACAGAAACACCGGGGAGTGTCCCTCCTGGAGAATCGGTTACTTTTCCGGAAACACTTTTTTGCTGCTGCCCTATAAGGGTTTCATTCGGAATACTTTTTAATTGACTAGCTGAAGGATTGATTAGGATTAGATTATTCATTGTAATCGAATAATTTATCCCATCTTTTTCGAACAACTGTTTCAATATTTTATCAACGACTTCATCGGTTACCCGGATACTTACTTTAGTATCGAGATTCACTTTCTCGTTTTCATAAATAAACCGGTATTCCGACTGGGCTTCTATCTGCCGTAACACTTCCTTTATGGAAGTTTCCTTCATGTCTAATGACAGCTTTTTATTCTGGGAATAAACCGTTGCCGTAACATTCAGAGTAAAAACAAGGAATAAAATTGCAGTTAGTTTCATAACCAACAAGAGCTTTTTAGGAATATGGCATATACCAATCCCTGATTCATAATTTTTTTTCATAAATTTGTTTTGCAATTAGTTAATTACTCAAATTGAATGTTCGTAGCATTCAATTTTTTTATCTAAAAAACAGACGGGAGATGCAGAAACATCTTCCGTTTTGTTTTATATCGTATTTCAGGTTTCTATTTTCCTGAAATCAGAATCTCCTTTCCTTTTATTTCGTATTTAATTGAACTCAATTGACAAAGTGCATTTAGAACGTCCAAAACTGTTTGTTCCCTTAATACACCAGTGTAATGTATTTTTTCACCTATGATTTTATCATTAAGTACTATCTTAACATCATACCATCGCTCCAACCGGAGGCATACTTCATGAAGAGACATGTTTTCCATGTATAACTTGTTCTGCATCCAGCCAAGGTTTTGGTTTACCTCACCTTCATTATATTTCAAGACGTTCGAATTTTTATCAAATGAAGCAATCTGTCCGGGGCTCAGGATAAGTTTTTCCACTCCGGATTTGCTAAGTTCAACGCTGCCTTCAACAAGCGAAGTTTGAGTCTGCTGATCTTCCGGATAAGAACTTAAATTGAATTTAGTTCCCAATACTTTTACATTTAAACCATCAGGAGTGTGAATAATGAATGGTTTTTTACTCTTTGCTACTTCAAAAAATCCTTCACCACTAAAATCGACATCTCTGGTTTTCATGAGTTTGTTGTAGCGATATTCGATACTCGATCCGGCATTAAGATTAACATGAGACCCATCAGGAAGCACTATATTAGAACGGCTGCCATATGTGGTCGACATGGCAATAGTCGAATCGAACCCAGAGAAAAAATTCGTATAAAAAGTTAGACCTAGAAAAATTAGCAACGATGCAGCCATGCCTGTGGCAATAAAAGCACTGTTTTTCAAAAGTCTGACCCGGATATTTTGTCTTTTAAGTTTGGAGTCAACCTCAGTCCAGGCTTTCCCGGTATCAAATTTCTGCAGAGTTGAAACATCTTCTGCTGCTTCCCAAATTTTTTGATATCTTCCTAAATCGGACTTGTTCTCCGGATTAGCTTGTTTCCATTCATCCAGTTCCCGATTGTCTATCGAAGACTTTTTGTCCTCAAGTAAATGATCAACTATGTGTTCTCCAATTGGAAATTTCTCCTCCATTTTTCAGCTTATTTAGAATACTGACACATCTAAACAGAAAAGGTCCTATTGGAAAGGGAATTATTTTTGAAATGAAGTGGGTTGATTTATTGATTAAAAAAATGAAGTCCATAAGATTTATGATCAGGTATATCCAAAATACTCCATGCTATCTGCTGTCTTAAAAAGCACCTTTCGCTTCCAGACAGGACTTCAGATATTGGAGTGATTTCCAGATTTGATTTTTGATTGTCTTGACCGAAATTCCCAACTGATCGGAGATTTCCTTTTGTTTCAGGCCTTCAAAACGGCTCTTCATAAATACATCGCGGCTGCGTTCAGGCAATTGTTCGATACACTGTTGAAGAAAAGCACTGAATTCAACTTGCTCAATCAGGCTTTCATCAGTCTGCCATTCCTGAACCGGAAAATTTTCCACTGATTTCTTCCGGGTTTTTTCGGATCGGAGGTGATTGAGTGCGGCATTTTTTGATGCCCGATATAAATATCCGGAAATACTTTCGTTCATTTCCAGTTTGTGCCGGTTTGTCCAAATCCGAATAAAAAGTTCCTGAACAACATCTTCAGATGAGTTGTAATTGTGGGTTATTCCGAAAACAAATGCGCAAAGCCGACTGTAGTAGCGTACAAACAGCTGATTATAACTGGCATAATCACTTTTTTTAATACCTGCAATTAAAATTTCGTCGGCTAGATCCATTTCTCCTCATAATTTTCGGAATACAATTATAGGTAAATTCTTACTCCATTCACTTTTTCATTCCGTTCTCCTTTTTCCCTTCTTCTTACTCCATTTCTCTATTCAAACTCCAGTCCGCCGAAAAAATCTGGTTCGTGGAAACTAGGCTTTTCGGTCTTTATTTTGGTCCACGAAACAAAATGCGGAACGCTCAGTTCGTCGCCACATTTGTAAAAGTTGCCGCGCATTTTCATTCCTGAAACCGGTTTCAATTGGTGCTTAAAGAATACTTCCCAAGGAATTGCTACCGTGATTTGCCAATCTGTTTTGCCTTTTAACTCCGGGAAAGGAGAGTTTCCCAAAGAAGAAATTCTACGAATTGTTGCTATCTGTTCTTCCGTGGCATGAACAGTTGGATCACCCTTTTTGCGGAAACCCAACAAAGCGGTTCCAATACAATTTATTTCGAGGTTGTAGTACTCGTCGTTCCCTTCAGGCGAAAGAAAGAATTCCACACAACTGTCGGTCCATACCCGCCCATTTGATTCCGTAATTAAAGCTTTTACTGATTGTTCTGTTACTTTATATTGAAGGAAGAGTTCTTCATCATTGTATGCAACCTGAACTTTAACATTTGGTTTATACGGAAATTCCTCCCAGTTTACCGTTTCTATCTGCAGCGGTTCAATTTCCAGATCAAGTGTTTCAGCAATCAATTCCAACGGTGAGTTAGAAAAACCTTCGAGTACCTTCCCGATTTTCATAGTAGTATTTTTAGGATCAGAATTTTCAACATTTTTATTTCCGTGCGCCTTCCGGTAATCCAACATTTCAGGAAACTGATTTACCGAGATTATCAGAAATAGTGCGGACAATAGTACACATTTCATCGTATTGTACCTCCATGCTGGTTAATAATTTATACTGTGCAATTGTGCGTTGGTAATTGTGTTCCGGATGTTTGATTTTGTAATAATTGTCTCCGTCGATGTAGTCCATCAAAAAACGCAAGACCTGTTCATAGGTTATGTATTTTGCTGAAAATGCCAGGTATTCCAGTTCTTTTTCGTTCAGAAATTCAAAAGTTTGAGACAAATAACCTTTGGCAAAACCTTCAAAAATCGACAAATCGCACGACACAACATCCAAATTTTCATCATCTTCTTCTCCGGTATTGGTATACGAACGCATGGCATCTCCAAAATCGTTAAGGCATGTACTATTCAGAACAGTGTCCAGATCGATCACACACAAAACTTCGCCATTCTTGTCGAACAGAATATTATTTATTTTGGTGTCGTTGTGCGTAACCCGGGTTGGAATTTCGCCATTTTCAACCAGCTTCCAAAAATTCAGCATTTCCCCACGGCGACTTTCAATCCAACCAATTTCTTTCGCCAATTTTGCTTTCCGCCCAATCGGATCTTCAGATAAAACAGCGTCCCACTGATTAAAGCGATAGCGAATATTATGAAATCCCGGCAAAATATCGGTAAGTGGTTTATTCAAATCAGAAACCATTGATTGAAACATTCCAATTCCCTTTCCTCCCTGAAAAGCTAATTCCGGAGTTTTAGCTGATTGGTATGTAATTGTATCGTTAATAAAAACACATACTGCCCAAAATTCATCTTCCTCGTCCAGAAAATATAATTTTCCATCTTTTGCCGGGACGATTGTCATGGCTTCACGCATCGGATTGCCATTTCGGGCTGTTATTTTTTCTTTGATGTGAGTACAGACAATCTGAATGTTCTCCATCATAGCCGGAACATTAGTAAAAATCTTCTTGTTTTTGCGTTGAAGTAAATAATCGGGAGAAAAATCTTCTCTGGTATAAACAATAAACGTATCATTTATAAATCCTTCGCCCATCGGAACAACCCGATCAATGGTTCCCTCAAGCTGAAAATTACCTGCAATTTTTTCCAGAATCATGTTTACCTGTTTTTTAGAATGAGAACATCAAAGATAAATTCCTTTTGGGAGTTCAAACAATGAATTTGATTCTATTTTGAGTCTTCATTTTTTCCTGAGCTATGCGTAATGAAGGAATATGTGAATCTGTCTTTCTTAAAAACCAAATACTGGCATGGACAAATTCATTTTTATAATGGAGTATTGTTCGCTTTCCAATTTTGACCAATTTAATAATTTGTTCTCCCTGTATTTTTATTATTTTTGGAAGCATTAACTTTATTGTGATACCATTAACTAAACCAACTATGCTGAAAAAGACAGGAGATTTCTTGCGAAAACATCTTTTACTCCTATTAATCTGTTCATTTACCATTGGAATTCTGGCAACCATTACCGGAAATAAAGCAATCGAATATACTTCAACCGACGAGTCTTGTGCCTCATGTCACGTTCATCCACACGTTTTCGATTCCTGGAAATTGTCGTCTCACTTCGACAATAAAAGCGGTATCAAGGTTCATTGTGTCGAATGTCACCTTCCGCCCAAAGGGCAAGGCTACCTTTTGGAAAAAACTAAACTTGGAATACATGATCTTTACGGTTACCTCTTCAAAGATTCGGCTGAATTTAACTGGGAGATGAAGTCTGAATTGGAACATGCCGTAAAATATATTCCGAACATATCGTGCAAGCATTGTCACCAGAACCTGTTCCCGAAAGATTTAGTGGACGCAGGCATAGCTGCCCATCTTTACTACGAAAATAACGAGAAGAAACTGGATTTGCAGTGCATCAGTTGCCACCTCGACGCCGGGCATTATAACCCGAAATACAAACACGGTAAGATGACCGGCATACCGGGACAAACTGACGGCACCGACAGTTTGAAAGCCGTTTTTGAACAACCTGCCAGCGTAACAACGTTTGCTGACTACACCGAGCAGATTCCAGGCACATCAGTGTCGTTCAGGATGATAGCCATCAAAGGTAACTCCTTCAATATGGGTAGCCCCGAAAACGAACCTTTCCACCAACCCGACGAATCTCCGGTGCACCAAGTTACAGTCAGCCCGTTTTTCATGGCCGAAGTGGAAACAACCTGGGAACAGTACTGGGCATTTTACGGCAACACAATGAGTGAAGGACGCACCCCTCCCGAACAGATTTATGCCAACAACAGCAATCCGAACGTGGATGCCATTTCCGGCCCAACTCCACCTTACGGGCGACCCGACCAGAACTGGGGATTTGGCAATCGCCCTGCAATCACCATGACCCATTATGCGGCGGAAACCTTCTGCCAGTGGCTTTCGAAGAAAACCGGGAAAAAATACCGACTGCCCACTGAAGCCGAATGGGAATATGCGGCACGCGGTGGCACAGAAACACCATATTTCTTTGAAGGCAAACCGAATAAATTCTCCAACAAAGGATTATGGCGTAAAATCTCGGGCGCCGAAACCGAACCGATTTCGCAGTACGTCATTTATGCAAACAATGGCAAAGGCAAAACGCATTTGCCTGAAGAGGTCAAGCCAAACCCGTTCGGCCTGAAAAATATGCTGGGCAACGTAATGGAATATTGTGCAGATCGCTATGCACCCGACGCTTATGCTAAAAACAGCGGGAAGGTGGCTAACCCAATCGTAACCGAAGGCGAGGAATGGGTCGTGCGCGGAGGCAATTATACTTCGGATGCAGCCGACGTGCGTGCGGCAGCCCGTAACCACAGCCAGCACGATGCATGGCTGAAAACCGACCCGCAGCAGCCCAAAAGTATCTGGTGGTACTCCGATATTAAAAGCATAGGGTTCAGGGTTATTTGTGAGCCGGACAATTCAATAAAAATTCAATAGATAACTGACTATACACATTTAAAATTTATCCGTTATGAAAAAAGGTGTTGACAGACGTTCATTCTTGAAAAGCTCGGCTTTGGCCGGAGCATTGGGCGCAATTGGTACAGGAAGTGTTGCAGCGTTGGCATCGTGCAGCAGTACGCCAAAAGTACAGCCATTAAAAGAGCCGGGCTCTTATTACCTACCCAACCTGGTTGATATGGCTACAGACGGCAAACCGCTTAGAGCCGGGATAATTGGCTGTGGCGGGCGAGGCTCCGGCGCAGCGTTTAATTTCCTCAACGCGGCCGAAAATGTTACTATTGTGGCTTTAGGCGATACTTACACCGACCGTCTGGAAAGTTTAGCTGAAAAGCTGAAAAAAGAGAAAAATATCGACATTGCAGCCGATAAAAAATTCGTGGGACTCGACGCTTATCAAAAAGTTATTGACAGCGACGTAGACGTGATTATTACCGCTACGCCACCCAACTTCCGCGCCGAAATTTTCAAGTATGCGGTTGAAAAAGGCAAACATTGCTTCCTCGAAAAACCGATTTGCGTAGATGCGGTAAGTTACCGCACCATCGTGGCCACAGCCAAACAAGCCGAAGCTAAAGGCCTTTGCGTGGTAACCGGTACGCAACGACACCACAAGCGAGATTATGTAGCTTCATACGAACAAATCATGAACGGAGCTATCGGCGAAATCACCGGAGGAACGGTTTACTGGTGTGGCGGTATGCTCTGGTACAAGGAGCGCAACCCGGATTGGTCAGACCTGGAATGGATGATCCGCGACTGGGTAAACTGGGGATGGCTTTCGGGCGACCATATTGTTGAACAGCACGTTCATAACCTGGATGTATTCACTTGGTTTTCGGGCTTAAAACCAAAATCAGCTCTTGGGTTCGGCTCGCGCCAGCGCCGTGTTACCGGTAACCAGTTCGACAATTTCAGTATCGATTTTGAAATGGAAAACGGGATTCACATTCACAGCACCTGTCGCCAGATCAACGGAACAGAGGGTGGTGTTTGGGAATTTATCCAGGGCACCAAAGGTTCGTGGACTTCTGACGGACACATTATCAAAGATCTGCAAGGCAACGAAATATGGAAATTTGACTACGAAGCCGAAAAAGCCAATTTCAAACAAACCGACCCATATACGTTGGAACACGTGAACTGGATTAACCATATCCGCGCCGGGAAACCGATTGAACAGGCATCCGAAACGGCTGTTGCCAACATGGCTGCCATCATGGGGCGTGAATCGGCGTACTCCGGAAAGAAAGTCACATGGGACGAAATGGCTTCTTCGCCGCTCGATCTTTTCCCGAAAGACATTGACATGACAAAAAATATGGTTGCCGCCCAAAACGGTTACGGTGCAGGGAAAGAATTTAAACTGCCTGAATTTATTCACATTGCAGGAACGCCGCAGGGTAACCAAACACGATAAGGTATGCCGCTTAACAGACGATCTTTTTTAGGAACAGCCGTTTCTGGTGCTGCTTTAGCAGCATCAGGCGGTCTGTTCTCTTCTTTTACCAGCGAATCCAGTTCGGGCAGAAAGAAAGATAAATCATTTAAACTGAAGATTTCGTGCCAGGAAGGTGTTGCCCCAGGCAAAGAACTGAACGAAAAGTTAGATTTTATCGAATCTTTAGGAATTGTGGGAATTGAATTCTGGGGTGGTGGGCTCGAAAAAAGAATTGATGAGATACAAAAGGCTCTGCAAAACCGAAACATACAAACGAGCGCGATCTGTGCTGGTTTCGAAGGTTGGTTGATTGCTGACGATCCTGCCATTCAGAAAAAATGCATGGATTCTATGAAAGTGATTATTGAAGCAGCCGGAGAACTTGGATCAACCGGTGTCATTTTTGTACCTGCTTTTAATAACCAGAAATCATTACCTGACAAGGAAGCAAGAGCACTTTTGCTCGATCAAATGAGAGAACTGGGTGAATTTGCTGTTCAAAATAAAACACGGATTTTGCTTGAACCGTTAAATCGTGAAGAGTGCTATTTTTGTCGTCAGGTGGCTGATGGAGCTTCAATTATTCGCGACGTGAATAGTGCCGGTGCAGCCGTAATGGGAGATTTCTGGCACATGACATGGGAAGAAACCAACGACAGAGCTGCGTTTCTTGCAGCAGGTGATTATCTGCATCATGTGCACATTGCCAGCCGAAAACGCAGGAAAATGCCTGGAGAAGATGGTGATGCCGATAATTATATAAACGGATTTCGTGGTTTAAAAGAAATCAATTATCAGGATTACGTTAGTTTCGAATGTGGCTCGGTAGGTGATTCAAAAATTACATTACCTGCAGCTGTGAAATTGATGAATGAACAATGGAAGAAAGCCTGATGAAGAATCAGAATAAAGTACAGGAAATCCGGATTCAATTAAATCCGGATTTCCTGTTATATAAAGGTTTTTGTGCCTAGGATCAACTAATATTGTATTAACGAACTTTTGGCGGATCGTCATGCCGAACTTGTTTCGGCATCTATAAATGTATGAGACCCCGAAATAAATTCGGGTGACTGGGACTTGACAAAGCCAAGCTAACATAGTACTAATGTATTCTGTAATTGATTAGTGTATTGCCCAATCCTCCAACTACCAGATTGAACCATGAATTTGAGTCGTTGAATTTTCCTAAAACAAAATCGGTATTGCCTTCAACGGGGAATCCGTATACATCCGAACCATTTTTATTGAGTAAATAAACTTTATTCTCGCTACTTACTACAACTCCAATTTTAATATTTCCAGAGTCAGTTAAAAAGACATTTGGAGTCTTACTTATCAGACCGGGGAAAGATCGCTCAAATAATTTACTGCCATTGGAGGAAAATGCGATAAGTTTTTTCCCATCAGCAAAAATATAGTCGGGAGAACCATCCCCATCCAAATCCTCTGCAACAAACCGGTGTCCGGTGCCAAACTCGCCAACTTCCTTTATTTCTGCTTCTCCGGTGAAATCGATCAAATGAATTTTACCAGTCTCATCGGTCGTAATTAATTTTGGAGTACCATTATTTGTATAATAAAGCGGATTATCCGAGTGACTAAATTCCGAGGGTTGTAATTCGCGGTTCTTGCCCTGCCGATCTAGGAAGTATGTATTTCGCGCATCTGAAAACACAATAAAATCCTTGCCATCAATATCATAATGCCTGATTGGCGATGTAACCAAACCGTCTGATCCTTCGAATTTCCAATTCGGTATTAGTCTTCCGTCGCGGTCAAAAACATATATCTGTTTGTCTTCTCCGGCAATAAAAAATCGGTATTCCTTATTTTTACCATACTCTGCAACAGATACTCCGTTTGAGGCTATGGATTTTAGCGTAACCGGATATTTACCGACATTGTTTCCCAATCGGTCAACCACATAAAGTTGTGTTTTTGTGTTGAAAATATACTGAAACCGGTTGGTTCGGTATATATCAATCTGTTGAATTTCAGAGACGATCTCCCCCGGAATTTTCATGGTCCATAAAACAAGTCCTTCTTTGTTCACAAGAGAAACATTGTTATGCGAATCACAAACAATAACTTCCTTGTTGGGAAGATCCTTATGATTGATTACAAACTTAGGTTTTTGAGCCAGTTGGTCATCTAGTTTTAACAACCAGATTGCCTCTGGTTCTTCTTTCGCATTAGGATCATATTTCAGACTGATCCGATTTTTAATCATTTTGTCTGACACCGAAAATTGCCAGGAGAAAGTACTGTATTTGCGAATTATATCTTCATTTTCAGAAAGCATCAAACTGGCGTCAGACTTTAGAAGAATGTCTTTCAGTCTGAATATTTTTGGGATTTTTGTATACAGGTAAAAGTTTGGATTGTCTGGTCTGTTCTCTTTATAAACCTGGTAAGCTGAATCGTTGGCCAGGGTTTTTTCGGAAGTAATATTTTGAATATAACTTTTCATGCCGGGTAAATTATCGCCACATACCAGGTAATTTTCGAGTAAGACAACGTATTCAGCATTTATTCCTGAAAAAGCCTGTCCAAAAATCGATTCTCCCATACTTTCAATGGGGAGGCGGTAAATACTAAACTTTTTTTTGCCGGTAGTTGTGAAATCGGTTATCAGTTTCGACTCCGTGATTTTACTGGTTCTGCTAAATTCAGAAACAGCTCTGCTTAGCTTTTCTTTTGCGTCAGAACGATCAGTTAACTCAGCAATAAAAAAACGGTTTTGCCTTGGATTCGTTTTGTTAATTGTTGTGTATACTGCGGCAACCTGTGAGCCTGCAATTTCCTTTATCAATTTAACCGCATCGGTATTTGTTTTTTTTCTGAATTCAATCAGACTCCTTTCTCTGGGATAAAAATCACCTTTTGCTTTGAGGTAATTTTCATACTGATCGATGTAAATACTTGTATTCTTAAGATTTAAGGCGACAAAATAGGAGGTGTTAAACGGGATAGCATTTTCAATTGTCATTTCCTTTGCTTCCTGATTTCTGAAAATATTCAGGTAGGTATCGGTCGAATCTTTTGTAACACTGTATCCATCGAGTTCAATTCCATTTGTTTTTGCCCAAAAATCCAATTCTGTCCAGTTGGAGTAAGATGCAATCTGGCCAATTGATTTTCTGATTTCAGGAGATACCAACTTCGACAAAACCTGCTGTATTGTTGCATGATTGATGAAAATATTAGCAAGAGCTGTTTCCTCAATCGTTTTATATGCTTCTTTAAATTCGCGATTGTTAAGTAAATTTTGTGAATTTGTATGTCGGATTGCGTCCTCTATCAAAATAAAATCTTCGCTTGCAATGAATATGTCACTTGCAACAGTAAAATAAAAGCTTAAATCTTCGGATTTTGCATTAATGATGGTGGTGTTTTCATAATTTCTGCGTGTAATCGAGTATGAAGTACCTAGTTCCTGAGAAACAACCTCCATCGCCGAATTCGATTCATTTTGATCGTTTAACTGAACAAGAAATAGGTTGCTTAGCTGATTCTTCCCGGTTGGATTAACCGAAATAATAATTGATTTGCTTTTTAGCAGGTTTCCAATGCCCGAGTGACTACTTACAAAATCGCGGAAACGCCCAATGTTTGAGTAAATATTTTCAAATTGCGGTATGCCTTTGAATTCAGCCAGCGCTGGATTTTCTGCTTTAAAAGCATTAAAAAAACCTTCTTGATTTTTTACTTCAATTATCAGGGGGCTTTTTTGTGGGACAGCTTTGAACGCTGGATTTTGTTTGGTAGAGAACGTCTGTATAACTGGCTGATCAGGGCTTATATATAAATATTTAAACCCCAGGTAAGCTGCTGCAGCAATCAGAAGAACAATACCGGAAATAACAATAATTTTTCGCATAAAAGGAATATTTGCCTCAAAAGTACAAAGTTTGTTCGTCTCTTCCGATTAATGTCAACCATTGTAAACAAGATTTATCATTGCCTCATCAGGTTAAAAATTATTCCGGAAGAATGATTTGGTGAACATTCTGCCGGTTGTAGTCGACGTTTGCCTTTTGTCCTGAATTTATTGCTGTTTAACTTCCGAAGCCTCCACAATTTTGTATAGTTTATCCGATTTCCTGATTTTTGTTTCAACAGGAATTGAGATGTACGCTCCTTTTGGTGCTTCCTCAACCGATTGTTTATCAATCTGAATTTCGGGAACTATCATTTTTACAAGACCGGTTGTTGGTCCGGTAATGTATATTTCATCACCAACTTTTAATGGTCCGGTTTCGAGTTTGAATTCGGCAACTTTCAGGTTTGAAAAATAATTCAGGCCTTTACCAACATATACTTTGCGGTGTGAAGCCATTGAACCGTAGTTTTTGCTCCATTCGCCCAATCGCTGTCCGAGGTAATATCCATCCCAGAACCCACGGTTGAAAACAGTTGCGAGTCGCACGTTCCAGTCCGAAATTTTTTCGTCGGTAAAGGTGTCATCAAAATAAGCCTCAACAGCTTCACGATAACATTCGACTACAGTGTATACATATTCCGGAGACCTCGCCCTTCCTTCTATTTTTAAAACAGAAACTCCGGAATCGAGTAATTTATTCAGGAAATTAATGGACTTTAAATCTTTGGGCGACATGATGTATTCGTTATCAATTTCGAGTTCGGCGCCAGTCTCCTTGTCGGTAACAATGTATGCACGGCGACACGATTGCATACAACTTCCACGGTTTGCCGAAGAATTCATTTCACTCAGGCTGAGATAACACTTTCCGGATACAGCCATGCATAAAGCTCCATGCACAAACATTTCAAGTCTGACCAGTTCTCCTGAAGGTCCGGTAATGTTTTGTTCTTTGATTTGACGCGAGATTTCCCAAACACGCCCAACATTCATCTCGCGGGCAAGCACCACTACATCAGCAAATTGCGAGTAGAATTTTACCGCCTCAATATTTGTAATATTTACCTGTGTCGAAATATGTACCTCCACTCCAACCTGGCGTGCATACATAATTGCTGAAATATCTGAAGCAATAATTGCTGAAATACCAGCCTCTTTTGCGGCATCAATTATCGTATGAAGCTGATCCAGTTCGGTATCGAATACGATAACATTAACCGTCAGATAGGTTTTTACACCTTTCGAATGTGCAATTTCAGTAATCTTCTTCAGATCTTCCAATGTGAAATTATTCGATGAACGGGCACGCATATTTAATTGCTCCACACCGAAATAAACTGATCCTGCTCCGGCCTGAATAGCAGCTATTAACGATTCGTAAGAACCAACAGGTGCCATTATTTCAACTTCATCTCTTCTCATACAATCATAAATTATTAAGATGCAAATTTAAGTTTTATTTTGGCTCGCATTTACCGGTCTTCAGGAAAGCTCAAAAAGGGGCAATTCAAACGAATGTTGATCGCAAAAAAAATGCGCTCTCTGTATGAGACCGCATTTCTTATAGCTGGAGATTTACAATTCGATTATTCAACATTCAGGCTGTATGTGTAGTTTTTACTATCTCCTGAAAGTACTACAGAATAGGTTCCTTTTTCCAATTTTGATAAATCAAACCCTTCAGTTACATTGAATTTATCACCAATTGATTTTGTATAAACCAAATCAGATTTGTTGTAGAAATTCAAACTAAGTTTTTCTTCAGGGAAATTCAAATAAGAAAGTTTCAATACACCATTCTTGTATGCAAAATAGGGTTCCATCAGGCTTTTTTCTTTTCCTACTGCAATGTTCTTGTTTTCAATATTAAAAGAACGTTCGGTGCTCATTCCGTCAATCGAAACAGATAAATTGTAACTACCTTTTTCCAGATTCGAGAAATCGAATACCTTGCGGAAATCTTTGCTGGTGCCTTCTGTTTCCTTGTAATAAACAACTTCGCCCATATCATTTGCAATACTGATCTGGAAATTAGCTGCTGCTGTGTTTGAGATTGCGACTACCGCTTTTTCGGATGTCAAAGGAAGGATGTTAACTTTTAAGTTTCCTGTTGCCATTAATGTGTTTGCAAATGCTACAAATGCAATCAACATTGTTACTTTTGAAATTGTTTTAATTGTTTTCATGTTTTCTGTTGTTTTAAATACATTACAAACATACATGTTTTTCAACATACATGCTGCACAACATACGTTAAGGAAGTGTTATGCTTCCGTTAACGAGCACGGTCAAGATTAAAACAATGTAAACAGTCAAGCTCAACATCCTGTAATGCAGGCATATGTTGATTATTTGAATTTCATACCAGACCTATTTTATGAACGTTGAAATATTGCAATTACTTGAAGGAGCACGAGAAGCTAGGGGATTAACTGTTATAATTGATGTTTTCAGGGCTTTTTCTACAGCCTGTTATGCATTTGGAAATGGTATTCAGCGAATTTACCCGGTTGGAGATCTTGAAAAGGCGTACGAACTAAAACGGCAAAATCCCGGTTATATATTGGTTGGCGAACGTAATGAGCAAAAACCTGAAGGATTTGACTTTGGAAATTCACCATCACAACTGTTGACTGCTGACCTGAATGCGAAAACTATGGTTCATACAACAAGCTCCGGAACACAGGGAATCGCCAACGCAACAGGCGCGGATGAAATACTTACAGGAAGTTTTGTAAATGCACAGGCCATTGTAAATTATATCCGGAAAAAAAATCCGGAGAAAGTATCGCTGGTTTGCATGGGGTACAGTTGTCAGTATCCAACCGACGAAGATACTCTATTGGGTATCTACATTAAAAATGAACTGGAAGGCAAGGCAAATGATTTTCCGGCAATGGTTGAACAATTAAGGAAGGGTGATGGTGCGCGTTTTTTCGCACCGGAAAAACAGGAATGGGCGCCTTCAGCCGATTTTGATCTATGTCTTTCACTCAATCGGTTCAATTTTGTGCTAAAAGTTGAGCAAGAAAACGGAATAAATTATTTAAAAAAGATTAGCCTCCCCTAAATCCTCATCCTATGAGGGAACTTTAAGAAATATGGGTATAAATAGTAAATTGTATAATAGTAAATATTCAGGATGAAAATATATAATTTTGACGAACTGATTGACCGTGCAAATACAAATTGTGTTAAGTATGACATGCGTGAAATTTTCTTTGGAAATGCAGATGTTCTGCCACTTTGGGTTGCTGATATGGATTTCAGAACTCCTGATTTCATTGTCGATGCCATTAAGAAGAGAGCTGAACATGAGTTATTCGGATATACTTTTCGGGCCGATTCATACAATCAATCAATAGTCAGCTGGCTCAAACGACGTCACAACTGGGAAATTAAGCCTGAATGGATTTCGTTCAGTCCGGGAGTTGTTGCCGGTCTTACAATGGCAATTGAAGCGCTTTCGAAACCAGGTGACGGAGTAATTCTTCAGCCACCAGTGTATTTTCCATTTTTTGATTCGGTAAAAGGAACTGGTCGCCAACTGATTGAAAACCCATTGAAGCTTGAAAACGGCCGGTATTATTTTGATCTGGAAGATCTGAAACAAAAAATTACCCCGACAACTAAAATTCTTCTGATCAGCAATCCGCATAATCCGGGAGGAATGGCCTGGAATGAAAAGGAATTAACCGATTTGGCCAACATTTGTATTGAAAATAAAGTTCTTATTATCTCGGACGAAATTCATTCAGATTTGATCTTTGACGGTTTCAGGCATACTCCTTTGGCGGGAATATCGGAAGAAATTGCTCAGAACAGTATTATCTGTATGGCGCCTAGTAAAACGTTTAACACGGCTGGTTTAACTACATCGTTTCTGGTGATTCCGAATAAGCGGCATTTTGCGGCCTACGAACGTGTGATGAAACTTCCTCATTTGCACATGGGTAATATGTTTGGGACTGTCGCATTGGAAGCGGCCTATACACATGGAGACGAATGGCTTTCGCAGCTGATGAAATACCTGAAGGACAATTATACGTTTCTTGAAAACTTCTTTGCTGAAAACCTTCCCGGAGTAAAAGTGATGAAACCGGATGCAACTTACCTGATCTGGCTCGATTTTTCGGCATTTGGTCTCACGGATGAAGTTCTTAATCAGAAACTAATAGACGGCGGAGTTGGATTAAATCGTGGTGTACAATTCGGCAAACAGGGAAGCGGATTTATGCGCATAAACATTGGTTGTCCACGTTCGATACTTGAAGAGGCATTAATCCGGATCAAAAAAATCTTTCAAAAAAATTGAGAAAAGTATTCCTGAAACCGGAACAACATAAATAATCTGATGGTTTTGATTTCTGCTGAAATGATGCGTAGCTAAAACTCTTTGTTTACCCAATCAATAATCCGGTTCTCAGGTATATCATTCATGCAGCGGAAATGCTTTTTGGGACATTCGTGGTAACCAAGTTTTGAACATGGCCGGCACGGTAATCCTTTAACTTCCAGGATTTCGGAACCTTCTCCCGGCAAATAAGGATACATTCCCAATTCAGGAGAAGTATTTCCCCAAACCGACAATATCTTTTTGTGATAAGCCGCCGCAATATGCATCAATCCGGTATCGTTGGAGATAACAAGCTTTGCATTTTTTACAATCGAAGCTGATTGGTTAATGCGCAATTTCCCGGTAAAATCAGCAACATTTCCGGTTTCCCAGCCCAGAATACTCGCAGCCATGCTTCTTTCACTTTTTCCGCCCAGTAATACAAACTGAAAATCCGATTCTGTAATTAATTTCCGGTACTTTTCAACGGGTAATCTTTTGGTGGCATAGGTTCCGGCAAGTACAAGGGCTACATATCCATTCCTGAAATTTTCGGGCAACTCATCAATAGAGAATTCATCTTCTTCTGGGATAAAATAATCGAGGCCTTTACCGTCATCAGTAACATTAAAACAACGTAATGTTTCGAGATTTCGTTCAACAATGTGACCTGATGGCATTGTATTAAACCGAAAACGTGTCAGTAAAAATTTGCGGATATTCAGTTTGTTAAAACTGTAGGACTTGGCTTTAAGTCCACACTTGACGCGGAGGCTTCGTATATTGTTATGCAAATCAATCACATAATCAAATTTCTCTGCCTGTAGTTTTTGAATCGCTTCCGAAAGTGAAAGATCGAGTACATGAATTTTGTCGATATATGGATTGGCCTCAAGTAAATCGGTATTCCGGAGTTTAGTAAGGTAATGTACTTCTGAGTCCGGAAATTGAATTTTGAGGCAACGGACTACCGGCGATGTTAAAACAATATCGCCAATAGAACTGAATCGTATGATAAGAAATTTAGTCTTCAAAATAAAAAGCCCTGAAGTGATTTATTCTTCAGGGCTTAAATATAATCAGTTTATTGCTTTTGTCTGTTAAACAGACTCAGCAAGTACGATAATTTTATTGTCTTTGTTTTCAACAATTCCCCCTTCAATTTCAAAAAACAGCACATTCCCATCTTCTTCCTCTACTTTAATTTTCCCTTTTTCAAGTGTCGAAATGATTGGGGCATGGTGATTAAGAATTTCGAATGAACCCAATGTCCCGGGTAACTTAACGAGCTTTACATGACCGGAATATATTTTTTTAGTGGGGGTGACAATTTCTAATATCATGGATATGAAATGTTTAATGTTTGAATTTCAAAACTCGAAAAGGCAAATTGCATTTTATGCACCTGCAAGTAATTTTTCGCCTTTCTCTATGGCTTGATCGATATTCCCAACCAGGTTAAATGCTGCTTCAGGATATTGATCAACTTCACCATCCATAATCATGTTAAAACCTTTAATGGTATCTTCAATAGAAACCAACTGACCTTTCAAACCGGTAAATTGTTCTGCAACAAAGAATGGCTGAGAAAGGAATCTCTGAACGCGACGGGCCCTATGCACAATTAGTTTATCGTCTTCCGATAATTCGTCCATTCCCAAAATTGCAATGATATCCTGAAGTTCTTTATAACGTTGCAAAATCATAATTACCCGTTGTGCACAATCGTAATGTTCGTCACCGACCACTTCCCGTGTAAGAATTCTGGAAGTAGAATCCAGTGGATCAACCGCCGGATAAATACCCAATTCGGAGATTTTACGACTTAATACAGTGGTAGCATCAAGGTGGGCAAAAGTTGTTGCCGGAGCAGGGTCGGTTAAGTCATCGGCCGGAACATATACCGCTTGCACCGATGTTATCGATCCTTTTTTTGTTGAAGCGATCCGTTCCTGCATGATTCCCATTTCGGAAGCCAAAGTTGGCTGATAACCTACAGCAGAAGGCATACGTCCCAACAAGGCAGAAACTTCTGATCCTGCCTGCGTAAAACGAAAAACGTTATCGACAAAAAACAGGATATCGCGTCCTTTCGTTGAGGTTCCGTCCCCGTCACGTAAGCTTTCGGCAATAGTCAATCCCGAAAGGGCGACACGTGCACGAGCTCCCGGCGGCTCATTCATCTGGCCAAATACAAGCGCCAGTTTCGATTTTTTTATCGCTTCATTGTCAACCTTTGAAAGATCCCAATTTCCTTCTTCCATCGATTTCTTAAATTCTTCACCATAGTCTACAATATCCGCTTCAATCATTTCACGAAGCAGGTCATTGCCCTCCCGGGTACGTTCACCAACACCGGCAAACACGGATAATCCGCTGTGACCAAGGGCTATATTGTTGATTAATTCCTGTATGAGTACTGTTTTACCAACACCGGCTCCGCCAAATAGTCCAATTTTACCTCCCTTTGCATAAGGCTCAATGAGGTCGATGACTTTAATTCCGGTCGAAAGGACTTCGGTTCCGGTTGTTAAATCTTCGTACAGAGGTGGTTCATTGTGAATACTTAATCCGTCTTTGGGAAGTGCTACCAATCCGTCTACCGGATCACCTGTAACATTAAGTAAACGACCGAGAGCAATCTGGCCATTGGGCATCGTAATTGGTCTGCCTGTGGCGATTACTTCCATTCCGCGACGAAATCCATCAGTTGAATCCATTGCGATTGCACGAATTGTATTCTCGCCAATGTGTTGTTCACATTCAAGTACGAGATTAGCCATACCTTCCCTTGCAATTTCAAGGGCATCGTAAATTCTGGGAAGTTCACTGCCTTCCTGATCGAAAGAGATGTCGATAACCGGTCCGATTACCTGAATTATTTTTCCAATATTCTGAGCCATATATATTATTTTAATCTATTTCTTCAGAAATTCATTGAGATTGAAAGATTCAATAATTTTCCAACAAAAACGAATTTTCAGCAAATATACTTTGTTTCATTTATTATTCCATTAATTAATGATCACGATTAATGATCAAATTAGCCAAATGGAGCAATTGTGTTTTGCGTTCTTTGTTTACATTAATTTCTTCATAAATATCTAAAGCTGCCTGATAAAACTCCTCCACATACTTTTCTGTAATTTTTCTGATGTTCAAATCATTATAAATACCAGTAATAACTCTGATTTTTTCTTCAGGATTAAATTCTTTCACGAGTAACCAATCCTGAATGATTTTTTTTGTTTTGTCGTCGGCTAATTCAAGAGCCTTCAACATTAGAAATGTTTTTTTGTTCGTGATTATATCTCCACCTATCTTTTTACCCAGTTTATCCTGATCGGCAAATACATCAAGTAAATCGTCCTGGAGTTGAAAAGCAATTCCCATATTTAACCCAAAAACATATAGCAAATCGGCAGTTTTTTCAGGAGCATCAGCAGCCAAAGCGCCGATTTTGAGGCTGCAAGCCAATAATACTGCCGTTTTTAGCCGAATCATGTTGAGGTATTCAGAAATTGAAACATTCGATCTGTTTTCAAAATCCATATCGTATTGTTGTCCTTCACATACTTCAAGCGCAGTTTGCGAAAATAATCGGATCATCGAAACAGGATCAGAAGAATTACATTTCAATAAATAATTATAAGCCATAATCGACATGGCATCTCCTGATAAAATCGCAGTGTTCTCATTGTATTTTTTATAGACTGATAAGGAATTTCGCCTCATCTCGGCCTTATCCATAATGTCGTCGTGAAGAAGAGTGAAATTGTGAAAAACTTCGATAGCCATAGCTGCCGGGATTGCTTTTTCAACAGAGTCGTTAAATAAATTGCATGCGAGCAGCACCATTACCGGACGAAGCCTTTTCCCTCCCATGCTTAATGCATAACCAACAGGTTCGTAAAGATTTATGGGTTCGGTTTGGTAGATTTGATCGATCTCTTTCTTTGTTTGATCAGCAAAAAATGACTGTAGGTCGTCTATTGTATACATGTGTTAAGTAAGTCTTAGAAAGGAACTTCCTCCTTTTCCCAATCAAGCTTAAGTTGATTTTCGATAAAAAAAGCCAATTAAATTATGACTGAAACATGATGAGTACCTGATTTGAAAAACGAAAATAGGAATAATCTGGTTATTATAAAAATCGGATAACCCAACGCAGCTAGCAGCCCCTATTCAAAATGCCGCAATAATAAAGATCACAGCATCACAGGCGATTATACAGCAGGCGATCCAGAAGTTCGGTCTTGAATTTTGGCGAGACAGGTAACTGGGTTTTATCGTTCATCTCAACCAAACCACCATCAGTTTTCAGGTATCGGTTAATGTCTTTCAAGCTGATTAAATGAGAGCGATGTATGCGGAAAAAGCCATGAGGAACCAATAAATTATCGAAATCGAGCAGTGTCCGACTTACCAATACCGATGATCCATTCCTGAAAAATATCCGGGAATAGTTGCGTTCACCTTCGCACCTTAATATATCTCTGATCTTTACAATTGTAAAACCGTTTATTTCGGGTAATGCAATAGTTGGATCATCTTCATTGCTATAGTTCAGATTTTTCTTGAGTACCTCAATTCTTTGGGTTTCATGAAGTACAGGGATTTCGTTTATTCTGCTGATTGTTGAACGAACATTTTCTATCAGAACAGGTTTTACAATATAATCGAAAGCGGAATATTTAAATGCGGTTATGGCATAATCGCTGTAGGAGGTTGTAAAAACGACTTTGAAATTGATGTTCGTAAGTTTTTCCAAAAGGCTAAATCCTGTACCATCAGGCATTTCAATATCCAAAAAAACTAGGTCCGGGGAAATTTCATTAATCAGAGTCAGTCCTGAAGCAACGGAATCAGCCTCTCCCAAGATTTCAATTTCCTGAAAATTATGTTCCAAAATCCTCCTTAAGCCTCTTCTGGCAAGTTGATCGTCATCTATGATTACCGTTTGATACAACATAATTCATCCCTATTGAGTTTTTAAAAATAGTACAAATGATTGAACTTGTTGCTTTAAAAGTCGAAAATTATTTTGATCAGTAAAAGTATTCCGATTTCTTTTCCGAAAAAGAAGTTTAATTTGTTTATATGCATAATTTTGAACTCAAATTTTACCCGAAATGGCAATAATTCTAATCATAGAAACTTCAACTGAGGTTTGTAGCATTTCCCTTACAAAAGATGGGAAACAAATAGATCTGATCGAATCAAACGAAGGGCAAAACCATGCCCGGTTGGTAACAGTCTTTGCAGAAGAGCTTTTATCCAGAAACAAAATTAATTCACGGGAACTTGATGCCGTAGCAGTTAGCAAAGGGCCGGGCTCGTATACCGGGCTTCGTATTGGCGTATCAACGGCTAAAGGAATTTGTTATGCAGGTCAGATACCTCTCATTGCTGTTGGCACACTTGAAGCGATGACCAGATATGTAGCTTTAAATCGTATTAGTTTGGGTATTCCGGAAAACAAGCCGACAATATTTTGCCCAATGATTGATGCCCGAAGGATGGAAGTGTATTCGATGCTTTTTGACCAAGATTGTTCTGTTTTAGGACCAATTAGCGCAGAAATAATTGATGAATCATTTCTTGCAGCAGAGCTTAAGGCAAATCAAGTGGTTTTTTTCGGTAATGGGGCTGAAAAATGCGAAAATAGTATCACATCTCCCAATGCAGTATTTATTCATAATATTAAGGCATCTGCATCACACATGTGCGAATTAGTTTGGGAAGCTTACAACAAAAAACAGTTTGAAGATGTTGCTTATTTTGAACCATTTTATCTGAAAGACTTTGTGGCTACACTTCCAAAGAAAAATATTTTGGGATGAGAATAACATTCGCATTTTGCCTGATTCTAGCTTTTGCTTTGCGTATCAACGCCCAGGCACTTGAAGAAATGGAGTATATACTTCGTTTTGGTTTTATTAAAGGTGGTAAAGCAACACTGGTTGCCGAAAGAGAAAAACTAAACCGCAGGCCTGTTATTCATTACCACATGCGAGGCCGGACCACAGGATTAGTCGACAAAATATATGAAGTAAATGATGTTTATGAAAGCTGGGTAGATACAGAAACCTACCTTCCGGTAAAATCAGTCCGAAATGTTAAAGAGCAAAAGTACCGGTTTTATGACGAAGTTATTTACGATCATATAAACGACTCGATTTTCAGTTTAAAGTCTGGTAAGAAGAAAGTTCCCGCCAACTTAAATGATATGATAAGCGTCTTCTTCTATATCAGGCAAAACGATTATTTTGAAGATTTACTTGCCGGCAAAAAAGTTCAGATTCCCGTTTATCATGGTAGCGATTTATTTTTGATGAGCTTGAAATTTATTGGTATCGAGACGATTGACACCAAGATCGGTAGAAAACAGTGTTATGTAGTATCTCCCAGGGTTCCAACGGGAAAATTATTTAAAGATTCGGATGATCTGAAGATTTATATTACAAAAGATAAAAACAGATTGCCTATATATGCTGAGTTTGAATTGCTGCTGGGAGCGCTTAAATGTGAGTTAAACTCCTATAAAATAAATGGGGTCAATCAAATGATCGAACAATAAAATATTGATAGTGAAATAATTAAAAAAATCCGCATAAAAATTTTGATTCTACAATATTTCTTTATTTTTGCAACCTATTTGAAATTATTCTAAACATTTTTTATGGCTATTACTACCGCAGATATTAAAAACGGATTAACAATTGAATACAACGAACAGTTATTTCAAATTGTATCGTTCCAACATGTTAAACCAGGTAAAGGTCCGGCTTTCGTAAGAACGAAACTGAAGAACCTTAAAACTGGAAGAACCATTGAAAACACTTTTAGTTCAGGAGTAAGGATTGATGTAGTTAGAGTTGAACGCCGTCCTTATCAGTTTTTGTATCAGGATGAAGCTGGTTTTAATTTCATGCATGTTGAAACATTTGAGCAAATCTCTATAAGTGCTGATTTGATTGATAATTCGGACTTAATGAAAGAAGGTCAGATTGTTGAAATAAATGTACATGCTGAAACAGAAACTCCTCTCACTGTTGAAATGCCTCCTTTTGTAGAATTATTAATTACTTCAACCATCGCCGGGGAAAAAGGGAATACTGCCAGTTCGAATGCGCTGAAACCTGCTACTGTTGAAACCGGAGCTGAATTAATGGTTCCTATGTTTATCAACGAGGGTGATATTATAAAAGTTGATACCCGTGATCGTTCTTATTCTGAACGTGTAAAAAAATAAACTGATTATCAGATTTGGTAATTCTGAAATGGTCTGCAAACGCAGGCCATTTTTTTTAAGGAATACTTTCAGGCAATACTTCAGGCTGAATATTCTTTCGTGTATAAATATCTATGGCAACAATAATTGCGGTAAATCCCCAGAAAGGCACCGAAAGTTTATCGGTATCCAAAAAATTATTCAATGTTCCATGGATATAATAGGTTATTAGTCCAAGTAAAGCACTCATTAAAATTGTCTTCAGTCGTTTATCGTTCGTTCTGCTATAAGCATGAATGGCAGTGTAAATAACCGTTATTATCAGAATAAGAAAAGTAATTAGCCCCATAAATCCTGATTCTGCCATAGGGCCAAGATATTCACTGTGGGCATTTCCTCCATCGCCTGAGTTTGTACTTATTATAGTTCGATCCCTGGTTAATTGGTATGGTGCATAGCTAAACATGTAAGTTCCGGGCCCATACCCGAAGATTGGCTTGTCTTCGAACATCCGGATGGCGCAATTCCAGCGATTGAGCCGTTCGAGATTTGACGCATCGGATGAAATATTTGAAATTGATGAAAGATGATCCCCCAGATTTGCTGATGATTGGGTATTGTTTCGTTCAAGATAGGTCAATATCTGATTCTGAAAAATCAGAATCACTGAAATTGAAATCAGAAGAGTTATAAAAAGAGGTCTGAAACGTATTTTTAATCTCATAATTCCCCAGATTCCAAATGCTGCAACCATACTAACCCATGCGGCCCGGGCGTACGAAAGAATTAATGCCATCAGCAATATCCCAAGAACAATTCGAACCAGGTTTTTAACTCCTGACGAATAAATCTTTGTAAATGAAAATCCGAAAAGAAATGGAAGATACATGGCAATTGCTGCTCCATATGCGGTATGGTCGTTATAAAATGGGTCCATTACAAAATGTGCCGCCTGTTTATCCCACAAACCATAACCGAGATGTCGGTATGTCGAATAAAAAACAACAAGCAACAACGGCAGCGTATAGAGCCAAATGTACTTTTCAATATTTTTTCCCGATTCGAATATTTTAGCCGTTAAAAGATAAAATCCAACAATGAACCAAACGCGCGAAAGGAAAAATTTGAGAGATACAATTGGCATTGTACTGGTTAAACTTGTCAGTAACATCCAAAACAGGCTAAAAAAAATGGCCAGTGAAACCGGATGAGTCAAAATGGCCCGATCGAACGAACCTGTTGAAACCCATTTCAGGATAAAAATGAGCATTATGCCAAACAATAAAGGCTCGGTAGGTAAAAACATATCGAACGTCATTCCTGGCATTATTTCAGAAAGAGGCAGCGATAGCGGGGTAAAAAAAACGACTAAATACACGAGTTTATCGAAGGAGAAAACTGCCAGCAAAACAATCCCAAACACAAATGGCAAAGCATTAATGACCATTGAATGTTTTTTCACCAGAAAAAGGGCATTCAGTAAAATAAACAATACTGATATCAGGTAAAAAAGGGCAATTTTAATCCTGGCTTGAGACACCGTTTATGCGTTTTTTTTGTTTTCAAGAAGTAAAATAAAAAGCATAGCGGCAAATAGCGAGGCAAATGTTGAAACCAATATTATTAACCATCTGATCGGGTATGATTTCTTCTCAGCAGGGATAGGTTTCTGAATCTGATGTCCATAAACAAGCTTATTTGTAGAATAACCAACAGAACGATCGTAAACCATTTTGATAGAATCTCTTTGAAAAATGCAATTTTCCTGTTCTTTCTCCAGCAGATTATATTCTCCACCTTTTTCTTCCAGATTTTTCATCCATTGTTCAAGTTCCTTTCCTCCTGGTGTGTTCTTTTTCCCTTCGGCTAATACCTTGACCATTCCTTTAGTAATCTGTTCTGACTGCGTTTTATAATCCAGAATTTGGTAATTCTTTCTTAAAAAGTTTAACTTTTCTTCCAGAGAATCAATCTGGTGGTTAACTTTTTTTAGTCCCTTTCCAGAACCAGTAACAACTTCCTCAAATTTAACACGATGCAAAGTATTTATCTTTTCATTTACAAATGAGACAATGGAATCGCACATTGAGCATGCTCTTTGCGGATCGGTATCCAGCACGTGAATCTCAACTGTTTCGTATTCCGTTTTTTTGAACCCGACATTGTCGTTAAACTCTGCGAGCATATATGTCAGGTAAAGTGGATCCTCTTTATGGATTTTATATACATCGGCCAGGTTAAACGCGTCAATTACTTTAAGTTTAATATCCTGAGAATTTGCTATTTCGAGCAATTGTTCACTCTCTGATTCGTCGCTGTATGTGTATACGTTAAAACTTGGATAGATTCGTGCTGTTGATTTAAACTTAGGTTTGATGAATGTTGATGACGAAAAAACAGCCGAGATAATAATTGCAATTAAGCCTACAATAATCAAATGTTTCTTCCACTTCCACAGTATATTAAATATATTCTGATTATCAAAAAAATTTGTCATAGAATAGGTCTTTGGGTTCTGAATTTAACGAAATATTTGTGTATTTATTATTTTGTTAGCCTAATAATTGATACAGGAATAACTATTCCTGTATCAATAGAAAATAGTTCTTCTTACCTTTTTGGACCAAAATGTATTTTCCACCAATCAGAAATTCCTGATTAATAATTAATTCTATATCGGTTACTTTTTCCTTATTAATGCTTAATCCATTTCCCTGAATTGTGCGGCGAAGTTCGCCTTTTGAAGGGAAAACCATTGCTTTTTCGGCCAGTAGATCAACCACTTTTACACCGTTTTCGAGCTCTGTGCCTGAAATTTTAAATTGAGGTACACCATCGAAAACAGACAGGAAGGTTTCCTCGTCCAGTTTTTTTAATAATTCAGCGGTTCCTTGCCCGAAGAGAATTTGTGATGCCTCCACAGCCAGTTCGTAATCTTCGCGCGAATGTACCATTACGGTAACTTCTTCGGCCAAACGCTTTTGTAACAATCGCAGATGTGGTGCTTCAGCATGCTTGATTACCAATTCTGAAACATCTACCTGTGAAAGAAGCGTAAAAATTTTTATGTATTTTTCAGCGTCCTCATCCGAAGTATTTAGCCAAAATTGAAGAAATTTATAAGGCGAGGTCAGTTTTGGATCAAGCCAAACATTACCCGATTCTGTTTTCCCAAATTTAGTTCCGTCAGCCTTTTTAATCAACGGGCAGGTTAAAGCAAAAGCCTCACCGCCGGCAATTCTCCTGATCAGTTCTGTTCCGGTGGTAATATTTCCCCACTGATCGGAACCTCCCATTTGTAGTTTCGCATTTTTTGTTTGATACAAATGCAGGAAATCGGTTCCCTGTACCAATTGGTAAGTAAACTCTGTGAATGACATTCCCGCACCATTATCCGAATCCAACCGTTTTTTTACTGAATCTTTTGACATCATGTAATTTACAGTGATGTGTTTTCCGATGTCGCGGATGAAACTCAGGAAACTGAATTCTTTCATCCAATCGTAATTGTTCACCAATTCCGCCGCATTTGGAGCATCAGATTCAAAATCGAGAAACTTGCTTAATTGTTTTTTTAAACATTCCTGATTGTGTCGCAGAGTCTTTTCATCGAGTAAATTCCGTTCCTGTGATTTCCCTGATGGGTCGCCTATCATACCGGTAGCCCCACCAACAAGTGCAATTGGTTTATGACCGGCAATCTGAAAATGCTTCAGCATCATTACACTTACCAAATGCCCAATGTGCAATGAATCGGCTGTTGGATCAATACCAACATATGCTGCAGTTAGTTCTTTATCAAGTTGTTCTTTTGTTCCCGGCATCATATCATGGATCATGCCTCTCCATTGTAATTCGTCAACAAAATTCATAGTAGAAATTTGATTAATTAAAGCTTTAGCAGGGATTACCTTTCAGCAAATCCAATTTTTAACGATAGAATACATCAGTAAAAAATCCGCCCAAAGATATAAAATCAATGGCTTTACATGTAATTATCAACACATAAAATGATCGTGTCTATTTGGGAAAGTTCGTTTATTCAGGAGAATGATTGAACTAATTGACTTTTGCTGAAACTTCAGATCGACCTGGTTCCGGTCTTCTTGTCGGAATTCTGCTCTGCCGGTTTATTCGTCCCATTTGTATTCCAAAGTTTGATAAATGGAAATAATGTAGGAACTACTTGTTTCATAGGTGTATAAAGTTTCGATTCTTGTTTTTGAACAGATGGCAGTATATGTACATTTTCATCAACAGCATCAAAAAGTAAAAGAAGAATACTCAGGATAACGGCTGTTTTTAAAACTCCGAAAATAATCCCTGCCAGTCGGTTGAGGAAGCCCAGGGCGACAGCCTTCACAACATTATCGAGCAGTCTGCCGAGTATATGAACGACTACCACAATTACGATGAAAGTCACCAGAAAAGCGATAGTTACCATATGTCTGGAGTGAATATCCATCGTACTTGAAAGAAAACCAGCAGTCCAGTCGGAGAATTTAATGGCACCCCAGATGCCTAAAATCAAAGCAGCTAATGATGCTATCTCAACAATAAAACCTTTCCGAAATCCCTGAATGGCAGCGAATATTATAATAATGGCTAGTACCAGATCAATATAGTTCATAAATTCTTAATGATATCATTTTTAATCGGTGGTAAAAATATAGAAAAATTAGGAACTGTTTGTGACAATAGGGAATGTTTCAACAAAAGGATCGAATTTACGTTCTCTGTGCATATTGGCTGTGCTTTTATTAATTTAGCAGATTATTCCGGATTAGCAGATTGCAGTTAAACTCATTTCAGAACCCAATGACTTTCAATTAAAGAGATTAATTTATTTACACCTATGAAGCAACAGAAATTTTCGTTACGGAAAAGAATAAAAAGCTTTGGATTTGCTTTAAATGGATTGAAAATTCTGATAAAAGAAGAACATAATTTCAGGATTCATCTGGCCGCTGTTCTGGTTGTGTTAATTGCCGGAATTGTTTTTCACATTTCAGAATTCGAATGGATCGCAGTTGTTTTTGCAATTGGTTTTGTATTGGCCCTGGAAATAATTAATACAGCGATTGAAAATATTGCAGACTTTATCTCGCCGGGTGAAAGCGAAAAAATTAAAATAATTAAAGACGTAACTGCGGCAGGAGTTCTTGTGAGCGCAATTACTGCATTGATCATCGGATTGATCATCTTTCTTCCTAAATTCCTGAATTAGGATTTAATCGGTCGCATTGACTGGATGGTAAAGAGATGGATGCAGTTGAAAACCTGATATAAAAATCTTTATGACTATGGTTATAAAGGACTAAAATTGAAAAACAGACAGATGATAGAGATAGAAAACATTGAATTGACGTATTTAAGTCTTGATGATTATCAGGAACTTAAAGCAGCCATGATTGAGTCTTACACCAACATGCCAAACTCATACTGGAATGAACCGCAAATAAAGACATTGATTGATCGCTTTCCGGACGGGCAGGTGGTCATTAAGGTTAATAATCAAATTGCCGGGTGTGCCTTATCCATTATAGTTGATTACGATAAAATTGGGGACCAGCATAGCTATAGAAAAATAACAGGTAATTACACTTTTAGCACACATACAATAGATGGCGACACTTTATATGGTATTGATGTATTTATTAAACCTGAATTTCGTGGTTTGCGGCTTGGCAGAAGACTATATGACTACCGGAAAGAGTTATGTGAACGATTAAATTTAAAAGGTATCGCTTTTGGAGGTAGAATTCCTAATTATCACAAATATTCCAACGAAATATCTCCAAAAATTTACATCGAGAAAGTAAGAAGAAAAGAGATTCATGATCCGGTGTTTAATTTCCAGATTTCAAACGATTTTTACCCGTCAAAAGTCCTGAAGAATTATCTGGAAGGAGATAAAGAATCAAATGATTATGCCGTTTTACTTAAATGGGATAACATATACTATGAAAAGGAAAACATAAAAGCCAGCACGATCAAAAAGGTGATTCGGCTAGGACTCATTCAATGGCAGATGAGGCCGTACAAAAATCTGGAAGACTTATTGCAGCAAGCCGAATATTTTATTGACGCTGTTTCGGGATACCGGGCTGATTTTGCATTATTCCCGGAGTTTTTTAATGCCCCGTTAATGGCAGATAACAATCATTTAACCGAACCTGAAGCTATCAGGGAACTTGCCAAACACACAGCAACTATCGTTCAGAAATTCTCGGAACTGGCTATTTCATATAACATCAACATTATTTCCGGAAGTATGCCTGAAATTCAAAATGACAGACTTTTTAATGTTGGTTATTTATGCAAAAGAGACGGAACTGTTGACCGGTATGAAAAAATACATGTAACTCCAGATGAGGTTAAGATTTGGGGTATGCAGGGTGGAAGTCAGATAAAAGTTTTTGATACCGACTGCGGAAAAATTGGTATCATGATATGCTATGATGTGGAATTTCCGGAACTCAGCAGGCTTCTGGCAGACGAAGGAATGGATCTTTTATTTGTACCATTCCTGACCGATACGCAAAACGGATATTCCAGAGTAAGGCATTGTGCACAAGCCAGGGCGATAGAAAATGAGTGTTATGTAGCCATTGCCGGAAGCGTTGGCAATTTACCAAAGGTTCATAACATGGACATTCAGTTTGCCCAATCAATGGTTTTTACTCCTTGTGACTTTGCTTTTCCAACAAATGGAATAAAAGCCGAAGCGACGCCAAATACCGAAATGATATTAATTGCAGATGTTGATATTGATCTACTGCGGGAACTAAATCAACAGGGGAGTGTTCGAAATTTAAAAGACCGGCGAACTGATCTTTATGAGTTGAAAAAAAAATAAAGTCGGACAATATTTTAGTCGATTATGTGGACTTAAAAACCCTGTTCCCGGAACGATTTGTATAAAAAATCCGGAATAGGGTTTTTATATAAATATCCTTTTAGAACCATCTTCACAGATACATTAATGCAAAATTATTGTTTCAACCATAATTTTAAACTGTACAACCACACTTAACTCAGGGAATCAGACAGATTGAAGTCATAGTCATTTGATACTTTGCAACCGTTTTGTAGCTTTGGCGCCTGACAAAATTCAAAATTTAAGTTGTCGAAAATAAACTTGAATATCTCTAAACCAACGAAATACATCATGAAAAAGTTAAATCTGATAGTCATTCTATCGCTCCTGATGAGTGCTTTGATGCCCTTGCATGCAAAAGACAATTCAACAAAAAATTTAAATTATCCCGAATTCAATCCTATCGACTATGTTAATCCGTTTATTGGAACCAAAAACATGGGGCATACATTTCCCGGAGCTGCGGCACCGTTTGGAATGGTGCAGTTAAGTCCGGAAACAAATGAATTAATGATGTATAATGACGGAAAATACAATCCGGATGCATACAAATATTGTTCAGGATACCAATACAGCGATTCAACCATATTCGGTTTTAGTCATACACATTTTAGTGGAACCGGACATTCCGATCTGGGCGATTTTTTGATTATGCCAACAACCGGTGAGTTAAAGCTGGATCCAGGTACCGCAGCAGTTCACGGAAGTGGTTATCATTCTACTTTTTCGCACCAAAAAGAATCTGCCCAGCCAGGATATTATAAGGTTGAGCTTGACGATTATAAAATCACAGCAGAATTAACAGCCACCGAGCGCGTTGGTTTTCATCAGTATACTTTCCCGAAATCGGATAACGCTCACATCATTATGGATTTAATGTCGAATATCTACAATTATCCGGATAAAAATGTGTGGACATTTATTCGTGTTGAAAATGATTCGCTTGTTACAGGATACCGCCAAACAAGTGGCTGGGCACGAACACGAGTGGTATATTTTGCCATGAAATTCTCAAAACCATTCGCCAGTTACGGACATAAAAAATACGATAAACTCCAATACAACGGTTTTTACAGGAAGTTTAACGAAACGGAAAATTTTCCTGAAATGGCAGGTAAAAATATTCGGGCTTATTTCAATTTCAAAACAGAAGAAGGCGAAAAACTCCGGATAAAATTTGCCCTTTCATCAGTAAGCACTGAAGGAGCATTAAAAAATCTTCAGGCAGAAATTCCGGGTTGGAATTTTGAAGAAACCAAACAGGCAACTCTGGAAAAATGGAACAGTGAACTTTCGAAAATCGTAGTTGAAACACCAACAAAGGAAGAAAAAATCACGTTTTACACTTCGATGTACCATACCATGCTCAGCCCGATTATTTTCGAAGATGTTGATGGCTCATACATCGGACTCGACCAGAATATTCATCAGTCTGACGGGTTTGTAAACTATACGGTATACTCACTTTGGGATACTTATCGCGCATTACATCCGTTGTTCAACATCATTCAGCCTGAAAGAAACAATGACATGGTTCACTCCATGCTGGCACATCACGACCAAAGTGTTCATCACATGCTGCCCATTTGGAGTCATTATGCCAACGAAAACTGGTGTATGGTCGGATACCATTCGGTTTCGGTGATAGCCGATGCTATTGCCAAAGGAACTACTGATGTTGATCCGGCAAGAGCTTTAAAAGCCTGCCAAAACACATCCACTGTTTCGTATTATGACGGAATTGGTGATTACATGAGACTTGGTTATGTTGCTGAAGACAAAAGCAGTTCTTCGGTTTCAAAAACGCTTGAATATGCTTACGACGACTGGTGCATCGCACAGATTGCAAAAAAAGTTGGCAATAATTCGGTATTGGCTGACTATACAAAACGTTCAGAAAATTTCAGGAATGTATATGACAAAAAGATTGGGTTTATGCGTCCGCGACTTGCCAATGGCGAATGGCGAAAGGAATTTGATCCGATGGATACCGAAGGACAGGGTTTCATTGAAGGAAACGCCTGGAATTATGGCTTGTATATTCCGCAGGAAATTGATACAATGATTGAAATGATGGGTGGAAAAGACAAGTTTTCGGCTCATCTGGATCAGATTTTCACCAACGAAATAGAAGAAAAGTATATCGAAAAAAACGAAGATATCACGCGTGACGGAATCATTGGCAATTACATACATGGCAACGAACCCGGGCATCACATTCCTTATTTGTACAACTGGACCAATCAGCCATGGAAAACTCAGGAAAGGGTTCGCATGATTATGGAGAAAATGTATCATCCGCGTCCTGATGGATTGTGTGGAAATGATGATGCAGGACAAATGAGCGCATGGTATATTTTTAGTGCACTTGGGTTTTACCCGGTTTTGCCCGGGTCCGACGAATATGCCATCGGAAGTCCGATGATTCTGAAAGCAACTGTTAGACTATCAAACGGAAAATCACTGACAATTAACACTGTAAATCAGAGTGAAAAGAATGTGTATGTTGATAAAGTTGATGTGAACGGGAAAGTTCTGACTGGAAATACAATTAAGCACAGCGATATTGTGAATGGCGGCAAAATTACTTTTTATATGAGAAACACACCAAACAAGAAAGTAGCGAAACTTCGTTAACCCTTTCTTATTTGTGAAATAACTAAAAATCCCGGACTACTTTCAAAAAGCAGTCCGGGATTTTATTTTTATAATTATCTTTTGGTGATACAATTTTCAGGTCAAATCCGGAGCCTTTATTTCTTCAGTTCCCAGCTCACACCTTCTTTGCCATCTTTAATGTCGAAACCGATAGCGGCCAGTTCGTTGCGTATTTTATCCGAAGTAGCCCAGTCTTTGTTGGCTTTGGCTTCGGCACGAAGTTTCATCAACAGATCAACCACTTCATTTAAAACTTCGCTGTTGCCACTTTCATTCTGATTTTCAGTTTTTAATCCGAAGATGTCGAAAATAAAAGCATCGAAAAGCGCTTTTAGTGCATCAAGATCAACCGAAGTTATACTTGATTTTCCGTCTGCAATTGAATTAATCATTTTAACTCCGTCAAACAAATATGCAATGGCGATCGGGCTGTTCATATCATCCGCCATGGCAGAATAGCAATTGGCAGATAATTCTGCAATATTCACTGAAGAAGTTTCAGAAACCGGTAAATCACCAATTCGGGATGTAGCTTTCATTAATCGTTCCAGTCCTTTTTCTGAAGCCTGAAGCGCTTCGTTCGAGAAATCGAGCGTGCTGCGGTAATGCGCCTGCAACATAAAAAAACGGATCGTCATCGGGCTGTATGCTTGTTCGAGCAATGGATGATTTCCATTGAAAAACTCTTCCAGAGAAATAGCATTTCCGAGCGATTTGCCCATCTTCTGCCCATTCAGGGTAATCATGTTATTGTGCATCCAGTATCGAACAGCAGACTTTCCATGAGCAGCTTGCGACTGTGCCATTTCAGCTTCGTGGTGCGGGAAAGTCAAATCCATTCCTCCACCATGAATGTCGAATGTATCACCCAGATATTTGCAGCTCATCGCGGTGCATTCCATGTGCCAGCCCGGAAATCCGTCACTCCATGGAGAAGGCCAGCGCATGATGTGTTCAGGTTGTGCTTTTTTCCAGATGGCAAAATCAAGTCCGGAGCGTTTTTCATCCTGACCATCCAAAGTACGTGTATTGCTGATCAGATCTTCAATTTTTCTTCCTGAAAGTTTGCCATATTCGTTTTCAGAAGCAAATTTTTCAACATCAAAATATACCGAACCATGACTTTCATAAGCATATCCTGATTTCAATATTTTCTTTACTTCTTCAATTTGTTCAATGATATGGCCTGAAGCACGGGGCTCAATACTGGGTGATTCCAAATTGAGCAAAGCCATGGCCTGATGGTACATGTTTGTATATTTCTGGACTACTTCCATCGGTTCCAATTCGTCAAGTTTGGCTTGTTTTGCAATTTTATCTTCGCCTTCATCGGCATCAGCAACCAGATGCCCAACATCGGTAATGTTACGCACATAGCGGACTTTATAGCCAATCTGTTTCAGAAAACGAAATATTAAATCGAAACTTATGGCAGAGCGGGCATGCCCCAAATGAGGAGGTCCATATACTGTCGGTCCGCAAACATACAACCCAACCTTGCCGGGAACCAGTGGTTCAAAAACTTCTTTCTTACGGGTAAGTGTGTTGTAAATTTGTATTTCCTGAATCATGACCTTTGATTTTTATGCTGCAAATGTAAAAATTATTGATGAAACGCTCACAGCCGATAAACTATCAGGAACATGTGTTGTCAGGGAATTAAAAAACACAAAATAGAGGGATTGCAATACTCACTGATAAACATCAAGTTTGAGATGAGCAGTATTTAGCTATATTTAAGCTCAGTTAGAGAACATTAGTGATCTTTTCAACCGATGCAAAAAGAAAAAAAAACAAATCTTGTTCTTCAGGACGGAGCAAAAATCGCAGTGATTGGTGGCGGTCCGGCAGGCAGTTTTTTTTCGTTTTTTGCATACGATTTGGCTCATAAAAGAGGAATCAGCATCGAAATTGATATTTACGAACCCAAAAGATTTACTGATACCGGGGTAACCGGCTGCAATCATTGCGGCGGAATTGTTTCCGAATCATTGGTTCAAATGCTTAAAGCCGATGGAATCAATCTTCCACCACAAGTTATCCGAAGGGAAATCGAATCATACACTCTCCATTTTGAACAAGGGAAGACTGTGATTGATAGATTATTGCACGAACAAGGTATTGTATCCATGTTTCGTGGCTCGGGCCCGCCGGATCTGGAAGATTCAAACATTGAAAGTTTTGATGGTTTTCTTCAGAATTTGTGCGGGAATAAAGGTGCCGGGATTTATAATGAAAAAGTTACGGATCTTGAAAATGTACCGGATGGAATTTTACTGAAAACAAATAAAACTTCCCGGCAATATGATTTGGTGGTTGGTGCTGTTGGTTTAAATCCGCGATCGTTGGATTTATTTCAGAAAATTATTCCATCATTTATTCCACCCAAAACTACCAAAACCTACATCAGCGAATATTATTTGGAAACCAACGCTATAAGCAGACATTTTGGAAATTCGATGCACGTATTTCTCCTGAATTTACCCGGAATTAAATTTGGCGCACTCATTCCGAAAGGAAATTTTGTGACACTTGTGCTACTCGGTCCTGATATAAGTAATGAAATGATATACCAGTTTGTACATTCTAAACCGGTGCAGGCTTGTTTCCCGGAAGGAACTAAATTACAGAACATAAACCCTTGCCAGTGTTTCCCATACATCAATATCCAAAATGCCGAAAATGCCTATGCCGACCGAATCGTATTAATTGGTGATTCAGCTTCTTCAAAACTGTATAAAAACGGTATTGGTGCGGCATATATTACCGGCAAAGCGGCAGCAAATACTGCTATTAACAAGGGGATTTCCGAAAAAGATTTTCGAAAATCATACCAACCTGTATGTTCAAAACTCGACAGGGACAATGCTGTTGGGAAACTTGTGTTTTATGGAACTTCATTCCTTCAAAAGTCTTCATTCCTGAAAAAGGTACTTTTCCGGATGGTCATCAATGAGCAAAATAAGGAAAGAGGAAAGCGTGAAATGAGTTCGTTATTATGGGATACCTTTACTGGCAGTGCACCGTACAGGAATATTTTGCTCCGGACTTTAAACCCATTTCTTATCCTGAGACTATTCTGGAATATCCTTTCCGGAATTATTAAACCTTAAAGAAAAACTAAGTTCAAATTTTGATTTATTTGATTTCAACTGTCTTTTCCAAGATAGGTACCGGCTTCCATTTTTTCAATCCGCCATTCGCTGAGCTGTTTTATCCGATTCAGAACGTTATCAGTAACCCAGTTATGAACACTTTCCCAAATTCCATTAAAGAAGGACCATTTAGACTGGTATTCCTTGCCATAAAAATTAAACCCAACGGAAAAAAACAATTGGGTCTGTTCTGTTTCTCCCATGTCGGCAATCGAAGAACGCACATACATCAGAAAAATCCCAATTGGATAACCTCCACTGCATTTATAAAGCAGGTATCGGGCATTATCAAAATCGAAGGCATCAGGAACACGCTTTACACGAATGGAATTCAGGTAGAATAAAGGGATGAAATTCATTCCAAAGAAACTTTTTTGGAATCCAAACGGGTATTTTTTCCAACCAAAAGGTAAAATACGTATCGATTCAATATCATTATCTTTCCTTTCAACTTTGGCAATGTGGTTTGGCCAGCAGGTTGAATCACCGTTCCAGTTTAAAAGTTCATTAAAGACATAACTGACAGGTGCTTCAATCCCGATTCGATGAACATTCAGAACTGAATACTGATCAACACCCTCGCCAACACGCTGCAAGATACGCTGATTGTATTCAAGCCTTTTTTCTTCCGAATTAAATTTAATTAAAGTCTGAATTTTTGGCTTATTCCAGAGAAAACTTCTGAAATCTGAAAACAATCCGTTACTCCTTGAGGGTGGCGACTGTATCGTATTTGTGGCAATTTTTGTATCAGACATCAATAAAAATCTAGGAAAAGATATCCATTAATTTTCGTTCCTGAATAGAAAAAAAATTATCAGAATCGAATTCTAAAGTTAACTAAATCGAAAGATTTCTAATTGAATCTTTACAAAAACATATGGTCTGATTTTCGGAAATCAGTAAGCAGAAATCATTTAAAACTTAAAAAAACGTGGTATTAGGTTGATTTGTTTGATAAATCGGTTTTTAGAACTTATTTTTGTTGTCATTATCAAATAATCCTCCGGAATCTGATTGTTTGATTATAAAGAAGAGTGGAGAGATCGGGCTCAGAGAAGCTCTGGCAACCATCAGCAAAACTGTTGAAACGGTGCCAATACCCGGCCGGAAACGGAATTATAATTAAAACAAAACAAATGAAACAACTATCTATTTTGCACTTTCTCAGTTTCATGCACTTCTCGAATGGGTGTATGTGTAGGCTATCCTGATTTAAGTCCTTGACCAATTTATTAATAGAAATATAAAGGCTCAAAGACACAAGGATTTTTTCTTCGTGTCTTTGTGACTTTGCATTTTAACATTGAAAAACATAAGCTACAAAGAATATGAGCATTCAAAAAACATACGAGGAAATCAACGAAAAAATACGACGCGGCGAAGCAGTTGTGTTAACCGCTGAAGAGGTATCAAAAATGGCACTCACCGCATCTCCGGAAGAGATTGCCGAAAAAGTGGATGTGGTAACCACGGCTACTTTTGGCGCCATGTGTTCGTCTGGCGCGTTTATCAATTTGGGTCATGCCGATCCACCCATCAGGATGGAAAAAATACGGATGAATGGCGTACCGGTTTACGAAGGTTTGGCCGCAGTAGATACATATATTGGAGCAACAGCCTGTGATCCGGATAATCCGAAATACGGCGGGGCACACCTGATTCAGGATTTGGTAGATGGCAAGGATATAGAGTTGGAAGCTTGGGGAAAAGGCACCGATTGTTATCCACGGAAACACATCAAAACAATTATTAACAAGGATACCGTGAACGAGATTTTCCTGTTCAATCCACGAAATGCCTACCAGAACTACAATGTAGCCGTGAATTCCACTTCGCAGATAAAATACACCTATATGGGTAGTTTGCTGCCAAATATGCGCAATGCCACTTACTCCACTTCCGGAGAATTAAGTCCATTGCTGAACGATCCGGAAATGAAAACTATCGGAATCGGAACACGCATTTTTTTGGGTGGAACACAAGGTTTTGTGGTTTGGCCCGGGACACAATTCAACACTTCGAAACCGAAAAATGAGTTTGGAGTTCCAGTGAGTAACTCGGCCACGCTGGCGGTCATCGGAAACCTGAAGGAAATGTCGTCTGAATTTTTACAGGCAGCATATTACGAAAAATATGGAGTGAGTCTGTTTGTGGGAATTGGCATTCCGATTCCGGTTTTGAATGCTGACATTGCCAAAAATGTTTCGATTCGGAATGAACAAATTGAAACCACAGTTTGCGATTATGGCGTGGTTGGTACCCCGGCATTGGGTCGTGTGACTTATGCCCAACTGCGTTCAGGAGAAATTGAAGTGCAAGGGAAGAAAATCAGAACTGCACCGGTTTCGAGTTTAAGTAAAGCACGAAAAATAGCAGAATTGCTAAAACAATCTATACTGGCCGGGGAATTTGAGATCAGCAAACCGGTTCAGATGTTTCCAACAAATACCTCGTTAAAATCGCTTAAAGAAATTAAAGGAGGAAACGAATAATGAAAATGCAGAAAAAAAGATATGTACTTAAGTTTCCGCCACAGAGTGGAGATCAGCCGTTTAGCTATCGTTTGGTTAAAGATTATGACATCCGGATAAACATACTCCGGGCTGAAGTGTGGCCTGGCAAAACCGGGAGCCTGGTACTCGAACTCGAAGGAACAACAACCAATCTGAAGAATGGAATTGCTTACCTGGAAAAGAATCAGGTGAGTTGCGAACCATTGAATAAAAAAATTACCTGGGATCAGGTTCGCTGTATTAGTTGTGGCAACTGTACTGCCGTGTGTTTTGCTGGTGCCCTGCAAATGGATACTGTAAACTGGGAACTTCAGTTCGATCCTGAAAAATGTATCATCTGCGAATTGTGCGTTCCCGCTTGTCCACTGAATTTGTTTGAGATTGATTTTCGGGAGTAACTTTTTAACCACAGAGACCACAGAGGAAACGCAGAGTTCAATTGAAGAGTTGATATTTGTATGCTCTCTGTTTTCTCTATGAAAACTCTGCGATCTCAGTGGTTAATTTTTTAATTTTCATACGAATAACAGATGTGCTTTGAGTTTTGAATTAAGAACATATCGCAATCATTTTTCGCAGGAACGGTTTCGTTCGTTTGTAGTGAATTACAAGGAAACGGATTTGTGGATTGGCATTGATCCAGCTTCTTTCAAAGAAGAAATGAAAGCTGTTTCTTTGCAAAAAATAAAAGAACTAAGATCGATACTGGAACAGTACCTTTTAAAGGATCCGATCTTTGGAAAAACGTTTGAGCCACATCCGATAGAACCGAATGCTCCTGAGATTGTTAAGGTCATGGCTGCTTCTGCCAGTAAGGCCGTTGTTGGACCAATGGCTTCAGTAGCCGGTGCTTTTTCGGAAGCCGTAGGCCGGCTTTTGATGGATCAGTTCGAAATTAAAGAACTAGTGGTAGAAAATGGAGGAGATATTTTTCTGAAGATCGAACATAATTTAACGATGTCAGTTTATGCCGGAGATTCACCTTTGTCGGAAAAAATCGGAATTGAAATTCAGGCGACTGATTCCCCGCTTGGAGTTTGTACTTCGGCCGGAACAGTTGGACCATCGGTCAGTTTTGGTAAAGCTGATGCGGCAATGATTGCGTGCAGAAACACAGCTTTGGCAGATGCTTTTGCTACCGGATTTGGCAATCGGGTAAAAACTCCGGAAGATATTCAGAAAATAATTAATCAAACGGAGCAGTTTCCGGAGATACTTTCGGCAGTAATTATTTGCCGCGATAAAATTGGAATCCGTGGAAAATTTGAAATGAAATTGATAAAATAGACGATGACAACAAAAAGAGATATACAAAAAGAACTCGAATCACGGGTTTTGGTGCTCGATGGTGCCATGGGAACCATGATTCAAAAATACCGGCTGTCGGAAGATGATTTTCGCGGCACTATTTTCACTGATTTCCAATTCGATCTGAAAGGGAACAACGATTTACTGTCGATCACCAAACCTGAAATCATTCGAGCAATCCATGCCGAATTTTTGGAAGCTGGTGCCGATATAATTGAAACCAATACATTCAATTCAACCAGTATTTCGCAGGCCGATTACCACATTGAAGAATGGGTTTATCAGCTAAACCTCCAGGCCGCCCAACTTGCTGTTGAAATTGCTGCAGAGTTTACCGCTAAAGATCCGGAAAAACCACGTTTTGTTGCTGGTGCAATCGGACCAATGAATAAAACCTTATCCCTTTCGCCAGATGTAAATGATCCGGGTTTCCGGGCTGTTTCGTTTGATGAAGTGAAAGCATCATACCGCGAACAGCTAAAAGGTTTGCTCGATGGTGGTGTTGACTTATTGCTGGTCGAAACCATTTTCGATACATTGAATGCAAAAGCCGCGCTGTTTGCTATCGAAGACGAACTTGAAGAACGTGGAATCCGTCTGCCAGTAATGGTTTCAGGAACTATTACTGATGCCAGCGGAAGAACCCTTTCAGGCCAGACAGTGGATGCTTTCCTGACATCAGTCTCACACATCGACTTGCTGAGCATTGGTTTGAACTGTTCGCTTGGAGCCAAAGATATGCGTCAGTACCTGGAAGAATTGTCTAAAAAAGCACCATTCTTTATCAGTGCTTACCCGAATGCAGGTTTGCCTAACCAATTTGGCGAATACGATGAAACTCCGGAAGAAATGGCTCATCAGGTCAACGACTTTCTGGATAATAAATTTGTAAACATTATAGGTGGCTGCTGCGGAACAACTCCCGATCATATCCGCGAACTGGCAAAAATTGCTGTAAAATCGAAACCTCATCTCCGCAAGAAAAGAGAAAAAAATACAAAACTAAGCGGATTGGAACCGGTTACAATTACTCCGGAAACCAATTTTGTGAACATCGGCGAACGATGCAATGTATCAGGTTCGCGTAAATTCGCACGTTTGATCCGCGAAGGAAAATACGAGGAAGCCATTGCCATTGCGCGCAACCAGGTTGACGAAGGTGCTCAGGTCATTGACATCAACATGGACGATGCCATGCTCGACGCCAAAAAGGAAATGGTCACTTTCCTGAATTTGCTGATGGCTGAACCCGATATTGCTCGTGTTCCGATGATGATTGACTCCTCGAAATGGGAAGTTATTGAGGCAGGACTGAAGTGCGTTCAGGGAAAAGCGATTGTGAATTCCATCAGCATGAAAGAGGGTGAAGCAGTGTTCCGCCAACAAGCGCAACTTCTGAAACGGTATGGTGCGGCTGTGGTTGTGATGGCTTTCGACGAAAAAGGGCAGGCCGATTCGTTTGAACGACGTATCAAAATTTGTCAGCGTGCATACAATATTTTGGTCAACGAAATTAATTTTCCTCCGCAGGATATCATTTTCGATTCGAATATTCTGATTATTGGAACCGGAATGGAGGAACATTTTAATTACGCGGTTGACTTTATCAATGCGGTTAGCTGGATCAAGAAAAACCTGAAACATGCCAAAACAAGCGGAGGAGTGAGCAACGTGTCCTTTTCGTTCCGTGGAAACGATCAGGTTCGTGAAGCCATTCATTCGGTATTCCTGTTTCATGCCATCAAAGCTGGTCTCGACATGGGAATTGTAAATCCGGGAATGTTGCAGATTTACGACGAAATTCCAAAAGATTTTCTGGAGAAAGTGGAGAATTTGGTACTGAATAAAAAACCGGAAGCGACTGAAGAATTGCTCGAATTTGCTATGACGTTAAAGGCGCAGGACGCCAAAGTTGAACGGGTTGATGCATGGCGCGAACTGCCTATTGAAAAACGATTGGAACACGCGTTAGTAAAAGGGTTGCCTGATTATATTGAGCTGGATCTGGCAGAAGCTTTGCCGCATTATCAGCCAGTTCTGAATATCATCGAAGGTCCTCTGATGGACGGAATGAATGTGGTTGGCGACTTATTTGGTGCGGGGAAAATGTTTCTCCCTCAGGTCATTAAATCAGCTCGTGTGATGAAAAAAGCTGTGGCTTATTTGCTGCCTTACATCGAAGCCGACAAAGATAAATTCGACACAACCGACAACCGCAAAGTAGTGCTGATGGCTACTGTAAAAGGTGATGTTCACGACATTGGGAAAAATATTGTCGGCGTGGTTTTAGGCTGTAACAACTATAAAGTAATCGATTTGGGTGTGATGGTTCCAACTGAAAAAATTCTGGAAACCGCTATTCAGGAAAAGGTCGATATTATTGGATTGAGCGGATTGATTACACCTTCGCTTGAAATTATGACTGAAGTAGCTGCCGAAATGGAGCGACGAAACATGAATTTACCACTTTTGATTGGAGGTGCAACCACGTCGAAAATACATACAGCAGTAAAAATTGCGACTCAATACAAGAATCCGGTTATTCATGTGAAAGATGCTTCGCGTGCAGTTAGCGTGGTTTCAAACTTGCTCTCCGGAAATCAGGAATTTCTGGCTGAAATACGTGACGATTATCAAAAAGTACGCAACCTTCACGGACAGAAAAAGGCTAAGAAATACCTTCCAATCGCTGAGGCCCGCGCCAATAAACCGAAAATTGACTGGAATGATACACCAATTCATAAACCTAATTTCATAGGAGTCAAACAACTGATTGACTTTTCGATTCAGGAATTGCGAAAATACATCGACTGGACTTTCTTCTTCTTCGTTTGGGAATTGAAAGGCAAATTTCCGGATATTTTGAACGATGAGCTTCAGGGTGAAGAAGCACGGAAATTGTATGCCGATGCCAACCGGATGTTGGATCGGATGACCGAAAAGAAGATGGTTCAGGCCAACGGCGTTTTCGGGATCTGGCCTGCGAATGCGGATGGCGACGACATTGTTTTGTTCGAAGATGAAAATCGGAATAAAGAAATTGGCCGTTTTTATCACCTACGCCAACAGGAAGCTAAAAAAGCAGGTTCTCCAAATTACTGTTTGTCAGACTTTGTCGCACCGATTGAAAGTGGAAAAGCTGACTATTTTGGAGCTTTTGCTGTGACAGGCGGCGTTGGAATCGAAAAATGGATGAAGGAATATCGTGATGATCATGACGATTACAATGCTATTTTACTCGAAGCATTGGCCGACCGTTTATCTGAAGCATTTGCTGAATTACTGCACGAAAAAGTGCGCAAGGAATACTGGGGCTATATTCCTGAAGAGAAGCTAACTCTGGAAGAAATGTTTCATGTCGATTATCAGGGAATCCGCCCTGCCATTGGTTACCCTGCCTGTCCCGAGCACCATGAAAAGGCTAACTTGTTCAACATGCTGAAAGCCGATGAGATTGGAATGACTTTGACCGAACACTTTATGATGCAACCCACAGCTTCGGTAAGCGGAGAATTTTTTGTACATCCGGAATCGAAATATTTTAGTCTCGAAAAGGTTGGTAAAGATCAGATTGAAGACTACGCCCGTCGCAAAGGCGTGAGTGTTGAAACCATTGAGCAATTTATGCCTTCGAATCTGAATTATAAAGGGATATAAGAATGTTGGCAGTCACAGAGATCAGTTTATTAAAAGTCATTTGCCTTGAAATTCTAACATATAACTTTAGGTTTTCAATATAAATAGTTGGATTTTACATTGAAATTCTAATATGTAACTTTAGATTTTCACATTTATTTTTATCTTTGCCGGGTAAAACAAATACAAAATGTATCTCTTTCGTCCTGAATATGAAGCGGAAATAAGTCAGTCTATTGCTGTAAATCCAGTTACGGCTATTCTGGGGCCGCGTCAGTGCGGAAAAACAACCATTGCCCGAAAGCTGGGAGAAGAAAAATCTTCAACTTTTTTCGATCTGGAAGATCCGGATGATTTCGAATTACTAAAAAATTCAGCGAAACAAATCCTCAACCAACAAACAGGGCTGATTGTTATTGATGAAATTCAACGACTTCCGGAGCTTTTCCCTTTACTGCGGGTGCTGGCAGACCAACAAAACGTAGATCGTAAATTTTTGCTATTGGGCAGTGCTTCGCCCGAACTTATGCGCAATTCGTCAGAAACTTTGGCAGGAAGAATTGGATTTGTTGATATGACAGGTTTCCGACTGGATGAAGTGGGAATTGAAAACCTTTATTCACTTTGGCTGAAAGGAGGTTTCCCGCGTTCATATCTGGCTGATGGCGATCAGCAAAGCTACCAATGGAGGCAGGATTTTATTCGTACTTTTCTGGAAAGAGATATCGCACTATTGGGATTCAATATTCCACCCCAAACCATGCGTCGTTTTTGGATGATGCTGGCTAATTATCATGGACAAATTTGGAAAGCTTCTGAATTTGCACGTTCTCTGGGAGTTTCGGAGCCAACGGTAAAACGTTATCTTGATATTTTATCGGGAGCTTACATGGTACGACAGGTTCAGCCCTGGTATGAAAACCTCCAGAAACGTCAGGTAAAAGCACCAAAAATATTTATTCGGGACAGTGGTTTATTACATGCATTGCTTTCTCTTCAAGGGTCAGAAATTCAAACCAATATGAAACTTGGTGCCTCGTGGGAAGGTTTCATCGTGGAACAAATTCTTAACCTAATAAAAACCCGTGATTTTTATTACTGGCGAACCCATGCTGGTTTAGAACTAGACCTTCTGGTCATAACAAATGGCAAACGAATTGGATTCGAAATCAAATATTCGGAAACGCCCAAGGTAACCCGATCAATGCATCAAATCATTGAAGACCTAAAACTTGATCAGTTTTTCATTGTTTATCAGGGGAAACACCGTTTAAATCTGGAAGCGAAGATTGAATTATTGCCTGTTAGCGATATAGTAAATGAAAGTTTTTAATAATAATGCTTCGCTAACGAATGATTTGAAACATAGACATGCCTGGCAAAGACAAAATATACAGCCTAGAACTGATGTACAACGGAAGCCCAATGCCCTTTGTCATTAAGACAATGGAAGAAATTGACCGGGCACTGGGAGGCATTGCCGACAATCCGCACAGGCATAATTATTATACCATTGTTTGGCCGGTTACCGCCAACGGAAGCCATATCATCGATTTTAAGGAATATTCCATCCGTCCAAATCATATTTTCTTTGTGAGTCCCGGGCAGGTGCATCAAATTATCACTGATCCCAATCCTACCGGATACGTGTTGCTTTTTACGCCGGAATTTCTCGAAAAGAACAGCATCCGAAATGATTTTATTGCCAATCTTAAATTGTTTCAGAAGAGTGATGAGACACCACCACTTCCGGTTACGGATAAAATGGCTGATCAGCTCAGAATATTTGCTGATCAGATGGTTTCTGCCTTTCGGAAGCAAAACGACATGTTTCTTGAAATAATCAGAGCCTATCTGAAACTGTTTCTGATCCAATGCAACGATCATTGTTCGCTGACTCCGGGATCCAATCTCCAGAACATTGAAGTAAGCAGAATACTGGTTAAGAGTTTCAGAGAAGCTGTTGAGGTTAATTATGCACAAAACCATCAGGTGAAATACTATGCAGAGGCATTAAACGTAACTCCCAACTACCTGAACAATGTGATCAAAACCGCGATGGATATTTCGGCCAAGGAATTTATTCAAAACAAGCTCATTCTGGAAGCCAAACGGATGATTGTTTTTACTGAAAAGAGCGCCAAAGAAGTAGGATTCGAACTGGGGTTTGATGATCCTTCGCATTTCAGTAAATTCTTTAAAAGCAATACTGGTCAGTCTCTTCAGGAATTTAAAGAAAGCCTGAATCTATAGACAGAAATAAGCACCAAAAATCTTACTTTTCTTCATTTGCATTGATTTATACCATTGATGCCCTGATTTTTCCATTTATCGACGCTTCCCATTGGTCTATCTTTGTTTCATTAAAAACAATTTAAAACAGACTACAATGAAAGATTTAGTAAAAACAAAATGGGGCATCGACCCAGCCCACAGTGAAATCGCGTTCAAGGTAAAACACCTGATGATAACCAATGTAAAAGGGGTATTTAAGGAATTTGATGCCAGTATTTATACCACAGAAGAAGATTTTATGACTTCGGAAATTGATTTCTGGATGAATCCGGCCTCGATTGAAACCGGTGCTGCCGATCGTGATTCACACCTGAAAAGTGCTGATTTTTTCGATGTGGAGAACTTTAAGCAAATTCATTTCCTCGGGAACACTTATGAAAAAGTTGATGACGACGGAAGTTACACGTTGTGGGGCGATCTGACAATTAAAGACATTACCCGACAGGTTAAGCTGGATGTTGAATTTGGTGGTGTAATGAAAGATCCCTGGGGAAACGAAAAAGCTGGCTTTACAATTAACGGAAAAATTAACCGTAAAGACTGGGGTCTAAACTGGAATGCCGCCTTGGAATCGGGTGGAGTGCTGGTTAGTGAAACAGTCAATATAAGCTGTGAAATACAATTAGTGAAACAATCTTAAGGGAAACGAAAAATAGCCATGACAAATACAGTTATTCATAAAGCAGAAACCCGTGGACATGCGAATCACGGATGGTTAAACAGTATGCATACCTTTAGTTTCGCAAACTATCACAATCCGGGACGAATGAATTTTGGTGCATTGCGGGTACTCAACGACGATACCGTTGAAGCCGGAATGGGATTTGGCAAACACCCGCACGACAACATGGAAATTATTTCCATTCCGCTTGAAGGTGATTTGGAACACAAAGACAGCATGGGAAATGTATCAGTTATCAAACACGGTGACATTCAGGTGATGAGCGCCGGAACCGGGATATTCCACAGCGAATACAACAAGAACAAGGATAGCCGGGTGAAATTCCTGCAAATCTGGGTGTTTCCAAATAAGAAAAATGTCACTCCGCGTTACGATCAGATTACGCTGGACATTGCTGACAGGCACAACAAATTGCAACAAATACTGTCTCCAAATGCGGATGACGAAGGAGTTTGGATACATCAAAATGCATGGTTCCATCTGGGAACTTTCGACAAAGGATTCAGTACCGATTATAAACTGAAAGCAAAAGGGAATGGCGTTTATGCCTTTATCCTGAAAGGAGATGTAAGCATTAACGATCAGGTTTTAAACACCCGCGATGGTTTTGGAATTTGGGATGTCGATTCCTTTTCGATTAAGGCTGATAGCGATGCCGAGATTTTGCTGATGGAAGTTCCGATGGAATTCTGATTGATACAGATCAGGAAAACATAAATTGCCGTAACGATTTCGTTGCGGCAATTTTATTTTTTACCGATATTTAATGCCTGAGTCATTAACTGTTCTGCCGACTAATTGTAATATGGATGGGAAAAACCCAATTGCCTATTTTCAGGATATCACGACTTTTTTAAAGGCGCTAAAAACGTTTGCGCCTCAGTCGAACCTTTTTCACATTCACCGGCACGAAGATGTTCCGGAAACGCATTCAGCCGAAACACAAATCTTCAGGACAAACACTTTTTCAGTGTCTCTATTGACTGAAGGTGAAGCGATTTACAAAATCGGAATGCGTGAATACCTGATGAAGCCCGGTTCATTCTATTTTATGTCGCCCCAACAATTGCGCTATTACAAGAAAATTAAGCCTTGGAAAGGTTATGTGTTTGTTTTTTCTGAAGAATTTATCCATCGGTTTTCTTCAACTTCCATTTATTCTGAATATCCTTTCTTCAAGCTAGACGCCAATGTTCAACTCAATCTGGATGAAACCCAATTGAAGGAACTTATGCCCTTGTTGGATAAAATGCAGGAATATTATAACGGCTCGGAACCCCAAAAACTTAAATTCATTTTCCACTACATGACCTTGGTTTTGCTGAACGCCAAAAAGTGGTTCTCTGAACAAGACCGCGTAGATGCGAACACAGCAAAATCAATTTTACTGTCCAAATCTTTTGATGACCTTCTGGAAAATCATTTCTTTGAAATAGCCACTCAAAACGTTGAAAAAATCTTTGCAGTATCCGATTTTGCCGAGAAGCTGAATGTAAGTCCTAACTATTTAAGTGATACAGTAAAAAAAGAAACCGGTAAAACGCCGACCCAAATCATTAAAGAACGCACGATTCTCGAAGCCAAATCATTGCTTAGAAATACCGAACTGACCATTTCAGAAGTGGCATATTTCCTCACATTTGACGATCCTTCCTATTTTGCCAAGTATTTTAAAAGCACTACCGGAATTTCTCCATCCGATTTTAAAGTAAAAAAATAGCCTTCAGTAAATTTTACCTGATTTGAAGTAAATACTGCCCGAAGTTCGGCTCCGGCGCAGCGTATTTTTGTTTCATCAAATCATTTAAAACTCAAGGTCATGGAAATACTATTTAAATATTACGGGCTCGACTGGATTTCGATATTCCTGAACCTGATGGCTGTTATTCAATTGGGAAACAAATCGAAATGGGGATTTGTAATTTTCGTCGCCGCAAACCTCCTCTGGATCGTTATCGGAATTACACTTCTGCAAAGCTATGCTATCGTGTTTGGCAACAGCATCTTCCTGGTAACCAACATCAGGGGATTCATCAAATGGCATCATCAGGATGCAGTACGTATTCCTGAAGAAAACCCGGTGAATATACCTTGCTAATTGCCATTAATCAAAATCAGAGATTCATTGATGTAAACATCTTAAAACAGATTGATATGAAAACTTTAAATTTATTTTCGCCACTAACCATCCGCAACCTGACACTAAAAAATAGAATTGCCGTTTCGCCTATGCAAATGTATTGCGCTACCGATGGCAAGCCTGGCAACTGGCATTTGGTGCATTTAGGCAGTCGCGCCGTTGGTGGAGCAGGTTTAATTATTACTGAATGCACCGCTGTTTCTCCTGAAGGAATGAACACTTTGTCGGATACCGGATTGTGGAATGCAGAACAAACCGAAGCGTGGAAACCCATCGTAAAATTTGTTCAGGAACAGGGGGCAGCTATAGCCGTTCAGTTATGGCATTCGGGAGGAAAAGGAAGTCACACGCATCCCAACGAAGGTTTTAAACCCATGTTGGTTGAAAACGGTGGCTGGATCACAAAAAGTTCTTCGGCAACTACCATGAGTGGAGTAACTCCCGTAGAATTAACCATTCATGAAATCCGGAAAATTATAACTGACTTTGTGGAGGCTGCAAAAAGAGCTGTTGAAGCAGGTTTCGATTCGATTGAAATTCATGCTGGTCATGGCTATTTATTCCATCAGTTTTATTCCGCTGTGATTAACAAACGAAACGATATTTATGGCGGAAGTTTCGAAAACCGGGTTCGATTCCTGGTAGAAACAGTTCAGGAAATACGAAAAGTTATTCCTGAAGGAATGCCTTTGCTGGCAAGAATTTCAGCTGTTGATTATTTGGAAACTGATGATGCCTGGACTTTGGAAGACAGTGTGAAACTTTCCGGGATTTTGGCCGAAAACGGTGTCGATTTCATCACTGCATCCGGCGGCGGATTTGCTTTTGTAGACAAAGCGAAAGTTCACCCCGGCTATCAGCTGCCATTTGCAACCGCTATCAAACAACAAACAAATGTTTTAACCGGAACAGTTGGCATGATCACCGATGCAGAGCAAGCCAATCAAATTATTGCCACAGAACAAGCCGATATGGTAGTGATTGCCCGCGAATTTTTACGAAATCCGTATTTTGCACTGAATGCTGCCAAAGAACTTAACATTGAAACCGAAATTCCATGGCAGTACAAAAGAGGGTTTTGAAAGTGACAGATTTGTTGGTATTATTTTACGCTTAAAATCTACTGTCATTCTACTCGATTTTCAAGGGAATTGTCCGATATTGCAGCCAAGTTTGTAACCCGATAATTAACAACGCATGAAGAATACGACAAAAACGGCTTTGATTTTTTTCATTCTGGGAATGGGTGTTATGTTTGTACTTGATATGTTTTTTCATTTCAATAATTCTGTCGAAACGCAGATGAAACGCGAAATGAATAAAACCCAAAAGAATATTGAGAACATTTTCAAATAGTACGTCGTTCAATATGTGGAAATCAAATCGACTTTTGAACCTTTAAAATTCCTCAGAAATGAAAGTTATTGACATTATCAATCAAAGCAAAAGCACTGTTTTTTCGTTTGAGCTTTTACCTCCGCTTAAAGGAAACGATACCAGTAAAATATATAAAACCATCGAAACTTTGGTGGATTTTGATCCGAAGTACATCAATATCACCACACACCGCGATGAGATGATGTATGTTGAATTGCCTGATGGGCGAATTGAAAAACGTACAGTTCGCAAGCGTCCCGGAACTGTGGCAATTGCGGCAAACATTCAGTATAAATACGGTATTCCGGTAATTCCTCATATTTTGTGTGGTGGTTTTTCGAAAAGTGAAACCGAACACGTTCTGATTGACCTGAATTTTATGGGAATTAAAAATGTGCTTGCTTTGCGTGGTGATGGGAATAAAGGCGAACATGTTTTCAGGCCCGATCCAAACGGACATTCCAATGCGAATGAATTGGTTGAACAAATTGTAAATCTGCGCAGCGGCAAGTATCTGGAAGCCGATTTAAAAAATACTGCGCCGATGGATTTTTGTATCGGCGTCGCCGGATATCCGGAGAAACATTTTGAAGCACCGAATGCGGATATCGACCTTAAATATCTGAAACAAAAAGTTGATGCCGGTGCTGAGTACATTGTAACCCAGATGTTTTTCGACAATCAGAAATATTACGATTTCGTCGATAAATGTCGTGCGAATGGAATTCTGGTTCCCATTATTCCTGGCATTAAACCGATTAATCTGAAGAATCAGCTGACTGTTCTGCCTAAACTCTTTAGTATCGATATCCCTCAGGAATTAGCTACAGAACTAGCCAAATGTAAAAATGATGATGATGCCAAAGTTGTTGGCACGGAATGGGCTATTCTTCAGTCGAAAGACCTGGTTGCCCACAAGGTTCCAAGTCTTCATATTTATACCTATGGCGTATCTGATAATACCCGTAAAATTGTTGAGGCTGTTTTTTAACGAATACAGTAAATCTGACATAATCAGTATTAAAAACTGGAACCCCCGAAACTAATCAGTTCCGGGGGTTCTTTTTGTCTGTTATTTACCCCAAAACCTGTTCTGCAACTTATTTTTCGTTTTCAGGTAAGGGATATGATCCATGAAGTCGTCTATATTCTGTAATTTAGATTTTTCCTGAAACCAACTAAAATCAAGATCAATGAATAAACTGACTCTGCTATTATTTCTTTTATTAACAGTAAGTGTTTCGGCTCAAAACGACTGGGAAGACCAATCGGTAATTGGCCGGAATAAAATGCCTGCACGGGCAACATCGTATTCGTTTTCATCAGAAGACCTGGCTCTTAAAGGTGATCGTGCACTGGCACGAATGCTTTCATTGAATGGAGAATGGATGTTTCATTTTGAGGCAGACTCCAAAAACCGTCCGCTGGATTTTTATTCCGAAGAAACAAAAGTTTCAGGATGGGATAAAATCGAAGTTCCATCTTGTTGGGAAATAAAAGGTTATGGAACTCCCATTTATACGAACCAAACATATCCTTTTCCCAATAATCCTCCATTTATTCACCGTACAAATCCGGTTGGGTCTTATTTTCGCACATTTGAATTGCCTGAAGATTGGAACGGAAAGCAAATCATTCTGCACTTTGGCGGAGTTAGCTCGGCTTTTTACGTTTGGGTTAACGGGAAAATGGTAGGTTATAGTCAGGATAGCCGCTTGCCTGCCGAGTTTGATGTGACTGAAAAAGTTCAGAAGGGTAAAAATACGGTTGCTGTGCAAGTTTTCAGATGGTCAGATGGCAGTTACCTTGAAGATCAGGATCACTGGCGTATGAGTGGAATTCATCGCGAAGTTTTACTTTTGGCACAGCCGCGGGTGTCTATCAATGATTTTGCTATTCGTACAAAATTCGATGAAAATCTTGAAAACGCCACGTTGCAGATTCGTCCGGGAATCACTATGGAGGACAGCGTTAAAACAGTGGGGTGGTCGCTCGAAGCACAGCTTTTCAGCCCGACAGATAAGCCAAAATTGACAGAACCGCTGAAGATTGAGCTGAACAAAATCATTTATGAAGAAAATCCTCAACGCGACAGAGTTTACTTTGGATTGCTGGAAACAAAAATAGAATCTCCTCAGAAATGGTCAGCTGAAATTCCGGTTCTCTATACTCTTGTTTTAAGCCTGAAAGATGGAGAAGGAAATTTGCTTGAATCAAGAAGTTGCAAAGTAGGATTCCGCGATATCCGTATTCAGGATGGTGTTTTTCTTGTGAATGGAATTCCGGTTAAAATGTATGGTGTAAACCGGCACGATCACAGCGATACTGGTGGTAAAACTGTTACACGAGACGAGATGCTTCAGGATGTTGTTCTTATGAAAAAATACAACCTGAATGCGGTTCGCACCTGCCATTACCCTAACGATCCGTATTTTTACGAACTATGCGATGAATATGGTTTGTATGTTATCGATGAAGGCAATATAGAGACACATCATGCCGGGGGTTACCTCACCAATCAGTCTTCGTGGCACGCGGCTTTTTCCGACCGGATTGTCCGGATGGTTGAGCGCGATAAAAACCATCCTTCAGTGATTATCTGGTCTCTCGGAAATGAGTCAGGCTCAGGACCAAATCATGCAGCGGCAGCAGGTTGGGTGAAAGAGTTCGATCCGACACGACCAATACATTACGAGGGTGCTCAGGGTGATTCGCGAAGTACTGCTTATATGGCCTATGGTTCTCCTGAATTCCTTAAAAAACCATATCTGGCTAATCCCGATGATAGTTGGTATGTCGATATGGTCAGTCGAATGTACCCAACACTTGATCAATTAAAAGGATTGTCTGAAAGTCCATACATACACCGACCAATTATGATGTGCGAATATGCCCATTCAATGGGTAATTCAACCGGAAACCTAATGGAATACTGGGATCTCATTCGAAGCAAAAAGAATTTAATGGGTGGTTTTATTTGGGACTGGATTGATCAGGGAATTGCGCGAACCGATTCGATGGGTCGGAAATACTGGGCTTATGGGGGTGATTTCGGCGACAAACCAAACGACGGAAATTTTTGTATCAACGGCATTTTAAATTCCGACAGAACTGTTAAACCGGAACTTGAAGAATGTAAATATGTTTTCCAGCCGGTATCAATTGAACCATACGATCTGGATAAAATGCATTTCAGGATAAAGAACAGATTTTATTCGCGTAATCTGAATGAATTTGATATTCGCTGGACTCTGATTGAAAATGGTAAACAAATCGGGATAGGAAGTCTTGGTGCTTTCAGTGTTCTGCCAGGTGAATCGAGATTGTTTGCTGTTGATCGGGATTTATCAAAAACGTCAGGTGAAGTTTGGCTTCGCATGAGTATTAATCTGGCCAAAGATGAACCCTATGCCAAAAGAGGTTATGAAATAGCAAAGGAACAATTTCTGGTTTCAGCTGCAAAACCTGTTCTGTCGGTAAGCTCTAAAAATGCCGTTCAGGTATTCGATGATTCTGAAAAAAGTATAACCCTTGGCTCGAAGGATTTTAAAGTTTCTTTCGATAAAACTTCGGGGTACCTCAGTAGCTATCAGTTTCAGGGAAAAAATGTAATAACAGGTTCGTTAAAGCCAAATTTCTGGCGTCCATTGACTGACAATGATTTGAAGGCATGGCGTGTTCTGGAAAATCTGTCAGATTGGCCATCGGTTACTGCTGACTTAAAAGTTGAGCAGTTTGATGTTTTGGACGAAGGAATTGCAAAACTGGTAAACGTTAATTTGAAAAGCATCGCCGGGCTTACTCTGCAACTTACATACAAAGTAACAGGCGAAGGAATCGTTGAGGTAAATTACCGTGCCAAAATTGGTGATAAACTTACAAATCCTTTACGCATTGGGATGACTACAGAAGTTGGCAGTGATTACAGCCAGATGAATTTCTACGGAAAAGGTCCTTATGAAAATTATGCCGATCGCAGCCATGCTGCTGAAGTTGACATTTATTCGGGTAAAGTGGAGGATTTTATTTTTCAGTATGTGATGCCAATGGAAAATGGCAATCATACCCAGGTTCGTTGGCTGGCCTTACAAAATGCATCCGGAAATGGACTGATGGTCGTTGGAAAACAGCCTCTCAATACTTCTGTTTGGCCGTATACTGCCGAAAATATTATAAAGGCGCTGCACATCAATGAACTTGAACCAGCAGGTTTTTATACCGTAAACATTGATTTGGGACAAGCCGGAGTCGGAGGAAACGATTCATGGTCGTGGCGCGGAACACCACTTCCGGAATACCGGTTGAGTAATAAGGAATATTCGTATGGATTTAAGTTGATTCCGTTTACTAAAGTAAAAAATGTGGATGGCCTGGTGAAAACGGCTGTAAAATAGTTTTAAAAAGACCTGTTAGTTTCTGAAACTGACAGGTCTTTTTAATTCATGCAGTTTTTTGCAACTTCAATAGATGCACTCTGCCCAGAAATTTGCCAGTTGTGCAGCACCTTTCGGGTTTGGATGTAAATAAAATGTCCCTTGCTGGCCTTTTTCTGCAACTAAATCAGTCAGGTAATTTTTCATGAAATAGTTAAACCCTTTCAGATCGCCCATTAAAACATGATTTTTATGTGTTTCGGAATAGCTGCTTACCAGTGATTTTAGCTCCGGAAAATAGCTTTGAAGCCGATTAAGACCTTCAGCAAGATATTTCGATCCATTGTAGGTGTTTTCACTGTACCAAATGGGTTGTTGAAGTATGATTTTGGAATCGGGAAATTGGCTGATCAATTCGTCAATAATTGCTTTCATATTTTTCCGGTAATCTTCTTTCGAGACCGGTGCCCCTTTGGGTCCCTGAATAGCGCTGTCGTTGGTCCCCAGCATAATCGAAAAAATCAGTTCGTGAGATGCATCTGTGTGTAGCTGTTTGGTTGCCCTAATCACTTCAGTAAAAGTTTCTGATTCGGGTAAATAATTAACTGTAGTAAAACCACTTCGCCCCTGATTTGAGAATTGAACGGAATTAATTGCGTGTTTTTTGCGTAAAATTTCTGAAGCAATGACAGGTGGAGCATCCTGTCTGGGATTTTCCAGATTAGCGCCATAGGTAATGCTGTTGCCAATGAAAACGATATCTAAATCACGTTTACCTTCGAATATGTTTTTTGCGCCGCCTATCTGCTGAAACAGTGTGATCAGGAAAATCAGGAAGATTCCGGATAAATTGATTCGTTTCATTTTCTCCTATTTTTATTGTGTTTTCTGAATTTAGATCTTTGCTCAGTAATGGCTATCTAAAATCTTTATTTCGAAATCTCCAGCATCCGAAGAATCGGTATTTGTGCTTTCCGGATGACTTCATCGGATAGTTTAACCTCCGGAAGTTCGTTTTTCAGGCAAATGTAGAGTTTCTGAAGGCTGTTCAGTTTCATGTACGAGCAATCGTTGCAGCCACAGGTTGAATCAATTGAAGGCGCCGGGATGAAGATTTTATCCGGACAGGCTTTGTTCATCTGGTGCAGTATTCCGCTTTCAGTAGCCACAATGAATTTTTTAGATGCGCTTTTTTCTGCATAATTGAGCAAAGCAGTAGTTGAGCCAATAAAATCGGCAAGCAAAAGGACCGGCTTTTCACATTCCGGATGAGCGATAAATTCAGCGTCCGGTTGCTGGTCCATTAAATCGATGATCTTTTCAAGTGAGTATTTTTCATGTACCATGCAGGCACCGTCCCAAAGAACCATGTCGCGCCCGGTTAGGCTGTTGATGTAGTTTCCCAGGTTTTTGTCCGGAGCAAAAATGAGTTTCTGTTCAGGAGGAAAACTGTTTACAATCTTCAGCGCATTGGCCGAAGTACAAACGACGTCGGTCATCGTTTTCAGGTCAGCTGTACAGTTGATGTATGAAATAACCTGATGATCTGGGTATTGAGCTTTAAATTCAGCAAATTTGTCGGCGGGAGCAGAATCTGCCAGTGAGCAGCCTGCTTTCAGGTCGGGTAAAATGACTTTTTTGGACGGATTGATAATTTTAGCCGTTTCGGCCATAAAATGAACGCCCACAAAAACGATAATATCCGCCTCCGTTTTGGCAGCTTCCTGAGCCAGACCAAGGCTATCGCCAACATAATCAGCTATATCCTGAAGGTCACTTTCCACATAATAATGACTGAGAATGACCGCATTTTTTTCTTTTTTCAGCCGGTTAATTTCTTCAACCAACTTTATTCCTGGGTTTACCGGCTCGTCAATAAATCCTTTTTCATTCAGCATTTGCCGGATTTGAATATCTTCCATCACATGCAATTATTAGTTCGCACAAAATTAAGGGTGCAAAAGTATGATTTTCTGAAATAAAAACACAAAATCAGATTCTTTGTTTAGTCCTAACTTTTTCATCACCATGATCCAATTAACTAATTATACTTACAAAATCGTGTTCTCGAGCTGGTATGATCTTCGAAAGTAACTTCAATAATATAAATTCCTGGTCTTAAATTCTGAATGTTAACTTGCTGATTGGTTTGTTGTCGGTTAACTATTTCCTGGCCTGAATAGTTGGTGATTTTTACCGATGAAATGTTTTTTTCACTTTTAATATTCAGGATTTCTGTTGCCGGATTTGGATATACGCTTAAGTTTTCGGATTTGGACTGAAGCAGTGTTTTATTCGCTGTATAAACTTTCAAATCGTTGATATCGCGAGGAAGAATCTGATAAGTATCGTTATACTGGCTGATAATACCAACCAGATTGGTTGCCTGAGCAGGGAAACTCTTTCCAACAAGTCGGGAATATTTATTAATGTATACCACCACGTTGCCAGTATTGTCCGTGGCATTGTAGCTCATGTTTAGTTCCTGAATTACACTTCCCGGGTTCTCAAATGTCACATTATTAATTTGAACCAGCATTCCTTCATAATCTTCACCTATTTGAGAGGCAGTAAGAAGGATTGGTTTGATCGGTTTATTTGATTTAAAATTATATACATAACTGATGTTACTTATTTCAGTTAGGTTGGAATATTCCAATGCAGTACCCTTTATTACTAAACTATCACCTTCTTTTCCGGTGAAAAGCGTATTGTATATATTTATTCCTGAACGTTTACCATTTCCGGTCTGAAGGTAAAATGTATTGTCGAAATTGGCCGTTACCCTGCCAGAAACAGTTAGCTCCTGATTCAGAAAAGAACTTGAGGTGCCTGTTCCCTGAACTTCGCTGATAGATGTAAGCTGTTCAGCTGAAACCTGTTCAGGAAGAAGATAATTGGCTCTGAAATATGTTTTCCCGTTGTTTGAATCAGTTGCCTGAACTTTAAAATGAATCATATCGCCAGGGGCATAATCAGCCAGAGTAAGTTTTGCTCGGTATGTTTCACCCGATTTATTCATTTCGATCTGATGTGATTCTGAATCATACGAACTTCCCCAATTTAGAGTAACGCCTGAAAGATCTGTGCTGCTTTTAATCGTCAGCGAGATTGTAATCTCGTCAGTAACTGATGGAAATTCAGGAGACATTGCAAAATTTCCAAATTCGGGACTGCCCGGTGTTTCGTTGTTCCAAATAAAATCTGCAAATTCAGGATGATCGACAAAAGGGTTTCGGTTTTGCTGAATACGGAAAATGCGGTCGTTTCGTTGACGCTCCAGGTCTGAAGGTGGATAAATGCGGTTCCATTCGAGTAGGGTGGTCAGGTTTCCGAATTTTGCTTCAGGGTAATTGTTTAGTTTCGAGACCAGTTCCAGATCAATTTCACCGTTAGTTCCTTCGTACCTGGTTGCCATATAAAATAAAATCCGGGCAACCTGTCCTTTGGTGAGCGGTCCCGGTTCGTATGCATTTGCGTTGTACCAGCAATCGGTTGCAATTGCGTCCTGAGTGCCATTTGGTTGAACATTGTCGAAATCGAGATTGCTACGATTCATATTTACAATAGCATCAGCTGGTCGCAGGTTTAACGCGTCACCATCCATTGGACGAATTCCGGCAAAATTTCCATGAGATTTTGCCCACACATGTTCGCGGTTTATTGTTCCTGCAACACTACCGTATAAACTTGCATTTCTGGAAATCTGAGAATAGAAAAGAATAACATTGGCTGGATTTTCAGGATCGGCATCGGAATAATTGATAAGGTATTTGGCCTGATTGTATGAAAAATCGACATGATTTTTAACGATTTCATGCAGTGCGAGTTTTAATTCGTCTCCTGATTTACCTTCAGTTCCGTTGTAATAACCAGCGGGCTGAGCTGTTGCAGTAATTGAAAAAATTACAATTATTGCAAGAAGTGAAAGAGCTTTCAAATTATTCTTCATAATAAAAAGAGTATTGCTGATCAAATATACAAGATCTTAAAATAGTGGAATATTAATATACAAACCAATGAGAAAATTCATCTGAATCTAACAATTCTGCTCGCTAATTTATTGGGGCGGAATTTTGTTTCTGGTATTCTTTCAGGAAAAAAAGGCCATCCTTTTTTGAAACGGATGGCCTTTTAAAAAAGGATTAATTATCCTAAATTGTTTATTTTGAAGTTGATCCTTTTACAAAGGTAAATCCCGGTTTGGACCTGATTTGGTCCATTTGAAATTGATTGCATCGTTTTTCATCGTTCCTTCGTACAAGGCTTTACATTTTATTGAGCACTTACGTGGCTGAAATAAGAACTATTTGCAAGTTGAGCTACTCCATTATAAGAACCCTTCGTTGCAATGACTGTAAGTGTATCACCAACTTTAAGACTTTTGGCAGCTATTAAGCCTTTTCTATCGTTACCGGTTGCTCCATAACCAGGATAACAACCATACACGTAAATTTCACTATCGCCGTCTTTCAGATAAAGATTACCGTAATCCGCATTAGCAATCGATGTAATTTCACCGGTTACCATATAGTATGTGCTGGCATCGTCAGGTTTAGTCAGCACCTCTGCAATGGTTGCCGTAGTTGCAGGAATAGAGCTTTCCAATACAGCAGAGCCTACTTGTGGAGTTCCTTTATATTCGGCACGTTTTCCAACAATTGTGATAATGTCACCTGCTTTTAGACCTTTTTGGGCAAAATCTTTTATGCCATAAACATAGGTTTCGCCGGAGAAATCTCTCAAGTATAAATTGCCATATGTAGCATTGGAAATACTGGTAATAACACCTGTCAAACGATATTGTGTATCGCCAACTGTAGCTGCATTGAATTCTGCAATAGTTGCTTTTACAATCGCTCCTTTTTGGCTAATAGTTGTTTGTGAACTATAGTTTTTAGATCCATCGGTAGTGCGGAATGTGAGAGTAGTTCCACGATCTCCACCAGTATTTGCAGCAGCTTTGAATTTTACAACAGTATTAGTTCCTGCTGATTGGATAGATGAAATCGATAGCCAAGACTTGGCATCATCAGGAATTTCAACAGAAACGCCTTGTCCTTTGCAGGTAAGGTATGCATTAAATTCACCACCTTCAATAGGAAGCGCTGCGATTTCTAACGAATCAACTTTCACAAGTGATTTATTGATTTTGATAACAGTTACATTTACCAATTCTACTGTCGTACCATAGGTAGTTTTTGGTCCTTGAACAGTTACTTCATCTCCCACTTCAAGACCCAAACTCAGGAAGTTTTTTTCTGCACCCTTAGCGTCAAGGGTCCCATATATATAAACAGAGCCTGTTTCATCCATCAAATACCAGTTGCCGTATATTGTGCTGCTTATTGATGTACATACTCCGGTTACCTGATAGGTCTTGCTGTCCGGTCCGGCAATTACCTCCGCACACGTGGCAGTTGCAATTTTCGCCAACCCTTGAATGATGTTAATTCTCTGAGTTTTACCTCCGCTTTTAATTAAAACCTCTGCAGCGCGACCATCTATGGCAGATAGAGCCGAAAAAGTAAGCGTTGATTCACCGGCATTGCCAGAGCTTGAAGAAATAGTAAGCCATTCAACCGGATTTTTAGCAGTAGTTACTTTCTCTACTGTCCAGCTTTCTTTAGCTGTTATAGTAATGGATGTAGATCCACCCTCTACAGGGACAGACACGTAAGACGACGATACTTGAATTTCATCAAGCAATGTCACTGTTGCTTCATCGGTACAACTTGTCATCAAGGCAAGTATTGCAATGAAAAATTGAAATATTTTTTTAAATTTCATAATTGTCAGAGCTTTTTTAATTAGTTGAAAATATACTTGATACCGATTGATCCATACCAACATTGACCCAATGAATAGCTTGGCGTGAATGTTTGGGTATTACCATTGATTGAAGAGGGTGTAGAGAATGTAGCCACACCGTCAGCATCAACACCTTCGTATTTGAGGATACGAGCTTCCGAACCAATTTCCGGGTTCAAATATTTAGCTACACCCCAACTGGAGTTGAACAAGTTCATAGCGTTTTTGATATCAAAGCTAAGTTGTAGTTTATGTTTCGTATCGCCTGCTTTTAGCACAAAATCATGTTTGTAGCCGAAGTCGATGCGATTTACCCAGGGAGAGTAAACGCTATAGGCTTCTGCATACTTGCCTTGTTGATTTTTCAAATAATCATCGGCATGCACATAGTCCATAAAACGAGTTTTATCGTCTGCTGAAACAAAGCGGAACTGATTGTTGGCCACTTCATCGTCAGTTGGAACATAGATTGCATCGTAGTTGTAACCGTCACTGTTGATGTCGTTAACCGTCATATATGAGTAGTTTTGTCCACCGCGCCATCCTTCATAGATAATGCTAAAGTGGTTACCGCTCTTGTCGTGGGCAGAAAGCGATGCCACAAGACGATCGGGTGTGGTGTATTGAGAATTGTGCAATTTAATGTTGTTAGGACCTTCTACTGTTGGAACGTATGTAAATGCTGATTCTGCATTAGATCCCGGCATACCTGTTACATCTTTAGCAACTGTGTGTGTATAGGCAGCCATTAAATTTAACCATTTTGTAGGTTGAGCATTTAAAGTGATGTTGCCGGTCCAACCATAACCACGGCTTGTATTTTCTAACACGAATGCCTTTGTAGCAGTACGATAACCAGCAGGATAAAGCGGACGATTATCAACACCGTTGAAACGGGCGAAACCACCTACAGATGGAATACTCCAATCGGAAATAGAAACACCGTTGATTGTTTTGTTGTAGATTCCTTCTATTGATGCAGAGAATGGGAAAGATGTTTGGAATGCATAGTCAACTGCAAGTGACGTTTTCAATACTTGTGGCATCTTGAAATCTGAAGATACACCAGCAATTGCAGAAGGAACTGTTCCATCTTCAGGTGAAATAGTTGTAGGATAACCTAACCCTGTCAATTTATCATGTAATGCTGCTATTGTAGCATTTCCGTTACCATCAGTAACAAGACCGCCGGCAAATTCATCCATTGAGAAACCTTTTTTTGCTGCGTTGGCTGCATTTATCTGTGCCTGATACTGTACCATTCCACCGTTGGTAGGCATATTGGTGAAGAATACAAGCGGTAAATTACCCGAGAAAAGACCGGTACCACCACGAACTTTCAGACTCTTGTCTCCAGAAGTATCCCATACAAAACCTACACGAGGGGAGAATATAATATTGGTTGAAGGCCATTTACCAGTGTCGATATTACGACCAGCATAATCAATATCAAGGATAGCATTGTTCGTTATCAAGTCGTTGTTATTGAATGATATACCATCGATACGAAGACCGTATGAAAGTTTAAATCTTTCGCTTACACTCCAGTCATCTTGAGCGTATGCACCAATTTTGTTCGTTCTTACGCGTGATGCAGGATTCATTTCGCCATCATAACCATAAGTTAAGTTCACAATTTCAGGTGTTGCTTCGTTTAAGAAGTCATCGAGACTAGAGTAGCGATAGTAACCAGTACCGTTACGCATGTAAGCGTTATCAGCCATCTTATATTCGAAAGCTATTCCACCAATAATCTTATGATTACCTAAATAATAAGTCAACTCATCTTTAATGTTCAATACATTATTGTGAACGCCATTGTTCCAGGTAAATAGCTCGTAACCTAAAGAGAGGTATGCCTGGTCGTCTTTCAAAATGTCGATAAAAGGAAATTCATTAGAGTTTGTTCCGCGAACATCGTCAAGTTTAGAGAATGTTGCCAGGAATTGGTTAGAGATTTTTTCCGATAAACGACTATTTAAGTCAAAAGAGAATGAATGAACAAGGTTGTCCATCGAATACATCGAGTTGGCATATGACATTGAAGCCTGTGACATTCTTGCCTCAGACATACGAGTACCTCCGTCCATAGAACTTGCATTAGGAGATGACCAATAACGGTTTTTTGTATAGTTGTAACGCAAAGCCAGACGATGTTTGTTTGTGATATTCCAATCCAAACGAGCAAGAAGTTTGCTGTTGCTTTCATCTGCCGGGAAACTTGTGTAAGATCCCGTATCGTATCCATATTTACTTTTTACAAAATCAGAAACCGCCTTTAGATCGTTTTCTGTTGTGCGAGAGATAAAATTGTCTGGATCTGCAACACCGTCAGTTGAAGCTCTCCAACGATTGGCAATTGTTGGAGTTTTAGCCATTTCACCGTTTACGAAGAAAAACAATTTGTTTTTGATAATTGGACCACCTAAAGTGAAACCGTACGTTGTATTACGGTCTTTATCACGTGCTCCTGTGATTTGTTGACCATTAACAGCATCACCGCGTAAGTTTTCATTTCTGTGATAAGTATAAGCACTAGCGTTGAAGGTATTTGTACCAGATTTTGTAATAGCGTTTACTCCACCACCAATAAAGTTAGTTTGACGCACATCATATGGAGCAATTACAACTTGCAATTCTTCAATAGCTTCAAGAGAAATTGGGCTGCCTCCACCGGGAAGTTTATCACTTAATCCGAAGTTATTGTTGAAATTAGCTCCATCCACTGTAAAGTTAGCCGTACGACCATCTGTACCGGCAAAGCTCATCCCATTACCACCATAAGGTGAAAGGCGGGTAACTTCTGTAATGCTACGGCTCACCATGGGCAAATTTTCTATCTGGTTGTTTGTGATATTGGTCACTGCTCCGGTTTTCTCATTAGAAAATTTTGTGCGGGTTGCCGTAACAAAAACTTCATTTAATGATGTTGTTTCTTCTGAGAGTACAACATTCATTACATAGTTTTCACCTAAACTCAACGTAATGTTGTTTTGTGTGTACGCACCATATCCAATGAAAGTAACTACTACAGTATAAGGTCCGCCTACACGCATACCGTTTAGGTTGAATCGGCCCTCCATGTTGGTTACAGTACCATAAGTTGTTCCTGAAGGTGTGTGTGTAGCAATCACCGTTGCACCTACCACAGCTCCTTCTGCATCAGTAACACGTCCACCCATACTGGATGAAGTTACCTGTGCTTGCATAATAGTAGCTGATAAAACAATGAGCGCTACTAATAAAAACCTGATTTTTTTAATCATAAATAGTAAATTTTAAGAGTTTTGTTTTCATAGAAATGACATATTAAAAATAGGATTTGATTTTAATTGCAAGTTAATGTACTGTTGTATAAAAGGGATAAATTTTGATTAATGTTTATTAACCATTGAATAATGAATCAGACAGATTCTCAATTTGAAATTCTTGTGCAAAGTAAACCTGACTTCATTAAGATTAGAAGAAATAAATGATAATAAATCATTAATAAATTGGTCAAATTTTAATTTTATCCTTTGTTTATTGGGGTTTTTGGACGATGTGTATTTTGTATATGTCTTAATTTCATTAGTTCTGAATTATGAAAATTAATAAAAAGACTATAGGAGTTGTTGTTCTTAATTAGTGCAAAACAATATTTTATGTTCTTCGCTTAGTGTATTTATTTGATTAATAAAATGATTATTCATTTAGTTTTCTAATTGTTATCAACAGCTTATTAAGACTTCGACTGTTAGCAAATAACCGTGAAAAGTGATTGTAAACTCATTTTGGAGTACCGTTTATTGCACTAATGATGAAAATAATCGTAGTTCACCTGAAGCCTGAAGCTTTCGGCAACTCTTTACACGATATAAATCATACTGACTAAAATCTCAGGATATCTTTTGGGGGAAGCATTTAAGAACTCATTTGTCATTAATTTTTGTAGAAGCATAATCTTCAAATACACCTGTTAATTCGATTACACTACTGTTGATGGTGTAAAACTATTGCTAAATAATTCATACAGTGTTTATAATAATCAATCAAACGGCTGGCAACTTCAGTTGGGAATCCGTTATGTTTTTAACTAAGCGGATTTAATATTAAATGAAAAGAGGCTGTCAATTATTGACAGCCTCTTTTTCGTTTCATTAAAGGAAGAACTATTCCTCTAAGCTTTTCTTAGTCGTACGAATATTCAAAATCGAATAAATTGCGCAGTAACCAAAAACACCGGTAGCCATAATGCCTATTCCGACAACTCCCCAGTAGCTTGAATAAATAACTCCAACTACGGCGACAACCAAGCCGATTACAATACGAATTATACGATCAATAGGTCCAACATTACATTTCATAGTTTAAAGTATTTATGGTTTAAATATTTAATGTGATAGAAGAAGTTTAAAAATTCTCTTCCAGAATATCTGATGCCGAAGCAACAAGTTCCGTACAAACGGTGTTAAACAGATTCTTTTCATTGGCTTCGGCAGCTCCTTCAGGAGTTGAAATATTAACTCCCAGTAACTTTTTACATTTTAGCGAACCATTTTTGGCTATAAAAATCTCATTAAATTTACGAACAGCTGCTTTCGTTTCAGATTTTATTTCCTGAAAAGTTTTATCTTCAGTTTCAGCTTTCATTCCTAAAACCATATAGGCACCCGTAACTGCTCCGCATGTTTCTGCTATTGCCATTCCTCCTCCAAATCCCAATGCAATCCTTAGTGCAACATTTTCATCTAAGTTTATATCGTTGGCAAAACTCAAAAGCACCGATTGGGCGCAATTCAGTGTTTTGAAATTTTCAATGGTGGCTTGTGATTTTTTCATTTTACGACACAATGTTTTTTTTGTCCGGACTTTTTATTTTTAATCAGAGCTCAATATAATAAAAAAAACCCGAAGCATTTGCCACGGGTTTTCAATATGCTGTAAAAGAATAACCTTTCTTATTCGCCTCTTACTGCTGCAACTCCTGGAAGAACCTGTCCTTCCAGATATTCTAGCAATGCACCGCCAGCAGTTGATATGTACGAAACTCCATCAGCAAAACCGAATTGATTTACACATGATACAGAATCACCACCACCAACTAACGAGAAAGCTCCTTTTGAAGTAGCTTTTACAATGGCTTCGCCAACTGCGATGGATCCAACTGCAAATTTTTCCATTTCGAAAACGCCAACAGGACCGTTCCAAAGAATTGTTCCTGAATTTTCAATTACATCCTTAAACATTGCAATGCTGTTTGGGCCAGCATCCAATCCCTGCCATCCTTCTGGAATAGCATTGGATTCAATAATTTTTGTATTGGCATCGGGGCTAAACGCATCTGCAGCAACAACGTCAGTTGCCATATAGATTTTAACACCTTTTTCAGCAGCTTTTTTCTCAATTGACAATGCAGTTTCCAGGTATTCCAATTCGCAGATTGAATTTCCAACTTCTCCACCGTGTGCTTTTACAAAAGTATAAGTCATTCCGCCACCTAAAATCAGGTTATCAACTTTGTCAAGCAGATTTTCGATGATCGTAATTTTTGAAGATACTTTTGCTCCACCCATGATCGCAGTCAACGGACGCTGTGGGTTTTTCAATACTTTATCCAGACTGGCCACTTCACTTTCGATCAGGTAACCAAACATTTTATCGTTAGGGAAAAATTTAGCAATTACTGCTGTAGAGGCATGAGCACGATGAGCAGTTCCGAATGCATCATTAATCCAGCAATCGCCATTGGCAGCCAGTTGTTCTGCAAAACCTTCATCACCTTTTTCTTCTTCTTTGTGAAAGCGAAGGTTTTCAAGTAACATTACTTCACCCGGCTTTAAAGCCTTTGACATGGCCTGAACTTCTGCTCCAATACAATCAGGAGCCATTTTTACTTCACAACCCAAAAGTTCACTTAAATGTCTTACAAGATGGCACATCGAGTATTTTGCTTCAGGTCCGGCTTTCGGACGACCGAAATGTGACATAATAATTGGTGATCCACCTTTTTCAATAACTTTATTGATGGTCTGTACCGCTGCACGCATGCGGGTATCATCAGTAATTACAAAATTTTCGTCGAGTGGCACGTTAAAGTCAACACGGATAAGTGCTTTTTTGCCTGCGAAATCGTAGGTTTCAATAGTTTGCATATGTTTGTTTTTTAGAGTTACAAAAATCCACTCCAAATATAAAGAATTAATCAGTGGGATTAATTCTAGTCTCCTTTTGGTTTCCCGAATTTAATGTTTGGGTAAACTAGTTTGAATGTTGAAACAAAAAGCAATCGGTATACAAATGTGTTTTAAAAATTAGATTTGATAAGATTGTTGAAATCTAAATTCCTTGTAAAACTGGTTTTCGCTTCAGGAATTGTTATTTTTGACACTCCTCAATTGATCCTTTATGTTTTTTAAAGAAGTTATTGGACAAAGTGCTGTAAAGCAACGACTAATTCAGTCGGTTAATGAAGAAAGAGTAAGCCATGCCCAGCTGTTTGCAGGACCTCCGGGAACCGGCAAGCTGGCATTGGCAATTGCCTATGCCCAGTATGTAGCATGTACCAACCGAAAGACTGATGACTCATGCGGCGAATGTCCGTCATGTAAAAAATACAGAAAGTTGATCCATCCTGATCTTCATTTTGTGTTTCCGGTTATAAAAACAAAGAAATTTGATAAGCCAGTAAGCGATAATTTTCTGGAAGAATGGCGTTTGATGATCGGGCAAAACCCGTATTTTAATGTCGATCAATGGTTCGAAATGATTGGTGTCGAAAATACGCAGGGTTTAATTTATTCGCATCAGAGTGAAGAAATTATCCGTAAACTCAATCTTAAATCATACGAATCGGAATACAAGGTTATGATTATCTGGCTTCCGGAGAAAATGCATGTTGCCTGTGCCAACAAACTCCTTAAGATGATCGAAGAGCCACCGGTTAAAACCCTTTTTGTACTGATTACCGAAAACGAAGAAGACATTATTGGTACGATTCGTTCCAGATGCCAGCTTATTGCAATTCCGCCAATTGAATCAGCTTCGCTTGAAAAAGCGATTATGGAACTGCCCGAAGCAGAAGGTTGCGATATACGGAATGTAGTGCATCTTGCCAAAGGGAATTACGGCAAAACCCTTGAACTGCTTCAGCCCGACGAACAAACACTCTTCAACCTTGAACGATTTAAAGAATTGATGCGCTTTTCTTACGGACGTAAATTTGGAGATCTGTTTAAATGGGTCGATCAGGTTGCCGGAATTGGCCGTGAAAAACAGAAAAGTTTGCTGAACTATTTTCTTATGATCCTTCGCGAAAATTTTATTTATAACCTGAAAAATAGTGAATTAACGTTCATGAGTGATCCGGAAGAAGAGTTTTCGAAACGGTTTTCGCCTTTCATTAACGAACGGAACATCATTGAACTGACAGAAGTGTTTGAAACTGCTTTTGCTCATATTGGAATGAACGGAAATCCAAGAATTATGTTTACTGATATTGCCTTTAAGATTACCAAACTGATTAGAAAGTAGCGCCCGTTAATTGGGGAGAATAACAATGCGGCTCAATCAGAAGACACAAGGCGGTTTTTTTATCGGGTTTTATAACTATTTTTGCATCAGTACTGAACGTTATATCCTAAATATTTCAGGAGACAAAATATATTATTATGGATGATCTGAATTTGGTTGATCGCGGTTGCTGCAACGGACATGGAGGTACTTGTTCGAAACTCCATGTATATGATTGGCTCAGTGATGTAATTAATATTGCCAGTCCAACGGATCTGGTTGAAGTTCGGTTCAAAAATACACGTAAAGATTTTTTTCGGAATGTAAATAACCTGAAATTAAACGAGGGAGATATAGTTGCTGTTGAAGCCAATCCGGGACACGATATTGGTATTGTTACTGTTACCGGAGATTTGGTGCCCGAACAGATGAAAAAGCATAAAGTCACCATGATTAATGGCGATATCCGGAAAATATACCGAAAAGCAAAACAGGCTGATATTGACAAATGGAAAGAAGCTATAGCTCTCGAACATCAAACCATGATACGTTCGCGCCAGATTGCCAACGATCTTAAGTTAAACATGAAGATTGGTGATGTCGAATATCAGGGCGACAAAACAAAAGCCATATTCTATTATCTTGCTGACGACAGGGTTGACTTCCGTCAGCTGATTAAAGTACTGGCAGATACGTTCAGGATAAGAATCGAAATGAAACAGATTGGTTCGCGCCAGGAAGCCGGACGAATTGGAGGAATTGGACCTTGCGGACGCGAAATCTGCTGTGCATCCTGGATTAGTAACTTTGTATCGGTTAATACCAATTCTGCCCGTTTTCAGGATATTTCGCTGAATCCTCAAAAACTTGCAGGACAATGCGGAAAGTTAAAATGTTGCCTCAATTTTGAAGTAGACACTTACCTCGATGCTCAGAAAGATTTTCCACCAGCCAATATCCAGCTCGAAACAGAAAATGGAGTTTACCAATTTCAAAAATCTGATATTTTTAAACGACTGTTTTGGTATTCACAGGTTGGCGATTATTCTGGAACCTTTATTGCCATATCTGTCGATCGGGTTAAAGAAATTATCCGGATTAATAAGTCGGGGAAAAAGGTAGCTCGTCTGCTTCAGGATTTTGATATTAAACCGGTTGTTGAAAAAATTGGTTTTGAAGCCGGTTCCAATAACGATTCATTGACGCGGTTTGATGAGCCAAAACGTACAGGAAATAAAAAGCGCGGAAATAACCGCCGCAAAAAGTTCAAACCCAAAGCATAAATATAAGTTAGAATGACTGGTGTCAGGTTTTCAACTTTGCCCCAGCTATCTGGCTTTAAAACCAATACAATTTTTCAATGAAACAATTTTTTACATCGGTTCTGATACTTTCAATCTTCGTTGGCGTAGTTTCGTGCGACAGGAAGCGAGTTTTTGAATCGTATTATGAACTGGATAGCAATGGATGGAATAAAGATTCAGTCGTGGTTTTTGACGTGAAACTAAGCGACACCATCAGCAATAATAATTTATACATAAACATCCGTAATAAAGGAACTTATCCGTACAGCAATATTTACCTGTTTCTAACTGTCGGTTCTCCGGATGGAAAGTTACTCACCGATACTGTTGAGTTTACTCTGGCCGATCCGTCTGGCCGCTGGAAAGGCAGCGGAATTGGCGGATTACACGATAACCGGATACTTTATAAAAGCAGTGTTTATTTTCCTCGCAAGGGAGATTACAGGTTCATGATTAAACAGGGAATGCGTGACAATGTGCTGTCTGGAATCCGGGATGTTGGTATCCGCATTGAAAAAGCGAACTGAGATCGCAACAAAAGTAAAATAGCTTAATTAATAAATCCTTTGCCAGAAATACGAATGCTTCGATACGGCACAAAAAGACAAAAAAGTGGGGAAGAATAAATTATCAAAATTTGCTGATCTGGCAACTTATGAGCATGTCGTTCAGGTTACATACAAACATGTTCAGGAAAATGGATTTCAATACAAAGGAAAATGGAGTGAGACCTTTTTCGGGAATAATAACCCTCTGATTCTTGAATTGGGATGCGGGAAAGGTGAATACTCTGTGAAACTGGCCAAACATTATCCTGAATTTAATTTTGTAGGGCTCGACATTAAGGGCTCACGAATGTGGAAGGGTGCTACTCAGGCCAAAGAACAGGGATTAAAAAATGTCGGCTTTTTGCGTACTAATATCGAGAACATCCGAATGTTTTTTGCTGAAAATGAAGTAGCTGAAATCTGGCTTACATTTCCTGATCCGCAAATGAAAAGGACAAGGAAACGAATGACAGCAACCAATTTTATTTCAAATTACCGGCAGATTATGGTTCCGAACGGAATTATTCACCTGAAATCGGATAGTAATTTTATGTATCAGTACACCGATGCGATGGTTGCTGAAAATAAGTTTGAGTTGATCCGGAAAACCGATGATTTATATCATTCGGAACTGCTCGACGAAGTGCTTTCAATTCAGACTTTCTACGAAAAACAGTGGCTCGATCGGGGACTGACCATTAAATATCTTGCATTTAAACTCAGTCATCAGGAACCACTGAGAGAGCCGGAAGTTGAAATTGAAAAAGATCCGTACCGGAGTTTTGGGCGTGATGCGAAAGAATAAAAGAGGTGCCGGCAGACAGGAGAATGGAAAAGTATTCAGTTTTATATTACGATCAGTAACCTGATATTTCGAACTTGAAACAAAACCGATGACTGATTTTTATGATAAAGTGTACAATGTAGTCAGGCAGATTCCGGTGGGCAAAGTAACCAGCTATGGCGCAATTGCTGCTTATCTTGGATCAGCACAATCGTCGCGAATGGTTGGTTGGGCAATGAATAACGCACATATTCAGGAAAAATACGTGCCAGCTCACCGCGTAGTTAATCGTAACGGATTGCTTACAGGCAAACATCATTTTGGAACGCCGAATGCCATGAAGGAATTTCTGGAGGCAGAAGGAGTTGAGGTGATAGACGACCAGATAATTAACTTTGAAAAACATTTTTGGAATCCACTGACTGAACTTGAAATGGATTAGTTTGTTATTGATCCGAAGTTTAGACACACAAAGGCCATAGTTTGCATTAATTCATGAACTCGCCAACCAAGGTCCTTACTCTAAAATACCAATATTCTGAACAGAAAATAATTTTATACAATGACAGAGATTCCACGCAAATTAATTGTTCCAAAAAATATTACTGATGCCCTCAGGAATGTAAATTTCCCCGGAAGCACGCAGGATGTAGTTTCGCTTGATATGGCACAGGAAATCCGTGTTGCCGGTAAGAAAGTAACTTTTTCGTTGGTTTTTCAGCGATCGGACGACCCTAATATGGCAGCAGTAATTGCCGCATGCGAAGAAGCCATTCTTACTTATGTCGGTCCGGAAGTTGAAATTAAAGGCAACATTACAGCCAAAGCTATTCACCAGATGGAGCGCCCGGTTTTACCCGGAGTAAAAAACCTGATAGCTGTTGCATCAGGAAAAGGGGGAGTAGGTAAATCAACCGTTGCTGTTAATCTGGCCATTGCGCTTGCAAAAACCGGCGCTAAAGTTGGACTGATTGATGCCGATATTTTTGGACCATCAATTCCTAAGATGTTTGGGGCAGAGGATATTAAGCCGTCAGGTGTTCGTGTAGATGGCAAAGAACGTATTCAACCCATCAGTAAGTTTGGAGTCAATTTTTTATCGGTTGGGTTCTTTGTTGGACTTGAAGATGCTGTTGTATGGCGTGGCCCAATGGCCTCAAAGGCACTCGGACAGCTGATTACAGATGGAAACTGGGGAACATTGGATTATTTGCTTTTTGATCTTCCGCCGGGAACAAGTGACATTCATCTCACCCTGGTACAAACAGTTCCTGTAACGGGAGCTATCATTGTTACAACACCTCAGGATGTTGCATTAGCCGATGTAATCCGTGGAGTTAACATGTTCAAAGGAAAAGGAGTTGATGTGCCGGTTCTCGGATTGATCGAAAACATGTCATGGTTTACCCCGGAAGAACTTCCGGATAACAGATATTATATTTTCGGTAAAAATGGTGGTGTGAAACTGGCTGAAGAAATTGGGTTGCCGCTGCTTGGACAGATTCCAATTGTTCAGGGAATCCGTGAAGGAGGAGATTCAGGAAATCCGGTAGCATTTGATGAAAATTCAGTGATCGGAAAAGCTTTCGCAGAAATTGCTGCCAATGTAATAAGTGAAGTAGAAAATCGGAATTCGAATCAGGATCCTACAAAAAAAGTAAAAGTAAGTCGAAAATAGTTATTCTTTTTTCTTTTTATTGAGCGGGACTTCTTGTCAATTTATTGACAGGATGTCCCGTTGTTTTTTTTGGAATATCTATAATTTTATATGGACAAATCGACTTTTAATAGGTGATTTTTAACTGGTTCAAATATGAACTGGATTAAATTTTTATTTTTGTTCGGTTTCTTAAACCTGAACTTTTTCTCTATAAACTTAAACTAACAAACGAATTATGACACAGCAATCCTCCAGTAATCTAAAGATTGGAATGTCTTTCATGGCATCCATTTTCTTCATCTTTGGATTCGTTACAAATTTCAACATCGCGATGAAAGATCAAGTCCAACTGGCATTTGACCTTTCTAATTTTGAAGCACAACTTGTAAATTTTTCCTTTTTTATTGCTTATGCAGTCTTTAGCTTTTTATGTGGGTATATCATAAAAAAAATCGGGTATAAAAATGGTGTTATCACTGGGTTGTTGCTGGTTGCATTGGGGAGTTACATGTTTTTCCCGGCGGTATCGGCACTTTCTTATCCATTGTTTCTTTTGGCGGTTTTTGTAATGGCTTCCGGGGTCGTATTTCTTCAGACTGCAGCCAATCCTTATGTTGTGGCGCTCGGCCCGCAAGATACCGCACCGGCTCGTTTGAACCTGACTCAGGCCTTGAATGGTGTGGCAACAACGATTGCTCCCTTTCTGGCCGGAATATTGGTACTCGCACCGGCAGTACTGGCAATCGAAGGTGGTGCTTCGCCTGTTGAAGCCGCCAAATATGTTCAAATGCCATTCATTATTATTGGGACAATTGTTCTCCTGATAGCTATTGCCATTGTATTTATTAAACTGCCTGTCATTCTTGGTGATGACACGATTTCATCAACTTCAGTATTTAAAAAGCCACAGGTTTGGCTTGGCGCTTTAGGTATTTTCTGTTATGTTGGTGCCGAAGTAGGAACCGCATCTCAGATTGCACCCTATTTAAAAGACAGTGGCTTTGCTACCGATGTGGCAGTGAAACTTTCTGCAATTTATTGGGGCGGAGGTATGGTTGGACGTTTTTTTGGTTCAATATCTCTTAGCACACTTTCAACTTCAAAAAAATACCAATATTCAGCTTTTGTGATGATTTTTGCATTCTTCGTTGGATGGTTTATCACATCAGCAAATATCATTGATGGTCATTTTGTTTTTGATTCTCAGATTATTAACGGAGTTATATTTTTAGCAATTGCAATTGCCAATTTCTTTTTACTTTTGCTGGGCAAAGGAAAAGCAAACATTGCATTAGGAATTTTTGGAACAGTCAATATGTTACTTGTTGCATCTGCTCTTGTTTTGCCGGCTAATATTGGGATGTGGGGATTATTATCCATTGGATTTTTTAACTCCATCATGTTTCCTAATATTTTCTCGCTTGGAGTAAACGACTTGAATCCTTCGGAAATGCCTCTTGCTTCAGGAATAATAAATACTTTAATTTTTGGCGGAGCTGTTGTTCCACTATTAATGGGTTTTATAACAGACAATGCAACGGCGAGGTCTGCATTAATTATCCCAATAATATGTTACGGGTACATCACATTTTTTGCACTAAAAGGAAGTAAAATTCGTTAATCAATATATAATCACAAACAAAATGAAAAAAGTAGCAATAGGTGTCGATATTGGTGGTACAAATACCGCGATTGGAGTTGTAGATGATTTGGGAAATGTAATGGTGAAAGGTAACATTGTTACTCCTTCGCATGGTGATGTCGACCGATATATCGACGATTTATCTATCGCGATCAGGGAACTGATTCATTCAGTAAAACTCATGAATCCGGAAATTGAGATACAGGGAATTGGAATTGGTGCTCCAAACGGAAACTATTATACAGGAACAATTGAATATGCCGCGAATCTTTCATTCAGAGGTGTTGTTCATCTGGTTAAACTCCTGAAACTTAAATTTCCGGAGATGAAAGCTATTGCCATGACCAATGACGCTAATGCAGCTGCAATTGGAGAAATGATATATGGTGGAGCTAAGGGGATGAGAAATTTTGTCATGTTCACTCTTGGTACCGGAGTTGGTACCGGGATTGTGGTTAACGGCGATCTTGTATACGGCAACGATGGTTTTGCCGGAGAATGCGGACATACTACCCTTATTCCTGATGGCAGACTTTGCGGATGTGGTTCGCTGGGACACATGGAAGCCTATTGCTCGGCGCCAGGAATGAAACGTACAGCTTTTGAACTAATGGTAAAATACAATGCCACAGATAGTTTGCTTGCCAATAAATCCTTCGACGAACTGGATTCGAAAATGATTTTTGATGCTGCGGAAAAAGGTGACATGGTGGCTAACGAGGTTTTTGAACTTACAGGCAAATGGCTGGGAATGAGTCTTGCCGACACGGTTCATCACCTTAGTCCTGAAGCTATTTTTCTTTTCGGGGGACCAACTGCTGCCGGAGATTATATCTTCAAACCAACCAAAGAAAGTATGGAGCATTATTTACTTCCGGTTTTCAGAAATAAAATTAAAATCCTGCCTTCGGAATTAAAGCCTGGCGACGCTGCAATTGTTGGAGCAAGTGCCTTGGTTTATAAAGAACTGGAAAAATAAATAAATGCAATTTAGCTGATAATATTATCAATAGGATATATTTTCATAAGCAGGAAGGGAAGACAACATAAACGCAATTGTTCTTCCCTTCCTTCGTTTTTATAAATAATTGTTAATGTCTTATTTCTTTAACTTCAAATTATCTAGCTTCGCCATCGAAACAATAAAAACAGGAAGATTGAAAAGATTAAACAGATATATTTTTCTCAGCTTTTTTCTCAGCATTTTATTTTGCCTTCCGGTGCATCAACTAAGGGCAAATGGTGCTCTTAAAAAAGTGAAATACAACTATATACTGGACGTTCCCAAAGACTACAATAAAGATCCGAATAAAAAATGGCCAATTATTTTTTATCTGCATGGCCGGCACGCAAGTGGTAAGAATTTGCAAAGTTTAAAACGTTACGGGTTACCTTATTACATCTCAAAGGGGAAAGAGATGGATTTTATTGTTGTATCGCCCCAATGTCCCTGGGGCAAAAATTGGGCATCCGAAGATTGGTTTAATCCTGTTTTCGACGAGGTTGTTGCCAAACTACGGGTTGACGATTCGCGTGTATATTTAATTGGAATGAGTATGGGTGGATTTGGTACCTGGGAAATTGCTGCCCGGATGCCAGAGCGATTTGCCGCCATTTCTCCCATGTGCGGTGGAGCCAATTTAAAATGGGTTGACCAACTAAGCAAAATACCAACCTGGGTTTTCCACGGAACAGCCGACCGGCAAATCCCCATTAGCAGATCGGAAGTGATGGTAAAAGCTCTGGAAAAGAAAAACCAAAATATCAGATTCACACGGTTAATCAATCAGGGACACGACATCAGTAAACAGTTTGATAATGATGAATTGTACAAATGGCTTCTTCAATTTTCACTTGCAAAAATCCCTTTCTGGCAGGAATCGTTGCCTTTCATGAAAATTATTTCGGCAAAAAGAATCAGAGTGAATCCCCCGTTAAGGGCCCAACTTGAAAACACCAGATTCAATAAATAATAGTATAATCCCAATAAATACAAAGTCAGGCAAGTCAGGAATGATCATTGCCGGAAGACTTGAATAAAAAGTTGTAGCTTTGATCGAATGAAACAAATTTTCAGATTCATATTACGGGTTATAGGATGGATATTGATGGTGCCTGTATATTTCTATAAATATGCCATATCGCCTCTTACCTCACCTTCATGCAGACACGAACCAACTTGTTCGCAATATGCCATTGATGCCATTAAAATTCATGGCCCTTTTAAGGGATTTTGGCTAGGGACCAAAAGAATTTCAAAATGTCATCCATGGGGAACACATGGCTACGATCCTGTTCCTCCAAAGAAAGAAAAGAAGAAATGATTCGAAAATCGAACTATCTTTGTTTCGGAATGTTCTAATCGCTTCAGAATACACTTTTAAAATATGAAGAAATACATTTATCTGCTTTTAGTTATTCTATTTGCCTGTCAGCCAAAGCAGAAAGAAAATACGAATACAATAACTGTAAGCATTTTACCACAAAAATATTTTATTGATCAGATTGCCGGAACACTGGTTGAGGTAAATGTTTTAGTTCCTCCCGGTTCCAGTCCGCACAACTATACGGTTCTGCCTTCGCAAATGAAGAGTCTGGCAAAATCTAAAGCATGGCTGCAAATCGGGTTACTGACTTTTGAGGATGCCTGGAAAGAAAAATTTAAAGAAATCAATAAAGATTTGACGATTGTGAACTGTTCGGAAGGAATTGAGCCAATTTCCGGAGGTGAAACACATGAGGAAGAACACGATCACGAACATTTGGGAGGCTTGGATCCTCATGTTTGGCTCGCGCCTGCTGAAGTTAAGATAATTGCAAAGAACACACTGAATGCCTTGAAGATCAGTTTCCCGATGCAAGCCGAAGCTTTCGAAGATAATTACGATCGTTTTTTGTCTAAGATTGATTCTATTACGTTACAAATAGAGCAGCAACTTGCTTCGTTACAAAACAGGAATATTCTTATTTTCCACCCAACGATGAGTTATTATGCGCGCCAGTTCAACTTAAAACAAATACCACTCGAACTGGATGGCAAAGAACCTTCGCCCAAACACATGAAAGAAATTGTTGATTTTGCCCGTGCGAATAATATACGAATTGTCTTCATTCAAAAGGAGTTCGATTCGGAAAATGCCTTGCAATTATCAAGAGAAATCAATGGAGAAGTCATATCCATTGATCCGTTGGAATACAATTGGGAGAAACAGATTTTGGAGATAACTAAAAAAATAGCAGCTCAAAAATGAAGAAACTGCTTGAAATAAAAAATCTTTCGTCGGGATATGACAATAACATCGTTCTTGAAAATGTTTCGATGGATGTATTTTCAGGTGATTTTATTGGCGTAATCGGACCAAACGGCGGAGGTAAAACAACACTGATAAAAACCATACTGGGATTGATAAAACCGATTTCAGGAGAGATGATTCTTCATATCAGCAAAACCAATATTGGATATCTGCCCCAGGTAAACCAAATCGACAAAAGGTTCCCGATTTCAGTAATGGATGTTGTTCGTTCAGGTAAATCAAATTCGGCGCTATTTTCATCATTTCACAAGAACACAGGAGAGAAGGAGAAAGCAGAATCGTTGCTTACCGAAATGGGAATTATAGCTCTGAGAAACAAGTCGATCGGAGAACTTTCAGGCGGACAGATGCAGCGGGTATTTTTATGCCGTGCGTTGATGAGTAACCCTGAACTTTTGGTTTTGGACGAACCAAGCACTTATGTTGATAATAATTTTGAGGGTGAATTGTACTTGAAGCTCAAGGAATTAAACGAACAAATGGCCATATTGCTGATTTCTCACGATGTGGGAACTATCTCGTTTTTTGTAAAAACCATTGCATGTGTGAACCGTGGTTTACATTATCATCCGAGCAATATTATCAGCGAAGAGCAACTCACATCGTACAATTGCCCGTTGCAGATTATTACACATGGAAATATCCCACATACCGTTCTGAAATTACACGGCGAACAAAACCATCATGGACACAATCATTGAGCTGTTTTCATACGACTTTTTCTTGAATGCTTTTCTGGCATCATTGCTTGCAGCTATTTCATGCGGAATTATAGGTACATATATCGTTTCGCGGCGAATCGTATTTATTAGCGGCGGAATAACCCACGCTTCGTTCGGTGGAATTGGCATGGGTTATTATCTGGGTATTAATCCCCTTTTTGGTGCCGCCATATTTGCCATTCTCTCCGGAATGGGAATTCAACTGTTCAGCAGCAAAGGAAAGGTACGCGAAGACTCGTCAATAGCCATTTGGTGGTCGCTTGGCATGGCCATTGGTATCATTTTCGTTTACATGACCCCGGGTTATGCTCCCAACCTGATGAGTTATTTGTTCGGAAGTATTCTCACCGTTTCAACCGGAGAAATCTGGTTAATGCTGGCACTTTCGATCCTTATTATTCTTTTTTTTACCTTATTCTACCGAACGATACTTTACATTGCCTTTGACGAAGATTTTGCAAAAACATCCGAATTGCCGGTAAATCTGTTCAATTATTTGCTGATGATCCTTATTTCATTGACCATTGTTTTGAATATCAGGGTTGTAGGAATAATTTTGATTTTATCATTGCTTACCATTCCTCAGGCAACTGCAAATGTTCTTACCCGCGAATTTGGCCGAATGATGTTTTATTCCGTAGGCTTTGCCTTTCTGGCATCCTTTATTGGATTGCTGATTTCCTATTTTGCGGATATACCTTCCGGAGCAACAATTATTTTTACCCAGGTTGTACTTTTCGGATTGGTCAAACTCATTAAAGTTATTTCCCGATAAAGCAGTATGATTTATGACAGAGCAAAACAACATTATTTTATGCTCGCACTGTGGCAAATCGTGGGATAAAACACAGTTACCCAAGTCGTGCAGTAACTGTTTTGCATGCACCGGATGCGAAGCCTACATATGTCCGGAATGCCGCTATGAAATTGTAATTACTCCTCCAAAACCGATGAAACGCGCTAAGCGGGAAGAATAAATTTTTGCTAATTCTGATCTAAAAAAACCGACGCATATTTATCTTGAAATACATTCTATAAAGATTGAGTTTTGATTCCGAATCTGTTTTACTGACCAGATTAATAATGTACCAACCACAATCATGCTGTATTTTTTACAGTCAGGAATAGGGTTAATAGGCGGGATGAATTGTCTGTGTAGTATTTACTGATAATCACATCTTAAATAGCTTGCTGAACTAAAATATTTCAGCAATATTTGAAGTACCCAAAACTTAACCTATGAACCTAAAAGCCATTTTAAGCATTCTTGCTTCATTTTTCTTTTTCTCAATTGTATACGCACATACAAATAACAGCAAAGACACTATAGATAACCAGGTCCCCAAACCTTTAGTCAGTTACAATACAACAAGATTAACTACCGAAAAACCAACAATAGACGGAATTTTAAACGATGCCTGCTGGAAAACAGGTGAGTGGGGCGGCGATTTTACCCAATGGATTCCGAAAGAAGGTGCCAGACCAAGTCAGGAAACGCAATTTAAGATTTTGTATGACGACAAAAGTCTGTATGTTGCTATACGCTCGTTCGATAAAGAACCCTCCAAAATATCGCGGAAGGCAGGAAGAAGAGATGAAGTAATTGGCGATGCGGCAGGGGTGACATTCGACAGTTATCATGATCATCGCACCGGATTTGAGTTTTCAGTAACGGCTGCAGGGCAAAAAGTTGATCTGATACTTACGAATCCGTTTTCATGGGACATGAACTGGAATGCGGTTTGGTATGTCAAAACAGGTTTGGAAGATTCGGCCTGGGTTGCCGAATATGAAATTCCATTGAGTCAGCTTAGATACAGCAAGGCCGATGAGCAGGTTTGGGGAATGCATGTATGGCGGTGGATCGACCGGCTGTCGGAAGAAAGTGACTGGGAGATCCAATCGCTTACCGGACCCGGGATGCTCTACGCGTTTGGTGAATTGAAGGGCATTAAGGGCATTCCTAAATCTCAGCGGATTGAAATTATGCCATATGCTTTGGGTAAGTTAAAAACGTTTGAAAAGGCGCCTCAAAATCCCTTTGCAAATAATGGCAGATCGTGGATGGGGAATATTGGTTTGGATGCCAAGATTGGACTTTCAAGCAATTTTACGGCTGACTTAACAGTGAATCCCGATTTTGGGCAGGTTGAATCCGACCCTTCAGTAATGAATCTTACCGCTTTTGAGACTTTTTACGAAGAAAAACGTCCATTTTTTCTTGAAGGAAAGAACATATTTAAATTTGAATTGGGTGATGCAAGTCTGTTTTACACTAGAAGGATAGGGCATACGCCAGTTTATACTCCGGAATTGGCAGAGAATGAGTATATGAAATATCCGGATAACACTTCGATTTTAAGTGCCGTTAAAATTAGCGGAAAAACTCCTGACGGTTTTGCTGTTGGAGTTTTGCATAGCTTAACTGCAAACGAAAATGCACAAATAAATTCAGGAGGAAAAACAAAGGACCTTAGAGTTGAACCTCTTACAAGTTATACCGTTGCCCGGGTTCAGCAGGATTTTAACGAAGGAAATACAGTATTAGGTGGTATCGTAACTGCAACCAACCGGTTTATTAACGATCCGTATCTCGATTTTTTGAATAAGAATGCATTTTCGGGAGGAATTGATTTTTTACATCAGTGGAACGAAAAGGAATTTTTTCTGGATGCCAAATTCATCGGCAGTTCGATTGATGGAAGCACCAATGCTATTGGAATTCTGCAAAGGGCTTCTGCACGCTACTATCAGCGACCTGATGCCGGACATGTGAAATTTGACCCAAACCTGACCAGGCTGTCAGGACAGGGAGGACAACTGAAAATCGGAAAAGGAAGCAAAGGCTTATGGCGATATTCCACTGAAATTAACTGGAAATCGCCCGGACTTGATTTGAACGACCTGGGTTATATGCAAATGGCTGATTTGGTTGAGCAGGAAACGGAATTATCGTACTTTGTCAACAAGCCGGTTTCCATTTTCAGGACTTATTCTGTTGGTCTTCATCAAAGCAACCGATGGGATTATGGTATGAATTACCTGAATTCGGGTTTGTTTTTTACCTCAAGTTTCGAATTTCTGAACCGGTGGGGTATTGCGCCATCCGTTCATTACCTTAATGAATCACTTGATACGAGATTACTTCGGGGGGGCGAATCTTTTTTGTTACCTGAACTTTGGGAGGGTTCGTTATCAGCACATACCGATCTGTCTAAAAAGTTTTTTGTAAGTTTAACTACCAACCAGGCTGCAGCAGGTAATAACAATTACCGTAATTCGTTTTATGAAGCCGCTGCTACAGTTATTCCATATAACGTACTGAAACTTTCGTTGAGCCTGAATTATTCTGAAAATACGGATAATCTGCAATATGTGGATACTCAGGTTTTCGAAGGAAAGAATAACTATATTCTGGCTCATCTCGATCAGAAAACACTCGGGGCAACTTTCAGAATAGACTACAACATTACTCCTGAAATTTCACTTCAGTATTATGGCAGTCCATTTGCCTCAGTCGGGAAATATTCTGCCTATAAAAAAGTGACCAATCCTCAGGCATCAGCTTATTCCGATCGGTTTTCTCCGATTAACATGTATTTTGCCGATAATGTTTACCACTCAGATAATAGCCTTTTAGTGAAAAATCCGGATTTTACCTTTACTCAATTTCGTTCAAATCTGGTTTTTCGCTGGGAGTATCGTCCCGGATCTCAACTGTTTTTTGTTTGGGGTAACGAGCGTACTAATTGGAGGAACGATAGTAGTTCGAAGGTTAACAGAGCAATTAGTCAGTTAAAAGATGTATTCCCGAATAACATCTTTTTGGTGAAACTAAATTACTGGTTCTCATTGTAAAGCCTTCAGAAGATTCACTGAGATTAAATTTTATACCTTGCCTGAGTATGTTAGGTTTGTCCGGGAAAAGGGAGCCTCAATTAAAGAGACTCCCTTTTCCCGGACCAGCCATGTTTCATTATGTAATGACATGAAATCTATTTTGGCATTGGGTAACCAACCAATTTGGCAAGGTTAGCTTCAATTTCATGTTCAGGATATTCATAGTCGTGCAATTGGCCTGTCATGTACTTGTCGTAACCAACCAAGTCCATTAAACCATGTCCGCTGAAATTGAAAAGAATTACTTTTTCCTTGCCTTCTTCTTTGGCTTTCAATGCTTCGCGAATAGTAGCAGCAATGGCGTGGGTGGTTTCAGGAGCCGGAATAATTCCTTCGGTTCTCAGGAACAGCAAACCCGCTTCAAAACATTCACTTTGGTGAATAGCTGTTGCCTCCATTAGTCCATCGCGCAAAGCAGCGCTTACGAGCGGAGCCATCCCATGGTAACGCAAACCACCGGCATGTATCGGAGCTGGAATAAAGTTGTGCCCCAGGCTGTTCATTGCCAAAAGCGGAGTCATTTTGGCCACGTCGCCATGATCGTAAATGAAGGGTGCTTTGGTCAATGTCGGGCATGAGAATGGCTCGGCACCGATAATTTGAATATCAGCACCATTCACTTTGTCGTACATGAACGGGAAAGAAATTCCGGCGAAATTACTTCCACCGCCGCAGCAGCCAATTACGATATCCGGCTTTTTAATACCAACCTTGGCCAATTGCTTTTTAGCTTCCTGCCCGATAATGGTTTGGTGCAGCATAACATGATTTAATACCGAACCCAAAGCATAACGGGTTTTTCCGGTTGGATCGCTCACTGCTTCTTCAACTGCTTCTGAAATGGCAATTCCCAAACTTCCGGGGGTATCCGGAAATTCGGCCAGTATATTACGGCCAGCCTGCGTATCCATACTCGGACTGGCGACACATTTGCCACCCCAGGTTTGCATCAGTATTTTTCGGAAGGGTTTTTGGTCGAAGCTCACACGTACCATGTAAACTTTACATTCAATTCCTCCAATTTGCGCACAGGCATAAGAAAGAGCAGAACCCCACTGTCCGGCACCCGTTTCGGTGACCAGTTTTTTAATACCGAATTGTTTGTTGTACCAGGCCTGAGGAACAGCAGTATTCGGTTTATGACTTCCGGCAGGTGAAACACCTTCGTTTTTATAATAGATTTTGGCAGGAGTTCCCAGAGCCGCTTCCAGTTCATAGGCGCGGATCAACGGACTTGGTCTCCATTGAAATAAAATCTGTCGGACTTCTTCAGGAATATCAATCCAGCGTTGTTGCGAAACTTCCTGTTCAATCAGGTTCATTGGAAAAACAGGAGCAAGCATTTCCGGAGTAACAGCAATTCCGCCGGGACCAAGTGGCGGATTCGCTGGAGTTGGAAGATCGGGAGCAAGGTTATACCATTGTTTTGGCATTTCGGATTCGTCGAGATAGATTTTCTTTTGTCTGGCCATGATTTTGATTTTTTGATTAGTAGTTTATTCGATATTCTTTCAATTTTAAATTCTAATAAATAGAAAAGGGATATCCTGCATAAGCGCAGAAAATCCCTTTCCCCAGTCTTGACGACCGCAAATCACTATTTAATTCCCGCGTCTCCATTTTAATGTTACGCCAGTTCCATTCTTTCCCGTATAAAGGTGATTTGTACATATTTTTCTTAAAAAGAGCTAGTAAAACTAATGATATTTTTCATGTTTTCAAGAAGAAATTTCGACGATCTGTAAGTTTTTCGCATCCTTAATCAGGTTTCGGACATTAAACTAATCAGGAGATTAACGAACAATTGCGTCTGTATGTCTCAACTTTTCTGTTTGCGGGATGTTAGTCAGAAATAATGATCAAAAACAGATAGTAATGAAAAAGATAGTATTCGTGTTTATGCTGGCATTTGTCGCGCTGCATGGCTTTGCGCAGGATAACCTGATAGCGCAGGATAAAGAACTAACCAATGTGGTTTATCCTTTTGGTACAAAATCCTTTACGTTTCAGTCGCAGAACCAAAGCCTGAAGATGGTATATCTCGATGTTTTGCCGCCCAACTACAACGGTAAAAACGTGCTCTTACTACACGGCAAAAACTTCAATGCCGCGTATTGGGAGCAAACCATCAAAGCATTAACAGGAAAGGGATTTCGGGTAATTGCCCCTGACCAAATAGGCTTTGGAAAGTCTACCAAACCCGAGCATTATCAGTACAGTTTTGCCCAGTTGGCAACCAATACAAAGGCCCTTTTGGATGAGCTGAAGGTTAGCAAAGTAACTGTTTTGGGACATTCAATGGGCGGAATGCTGGCTACCCGTTTTATATTAATGTTTCCGGAAACTGCTGAAAAACTGGTACTCGAAAACCCGATTGGATTGGAGGATTACATGTCGCTTACTACGTATTTAACTGTCGACCAGAACTATAAAAATGAATTGAAAAATACAGCAGAAAGTTATCGAAGCTATCAACTGCGGTTTTATTATGACAATAAATGGAAGCCAGAATACGACAGATGGCTCAACCTTTTAGCCGGTTGGACACTGCATTCTGATTATCCGCTTATTGCCTGGAATGCCGCATTGACAGCGGATATGATCTATTCCCAACCGGTCGTTTATGAATTTAAAAACATCAAATGTCCGACACTACTCATAATTGGAACACGCGATCGCACAGCGCTAGGCAAAGACAGGGCTAAACCCGAAGTACAGCCGACGATGGGACTGTATTACGAATTGGGCAAAAAAACGCAGCAGGCGATACCGGGATCAAAACTTGTCGAACTCGACAATGTTGGTCATCTTCCGCATATCGAAGCTTTCGATCGGTTTATCATGCCGCTGGAGGATTTTCTGGAGCAGTAGTTCTATTTTTTTTACATCCTATTTATTATCGTTTTCGGTTAACTAAAAGTAAACTGAATGTCTCAGGAAATGTCTGCTGATATAGTTAGTCAGCGCAAAGCGTCATGTTTATTTTTAGCATCGAACCGAATCGGAAAAAAAGAATGAACGAATAGTCGTTTTCTAAATGAGTTAAAGTAGTATTATAAAAAGCTGTTTTAGAATACATATTTGAACACTAATGTCCGGTTAAAAGTCCCAGATTGATAGCTGGTTAGTATTATCCGAACTGATTGGTTTGTAGATGGCGTTTATAAATAGTTCATTTATAGTTACTTTTTCAAATAGGGTTAGACTGAAAACTTGTAATAAAGTGT